>CAWCNG010000006.1:0-105417 GCA_963796805.1 uncultured Alphaproteobacteria bacterium
GAGTTCGTAGAAGTGGCCGCTCTCCACTGGCGCAAGGTCGGAACCGACGGTGTCGAAGGCGATACCGCCCTGCAACAGTGAAATGAGGCTGTCGACATTGAGCGATGCGCCGCCGGCGCCGATCTCTACCGAGAAGCCGCTGGCGTTCCAGAAGCGGGTCGCTTCGGTCAGGCGGATGCTGTTCGCGGCGCCGATGAAGAGGTCGATGAGCACGTCGCCGGCCTCGGTGAGCTGGATGTCCTCGACCTTGCCGACCTGGATGCGCTTGAAGAGAACCGGCGCGCCTATGGTTACGGAGCCGCCGTCCGGAGCGCGCAGGCGGACGCGCAGGCCCGGCTGGTCGGCCGGGGTGAGCGGTGGGCGCGGCAGGCCGTCGAAGCGTTCCACGCGCTCGCCGATCTCGTCGTTCCAGACGGCCTCGATATAGACGCCGGAAAGCACGGTCTCGATGCCGCTGATCCCCTGGGCGGATATGCTGGGGCGGACCACCCAGAACTCGGCGTCGGAATCGAGGAAGCGCGCCACCGACTTGTCGATGCGGGCGGTGACGATGACGCTCTTGAGGTCGTTCGAGAGCGACGTCTTTTCGACCGAGCCCACCTTCACGTCGCGGAATCGCACGGCGGTCTGGCCGGCCTCGACGCCGGCGGCATTCTCGAAGACGATCTCGATCAGCGGCCCGCGAGCGGAGTAGGCCCGCCAGGCGACGCCGAGCGCGAGGAGCAGTGCCGCCAGCGGAACGAGCCAGATCAGCGAGATCCGCGAGTCGGTGCTCGGCGTGTCGATCACGGGCTCGGGCACCGGCTCTCGCGCCGGAGCCGGCGGTTCGGCCTCAGCCATGGGTCGCAGTCTCCCGCTCGGCGCTGTCCCAGATCAGGCGCGGGTCGAGAGCCTGCGCCGAGAGCATGGTAAAGGCAACCGAGACCGCGAAGAAGATCGCCGCCGGTCCGGGGTTTATCGAGACGATGAAGCCAAGCTGCACCAGGGCGGTGAGGATGGCGACCACGAAGACGTCGATCATCGACCAGCGGCCGATGAACTCCACCGCCTCGTAGAGGTGGATGCGCAGGTGAATGGGCAGGGTCACGTGGTAGCGGATGGAATAGACGAGGTAGAGGATCACCACGAACTTGGTGACCGGAATCATCACGCTCGCGATGAAGACGATGCTCGCCACGTCCCAGGCGCCGTGGTGGGCGAGCACGATCACCCCGCCGACGATGGTGTTGCCCTCGGCGTGGCCGAGGGTGCGGGTGAGCAGCATCGGCAGGAGGTTGGCGGGGAGGTAGCAGGCGAACCCCATGAGCCAGAGCGCCAGCACCCGCTGCAGGCTGAAGCGGATGCGCTGGTGCAGCTCGGAGCCGCAGCGGGGGCAGACCTTCACCGCGGCGGGGGAGACCCGCCCGCAGGTGCGGCAGCCGCTGAGGCCCTGGCCACGGGCGGTGAGGACGGGGGCGGTCATGTCGGCCTTGTCCCGGACGGGTTCGCGCGCTCGAGGATCTCGCCAGATCGACCATTCGTCGAGGCTGCTGCTCTCCAGCACCACCAGGAGCACGAGGCCGGCCATCGCCCAGAAGGCGGGGCCGAGGTTGATCGAGGCCATGCCGCCGACCTTCACCAGCGCCACCACGACGCCGATGAGGAAGACCTCGGACATCGCCCAGGGCTTCAGGTGCTCGGCGATGCGGAAGGCACGGGCGGCGCCGGAGGCGGGGGGGCGGCCGAAGCGGAGCGGCAGCAGGGTGTAGGCGAGCGCTGTGGCGCGGACCAGCGGCAGGACGATGATGAGCAGCGTCACGGCGATGGAAAGGGGCAGCATCAGGCCCTGCGAGAAGGCGAGCGCGGCGTCGAGGAGCGAGGCGTTCTTGTGCAGGCCGGCCACCGAGAGCTCGAGGAACGGCAGGAAGATCGCCGCCACCATCAGGATCACGCTGGCGAAGGAGCTGGCGATGGTCCGGTCGATGGCGTTGCGGCGGTTGGTGAGCAGGACCGCATGGCAGCGGCGGCAGCGCAGGCGCCCGCCCTGCGGCACCGGCGCGACCGTGTGCAGCATGTCGCAGATCGGGCAGGCGAGGAGCCGGGGAGAGGCGGTGACGGGCATGGAGCCTGAAATAGGGCGGATCGGCCGCGGGCGGAAGCGGAATGCGCCGTCTCAGCCCGGCGACAGGCCGCGGAGCCGTTCGGAGCGGCGGCGCAGCAGCTCGAGCGTCGTCAGCAGGGCGATCGAGATCGCGATGAGGATGGTGGCGACGGCGAGGATGGTGGGCGAGATCTGCTCGCGCAGTCCGATGAACATCTGCCAGGGCAGGGTCTTCTGTGCGGCGGAGCCGACGAAGAGGACGACGACCACCTCGTCGAAGGAGGTGATGAAGGCGAAGAGCGCGCCGGAGATCACGCCGGGCAGGATCAGCGGCATCTGCACCGAGAAGAAGGTGCGCACCGGGCCGGCACCGAGGTTGGCGGCGGCGCGCACCAGGCTCTGGTCGAAGCCGACCAGCGTCGCGGTCACCGTTATGATGACGAAGGGGATGCCGAGGGCCGCGTGCGCGAGGACCACGCCCCAGTAGGTGCCCTGCAGCCCGAGCCGGGAGTAGAAGAAGTACATGCCGGCGGCGGAGATGATCAGCGGCACGATCATCGGCGAGATCAGGATCGCCATGATCGCGCCGCGGAACGGCACGTGGCGCTGGCTGAGGCCGATGGCGGCGGTCGTGCCGAGGACGACGGCGATGAGCGTGGCGGCCGGCGCGATGGTCAGCGAGTTCCGCAGCGCCCGCTGCCAGTCGGGGGTGGTGAAGAAGTCCTTGTAGTGCTTGAGCGAGTAGCCCTCGGGGTCGAAAGCGAGCATCTTCGGGGTGAAGGTGAAGAAGTCCTCGGCGTTGAAGCTGAGCGGGATGATGACCAGGATCGGCAGGATCAAAAAGAGGAAGATCGCCACGCAGATGGCGCGGAAGGTCCAGTACCAGAGCCGCTGGCCGGTGGAGGCATAGGGAGGGAGTGCGGCCATGGCGGGTTATCCGAGCTTGACGTTGTCGATGCCGACGATGCGGTCGTAGGTCCAGTAGAGGACCAGCACCACCAAGAGCAGCATCGTCGCCAGCGCCGCGGCCAGGCCCCAGTTGAGCGACGAGGAGATGTGGTAGGCGATACGGTTGGAGATGAAGACGCCGGAGGTGCCGCCCACGAGTTCCGGGGTGATGTAGTAGCCGATCGAGAGGATGAAGACGAGGATCGCCCCGGCGCCGATGCCGGGGATCGTCTGCGGGAAATAGACCCGCCAGAAGGCGGTCCAGTCGTTGGCGCCGAGCGACTTGGCCGCGCGCAGGTAGGAGGGCGAGACGGTCTTCATCACCGAGAAGAGCGGCAGGATCATGAACGGCAGCAGGATGTGGGTCATGGCGATGATCGTGCCGGTCACGTTGTTGATCATAACCAGCCGGTTGGCGTTGGAGATCACCCCCAGCCAGACGAGAACGTCGTTGATCACGCCCTGCTGCTGCAGGAGCACCTTCCACGAGGCGGTGCGCACCAGGAGCGAGGTCCAGAAGGGCAGGAGCACCAGGATGAGCAAGAGGTTCGACGACCGGAGCGGAAGGCTCGCAAGCAGCCAGGAGATAGGATAGCCGAGCAGCAGGCAGAAGAAGGTGATCGCGAGGCTGAGCGCCATGGTGCGGAGAAAGAGCTTGAAGTAGATGCGCTCGCCGGCCGGCTTGGCCGCGATGCCGTCGGGCGTCAGCTGCAGGTCGACCGCATTGAGCAGGTAGCCAGCGGTGTAGCGGCCGGAGAAGAGCTTGATCGTTTGCCAGACGCCATGGTCTTCCCACTTCTTGTCCGCGGCGATGAACTGTTCCTTGAACGGCTGTGACGGGTCCATCTTCTTGATGTCGCGCCCGACGCCGCGCATCAGCGACGACATGCCGGAATATTCGTAGTTGAGCCGCGATCCGAGCCGGGTGTTGGACTTTTCCTCCACCGCGACGGTCAGGTCGTCGTGCATCGCCGCAAAGACCGGCTCGCCGGGCAGCTCGCCGCTTGCCGGGTCCCAGTCTGCCAGGGCCTCGACGGTGCGGGGCAGCGTGTTGGGCACGATGTCGTTCTCCACCGAGCGGAACAGCATGTCGCCGATCGGGAAGAGGAACGTCACCAGGACGAAAATGAGCAGCGGCGCGATCAGCATCAGCGCGCGGAGCTTCTGCGCCCGCAGCGCCCGGCGGAGGCTCGTCTTGAGCGGCCTCCCGTCGGCCGCGAGCATCGGTCCCGCGCTTGCCTCGCTCATCGCCTCGCTTGCCTCCGTTGGATGGCCGGGGCGCGAACGCCCCGGCGAAGTGGTGATAGCGTCAGCCGGCCCCTACTGGACGAGCCAGGACTGGAACTTGGCCTCGACCTCGTCCTGGTTGTCGGCCCACCATTCGATGTTGTTGACCAGGTAGTTCTTCTGGTTCGCCGGGTTGGTCGGCATGTGCGGCCCCATCGGGATGCCGAGCTCGGCATGGTCGCCGACGAGCGGCTGCGAGGAGGCGCGGGCCGGGCCGTAGGAGATCCACTTGGCCTGGTCGGCGAGGCGCTGGGTGTCGGTGCCGAACTTGAGGAAGTTCATGACCCGGTCCATGCGGTCCTCGGGCAGGTCGGCTGGCACGATCCAGCCGTCGAAGTCGAAGACCTGCCAGTCCCAGAGCATCGCGACCGGCTGGTGCTGCTCCTCGATCACCGAGAAGAGGCGGCCGTTGTAGGTCGAGCCCATAACCACTTCCTTGTCGGCGAGCAGCTGCGGCGTCTCGGCGCCGGCCGACCACCAGACCACGTTGTCCTTGATGGTATCGAGCTTGGCGAGCGCCCGGTCGACGCCCTCGGGGGTCGAGAGCACGTCGTAGAGGTCGTCCTTGGCGACGCCGTCGCAGAGCAGCGCCCATTCGAGGTTCTTCTTGGGCCGCTTCTCGAGGCTGCGCTTGCCGGGGAACTTCTCGATGTCGAAGACCGCGCAGAGATCCTCCGGGACCGCGCCGTTCCACTCGGCGACGTCGGTGCGGTAGCCGAAGGTGGTCGAGAACACGATCTGCGGGATGAAGCACTCGTTGATGAGCGACGGGCCGAAGTCGGCGGTGGGCGTCGATCCGTCGGTGCCGGGGGCAAGGACTTCGTCGAAGTTGATCTCCGCCGCCAGACCTTCATCGCAGAGGCGCTGGCTGTCGGGGCCTTCGACGTCCACGAGATCCCAGGTGACGTTGCCTGCCTCGAACTGGGCGCGGAGCTTGGCCACCGCCTCGTTCGAGCTCTCGTCCCAGGTGAAGGACGTGCCGGTCGCCTCGGCATAGGGTTCGGTGTAGGCATGCTGCTGCGAGGTCTGGTAGGCCCCACCCCAGGACACCACGGTCATGGCGTCAGTACAGTCGTCGCACGGCCCGATGTCGTCCTGCGCGACCGCCGCGAAGGGCAGCAGCGCCAGCGCCGTGGCGCCGAGCAGCGGATTCATGAGTCTCATATCCATTCGTGTCTCCCTGAGGATCGGTTTGTCATCTGGTAGGCTGCCGGCCCGGTGGGGCCAGCACAGGTTTCTCAAGCGGCTTCCAGCGCGCGGCAGTCGGCCACGTGCCAGCCGATCACGACCTTCTCCCCGGCCAGCAGTCGGCGCTGGTCTACCGCGTTGCGGGACTTCATGATGAAGTTGTCGTTGCCTGCCACCCGCAGCCGGGTGCGGAAGCTGTCGCCCATGTAGATGAACTCGAGCACCTCGGCCTCGAGCCGGTGGGTGTCGGCGGGCATCCGTTCGGGGTGGAACTCGACGCGCTCGGGGCGGATCGAAACCGTCGTCCGGTCGCCCGGTTTCGCGACGTTGACCGGGAGCGCGTCGATCACCGAGCCGTCGCCAAGGCGGACGGTGCAGCGGTCACCCTCGATCGTCTCGACCGCGCCTTCGAGCGTGTTGTTCTCGCCGATGAACTGGGCGACGAAGCTGTTGGTCGGCCGCTCGTAGAGATCCTCGGGCGGGTCGAGCTGCTGGATGCGTGCCGTCGTTGAAGACGGCGACGCGGTCGGACATGGTCAGTGCCTCGGACTGGTCGTGGGTGACGTAGACCACGGTGACGCCGAGCTGTTCGTGCAGGTGCTTGATCTCGAACTGCATGTGCTCGCGGAGCTGCTTGTCGAGGGCGCCCAGCGGTTCGTCCATGAGCACGAGCTCGGGCTCGAAGACCAGCGCGCGGGCGAGGGCGACGCGCTGTTGCTGGCCGCCGGAAAGCTGTGCGGGGCGGCGGTTGGCGAACTGGCCCATCTGCACCATGTCGAGCGCGCGCGTGACCTTGGCGTCGGTATCGGCCTTCGCCATCTTGCGGACCTGGAGGGGGAAGGCGAGGTTCTCGCCCACCGTCATGTGCGGGAAGAGCGCGTAGTTCTGGAACACCATGCCGATGCCGCGCTTGTGCGGCGGGATGTTGTTGATCGGACGGCCGCCAAGGCGGATGTCGCCGTGGGTGGCGGTCTCGAAGCCGGCGAGCATCATCAGGCAGGTTGTCTTGCCCGAGCCGGAGGGGCCGAGCATGGTGAGGAATTCACCCCTGCCGATGTCGAGGTTGAGGTCTTTGACCACCAGGGTCTCGCCGTCGTAGCTCTTCTGCACGTGCTCGAAAGCCACGAAGGCCGCGTCACCGCGTTCGACCGCCATACTTTGATCCCTGTCGCGTTCGGAGCTCGGGCCCCGTTATGCCCGGAGTTTAATCACATCGGGAGAAAAGACGCAAATCCCACCTTTCGGCCGGGCCGACACATCAATTTGCCTGTTATGCGGCGCTCAGGAAAGAGGCACCTGGCGCGCGGGTTCCGCCCGTCGTTGCACACGCGCGTTCCCGCTTCATCCGAGGGCGCTTGCGTTTTGCCATTCGGTCGAATTTAGTGATCGCGTGGCGCGCGGGGGCGGGAGGCGGGCATTAGCATCTTCAATGAGATGTTCGACGGCCGGAAGGTGAGGCCCGCCTATGCCGGGCTTCTGGACTGGGTCGAGAAGACGTCGCCCGAGGTGCTTGCCCAGAAGAAGCAGGAGGCCGAGGCGCTGTTCCGGCGCATCGGCATCACCTTCGCGGTCTACGGCGAAGGTGGCGACACCGAGCGGCTGATCCCCTTCGACATGATGCCGCGCGTCTTCACCGAGGCGGAGTGGCGCAAGCTCGAGAAGGGCGTGAAGCAGCGGGCGCGGGCCTTGAACGCCTTTCTCTACGACGTCTACCACCGCGCCGAGATCATCCGCGCGGGCGTGATCCCGGCCGATCTCGTGTTCCGCAACGAGGCCTACGAGCCGGCGGTGGTGGGGATCGACCCGCCGGGACGGGTCTATTCGCACATCGTCGGGATCGATCTGGTTCGCACCGGGCCCGAGGACTTCTTCGTGCTCGAAGACAATTGCCGCACGCCTTCGGGGGTCTCCTACATGCTGGAGAACCGCGAGATCATGATGCGGATGTTCCCGGAGCTCTTCGGCGCCATGCGGATCGAGCCGGTGGACGACTATCCCGAGCGGCTGCGCCGGACGCTGGCCAGCGTTGCGCCGCCCAAGTGCGAAGGCGAGCCGGTGAGCGTGGTGCTCTCGCCGGGGTCGTTCAACAGTGCCTACTACGAGCATTCGTTCCTGGCCGACCAGATGGGGATCGAGCTGGTCGAGGGGCAGGACCTCTTCGTGCAGGGCGACTTCGTCAACATGCGCACCACCGAGGGGCCGAAGCGGGTGGACGTGATCTACCGTAGGATCGACGACAGCTTCCTCGACCCGCTCTGCTTCCGGCCGGACTCGATGCTGGGCGTGCCCGGGCTGATGAACGTCTATCGCTCGGGGGGCGTAACCATCTGCTCGGCCCCGGGCGCCGGGGTTGCCGACGACAAGGCGGTATATACCTACGTGCCGGACATGATCCGCTTCTATCTCGGCGAGAACCCGATCCTGAAGAACGTGCAGACCTGGAAGTGCGCCAGTGCCGATGACCGCAAGTACGTGCTGGAGAACCTCAAGGAGCTGGTGGTCAAGGAGGTGCACGGGTCGGGTGGCTACGGCATGCTGGTCGGGCCGAAGTCGACCAAGGAGCAGATCGCAGCCTACGCCGAGCGGATCAAGGCCGACCCGGCCGACTTCATCGCCCAGCCGACGCTGGCTCTCTCCACCTGTCCGACCTTCGCCGGCGAAGGGCTTGCGCCGCGGCACGTGGACCTCCGGCCCTACTGCCTGGTGGGGCGCGAGGTTCATCTCTGCCCTGGCGGCCTGACGCGTGTGGCGCTGACCGAGGGGTCGCTGGTCGTCAACTCGAGCCAGGGCGGCGGGGTGAAGGACACCTGGGTTCTGGCGGACTGAAGGGGCGCGGATGCTCAGCCGGACGGCGGAAAATCTCTACTGGCTCGCCCGCTACATGGAGCGGGCCGAAACCATGGCGCGCCTGCTCGAGGTCGGCTACCGCATGGCGCTGATGCCGTCGGCCGGCGAGGGCTACCGCAACGAGTGGGCCTCGCTGGTGGCGGCCGCCGGCTCGTCGGAGGGGTTCGAGGCGAAGTTCGACAAGGAGTTTCGCCAGCGGGACGTGGAGACATGGCTGTTCTTTGACCGGGAGAATTCGGCCTCGGTGGTCTCGTGTATCGAAACGGCGCGACAGAACGGCCGGGCGGTGCGTACGGCGCTCACCACCGAGATGTGGGATGCGCTGAACGGCGCCTACCTCGACCTGCGCGAGCTCGAGCGGCGGCCTCGCTCCACGGCGCTGCTGCCGCAGCTTTGCGACTGGACCAAGCGGCAGGGCTCGCTGTTGCGCGGCGCCGCCGAAGGCACTCACTTGCAGAACGATGGCTACGACTTCTTCAACCTCGGCTATTACCTGGAGCGCGGCGACAACACCGCGCGGCTCCTCGACGTGAAATACTACGTGCTGCTGCCCACGACCGACATGGTGGGCGGCTCGATCGACACCTACCAGTGGACGACGCTGCTGCGCGCGCTCTCGTCCTACCGCGCGTTTCACTGGTCGTATGGCGGCGAATACTCTCCGCGCAAGATCGCCCACTTCCTGATCCTGAACGGCGCCTGCCCGCGCTCGCTGCTGCACTGCCAGGAGAAGGCAAGCGAGCACCTGGGGCGGCTGGCACGCGCCTACGGCAACCGCAACCACGCGCACGACCGGCTGAATGCGTTGCTGGGCGAGTTGTCCGAAGCCGAGGTGGAGGACATCATCGAGGAGGGCCTGCACGAATTCCTCACCCGGTTCATCTACCAGAACGCCGCGCTGGGGCAGGACGTGGCCGATGGCTATCTCTTCGGGGTTCATTGAGATGCGGGCGGTGACATGCGACTGAGCGTCCGGCACAGCACCATCTACAAGTTCGGCGCGCCCATGCGCTTCGTGACCCAGAGCCATCGCCTGACGCCGGTAAGCTGCGGCGCGCAGAAGGTGATCGAGTGGAAGATCAGCGCCGAGGGGGCGGTCTTCGGCTCGGCCTTCGTCGACGGGGCGGGGGATGCGGTCAATACCATGACCGTGCAGGGCCCGGTCGAGCGCATCGCCATCCTGGTCGAGGGAACGGTCGAGACCAGGGACACGTCCGGCATGCTGCGCGACCACCGCGAGGTGATTTCGCCCCGCGTCTATTTGCAGCCGACCCGCGCCATCGAGGCGAATCGGGCCCTTCTGGAGCTCAAGGATGCCGCCATAGAGGGGGTCGAGGCCGATCGTCCGCTGGAGCGCGCGCACCGGCTTTCAGCCGCGGTCGCTGATGCCATCGCCTACACGCCGGGGACCACCGACGCCCATACCACTGCCGTCGAGGCACTCGAGCAGGGCAAGGGCGTCTGCCAGGATTTGACGCATGCGCTGATCGCGGTCGCCCATGCGGCGGGCATCCCGGCGCGCTACGCCACCGGCTATCTCTTCACCGGCGAGGACGAGGGCGAGGCGTCGCATGCCTGGGCGGAGCTCAATGTCGGGGACCTGGGCTGGATCGGTTTCGACCCGGCCAACCGCTGCTGCCCGGACGAGCGCTACATCCGCCTCGGCTCCGGTCGCGACGCGCGCGACGCGGCGCCGATCCGCGGCGTCTCACGCGGCGGCGGTACTGAGGCGATGGACGTCGACGTCGTCGTCTCCGCGCAGCAGTAGGCAGCGCGCAGAGGCCACGGACTCCGAACGATTGACGGTTCTTCCCGGCACTGGCCCGTCTCCGCGGAGGTCGGTGCCGCGAATGCCACAGGACGCGACGGATGCGTGCGCAGGCCTTGCGCCGACGCGCGGCCGCGGCATATGCCCTTTCGGGCGAGCTGGGGAAAATCCGGGCCGGCGGGTCCGGCAGAAGAAGAACAAACAGGCGCGGCAGCGCACCGGAGCCATCCTCAATGACCTACTGCGTGGGCCTCCTGCTCGAATCCGGCATCGTCATGCTATCGGATACCCGAACCAATGCCGGCTTCGACAACATTCGCCTGCTACCGCAAGATGTTCGTATTCGAGACCTCGGGAGAGCGGGCGATCGTCATCCTGACCGCGGGGAACCTTTCGGTGACGCAGACGGTGATCGCCAAGCTTCGCCATGAGATCTCCCGCGAGGACCCGGCGACGTCGATCATGCTCGCCCCGACCATGCTCGAGGTCGCCGAGATCGTCGGGCGGACGCTGAACGAGGTCTACGTGGACGTCGACCGGCGGATGGAGCGAACCGAGGTGTCGGCCGGCGCCTCCATGCTCCTCGGCGGGCAGCGGATGGGCGGACAGCTCCGCCTCTTTCTCATCTACCGCGAAGGCAACTTCATCGAGGCGACCGACGACACGCCCTATCTCCAGATCGGCGAGCACAAGTATGGCAAGCCGATCCTCGACCGGGTGGTGCGGCCCACGACCTCGCTGGACGACGGGCGCAAGGCGGTGCTCATCTCCATGGACTCTACGCTGCGCTCCAACCTCTCGGTGGGGATGCCGCTCGACCTGATGACCCTCCGCCGCGACGAGTACCGCGTGGCGACGCGCGAACGGATCGAGGCGGGGGATCCGACCTTCGCGGCGATGTCCGAAGGCTGGAGCAAGGCGCTGCGCGACGGGTTCGCCAGCCTGCCCTGAAAGCGGTTTCGCCGCGCCGGGCCGGAAGGCCGTTGCGCTCAGTAGGTCGTGTTCGGCGAGGTGCGGGTGGCCTCGAACAGGAACCAGACGCGCCGCTCCCCTTCGTCGATCCAGTTCTCCAGCAGGCTCGCGGTCGCCACGTCGTTATACTCGTCGCAGGTGTCGTGCAGGCTCCGCAGGGCGGCAACGCACTGGCGATTGTCCTCGGCCAGTTCGGCCAGCATGTCCTGCGGATCGACGTAGTCCGCGTCGTTGTCGGAGATCCGCTGCTTGCGGGCGATGTCGCCGATCGAGCGCAGGGTCGTGCCGCCGATCTTGCGCGCCCGCTCGGCAAGCGGGTCGGTCATGGCGAAGATCTGGTCGGCCTGCTCGTCGAGCATCAGGTGGAAGTCGCGAAAGTGCGGTCCCGAGATGTGCCAGTGAAAGTTCTTGGTCTTGAGGTAGAGCGCGAAGGTGTCGGCAAGGACGAGGGCCAGACCGGCGGAGATGTCGCGCGTGGCGTCATCGCCGAGATCGGTTCGCGTGCGCAGCCGCGGCTTGGCCTTCGCCGGGCGCCGCCTTCGCGGTGGTCTTGGGGGTTTTCGGCATGGCCAGATCCTCCTGCTTCACGGCTGACATTCTAGCGCGTCAAAGGAAGAGCGCCAGCAGGGCGAAGACGAGCGCCGTCATGGCACCGTTCAGGCCCATGGCGATGCCGGCGAAGGTGCCGGCCTCTTCGCTGACCTGGAAGGCGCGGGCGGTGCCGATGCCGTGGCTGGCGATGCCGACCGCGAATCCGCGGGCGGCATAGTCGCGGATGCCGAGGGCGTTCATCAGGGGCGTGACGATCACCGAGCCGAGGATGCCGGTCAGCACAACGAGGACGGCGGCGAGCGCCGGGATGCCGCCGATGGTTTCGGTCAGCGCCATGGCGATCGGCGCCGTGACGGATTTGGCCGCCAGGGAGGCGAGGATCTCGCGCGGCGCGCCCAGGGCCCAGGCGATCAGCACCGCCGATCCGATGGCGGTGATCGAGCCGGCGGCGAGCGCGGCCATCATCGGCAGGAAGTTGCGCCGCACCGCCAGCCGGTTGCGCCAGAGCGGCAGGCCGAGCGCGACAGTGGCGGGGCCGAGCAGGAAGTGGACGAACTGCGCGCCGTCGAAGTAGGTCTGGTAGCTCGTGCCGGTGACGGCGAGAACGATGATGAGCAGGCCTGCCGCGATCACCACGGGATTGGCCAGCGGGTGCCGGTGCATCCGCAGCGACACGGTATCGCCGACCGCGAAGGCGAAGAGCGTCGCGGTCAGCCAGAGCAGCGGGGTCTCGGAGAGATAGACCCAGATGCGGTAGAGGTCCGGCGTGTGGGTCATGCGCGGCGCGCCTCGACCCGGCGGGCCACCGCACGGAAGGTGAAGACGGTGACGATGAGCGTCATCAGCGTGGAGACAACGAGCGCCAAGGTGATCGCCAGCCAGTTCGCAGCAATCAGGCCGGCCTGCTGCACGACCCCGACCGCCGCCGGAACGAAGAGAAGCGAAAGATTCTTCAGCAGCGTATCGGCCGTGGCGTCGAGCGCCGGGGTGGACCGGCCTCGGGCGGCTAGGATGGCGAAAAGGAGGCCCATGCCAAGCACCGGGCCGGGGAAGGCGATCCCTGAGGTGCGGACCAGCGCCTCGCCGGCTAGCTGGCAGAAGAAGAGCAGCGTGAGGGCCTGGATCATCGCGGGGCTCCGGTGATGGCGGCGGGAGGGCGGGGCGGGCAGCCGGTCAAGGGCAAAGCGGCCCGCGTGCGGGTCAGAGGGCAACGCCCGACCGCTGCAGCCAGGCCTCCAGCGCCTGGCGCACGCTGCGCGCGCCGGCGGTGCGGGCGGCATCCATGGCGGCGCGGGCACCGGCGAGGTCGACCTTGCGCAGGAGTGCCTTGACCGGGCCGATCGAGGCCGGCCGCATGGAGAGGCTGCGGAAACCGGTCGCGACCAGCGCCAGCGCGTCGACGGGGCGGCCGGCGTCCTCGCCGCAGAAGGACAAAGGCGTCCCGTGTGCGGCACAGCGGGCGACGATGAGCTCGAGGAAGTCGATGAAGCTGGTGCTGAGTGCGTCGTAGCGGCGGCGGACCAGTTCGTTCTCGCGGTCGGCGGCGAAGAAGAACTGCTTGAGGTCGTTGCCACCGACGGAGATGAAGTCGGCAAGCCGGAAGAAGCTGTCGGGGGCGAAGGCGAGGCTCGGGGTCTCGAGCATGGCGCCGATCCTGAGCTCGCTCGGGACGGTACGCTCGAGCGCCCTCTCGCGGGCCATCTCGTCGAGAATGAGGCGGCGGCCGGCCTCGAACTCGGCGGCGTCGGCCACGAAGGGGAACATGATCTGCAGCGGCCGGCCTTTCGCGCCGCGGATGAGCGCCTGCACCTGCATGCGCATGATGCCCTGGCGGTCGAGCCCGACCCGGATCGCGCGCCAGCCGAGCGCCGGATTAGGCTCGTCGGCGCGCTTCATGTAGGGCAGCACCTTGTCCGAGCCGATGTCGAGGGTGCGGAAGACGACCGGCTTGTCGCTGGCGGAGTTGAGGATGCGGGCATAGAGCGCGGCGAGCTCGGCCCGCCTCGGCACGGTGGTGCGGATGAGGAACTGCAGCTCGGTGCGGAAGAGGCCCACCCCCACCGCGCCGCACTTGGGCAGGCTCGGCAGGTCGGCCATGAGACCGGCGTTCATGTGCAGGCTGACCGTGACCCCGTCGCGGGTGGTCGCCGGCTTGTCGCGCAGGGCGGCATAGGCGGTCTGCGCCTCGTGCAGCATCTCCATCTTCTCGCGGAACGCCTTCGCCACGCTCTCCTCCGGGCGGAGGTGGACGTGGCCCTGATCGCCGTCGACGAGGATGGCGTCGCCGTTAACGGCCTCGCGGGTGATGCGAGCGGCCTGGATGACCAGCGGGATGGCGAGTGCGCGGGCGACGATGGCGGCGTGGCTGCCGACCGAGCCTTCCTCGAGCACCACCCCGCGCAGCGCGCGGCCGTAGTCGAGAAGCTCGCCCGGGCCGATGTTGCGCGCGACGAGGATGGCGTCCTCGGGCAGTTCCCGCCCGTTGCGCTGGTCGCCGGAAAGGAGCCGGAGCAGGCGGTTGGACAGGTCGTCGAGGTCGTGCAGCCGCTCGCGCAGGTAGGGGTCGGCGGAGCGCGACATCCGGGTGCGGGTGGCAGACTGCTCCTTCTCGACGGCTACCTCGGCGGCGAGGCCGAGGTCGATCGAGGCCTCCATGCGGCGGACCCAGCCCTTGTCGTTGGCGAACATGCGATAGGCGTTGAGGACGTCGCGGTGCTCGCCGCTGGCGGTCAGGTAGTCGGCGGCCAGCATCTCGTCGACCTCGGTGCGCAGCGCCTCGATGCCGGCGCGCAGCCGCAGGCGCTCGCGCTCGGGGTCGTCGGCGATCGGCTGGCTGACCACGATCTGCGGCTCGTGCAGCACGACGGTGCCCTCTGCGGCGCCTTCCTGCCCGACCAGCCCGCGCGCGAAGAAGGGAAGCTTGTGCTGGCGCGCGATTTCCATGGCGCCGGGACCGACGAAGGCGCCAAGTTCGGCCATCTCAGCGATGACCATCGCCACCACTTCGAGCGCGTAGATCTCGTCATCGGTGAAGTCGCGTCGTTCCCGGTTCTGCACCACCAGCACGCCCAGCACCTCACCAAGGCGCTGTATCGGCACGCCAAGGAAGCTCGCCAGTCCCTCCTCGCCGGTCTCGGGCACGAAGCGATAGCCCCGGGTGTGCGAGGCGTCGCTGGTGCTGATCGGCTCGGCGGTCTCGGCGATCTTTCCGACCAAGCCCTGGCCGACCCGGAGCCGGGTCAAATGCACCGAGTTCGGGATTGAGCCCCTCGGTCGCCGAGAGTTCGAGCAGGTCCTCGCGGCGGAGGTAGACCGAGCAGACCTCGGCCACCAGCCCCTCGCCCACCAAGCGCACGATGCGGTCAAGCCTCTCCTGTCCGCCGCCGGGCTCGGCGAGGGTGGCGCGCAGGCGCGTCAGCAAGACACGGCTGTCAACCGCTCCGGAAAAAGGCATCTGGTTGACCAAGTCCTCGCCGTTCAGCTGGCTCTGTCAAGTTCGAAGGCATCATGGAGCGCCTGAACCGCCAGTTCCAGATATTTGCGGTCGATGAGCACCGAGACCTTGATCTCGGACGTGGTGATTACCTTTATATTCACCCCATCGCGGGCCAGCGCCTCGAACATGCGGTGGGCGACGCCGGCCTGACTGCGCATGCCGATGCCGACGATGGAGACCTTGGCCACGTCCTCGTCTACGTCGAGGCCGGCATAGTCGAGCACCCCGGCGTCCTTCGCCTTCTCGATGGCGGCTCGGGCGCGCGGGATCTCGTCCACCGGGCAGGAAAAGGTCATGTCGGTGCGCCCGTCGGCGGAGATGTTCTGCACGATCATGTCGACGTTGACCCCGCCCTCGGCCAGCGGGCCGAAGAGCGCGGCGGCGATGCCCGGGCGGTCGGGCACGCCGATCACCGTGAGCTTGGCCTCGTCGCGCGAATAGGCGACGCCGCTTACGACACGCGATTCGACGATTTCCTCCTCGTCACAGACGATGGTCCCCGGCGTGTCCGAAAAGCTCGAGAGCACCTGGAGCCTCACCTTGTAGCGCATGGCGAGCTCGACCGAGCGGGTCTGCAGCACCTTGGCTCCGAGGCTCGCGAGCTCAAGCATCTCCTCGTAGGCGATCCGTTCGAGCTTGCGCGCCTTGCGCGTGATCCGCGGGTCGGTGGTGTAGACCCCGTCCACGTCGGTGTAGATGTCGCAGCGTTCCGCTTCCAGTGCCGCGGCGAAGGCGACGGCCGAGGTGTCCGAGCCGCCCCGGCCGAGCGTGGTGATCCGCCCTTCGGGAGAGAGCCCCTGGAAGCCCGCGATCACCGCGTGCAGCCCCTCGCCGAACTTGCGGAGCAGCCCCTCGGTCTCGATGCCGATGATGCGCGCCGCGCCGTGGCTGGAGTTGGTGCGCAGCGGCACCTGCCAGCCCTGCCAGCTGCGCGCGGGCACACCCATTTCCTGCAGCGTCAGCGCCATGAGACCGGCAGTCACGTTCTCACCCGAGGCCACCACCGCGTCGTATTCGCGCGCATCGAACAGAAGCGAGGTCTGCCGCACCCAGCCCACCAGCTCGTTGGTCTTGCCAGCCATGGCCGAGACCACGACGGCGACGTCGTAGCCGCGCTCGACCTCGCGCTTGACCTTGGCGGCCGCGCTGCGGATGCGTTCGAGGTCGGCGACGCTGGTGCCGCCGAATTTCATCACCAGACGGGGCATGGTCCTAGCCTGCGGGAACGTAAAACGCCGCCCTCCTTAAAGCCTGGACCTGGGTCCTACAAGCTTCGGCGGAATCCGGTAGCAGGGGCGCCGGCGGCTCAGTTGGGCTTTGCGGAGGACCAGGGCAGGCGCGCCACCGGGATGCCGTCCTCGGCCAGGGACTGCGCCTCGGCGGAGGTGGCCTCCCCGATGATCGAGCGCTCGGGCGAGGCGCCCTCGTGGATGCGCCGTGCCTCGCTGGCGAAGTTGCGGCCTACGTTGTCGGACGTGGACTCGATGCGGCGACGCAGCTCGGCCAGCGCCTGCTCGGCCGGTGAGGCAGGGGCCGCCAGCGCCACTTGGGCCGGCGCCGAGCCGACCGCCGGCGCCATGAGGTCTTTCGAGACCTGCTCGCTGCCGCAGACCGAACAGGAAACCAGACCACGATGGAGCAGGCGGTCGAAATCCGCGCTCGATCCGAACCAGGAATCGAAACGGTGCTCACGGTCGCAGCGCAGCGCATAGCGGATCATTCGCGCCTACCTCGTCACAAGCCTGTAAATGAAAAGATATATCCCGATCTGTTAAAGACAATCTTTCTTACTGAACCGGCCGGTGGCACATAGGCGTAACTCCGGCGAAGGGCAAGGCGCGCGCATCCATGGCGAAATGGCTTCCGCTGCTCATGGCTCCCCTGGCGACAGGCGGTCTCGCCGCCCTGGCGTCGGCGACGGCGATGGCGCCGCTCCTGGCCTTTACCGCCGGCGCGATGCTGGCGCTGGCCGGAACGGCGGTCCTGCTGTCGCTCAGCGCGAGCGCGCCCGAGCCGGCGGCCCTCCCGGCGCCGGCGGGCATGCCGCCGGTCGGAACGGCGATGCCGTCAGCCTTTGGCCGGGCGTTGATCGAGAAGCTTCCGACGCCGCTCCTCGTCGTCTCCCGCACCGGACGGGTCAGCTACGCCAACCCGGCAGCGCAGGAGGCGCTGCCCCGGCTCGAGGACGGCGCACACTTCGCGAACCTCATCCGGGCGCCCGTCTTCGTTGAGGCGGTGACCGCCACGCTGGCTGACGGCCAGGAGCGCAGGGTGCGCTTCGCCACCCACCAGGGCCAGGAGCGCTTCCTCGAGGCGCGCGTGGGGCTCCTGCCGCCGGGCGACGCCTTCGGGCCTGAGGTGCAGGGGATCGTCCAGATCGAGGACAGGACCGAGACCCGCCGTTCCGAGCAGCTTCGCTCGGACTTCATCGCCAACGCCAGCCACGAGCTGCGCACGCCGCTCGCGTCGATCATCGGCTATATCGAGACGCTGCAGAACCACGCCAGGAACGACCCAGAGGCGCGCGAGCGGTTCCTCGGCATAATGGCGCGCGAGGCGGGGCGGATGCAGCGCCTGGTGGACGATCTCATGTCGCTCAGCCGCATCGAGATGAGCGAGCACGTCCGGCCGGTGGAGGAATGGTCGCTCACCCAGATCGCCGCCGAGAGTGCCGCGGCGCTGCAGCCGGTCGCGCTCCACCATGGCGTGTTGCTGGAAATCGAGGTTGCTCCCGGGGCCGCTCGCGTGCTTGGCGATCGCGACCAGCTCGAGCAGGTATTCACCAACCTGATCGACAACGCGATGAAGTATGGCGGCGAAGGGGGGACGGTGCGGGTTCTGGCGGCACCGGCGAGTCCCGCGCATCCGAACCGCTTTGGCGTGACGGTGGCCGACAATGGACCCGGCATCCCGCGCGAGCACATCCACCGCCTGACCGAGCGCTTCTATCGGGTCAGCGCGGTGTCGAGCCGGAACAAGGGTGGCACCGGCCTCGGGCTCGCGATCGTCAAGCATATCCTGAACCGGCACGGGGGGCGGCTCGAGATCGTGTCCGAGCCTGGCAAGGGCAGCGCATTCACCGTTTGGCTGCCACGGAGCGGGGCGAACGCCGCCCAGGTCGACGACCGGCCGGCACTCACGGAGAATCTCCGTTCGGCGTGATCGGCTTGCCGGTTCACAAAAGCGTCGTAAAACTGTAATGGTCGTGTCGCGCGCGGGCCTATACTCCGCGCTCAGGCGGCCCTGTGGCCTGCCGGAACGGCCGCGGGTCGTTCGAGAGGCCTGGAGTTAGCGCCGGGCGAATAAAACGGGACGTCGCCATGGCGCATATCGTGTCGGCCTTTGACGAGGATCTGGTTCAGGTCCAGGCCCGGATTTCCGAGATGGGTGGGCTGTGCGAGGAGCTTCTGTCGAAGTCGCTCGAGTCGGTGCAGACCCGCGATGCCACCCTGGCGCGTCAAATCATCGACCGCGACAAGGCTCTCGACGCCATGGAGGCGGCGCTGGAGGAGTCGGTGGTGAAGGTGATTGCCCTCCGCCAGCCGGTCGCGGCGGATCTGCGCGTGCTGATCGCCGCCATGAAGATCGCCTCGACGCTGGAGCGGATCGGCGATCTCGCCAAGAACATCGCCAAGCGGGCGATCCCGCTGTCGTCGGCGAAGCCGATCCGGCTCACCACCTCGATAGTTCGGATGGGTCGGCAGACCCTCGCCCAACTCTCCGACGTGCTGAACGCACACGCTTCGCGCGACGTGGACCTCGCGGTGCAGATCTGGAACCAGGACTACGAGATCGACGAGCTCTATAATGCCATCTTCCGCGAGGTGGTCACCTACATGGTGGAGGATGGCCGGCTGATCGGGGTCGGTGCGCAACTGATGTTCATCGCCAAGAACCTCGAGCGGATCGGGGACCACACCACCCACATCTCGGAAATGGTCTACTACATCGTCACCGGGAACAACCTTGGCGACGACCGGCCCAAGGGCGAGCCCACGGGGATCGACTTCGTGACCGAATAGCTGCGGAGCAGGAATGTCAGCAAGGATACTTGTCGTCGAGGACGAGGAGCCGATCAGTCAGCTTCTCTCGTACAATCTCCAGAAGGAAGGCTTCAGCGTCTCCACCGCCTCGGAGGGTGACGAGGCGATCGTGGCCATGGAGGAAAGCCGGCCCGACCTGGTGCTGCTCGATTGGATGCTCCCCAATGTCTCGGGAATAGAACTGTGCCGGCAAATCCGGACCCGTCCCGCCACCCGCGACATTCCGGTCATCATGTTGACCGCGCGCGGCGAGGAGGAGGACCGGGTGCGCGGGCTCGACGTCGGCGCCGACGACTACGTGACCAAGCCCTTCTCCATGTCCGAACTTGTCGCGCGGATGCGCGCGGTGCTGCGCCGGACGGCGCCGGCGGTGGCCGGCGACGTGGCGATATTCGCCGACATCGTGCTCGACCGGCAGCTCTGCCGCGTGCGGCGGGGCAAGCGTGACATTCACCTGGGGCCGACCGAGTTTCGCCTGCTAGACGCGCTGATGCAGCGGCCCGGCCGGGTCTATGCCCGTGAGCAGCTGCTCGACAAGGTCTGGGGGCAGGACGTCTACGTGGAGATCCGCACCGTCGACGTGCATATCGGACGGCTTCGCAAGGCGCTGAACCGCCGTGGCGACCGCGATCCGATCCGCACCGTCCGATCCTCGGGCTACGCTCTGGACGAGACGTACGGCGGCTGAGGCGGGAAGGGATTTCGTAGCACCGGCTCAAGGCCGTCGCGGCCTCCGCGCCTGTTTTCCCGAGGCTCCCGCTGCGGTATCATGACGCCGGGCGATGTGCCTGGCTGCACGCCGGTTGTCCTGCATGATGGATCGGGAAAGGACTTTGTCGCAATCCTCGGGGGCGAGGGGCCGGAGGAGGCGCACGCTCGTCGCGTCGCTTCTGGCCGCTGCCCTCATCGCGATCGCCTTCGCGTGCTGGGCGGAATGGCGCCATTCCGCCCAGCTGGTGGCAGGTCTCCCGTCCCTTGACCAGGCCCTCCGCCGGGGAGGGGCATCTCCCGAGGCCGCTTCGCTTGAGCTTGACGCTTTAGCCGAAGTCGCCGCCCGCGTGTCGGCGGCCGGCAACTCGCCGCTCGGCCTCTCGGCCTATCTAGGGCGCTTCGGTCCAGTGGCCGTGGCTCAGGGCCGCTACGCGGCGGCTGCGGACGCGCTCCTGCCGGCGCTCCTCGCCGGCGCCCTGGAA
Organism: uncultured Alphaproteobacteria bacterium; assembly: GCA_963796805.1. GTDB lineage: Bacteria > Pseudomonadota > Alphaproteobacteria > Rhodobacterales > Rhodobacteraceae > Amaricoccus. The sequence continues at coordinate 20,375 of CAWCNG010000006.1, forward strand.
GATGCGCTCGCCAGCGAGGGCGGATCGGCGCCGCTCTATGACACCCTCCGGACGCTCGCGATCCTCCGGGGCGAGGCGCCGTGGCAACCCGAGTTCGTCGAGGGATGGCTGGCCGATCGAGCTGCGGTCGACCCGGTCCTCGGCGGCCTCGCCCCGCACGTCGCGGCCCTGTCCGGGCCGCCCCGAGCGCTGGACGCCCCGGACCCAGACCTCGTGGACCCGGCGCTGGCAATCGTCGCGGAGGGCGACCCTACGGCGATGGCCTTCCTGGAACTCGCCAGGGACGCGCGCATCCGGGCACTACCGGCCTGGTCGCCGGCGGACATCCCCGGCCTTACCCCGCTCCTCGTCCGGCGCTCCGGCCGACCGGTCGAAAGCGCCCTCCCGGGCCTCTTCACCGCTGCCGGCTGGGCAGCGGCCGGCGCGGGTGCGGCGGCGGAGGCCGTCCGTCGGGCTGAGGTCGAGCGAAACCGGTTGCTCGGTCCGGCGGCAGCCCTGCCTGCCACCACCCTCCCGGCGACCGAGCAGGCCGTCCTCGGGGAACTGCAGCGCCATACCCTCGATGCGTGGTCGGCCGAGCTCGCGGACCTGCGGGTCAGGCCGTTCACCGATCGATCGGTCGCGCTCCTGACCAGCCGGGCCCTCGCGCAGCCCGGCTCGCCGCTCGAGCAACTCTTTCTCGCCGCCCTGCACGAGGCCGGCGCCGGCGATCCGACCCGCGGCCGTTTCGACCAGTTCCGCATCGCCGCTGCTCTCGGACCGACGGCGCACTTCGTCGAGGAGGGCCACATGTCCGAGCTCACCCGGCTTTTCGCCGGGCTCGAGCGGACGGTGACGGCCCTCGACGCGGATGCCGACCTCGAGGGCCGGCGGCTGATGGACGCACCTGCACGCTCCGCCGCGATCGCGGCGCTCGACCAGGCGCCCCGGCCGGTGGCGGCGGTCGTCGAGGACGTCCTGGCGGAGACCGGCGCAGGCCGGGAAGGGCTGCGAAAGCCGCGGGCGGCGCTGGTCTGGCAACGTGATCTCGCTGGCGCCTGCCGCTTTGCCCTGGCCGCCCGCTATCCGTTCGTCACCGGTCCCGACGCCGGCCTCGCGCTGGTTGCGGCGCTGATCAGGCCGGACGGAACCCTCAATCGCTTCCGCTCTGCCGAGCTCGCCTCGCTCCTCGATACCAGCGCCACGCCCTGGCACTGGCGGCCCGAGGCGCGGCTCGCGGGCTTCGACCCCCTGAGCGCGGACTTCCTCGAACGAGCCGCGGCCGCGGGGGACGCGCTCTTTCCCACCGGCGGCGTCGATCTCACCCTGACGTCGCTCGACCCTCGGACCGCCGCCACGGCAAGCGTCGGGGGCGTGACGGTTCCCCTCGACGGCGCGGAGGAGCCGTGGACGCTGAACTGGCCGGGGCCGCAGCCCCAGGCGGGCTTCGGCGTCGCCATTGCCACCGGCACCACGGTGGAGCGGCGAAGCTGGGAGGGGCCTTGGGGCCTGCTGCACTTTCTCGACGAAACGGGCATCCGCGCCCTGGATGGCGGGCGGGACTACAGGCTCGATGTGCGCCTCTCCCGGACCGGCGCCCCGCTGGCGCTCGCCTTCGCCAGCCCCGCCAATCCGGTCGAGGCGCGGGGGCTGATCGCCGGCCTCGCCTGCCCGCAGATGCTCTGAGCGACAACAAAAAAACCGCGCCGAAGCGCGGTTTTCCGGGTGCCGTGCCGTCGCTTCAGCCCTGGCGGGCCTTGTAGCGGCGCTGGGTCTTGTTGATCACGTAGACCCGCCCCTTGCGGCGCACGACGCGGCAATCGCGGTGGCGCTGCTTCAGGGAGCGAAGCGAATTGACGACCTTCATAGCCTCTCTCCTCTCTCTGCGGCGCGCGGTAGCTGCCTGCGCCTCGTTTCGTCGGCCCCTCGCGGGGCGAATGGTGGGCGTAACTGGGATCGAACCAGTGACCCCTACGATGTCAACGTAGTGCTCTCCCGCTGAGCTATACGCCCGGGGGCGGACACCGGGAGGAGTCCGCTTCGTCGGCAGTGATATAAAGTGGCCCGCGCCGGGGTTCAAGCCATTTTGCCGGAGCGCTTCGCGCGCTATAGTCGGCGCCGGCCAGGGCAGGGACGGGCATGGAGAATACGGTTTACGCGCTGACGATGCCAGGCGAGCGCCGGTCCTGCGCAGTGTTCAGTTCGCCCCACAGCGGCGCCGAGTATCCGGCGGCGTTCCTGGAGCGCTCCAGCCTGAGTACACTGCAGATCCGCTCGTCGGAGGACGCCTTCGTGGACGAACTGTTCGCGAACGCACCCGTGACCGGAGCGCCGCTCCTCGCCGCCCGGATGCCGCGCGCCTGCATCGATCTGAACCGGGCGCACGACGATCTCGATCCGGCGCTGATCGCCGGCGCCTCGCGGCGCTATGTCAACGCCCGTATTGCTGCCGGCCTTGGGGTGATCCCCCGGGTGGTGGGCGAAGGCCGGCCGATCATGCAAGGCAAGCTGACCCTGGCCGAAGCGGAGCGGCGAATCCGCGACAACTGGCACCCCTACCACGACCGGCTGCGTTCGCTCATCGCCGAATCGCTCGAACTGTTCGGCATGGCGATCCTGGTCGACTGTCATTCCATGCCTCACGATGCACTGAGCGTCGCGCCCTCGGTCTGGGGACGGCGGCCGGATGTGATCCTGGGCGACCGATTCGGGGCCGCCTGCGACCGCTGGCTGATCGACGCGGCGACTGAGCTCTTTGCCGCCCAGGGCTTCACCGTGGTGCGCAACGCGCTTTTCGCCGGTGGCTACATCACGCAGGCCTATGGCCGGCCGGGCCAGGGGGTGCAGGCGCTCCAGATCGAGATCGACCGCGCGCTCTACATGGACGAGGCGCGGATCGAGCGGCTGCCGCATTTTGCCGAGATCGCGGGGCGCATCGGCTGCGTGGTGGCAGGCCTTGCAACCCTGGGGCCGCGCCGGCTGGCCGTCGCTGCCGAGTAGGATATGCGACAGCCGCGTGCTGCCCGACCGGGTCGGAGTCCGCAAAAAAAGAGGCCGTGCGCAAGGCACGGCCCAAGTTTAGGGAGGAAACGCCCGTAGGGCGTGTATGATGCAACGCATCACGTCTCCAACTTTATGCCGCGCCGCAGCATAGTCAACCATCGCCACAGGTTTTTTCTCGCTGCAGCGGGCAAAATTGGTGATTTTGCCCAAAAAACGATCTCCCTCGCCATAGTTGGGCAGTCTTTCAGCGGATGGAGCGGCCGAGCAGGATCGAGTCGCGTCCGAACCGGGCACGAATCCGATCGGCCGCCTGCTCCGCGGCCATGCGACGGGCGGCTTCGGGGGCAAGCAGATCGCCAGTAGCATCGGAGCCGAGCGCGGGAGTCAGCCCTGCAAGGCCGATTCCGATCAATCGGTAGGGACCGGCACCGATGTCGCGGCGCAGCATCGGCAGGCCAGTGCGGTAGAGGCGGTCGGCCATCTGGGTGGGCGTTTCGAGCGTCTGCCGGCGGCTCAGCAGGCCGTGGTCGCTGCGCTTTAGCTTCAGTGTGACGGTGGCGCCGGCGACGCCGTGTGCCTTGACGCGGGCGGAGACCTGTTCGCAGAGGGTCCAGAGGTGCCAGCGAAGGGTATCGAGATCGGCGGTGTCGCTGGAGAAGGTGGTCTCGTGCGAGATCGACTTCGGGGCATGATCGGCGATGACCGAGCGCGAATCCTCGCCGCGGGCAAGGTGGTAGAGCCGGTCGCCGAGGCTGCCGAAGCGAAGGAGGAGGGCCTTGCGGTCGCGGGTGCGGAGGTCAGCGATGCTGCGGATGCCTTCGCGCTCGAGGGCGGAAAGCGTGGCGCGCCCGACCCCCCAGATCAGCGACACCGGCTGGCGGGCAAGGAAGTCGTCGGTCTCGGCGCGGCCGATCAGCTTCAGGCCGCGTGGCTTGTCGAGATTCGACGCGATCTTGGCCAGGAACTTGTTGTGGGAGAGGCCGACCGAGGTGGATATGCCCAACTCCCGCTCGATGCGCGACTGCAGGCCTGCGAGCAGGACGACCGGCGGCGCATGATGCAACCGCTCGGTGCCGGCGAGGTCGAGAAAGGCTTCATCCAGCGAAAGCGGCTCCACAGCCGGCGTCAGCTCGAGCATCATGACGCGGATCGCCCGTGACACCTCGACGTAGCGCTCCATGCGCGGGCGTATGACAACCGCCTCGGGGCAGAGCCTGAGCGCCTTGAACATCGGCATGGCCGAGCGCACCCCGGTCAGCCGGGCGATGTAGCAGGCGGTGGAAACGACACCGCGGCTGCCGCCGCCGATGATGACCGGACGGTCGGCGAGGCTCGGGTCGTCGCGCTTTTCCACGGCGGCGTAGAAGGCGTCGCAGTCGAGATGCGCAATGGCTAGCGCCGTCAGCTCGGGGTGGGCGCGGGTGCGGGGGCTGCGGCATTCCGGGCACCGCCCCGGTGTTTCGGAGACGGTCAGGCAGTCGCGGCAAAGAGTGGGCTGGGGGGCCATGGAGGGACGATAGCAGAGGTCGCGAAGCGGGGGGAGCCGCTCGACAATCGCAGCATAGACGCGGATGCAGCAATCGGCTTAGAGTGACCGATGGCAGGCTAACGGGGGACGCTGGCGGGGGGCCGTGCGCACGGACCACGCCGGTGGCAAGGCTAACCGGAGGGGGCACTTGACGGCAATGAACGGATCCCCGAGCGCGGCGCCGGTAGCGCTCGACGTCAAGGAAATCCACAAGTCCTACGGGAGCCACGAGGTGCTGAAGGGCATCTCGCTCGTTGCCCACGAGCACGATGTGGTGGCGATACTCGGCTCCTCCGGATCGGGCAAGTCTACCTTCCTGCGCTGCATCAACCTGCTGGAGACGCCGAACAGTGGCGAGGTGCGGGTCAAGGGCGAGCTGATCCGCATGGGCCGGCGGCATGGCGAGCCGGCGGCCGCCGACATGAAGCAGGTCGACCGCATCCGCTCCAAGCTTGCCATGGTGTTCCAGCAGTTCAATCTCTGGCAGCATATGACCGTGCTCGAGAACGTCACGGCGGCGCAGATCCATGTGCTGGGGCGGAGCAAGGCCGACGCGGTGGCCAAGGGCGAGGCGATGCTGGCCAAGGTCGGGGTCGGCGACAAGCGCGGGCACTACCCCGGGCAGCTCTCGGGGGGGCAGCAGCAGCGGGTGGCGATCGCGCGGGCGCTTGCGATGGACCCTGAGGTGATGCTCTTCGACGAGCCGACGAGCGCCCTCGATCCCGAACTGGTCAACGAGGTCCTGAAGGTGATGCGCGACCTCGCCGCCGAGGGGCGGACGATGCTCGTCGTCACCCACGAGATGGGTTTTGCGCGGGAGGCGGCCAACAAGCTCCTGTTCCTCCATCAGGGACTGGTGGAAGACGAGGGCGATCCGCGCGAGGTGATGGCCAGCCCGAAGTCCGAGCGGTTTCGGCAGTTCCTGTCGGGCAGCTTGAAATAGCGTTTCGCCCGGCCGCAGTCGGCCGGGCCCAAGCAGGGAAAACGACAATGAGAAAGATCGTATCCGCAGCACTGGGACTCGGCCTGGCCTTGTCGCTGGCGCTGCCGACGCTTGCGCAGACCCTCAAGATCGGCACCGAGGCGTCGTACAAGCCATTCGCCTACGTCCTGCCGTCGGGCGAGTTGACCGGGTTCGACGTGGACATCGCCAACGCACTCTGCACGCAGATGGGCGCGACCTGCGAGATCGTGAACCAGTCGTTCGACGGGCTGATCCCGGCGCTGAACGCCAAGAAGATCGACGCGATCATCGCCTCGATGTTCATCACGCCGGAGCGGGAGGAGGCGATCGCCTTCGCCGGGCCGTACTACAGCGTGCCCGCCCTTTTCGTGGGGGCGAAGGATGGCGGGATCGAGATCTCGGAGGACGGGCTAAAGCGCAAGACGGTGGGCGTACAGCGCGGGTCGACCATGGCCGACTATGTGAAGGCGACGTACCCTGGGGCGCGGGTGCAGTTCTACGATACGCTGGACGCGGCGAGTCTCGACCTCGCCAGCGGGCGGATCGATCTCGTTTTCGCGGACTCGGTGCCGCTGCAGGACTTTCTCGACAGCCCGGATGGGGCGAACTTCGGGCCACTAGGCGAGCCGGTGTACGATCCGGCGATCCTTGGGTCGGGCGCCGGCATCGGACTGCGCAAGGACGACGCGGAGTTGAAGCAGAAGTTCGATGAGGCGCTGGCGGCGATCATCTCATCCGGCGAGTACCAGACGATCAACGACAAGTACATGAAGGTCAGCATCCTGCCGAAGTAAGGCGCCGGCGAGCGAGCGAGGGACAAGGCGGCGGATGCAGAACCTGATCGACTATTTCCCGCTGCTTATGCAGGGCCTCAAGGTCACGCTGATGCTTGCGGTTTCCACGGTCATCGTTGGCCTGGGGCTGGGTCTCGCGCTGGCGATGGCCAAGATGTCGCGGCACGGTTGGCTGTCGCGCCCGGCGTTCGCGGTGACCAACTTCATGCGGGGCATCCCTGAGTTCCTCGTGCTGCTGGTCATCTACTACGGCGGCACACAGGTGCTGAACGACGTCCTGGGGCTGCCGATCGAGGTGAGCCCGTTCGCGGCCGGGCTTACCGCGCTGTCGCTGGTCTTCGGTGCTTATGCGTCCGAGACCTTCCGTGGCGCCTTTCAGTCGGTGCCGAAGGGGCAGGTGGAGGCGGGGCGGGCCTATGGTTTCTCTGCCTGGCAGTGCTTCCGGCTGATCCAGCTGCCGCAGATCTGGAAGGTGGCGATCCCCGGTCTCGGCAACCTGTGGCAGGGCACGGTCAAGGACACGGCGCTGGTCTCGGTGCTGGGGTTGGACGACCTCATGCGCAAGTCGAACCAGGCGGCGCAGTCGACGCGGGAGCCGTTCAACTTCTACCTTGCCGCGGCGCTGATCTTCCTGGTGATCACGCTCGTCTCCATGGCGATCCTGGCGCAGCTCGAGAAGCGGGCGAGCCGCGGCGTGCGGAGGGACTGAGCGGTGCAAGGCGTTCTCGACATCCTCGGCGAATACGGCTGGGACTTTCTGAGCGGCACGTGGCTCACCGTCCAGCTGGTGGTGCTCGCCGGGATCCTCGGTCTCTTCATCGCCGTGCCGGTGGCGCTGGCGCGGTTGTCGAAGAACAGAATTGTCCGTGGTCTGGCAACGGCTTATTCGCTGTTCTTCCGCGGGACGCCTTTGCTGGTGCAGATTTTTCTCATCTATTTCGGGCTCGGACAGTTCGAGTTCGTGCGGGACTCGTTCCTGTGGCCGGTGCTGCGCGAGGCCTATGTCTGTGCGCTGATCACCTTCTCGCTCAACACCGCAGCCTACTCCGGCGAGATCCTGCGCGGGGGGATCCTGGCGGTGCCGCGGGGCGAGGTCGAGGCGGCGAAGGCGGCGGGGATGTCGAGCTTTACCACCTACCGGCTGGTGATCCTGCCGCGGGCGTTCTCGATCGTGCTGCCGGCCTACTCCAACGAGGTGATCATCCTCCTGAAGGGCACGGCGCTGGCGTCGACGATCACGCTGCTGGAGCTTATGGGCATGTCCCAGCTCGCGGCCTCGGCTACCTACCAGCCGATCCTGGTCTTCGGCATCGCCGGGGTGATCTATTACCTGCTGACGCTGGCGATCACCTGGCTCTTCCGGGTGCTGGAGAAGCGGTACAACCGGTACCTGGCGGTGGCGCGGTAGGGTGATTTTCGCCGGGCGCGGGCAGCGGGCCGGGAATATGCTGCGAACTCAAATGTTAACGCGGATTCGTTGGGGCTGGAATCCGTATGGAATCCATATGGGTTTCGTATGGGTAGTAAATGACTCAGGATTGAATCGTTAACGCCGGAGGCGATTGCACCGGTTCAATTTCGTGAGCGAAGATCACAGTCCGCCACATTCCGTGAGCGGAGGCGATCACGGTCGTCACAATCCGGTAACATTGCGTGATCGCGAGCCGCCCAGCACGGCGTGAATTTGAGGAAAGTGCTGGGCCATAGCACGAGTGCGGAATACGCGGACCCCACCAAGCGGTATCTAAAGGCTGAGTTGAAGGGCGGGTCGGCTATGCCGAGCTGGCGCAGCGCCGGACGGATAAGGGTTGCTGTAAACCGAGGGCTCAATCACGGTGAAGATCAACCGTGGGGGGTCCCGGCGTGGTTCCTGATCGCAAGCTTAGAGGCTATTGGGGTGTCATCCTTGCGCTTGGACTAGCGTTCGCTGCGTCAGCACAAGAGGCGCCAGGTACCTTCCTCAAAGGCCAGCCAGTACCCGCCCCTCGGCAGGAAGAGCGCGGTCCCGCAGGCCAGCAGGAATCCGCTCCTGAGGAACGCAGTTCCTCGCCACTTGTCTCCGCCATCCATGGCGTCGAAACCGCGGTTCGCGAGGCCGTACCAAACGAAGACGAGGAGGGGCGTGAGCGGCAGGAGAGCCGCGAGGTAGATGATCTGCACGCCCAGCAGGAGATGGCTGTCTGGGCAAAAGGGATGTTTTGGGCGACCCTTGCCACTGTTATCCTTACATTCGTGGCGCTGTTGGCCATTGTGCGCACCCTTCACCACACGAGACGAGCCGCCGATGCCGCTGTAGTCATGGTGGACGAAGCTCGCCGAACCACCGAGGCAGCGAATGAAACGGTCATTGAGGCCCGCCGAGCGAATGAAATTACTCGATCGGCTTTCCTTGCAGAGCAGAGACCGTGGGTCTCAATCAAGATGTACCTGAACAGCGATATCAATTTTCAAAACAATGGAGTTATTTTTACCCACGTACAGGGCGAGTTTCGTAACATTGGGCATGGACCGGCTCTTGAAATGACAATTGGAGCGCATCTTTGGTCTGGACGCATAGCACGTGAACAGTGGTATCCTCTCCAGAATAGAACTGCATGGCCAATAAACCCAACACTTGACGACGAGATAGATGCATTTATAGAGACTTATATTAATCCGCCACTTATGGATAGGTATACTTTGCTTCCTGGCGAGTCTATAGTTCGAGAATTTGGCATATTGGCTGCCTACAGTGGGGGAACCTACAGCATAAATACGATCTGCGGTGCATTCTATCGTGTAGAAGGTATCCAGGGCAAACGGATGACGATCCGCGTCGGGGGGGTGGACTTCCGCAACGGTGTGCGGGGTCCGGAAATAGTCCCCCGAGGCGCTATTGACGAAATCGACGCCGTAGGAGGCGGAAGGGCCACCTAACGCCACCACGGCCACCCAGCGGGCCACCAGCGCTCCGCACGGCGCGCGCCCCTACACCGCACCTCCCTACGCATGGCCGGCAATCTCGCGGCAACGCTGGGTGCGTTTGACACATAAGGTCGTGAAATTCCCCCGGCTCACGTTCAGCCTGACGGCGTCATCATCCCCGGCCGTGCGACCGCGCGGCCTGCGCCTGCCTGCCCCCCGGGCAGGCGCACCCGGCCGTTCGGCACGCGGTGGCGTCCGGTGGGTTCGCGCGGGCTTGCGTGAGGCGGCGTCGGGCCGGGTGCGCCGGCCCCAGGCAGGCGCAGGCCGTGCTTGCGGCAGTCGTCGCAGAAGGCGGGGCGTGGGGCTGGAGGCCGGAGCGGTCAATCGCATTCGTCGCGGGGGAACTCCAGGTCGAGCAGCGCGACGGCGCCTTCGACGTGGTGGGTGCGCATCTGCAGGCCGCGGTGGCTGGAGCCCGGCTTTCCGGCCTCCTGGGCGAGGCCGCCGATGAGCCGGGCGAGGAGCGCCGCAGCGAGGTCGGGGGGCGTTTCGCGCTCGATCACGCCCGAGGTTAGGTCAACGGTGTCGCCGGGGCCGAAGGTGGTGAGGCGGACGCCGCGGGCGACGAAGCTGTCGCCCTGCAGCTCCAGCGCCGCGAGGTCGATCTCCACCAGAAGAAAGCCGTTCTTGCCCGCGGCCTGCAGGCGGGTGCCGGCGTGGGAAGCGATGACGGCGCTGTCCTCGAAGAGGCCGATGCCGAAGCGCTCGCTCTCTTCGGCGCAGGCCACCACCAGGCGCCCGAGGCGGTTGCCGCCGATCAGGTTCTGGTCGACGATCCCGCCGCCGAAGATCCCGAGGCCCTCCTGGATGACCAGACCGCGGTGGCCGGTATCCGAGGATACGCCATAGCGCAGCGCCTCCCATGAGGAGCCGCCGGCGATCATCACGCCCGATAGCGCCGAGGCGGCGCCGCTTGCCGCGACAAGCACGGCGCCCTGGGCGTGGGCGCGCGCGATGGCGCGCAGCACCGCGCTCTCCTCGCCGCGATGGAGAAGGGTCTCGACCAGGCGGATCTGGTTTCCGCCGCAAAGGAGGATGCCGCGCAGGCCGGCGATCTCCTCGAGGAGGTCGTGGTTCTGCTCGGCGTAGTCGACGGTATCGATGGTGACGCCGAGGTCGATGGCGTGGACGCCGTGCCGGGCGAGGAGCTGGACGTGCTCGGCAGCCGTGCGCCTGGCCGAAGCGGAGGCGGCGGCGAGGATGCCCACGGGTCCCGCGCCGAGGAGCGCCAAGGGGTCGGCCAGCATCGCGGCATCGGCGGTCAGCGGCGAGGAGCCGAGGAGCACGATGCGCGCCTCGGGGTTCGGCGTCATCCCGAAGGTGCGCGAGCGGCTGCCGATGCGGTCGGCGAGGCGCGTGGCGCTCAGCCGCTCGCTGCGGATCGAGCAGCGGAAGTTGAGCGCAGACATCCTGAGGCCGCTGTCGGGCGTGGCGATGAGGCCCTTCGAGCGGCGAGGCTGGCGCTCGATCTCGACGGTGACGTTGATCCCCGAGCGGGCGTCAAAGGCCTGGGCGCGGTCGAGGCTGTAGCTCGCCGGATCGCCGAGCACCAGCCGCGCCATCAGATCGTAGAGGGTATAGGCACCGAAGACGTTGCGACGGGAGCGGGCAGGGGCGCGGTAGGCGATCTCGCGCTTCTTCACCTGGCGCTTGGACATGCCCGGCTCGGGCCGGAAGCGGCTGAGGTCGAAGCCGTCGCCGTCGTCGAGATAGCTGAGGCGGAAGTCCTGGAAGCTCCGGCCGCCCTGGTCGACCTTGGCCGGGCCGAGGTCGATCAGCATCACCCCGTACTCGCCGCAGACGCGCGCGTTGGCGCCTTCGATCAGGAGTGCTGTGTTTTCGTCGATGCCGAAGCCGCGGCGGATCCCGGTCTCGGCCATGGCCACCACCAGCCGGCCGAGGCGCCCGCGCTTGATGAAATGCTGGTCGACCATGCCGTGCCGGAAAAAACCGAGGCCGTCGCCGAGCAGGAGGCCGAGCTTCTTGGGGTCGGTGGTGACACCGTGCACGACCGAACTCGATGGAGGTGCCGCCGAGGATCATCGGCTGCGACATCATCGCGGCGCCTGCGCTGGAGCCGGCAACGAGACCGCCGGCGGCGTGGGCGGCGCGGATGGCGGCGAGGAGCGGGGTCTCGACGCCCTTGGGTGCGAGCGAGGCCAGGATATTGGCCTGGTCGCCGCCGGTGAAGTAGACGCTGGCGTAGGCGCCGACACGGGCGATGAGGTTCGGGTCGTTGGCGAGGCGGCGGGCGTTCTGCGGCGTGAGCGGGGCCACCTCGGCGTCGAAGCCGTGCGTGCGGAAGACCTGCAGGCTTTCCTCGCCCACGGCCTTGGGCTCGGAGGAGGCAGTGGGGAAGACGAGGATGCGACCGCCCGCGAGGCGGTGCATCTCGGCGAAGACGGCGACGTTGCTGTCTTCGAGCCGCCCGCCGATGACGGCGAGGCTGCCGGGGGAAGTCTCGGTCATGCGCTGGCGTCAGTCCTGGGGCACGATGCGGACGCCGCGCTCGTCGCTGAGGACGCGGAAGCCCTCCGGCACGTCGAAGCCCGCGGCGGCGACCATCCGCTCGGGCGGCACGGGCTTGGCGGCCTCCTTGGGGCGGAAGTAGATGATCTGCTTCCAGCAGCGGGTGATGCCGTCGCAGAAGATCAGCACGAGGTCGTTGGGACGGGCCATCTCGAGCGCGGTCTGCACCGCTTCCGTCTCGCTTGCGGGGAACTGGATGGCGTCCTCGGACACGCCGAAGTCCATGAGGGCCGCCTTCATCAGCTTCGGCACCTCGTCGGGGGCGCGGCCGCGGGGGTTGTCGTCGGCGTGGCAGAGGTAGGTGTCGAAGTGACCGGCCACCTTCTCGGCGATGTCGCGGATGTCCTGGTCGCGGCGGTCGCCGGGGGCGGTGACGCAGACTATGCGCTTGCCCAAGGGCTGGAGGCGTTCGACGAGGTCGACCATGGCGCCGACGGCGGCCTCGTTGTGGCCGTAGTCGAGGATGACGCGGAAGCCATGCTCGTCGAATATGTTCATCCGGCCGGGCGACTGGAAGAAGGTGTTGTCGAAGGTGCGCAGGCCGGTGCGGAATCTGGTCGAGCGACAGGCCCAGCGCGTAGGCCATGGCGGCGGTGAACATGGCGTTCTCGACGTTGTGCAGCGCCTTGCCCTCGACCGTGGCAGGGATGAGGTGGGTCCAGATCAGCGGGATCTGGCTGCCGTGGTCGTAGATGACGATCTGGTCGCCGTTGAGGCCCTGCTCCAGAACTACCGCGCGCTGGCCGAGCTTGATGTGCTCGCGGACCAGCGGGTGGTCGGGGTTGCGGGTGACGTAGCAGATGTGCGTCGCCTGGGTGTAGGCGGCCATCTTGAGGGTGTGCTCGTTGTCGGCGTTAAGGACGGCGCAGTCCTTGGCCACCTCGACCACCAGGCGCTTGACCTCGGCCAGTTCCTCGACGGTGTTGACGCCGCCGAGGCCGAGGTGGTCGGAGGTGACGTTGAGCACGGCACCAACGTCGCAGAAGCGGTAGCCGAGGCCGGCGCGCACGATGCCGCCGCGGGCGGTCTCGATGACGGCCATGTCGACCATGGGGTCGCGCAGGACCATCGCGGCGGACTTCGGGCCGGTCATGTCGCCCTTCACCGTGACGTTGCCGTCGATGTAGACGGCGTCGGTGGAGGTCTGGCCGACGACGAAGCCGGCCATCTTCAGCACGTGGGCGAGCATCCGCGCCGTGGTGGTCTTGCCGTTGGTGCCGGTCAGCGCCGCGATCGGGATTCGCGAGGGGGAGCCGGCGGGGAAGAGCATGTCCATCACCGCGCCGCCTACGTCGCGGCCTTTGCCCTCCGAGGGGGAGATGTGCATGCGCATGCCGGGGCCGGCGTTGATCTCGCAGATGGCGCCGCCGGTGTCGCGGTAGCTCTGGGTGATGTCGGTGGTGAGGAAGTCGACGCCGCCGAGGTCGAGGCCGACGGCGCGGATGGCGCGCTCGGCCATCAGCTTGTTGTCGGGGTGGATGACGTCGGTGACGTCGATGGCGGTGCCGCCGGTGGAGAGGTTGGCGGTCTTGCGAAGGTAGACCGTCTCGCCCTCGGGGGGGACGGTGCCGTGGTCGTAGCCTTTCGCGGCCAGGAGGCGGTCGGCGGCGTCGTCGAGCTCGAGGCGGGTCAGCATGTTCTCGTGGCCCGCACCCCGGCGGGGATCCTTGTTCACCTCGGCGACCAGTTCGGCGATGGTCGAACTGCCGTCGCCGACCACGTGGCCGGGCATGCGCCGGGCGGCGGCGACGAGCTTGCCGTCGATCACCATCAGCCGGTGGTCATCGCCGAGGATCATGCTCTCGACGATCACGCCGGAGCCTTCTTCGATGGCGATCTCGAAGGCGTCGGCGACGTCGGCGTCGCTGGTGAGGTTGACCGAGACGCCGCGGCCGTGGTTGCCGTCGACGGGCTTGACCACCACGGGGAAGCCGATGGCGTTCGCCGCATCGACGGCGTCCTCGGCGTCGCGGACGTGGAACTGCTTCGGGACGGGGAGACCGAGGTCGGAGAGGAGCCGGCTGCAGAGCTCCTTGTCGGAGGCGATCTCGACGGCGGTGTGCGAGGTCTGGCTGGTCAGTGCCGCTTCGATGCGCTTCTGGTACTTGCCCTGGCCGACCTGGATCAGGCTGGCGTCGTTCATGCGCATCCAGGGGATGTCGCGGGCCTCGGCGGCGCGGACGAGAGCGAGGGCGGACGGGCCGAGGGAGCGGCGGCTGGCGAAATGGTCGAAGTCGGCGATGGCTTCGGCGATGTCGAACGGCGGCTCGTCCTCGCGCGGGGCGATCAACTCGAGGATGATGCCGCGGGCGACCTCTCCGGCTTCTAGGCCGATCTCCTCCGATTCGTAGCCGTAGAGCACCTCGACCTCGTCCTCGTGCTCCGCCGGGCGGGTCAGCGCCACCTCGGCCGGGGCGCCGCCGCGGTTCTGCAGCGCGATCGCCACCTGCGCCATCAGCTCGCCCAGGTAGCAGTCCGGGTCCTTGAGCCGCTCGACGAAGGGCGTTCCCCGCGCGCTCGTGGCGGCGGCGAGGCCGGGCAGCTGCTCGAAGAGCGGCTCGATCAGCTCGGCGCCGTAGGTGGACACCGGCTTGGTCGCGCGGCGGTGGAGATCGACAGTCAGGCGGATCAGCGGCTGCTTTGCATAGACGTTGGGTCCGACGTAAACGGCTGTCGAGACAATCTCCATGGTGGTACCTGTCCCCGTTAGGCGTGCTCCTGATCCACTCGTAGCGTCGGCGGGCGGCTGGGGAAAGGGCGATTGCGCAGGCGGTGCCGGCCTCGCCATAGTGGCGGCCTGCCAATCGGGAGCCGAGCCATGTCCAACGCCGCCCCCAGCCCGCACCAGCGCGACCGGATCGCGCTGCCGGCGATTGCCACGGGTACGCGGCGGGAAATCGACGTGCTGCGCTTCGGCGTACCTGGCGCCCGGCCGAAGGCGTATCTGCAGGCGGGACTGCATGCCGACGAGCTGCCGGGGATGCTGGTGCTGCGGACGCTCGCGGGCCTGCTCGGGGAGGCGGCGGCGCGGGGGGAGATTGCCGGCGAGGTGGTGCTGGTGCCGGTCGCCAACCCGATCGGGCTGGCGCAGCAGGTACAGGGATATCTGCGCGGGCGCTACGAGGCCAACACGGCGGGCAATTTCAACAGGGACTATGCCGATCTGGCCGCAATGGTGGGGCCGGAGCTGGAGGGACGGCTCGGCGCTGATGCCGCGGCGAACGTCGGGGCGGTGCGGGTGGCGATGGCGGCGGCGCTGGCGGCGATGGAGCCACGGGGCGAGATCGCTGCCCTGCGCCATGCGCTGCTGACGCTGGCGCATGATGCGGACATCGTGCTGGACCTGCATGCGGACAATCAGGCGGTGCTGCATCTCTACCTCGGGACGCCGCTCTGGCCAGACGCGGCAGACCTCGCGGCCGAGCTGGGCGCGCGGGCGGTGCTGCTGGCGGAGGTCTCGGGTGGCAACCCGTTCGACGAGGCCTGCGGCGGGCCGTGGTGGGCGCTCGCGGGCCGGTTTCCGCAGGTGCCGATCCCGCCGGCCTGCCTGTCGGCGACGGTCGAGCTACGCTCGAACAACGACGTGGATGCACGGCTGGCCGAGGATGACGCGCACGCCATCTTGCGCTTCCTGACCCGCCGCGGCGTGGTCGGCGGACGGGTGGGGGCGCTTCCGGCGCCGGCGTGCGAGGCCACGCCGCTCGATGCGATGCAGCAGGTACTCGCTCCGGGGGCGGGGCTCGTGGTCTATCGCGCCCCCCTGGGTGATCGGGTAAAGACGGGCGAGCTGGTGGCGGAGATCGTCGACCCGCTGGGCGGTGCTACGCTCGAGGTGCGGGCGCGGACCGGAGGCGTTCTTTTTGCTCGCCACGACCAACCGGTTGCCTGGCCGGGCAAGGTGATCGGCAAGATCGCCGGGAGGGAGCCGCTGCCGGAGCGACGGGGAAAGCTGCTGACGGACTAGGGGGGTAGCCTTCTCGACTGTTGTTGCGACGAGGGCAGTCGGCTCTCGCCCCAAGCAGTCTCCGAAAATCGGTCCCCCGTGCGGGCATCGGTCCCGCCTTGCCCGCCCCCCCAAGGGCGGGCGCGTTCCGCGCCCACCGGGGCCACGCCCTGATTGCAGCCGTCCAGTCCAAGCCGCACCCCCCTTCGCCTCCGCGCTCGCGCGCTCCGCCGAACGGCCCGGCCGAAGCGGTGCTTCGGCTTGTCGGGCCGGGATCCGCGGGCCAAGGCACTGATCGTTCTTGAATCCGCGCATGGAATCTACTTGGGTTATTTCAACTCCGCGAGCAGGATGCTGGTCTCCGAGTTGGCCACCGCCTTCAGCGCCCGGATCTCGGTCAGTGCCCGGTCGAGGGCGGCGAGATCGGCGGTGCCGATCTCGGCCACCAGGTCCCAGCGCCCGTTGGTGGAATGGACCCGCGCGACCTCCGGCATCCGCCGCAGCGCCGTCACCACGGCGCGGGTGTCGGCCGAGCGCACTTCGATCGCCACGATCGCGCGCACGCCGGCGGTCGCGGCGTCACCGCTCAACCGCACGGTGAAGCCGAGCAGCACCCCCGCCGCAACCAGCCGGTCGATGCGGTTCTGCACCGTGCCGCGCGAAACCCCGAGCGTGCGCGCCAGCGTGGCACTGGGCATCCGTCCGTTCTCGCGCAGGAGCCCGATCAGCCGCCGGTCCGTGTCGTCGAGCGAGGCCATTAGCGTTTCGTCTCCTTGATCTGACAATTCACCGCATCATCGGGCAAACTTCGACACTCTGCTAGCTTTTCGTTAGAGCCGATCTGGGCTAGATCATGGACAGTCACCCCGCAACGCCCAACCATGGAGAGCATGTGCTCGACACCCTTCAGGCGCCGCAGGTGTCGGCGCTGAGCCGCCGCACCGTCCCCATCCTCGGCGCCTGCCTCGAGCTCGGCGCCGGCACCCCCGGCACGCTCATGGGGCCGATGGCGCTGCGCACCGCCGGCATCGCCCGGGCTCTCGCCGACCTCGGCCACCAGGTCAGCGACCGGGGCACCCTCTGGGAAGCCGAGTCGGTCGTGACCGAGGTTCCGCCGCAGGCTGCGGCGCGGTGCCGCTTCCTGCCGGAAATCGCCGGCTGGACGCGCCGGCTGCACGACCATGCCTACGGCATGGCGACCGGCGACGCGGTGCCGCTGTTCCTCGGCGGCGATCACTCCATTTCCATGGGCACGGTCAGCGGCATCGCCCGGCGCTGCCACGAGCACGGTCGCGAGATGGTGGTCCTCTGGCTCGACGCCCACGCCGACTACAACACGCCGCAGACGTCGCCGAGCGGGAACATGCACGGCATGGCGCTGTCGTTCATCGTCGGCGAGGAGAGCCTGAAGCCGATGCTGGCGAGCCGGCCCTTCTATCCGGTGCCTCCGGCCAACATCCACCTGTTCGGCGCCCGCTCGATCGATCCGGGCGAGAAGGCGCGGCTGATCGCGCACGGGATCGACACCGTCGACATGCGCCAGATCGACGAGCGCGGCGTCTCGTCGCTCCTCGCCGAGCGGATCAAGGGCTGGCGCAAGCGCGACGTCCACCTGCACGTGAGCTTCGACGTCGACCTGCTCGACCCGGCGCTGGCGCCCGGAACGGGCACGGTGGTGCCCGGCGGGACCACGTACCGCGAGGCGCATCTGGTCATGGAGATGCTCTGCGATTCCGGCCTCGTCGGCTCGGTCGACCTGGTCGAACTCAACCCCTTCCTCGACGAGCGCGGCCGCACGGCCGTGGCCGCCACCGAGCTGGTGGCGAGCCTCTTCGGGCGCACGGTCCTCGACCGGCAGCCCGGCGCCGTTTCCGCCGCCTGACCGCCATGCCTGGAGAGACCCGCATGCTCGATTCCGCCGGACTGATCGATCTCGAGACCCGTCTCGGGGCCGCCAACTACAAGCCGCTCGACGTGGTGCTGACCGAGGGCAAGGGCGTCTGGGTCACCGACATCGAGGGCAACCGCTATCTCGATTGCCTCGCCGCCTACTCGGCGGTGAACCAGGGCCACTGCCACCCGAAGATTCTGGCTGCCATGGTGGAGCAGGCGCAGCGTCTGACGCTGACCAGCCGCGCCTTCCGCAACGACCAGCTCGGGCTGTTCTACGAGGAGGTCGCGGCGCTGACCAACTCGCACAAGGTGCTGCCGATGAACTCCGGCGCCGAGGCGGTGGAGACCGCGATCAAGGCGGTGCGCAAGTGGGGCTACGAGGTGAAGGGCGTGACGGAGAACCGCGCCGAGATCATCGTTTGCGCCGACAATTTCCACGGGCGGACGCTGGGGGTGGTGTCGTTCTCGACCGATCCGGACGCCCGCGACAATTTCGGGCCGTTCGTGCCGGGTTTCGTGACGGTGCCCTTCGGCGACGCCGAGGCGCTGAAGGCGGCGATCACCGAGAACACGGTGGCGTTCCTGGTGGAGCCGATCCAGGGCGAGGCAGGGGTCATCATCCCGCCGGAGGGGTATTTCCGCCGGGTGCGCGAGATCTGCACGGCGGCGGGGGTCACGCTGATCCTCGACGAGATCCAGACCGGGTTGGGGCGGACGGGCAAGATGCTCGCCGAGGCGCACGAGGGGATCGAGGCGGACGTGACGCTGATCGGCAAGGCGCTGGGCGGCGGCTTCTATCCGGTCTCGGCGGTGCTGTCGAACTCGGACGTGCTCGGCGTGCTCAAGCCGGGGCAGCACGGGTCCACCTTCGGCGGCAATCCCCTCGCCTGCGCCGTCGCGCGTGCCGCACTGAAGGTGCTGGTGGAGGAGGGGATGATCGAACGGTCGGCCGAGCTCGGTGACTATTTCCGTGCCGGGCTCGAGGCGGTCCGCTCCAACCGGGTGCGCGAGGTGCGCGGGCGCGGGCTGATGCTGGCGGTCGAGATGCACGCGGACGCCGGGCCGGCGCGGCCGGTGGTCGAGGCGCTGCGCGCGCGCGGCATTCTCGCCAAGGATACCCACGGGCAGACGATCCGCTTCTCGCCGCCGCTGGTCATCGAGCGCTCCGAGATCGACTGGGCGCTGGAACGGATCGCGGCGGTCCTGCGCTGACCGGTCCCGCGGCCGCGGCGTTTCGTTCAGGACGGACGGACTGCCGCCACGCCCGCTGGGGCGAGCCGATCCCCGAGACGGTCTTTTCCTTCGACATCCATTAGGTCGTCTGCGGTCGGCCGGACGAGCGGCACGCACCGCGATGCGCCGCCCCCGAGCCGCAGCCTTGCGCGAATGTGATGCAGCGGCGGAAGAACGGCGAAAGCGAACACCAGCAAGGCCCCGCCAATGCTGTAGCCGGCGATCGCCGCCAGCCAGCCCAGGCCGCAGAAGAGCGCCAGGGTGGCCAGGACCGTTCCGCCGACCCATCCGCCGATCAGTGCGGGGCCGATGCCGGCGGCTTCCGGCGTGCGCTTCTCGCGCTGGGCGGCGAAGGCGCTGTTCGTGGAATGCATCGCAATCATCCCCGCCACGACTCGACCTAGGCGGACAGCGCCGCCCGCGCCATTCTGAAACCCGGCTCGGAAACCAGCCCGAGTCCGAGGAGGGCGAACGCGAACCAAGACGGCCGGCGCTCGACCTGATGCCGAAGGCTCCCGCACTCCTGCCGGCATTCGTCCGCGTCCGGCGCGGGCCGCGTCTTCGCAACCAGCCACCGAGCGGGTTGCAATGGCGCCGCCCGTCCCCGGGCGGCGCCGACACCGTTTACACGCTACGTGTTACGCTCTCGATCCCGTTCCTCCGTCCGTGAATGTGCGGCCGGTGGAATGACCATGCATCGATTCGGGGCTCGAGCTCTGTAATCGGTGTCACAGAGCCGAGGCAGGACGGCGCGCAAGTTCCCGCGGCGTGGTAGCGTTTGCGGCCTTGCCAAGATGATGGGCCGGGGCCGAGACGCCGGCGAGGCCGCCTTGCCCGGAGGGGCAGCGTCGTGCGGCGTGGCGCGACGCTTGGCGCGGTCAGTGGCGCCTGTTGCTGCCGGCGGGGGCGGGCTGGGCCGCGTGGCTTCCCCAGGGACCGTGGAAGCTGCCGGGGCGGTCGACGCGCTCGAAGCCGTGCGCGCCGAAGAAGTCGCGCTGGGCCTGCAGCAGGTTGGCGGTGGAGCGCCGCTGCCGCATCATGTCGAAATAGCCGAGTGCCGCCGCGAGGGCCGGCGTGGGGATGCCGGAGAGCGCGGCCTGGGCGATGACGCCGCGCAGGCTCGCCTGGGTGGCGCCCAGCATTTCGGCGAAGCGGGGTGCGAACATCAGGTTGACCGCGGCGTCGCCTGTCAGCGCCTGGGCCATGTCGTCGAGGAGCGCCGAGCGGATGATGCAGCCGGCGCGCCAGACGCGGGCGATGCCGGCCATGGGAAGCGACCAGCCGAACTCCTTGGAGGCGGCGCCGAGCACCCCGAAGCCCTGAGCGTAGCAGGCGATCTTGCCGGCGAGGAGCGCTTCCTGCAGCCGGTTGATCAGCTCCGGCTCGCCCGGCATCGCCCGCGAGGCAAGGCCGAAACGCTCGGCGCCGGCGGCGCGTTCCTCGAGGCGGGCGGAGATGTTGCGGGCGGCGACGGCGGCCTCGATGGTGGTGGCCGGCGCGCCGAGGTGCTGCGCCTCGATCGCCGTCCAGCGCCCGGTGCCCTTCTGGCCGGCGCGGTCGAGGATGATGTCGATGACCGGCAATCCGGTGTCGGGGTCGGTGGCGCGGGCCACCTCGCCGGTGATCTCGATCAGGTAGGACTTGAGCAGGCCGCGGTTCCACGCCTCGAAGGCCATGGCGACCTCTTCGGCTTCCATGGCGAGGCCGTCGCGCATGATGCCGTAGATCTCGGCGATCATCTGCATGTCGGCGTATTCGATGCCGTTGTGGACCGACTTGACGAAGTGGCCGGCGCCGTCGGTGCCCATCCAGGTGGCGCAGGGCTGGTCATCGAAGCGGGCGGCGATCGCCTCGAAGATGGGCGCCACCCGGTCCCATGCCGGCTTCGGGCCGCCGCCCATGATCGAGGGGCCGTGGCGCGCGCCCTCCTCGCCGCCGGAGACGCCGACGCCGAGGTAGGGCGAGCCCTGCGCCTCGGCCTCGGCGGCGCGGCGGCGGGTGTCGTGGAAGTTGGCGTTGCCGCAGTCGATGATGAGGTCGTCCGTGTCGAGGAGGGGACGCAGCGCGGCGATCATCTCGTCGACGGCCGGGCCGGCGGGAACCATGAGGATGATCGAGCGGGGGGTCTTGAGGGCAGCGACCAGTGCGGGGAGGTCTTCGCAGGGGACGACGCGCCTGGCGAGCGGGCCGGCTTCGGCGGCAAAGGCGTGGGTGACCGAGGTGGTCCGGTTGAAGACGGCGACGTCGAAACCCTTCTCGGCGATGTTGAGCGCCAGCGCCGCGCCCATGGTGCCGAGGCCGACCAGTCCGATATCCGCTTGCATACTTTCCCTCCCCGGGGGCCTGTCGCTGCGGACGAGGCGTGCTTCTCTTTCGGTGCCGGCACTCTAGCCTCCGAGACGGGCAAGGCAAGCCGTGGGCTTTCGCCAGGGAGCGGAAGCCGGATAGGCTAATGCAAGCATTCTTGCGGAGGGGACATGGGACGCCTGATCGTTCGGAACGCGGCGCGGATCGTCACCATGGACGGGGGGCGGCGCGAGCTGGCCGATGCCTCGGTCCTGATCGAGGACGGGGTCATCCGGGCCGTGGGGGATGTGGAGGACGGCGAGGGCGA
The DNA here is from genome assembly GCA_963796805.1 of uncultured Alphaproteobacteria bacterium. GTDB lineage: Bacteria > Pseudomonadota > Alphaproteobacteria > Rhodobacterales > Rhodobacteraceae > Amaricoccus. Next base: position 41,819 of record CAWCNG010000006.1, read on the forward strand.
GGTGATCGACGCGCGCGGCTGCGTGGTGACGCCGGGGCTGGTGAACACGCACCATCATCTCTACCAGACGCTGACGCGGGTGGTGCCGGCCGGGCAGGATGCGTTGCTCTTCGGCTGGCTGAAGTCGCTTTACCCGATCTGGGCGCGCTACCAGCCGGAGGACATGTTTGTCTCGGCGCAGCTGGGGCTGGCGGAGTTGGCGCTGTCGGGCTGCACCATGAGCTCGGATCATCTCTATCTCTTTCCGAACGGGTCGCGGCTCGAGGACACGATCGAGGCGGCGGGGACGGTGGGGATCCGCTTTCACCCGACGCGGGGGGCGATGAGCGTGGGGGAGAGCGCAGGAGGGCTGCCGCCGGACAGCGTTGTCGAGGCGGAGCCGGCGATCCTGAGGGACATGGAGCGGGTGGTGGATGCGTTCCACGATCCAGGCCCTGGCGCGATGGTGCGGGTCGGGTTGGCGCCGTGCTCGCCCTTCTCGGTCTCGACGGGGCTGATGGCGGATGCGGCGGCGCTGGCGCGGGAGAAGGGGGTGATGCTGCACACCCACCTGGCCGAGAATGACGAGGACATCGCCTATTCGCTGAGCCAGTTCGGCTGCCGGCCGGGGCAGTATGCCGAGGATCTGGGCTGGACAGGGGAGCATGTCTGGCACGCCCACTGCGTGAAGCTCGACGCGGGCGAGATCGACCTATTCGCGCGAAGCGGGACCGGGGTGGCACATTGTCCCTGCTCGAACAGCCGGCTGGGGTCGGGGATCGCTCCGGTGCGGCAGATGCGCGATGCCGGGGTGAAAGTGGCGCTGGGGGTGGACGGGTCGGCGAGCAACGACGCGGGGCATCTGCTCAGCGAGGCGCGTCAGCTTCTGCTGCTGCAGCGGGTGCGGAACGGGGCGGACGCCATGAGCGCGCGGGAGACGCTGGAGATCGCGACGCTCGGGGGAGCGGCGGTGCTGGGGCGCGCGGCGGAGCTCGGCAGCATCGAGGTGGGCAAGCGGGGGGATCTCGCCATCTGGGACGTGTCGGGGCTGGCGGCGGCGGGCGCCTGGGATCCGGTGGCGGCACTGGTGCTGTGCGGGCCGTTCCAGGTGCGCGACCTGGTGGTCGAGGGCCGGCGGGTGGTGCGCGAGGGCCAGCTCGCCGGGGCGGAACTCCGGGCGGTGGTGGAGCGGGCGAACCGGAGGGTGGCGCGGCTGATGGGGTGAAGAGGAGACCAGTATGGAGCGGTTCACCGGCGGTTGCCTGTGCGGCGACGTCCGGATTGTGGCGTCGGGACGCCCGTACCGGGTCGGCCTGTGCCACTGCCTCGACTGCCGCAAGCATCATGGGGCGCTTTTTCACGCCTCCGCGGTGTTCGCTCAGGATGCGGTGACGATCACTGGCGAAACACGCGACTACGCCGGGCGGCACTTCTGTCCCCGCTGCGGCTCGTCCGTTTTCGGACGCTCCGCCGACGAGATCGAAGTGAACCTGGGATCGCTGGATGCCCCTTACCAACTGGTGCCGACCTATGAACTCTGGACCGTCCGTCGCGAGTCCTGGTTGCCGCCGTTTCCACTCAGGAGACGATACGAGCGCGATCGTGAGGCCACGGGTCGGTCCGAGGAGTAGCTCGGGGGAACGGTGCGGAGGCGTCATTTCGAGCGGCGCTTGAGGTCGCTCAAGCGGCATCTGTTGAATGCAAGCGCTAGTCGCGGACGATCAGCGTGGAAGACTCCGCGTCGTCCGGGGCGCGGCGGCGGCGGCTGAGGGCGAGGGCGGCCAGGACGAGGCCGACGTGGCTGAAGGCCTGGGGGAAGTTGCCGAGCATCTCGCCGGTCTCGACGTCGACCTCCTCGGACATGAGGCCCAGGTCGTTGGCGAGCGAGAGGAGCCGCTCGAACAGGGCTTCGGCCTCGGGCATCCGGTCCTGCAGCGCGTAGACCTCGACCAGCCAGAAGGAGCAGATCAGGAACACCCCCTCGTGCCCGTCGAGCCCGTCGTGCCCGTCGGTCTGGTAGCGCAGGAGCAGCCCGTTGCAGGCGAGCTCGCGCTCGACCGCGGCGACGGTGCCCTTCATGCGCGGGTCGTGCGGCGGCAGGAAGCCGACCAGGGCCAGCATGAGCAGGCTCGCATCGACGGTGGTGCTGCCGTAGTACTGGGTGAAGGTTTCAAGCTCGGCATTGAAACCGCGGGCGCAGACATCGGCGTGGATCTGGTCGGCGACCAGGCTCAGGCGTGCCTCTTCCGCTGCATCGCCCTCGGCTTTCGCGGCCTTTGCGGCGTGGTCGAAGCCGACCCAGGCCATGACCTTGGAATAGACGAAGTGCTGGCGGGCGCCGCGCACTTCCCAGATCCCCTCGTCGGGCTCCCCCCAGGCATTGGCCAGGAAGGTCATGACCACCTTGCGGTAGGCCTCCTGGCGATGGTGCGGCGGCAGGCCACGCCGGGTGGCGAGCGCCAGCACATCGGCGACCTCGCCGTAGACGTCGAGCTGGAACTGGTCGGCGGCGGCGTTGCCGACCCGGACCGGACGGGAGCCGGCGAAGCCCGGCAGCCAGTCGACTTCCCATTCGGTCAGCACGCGCTCGCCGGCGAGGCCGTACATGATCTGCAACTGGTCGGGGGACCCGGCGACGGCGCGGATCAACCAGTCCCGCCAGGCCTGGGCCTCGCGGCGGAGGCCGGTTTCGAGGAACGCCTGCAGGGTGAAGGCGCTGTCGCGCAGCCAGCAGAAGCGGTAGTCCCAGTTGCGCACGCCGCCGAGCGTTTCGGGCAGCGAGGTGGTCGCCGCGGCGGCGATCCCGCCGCTCGGGATGTAGGTCAGTGCCTTCAGTGTCATCAGCGAGCGGTGCACCGCCTCGCGCCAGGCCGGCCGCATGTGCGAGGGGAGCGTGATCCGGTCGCTGAAGGCGTCCCAGTAGGCGCGGGTCGCGTCGAGGGCTGCCTCGGGATCCACCCGGCCCGGCGCGTCGCCGAAGGAGCGGCCGTGGCTGAGGACGAAATCGCGCGTCTCGCCGGCGGCGACCTCGAAGGTGCCGACCGTGTGCAGGTCCTCACCGTGCAGTTCCACGTGGCTGCGGAGGATGAAGAGGTCGGGCCCGGCGATGGCGTGCCATTCCTCGCCGGCGCGTTCCACCCAGGGCACGGTGCGGCCATAGTCGGCCCGGATGGCGAGGTCGAACTCGAGCTGGACCCGGCCGCGCAGTCCCTCGACGCGGCGGACGATCGCGGCGGTGCCATTCGGCATCGGCATGAAGTCGAGCACGCGCACGGCGCCGGTGGCGGTCTCGTGCGTCGTCTCCAGGATCATCGTATGGTGCTCGTAGCTGCGGGAAGAAGTCGCCTCGCCGGTGGGCCGGATAAGCCAGCGTCCGTTCTCGCGGCTGCCGAGCAGTGCCGCGAGGCAGGCCGGTGAATCGAGCCTCGGCCAGCACAGCCAGTCGACGGAACCGGCCTTGGAAACCAGCGCGCAGGAGCGGCCATCGGCGATAAGGCCGTAGTCGGCGATGGAAGGGCGCGCGCTTTTCATGTGGCAGACCCGTCCCCAGCCCCGTCCGACGGGCAGATTTTGCGCCCAAAGTGATTGACGTGGGAACCCCGCGCGCCCGCCAATGGCCAATTGTGCGTGCTTTTCCGCGCGGAGGGTTAAGCGATGGGCATTGTGCCATCCGTTCGAGCAGGTCCATTATCAATGGATCGTTGAAAGACATCAGCGACTGCCCGGCTTCTCCGGGAAGAGAAAGCTGTCACAGTGTGGGGCGGTCAGGGCAGTAACGACCGGGAGATAGGGCATGACGCGGGGTTCACGAAGTCGGTTCGCAGGCTCTGCAACTCGTCCGAGCAGAATTGTCCGGATGAGTGGTTTTTGTGCGATTCTTGTCGATCCTTGTTGCAGTGCGGCGCGGTTCCGCTGTCTGATGAACACATTGCCGGGTTCCCGTACGCGCCGAGGGGCAGTCCGATGAAGGAGTTGGCCTTGATGGAAACTCGAAACGAGGTCCGCTTTATCCTGAACGACCGCGAGGAGCGCCTCGCGGTGGTCCGCTCGTCCGACACGCTGCTCGACCACTTGCGCCTGGCGCGGCGGCTGCGCGGCACCAAGGAAGGGTGCGCCGAGGGGGATTGCGGCGCCTGCACGGTTCTGGTGGGCAAGCGGAGCGGCGGCGGGCTGGTGTACGAGCCTGTCAACGCCTGCATCCGGCTGCTGGCCTCGGTCGATCTCTGTCACGTGGTGACGGTGGAGCATCTGGCGCGCGGGGGCGAGTTGCATCCGGTGCAGCAGGCGATGGTGGATTTCCACGGCAGCCAGTGCGGCTTCTGCACGCCGGGGATCGTCATGTCGCTCTACGGGCTGTGGATGCGCAAGCCCGATGCTTCCGAGGGCGAGATCGAGACGGCGCTGCAGGGCAATCTCTGCCGCTGCACCGGGTATCAGCCGATCATCGCGGCGGCGAGAGCTGCGGCCGGAGCGTCGCCTGAGGGCGATCCGCTCATGGCCGAGCGGACGGCGGTGGTGGCGCGGCTGAACGCGCTCGATGACGGGCGGCGGGTGGACATCTCCGTGGACGGCGACCGGGTGATCCTGCCGGCATCGGTGGATGACCTGGCGGCGGTGCTGCAGGAGGTGGAGAAGCCGACGATCGTCGCGGGCTCGACCGACGTGGGGCTCTGGATCACCAAGTTCATGCGGGACATCTCGCCGGCGGTCTTCATCGCGCATCTGGAAGGGCTACGCGGGGTGGAGGTCACGCCAGAGGGCGTGCGGCTCGGCGCCGGGGTGAGCTACGACGAGTTCCAGGCGGTTCTGGACGCGGAGTTTCCTCACCTGTCGGACTACTGGCGGCGGATCGGCGGGTGGCAGGTGCGGGCGATGGGAACCGTGGGCGGGAATATCGCCAACGGGTCGCCGATCGGGGATACGCCGCCGGCGCTGATCGCCATGGGCGCGACGGTGACGCTGCGCAAGGGCGCAGTACGGCGGACGGTGCCGCTGGAGGCCTACTTCATCGCCTATGGCAAGCAGGACCGGGCGCCGGGAGAGTTCGTCGAGGAGATATTCGTTCCCCGGCCGGCGGCGGGGACGCTGAACGCGGCGTATAAGATCACCAAGCGTCGGGACGAGGACATATCGGCGGTGGCCTGCGGGCTGCAGATCGCGGTCGAAGACGGGGTGGTGCGCACGGCGCGCATTGCGTTCGGCGGCATGGCGGCGACGCCGAAGCGGGCGGCGAAGGCGGAGGCGGCGCTGGTCGGCCAGCCGTGGACCGCGCAGACCATTTCCGAGGCGCAGGTGGCGCTGGCGGAGGATTTCGCGCCGATCGGCGACTGGCGGGCGTCGGCCGAGTACCGGGCGGCGGCGGCGCGGGGGCTGCTCCGGCGGTTCTTCCTGGAGACAGCCGGCGAGCCGGCGCGTCTGGTGCGGGAGGTTGCGTGATGGCGGGGGTTCTGGAGGCCGAGGCCACGATCCGCGGCGGGGTTCATACTTCGCAGCGGCACGACTCGGCGCACAAGCATGTAACGGGCGCGGCGGAATATACCGACGACATCGGCGAGCCGGTGGGAACGCTGCATGCCTATCTCGGGCTGTCGGACCGGGCGCACGCGGAGATCGTTTCGGTCGATCTGGATGCGGTGCGCGCGGCGCCGGGGGTTGTCGGCGTACTGACGGCGCCGGACTTGCCGGTGAACGACGTGAGCCCGGTGGGCAAGCACGACGATCCGGTGTTCGCCGTGGGCAAGGTCGAGTTCCACGGGCAGCCGATGTTCGCCGTGGTCGCCGAGACGCGCGACGCGGCGCGGCGGGCGGCGACGCTTGCGCAGGTGGAGTATCGGGATCTGCCGCATGTGACGGATGTCGCGGCGGCGGTGGACGCGGGCTATCCGTTCGTAGTCGAGCCTTTGAAGCTGGAACGTGGCGAAGTTGCGCCGGCGATGGCGGCGGCGCCGCATCGGCTGAAGGGGCGGATGCGGGTCGGCGGGCAGGACCATTTCTACCTCGAGGGGATGATCGCCTTTGCGGTTCCGGGTGAGGACGACGAGGTAACCGTCTATTCTTCCACGCAGCACCCATCCGAGGTGCAGCACATGGTGGCGCACGTTCTCGGCGTTCCGTCGAATGCGGTGACGATCATCGTGCGGCGCATGGGCGGTGGGTTCGGCGGCAAGGAGACGCAGCCGAATCTGTTTGCGGCGGTGGCGGCGGTGGCGGCGAAGAAGTGGGGCCGGGCGGTGAAGATCCGGCCCGACCGCGACGACGACATGGTGGCGACGGGCAAGCGCCACGACTTCCTCAACGACTACGAGGTCGGTTTCGACGACGACGGGCGGATCCTGGCGGTGGACGGGACGTTCGCGGCGCGGTGCGGGTTCTCGGCGGATCTGAGCGGGCCGGTGACGGACCGGGCGCTGTTCCATGCGGACAACGCGTATTACTATCCGGCGGTAAGGCTTGATCTCCAAGCCGATGAAAACGAACACGGTTTCCAATACAGCGTTTCGGGGGTTCGGCGGGCCGCAGGGGCTTATCATCGCCGAGCGGATCATGGAGGAGATCGCCTACGCGCTGGGGAAGGATCCGCTGGAGGTGCGGCGGGCGAACTTCTACGGCGAGGGCGAGCGAAACGTCACGCCCTATCACCAGACGGTGACGGACAATATTATCGGGCGGGTGGTGGACGAGCTGGTCGCCTCGTCGGGCTATGCGGCGCGGCGGCAGGCGGTCATCGACTGGAACGCCAGGGGCGGCGTGATCCGCAAGGGGATCGCTCTCACCCCGGTCAAGTTCGGGATCAGCTTCACCGCGACCTGGTACAACCAGGCGGGCGCGCTGGTGCATGTCTACAACGACGGGTCGATCCATCTGAACCACGGCGGCACCGAGATGGGACAGGGGCTCAACACCAAGGTGAGCCAGGTGGTGGCGGATACCTTCCAGGTCGACCTCGACCGGGTGAAGATCACGGCGACGACGACGGCCAAGGTGCCGAACACGTCGGCGACGGCGGCGTCGTCGGGGTCGGACCTGAACGGGATGGCGGCGCAGAATGCGGCGGAGCAGATCCGGGATCGGCTGATCGACTTCGCGGCGGAAAGCACTCGGTCGAGCGCGATCAGGTGGTGTTCGAGCCGAACGTGGTCAGGATCGGCAACCGGCGCGTGGCGTGGGACGAGCTGATCCGCGAGGCGTACCTGGGCCGGGTGCATCTGTCGGCGGCGGGGTTCTACAAGACGCCGGAGATCCACTGGGACCGGGCGGCGGGCAAGGGGCGACCGTTCTACTATTTCGCCTACGGCGCGGCGGTGAGCGAGGTGAGCGTCGATACGCTGACCGGCGAGTATCATGTCGACCGAACCGATATCCTGCACGACGTGGGGCGGTCGCTGAACCCGGCGGTAGACAAGGGCCAGGTGGAAGGCGCGTTCATCCAGGGGATGGGGTGGCTCACCACCGAGGAGCTGTGGTGGGATGACAAGGGGCGGCTCCGGACGCACGCGCCGTCGACCTACAAGATCCCGCTGGCGAGCGACCGGCCGGCGATCTTCAACGTGAAGCTGGCGGAGTGGTCGGTGAACAAGGAGCCGACGATCCGGCGGTCGAAAGCGGTGGGCGAGCCGCCGTTCATGCTGGGGGTGTCGGTGCTCGAGGCGCTGTCGATGGCGGTGGCGAGCGTCGCCGACTATCGGGAATGCCCGCGGCTGGATACGCCGGCGACGCCGGAGCGGGTGCTGATGGCGGTCAACCGCCTGGGCGGCGTGTGATGGCGGTGCGGCCGGAGGCGGTGACGGCGGCGCTCAATTCTGGGCCGGCGATGCTGGTGCGCGTGGAGGCGGCGCGGGGTTCGACGCCGCGCGAGGCGGGGGCCTGGATGCTGGTGTCGCGGGGCGGGATTCTCGGGACTATCGGCGGTGGGCAGCTCGAGTACCTGGCGATCGACGCGGCGCGGGCGCTGATGGCGCGGGGTGGGGTGCGGCAGTCGCTGGACGTGCCGCTGGGGCCGGAAATCGGCCAGTGCTGCGGCGGGCGGATCCGGCTGAGCGTGGTGCGGGCAGAAGGGGCGACGCGGGAGCGGCTGCTGGCGCAAGTGGCGCAGGAGTGGCGGGCGCTGCCGGAGGTATTCGTGCTCGGCGCCGGACACGTGGGCCGGGCGCTGGCTGCGGCGATGGCGCTCCTGCCGGTGCGGGTGATTTTGGTGGACGGCCGGGCCGAGGAGCTTGGGCTGGCGCCGGCGGGCGTCGAGGCGGTGCTGACGCCGCTGCCCGAGGAGTTGGTGCGCAAGGCGGCGCCGGGCGCGGCCTTCGCGGTGATGACGCACGACCATGCGCTCGACTTTCTCGTCGTGCGAGAGGCGCTGGCGCGGGGCGATGCGGCCTATGTGGGGATGATCGGTTCGCGGACGAAGCGGGTGTCGTTCGTGCGCTGGCTCGCCGAGGCTGGCGCGGTGGACACGGCGGGGCTGGTCTGCCCGATCGGCGCTTCGGGCCGGCCGGACAAGCGGCCAGAAGTGATCGCGGCCTTCGTAGCGGCGGAGATTCTGCAACATGTCGCCGCGTGGCAGGTGAGGCCGGCCTCGGTCCACCCGGCGCACGCCAATTAAAGGGACAAGAGGGATGGAACAGCAGCAGACGACGCCCGCGGCGAGCCCGGGAATGATCGACGGTTTCTTCGGGCTTGCCGAACACGGCACCAACGTGCGGACGGAGGTGATCGCGGGAATCACCACCTTCCTGACCATGGCCTACATCATCTTCGTCAACCCGCAGATCCTCGCGACCACGGGGATGGACCACAGCGCCGTCTTCGTGGCGACCTGCCTCGCGGCGGCGCTGGGCTCGGCGATCATGGGCTTCTATGCCAACTGGCCGATCGCCATGGCGCCGGGGATGGGGCTGAATGCCTTCTTCGCCTTCGGCGTGGTTGGCGCGATGGGCTTCACCTGGCAGCAGGCGCTGGGCGCGGTGTTCATCTCGGGCTGCATCTTCCTGATCCTGACGGTGACCGGGGTGCGGCGCTGGCTGGTGGCGGGCATCCCGCACTCGATGCGCAGCGCGGTGGCGGCCGGCATCGGGATGTTCCTCGGCATCATCGCGCTGAAGAATGCCGGGATCGTCGTGGCGAGCGAGGCGACCTTCGTCGCGCTCGGGCACATGACCGAGCCGGCACCGCTGCTCGCCATGCTCGGCTTCTTCGTGATCGCCGCCCTCGATGCGCTGAAAGTCCGCGGCTCGATCCTGATCGGCATCCTGGCGGTCACCGTGGTGGCCGTCGTTGCCGGGATAAGCCCGTTCGGGGGTGTCATGTCTGCGCCGCCGAGCATTGCCCCGACCTTCCTGCAGCTCGATGTCATGGGCGCGCTCGGCGTCGGCATCGTGCAGGTGGTCCTGGTCTTCGTGCTGGTCGAGGTGTTCGATGCCACCGGCACGCTGATCGGCGTCGCCAAGCGGGCGGGGCTGCTCAGCGAGGGTCCGGGGCATTCCAACGCGCAGCTCGGCAAGGCGCTACTGGCCGACTCGTCGGCGATCGTGGCGGGCTCGCTGCTCGGGACCTCCTCGACGACGGCGTATGTCGAGAGCGCCTCGGGGGTGCAGGCGGGCGGGCGGACGGGGCTGACGGCGGTAGTGGTCGCGCTGCTGTTCCTGGCGGCGCTGTTCTTCGCGCCGCTGGCGGGGACGGTTCCGGCCTTCGCCACCGCCCCGGCGCTGCTTTACGTCGCTTGTCTCATGATGCGCGAGCTGGTCGACGTCGACTGGGACGACATCACCGAGGCGGCGCCTTCGGCGATCACCGCGATCATGATGCCCTTCACCTATTCGATCGCCAACGGCCTCGCCTTCGGCTTCATCAGCTATGCGGTGATCAAGGCGCTGACCGGGCGGGGGCGCGAGGTGCATGCGGCGACGTGGCTGGTGGCGGCGCTGTTCCTGATCCGCTTCGCTTTCTTCGTGGAGTGACCAGCGGATCGCAACAAAACCTGCGGCGCGGCGAACCGCGCCGCTCCCGGCGGCAACGACCGCCCGACAGGGAGTAGGAAGAATGACGGACAGCGGACCCTTCCGTCTCGAGCTTCGCGGCGTGACCAAGGCGTTCCCGGGGGTGCTCGCGAACGACCATGTGAGCTTCGCCGTCCGGCCGGGCAAGATCCACGCGCTGCTCGGAGAGAACGGCGCCGGCAAGTCGACGCTGGTCAAGATGATCTACGGTGTGCTCCACCCCGACGACGGCGAGATCCATTTCGACGGCCAGGCGGTCCACATCCCGAACCCGAAGGCGGCGCGCGCCATGGGCGTCGGGATGGTGTTCCAGCATTTCTCGCTGTTCGAGGCGCTGACGGTGCTCGAGAACATCGCACTCGGCCTCGACGAAAAGCTGAGCCAGGCCGATCTGGAGAAGCGGATCCGCGAGGTGCTGACCCGTTACGGGCTGACCCTCGATCCGCACCGCACCGTCACAACCCTGAGCGTGGGTGAGCGTCAGCGGATCGAGATCGTCCGGGCGCTACTGCTGAACCCCAAGCTCCTGATCATGGACGAGCCGACCAGCGTGCTGACGCCGCAGGAGGTGACGCAGCTCTTCGAGACGCTGCGGATGCTCGCCGCCAATGGCTGCTCGATCCTCTACATCAGCCACAAGCTGCACGAGATCAAGGCGCTCTGCGACGCGGCGACCATCCTGCGCGGCGGAAAGGTGGTGGGAGAGTGCGTGCCGGCGGAAGAGAGCTCGCGCTCCATGGCCGAGATGATGATCGGTGGCAGCCTCAAGGACATCAAGAAGGTCGAGGGCCGGACGCCGGGGGCGGAGAAGTTCGCGGTCGAGGGGCTGAGCCTGAAGGGCGGGGGCGACTTCGACGTGGCTCTGAAGGACGTTCGGCTGTCGGTGGGGGCTGGCGAGAATCCTCGGGATCGCCGGCGTCGCCGGCAACGGGCAGAACGAGCTTCTGCTGGCGCTTTCGGGAGAGACGCCCGGCGCAGCCGCCGCGGTCCGGCTGGACGGCAAGTCGATCGGCGCGCTGGCGATTGGCGATCGGCGGCGGCTGGGGCTGTCGGCGGTGCCAGAGGAGCGGAACGGGCATGGTGCTGTCCCCGGCTTCTCGCTGGCCGACAACGCCGTGTTGACGGCGCGGGGCCGCAAGGGGCTGGTCAGCCATGGCGTGATCGCCTCGGGCAAGGCGCGCGGCTACGCCGAGGAGGTGATCCGTGCCTTTGCGGTGAAGGCGACTGGGCCGGGTGCCACGGCCGGGTCGCTCTCCGGCGGCAACCTGCAGAAGTTCATCATGGGGCGCGAGGTGCTGCAGGTGCCGGAGGTGCTGATCGTCTCGCAGCCGACCTGGGGCGTGGACGCGGGCGCCGCGGCGGCGATCCACCAGGCGCTGGTCGATCTGGCGGCGCGCGGGTCGGCGATCGTGGTGATCAGCCAGGATCTCGACGAGTTGCTGGCGCTGAGCGACTCGCTGGCGGTGATCAACGAGGGGCGGCTGTCGCCGAAGCGGGCGATCAAGGATTTCTCCATCGAGGAGATCGGGCTCCTGATGGGCGGGGTGCACGGCGAGGCGGATCACGGCGCCCATGTGCCCGCCACCGACATCGTTCACGAGGCAAGCCATGCTGTTTGAACTGGAGAAGCGCAAGGAAAACAGCCAGCCGATGGTCTACCTGACGCCGCTGATCGCGGTGGCGCTGACCATGGCGGTGGGGGCGCTGGTCTTCTCGCTCCTCGGCTACGACGGGCTGGGCGCGGTCTGGGAGATCTTCGTCGAGCCGCTGATCGACCCCGGCAAGTGGCAGGACCTGGGCGTGAAGGCAGCGCCGCTGGTGATGATCGCCGTCGGGCTCTCCATCGGCTTCCGGGCGAACGTGTGGAACATCGGCGCCGAGGGCCAGTACGTGGTCGGCGGGCTTGCCGGCACCGGGGTGGCGCTCGCCACCTGGCATCTCGACGGCGGCTGGTGGGTGCTGCCGCTCATGTGCATCGCCGGCGCGCTGGCCGGCGCGGCCTTTGCCGCGATCCCGGCCTTTCTCAAGACCCGGATGAACGTCAACGAGATCCTCTCCAGCCTGATGCTCACCTACGTGGCGATCCAGCTGCTCTTCTGGCTGATGAACGGGCCTTGGAAGGATCCGGAGGGCTTCAACTTTCCGCAAAGCCGCCTGTTCCAGGACTTCCAGACGCTGCCCTACATCTCGGGGATCGGCTATCTCAACGTGCCGCTGGCCTTCGTCATCGCGCTCGGCGTCTGGTTCGTGATGGCCAAGACCACCTTCGGCTTCCAGGTCCGCACCGTGGGCGAGGCGCCGCACGCGGCGCGCTACGGTGGCTTCAGCCAGGAGCGCACGGTCTGGTGGTCGCTGATGATCGGCGGCGGGCTGGCCGGCCTCGCCGGCATCTTCGAGGCGGCGGGGCCCTTCGGGCAGATGGTGCCGCAATTCCCGACCGGTTACGGGTTCACCGCGATCATTGTTGCCTTCCTCGGGCGGCTGCATCCGATCGGCATCGTCATCCTGGGCGGGCTGGTGCTGGCGGTGACTTACGTAGGCGGCGAGTCGGCGCAGGCGACGCTGGGGCTGCCCAATGCGGCCACCGGCGTCTTCCAGGCGATGCTGCTCTTCTTCCTGCTCGCCACCGACATTCTCATTACCCACAGGTTCAGGCTGCGCCGGTCCGCCGAGGGAGGCGCGCGATGAACGAGGCCGTCTGGATCTCGATCGCGATGACCGTGGTCGCCGCGTCCACGCCGCTGCTGCTTGCGGCGCTGGGCGAACTGGTGGTGGAGAAGTCGGGGGTGCTGAACCTCGGCGTCGAGGGGATGATGCTGGTGGGGGCGGTCACCGGCTTCGCCGTGACTTCCATGACCGGGGCCTCGCTCCTGGGGCTTCTCGGAGCGATGGTCGCCGCCGTTGCGGTCTCGATGATCTTCGCCTTTCTGACCCTGACGCTCGCCGCCAACCAGGTGGCCACGGGCCTGGCACTGACGATCTTCGGGGTGGGGCTGTCGTCGATGATCGGCGAGGGGTTCGTCGGCACGACCATTCCGGTCTTCGGTCCGGTGTTCCCGGATGCGCTCGCGAACGACCCGATCCTGCGGCTGGTCTTCGGGCACAGCCTGCTCGTCTATTTCTCGCTGGCGATGACCGCCATCGTCGCGTGGTTTCTCAAGCGGTCGCGCGCCGGGCTGATCCTGCGGGCGGTGGGCGAGAACGACGCCTCGGCGCACTCGATCGGCTACTCGGTGATCAAGGTGCGCTATGCCGCCGTGGCGTTCGGTGGGGCGATGGCGGGGCTCGCGGGGTGCTTCTACTCCATGGTGCAGACGCCGATGTGGGCCGAGGAGATTACCGCCGGGCGGGGCTGGATCGCGCTGGCGCTGGTCGTCTTCTCGGCGTGGAAGCCGTGGCGGCTCCTGCTCGGCGCCTATCTCTTCGGGGCGGTGATGACCTTCGAGCTGCAAGCCAAGGCCGCCGGCATCAACATCGTGGCACCGGAGTTTTTGGCGGCGCTGCCTTATCTTGCCACCATCCTCGTCCTTGCGCTCATCTCGTCGCGCAGGTCGGTCGGCGCGGCCGCGCCGGCCTGCCTCGGGCGCCCGTTCAAGCCTGCAACCTAATAACAACAGGGAGACTGCAAAAATGACGCTCATTACCCGACGCTCACTGCTCAGAACCGGCGCGGCGGCGGCGACGCTGCCGCTGGTGGCCGGCCGCGCCTTCGCCCAAGAGCCGCTCAAGGTCGCCTTCGTCTACGTTGGCCCGGTGGGGGACTTCGGCTACACCTATGCCCATGATCAGGGCCGGCAGGAGGCCGAGGCCGCCTTCGGCGACAAGATCCAGACCACTTACGTCGAGAACGTGGCGGAAGGGCCGGACAGCGAGCGTGTGATCCGCAACCTGGCCGAGGACGGCAACCAGCTGATCTTCACCTGCTCGTTCGGCTTCATGAACCCGACGATCAAGGTGGCCAAGCGCTATCCGGACGTGAAGTTCGAGCACTGCTCCGGCTACCAGCAGGCGCCCAACGTCGCGACCTACAATGCCCGCTTCTACGAGGGTCGCGCGGTCTGCGGCACCATCGCCGGGCACCTGTCGAAGTCGGGGATCGCGGGCTACATCGCGTCGTTCCCGATCCCCGAGGTGGTCTCCGGCATCAACGGCTTCACCTTGGCGGCGCAGCGCGTGAACCCTGCGTTCCAGACCAAGGTGGTCTGGGTCTCGAGCTGGTACGACCCCGCCAAGGAAGCGGACGCGGCGAAGGCGCTGTTCGACCAGGGGGCCGACATCATCTCGCAGCACACCGACAGCCCGGCGGCCTTGCAGGCGGCGGAACAGCGCGGGCTCTTTGCCTTCGGGCAGGCCTGGGACATGTCGAGCTTCGCGCCCGGGGCGCACCTTACCGCGATCCAGAACGACTGGGGCGTCTACTACATAGACCGCATCCAGAAGATGCTCGACGGTGCCTGGGAGACGGGAGACAGCTGGTGGGGCTTCAAGCAGGGCATGCTGAAGATGAGCCCCTTCAACGAGAAGATCCCCGAGGAGGTGATCGCGGCGGCCAACGAGACCCAGGCCGGGATCGTCGACAACTCGGCCCCGGTCTTCGCCGGGCCGATCAAGGACCAGGCCGGCGCGGAGAAGGTCGCGGCGGGGGCGACGCTCGACGACGGTTCGGTTCTGTCGATGGACTGGTACGTCGAAGGCGTTCAGAGCTGAGACGGAGGGCGCCGGGCTCAGTGCCCGGCGCCGCCGAGGAGCGTGCGCACCCGCTGCCGGCAGCGCTCGATCATCCAGGGGATGAATGCCTGCACCTTGGGGTCCTGGAGGCGGCGGTGCGGGTAGAGGCAGGCGAAGCGGATCGGGCGGGGTGGCGTGCCGTTTAGGAGCGGCACCAGCGCGCCGGAGGCGAGATGGTCCACGATCTCGAAACGGGGACGGTTGGCGATGCCGACGCCCTGCAAGGCCCAGTCGGTGAGGATGTCGGCGTCGTCGGCGTCGAAGGAGCCGTGGGGCGTGATCTTCAGCGGCCCGTCGTGGGTGGCGAAGGTCCAGTAGTATTCGCGCGAGCCGGGGAAGCGCAGCAGCAGGCAGTTGTGGTTGTGCGCGATGAGGTCGTGCGGCGTCTCCGGCGCGCCGCGCGAGCCGCAAGGTAGGAAGGTGCGGCGACGAGGACGCGCTCGCAGTCGGCGACGGTGCGCATCTTGAGGCTGGAGTCCTCCAGCGTGCCGAGGGCGAAGGCGACGTCGACGCCCTCGGCGAGGTAGTCGATCTTGCGGTCGGAGAGGCGGAGGCGCACCTCGATGCCGGGAAAGGCGGCGTGGAAGTCGGGGATGAGCGGCGCCACGATCCGCCGGCCGAGGCCGAGCGGTGCCGTCACCACCAGCGCGCCGCGCGGTTGCTGCGAGAAGGAGGCGACGGCGGCCTCGCTCTCCTCGACGGCTTCCAGCACGCGCTTTGCCGTGTCGTAATAGGCGCGGCCGACCTCGGTGGGGGTGAGCTTGCGGGTGGTGCGGTTGAAGAGGCGCACGCCCAGGCGCTCCTCCAGTTCCTTGATCCGGTTGGAGGCGACGGCGGGCGTGAGGCGGTTGTCGCGGCCGCCGGCGGTGATCGAGCCGAGCTCGACGGTGCGGGTGAAGACGCGGATGCTTTCGAGATAGGGCATGGGCCACTCCGATGGGACGTGGGTCCGGCGATTTTCAAGCGTCCGTTGAATATGATCGCGGAATGCGGCGGGTTTCAAGCAGAACGCTTTTCGGTGACTGTAGCGACCGCATAGGGGAGGCGGATATGGAGCGAGTTCTGCGCGGCCGGGTGCTGCGGTTCCTGAGCGAGCCGAGCGGGATCGGCGACGCCGCGTCCTATGCTTACGACGCGGACGGAGCGATCCTGGTGCGGGACGGGCTGGTCGCGGCGGTGGGTCCGGCGGCGGACGTGCTGGCGGCCGCGGGGGACGGCGCGGAGGTGGTGGACCACCGGCCGCATCTGCTGATGCCCGGGTTCATCGACACGCACATCCACATGCCGCAGGCGCAGGTGATCGCGTCGTGGGGGGCGCAGCTCCTCGACTGGCTGAACACCTACACCTTTCCGGCGGAGGCGAAGTTCGCCGATCCGGCGCATGCGACGCGGATCGCCGGGCTCTTCCTCGACGAGCTGCTGCGCCACGGTACCACGACGGCGGTCGCCTTCTGCTCGGTGCACGCGACCTCGGCGGACGCCTTCTTCACGGCCGCGGCGGCGCGCAACCTGCGCATGCTCGGCGGCAAGGTGATGATGGACCGCAACGCCCCCGACGCCGTCCTCGACACGCCGCAGTCCTCCTACGACGACAGCAAGGCACTGATCGCGCGCTGGCACGGCCGGGGCAGGGCGCTCTATGCCATCAGCCCCCGCTTCGCGATCACCTCGACGCCGGCGCAGATGGAGATGGCGCAGGCGCTGGTCGCCGAGCACCCCGATCTGCACATGCAGACGCATCTGTCGGAGAACCGCGACGAGATCGACTTCACGCTGTCGCTCTATCCGCAGGCGCGCGACTATCTCGACGTCTACGAGACCTACGGGCTGCTCGGGCCGAAGAGCCTGTTCGGCCACGCGATCCACCTCTCCGACCGCGAGACCGCGGCGATGGCGGCGACCGGATCGATCGCCGTCTTCTGCCCGACCTCGAACCTCTTTCTCGGCAGCGGGCTCTACGACAAGGTCGGCCTCCGCGAGAAGGGGGTCCGCCGCGCCATCGCCACCGACGTCGGCGGCGGCACCAACTACTCGATGCTGCGCACCCTCGACGAGGGCTACAAGGTGCTGGCGCTGCGCGGGCAGAAGCTCGACCCGCTGAAGGCCTTCTGGTGGATCACCCGCGGCAACGCCGAGGCGCTCGGACTCGAGAGCCGGATCGGCACGCTGGCGCCGGGCTCGGAGGCGGACGTGGTGGTGCTCGACAGCGCGGCGACGCCGGCGATGGCGCTGCGGCGCGAGACGGTGGAGACGCTCGCGGAGGAGCTGTTCCTGCTCGAAACTCTCGGCGACGACCGGTCGGTAACCGCGACCTACATCGCCGGCAAGCGCTGGACGGCACCGGCGTTAACGACCTTATCCTGAACTCTTTTAGGTGCCATATGGATTCCATACGGATTCCATACGCTTTCTGGGTCGAGAGAATCGCCGTAAACCTTTGGCATCGCTCGCGTCCGCACGAGCCCGCCCCCGCATCCCCGATTTCCCACCCACCCCACCCCAGCCCCTCTCTTGCGGGCCGCGGGAAAACTGCTCAATGCTCGGCGTCATGCGCCTGACGCCGCTCGCCGCCGGCCTGCCCGCAACCGTGCCCTTCGTTGGGCCGGAGACGCAGGAGCGCGCGCTGGGGCGTCCGTTCGTAGCGCGCATCGGGGCGAACGAAAGCGTCTTCGGGCCGTCGCCGCACGCGGTTGCCGCGATGGCGGCAGCGGCGGCCGAGGTGTGGAAGTACGGCGACCCCGAGATCCACGACCTGAAGGCGGCACTTGCCTCGCACCATGGGGTGCGCCCGGAGAACGTCACGGTGGGCGAGGGGATCGACGCACTGCTCGGCAACCTGGTGCGGCTGCTGGTGGCGCCGGGGACGCCGGTGGTGACTTCGGCCGGGGCCTATCCGACCTTCAACTACCACGTGGCCGGGTTCGGCGGCACGCTCGTCACCGTGCCATACCGCGACGACGCCGAGGATCCGGAGGCGCTGCTTCTCGCCGCGCGCAAGGCGGGCGCACCGCTGGTCTATCTGGCCAATCCCGACAATCCCATGGGGAGCTGGCACCCCGGCGCGCGGATTGCCGAGATGATCGCGCGGTTGCCGGGGGACTGCGTGCTCTGCCTCGACGAGGCCTATGCGGATTTCGCGCCGGCAGCGGCGATACCGCCGCTGGACGTGAGCGAGCCGCGGGTGATCCGCATGCGGACGTTCTCCAAGGCGCACGGGATGGCCGGGGCGCGCATCGGCTATGCGTTGGGGCACCCCGAGCTGATTGCCGCTTTCGACCGGGTGCGCAACCATTTCGGCGTCAATGCCGTGGCCACGGCCGGGGCGCTGGCGTCGCTGCAGGACCGGACCTGGCTGGAGGGAGTGGTCGCTGCGGTTGCCGAGGGACGGACGCGGATCGCCGGGATCGCGGCGACGAACGGCCTCGTCGCGCTGCCGTCGGCGACGAATTTCGTGGCGGTGGACTGCGGCCGCGATGGCGCTTTCGCGCGGCGGGTGCTGGAGGCGCTGGTCGCCCGCGGCGTCTTCGTGCGCATGCCGATCGTGGCGCCGCAGGATCGCTGCATCCGCGTCACTGCGGGACGCCCGCCCGATCTCGATGCCTTTGCAGCGATGCTGCCGCTGGCGCTGGAGGCCGCGCGATAAGGCCCTTGGGCATGCGCACCCGGGCCGTCAGCCGGCCTCGCTTTCCAGAAGCGCCTGCAGCTTGGGAAAATCGGTCTTGCCGGAGGCCATGACCGGGATCTCGGCCAGGAGGCGGAGCTCGGACGGGAGCTGGATCTCCGCCACCCCGGCCGCCTTCGCGCGGGCACGCAATGCGTCGAGCGTTGCGGCCGGATTGGAGATGGCCAGCACCACCTTTTGACCCTTGCGCGCACAGGGCAGCGCCGCGGCGCCGAGCGGCTCGCCCGGCCAGACCTCGGCGGCGAGCGCCTCCACCGCGGCCAGCGAGACCATCTCGCCGCCAACCTTGGCGAAGCGCTTGGCTCGACCGACGATGACGATGTCGCAATCCTTGTCCAGGCGCACGATGTCACCGGTGTCGTACCAGCCGTCTTCCGGCGGCGTGATCCGCCCGGCGTCGCCGGGCATCAGGTAGCCCGCCATCACGTTCGGTCCCCGGACTAGGAGCCGGTGGCCGTCCACTCCCGCCACCGGCTCCAGCCGATGTTCGATGCCGGGAAGCAAGCGGCCCACCGTACCGGGTCGGTTGTCGTCGAGCAGGTTGAGCGCCATCACCGGTCCGGTTTCCGTCGCGCCATAGCCTTCCAGGATCATCGCTCCGAAGCGGTCGGACCAGTCCGCGCGCGTGGTGGCCTTGACCGGCTCGGCCCCGGCGACGACAGCACGGAGCGAGGCGAAGTGCTCGGATGTCGCCCGCCGCCCCCAGCCGATCAGGAAAGTGTCGGTGCCGAAGAGGATCGTCGCCTGAAGCCTGCGCGCGAGCTCCGGGATGATCCGGTAGTGCAGCGGCGACGGATGCAAACCGGTGCGGATGCCGGTGATCAGCGGCAGGACGATCCCGGCCGTCAGCCCGAAGCTGTGGAAGAGCGGCAGGGCGGAGACCGCCCGGTCGGTCGGGCCGATCGGCGCGCGCGCCTGAAGCTGGGCGACGTTGGCGAGGAAGTTGCCGTGGGTGAGAACGACGCCCTTCGGTGCGCCCTCGGTGCCCGAGGTGAAGAGCACCGCCGCCTCGGTCGCGCGCGCCACGTCGCGCGGCGCGAACCGTGCGGTGATCAGCGCCGCCAGCTTGTCGAACATGGTGACGGCGGCCTTGAGGTCCTCGGTCCAGAGCATGGCGAGCCCCGCCGCCTCCACCGCCGCGACCAGATCGCCGAGGCTGCCCTTCTCGACGAAGGCCCGGCTCGAGAGCACCGTCGCGCAGCCGGCAGTGCGGAGGGCCGAGATGACCGGTCCCACCCCCGCCGTAGGGTTGAGGATCGCCGGAACCCGTCCAGCGCGCCAGAAGGCGAGCAGCACGGCAATGGCTGCGGGCGCAGAGGGGAGGAGCAGGCCGACCCGCTCGCCGCGCGTGAAGCGTGCCCGCAATGCGCGCTCGAGCACGGCGCTGGCGACCGCCAGCTGCCCGTACGAGAGGGAGAGCCCCTCGATATCCTCGAAGGCGACCCGGTCCGAGCCATGCGCGCGACGTGCCGCCAGGACCGCCTCCGGCAGCGAGGCGAACCGATGCAGGGCCTTGAAGCGATCCGCTTCCACCGCGCTTTCCATCCCGCCAAGATCTCCCCGCGGTCAGCGCCCCTCTCGGGCTTTTTCGGGAGGATCACCGAGTTAGTGCCTTCTGGGAAGAGGCCCGTTCGATGCGGGTCCGGGATCACCAGTAGACGGGATAGCCGTAGTAGCCGAAGTAGCGTTCCTCGAAGGCGCGGTTGACGGTCCGAGACGGGTCGAATTCGGGGCTGCTGCGGATCTGCTCGCGGGTGAGCGCGACCTCGGCGGTGCGGTTTCCCCAGTTGACCGCGGTGATGGCGCCGGGGACCAGCAGCACCTGCTTGCCGATCCACCAGTCGCGGGTGCCGACGACCACGTAGCGCACCACCCAACCCGCCGGGTCGAGCAGGAAGTCCTCGACATGGCCGATGGTGCCGTCGCTGGCGCCGATGTGATAGCCGGTCATCTCGTCGGTGGAGCGCAGGTGCCAGTCGACGTGGCCCTCGGTCTCGTCCACGGACGGCGAGGTCGGCAGCGAGGGTTGGTCGATCCCGAGCCAGTAGTCGGGCGCACCGAAGTGGCGGTTCAGCTCGGCCTCGTAATGGCGCGAGACCGGCTCATCGGCTTCGAGCGGCGGGCTGGCGCGGACCTGCTCGCGGTTGAGCGGCAGCCGGAGGACGGGTGGGTCGCCCTCGGTAGCCTCGACCTGGCCTGCGGCCAGCAGCACCTTGCGCCCGGGGAGCCAGTTGCCAGTGTCGGTCACGAACCAGCGTACGGTCCAGTGGCGGTCGTCAAAGAGGCAGTCGCGGACGGCGCCGATGGCGCCGTCCGTGGCCTCGAGGCCGAAGTCGCCAAGGCTGGAGGCCCGCCAGAGCATGGCCGGCCTCAGGTAGCGGGGACGGCGTCGCCGGCCAGGGCCTTGCGCAGGGCTTCCTCGCGGGTGTGGTCGAGCGAGGTCTGCAGCACCCGGCCGCCGACACCCTTGAGCTCGTCGAGCACCTTGTCGCCGGTCACCTTGCGCACCAAGACGAAAAGCACCGCCTCGCCGGGCTTAAGGTCATCGGTGGCGAGTTCCTTCATGAACTTGTCGTTGACGCCCACGTCGGTCAGCGCGCCGGCGATGGCGCCGCTGGCCGCGCCGGCGGCGACGCCGATGAGCGGGTTCATGAACAGGATGCCCACGAGTAGGCCCCAGAAGCTGCCCCCGGCCGCTCCGGCGGCGGTGGTGTTCAGGAGCTGGTTGAGTTTCACCTTGCCGTCATCGGTCTTGGTCGCGATCGCCGCGTCGCCGATTTCGATCAGGTAGTCTTTCTGCATGCCGAGCAGCTTCTGCCGGACTTCCTCGGCCTTGGCCTCGGTCGGAAATACCACGGCGATAAGGTCTGCCATCGAGATCCCCCTCTTCGTTTCCCAACGATCTTCGCATGCCGCAGCCGCGGCGCGAGCGATTAACCGCGTGACGGCGCCGGCTGTCAATTGCAGCCGGACAGCGGGCCGCCCGGCAGCGCCTGAGCGCCCCGGACGGCCGCCGTTCAGGTCACTTGCACGCGGGGTTCTGCGTCCCGACCGCCGCGCCGGCGCCAGCGCCGACCGCCGTGGCGATCTGCTTGCCGGACCCGCCGCCGATCTGGTTGCCGAGCAGGCCGCCCACCGCTGCGCCGCCCAGCACGCCGCCGGCGCACTGCAGTTCGCGGTTGGTCTGCGGGTTCTGCGTGCAGCCGCTGGCGGCCATGGCCGCAAGCCCGAGCAGGATCAGTGTCGTCTTCATTCTTGGCTCTCCGCGTTCCGTGCCGTGTTCGCACGCCACCTTCTATGCCGTTCCCGCGGTGCGATCCAACGGTTTGTCCGCTCCGATCCACGCATCGGCGCCGATCCGGGCCGCTTCGGTCCGGTCAGACGGTTGCAGTTCCG
This sequence comes from uncultured Alphaproteobacteria bacterium, assembly GCA_963796805.1. Taxonomy (GTDB): domain Bacteria; phylum Pseudomonadota; class Alphaproteobacteria; order Rhodobacterales; family Rhodobacteraceae; genus Amaricoccus. Next base: position 63,593 of record CAWCNG010000006.1, read on the forward strand.
GCTTCGAAGGTGCTGGCAGAAGCCCGCGCGTGCTGGGCGGCGCCGGCGGCGATCATTGCCCCGGCCGCCTCCACGCCGCCGGTGCCGTGGCGAATGCCGAGAGCGCGGAAGCCCGCCTCCAGCGTCGCGAGCGTGCCGAGCAGCATCGGCGGGTTGAGGTGTCCCATGTGGCCGATGCGGAAGACGCTGTCGGGATCGGTCCCGGCAACGCCGAGGCCAATGCCGAGCGTCACGCCGGCGGTGTCGGCGCACCAGCGCCGTATGCGTGCGCCGTCGCCCGGTGCCGTGCGGATGGTGGTGACGGCGTGGCTGCGCAGCGCCGGATCGGAGATGTTGAGCTCGAGCGCGCCGCCAGCGCCCCAGCCGTCGACCGCCGCCCAGACCGCCCGCGCGAAGATCGCGTGCCGCGTCCACACCGCCTCGAGCCCCTCCTCGACGAGGATCATGTCCAGCGCGCAGCGCAGGCCGTAGAGGTGATGCGTCGGCGCGGTGCCGCAGAACCGCTCGTAGGGCACGCTCGGCGCCGTGCGCGGTCCCCAGTCCCAGTAGGGGCTGGCGCAGCGTCCGCTGGTCCGCTCCGCCCTCGGACCGTGGAAGGTGAAGGCTACGCCCGGCGGCGTCATTAGGCCCTTCTGGCAGGCGGCGACCATGACGTCGACGCCCCAGGCATCCATCTCGAAGCGGTCGCAGGCGAGGCAGGCGATGCAGTCGATGACGAGGAGTGCTGGGTGGCCGGCGGCGTCGAGGGCCGCACGTAGTGCCGCCACGTCGTTGCGGACGGAGGAGGCGGTGTCGGTCTGCACCGCCAGCACTGCGCGGATCTCGTGGCCGCGGTCCTCGCTCAGGCGCGCCGCCACGTGCTCGGGCTCGAGGGCGGCGCGGAAGCCGAAGTCCATCACCTCGACGTCGACGCCCATCTGGCGGGCCATCTGCGCCCAGCCGAGGCCGAAGCGGCCGGTGGCGATCACCAGTGCCTTCTGGCCGGGGGCGAGGATGTTGGCGATGGCGGCCTCCCAGGCGGCGTGGCCGTTGCCGATGTAGATCGCGGCCTTGCCGTCGGTGCGCGCAACGCGCGCGAGATCGGCGACCAGCGTTTCGGTCATCTCGATCAGCGCGCCCTCGTAGATGTTGGGGGCCGGGCGGTGCATGGCGGCGAGCACGCGGTCGGGGATGATCGACGGGCCGGGGATGGCGAGGATGTCGCGGCCGCGCGAGAGGGACATGGAACTGGCTCCGAGTAAATCGGCGTGACGTTAGCGGGCGCGGCGGGGGGAGGGAATGGGGGTGAGCTGCGGAATGGGCTTGGTCGGCACGGGGCCTGCATGCTAGTCCGGCCAGCGGCCGGAAATCCGGCGCCCGTCCAGGATCGCCAGCCCATGCCGGAACCCCTGATCGTCCACGTGCCGTCGCCCTGGTGGCGGCTGTGGAACGACTGGCTCCGGCCGCAGTGGCGGCTGCTGGCGGTCTCGATCGCCATGACCTGGGTGGTGGCGCTGGCCTCGGCCGGCTATTCCAAGCTGATCCAGCTGGTGATGGCGGCGTTCCAGGTGCAGTCGCAAGCGGTGCTCTGGTGGGGGCCGCTCGGGGTGATCGCGCTCAGCGCCGCCAACGCCGCCGGGCAGTATTTCAAGGAGGTTACCGGCAATCGGGTCACCAACCGGATGGAGACCGAGCTGCGCAAGACGATGTTCGCGCGGCTGGTCGGCACCGACCTCGCGCGGCTGCAGAGCGAGGCGCCGGCGGGCCTCGCCGCGCGCTTCTCCTCCGACATCGGGCTGGTCGGGACGGCGGTGCGCTCGATCCTCGGCGGCATCACCGGCGTGCTGACCCTCGTCGTCACCATCGTGGTGATGATGACGATCGACTGGACGCTCACCGTCGGCATCTGCCTCGTGTTCGCGCTGGCGCTGATCCCGGTCAATCGCATCGGCCGGCGGCTCCGGCGCCTCGCCAAGACGACGCAGGCCGAGGTGGCCTTGATGACCTCCGAGGTGACCGAGGGGCTGTCGGGCATCCGCATGGCGCGCACCTATCGCCTGGAGGAGCCGCTGTCGGAGAGCGCCGACACCGTGTTCGAGCGGCTGTTCGGGCTGCGCCTGCGGCAGAACCGGTGGCAGGCGCGGGTGGCGCCGCTGATGGAGGTGCTGGTGGGGATCGCGGTGGCGATCCTGCTCCTCGTCGTGGGCCTGCGCATCCGTGCCGGGACCATCAGCATCGCGGACTTCACCGGGCTGCTGACCGGCCTCGGCGTGATCGCGGGGCCAGCCCGGCGGCTCGGCGGCAACTTCGCCTCGGTGCAGCAGGGCGCGGCGGCGCTGGACCGGGTCTTCATGCTCTTCGATGCGGAGAACACGATCCTGGACGGCCCGGAGACCCTGGGCCGATCGCTCGGCCAGATCCGGTTCGAGGACGTGCATTTCGCCTATCCCGATGGCCACGTCGCGCTCGAGGGAGTTGACCTCGTCGTGGAGCCGGGAATGCGCGTGGCCTTCGTCGGGCGTTCGGGGGCGGGAAAGTCCACGATCTTTAACCTGCTGCCGCGGCTTTACGACCCGACTGCGGGGCGCATCCGCATAGACGGGCATGACGTCAGTTCGCTGACGCTCGCCTCGCTGCGTGACCAGATCGCCGTGGTCAGCCAGGATTCGGTGCTTTTGTCGGGGACGGTGGCGGAGAACATCGGCTTCGGCCGGCGCAGCGCCACGCGGGAGGAGATCGAGGCCGCTGCCCGCGCCGCCGCCGCCGACGGATTCATCCGCGCGCTGCCGCAGGGCTACGACACGCAGGTCATGCCGACCGCCGGGCAGTTCTCGGGCGGCGAGCGCCAACGGCTGTCCATCGCCCGCGCCATCCTGCGCGACGCGCCGATCCTTCTCCTCGACGAGCCGACTTCGGCGCTCGACGCTGAGAGCGAGGCGCTGATCCGCGATGCGCTCGACCGGCTCGCGCGCGGTCGCACGACGCTCGTCATCGCGCATCGGCTCGCCACGGTGCTGGACAGTGACCTGATCGTGGTGATGGACCGCGGGCGTATCGTCGAGCGCGGCACCCACGCCGAGCTCCTGGGGAAGAAGGGGCTTTATGCCGACCTTTACCAGCTTCAGTTCGCCGGGACCTGACCTTTGCCTTGCGCTCGCCCGAACCTATGTTGCGGTTGCGAGGGAGAACGCCGATGACCGAAGCCCTGCATGCCGTCGACCGTGCCGTGCTGCGCGTCTCGGGTCCCGATGCGCGGGAGTTCCTGCAGGGGCTCGTCACCAACGACGTGCGTCGGCTGGATGCGGGGGCGGTCTATGCGGCGCTGCTGTCGCCGCAGGGCAAGTATCTCTTCGATTTCTTCCTGGCGCCGGACGGCGAGGGCGTGCTGGTCGACGTCAAGGCCGATCGGGCGGCGGCGCTGGCGCAGCGGCTCGGCATGTACCGGCTGCGGGCCCAGGTGGCGATCGAGGCCACGGAGCTTGCGGTGGTCATGGGGTTCGGCGCGCCGCCGGCAGGGGCGGTGGCCGATCCGCGGCATCCCGAGCTCGGCTGGCGGGCTTATGTCGCCGATCCGGCCGTGGTTCTCGCGGGTGCGGAACCGCTGGTGCCGGACGTGGCGGAAGCGCGGCGCATCGCTCTCGGGGTGCCGGAATCCGGCGTCGAGCTCCTGCCGGACGACAGCTACATCCTGGAGATGGGCTTCGAGCGGCTGCACGGGGTCGACTTTCGCAAGGGCTGCTACGTCGGCCAGGAGGTCACCGCGCGGATGAAGCACAAGAGCGAGCTGCGCAAGGGGCTGGTGCAGGTACGGGTGGAGGGCATCGCCCCGCCGCCCGGCACCGAGATTCGCGCCGGCGAGAAGGTGGCCGGGACGCTGCATTCGGTGGCGGACGGTCTGGGCCTCGCCTATCTCCGCTTCGACCGGGCCGTGGGCGAACTCACCGCGGGAGAGGCGCGGATCAGCGGAGTGACGGAGATCTCAGTCTGAGCGGAGGATCTACGGAACGCGTCGTAGACGTTGGAATTGGCCGCTGCGATGTCGCCGTCGGTGAACGGGACGCCGTTTTCCTCGATGGGGCCGACGAAGCCGCCGGCTTCGCGCACCAACAGGATCCCCGCGGCAATGTCCCAGGGTTTGAGATTGCGCTCCCAGTAGCCGTCGAGGCGACCGGCCGCCACGTAGGCGAGATCGAGCGCGGCGGCGCCCCAGCGGCGGATGCCGGCCGTCTGCGGCGCCAGGGACGCGATCTCACGCAGCGCGCCTGGCAGCTCGGGCCGGCCCCCAAAGGGGATGCCGGTGGCGAAGATCATCTCGATCATCTCCCGTCGCCCGGAGACCCGCAGCCGCCGGTCGTTGAGCCAGGCGCCGGCGCCTTTCTCGGCGACGAACATCTCGTCCTTGATCGGGTCGTAGACTACGCCCGCCACCATCTCGCCCTTGTGCTCGAGGCCGATGGAGACCGCCCAGTGCGGCAGGCCGTGCAGGAAGTTGGTGGTACCGTCGAGCGGATCGACGATCCAGCGCCGGGTCGGGTCCTCGCCCTTCACCTCGACGCTTTCCTCGCCAACCCAGCCGTAGTTGGGGCGCGCCTCGGTCAGTTCGTCGCGGATGAGCTGCTCGGCCTTGATGTCGGCGCGGCTGACGAAATCGCCCGGGCCCTTGGAGGAGACCTGCAGCTGCTCCACCTCGCCGAAGTCGCGCAGGAGACTCCGCGCTGCCTTGCGCGCCGCCTTGATCATGATGTTCACGTTGGCGGAGGCTTGGGTCATGGCACGCGCTGGCAGGTGAAGGGCGCGCGCGTTATGGCGGTTGCGCGGGGGCGCGACAAGCCCGGATCGGGTCGCGGAACCGGCGTCAGTCCTTCTGGACCCACATCATCCAGTAGTAGTTGGCCAGCAGCGGGAACTCGTCGGGCCCAATCAGCCCGTCGCCGTTCGGATCGCTCTTGTCGAAGAGCACCGGCTGCAGCCGCGGGAAGACGCGCTTCGCCTCCTTGTAGGTCACGACCCCGTCGTGGTTGAGGTCGGCTTGGCTGAAGGATACGGCACCCGCCGTCCCGGTCGAGGCCGCGAGCGCGAGCGCGCCGAGCAGGACGCGTCCCCTCACGGCGCGGCCCTCTCTTCGCGCAGGCGCGACAGGATGCGATGGCGCAGCGCCGGCATCTCGGGGTGATGCACCCGCGCCGGCACCGTGCCGTCGAGCCGGATCAGCGCCTTCACCGGCAGGTGGTCGGAGGCGAGCCGGGCGAGCGGCGTGCCGTGCGCCTCGACCCTCTCGATAAGTTCCTGCGGCTGCACCAGCACGCGGTCGAGCGCCAGCACCGGGAAGTAGGAGGGAAAGCTCGGCACGCCGCCGATCGGCCCGAACCCCGGCGGAAAGCGGGTCAGCGCAGAACGCCGCTGCCGCCGCCATTCGTTCATGTCGCCCATGAACACCACCGGGCGCTCAGTGTCGTCGCCGGCGTGGGCGAGGAGCGCCTCGACCTGCAGAAGCCGCGAGTGCCGCAATAGCCCCAGGTGCGCCGCCACCACGCGCACCGGGCCTGCGGCCAGGTCTAGGTCGACGATCAGCGCCCCACGTGGCTCCAGGCCCGGAAGCTTGATCTGGCGGAGATCGCGCACCGCTCCCTCGCGAACGAGCACCAGGTTGCCGTGCCAGCCGTGGCCGCGGTGGGTGTTGGCCACCGGTACGGCGACGAGGCCGGTAGCCTCGCCGAGTGCGGGAAGGTCGAGGAGCCCGGCGCGGTCGCCGAAGCGCCGGTCGGCCTCCTGCAGGGCGATAACGTCGGCGCCGATCTCGCCGATCACGCGCTGCACGCGCTGCGGATCGAACCGGCGGTCGCTGCCGACGCACTTGTGTATGTTGTAGGAGGCAAAGACGGCACTGCCGGTCTTGCTGGCCATGAGTTGCTCCAAAACGTCCGCAACCGCTATCTGACGCACCCGGCGTGGCGGTGTCCACCTTTGCCCAACAGGGAACGGGATTCGTCTGCTAGTCTTGTACTCATGCACCGGCGCTCGGCCGAGTGGCATATCGAGAGGGATAGATGGAAGCGGAAGCGGCAGCGGCTGGAATGTCCACGGCTACGGCCATCATCGTGATGCTGATCGTCGGCGCCATAGCCGGGTGGTTGGCGGGGGTGGTCATGAAGGGCAGCGGGTACGGGCTGGTCGGGGACATCATCATCGGCATCCTGGGCGGCGTGATCGGCGGATGGATCCTTCGGGCGATAGGGATCACGCTGGGCGGGGAAATCGTCGGCGCGATCATCGTCGCGCTGATCGGCGCGATCGTCCTGATCCTGGTGCTCAGGGTACTCAAGCGGGCCTGACTTCGAGGGGCCTCCGCGGCGCGGAGGCCCCTCGAGCGGCCGGTCAGCCGAGGAAGACGGCGTCGAGCGGCGGGAAGCCGTTGAAGCCGACCGACGAGTAGCTGGTGGTGTAGGCGCCGGTGCAGAGGATGCGCACCTTGTCGCCGGCACCGAGGGCCAGCGGGAGCTGGACCGGGCGCTTCTCGTAGAGGACGTCCGCCGAATCGCACGAGGGGCCGGCCAGGATGCAGGGGCCGGTCTCGTCGTTGCCGTGGCGGGTCTCGAACTGGTAGCGGATCGCCTCGTCCATGGTCTCGGCGAGGCCGGAGAACTTGCCGATGTCGAGGAAGACCCAGCGGGCCAGGTCGTCCTGGTCCTTGCGGGCCACCAGCAGCACCTCGGCGACGATCACGCCCGCCTCGGCGACGAGGCCGCGGCCGGGTTCGGCCATGACCTTGACGTCGCTGCCGAAGCGGTGGCGCACCATGCGCATCACCTCGACGGCATAGTCCTCGGTCGTCGGGAGCGGCAGGCCGTAGAAGGCCGGGAAGCCGCCGCCGATGTTGAGGATGCGCAGGGCGTGGCCGGCCTCGGCCGCATCGCTCCAGAGCGCGTGCGCCGCATCGAGGGCGGAGGCCCACATGGCGGGCTCGCGCACCTGGCTGCCGGGATGGAAGGAGATGCCCGCCACGTCGAGGCCGAGGTAGCGGCCGAGGTCCATCAGCCGAAGCGCCTCGCGGCGCGAGCAGCCGAACTTGCGGCTGAGCGGCCAGTCGGCCTCGGAGGCCTCGACCAGCATGCGGATGACCACCCGCGCGCCGGGAGCGTGCTGGGCGAGCTTGTGGAGTTCTTCCTCCGCGTCGGCGGCGAACTGCTCGACGCCCTGCGCGTGGGCATGGGCGATGTCGGCGGCGCGCTTGATGGTGTTGCCGAAGGCGATCCGGTCCGCCGGCACGCCAAGGCCGAGGCAAAGGTCGATCTCGCCGCGCGAGGCGCAGTCGAAGTGCCCGCCGAGCGCGGCCAGTGCCGCGACGATCTCGGGGGCCGGGTTGGCCTTGACGGCATAGTGGATGGTGGCGTCGCCGAGGCCGGCCTCGAGGGCGCGGTACTTGGCGCGCAGCATCGCGAGATCGAAGATCACCGTCGGGCGGTCGAACTCGCGCGAGCGGATATAGGTGTCCTGCCGCGCGGATACCGCGCTGTCGATCGGGTGAATGTCGTAAGAGTCGGGCGGGCTCGCCCGCAAAGGCGGCAGCGTGTCGCATGCGCATCTCCATCAGTCCCGGGTTTTCCCCGGAGTTCCCAAAAGAGACGTTACCGTCGCTGCGTGAGTTCTCCCGAAGGGGACCTTACAGAGGCGCGTGCGTTGGCGTCAGGAGTGGCATATGAGGCTTCACCCCGTCGCAATCAAGCGAAATCGGACCCGGAAGACGATATTTTACGAGGCCGTGACCGGAAGGCGCCGAGATCGTTAAAACTCCGTTAAATCATAACCATAACGTGAACTTCGGAGGACGTCTGCGCGCACGCCGGAGCTGATCGGCGCAACTCACCCGCCCGAGGCTTCCATGCTACATTCCGGCCATGGAGCAGGTCGCCTTCGGTCCGTTCACCCTCGATACGGCGCGCGGTACGCTGCTCCGGGGCGGCGCCGCGGTCCCGCTCGGTCAGCGCGCCCTCGCCGTCCTCGCCGCCCTCGCCGAGACGCCCGGCCGCACGGTGGCGAAGGAGGATCTGCTCGCCCGCGCCTGGCCCGGCACCATCGTCGAGGAGGGCAATCTCACGGTGCAGGTCGCGGCCCTCCGCAGGGCGCTGGGCGGAGATGGGCAGGACTCGATCCTGACCGTGCCCCGCGTCGGCTACCGCCTCGCGCTCCCGGCGCCGGCGGCCCCGGATACGACGCCGGTCATCCCAGACTCTGGCCGTCCTGCACTTCGCCAACCTCGGCGACGACCCGGAGCAGGACTGGTTCGCGGACGGGGTCGTCGAGGACATCACCGCCGCCCTCGGCCGGTTCCGCAGCTTTGTCGCCGTCCCACGCAGCTCGGCCTTCGCCTACAAGGGGCGGATCGGCGATATCCGCGAGGCCGCCCGCGAGCTCGGGGCGCGCTACCTGCTGGAGGGCACCGTGCGGCGGGGGGGCGAGCAGCTCGCATCACTGCCCGGCTTCTCGACGGCAGGACCGGCGCGCAGCTCTGGGCGGACAGCTTCGACGGGGCGCTGGCCGAGGTCTTCGACTTCCAGGATCGCATCACCGACGCGGTGGCCACGGTCGTGGAGCCGCGCATCCAGGCAGCCGAGATCGAACGGTCGCGCCGGGAGCGGCCGGGAAGCGTCGAGACCTACGACATCTATCTCCGCGCGCTCGCCAGCATCCTCTCCGAGACCGAGGCCGGCAACGCCGAGGCCTATGCGCTGGTCGTCGAGGGGCTCGGCCACGAGCCGCAGAACCCGCTCCTGCTCACGCTCGCCGCCTGGGCGCTCGAACACCGCAGCGCGATGGGCTGGCGGCCGTTCGGCCCCGACGACCGGCAGCGCTGCGGCGCCTACGCCAGGGCCGCAAGTGAGCGCGCCGGCGGCGATGCATCAATTCTTTCGCGGTGCGGGGTGTCGCTGCTGCAGGGCGCGCGCGAATACGACTGGGGCATGGCGATGCTTTCGGCGGCGGTCGAGGCCAACCCGAACGACGTCGCGGTGCTGGTGCAGGCGGCGGTCGGCAACCTCCACTGCGGTGATCTCGACGAGGCCCTTGCCCTGGTGGCGCGGGCCGACCGGCTGCAGGCGGGCGATCTTGGCGCGCATTTCACGCCGTGCCTGCGGGCGCACGTCGCGCTCATCCGCGGACAGCATGCCCTCGCGCTCGACTTCGCCAGTCGGGCCTTTGCCCTGAATGCCAGCTTCGACCCTTCGCTCTGGATGCTGGTCGCGGCACACGCGCACCTCGGACAGTTGCAGGAGGCCCGCCACTATCTCGCGATGCTCCAGGGCCTGGCGCCCGGCATCACCGTCGCGAGCATCCGGGCGGGCCAGCCGGCGAAGGATCCGAGCCGGATCGCGGCGATCCTCGACGGACTGCGGCTGGCCGGGCTGCCGGAGCAGTAGACGGCGGCCCGCCGCTTTGGCGGATTCTGCAACTTTTCAGGCTGCATTGAAGGACATGAAACGGTCGCGTGCGGCACCCTCGCGGGGACACCAGCAAGGAGACGCCGCGATGTTGACGCCCCTCTCGATCCTCTCCCTCGACCAGGGCCCCGAAGTGGCAGGAGCCCGACGCGCCAGCGGCGCCCGCCGAAATCGAGGTGCCCGAGGCCGCCTCAGGGCGTCTTTATCACCTGCTGAGCGCGCTTCTGTCCGGGTTGGCGGTCAGGCCGCGCCCGGGGCTCACACGGTCGCGCGCCTGATCAGAAATCGAAGATCGCCGCGCCGGAATTGAGCTGGGCGGAAAGGTTAGCGGCGGTTTTTTTCGATGCACAAGGCATGCACAACGTATGCACATTGCATGCACGCGAAATGCGCGTGGGGGCGAAGGTTAACGGACCGCGGGCAAGGGACGTCCCGCCGTTCAGCCGTCGATCCAGAGCGGGTTCGACCAGGCGCGCTTGCCGTGTTCGTCGCGGATGATGAGGCGGCGCCAGGTGCCCGGCTCCGGCTCGAGGGGCAGGCGGGCGGAGGTCAGGCCGCTGCCGAGCGCGTGCTGGCGCCAGGTCCGCGGACCGACGAGGATGATGGCGGTGGCGGGCGAGCAGGCGATCTCGAGGCTGTCGCCGTCGCGGGCGATGGCCTCGATGCGGGGGCCCTCGCTGGCGTAGTAGGCGCCGCGCTTCAGCGCGTCGAGAAGGAGGTCCGGCTCGTTGCGCTCGGCGCGGACCATGACCCAGCCGGCGAAGGCGTCGGTCCCGGTCCAGTGGCTGTCGTCCGAGGCGATGGCGCCGAGGCGGCGCCCGGCATGGAGCAGCGCGTCCAGGAGGACGAGCCCGTCGCCGCGGTCGACCTCGACGGCGGACTTGTGGTTGTAGACCTCGACGGCGTGGGCACTCTCGATCGCGAGGCCGTCCTCGAGCGTCAGGGCCAGCCAGTGCGGGTGGGCGAGCGCGAGAAAGGCGCCGGCCGCGGCCGCGCGGCGGGCCAATGCCGGGCCGGTCTCGTCCGGGGCGGTCGGGGGGAAGTCGGGCGGCAGCCCGACCGCGACGATGTGCCAGAGATCGCCGTGCGAGGTGGCGGGGGCGTGGAGCTCGGCGCCGAGGAGCGTGGTGAACCCGCCAGAGCGGAAGGGGCGGGTGTCGGTGACCGGGTGCGCGTAGTGGCCGATGAAATGGTCGGTGACCGCGACGAAGTCGTAGCCGGCGGCGCGGTAGCGGGCGCAGACCTCTTCCGGCGGGATCGCCCCGTCGGAGCCGGTGGAATGGCCGTGCAGGTTGCCGCGCCAGAAGCGCCCCGGTCCCGAGAAGGCCTCGATCATCGAACGCTCCGTTCCTCTTGTCCGCGGGCCGAGGCTAGCGGGGACGGAGGACGGTTTCTTGTCAGGCCGCCGCCTGCGCCTTCTCGATGGCGCGCTTGAGCTTCAGCGCCTTGGGCGAGAGCTCGGCGTCGGGGGCCTTGGCCAGGAAGGCGTCGAGGCCGCCGCGGTGGTCGACGCTACGCAGCGCCGAGGCCGAGATGCGGAAGCTCACGGTCTGGCCCAGGGTCTCGCTGTTCAGCGAGACGTCGTTCAGGTTCGGCAGGAAGCGCCGCTTGGTCTTGTTGTTGGCATGGCTGACATTGTTGCCGACCATGGGGCCTATGCCGGTCAGTTCGCAGCGGCGGGACATGGGATCAGTCCTTGAATTCGGGTCACGGATGGGCGCGCGACAGTCATCCGCGCCCGGAATCTCGAACCGGCCTGATAGACAAGCGCCGCCCTGCCGTCAAGCCCGGCTCTCGCAGGTCGGCTTGTCGCGGGCGGGTCGGTGGCCTAGGCTCAAGTAGCGAGGGGGAGACGATCGATGAATGTTAGCTACACCGTGCTTGTCCTCGCGCTCGGGCTGGCGCTGGCGCCGCTCGCGGGCGCCGCGCCCCTTCCCGCCTCGGTGACGGGCGACCAGGCCTTCCTTGACTGGTACGATGGGCTTGTCGCGACGCTCGCCAAGGACAAGAAATACACGCGCATCCCCCTCGACAGCGATGCCAAGGCTAACGAATTCGTGGTCAAGCTGCATAATCTTTACCTGGGCAAGACTTCGGAGGACGAGTTCTTCATCTGGGTCGATCTCACCTACCCCGGACACGACTATGACCAACTCGCCATTGTGAATTACTACCACGAGCACAGGCCGAAGAAAAAGAAGTAGCCGGAGGGCATCTCGGCGTTTGTGGCGCTACGTTTGTGGCGCTGCCGGTCGCTGCGGGCCATCGACACGCCATCCGAGAGGAAAGGTCCGGCGACTTTTGGCAAGCCCGGAACGGCGATGCAGGCGGTATCCTCACCGGGGGTCAAAGATGACGTCCAGAAGCGCATCAGCCGCGTCCTCGGGCGCGATCTTCCCCGCCGCCACCTGCGCCGCCAAGGCCCGTCGCCGCGTGGCCACGTCCGGGCGGGAGCTCAGCCGCTCGATGAGGCCTGTCTCCACGGCATCGGCGAACCAGGCTTCCGCTTGCGCCAGCCGCCGGGCGCTCCAGGACCCGCTCGCCTGCCGCGCCGCCGCCAGTGTCTCGACCGCCGCCCATGCCTCGGGCAGCCGGGCGCCGGTGAGCGCCGAGACCGTCATCGCCCTGGGATAGCCGTCCGGGTCGCCCGGCCGCGGCCGGAGAAGGCGCAGCGCGCCGGCGTAGTCGGCGCAGGTGCGCCGCGCCTCCGGCTCGTCCGCGCCATCGGCCTTGTTGACCAGGATGAGGTCAGCCATCTCCATGATGCCGCGCTTGACCCCCTGCAGCTCGTCGCCGCCGCCGGGCGCGATCATCAGCACGAAGATGTCGGTCATCTCCGCCACCATGGTCTCGGACTGCCCGACGCCCACCGTCTCGACCAGCACGGTCTCGGCGCCCCAGGCCTCCACCAGCCGGATCGCCTCGCGCGTGCGCCGCGTGACGCCGCCGAGCGCGGCCTGGCTGGGGCTGGGGCGGATGAAGGCGAGGGGTGAGCGCGCCAGCAGCTCCATCCGCGTCTTGTCGCCGAGGATCGAGCCGCCCGAGCGCGCCGAGGAGGGGTCGACCGCGAGAACCGCCAGCCGCTGCCCGCGCTCGGCCAGCATCAGCCCGAGGCTCTCGATGAGGCTCGACTTGCCGACGCCGGGGGTGCCGGTCATCCCGACCCTGAGCGCCGGCCGGGCGGCGGCGGGCAGCGTGTCGAGAAGCGCCCGCGCCGCGGCGCGATGGTCCGCCCGGTTCGATTCGATCAGCGTGATCGCGCGGGCCAGGGCCCGCCGGTCACCGCCGGCCAGCCGTTCCGCCGTCGCCGCCACTTCCAGCCCTTCACGCAACCTTCACCATCCCACGACGTCTTGGACCTTGGCCTTTGTCCGCCTCTTTGGCATACCCGGGGCCGACTGTTCCACTTTCTTTGCCGCGAGCGCACCACCATGCCCAAGAACCTCCGAGCCTCGCTCGCCTTCGCCGCCCTGGGCCTTGCTGCCATGGCCGCGGCGCCCGAGGCGGCCCCGGCCGACCAGAGCAGCTTTTCCTTCTCCATCTCCGGAATCCACGTGGGCCAGATGTCGCTGGGGTTGGAACAGTCGGGCGACCGCTATGACGCGAGCACGCGCATCGATACGGCGGGCATCGTCGGGGTATTTGCCGACTTCTTCTTCGACGGCGCGGCCTCCGGCAATATCGTCTCGGGCGGCGAGGTGGTGCCGCAGCTCTTCACCGCAACCTCCAAGTCGCCGCGGGCGCTGCGCCACAGCCGGATCGAGTGGAAGAACGGCACCCCGGTGAAGGTCTCGGTGGAGCCGCCGCGTGATTCCTCGCCTGACCCTGCGGATCAGACGGGGACCCTCGACCCGGTCTCCGCCGGCGTGCGGCTGCTGCGTGACGCGCCGGCGAACGAGATCTGCGACACCACCATCCTTGTGTACGATGGCTCGCGCCTCTCTCGCCTCAAGGTCGCGGCGCCCAGGGAGAAAGACGAGCGGCTGATCTGCGACGGTACGTACGCCCGCCTGAAGGGCGAGGCGTCGAGTCTGGTTGGCGCGCGCGAGTTCCCCTTTTCCATCACCTTCGTCCGCAGGCCCGACGGCACCGCCACCCTGGAGCGCATCGAGGCGCCGACCGACTTCGGCCAAGCCATCGTCGCGCGCGTGGACTGAAGGGGGCCGGCGCGGTAATCAGGGGTGCCCGTCGAGGAGGCAAGCTCCGTGACCGACTTCGCCCGTACCCGCGCGCTCTTCCACCTGCCCGAGGGCGTCGTCTATCTCGACGGCAACTCGCTCGGCCCGCTGCCGAAGGCCGCAATCGAGGCGGTCAACCGGACCATGCGCGATGAGTGGGGCCAGGACCTGATCCGCGCCTGGAACACCCGCGGCTGGATGCACAAGCCCCGCCAGCTCGGAGATCGCATCGGTCGGCTCATCGGCGCGCCTGAAGGCAGCGTCGTCGTGGGCGACACGCTTTCGATCAAGGTCTTTCAGGCGTTGGCGGCGGCTCTGGCGCTGCGGCCGGACCGCAAGGTAATCCTGTCCGACAACGGCAACTTTCCGACCGATCTCTACATGGCCGAGGGATTGATCGGGCTGGCCGGAGGTGGTCGCGTCCTGGGGACTCCGGCGCCGGAGGAGGTCGAGGCAGCGATCGGCGAGGATGTGGCGGTGGTCATGGTCACCGAGGTCGACTATCGCACCGGTCGCCTGCACGACATGGGCCGGATCATCGGCAAGGCGCACGAAGCGGATGCGCTGGTGATCTGGGATTTCGCGCACTCGGCCGGGGCGCTGCCGGTGGAGGTGGCGGGGCTGGACGCCGACTTTGCGGTCGGCTGCACCTACAAGTACCTCAACGGCGGGCCTGGGGCGCCGGCCTTCATCTACGTGGCGCCGCGCCTGGCCGACGTGGTGCAGCCCGTGCTCTCGGGCTGGCTCGGCCATGACGCGCCTTTCGCCTTCGAGCTCGGCTACCGGCCGGCGGCCGGCATCGAGCGGATGCGGGTGGGCACGCCGCCGCTCCTCGCCTACGCGGCGCTCGAGGCGGCGCTCGATGCCTGGGACGGGGTCGAGATGGACGACGTCCGCGCCCGTTCGATTGAGCTCTCCGAGCGTTTCATCGCCGAGGTGGAGGCGCGCTGCCCGGAGCTCGTGCTCGCCAGCCCGCGCGACCCGGCGCGGCGCGGCAGCCAGGTTTCCTTCCGCTTTCCGCAAGGCTACGCGGCCATGCAGGCGCTGATCGACCGCGGGGTGATCGGCGATTTCCGCGCCCCGGACATCATGCGCTTCGGCTTCACCCCGCTCTATCTCGGCACGGCCGACGTGGTCCGGGCGGCGGAGGTGATCGAGGAGGTGATGCGCAAGCGGCTGTGGGATCAGCCCGCCTATCGCAAGGCGCTGGCCGTGACTTGAGCGCGCTGATCCGACCTTGCGTCGGGCGCGCAACTGATGTTTGCAGCAGGAGACCCTGAGAAGCGACCGCTGTGGAATGGCATGACCAAGCTCGTCTACGTCCTCAACGGACCGAACCTCAACCTTCTCGGCAAGCGCCAGCCGGAGATCTACGGACACGAGACGCTCGCCGACGTGGAGCGTGATTGCACGGTGCTTTCCTCCGAGCTGGGTTTCGAGCTGCGGTTCCTGCAGTCGAACTGGGAAGGCCAGATCGTCGACTGGATTCACGAGGCCCGAGGGACCGCGGCCGGCATCGTCATCAATCCCGGTGCCTTCACCCATACCTCGGTGGCGATCCTCGATGCGCTGAACGCCTTCGAGGGGCTGGTGATCGAGGTGCATATTTCCAACGTCCACAAGCGCGAGAGCTTCCGCCACCGCTCCTACGTCTCGCTGCGCGCGGACGGGATCATCGTGGGCTGCGGTACGCAGGGCTATCAGCTCGCGCTCCGCCGCGTCGGGGAACTCGTCAGGATCGGTGCATGAGCCGCTGTCGAAGCCGCGGTCGGACCCCGTGACGGAGCCGCTATTGCTGATCTTTCTGACCGCGCTTGCGGCCTTTCTCGTCGGCCTCTCCAAGGGGGGAATTCCGACGGTCGGGACGCTCGCGGTGCCGATAATGGCGCTGGCCATATCTCCGGTGGCGGCGGCGGCGCTGCTCCTGCCCATCTACCTCGTCACCGACTGGGTCGGCCTCTGGCTCTATCGCCGCAACTACTCGGCGCCGAACCTTCGAATCCTGGTGCCGGCGGGGCTCATCGGCGTTCTGATCGGCTGGGCCGTGGCGTCGCATCTCCCCGACAACGCTGTCGGGCTTCTGGTCGGGCTCGTCGGCATCGCCTTCTGTCTCAAGACATGGGTCCGCCTGCGGGGAACAACGATACCGCGCCCGGCCGACGTGCCCCGCGGGGTCTTCTGGGGGACGCTGGCCGGCTTTACCAGCTTCGTTTCGCACTCGGGCGGGCCGCCCTTCCAAATGTACGTCCTGCCGCAGAAGCTGGAGAAGCTCGCCTTGCCGGCACCGCGACGATCCTGTTTGCCATCATCAATCTGGCCAAGATCATCCCCTACTGGGAGATGCGCTCCTTTGCCGCGGTCGACCCGAAGCTGCCGCTGCTGGTGCTGCCCGTCGGGATTCTTGGCACGTACGTCGGGGCGAAGCTAACCCGCGCCATGCCGGACAAGCTCTTCTTCCTTCTCGTCCAGCTGGCGCTGCTGGGCGTGTCGCTGAAGCTGGTCTGGGACGCGCTGGGTGGGGGCTGAGCGGGAGGCAGCCGCCTATCCGCTTGAGGCGAGGAACTGCTGCCGCAGTTCATGACGAGCCCGATGTCCTCGACACGCTTGGCACCGACGCGCCGGAAATCACTTGCGCCGGCAGCTGAGCGGCCTCAGGAGATCGCGATCGCGATGACGATGACCAGGAGCACTCCGAGGAGGGCCCAGATCCCTCCGCGGAACCGCTGCATGAAGTCCTGAGGTTTCTTCGCCACGACCGCTCCCTGGCTTTGTCCGGCGCGATCCTAAGCCGGGCCGCCGCGCTACGCCAGCGGCACGACCTTGACCGTCGCACCGTCCGCGGAGAGCGCGATCTCGCCGCGTTTCAGCCGCAGCGCATCGCGGCCGAAGACCTCGAGCCGCCAGCCGTGGAGCGCTTGCACATCGTCGTCGGCACCCGCGGCAATCGCATCGAGATCGGCACCCGAGGCGATGAGGCGCTGTGCCACGCCTTCGGCCTCGGCCCGCGCCTTCAGCAGAACCCGCAGAAGGTCCGCCAGAGCCTCGGCACCCGGCTTGCGCTGGGGCTGCTCCGGAGGCGGCGGCACATCGGCGGCCGGGATCGCCTCCGCCTGGGCAATTGCGGCCAGAATGCCGTCGGCGATATCGCCGCGGCGCGCCTCACGCAGGAGCAGGCGGGACTTGCCCAGATCATCGGGGGTCCGGGGCCGGTTGGCGGCAAGCTCCAGCAGGGCGTCGTCCTTGAGAATCCGCCCGCGCGGCACGTTGCGCGCCTGCGCCAGCTTCTCGCGGAGCTTTGCGAGTTCGCGAAGCGCCGCCACGAAGCGCGGTGCGGTCGACCGGGTCTTGATCCGCGTCCAGGCCTCCTCGGGATCGGTGCTGTAGGTGGCCGGATCGGTCAGCACCGCCAGTTCCTCTTCCACCCAGCGCGCGCGCCCGGTCTCCTCAAGCCGCTTGGCCAGTACCTCGTAATCCGCCGCAGATGGGTGACATCGGCCAGCGCGTAGGTCATCTGCGCCGGGCTCAGCGGCCGCCGGCTCCAGTCGGTGAAGCGCGAGGACTTGTCCACCTGCGCCCGCACGATCTGGCGGACTAGGGTCTCGTAGCCCACCTGGTCGCCGTAGCCGCAGACCATCGCCGCGACCTGGGTGTCGAAGAAGGGCTCGGGTAGTACGCTCGCCTCCGTCTGGAAGATCTCGAGGTCCTGGCGGGCGGCGTGGAAGACCTTCACGATCCCCTTGTTGCGGAAGAGATCGTACATCGGATCAAGCGACAGCCGATCGGAAAGGGTGTCGACGAGGACGGCGCCTTCGTCGGCCTTCCCCGGCCGGGCGAGTTGCACGAGGCAAAGCTGGGCGTAGTAGGTCCGCTCGCGCAGGAACTCGGTATCGACCGTGACGTAAGGATAGTCCGCCGCTTCGGCGCAGAAGCGGGCCAGGTCGTCGGTTTCGGTGATCAGGCTCAATCGGTGGCTCCGTCGGCGGTGGTGGCAGCCGCCAACAGCGTGGCGAAATCAGGCACTTGCAACGCGTCTCCCATACGAGCTCGGGCGATGTGTCGCACACCGCCGACCCCATGGCAAGTTAACTTGCCGCCATACTAATCGTATGATCGTGCTAGGTTATTCGAGCGTGCATTCGCGTGGCAGCCCGATGGTTCCGTCACCGCGTCGGCCGTGGTCAGTGCCGCAGGAGAACCTGCGGCGCCGTACAGGGGCCGAGACCACCAATCTTGGACAGTGCCCTTGCGAGCAGCCGCTCTCTTCAGCGGAGCGCAAGCTTGGGATCCGAAGATTGCCGGGCAGGTTCAGCCGCTTGAACTGTCAATAAAGCGTCATGAAACCGACGCATAAGTGTCGGGTGCCTTTCCTATGTTCCGACCACGAAGCAGGCACGCGGTCGCCTAGGCGATTCTGCCGGCTTGCCTGAGTCTGAAATCAGGAAGGAAATTCCTAATGAAATCCGTTCTTTACGCTGGCGCCGCCTTGACGGCAGTGGCGCTGTTGGCCGTGCCGGCCTTCGCCCAGTCGCGCGACCAGATCCGAATCGTCGGGTCGTCGACCGTGTTCCCCTATACCCAGGCGGTCGCCGAACAGTTCTCCGGCATGACCGGCCTGAAGGCGCCCGTGGTCGAGTCGACCGGCACGGGCGGCGGCATGCAGGTGTTCTGCGGCGGCGTCGGACCCGACTTCCCCGACATCACCGGCGCGTCCCGGGCGATGAAGGAGTCCGAGTTCGAGATGTGCGCTGCCAATGGCATCGACAGCATCACCGAGGTGCTGCTGGGCTACGACGGCCTCAGCATCGCGCATTCGGTCGATGCGCCGGACATGGACCTGAGCAAGGCCCAGCTCTTCCAGGCGCTCGCCTCCCAAGTCGAGATCGACGGTGAGGTAGTGCCGAACCCCTACAAGAACTGGAACGAAATCGACGCGTCGCTTCCGGCCACGCCGATCCAGGTCTTCGGGCCGCCGCCGACGTCCGGCACCCGCGACGCCTTCGTCGAGTTGGTGATGCATACGGGCTGCGAGGCCTTCCCAGCGATCGCCGCTCTCGAAGGCGACCAGAAGGCCGAGGTCTGCGAGCGGATGCGCCAGGACGGTCCGTTCATCGAGGCCGGCGAGAACGACAACCTGATCGTTCAGCGCCTCGAGGCCGACGCCAACGCCGTCGGGATCTTCGGCTACTCGTTCCTCTACGAGAATACGGACAAGCTGAAGGCCGTGGCGGTCGATGGCGTGGTTCCCGACTCCGACACCATCGCTTCGGGCGACTATGCCATCTCACGCCCGCTATTCATCTACGTGAAGAACGCGCACCGCGGGGTGATCCCCGGTCTCGACGACTTCCTGGCGGAGTACGTCTCCGAGGAGAGCTTCGGCCCGGACGGCTACCTTTCCGAGCGCGGCCTGATCCCTCTCGGCGACGCTGAGCGCGAGCAGGTCCGCGCCGACGTCGAGGCGGGCGCCCAGATGGACCGCTTCAACTGATCGCTTGCGGTCCGCGGGCGTGTGCCCGCGGACCGGCCTTCCGAAAGGGGCCTCCGGGTGTTCGGCTATCTCCTTCTGATCATTCTGCTGTTCTCGCTTGCCGCCTACATCGTCGGCCGGATGACCGCTCGTGGCTTCGTCGCCGCCGATGGCCAGCCGGTGCATTCGCTGCCGAGCTATCATGGCGCGTACGTTTCGATCTGGGTGGGCGTGCCTGCCTTTGTCCTCGTCCTCCTCTGGCTGCTCCTGCAGGGCACCGTCCTCGATAGCCTCCTGGTCCGCGGCCTACCCGAGAGCATGGCCGCCGGCGCCTCGTCGGCCCAGATCAAGCTCACGCTCTCGGAGATCCACAACGTCGCCGCCGGCCGCATCTTCACCGAGCCGAGCCCCGAGGTCACCGCCGCCGCCGCACGGCTGAACCGCTGGAGTTCCATCGCGCACCTGGCGATGTTCGCCGCGGCCATCGCCGCCATGCTGCTCGGCCTTTTCTTTGCGCGCACCCGGCTCGCGCCCCGATTCCGCGCCCGCAACGGCGTCGAGCGGGCGATGTCCGTCTTCATGATCGCCTGCTCGGTGGTGGCGATCCTCACCACTATCGGCATCATCGTCTCGCTCCTCTTCGAGGCCTGGGCCTTCTTCGCCATGGTTCCGCCGTCCGAGTTCTTCTTCGGGTTGAGGTGGGAGCCGCAGATCGCCATCCGCGCCGACCAGATCGCCGGCGCCGGCGCCTTCGGCGCGGTGCCCGTCTTCCTCGGCACCCTGGTGATCGCCACCATCGCCATGCTCGTCGCCATACCCGTCGGCCTCTACACCGCGATCTACCTCGTGGAATACGCCTCGGACACGGTGCGCAGCGTGGTGAAGCCGGCGCTGGAGATCCTCGCCGGCGTGCCCACCGTCGTCTACGGCTTCTTCGCGGTCCTGACCGTAGCGCCCGCCATCCGCCGCACCGGCGACTTGTTCGGCCTCGTCACCTCGCCCAACTCGGCGCTGGCCGCCGGCCTCGTCATGGGGATCATGATCATCCCCTTCGTCTCGTCGCTTTCCGACGACGCCATCCGCGCCGTGCCGCGGACGCTCCGCGACGGCTCGCTCGCCATGGGTGCCACCCGCGCCGAGACGATAGTCCGGGTGCTCCTGCCCGCTGCACTGCCCGGCATCAGTGGAGGCGTCCTGCTTGGCCTCAGCCGGGCCATCGGCGAGACGATGATCGTAGTGATGGCGGCAGGGCTGATCGCCTCGATGACGATAAATCCGCTGGACAGCGTCACCACGGTCACGGTGCAGATCGTCTCGCTCCTCGTCGGCGACACCGCCTTCGACAGCCCCAAGAACTCTCGCGGCCTTCGCGCTCGGGCTTGTCCTCTTTCTGGTGACGCTTTGCCTCAACGTGATCGCCCTCGGCATCGTCCGCCGCTACCGCCAGGCCTACGACTGAGCATGGCCCGGAGCACCCCATGAACGACATCACCGCCGCCACGCACCACGCCTCGAGCGCCGCCGCCGCCGCCCGCCGGCGCCGCCGCTATGCCGCGGACCGACGGCTGCGTTTCTACGGCATCGGTGCCATCTCGCTCGCGCTGGGCCTGCTCGGCGTGCTCGTCACAACGCTCGTCATCGGCGGCTGGCCGGCGTTCAGCCAGACCTTCGTCAGGGTAGACTTCCCCATCTCCGAGGATCTCGTGGACCCCGCCGACCCCGCCGCCGGCAACTTCCGCAAGGTGGTGCAGCAAGGCGTTGCGGGTCTCCTGCCGGGCAAGGCCAGCCCGGCGGAGCTGCGTGCGCTGGGCGACATCCTCACCGACAATACCCAGTTCCTCGTCCGCGACGCCGTTGTCCGCGACCCGAGCGTCATCGGCGGCACCCTGACGATGAAGGTCCCGGTCTCCGATCCGTTCGACCAGCTCCACAAGGGGCTGATCGACCGCGCCACCCCGGAGGACCGCCGTCGCCTCGACGACGCCGAGGTCGCCCGCTTCGACGCTCTCGAAGAGACGGGGCGGATCTCGCGCACGTTCAACACCGGCCTCTTCCTGAATGCCGACAGCCGCTTTCCGGAGACGGCGGGCCTTTCGGGTGCAATCGTCGGCTCGTTCTATGTGCTGCTGGTCTGCTTTCTGATCAGCTTCCCGGTCGGCATCGCCGCCGCGATCTACCTCGAGGAGTTCGCGCCGAAGAACCGCATCACCGACGTGATCGAGGTCAACATCAACAACCTCGCGGCGGTGCCCTCGATCGTCTTCGGCCTGCTCGGTCTCGCCGTCCTCATCCAGACCTTCGGGCTGCCGCGGTCGGCCCCGCTCGTCGGTGGCATGGTCCTTTCGCTGATGACGCTTCCGACCATTATCATCGTCACCCGCAACGCACTGAAGGCGGTGCCGCCGTCGATCCGCGAGGCGGGCTTCGGCGTCGGCGCCTCGCGGCACCAGGTGGTCATGCACCACGTCCTGCCGCTCGCCATGCCCGGCATCCTGACCGGCACGATCGTCGGCCTCGCCCAGGCGCTCGGCGAGACGGCGCCGCTGCTGCTCATCGGCATGAACGCCTTCATCACCAGCCCGCCCGGTGGCATCCTCGAGGCCTCGACCACGCTGCCAACGCAGATCTTCATCTGGGCCGACAGTCCGGAGCGGGGCTTTGTGTCCCGAACATCCGCCGCCATCGTCGTGCTCCTGGGGTTCCTGCTGGTGATGAACGCCATCGCCATCTTCCTGCGCCAGCGGCTGGAACGCACGTGGTAGCCACGAAAGGAACAGCTTCATATGTTGCACGTCATGGATGATCCGAGCGTCCTGAAGCCGGTCCAGGCCGCGCCTTTGCCCGCCAAGGTCGCGGCGCGCGATGTCAGCGTCTTCTACGGCGAGAAGCAGGCGCTCTTCGGCGTTGATCTCGACATCCCTACCAATCAGGTGACGGCGCTCATCGGTCCGTCCGGCTGCGGCAAATCGACCTTCCTGCGCTGCATCAACCGGATGAACGACACCATCCCGATTGCGCGGGTGACTGGCTCGATCAAGCTCGACGAGATGGACATCTACGACCCGCGGATCGACGTGGTGGAGCTGCGCGCCCGCGTGGGCATGGTTTTCCAGAAGCCGAACCCGTTCCCGAAGTCGATCTTCGAGAACGTGGCCTATGGCCCGCGCATTCACGGCATGACCCGCACCAAGGCCGAGCTCGCCGCGCTGGTGCAGGGCTCGCTGAAGCGTGCCGGCCTGTGGAACGAGGTGAAGGACAGGCTGCAGGAGTCGGGAACCGGCCTCTCCGGCGGCCAGCAGCAGCGGCTCTGCATTGCCCGCGCCATCGCCACCCGACCCGAGGTGCTGCTCATGGACGAGCCGGCGTCCGCGCTCGACCCGATCGCCACCGCGATCATCGAGGAATTGATCGACGAGCTCCGGACCAACTACACGATCGTCATCGTCACTCACTCCATGCAGCAGGCCGCCCGCGTCAGCCAGCGCACCGCCTTCTTCCACCTCGGCAAGCTGATCGAGCATGGCTCCACCGCGGGCATCTTCTCCAACCCGCGCGAGAAGCAGACCGAGGACTACATCACCGGCAAGATCGGCTGATCCCCGCGACCAGTCCTGAGCCTGCCGCCATCGCGATAAATGGTTGGTGAACCAGCGCCCCGATCCTAAACTGCGGGTACCGCGGCCGCGAGCCGCGGGATACAATTCAGGGGAGGGGATCACTATGGCCAGCAAGCTTTCTGGTGGTTGCGAGCACGTCCAAACCCAGGCGGATCATGACCCGCTCGACAATCACACCTGCCATTGCTCGGTTTGCAAGGCCGTGACCGGGCAACCGACGACCCACGTGGCATTCTTCGACTATTCGGACGTGAAGGTGGACAACGAGGCGGGCCTCAAGCGCCAGCCGTTCAACGCGAAGAACCCCGACGGGCCGCTCGAACTCTGCACGTGCGCGGAGTGCGGGGCGCCGATCCTGGTGGACGACAAGATGCACCGCATCCGGGTCATTGTTCCGAACCTGATGGGCTACGACACCTCGTTCCCGGCGGCGACCTATCACGCCTTCTACGATCCGGCGACAGGTGTCCCGAGGCCCCACGACGGCCGCCCGGTCTACGAGGGGCTGCGACCCGAGTTCGTGTGGCCTCAGCCATCCTGAGCCTGGGCTGAGTTCAGGACGACTGCCGACGGGTCCTGCAGCATCGGCCGCCTGGCCTTGCGGTTCTCTGGCCGGACGTGCCTATTGGGTCCGTCCGGACCAAGGAGGGACGATGACCGAGGAGGGATTGACGCTCGACCACCGGACGCTGGCGGCGCTGGCCCGCGAGGTCGAGGAGGGCGATCCCATCGCCTGGGACAGCGTCCGGCTCGACAGGGACACCGCCTATGACCTCATCGCCTCGCAGATTGCGGAGATGTTCGCCGGTTACGAGACCCGCGGCGTCGAGCGCGATCGCCAGCTTCTGATCGCGCTCGCCACGGTGGTGAAGCTCACCGTGGAAAACTTCGTCCTTCACCAGCGCCTGATGGGCGAGCAGCCCCGCTCGCCCGGCCGTTAGCGACCTTTCGCTCCGGTAAGGACGCGTCCGGTGCGCAGCGATGCGGGCGGACGACCTTCTTCACTTCGCTTCCCGCCTTTTCCGCTCCAGCCGCCGGGCGTGCAGGATCGGCTCGGTATAGCCCTTCGGCTGCCGCGCCCTCTCGAAGACCAGATCGCATGCCGCCCGAAACGCCACGGAGTCGTCGAACTGCGGCGCCATCGGACGGTAAAGCGGATCGTGCGCGTTCTGCTCGTCCACCACCGCCGCCATCCGCTGCAGCGCCTCCATCACCTGGTCGCGGGTGCAGACGCCGTGCCTGAGCCAGTTCGCCAAACTGCCCTCCGCCTCGGGTCCGCCTCGGCCCGTGAATTGACGCATCGTCGCGGTGGTGGTAGCTTTTCCCCATTGAACTCGGGGTATTATCTCGGTCTGCCATTTTAGCCGGGGCTTCGAGCTTCGGACCAAGAAGGGGGTACGATGCGTTTCGCCGCCCTGTTCGTCGCTTTGGCGTTCGCGATCCTCGTGGCATTGGCAGCATCGCCTGCGCGGGCGCAGAGCGTGCTGAGCCCCGAGTTCGCGGCGACCGCGCCGGAGCTTTCGCCCTCCGAGCGTGCCGGCCGCGAGGTCTGGATGTTCGCGACCGCTTTCAACGACCGCTTCTTTACCTACACCTTCCCGCAGCGCCTGGGTGGCGCGATCGACTGGTACGGGATGCTGCGCGCCGACCGGCGGGGTGACCTCTTTGAGGGCTGGGGCGCGATTCCCGACCCCGACTGCTGCGTGCCGGGCGATGCGAACTGCCCGGCCCGTTCCTCGGGCGAGACCTACGGTTTGCTTTGGTGTCCTGGCGATGACGATCTGCTCTCCTTCGTCGGCAGGACCGGCTATCGAGATCCCGCCTGCGACTTCGCCGACGCTCCCTTTGACGCCTCGACGCCGCACGGCGCCGCCGACCAGCGCCAGAGTTCCTGCGATCTCTACTTCGGGACCTCGACCGGCGCGCTCGGCCTGCGCAAGTTCCCGAACCCGCGCTTCGACGCCGCCGCGTGGGAAAAGATTGGTGGGTGGGAAGGCTATGCCGCCTTCCTCTCCGGCGACGCCGCCGACCCCGACAGCCGCCTGAACCGGCTGTGGGACGGGTCGGTGGAGCCGCCCGTCAGAATTGGCATGGCCTGCGGCTTCTGCCACATCGCCTATGACCCGAAAAACCCGCCCGCCGACCCCGCGAATCCGGCCTGGGAGAACATCGACGCGCTGGTCGGCAACCAGTACAGCCGGGTCTCGAACCTGCTCGGCAGCGGCCTCTCGCCGCATCGGCTGGAGTGGCAGCTGATCGCCCGCGCCCGGCCCGGCATCGTCGACACCTCGGCGCTGCCGATGGACTTCGTGTCCAACCCCGGCACGATGAACGCGATCATCAACTTCGCCCGGCGGCCGCTCTTCGAGGAGGAGGTCCTGAAGTGGCGCAAGGCCGCGGCCTGCACCGCCGGCGCCGATCCCGCGAACTGCTGGTGCGAGCCGGGGCGCGAGGGCAAGTGCTGGGAGAAAAGCCTGAGGGTCGAGGCGGTGCCGCATGTGCTGAAGGGCGGCGAGGACTCGATCGGCTACGAGGAGGCGATCCAGCGCGTCTACTTCAACATCGGCTCCTGCGCCGAACAGTGCTGGATCAACCACGTGGTCGACCTGCGCGCCGCCGATCCCGAGCAGCGCAACTACGGCCAGACGCCGTTTGACATCGCCCAGTGCCGGCGCGACTGCGGCGCCTTCCGCGCGATCGAAGACCGGCTCGGGGACATCAAGAACTTTTTCCTGACGGCGCGGCCGACCGACCTCTGGCAGGCGCGCGGCCTGGCCTCGCCGCGCGACCTGGAGGTCCAGCTCGATGCGGATTTCGGCGCCGGCGCGGTCGAGCGCGGGCGTGTGGTCTTTGCCGAAAACTGCGCGCGCTGCCACTCGTCTCAGGACGTCGTCACCGGAAGCACGGACTTTTCGGCGACCGATCCGGACGATCCGACGCTGCGGCTCGACTGGCTTGGGAACGACCAGATCTCTCCCGCCTCGGAGGTTGGCACCTACACCGCCCGGGCGCTGCATTCCAATCACATGCAGTCCCGCGTGTGGGCGCAGTATGCCTCGTTGACCGAGCAGGCCCGGCCTGCCGATCCGCTGCTGCCGGAGGTGATGAAGGGGGGCGGGCGCGGCTACTACCGCAACATATCTCTGCTCAGCCTCTGGGCGCATGCCCCGTTCATGCACAACAATGCCGTCGGCCCGGAGATCTGCGGCCAACCCTCGGCTGGGTCGCCCGACTTCTATTCGTCGCCCTACGTCGACGCCGACGGCAAGCCACGCGCCGATCCGCCGGACTGCTGGCCCTTCGACCCCAGCGTCGAAGGGCGCTACGAACTCTACAAGGCTTCGATGGAGTCGCTGCTCAATCCGGACCAGCGGGTTCCGAAGATGTTCGTGCTCGACGCGGACATCGTCATCGACATTGCGCCGAAGGTCGAGCTGCTGGACCGGCAGATCGGCCTGACCCTGACCATTCCCGCCGGCTTTCCCGCCGTCGACGTCAATTCGCTGCGCTTCAAGGACATGATGCAGGATCTCGTGCTCGTCGACCGCGACCCGGCGAAACTCGACGCGAAGTATGCGGCACTACTCACGGCGCCCCAGCATGACGAGCTGCGCGGCGGGCTGCTGGCGATCCGCCAAGCCCTGCTCGATAGCGCCACCATCTCCGGGATCGAGCTGGTGCTGGGGAGGGAGGAAGCGGTGGTGGGCGAGGTGCAGGACCTGACGCTGCAGGTCGGGAACGACTTCGTGCAGCGCTACTATTCGAACGTGCTCGAGCATCAGGAAAATGCCGGCCACCGTTTTGTGGAGAGCCTCAGCGACGACGACAAGAAGGCGCTTATCGCCTTCGCGGCGACGCTTTGATGCTGACGGCCCTTCGCATCCTTGCCGGCCTCGTGCTCGTCGTAGCGGCGGCCCTTGCCATTCTCTGGGGCATGCGGCTCGCTGGCTACGGCTACCTTCTCGCGATCTCGCAGGAGCAGATAGAGCCGGTCCGTCCCGACATCGACTTCGCGCGGCAGACCGACGACAGCCTGAAGGATCCGGACAATCCGACCAAGATCTTCCGCGTCGACATGGCGACGGTCGAGCATGACTTTCCGCTGAGCCGGATCGATCTTGCCTCGCTGACGCCGGCCAACCTGCTAGCGCTGAACCAGGAGGAGATCGACCAGGTCTATGGCCGGCTGACCGCGGGGCCGATCCCGGACGGGCCGTATCTCGGCGATCTCTTCTTCCCGCGTGGCGACAACCTGCGCCCGCGGCTGGAGGAGATCC
This sequence comes from uncultured Alphaproteobacteria bacterium, assembly GCA_963796805.1. Classification (GTDB taxonomy): domain Bacteria; phylum Pseudomonadota; class Alphaproteobacteria; order Rhodobacterales; family Rhodobacteraceae; genus Amaricoccus. The sequence continues at coordinate 90,545 of CAWCNG010000006.1, forward strand.
TCGGCGGAATAGAGGGCCGCATCGCCGCCGAGAAGATCGACGTCGCCGAGAAGACGGGGCGCGCGCTGTGGAAGGGCAAGATGTTCTACCGCGAAGAGCGCGAGCTCAGGAATTTCATCGAGGACTTCCGTCCTCTTTCCGGATTGATCGACGACCCGGATGCGCTGGAGAAGGCCACGGTGCCGCGCGAAGGGTGGTTGAAGCACGTCCTGCCCACCACCGATGTCTGGCTGCTGTTCCCCGCGAAGCTCTATTGCGGCCAGAGTCTTCTCGACGGACGGCGCGAATCCATCATCATCGACTATGCCTACAACGACGACCTCGCCGGCTACCAGGAGCGCCCCGATGCGCTGACCGGACGCAACGGGCTGCGCATCCGCGACGAGATCCGCATGATCCGCCCGGGGTTCTATCTGGGCCGCGCCTACGCCAACAAGTTCTTCCTGCTGAACTTCATGCTCATGAACGCCAAGGTTGCCGAGGCCGGCAGGGACGGTTTTGCCAACGGAGACGAGGTGACCGAGGATTGCTGGGCCGGCGAACAGGATCGACACGCCACTGCCGAATGAGGTTCTGGCTCTTGGCGGCCGTCGCCGCACTGCTGGGTAGCCACGCGCTCGCCGGCGATGCGGCGCGGTCGCTCGGCCCCGATGTTCCTCCGACGGGCATGGCGCTTCTCTCAAGGCTCTTCCCGGAGGGCCTGCCCTTTCCCTTCGAGGCTGCGCTCGAGCGGCTGCGGGCGCTCGCCGGTCCCGAGAACGTAGAGACCGCGCTCATTCCGCTCGGCCGCTCGCTGCAGCGCTATGCCGCCTCCCCAGACTATTTCGCATCGCCGCGGCTGGTTGTCGCCGTCACGGGCGACCACGCCGCGGGACCGGATGACCCTCGCCTCGCCGACCGGCTGTTTCTCGGTTACCAGCCCGCTGCCGAGGTGGTCGAGGCGATCAGCTACAACGCCGAGGCGGACCGTTTCGAGTTCCAGGAGATCGTGGGATACGGACCGGACGGTGCGGCGGAAGCCGAGCCGGCCGAGCGCGGCGTCTGCCTCGCCTGCCACCAGGGTCAGGGTCCGATCTTCGCCCGTCCGCTCTGGGCCGAGACCAACGCCAATCCGGCTATCGCCGCGCGGCTCGTTCCCCTTGGCGCGCGCTTCCACGGTGCCCCTGTGCGCCAGACGGTCGATGACCTCGAAGCCTTCGATGCCGCCACCGACCGCGCCGCGCGGCTGCCGCTGGCCTCGCGGCTCTGGGCGGAGGCCTGCCCCGACGCCACCTGCCGCGCCGGCCTCCTGGCGGCGGCCCTGCGTGTCGGCCTCGGTGCTGTCGTCCCCGCAGCACCACCCGGCTTTTCCGGCACGGAGGTGGCCGTCGTCTCCCCTGACCTTCCCAATCGCGATCCGCTCCTTGGCTGGGAAGAGGGCGAGAACGACCTCGAAACGACCGGCGGGACTCAATCCCGAGACGCCGCGCCCGTCCCTGGCGCTCTGGACTCCTGGTGTGGACGGCTTCGCCGCCGCCGCGCGCGCGGTGGCGGCCCAGCTCTCGCCCGGCGACTTTGACTGGATCGACGGCCTGCTGCAGCGGCACGGCGGGCCGACGCAGACGCTGACTCTGCCCTGCACTACGACCGTCGCCGCCCTGCCCAACGGCGGCAGCGAGGCCCGCTTCGCCTGTGGGGTGGGAGGCGTGCGCCTCGCCGGCTTCCGCAGACCCGATGGCACCGGCCGTATCGACGCGCTGACGCTACCCGGCTGGCCGCCTGCAAGCTCCTTTGCGCTCCCGACGGCGAAGGCCCGCGCCCCCGATGGCCGCCGCATCGGCCTCGAACTCGGCGAAACCACGGCTCGTCTTACCCTCACCGACGATCTCGGGGTCCTCGAGCGCGCCTTGGACGCGCCCGATTGCGCGGCGCTGGCGGCGGGGCCGTTCCCGCGCGAAGCTGTCCTTGCGCTGCTTGCGACGATTCTCGGAGGGACCGATGGCTGACGACGACCCCGGCTTTCTCCATCACCTCAGCCGTGCGGTGGTATGGCTCAGCCTCGTCGTGCTCCTGGTGGGGCTCGCCGGCGCCGGCTACTTCGCCTGGCGTCTCAGCCGCGACACGGCCGAGACGTTTGCCGATCCGGTGGCGCAGTTCAAATATGGCTCCACCGGCGGCGACCGAAACTTCGGCATCCCCTACGCCATGTGGGAGGCAATGCCGACGCTCTTCCGCGACCTGCTGCCGGCCGGGCGCGAGGACGAGGGTTGGGCGGCCTTCGGCTTCATCATCGAGGCGCCGGGCGAGCTGCCGCCCGAGCTGCGCCATCCCCGCCCGGTGGGCACCTCGCTGCGCAACAACATGGGGATCGAGCGCATCTTCCTGAACTGCGCCGGCTGCCACGCCGGCAGCGTCCGTACCGGCCCGGAGGGCGAGCAAATCGTCATCGCAGGAATGCCGTCCAATACCGTCGATCTCTCGGCCTTCCAGGGCTTCCTCGCCCGGGCGGCAGTGGACGAGCGCTTCAGTGCCGACCGCTTCCTTTCGGAGATCGACGCGCAGGGGATCGAACTCGACACCGTCAACCGGCTGGCGCTGAAGTTCGTGGGCATCGGCATGGTGCGCGAGCGGCTGCTGGCCATCGTCGACCGGTTCGACGATTTCGTCCACAACGAGCCCACGTTCGGCCCCGGCCGCTTCGACACGTTTAATCCGGCGAAGGCGCTACTCAACTGGAACTTCCAGCAGATTCCCGAGGCCGAGCGCATCGGCGTGGTCGACTTCCCGTCGGTCTTCATGCAGGGTCCCAAGGAGGGTATGCAACTTCACTGGGACGGCAACAATAGCAAGGTCTCCGAGCGCAACCGCTCCGCCGCCTTTGGCACCGGCGCCACGCCGCCGATCCTCGACCGTGAGTCGCTGAAGCGAATGGAGGACTGGCTGGCAATCGCGGAGCCACCGAAGTTCGCCGACGTTTTCCCCGCCCAGTTCAATGCCGATCTCGCCAAGCAGGGCCAGCGGGTCTATGCCGGAGAATGCGCCTTCTGCCATGGGTCGAGCGGGCGGGAGTTCCGCGGCGAGTATGTCGGTCTCGTCACCCCGATCGAGGAGGTTGGCACCGACCGCGCCCGGCTCGACAACTATACCGAGGATCTCGCGGTCAACCAGAATGTGCTCTACGCGGAGTTCGGCTCCGAGCGCTTTCAGACCTTTCGCAAGACCAATGGTTATGCAAATGCGCCGCTCGATGGCCTCTGGCTGCGGGCGCCCTATCTGCACAACGGCTCGGTGCCGACGCTGGCGGCGCTGCTCTCGCCGCCGGAGGAACGGCCCGGCGCGTTCCTGCGTGGCTATGACCTCTATGACCCGCAGGCGATGGGGTTCGTGTCCGATCCCGACGACATCGACCCATCGGTGCGGCCGCTCCTTTTCTGCTACGTTACCCGCGCCGATGCAGCGGCGCTGTGTCCGGCGGAGGTGCCGCCGATGAACGGGACCTGCGACGGCGGGGTCTGCCGCGGCAACGGCAACGGCGGGCATCTCTGGGGCACCGACCTCCCGCCCGATGATAAGCGTGCGCTGATCGAGTATCTCAAGACTTTCTGAGGAAATCGCTATGGCCAAGCCCGACGCCGGACCCTGGTACACCGTCCTCCGCATCGCGGCGGTGCTTGTCGTGCTCGGCGCCGCGGGGGGCGTCTACGTCTGGTACAAGGCGTTTCGCGTCGTGCCGCAGGAGGTTTGCGGCGATGTGGAGCCTTCGCGGCGGGCGGCGCTCTGCGCCAGCCCGGAGGAGGAGCGGTTCAAGTACGGGTCGCTCGGCGCGGAGGAGGATCTCGGGATACCTTATCCGATCTTCCATGTGCTGCCGCGGGTGTTCGGGGATTTGCTGCCGGGGCCGGGGGGGTATCGCGCCTTCGGAATTCCGTGGGAGGAGGGGCGGGAGCTGCCGGTGGGTTTCTCCAAGAAGACCATGGGCTTCCCGCGCGTCACTCAGACATGCGCGATCTGCCACGCGGCCAGCTACCGCACCTCGCCGGACGCCACGCCGGTCATCGTGCCGAGCGGGCCGTCGCATACCACCAACGCCATGGCCTTCCTCGATTTCCTCGAGGCGGCGGCCAACGACCCGCGCTGGTCGGGGGACGGGATGATGCCGGAGATCGAGCGCAACTTCGATCTCGGACTCGACGACAAGCTGATGTACCGGTTCGTGATCATCCCGATCGCGAAGAAGCGGGTGCTGGAACAGGCGCATGATTTTGCCTGGATCCACACGCACGGGCGACCGGCGTGGGGGCCGGGGCGGGATGGGCCGTTCAACCTGACCAAGTTCAATCTGCTGGAATTGCCGGACGACGATACCGTTGATAATGCGGACTTTCCGTCGATCTGGAACGCGGGGATCCGCGAGAACACCTCGCTCAACTGGGCGGGGGAGACGCAGGATCCGCTGGCGGTCTACATCGACTCGGCGCTGGGGATCGGGGCGCCGCCGGAGACTGTGGTGGCGGACATGGAGAAGCACCGGGAGTATCTGCGGGCGAAGATGCCGCCGGCCTATCCCTTCCCGGTGGACGCGGCGCTGGCGGCGCAGGGCGAGGCGGTTTGGGCGGCGAACTGTGCGGAATGCCACGCGGTCGGGGGAGCGCGGTTCGGGCGGACGGTGCCGATCGAGGAGATCGGGACGGATCGGGAGCGGTTCGATACCTGGACGCAGGAGAATGCGGATGCGACCAATGCCAAGGCGTTGGAGCTTGGGGTTCACCGGAAGGCGATGGTGAAGGACGTGGGGTATGCGAGCCAGCCGTTGGACGGGATCTGGCTCAGGGCGCCCTACCTGCACAACGGGTCGGTGCCGTCGCTGACAGCACTTCTGATGCCGCCGGAGGAACGGCCGACAAGCTTCTGGCGGGGCTGCGATATCTACGATCCGGTGGACGTGGGATTCCGCGCGACGCCGGCGGATGATGATTGTCCGCGGGCGTTCCACTTCGACACCAGCTTGCGGGGCGAAGGGAACGGGGGGCACGTGTATGGGACGGGGATGACGGAGGAGGAAAAGGCGGCTCTGGTGGAGTACCTGAAGACGCTGTGAAAGTCAGTCTTTTGTGCGAAGTGTGTGGGGTACAACGCACGTACATCGCAGGTACAACGCACGTACCAAGGAAACCAGTCGGGAATTAACCGCCGAGGCTGGCCAGGCGGTCCGCTGCGGCCCGCAGGACCTCGATTTCCACCTCGGCGGCTTCGAGGCGCGCGCGCTGTTCGTCCACCACCTCTTCGCGGCGCCCGCGAGACGAACGCCTCGTTGGCGAGCTTTCCGCGGATGCCCCTGGCCTCCTTGTCGAGCTTGTCGATGGTCTTCTGCAGCCGGTCGCGTTCGGCGGCGACGTCGATGACGTCGGCGAGGGGCAGGCAGAAGGTGCCGCCCTCGCGGGTGAGGGTGATGGCGCCGCTGCGGGGCTTTGGCGGCTTGCTCGAAACGCTCGACGCGGGCGAGGCGGGCGACCAGCGGGCGGTTGCGTTCCAGCGCCTCGGCCTGGGGGGCGGCGAGGTCGAGCTCGATCAGCGGCACGCGGGCACCGGCGGGGACGTGGAGCTGGGCGCGGACCGAGCGGATCTCCTCGATCAGGCCGATGACCCAGTTCATCTCGGCGTCGGCGGCGGGGTCGATCAGCTCGGAGCCGTAGGCGGGCCAGTCGGTGTGGCAGAGGAGCTTCGGGCGCGCGGCGATCTGGCCCCAGAGCGCCTCGGTGATGAAGGGCATCACCGGGTGCATCAGGATCAGGCACTGGTCGAGGACCCAGGCCATGGTGGCGCGGGTCTCCGCCGCGCCGTCGCCGTCGAAGAGCGGCTTCGCCAGCTCGACGTACCAGTCGCAGACCTTGCCCCAGACGTGGGCATAGAGCGCGTTGGCGGCGTCGTTGAAGCGGTAGGCGGCCAGCGCGGCGTCGAGGGTCTCGCGCAGGCGGCCGGTCTCGCCGACGATCCACTTGTTGGCGGTGAGGGTGACGCCCCGCGGGTCGAAGGCGGGGTCGGGGCGGCAGTCGTTCATCTCGGCGAAGCGGGCGGCGTTCCAGAGCTTGGTGCCGAAGTTGCGGTAGCCGGCGATGCGCTCGTCGGAGAGCTTGAGGTCGCGGCCCATGACGGCCATGGCGGTGAGGGTGAAGCGCACGGCGTCGGCGCCGTACTTGTCGATGAGCTCGATGGGGTCGAGGATGTTGCCGAGCGACTTCGACATCTTCTTGCCCTTCTCGTCGCGGACGAGGGCGTGGATGTAGACCTCGCGGAAGGGCACGTCGCCGGTGAGCTCGAGCTGCATCATCATCATCCGGGCGACCCAGAAGAAGATGATGTCGTGGGCGGTGACGAGGGTGGAGGTGGGGTAGTAGCGGCGGAGTTCCGGGGTGTCGTCGGGCCAGCCGAGGGTGCCGATGGGCCAGATGCCGGAGGAGAACCAGGTGTCGAGGACGTCGGGGTCGCGGTCCAGATGACGATGGCGGACGTCCTCGTCAGCTGGCGCTCATCCTCGACTCGCCGTCGAGCGGAGACGCACTGCGTCGTCGCCGACACGCCGAGCGGACGAGTTCGATTCGCCGTAGCGTCTCGCCAATGAGCACCATCGCCAGCTCAGAGCCGCATCTCAGTAGGCGTGCGCGAACGAAGACCAACGGCTCTTCGTGAGTCGGGCAGCATGCCGACTCGGCTCAGCTGTCCGCTCGTCGACGTCAGCTCGGCCCGTACCAGACCGGGATTCGGTGGCCCCACCAGAGCTGGCGGGAGATGCACCAGGGCTCGATGTTCTCCAGCCAGTGGAAGTAGGTCTTCTCGTCGCGCTCGGGGAGGATGCGGGTGCGGCCGTCGCGGACGGCGGCGAGGGCGGGCTTCGCGAGCGTGGCGGCGTCGACGTACCACTGGTCGGTGAGGAAGGGCTCGATGGCGACCTTGGAGCGGTCGCCGTGCGGGACGGTGTGGGTCTCGGGGTCGGCGCCGTCGAGCCAGCCCTGCTCCTCGGCGAGGGTCAGGACGACGTCGCGGGCCTCGTAGCGGTCGAGGCCGTCGAGGTCCGGCAGTTCGTCGGAGGGGTCGATGCCCTCCCAGAAGGCGGCGTTGTCCTTGAGTGCGATGCGGGCGCGCGTGTCCATCACGTTGATGGTGCGGCAGTCTGCCGCTGGCCGACGTCCCAGTCGTTGAAGTCGTGGGCGGGGGTGATCTTGACGGCGCCGGTGCCCTTCTCCGGGTCGGCGTAGGCGTCGGCGACGATGGGGATGGAGCGGCCGACCAGCGGCAGGCGGACGGTCTTGCCGATGAGGTGGGCGTAGCGGGGGTCGTCGGGATGGACGGCGACGCCGGTGTCGCCGAGCATGGTCTCGGGGCGGGTGGTGGCGACGACGAGGTAGTCGCGGGTCTCGGTGGCGGTGGGGGCGCCATCGGCGTCCCATTCGGTGGGGTGCTGGTAGGTCGCGCCGTTCTCCAGCGGGTAGCGCAGGCGCCAGAGGTGGCCCTTCTCCTCGACCTGCTCGACCTCGAGGTCGGAGATGGCGGTCTCGAAGTGGGGGTCCCAGTTGACCAGGCGCTTGCCGCGGTAGATCAGGCCCTTGTCGTAGAAGTCGACGAAGACCTTCAGCACCGCGTCGTGGAAGCCCTCGTCCATGGTGAAGCGGTTGCGCGAGAGGTCGAAGCTGTCGCCGAGGCGGCGGGACTGTTCGAGGATGGTGCCGCCGGATTGCTCCTTCCACTCCCAGACCTTCGCCACGAAGGCCTCGCGGCCCATCTCGCGGCGGGAGAGGTTGCCGGTGCGGGCGAGCTCGCGCTCGACGACCATCTGGGTGGCGATGCCGGCGTGGTCGAGGCCGGGCTGCCAGAGCACGTCATCGCCCTGCATGCGGTGCCAGCGGGCGAGGATGTCCATGAGCGTGTGGTTGAAGGCATGGCCCATGTGCAGGCTGCCGGTGACGTTGGGCGGCGGCAGCAGGATGGTGAAGGGGGCGGCGCCCGGGCGTGCGTTGGCCCCGGCGCGGAAGGCGTCCTCCGCTTCCCATGCGGCGCTGACCGCCGGCTCGGCGGTCTTCGCATCGAAGGTCTTTTCCATCGGCATGGGCTTTCGGTCCGGTCTGGTGGGCGGCGCACGGTCTTAGCGCCGTGGCGGGGCGAGGAAAAGAGGCGGGAGACCTATGGACGCGGTGGGCGAAAGCATTAGTCTCCGCCCCACGCCAAAATCAGGAGTGGGCCCCCCCGTGAACAAGTTCGGAACCAGTCAGAGTGTGCTCCGCAAGGAAGATCTGCGCCTCCTGACCGGGCAGGGCCGCTTTATCGACGACGTGGCGCCGGAAGGTGCGGCGTGCGCCGTCTTCTTTCGCAGCCCGGTGGCGCATGCCCGGATCAGCGGGCTGGAGACGGAGGCCGCGGCGGAAGCGCCGGGGGTGATCGGCGTCTATCACGCGGGCAATCTCGGCGGGCGGCTCGACAACGGGATGAACTTCGAGCTGGTGCGCAACCGCGATCATTCGCTGGGTGCGGCGCCGCGCCGGCCGATCCTGGCCGAGGACCGGGTGCGCTACGTGGGCGAGCCGATCGCGCTGGTGGTGGCGGAGAGCCTCGCCGCGGCGATGGACGCGGTGGAGGTGATCTCCTGCGACTTCGACGACCTGCCGGTGCATGTGGCGACCGCCACCGGCGGGCCGACGATCCATCCCGAGGCGCCGGACAACGTGGCCTACGACTGGGCCTTCGGCGACGAGGCGGCGGTCGATGCGGCGTTCCAGGCGGCTGCGCACCGGACGCGGCTGGAGCTGATCGACAACCGGGTGATGGCGATGCCGCTGGAGCCGCGCGGGTGTTTCGCGGAGTGGGACGGGAGCCGGCTGCACGTGGGCTTCTCCGGGCAGGGGGTCTGGGGGCTGCGCGACGAGCTGGCCGAGCGGCTCGCGCTGCCGGTCGAGGCGGTGCGGGTGACGATCCCGGACGTGGGCGGCGGCTTCGGGATCAAGGGCTGCAACTACCCGGAATATTTCGCGGTGGCCTTCGCGGCGCGCGAGCTGGGGCGGACGGTGCACTGGATGAGCACCCGCGGCGAAGCGATGCTGAGCGACAACGGCGGGCGCGACCACGTGACGGTGGCCGAGGCGGCGTTCGACGCCGAGCTGCGGCTGCAGGCGATCCGGATCAACTGCGTCTCGAACCTCGGGGCGTACAACGCGCCCTACGGGCAGCCGATCGCCTCGAAGCTGGCGCAGAAGGTGATGCCGGGTGTCTACGACGTGCAGAAGGCGTTCTTCGCGGTGAAGGGGGTCTTCACCAACACCACGCCGGTGGACGCCTATCGCGGCGCGGGGCGGCCGGAGGCGATCTACGTCATCGAGCGGCTGATGGACCGGTCGGCGCGGGACCTCGGGGTGGACCCGGTGGACCTGCGGCGGCGGAACTTCATCCCGAAGGAGAAGTTCCCCTATCTCAGCGTCGCGCACGAGCGCTACGACGTGGGCGATTTCGAGCGGGTGCTGGGGCGGGCGCTGCAGGAGGCGGACGTGGCGGGTTTCGCGGCGCGCAAGGCGGAGAGCGCGCGGGCGGGGCGGCTGCGCGGGATCGGGCTCTGCTACTACATCGAGTTGATCCTGGGCGACCAGAACGAGACGACGACCATCGCCTTCGCCGACGACGGGATGGTGGAGCTGCACGTGGGCACGCAGTCGAACGGGCAGGGGCACGAGACGGCCTTCGCGCAGATCCTGACCGAGCGGACCGGGGTCCCGTTCGAGAAGGTGCGCTTCGTGCAGGGCGACAGCGACCGGATCGCCAAGGGCGGCGGCACCGGCGGGTCGCGCTCGGTGACGATGCAGGGCAGCTCGATCAACCACGCGGCGGACCACATGATCTCGCGCTTCCGCCCGCTGGCCGAGGACGAGCTGGAGGTGTCGAGCCCGGACCTGGTCTTCGAGGACGGCGCGTTCCGGGTGGTGGGCACCGACCGGGCGGTCGGGCTGGTCGAGCTGGCCGAGGTGGCGCGCCGGGAGGGGAAGCCGGAGCTTCTGACCACCACGCGCGAGTTCGTGGTGCCCGGCCGGTCCTATCCCAACGGGGCGCATTTCGCCGAGGTGGAGGTCGACCCCGAGACCGGGGACACGGCGGTGGTGAAGTACACCGTGGTCGACGACTTCGGCTATCTGATCAACCCGATGCTGGCCGAGGGGCAGGTGCACGGCGGCGTGGCACAGGGGATCGGGCAGGCGATCACCGAGCTGGTGGCTTTCTCGGAGGAGGGGCAGCTGCTGAGCGGGTCGTTCATGGATTATGCGATGCCGCGGGCGAACGACGTGCCGAACATGGCGTTTCACACCGAGCTGGTGCCCTCGACGGCCAATCCGATCGGGATGAAGGGCTGCGGCGAGGCGGGGACGGTGGGGGCGCTGGCGGCGGTGACCAACGCGGCGCTCGACGCGGTGTGGGAGGCGGGGGTGCGGCACGTGGACATGCCGCTGACGCCGTCGCGGGTCTGGGGCTGGCTGCAGGCGGCGCGGCAGGCGGCGGAGTAGCCGTCGCTCAGGCGGCGAGGCGAGCCCAGGCGGGTGGCCGGGTTGCGGCGAGGCGGGCGGCGTCGGCGCCGGCGCAGCGACTGGCCGGTGCGTAGAAGATTGAGCGCGACGGCGTTGGCCTCCGCCTCGGAAAGGCGGCAGGCGGCGACGCCGCGAAGGCCGTGGACCGCGATCGGCTGGCGCCCGCGGCGCAGCCGGTCGAGCCGGGCGGCGACGCGGGCGGCGGGGCTGCCGGCGCGGAGGATGTCGAGGCTCAGCCCGTGGGTGCGGGCCGCGGCTTCCGACCAGTCGTTCAGCGGCCAGGCGGCGTCGGGGGCGATGATCATCGAAGCCACTTCCACCCGTTCCTGCTCGATCCGGGCGAAGCCGATCTCGACCGGCCAGGATCCCGCGCCGAGCGACGAAGCCTTGAAGTCGAGGAAAAGCAGCGGCTTGTCGGCGCTCGGCGCGTCGGGCGCGTTTGCCGCCTGGGCGGTACTCCGATGATCGCGGCGTGCGGGGGCGGCGGAAGGCATGCTCGTTACTCCGTCGGTCCAGCGGGAGCGGACCGTGTTTATCGGCGGGGTCGAGCGGACGGCGCATTTCTTCGCCTTCGACCTGCCGCACAGCGACGCCTGCTTCGTGCGCGCTTATCCTGCGGCGACCGCCGAGGCCTGGGTGGACGGCCACGTCCATGCCTTCGCGTTCTTCGGGCGAGTGCCGCAGTCGGTGCTCTACGACAACGACCGCTGCCTGGTGGCGCGCATCCTGCGCGACGGCACGCGCAAGCGGGCCACGCTCTTCAGCGGGTTCCTGTCGCACTACCTGATCCGGGATCGCTACGGCCGGCCCGGCAAGGGCAACGACAAGGGCGCCGTCGAGGGGTTGGTCGGCTGGGCGCGGCGGACGTTCATGGTTCCGCTGCCGCGCTTCGCCTCCTGGGAGGACTTCAACGCCTGGCTCGAGGCGCAGTGCCGCAAGCGCCAGGTGGAGATCCTGCGCGGCCATGCCGAGACGATCGGCGCGCGGCTGGCACGGGATCTGGCGGCGATGGCCGACCTGCCGGCCGCAACCCTGACCCCCCAAGATTTGGCCGTGACGGCCAAGCGCGCCTTGGCACACGCCAGCTATTTGGGGAGCGCGCGTGCCAAGGCGCGCTCCTCCGAACATCAGCTCAAGATGCCCAAGTGGCAGACTCTTGCGCCGCCCCCGTGGCTGGTTTTTCCGCCGCCGTTGACACCCGAACAATCCGAGGCGATCGGATGCCCCGGAATCCATGATCGGATCAGATCGGAAAGGATGATCGGGTCAGATCGGAATGCGCGATCGGATAGGCCCGGAATGCGCACCACGTAGCGGCCGAACTCGATCAGGCGGGTCTTGTCCGGGTGCAGCGCCAGGCCAAACTTCGCCAGCCGCTCCCGCAGATCGCGGAGAAACCGCTCGGCATCCGCCTGCCGCTCGAAGCCGACGATGGTGTCGTCGGCGTAGCGGACGACGATCACCTCGCCAGTCGCCGCGCTTGCGCCACTGGTCCGCCCAGAGCCGTAGACGTAGTGCAGGTAGATGGCTCCTTTGGAATGCGCCCTCGAAGCTAGTGGATTGATCGGATCGAAAGAGTCCGATTGGCGATTCCGTATCGCGCTGTGACGTGCGAGTCTACTGCATGCGCAGCGGCATCTCCTTCACGCCTTCGTCCCGCGACCGTCAGCGATTGCAGGCGATCGTCGCGGACCCCAAGAGCCCGCAGAAGCACGTCTGGCGGGCGCGTATCGTGCTTCTGAGCGGCGACGGCCTCGGCACCTCGGCGATCATGACCGAGACCGGCAAGTCCAAGACCTGCGTGTGGCGTTGGCAGGAGCGGTTCATGCACGAAGGCGTCGACGGCCTGCTGCGCGACCGGTCGCGTCCGCCCGGCAAGGCGCCGGTCCCGCCGGAGCGCGTCGCCGAGATCGTCCGCCTGACGCAGGAGCCCCCGCCGTTCGAGGCGACCCACTGGACGTTGCGGGCGATGGCGAAGGTGGCCGGCCTTGCGGCATCGACGGTGCAGGCCATCTGGAAGGCCCATGGTCTCAGCCCGCATCGCTGGCGGCATTTCAAGCTCTCCAACGACCCGGCATTCGCCGAGAAACTCACGGATATCGTCGGCTTGTATGTCGATCCGCCGGCCCATGCCGTGGTGCTGTCGGTCGATGAGAAGTCGCAGATCCAGGCGCTCGACCGCACCCAGCCTGGCCTGCCGATGAAAAAGGGCCGGCTCGGCACGATGACCCATGATTACAAACGCCACGGCACGACGACGCTCTTCGCGGCGCTCAATGTCCTCGACGGCACGGTCATCGGGCAGAACATGCAGCGCCACCGCCATCAGGAGTTCATCCGCTTCCTCAACCGCATCGAGCGCGAGGTGCCGGCGGACAAGTCCATCCACGTCATCCTCGACAAATACGCGGCGCACAAGAAGGACAAGGTCCGCGCCTGGCTCGCCCGCCATCCACGCTGGACCTTCCACTTCACCCCGACATCGTGCTCGTGGCTCAACGCCGTCGAGGGCTTCTTCGCCAAGCTCACCCGGCGCAGGCTCAGGCACGGCGTCTTCCATTCCCTCGTCGACCTCCAGGCCGCCATCAACCGCTTCGTCCGCGAATACAATGCCGAAAACCCGAAACCCTTCACCTGGAAAGCCGATCCCGATGACATTATCGCCGCCAGAAACCGAGGGTTCCAAACGTTGGAATCAATCCACTAGGACAGCATTGCTGCGGGAGCCGAGCCCGTCCGCCGCATCACTCCAATAGGGGGGCCTGTTTCAGTGCTGGTTGACAGCCTCGCCCGGCGGGCGGCGATTTGAACCCGACGGAGCGGCTATCGCGCGGGCGGTGCGAAGCCGTAGCGCTGCATCGTCGCGTAGTTCTGCCTAACCGCAGCGGCGGGGTCGGCGGCGGCGGCCTCCGACTCCTCTTCGACCACTAGCCATCCGGTGAAGTGCGGCGCGGCGGCGACGATGTCGATCACCGCCGGAACGTCGCACGCGCCCGCGCCCAGCATCGCCCAAAGGCCGGCGGCATCGACGTCCTTCAGGTGAACGTAGCGGATGCGATCGCGGTAGGTGCGAAGCGTATCGAGGATGTCCGGGTGCCCGCGCAGGATGTGGCCGGTGTCGGGTACCCATCCGACGCGGTCGGGGTCGAGGCGCGCGAAGATCGCGTCGTAGTCGGGGCGATCGAAGAGCAGGGTGTTGTGGTGTGAGCTCGGATGGACGGCGACGCCGACGCCCGCTTGCCGTCCGATCTCTCCGGCCCGGTTGTAGATGTCGGCGGCGACGTCGAACTTCTCGGACCGCGGGCCGTCGTCGACGACGGTCGCCGATCCCATCGAGATGAGCGCGCCGGGGAAGCGGGCGGCGAAGTCGCTCCAGCGATTCACCGCCTCCAGATCCGCGGCGGCCGCGGCGCCCGGCATGGTGAAGCCGGTGTCGGAACCCATGGCGAAGGCGGCCAGGGTCAACCCGCGCGCCTCGAGGGCCGCGGCGAAGGCCTCGGGCCGTCCGGCGTAGTCACCGATCATCGTGTCGGTGATCTCGATGCCCATGTAGCCGCCGGCCGCGATCGCATCGAGCAGACCGTCGGGACCGCCGGTGAAGCGCGGCCCCAGCATCTCCCAGGTGAAGGTCTGGCAGCCGAGCTTGAGCGGGGTCATAGTCCTTCCTCCGTCGTCGTCATGGTTGCGGCCTCGTCCTCGCCGAGGAGCGCCGGCCGCTCGGCTGTGCCGGGAACCGCAACCGCCGCACCTGCCGGCGGCCGTCGCCGAGGAAGCGCTTGCCGCGATACCGTCCGGAGTCGCGGGCACGGGGGGCGAGGCCGGCGAGCGACGCGATCGCGCGGCGGTCGGAGCTTCCGAGCTCGCCGAGATGGGCGATGAGGACCATGGCGCTGACCGGGCCGATGCTCGGGATCGAGCGCAGCAGCCGGTCGGCGGCCTCGAGCTCGGGATGGCGGGCCTCATGCTCGGCGATCGCCGCCTCGACCCGCGCGAGGCGGGCGCCGAGGTTGGCGAGCTCGTCGCGGATGTCGGCGGCGACAGCGGGGTGGCGGACGCGGGCGAGGCGGTTCTTCTCCTGCACTTTCATGCGCATGAGCTGGTCGCGGCGCTGGACGAGGTCGCGGAGTTCCTCGCGCGCCGGATCGAGGGCTGCATCCGGCTTCGGCTGGCGTTCGGCCCCGAACTGCGCCAGGGTCGCCGCATCCAGCCGATCCGTCTTGGCACGGTTGAGCGACCGGGCGAAGTGCCAGGCGTGGAGCGGGTTGAGCCGCGTCCCCGGCTGGCCGGCGGCGTCCAGCGCGGCGCGCAGCGGCCCGTCGCAGCCGCTGGTGGCCTCGT
>CAWCNG010000007.1:0-413750 GCA_963796805.1 uncultured Alphaproteobacteria bacterium
GCCCCGCAGCGCGGCCTCTGCCTTCTCCTGCGCGGCCTCGAGCACACCCTGGGCCAGCTCGGCATCCTCCAGCGGCAGGTTGAACTGGTCGGGAGACAGCTTCTCGGAGTGCTTGCCGAACTACTCGCGCTGGGAGGTGCGCAGGATATCCTCCAGCCGGCGCTGCGCCTCCTGCGCCTCGGACAGCGCCGCCTCGACCTCGGCCAGACGGGCTTTCAGCAGGGCGTTTTCGCGGGCGAGAGCGTCGGCGTCTATGGGCCGAAGTGTGGAAGCCTTCTTGGGCCAGTAAAAACAGGAATTCGGTCAGCCAGCGTCACCCGGCTCCGGCCGGACCAACCGCCAATCCAGTCCCTCGAACAGCGCCGCAAGCTGCGCCGGCGACATCCGCATCACCCCGTCGCGCACCTGCGGCCAGACGAACTTGGCCCCCTCCAGCCGCTTGTGAACCAGCACCATCCCGGTCCGGTCCCAGACCAGCAGCTTGATCCGGTCCGCGCGTTTCGCCCGGAACACGAAGGCCGCTCCGCAGAACGGATCGAGGCTGAACATCTCCCGCGCCGCCAGCGCCAGGCCATCGATGCGCTTGCGGAAGTCGACGGGCCGCGTCGCCACGAAGACCTTCACCGGCCAGACCGGCGCGAGCATCATGTCGCCGCAGCCCGTGCCGCGCGGATCGCGCGCGTCAGCTGGCCTTCATCGGCGCCAGCACCGGCACGGATCACGATTTCGCCCACGACGATCTCGAGGTCGGACGTGGCGCGGGCCGGCGACGCATCCGGCGCTGCATCCTCGACAATCAGTTCGGCGAACATCGGCAAGTCCACCAAGCTGTTGATTTCCACTGAGAGCTGACCCGGGCTTTCCATCGAGAAGTGACCCGCCTGAAGGTTATGGTCGCCGGTTCAGGTCTGGGTCAATGGCGGTCCTGCCTCCTTCTTTCTGCGCGCCGCCTCGGCGCTGGCCCTGAAGCGGAAGCTGTCGTTTCCGGTCTCGAGGATGTGGCAGCGATGGGTCAGTCGATCGAGGAGCGCGGTGGTCATCTTGGCGTCACCGAAGACCGTGGCCCATTCGCTGAAGCTGAGATTGGTGGTGATGGCGACGCTGGTACGCTCGTAGAGCTTGCTCAGAAGGTGGAAGAGCAAAGCCCCGCCCGTGGCGCTGAACGGCAGGTAGCCCAGCTCGTCCAGGATCACGAGGTCGGCGCGCGTGAGGCTCTCGGCGATCTGCCCGGCTTTGCCCTTCGCCTTCTCCTGCTCGAGCGTGTTGACGAGCTCGATCGTGGAGAAGAAGCGGACCTTCTTTCGATGGTGCTCGACGGCCTGGACCCCGAGCGCGGTCGCGACATGCGTCTTTCCCGTGCCCGGTCCGCCGATCAGGACAACGTTGTGGGCGCCGTCGATGAACTCGCACCGGTGCAGCTGGCGGACCAGGGGCTCGTTGATCTCGCTGGCGGCGAAGTCGAACCCGGCCAGGTCCTTGTAGGCCGGGAAGCGCGCGGCCTTGAGGTGATAGGCGATGGACCGGACTTCGCGTTCCGCGACTTCGGCCTTCAGCAGTTGCGACAGGATCGGCACGGCCGCCTCGAAGGCGGGCGAGCCCTGTTCGACAAGGTCCTCGACGGCCTGGGCCATCCCGTATGTCTTCAGGCTGCGCATCATGATGACGATGGCGGCGCTGGCGGGGTCATGACGCATGGCGCACCCCCCGGGCCTGGCCGCGCAGTCCGTCATAGCGCTCGACATTCGCCCTGGGCTCCTCGATCAGCGCCAGACCCGTCGGCGGGGCGACCTCGGGCGTGCCTGAGGGGCTTTCGTCGATCAGCCGGTGCAGCAGATTGAGCACATGGGTCTTGGTCGGCACCCCGGCCTCGAGGGCCAGTTCCACCGCGCAGAGCACCGCCTCTTCGTCGTGCTGCAGCACCAGGGCGAGGATCTCCACCATCTCCCTGTCGCCGCCCAGGTGCTTGAGCAGATGCTGCTGGAGCGCGCGGAAAGCTTCGGGCAGTTCGGCAAAGGGCGCGCCATTCCTGAGCGCCCCTGGCTTTCGCTGGATGACGGCCAGGTAATGCCGCCAGTCGTAGATCGTCCGGGGCGGCAGCTTGTGCGCGCGCTGGATCACCCGCGCATGTTCGCAGACGATCCGCCCCTCGGCCGCGACCACGAGCCGGTCGGGGTAGATCCGCAGGCTGACCGGCCGATTGGCGAACGAGGCTGGCACGCTGTAGCGGTTCCGCTCGAAGCTGATCAGGCAGGTCGGCGACACCCGCTTGCTCTGCTCGACGAAGCCGTCGAAGGCCGGCGGCGTCGGCATCAGGGCGGCCTTCTCCAGGGCCCATACCTCCGCGATCGTCCCCGGCAGCGCGCCGTGCGGCGTGCGCTCCCACTGTTCGATGCAGCGCCGCTCGAGCCAGGCATTCAAGGCTCCCAGGTCGGGGAAGTCCGGCATCAGCTGCAGGACCAGGCGGCGGGTATCCAGAACGTTCTTCTCGACCTGGCCTTTCTCCCAGCCGGCCGCCGGGTTGCAGAAGTCGGGCTCGAAGAGGTAGTGGCTGGTCATCGCCAGGAACCGGGCGTTGACCTGACGCGCCTTTCCGGAGCCGACCCGGTCCACCGCGGTCTTCATATTGTCGTAGATGCCCCGCCGCGGCACGCCGCCAAAGACCCGGAATGCGTGCCGGTGGGCATCGAACAGCATCTCGTGGGTCTGCAACAGGTAGGCCCGGAGCAGGAACGCCCGGCTGTGCGAGAGCTTGATGTGGGCGACCTGGAGCTTCGTATTCTCCCCGACAAGCGCCGCCCAGTCCTCGCTCCAGTCGAACTGGAAGGCCTCCCCGGGTTGGAACACCAGCGGCACGAAAACGCCGCGTCCGGCGGTTTGCTGTTCGCGCTGGCGGTCGGCCTTCCACTTCCGTGCGAAGGCTGCGACCCGACCATACGAGCCCTCGTAGCCGAGGGCGACCAGATCGGCATGGATCTGCTTCAGGGTCCGTCGCACCTTGCGGGACTTGCCCGCCTCCGTCTTCAGCCAGGCCGACAGCTTGTCGGCGAAGGGGTCCAGCTTGCTCGGCCGCTCCGGAACCTTGAAGGTCGGCTCCACCGTTCCCGAGCGCAGGTACTTGCGGATCGTATTCCGCGACAGCCCCGTCCGCCGTGCAATCTCCCGGATGGAAAGCTGATCCCGCAATGCCCACCGTCGGATCACGCTCAATAACGCCATGTCGATCACTCCGTTGCCCCCGCTTCTCCAGCCAGGGGACGTTCGAACATGGGTCACTTCTCAGTGGAAATCTCCCGGCCGCCCGGGTCAGTTCTCAGCGGCAATCAACAACCAAGCTCTCGGGCAACACCAGCTGCCCCGTCCGGGGCTTCTTGCGCCAGTCGTAAACCTGCCAGCGGGTCGTGCCGTGCCTGCGCGCAACATCCGCCACCGAGACCCCGGGCATCAGGCCCTCCACCGCAATCCGCGCCCGCTCCGCCTTCGTGCGCCGCCGCCGCCCGCTCGGCCCCTCGATCACCTCCAGCCCGGGAAACCCCAACGCCGACCGAGCCGTCCAAATGGACGCCTCTTTGCCGTCTCTCTCCAAATCCAATATCTCTCCGCCAAGTCCGCAGCATGGCTCGTTCAAATCACAAAGGGCAGGAGGTGGTCGGCGTAGGCCTTACCCTACGTCGAGCCGGGCGATCGGTCCGATAGCCTACCCGCCGCGCCGCCTTCGGCCCCGGCGCCGCTCCCTCCCGAGGCCCGTCCGAAGGCCGCGGCGATCTCGTCGATCTTGGGCAGGAACAGTGCCTGCTGCGGGATCGGGATGTCGATGCCGGCCTCGCGGAAGCGGTCGACGATCTCGAAGTTCATGTCCGACCGGGCCGACAGCGAGAAGTTCACGTCGCGCAGCCAGCAGCGGATCTCGAAGTCCATGGTGCAGGCGCTGAACCCCATGAAAAGCACGACGGGCGCCGGATCCTCGAGCACCAGCGGGTGCGTTTCCGCGATGGAGAGCAGGATCGCCTCCACCTGGCGCGGATTGGCGCCGTAGCTGACGCCGATGGGGATCTGCACCCGCCCGGAAGTGCCGGTATGGGTGCGGTTGAGCACCGTCCCGGCCACGAGATCCGAATTCGGCAGGATCACGCTCGCGCGGTCGAAGGTCTGGATCTCGGTCGAGCGCACGTTGATGCCGCGCACGTAACCCGAAAAGCCGCCTACCTCGATCCAGTCGCCCTCCTTCACCGGCCGCTCCACCAGCAGGATGATCCCCGACACGAAGTTGGACACCAGGTTCTGCAGGCCGAAGCCGATGCCGACCGACAGCGCGCCGGCGACGATCGCGATGTTGGAAAGGTCGAGCCCCGCCGCCGACACCGCCGCCAGCGCCGCGACCACGAAGCCGAGATAGCCGATCCCCGCCAGCACCGCGTTGCGCCCACCGGTGTCGAGCTTGGTGCGCGGAAGCACCGAGGCGCGCAGGATGGTCTGGATGAGCCGGGTAAGGGCTGCCCCCAACGCGAAGACCACGATCAGCGTCAGGATCACGCTGACCGAAATCCGCATGCCTCCGAGCGTCACGCCCTCGTTCAGGCCGGTCCACGTCTCCCAAAGGTCGCTAGTCCGCGCGCCCCAGGTCAGCGCGAGAAGCGGCAGCGCCGCGACCCCCACCACCGTGCCGACGATCACCGGGATCAGCCCGGTGTCCTCCTGCGTCGCGCTCGGCGCGGCGAGGAAGGTGAGCGCGGTCTTGGTCAGAAGATCGTAGAAGACGATGCTCGCGCCGAGCAGCCCGAGCGTCCGGATCGTCGGGAAGACCAGATAGACACCCGCCGGCAGATAGCCCGCCAGCACGAGGAGCGGGCCCACCACCGCCACGATTCGCACCAGCCGTGCGAGTGCATGCAGGAAGCGCAGCCCGAGAATTGCCGTTGGGGTCTGGCTCTGTTCAGTCGGCGCCGTCAGCCGGTGGCGGATCTTGTCGACAACGTGGGCTGCCCGCACGAGGCCGATAGCCCCGAAAATGACCAGCGGAAAGAAGATCGCCGTTTGCGTCGCCTGCGAGAAGTCCGACCGGGCGACGGCCCAGTTCGCGAACCTCACCAGCGCCACGATCCCGCCGAGCGCCCGCACCAGCCAGGCCGCCACCCTCGCCTCGTGATCGTTGAGCGGGACCAGGCGGTGCGCCTCCAGCCGGGGCGAGAACAGGCTCACGGCCAGCCAGGCCGCCCCGATCAGGATCAGGATCGAGCCTGGAATCTCGAACAGCGGCCCGTCGCCGCCGTTCCTCACCAGGCCTTGCGGATCGAATGCCGCAAAGAGCAGGCCGGCGGCGACCACGGGCAAGATCAGCCGCGACAGGTTGCGAAGCGCCACGGCCCAGGCCGCGGCCCGCCCCCCGGCCCTGACGAGAAGATGATCGTCGATCCAATGGATCAACCAGCGGCGCAACACGACCGTGCCGGCGACGCCGCCGAAGAGCAGCATCAGGCTGACCGGCAGGCGGCGCAGCGCGGTGCGGCGGGCCACCGGATCGCTCACGTGCCGAAGCACTCCGTCGCGTAGCTCCGACAGCTTGCCGCTGATCTCGCGAGCGGCGGTCGCCCAGACCGAGGGGCGCAGCGGACTGGGACCGCGGCTCCTGAGCTCGGCCGAGAACCGTGCGCGCACGATCCGGTCGATCTCGGCGATCTGCGCGTCGGCGCGCTGGTAGGCGTCGCGCGCCTCAAGGATCGGCGCCATGGCAAGGGCGAGCTGCTGATTGAGATCCTGCCGCCGCGCCGCGATCTCCGGCGCCTCCTTCACGTCCGCCGCCGGCGGGTCCCCGAGCGCCTTTATCCGGCCGGTAAGTTCGTCGATCGCTGGCTTCAGGGTCTGCTCCGCCGCAAAGTAGTCGGCGCGCTGAGCGACGAGTTGGTCGCGCATGACCTCGAGCTCGGGGGTCGAGGTATCCGGGTTGGTGATCAGCCCGTCGATCCGCGTCGCGGCGGCGTCGGCCACCGCAGACCGCCGGCTATCGTCGCTCTGGGCCGCGGCCGGCCCCGCCAGGACGAAAAGCAGGAGAAGCAGCAGGGCGCGCATGGGCGCCAGTGCCACGGCGCGCCGGTCAGTCGGCCCGGGCATCGGGAAGTTCGCTCCGCCGGCGCTCGAGCCAGTCGGGGACCGGCAGGTCCTTCGAGCGCAGGAACTCGGGGTTGAAGAGCTTCGACTGGTAGCGCGCGCCCCCATCGCAGAGGACGGTCACGATCACGTGGCCCGGCCCCATGTCGTGCGCCATCCGCACGGCACCCGCCACGTTGATGCCCGAGGAGGCGCCGAGGCAGAGCCCCTCCTCGCGCAGCAGCTCGAAGACCGTCTCGACGGCGTCCCCGTCCGGGATGCGGTAGGGCATGTCCACGCTGAGCCCTTCGAGGTTGGCGGTGATGCGGCCCTGGCCGATGCCCTCGGTGATCGAATCCCCCTCCGCCTTCAGGCTCCCGTGTGCATAATAGTGCCACAGCGCCGCCCCGAAGGGGTCGGCGAGGCCGATCCGGACATCGGGCCTCCTCGCCCGCAGGCCTTCCGCCACTCCCGCGAGGGTGCCGCCCGAGCCGACAGCGCAGATGAAGCCGTCAATGCGGCCGCCGGTCTGTTCCCAAATCTCCGGCGCGGTGCTCTCCAGGTGCGCCCGGCGATTGGCCACATTGTCGAACTGGTTGGCCCAGACCGCACCGTTCGGGTCGGTCAGGGCGAGCTTTTCCGCCAGCCGTCCGGAATAGCGGACGTAGTTGTCGGGGTTGCGGTAGGGGACGGCGGGAACCTCGACCAGGTCGGCGCCGGCCAGCCGGATCATGTCCTTCTTTTCCTGGCTCTGTGTCTCGGGAATGACGATGACGGTGCGAAAGCCCAGAGCCGCCCCGATGAGGGCAAGTCCGATACCGGTGTTTCCGGCCGTGCCCTCGACGATGGTGCCGCCCGGCCGCAGCGCGCCGCGCGCCACCGCGTCGCGGATGATCCACAGTGCTGCGCGGTCCTTGACCGACTGGCCCGGGTTCATGAACTCGGCCTTGCCCCAGATCTCGCAGCCCGTTGCCTCCGAGGCGCGCCGAAGCCGGATGAGCGGCGTGCGGCCCACGGCCGCCGGAAGGTCCGCCGCTACGATCATCGCCTCCTCCTCGCCCCCGCGTGTTCCGCAGTAGCGGCTTCGCCTGGGGGCTTCAATCTGCTTCCTGCCGCGCGGACTCACGTCCAGGCGGTCACCAGCCGGTCGGCGTGGAGTTCCAGCCAGAGCAGCGAAATCATCAGCGGTGCGGCATTGATCTCGCCGCTCGCGACGGCGGAGAGCGCCGCGTCCAGCGGCACGACGAAGGCGCGGATATCCTCATGTTCCTCGGCCAGGCCATGGGTGCCGCCCGCCGCACCGAGATCTGCCTCGGCCACGAACGAGGTGATATGCTCGGCCACGATGCCGGGAGAGGGATAGAAGCTCGCGATTCGCTCGATGCGGCCGAGCGCGAGATCCGCCTCCTCGCGCGCCTCGCGCCGGGCGGTCGCCTCCGGCGGCTCCGTCTCGTCGCAGCGGCCGGCCACCGTTTCGAGGCACCACGGACGCGGATCACGTCGCGCCCAGGGGCCCGCCCGGAACTGTTCGATCAGCAGCACCGTCCGGGTTCGCGGGTCGAACGGCAGCACGGTGATCGCGTCGCCGCTGGTGAAGACGGCTCGGTCGATCGACGCGGACATGCCTCCATCGAAACGCCGGTGCCGCAGGCGATGCTCCTCCATGCCGAAGAAGCGCGCATAGGAGAACTCGCGTCCAATCGGCGCAACGTCCGACGCGCCGAGCCCCGCGCCGAGCGCGACCGGCGCCGCGCTTAGCGCCCCGCGGGTGCGGGCGAGCGCCCGGATGCCGATGCCATGCAAGAGACCGGCCACAGCGCTGGCCTCGCTGTGGCCAAAGTGACCCATCACCTCAACCAGCGCCTCGGCGAAGCGAGCGCGGCGTTCCTCCGGGCAGGGTTCGCCGGGCCAAACGGCGCCGGGGACCGAGGAACTCGAAGGCGTAGGCCGCTGCGTCCACCTCCGCGCCATCTGCCCGGACCCGGACCGGAACCGGTCGCGCGCCCATGGCCGCGAAGGCGAAGTCCAGCCGCCCGCGCGCCTCCGGCGGAGGCACGACCAGAACGCCGGCAACGTGCCCGCCGGTCCGCGCCGCGATCGCGACGCGCAAGGAGTTGGGATCGGCGGCGAGCGCGAAGCCGTCGAGCGTGGCCGGACGTACGGGGAGGGCCTGCTCGCCCATAACGATCGCTCGTATCTCGGGCGCATCGAATGGCGGAGCCAGAAACAACTCGGTCACCGTCCAGCCTCCATCTGCGACCGGAGGTGATCCGTCCGGCGCCGGCTTGGTAGCATCGGCGGCCGGGCGATGACAGAGGCGGGCGCTCAGACCGGATCGGGATGCTTCCGCACGTCGATCGCATCCGCCTCAAGGACGCCGGCTGCCTCGGCCAGCAACCGCTCCGGCACTTCCAGCGCCACAAGCACAGCGCCACCCCCGGCGAGACTTCGGGGAGCGAAGAAGTCCCGCAGGTGGAGCAGGCCGCCCGATGGCGCGCTGCCGGGCGCCGCACCGTTCTCGCCCATGGCGTGCAGATCGAGTGAACCTTCCGGAACGCCCAAGGCCTGCAACCTATCCCTGGCGGTCTCGGCGGTGGCACTGGACTCGTAGAGGGCAACAAGGGTCTGCGGCATGAGCGTTTCTCCTGAGGTACCTGCCCGATCAACACCCGCCCTGCCCCGCTGGTTCCCCCGCACCGGGCGTGCTAGCGAAGGCGAAATCAAGCGGGAGGGAGAGAAACGTGCAGGCAATCATCATCGGCGCCGCGGGCATGGTCGGCGCGAAGCTCGCCGCATCGCTCACCACCGATCCCGCGCCGGGCATCGACGGGCTGACGCTCGTGGACGTGATCACCCCGAACGCGCCTGCGGGGCACGTCCCGGCGACTGTCGGGACGCTCGATCTCGCCGACGCCGGCGCGGTAGCCGCCCGCGTCGCCGAGCGGCCGGGGGTGATCTTCCATCTCGCGGCGATCGTGTCGGGAGAAGCGGAGGCCAACTTCGAGAAGGGCTACGCCGTCAACTTCGACGGCACGCGCAATCTCTTCGAGGCGATCCGCGCCCAGCCGGACTACCGCCCGCGCGTGGTATTCACCTCGTCGATCGCGGTCTTCGGCGCTCCCTTCCCCGACACCATCGGCGACGAATTCATCTCGGCGCCGCTCACCAGCTACGGCACCCAGAAGGCGATGGGCGAGCTTCTGCTCAACGACTATTCTCGCCGCGGCTTCTTCGACGGCATCGGCATTCGCCTACCCACGATCTGCATCCGCCCCGGCCTGCCCAACAAGGCCGCCTCCGGCTTCTTCTCCAACATCCTGCGCGAGCCGCTCTCCGGCAAAGAGGCGGTTCTGCCGGTGGCGGAGACGGTGCGCCACTGGCACGCCAGCCCGCGCGCGGCGGTCGGGTTCCTCCGCCACGCGATGACCATGCCCACGCAGGCGCTCGGCGCGCGCCGCTGCCTCTCCATGCCCGGCCTCTCGGCGACCGTAGGCGAGCAGATCGAGGCCCTGCGCCGCGCGGCTGGCGATGCGGCGGTCAGGCTCATCCGCCGCGAACCAGACGAGACCATCGCCCGCATCGTCGCCGGCTGGCCCGAGAACTTCGACCCGAAGCGGGCGTTGTCCCTCGGCTTCCGGGCCGACGCCTCCTTCGACGCGATCATTGCCCAGCATGTGGACGACGAGCTCGGCGGCGCGATCGGAAGGCCAGGCTGACCTTGCTGCCTTTCAAACAACTGTTGGCAGGGCTGCACTTGCGGGTTAGCCTTCTGCAAATGACAACGAGGCCGGCCCGACCGGCTTCGGGGGAGGATGCGATGCGATACACCGCCCTCGTTGGCGCTATGACGCTGGCGCTGGCCGCTGCGGCCGGCCCAAACGCGGTGCGGTCGCAGGACGCAACCAACTCGGACACCCCCGACGCGGTCGTGACCGAGGAGGCGGACGCAGAAGCGCTCGACGACGCGCTCCTCGATGACGACGACCTCGACGAACTTGTTGCGCCCGTGGCGCTCTATCCCGAACTCGCTACTGACCCAGGTGCTGGTCGCCTCGACCGTTCCAATCGACATCGTCAAGGCGGACCGCTTCATCGGGGAGGAAACCGAGCTTTCGGACAAGGACCGCGCGGCCAAGGCCGAGACGGAAGACTGGGATCCGAGCGTCCAGGTCCTCACGGGCGGCTTTCCGACCGTCGTCCAGCGAATGGCGACCGAGATCGACTGGACGGAGCAGCTGGGCGACGCCATGCTGGCGCAGACCGACGACGTTCTCGACGCCGTCCAGCGCCAGCGGGCCCGGGCGGTGGCGCTCGGCAATCTCGCTAGCAACGATGCGCAGCTGGTCGACGAGAGCGACGACAACATCTCGATAGAGCCGGCAGAGCCGGACGTGGTTTATGTGCCGCAGTACGACGCGACGGCCGCTTTCACGACCCCCTATACCGCGCCCCCGGTCATCGCCACGGCGGACACCGGCTACTCCACGGCGAACCTGGTCACGACCGGAGCCATCGCCTTTGGCAGCGCGCTGCTGATCGACGAGATCTTCGACGATGACGACGACTGGGACAACTACTGGCGTCCCGGGCCGTCGCATATCGACTGGGACGACGGCGACTTCCGGGCGCGCCCGGACGTCAACATCGACGGCGACGTGAACATCAGCCGCGACCGCGTCCGCAACGTAGACCGGGACAATGTCAATATTGACCGTGACAAGATCGGCGCCAGTGTCGATCTCGGCGACAAGGGCAAGTGGAAGCCCTCCGCACAGAGCAAGGCCGACGCACGCGCCCGGGTCGCCGATCGAAAGGCCAACGGTTCCGCAGGCGGCAAGCTGGATTCCGCCGGCGCGAAGGACAAGATCGCGGCCCGGAGCAAGGGTGACGGCGGCTCGGCAAATGATGTCCGCGAGAAGCTGGCCAAGCGCGAGGGCAAGGGAAGCGGCGACGTCGGCGCCAAGCTAGCCGAACGCAAGCCGCCGGCGAAGAAGGGCAAGGACTCGGCCCTGAAGTCGAAGGACCTCGACGCCAAGAAGGCTAAGGCGGCCGCCAACCGCGGCGATCACGTCAAGAACAAGGGCAACGCCAAGAAGGCGGCCAAGGCCCATCCCAAGGGGGTGAGCAAGGCCAAGGCCGCGCACAAACCTCCCAAGAAGTCTGGCTCCAAAGGCTCCGCGATGAAGAAAGGCAATGGCAGCAAGGCGAAGGCAGCCAAGGCGCGCGGCGGCAAGAGCAAGGGCCACGGCGGCGGCGGCCGTAAGCGCTAGAGAGAAGGTTGGCAAAACGATGACACCGTTCAACTTGCTGAAATCCGGGCGTGCGGGGCTCGTCGCGCTGCTCCTCGCCACCGCGGCGCCAATCACCGCCCATGCCGAGGCCGAGAGCTTCGCGAGCCCCGAGGCGGCGGCGGACGCGGTGATCGCCGCGCTAAACGCGAAGGACCCGCAGGCGCTCCTTGCGGTGTTCGGCCCGGAGAGCCAGGACGTGATCTTCTCCGGCGACGACGCCGAAGACCGCCAGGACTGGGGCCAGTTTCTCACAAGTTACGAGGCCATGCACCGCATCGCGGTCGACAAGACCGAGGCCGGCGAGCGGGCGACCATCTACATCGGCCGCGACCAGTGGCCGTTCCCGATCGAACTGGTCGCAGCCGCCGGCCAGTGGCACTTCGATGCCGATGGCGCGCGCGAGGAGGTGCTTCTGCGCAGGATCGGGCAGAACGAGCTCGACGTGATCGACCTGATGCACGGCTATGTGCGCGTCCAGGCGATCTATCGCAGCGAGAACCCCGACGGCGATGGCCTGCCGAGCTTCGCTTCGGCGATCCTCTCCAGCGACGGCAAGCACGACGGGCTCTACTGGCCGGCGGCTCCCGGCGAGCCCGAAAGCCCGATCGGCGACTTCATGGCGCGGGCGGCGGCCGACGGCTACCAGCTCGATGGCACCGACGTGGAGCCCGAACCCTACCTCGGCTACTACTACCGCGTGCTGCAGAAGCAGGGGCCAAACGCCCCGGGCGGGGCCCTCGACTACATGGCCAACGGCGAGATGGTCGCTGGTCATGCCCTGCTGGCGTTCCCCTCGGACTACGGCGATACCGGCGTCATGAGCTTCATGGTCGGCGAGGCCGGGATCGTCTACGAGGCAGACCTCGGCGAGGACACGCTCGATGTCGCATCGGCCATCGACAGCTTCGATCCCGGTGAAGGCTGGTCGGTGGTGGAAGAGTCCGGCGAGTAGCCGACGCTTCGCGCCATGGCCGCGCAGAGCGCCTCCAGCGAAACCGGCTTGGCCACGTAGTCCGACATGCCGGCCGCGAGGCACTCCTCGCGGTCGCCCTGCATGGCATTGGCGGTCAGCGCTATGATCGGGATCTCCGCCACCGGCCCGTCGAGCGCGCGGATATGTCCCGCGGCGGTCAGGCCGTCCATGCCCGGCATCTGGATGTCCATGATGAGCACGTCGAAGTCGCCGTCGCGGACCGCCGCCAGCGCCGCGCGGCCGTCGGTCACCACGTGGGCGGAGTGCCCGACCATCGCGAGGTAGGCCTCGAGGATGTGCCGGTTGGTCGGATTGTCCTCCGCCACCAGCACCCGCAGCGGTACCATCGCCGGGATCTGCGACGGTGCCGTCCCGAAGGTAGAATCGCTGACGGCAGGAGCGGCGTCCGATACCGGGGCAGGAACCCAGAAGCGGAAGGTGCTGCCTAAACCGGGCACGCTCTCGACCGAGATCTCGCCGCCCATGAGCTCGACCAGCTGGCGCGAGATCGCAAGCCCGAGCCCGGTGCCGCCGCGCATGCGGTTCGCCGCGGAGTCGACCTGGGCGAAACGCTGGAACAGGTGTTGCTTGGCCGCTTCCGGGATGCCCACCCCGGTGTCGCGCACCGAGACCAGCATCCTGCCACCGTTGGCCCGATCATAGCTGAGACTGGCTTCGACGCTGCCGGCTTCGGTGAACTTGACGGCGTTCCCGACGAGGTTGATCAGGACCTGCCGCAGCCTTGCCGCGTCGCAGACCAGAACCTCGGGCATGTCCGGCGCTATGGTCGCCTCCACATCGAGATCGCGCTCGGCGCACCCGGCGGCCATCAGCATCACAACATCGCGCACCAGCCCACCCACGTCTGCCGGCGCGCAGTCGAGCTTGGTACGGTTGGCCTCGAGCTTCGAAAGGTCGAGGATGTCGTTGAGGATCGAGAGCAGCTGGCGCGCCGAATCGCAGGCGATCGCCGCCCTTTCGCGCTGGTTCGGATCGGCTTCGGTACGCAGGATCAAATCCAGCATGCCGATCACCCCGTTCAGCGGCGTGCGGATCTCGTGGCTCATGGTCGCGAGAAACTCCGACTTCGCCACCGATGCGCCCTCGGCCTCCAGCCGCTTGGCGTTCAGCTCCTCGCTGCGGTGCACGTCGGCCGTGACGTCCCAGTTCACCCCGACGATCTTCGAGCTGCCGTCGGTCTCCCGATAGACCTTCCCGATCGCGCGGATGTGCCGCACCGCGCCGCCCGGCAGCACCAGGCGGTAGTCGGACACATAGCGCCCGGTCACCTCGATCGCCTCCCGGAACTCCTCCTCGGCGCGCTTGAGGTCGGCGGGGTGAATCCGGTCCCGCCAATGGGAATAGGTGTGACGGCGCCCGGTGGGCGGATAGCCGTAGAGCTCGTCCATCCGGTCGTCCCAGACCAGGACGTCCCGGTCGATGTTGAAGTCCCAGACCCCGACCTTGGACGCATCGAGCGCGAGCCCGAGCCGTCGCGAGACGCGATCCAGCTCGATCTCGCGTTCGCGTAGCTCGTTGATGTTGTGCTGGCGTTCACTGACCAGGATCCGGGTTCGGACCATGGGTCCGACAATGAGGCCGCCCGCAAGCAGGGTCAGGAACCGGATCGGCCAGATCGCCGCGGACCTGTTGCGCCAGCCGTCGGTGGGCGCGGCCGACAAGCTCCAGTCGCCCCCCGGCAGCACCATTGGGACGCGCACCGGATCGTCGTCGCGGGAGGCGTCAAGGTCCTGGAGCGGGAAGCCCGCGGCACCGGGATCCGTTCCACTCAGCGCAAGCTCCAGGCCGGATGCGCGGTCCGAAAGCCCCGCTGCGGCGACCAGGGCGGCCGCCCTCTCGGTCTCCGAGGCCCCCACACCTGGCCCGGTCAGCCGCTCCGCCCGCGCCGCGTCCGAACCGATGGCGCGCTCGAGCGCGGCCGCCAGGACTTCCACCCGCGCGCGCACCGCATCCCGCTCGATCAGGTCGGCCAGGGCCCTGCTCTGGCGCTCGGCGAAGAGCCCGGCGACGACGATGGCGACAAACGCGACCGCCGCCGGCAGGTATCCTGCCGCCGACGCCCAGGCGTTGCCCCAGTTCCGCCTCAACCTCGCCACGTTTTCCCCGCTTCCCGTCTACTAGCGCGGAATCCAGCCGATCGGATTCGGCCCGCCCACACGTATAAGTAGCGCTAGCGCGTAAATAATTCGCTTCCTGCGGGAAACTTTGGCGGAACTCAGCGTCCTTCGACGCGCCAGGCCGCGAAGGCCAGTCCGGCGGCCAGGATCAGGCTCAACCAGCCAGGCGCGAGGTCGACCTGGCGGATATCGCGAAGTTGGTAAGCATTTCGGTCGGCCAGCCCGATCCAGCCGCGGCCGGCGGCGACCCTGCCCTCGCGGACCAGGCGCAGGTCCGGAATGCCGTCCTCGAGCCGCCTCACGCCACCCTGCGTGGCATTGGTCAGCGGGGCGAGGACGTCGCCGGTCGAGACGGGATTGGCAAACTCGCGCGGCGCGGAGGGACCGACGACCGCCACCGCGTTTCGGTCGCCGTTGGCGAGGCGCCAGACGCCGTTCTCGGCATCGTCGATGCGTCCGGCCCAGAGGCCGGGCGAAACCTCGGTCAGCGTCACCTCGGAGCTCACGCCCGAGGGGCTCGTGGCCGTCACCGGCGGCACGTCCTCCGCGAGCGTGCGCCGCTCGATCAACACGCTGCCGTCCTCGCCGGTGCCCCGCAGCACCTCCTCCTCGAGCTCGGGCTCCTTCATCAGCCAGTGGGCCAAACGGCGCAGCAGCTCCAGCTGCGGCCCGCCGCCCTCGTACCCGCGGCTCCAGAGCCAGGCCTGGTCCGATCCCAGCACCGCGATCCGCCCCTCGCCCTCGCGCGCCAGCACCAACAGCGGGTGACCGTCCGGCCCCTGCATCAGTGCCTCGCCGCCGAGCGCCTCCACGTCGACCATGCGGAACCACCTGCCCCAGCCCGGCGTGCCGTCCGGCGCCGGCGGCCGCGGTGCGTGCTCCTCCAGGGCGGCGGTGACCGGATGGCGGTGGCCGACCTCGGAGATCATGGGCACGAACCCCTCCTCCATGACCTGCCCGGTCGGCTCCACGGGGAGGATCTCGCGCAGCGGCGAGCGGTAGAGGCTCTCTGCGCCGGCGAAGTCGGCGCCCGAGGCGATCAGCAGCGCCCCGCCGTCGCGCACGTAGCGCGAGATGTTCTCGAAATAGGTGTTGGGCAGGATGCCGCGCCGTTTGTAGCGATCGAAGATGATCAGGTCGAACTCGTCGACCTTCTCCATGAACAGCTCCTGGGTCGGAAAGGCGATCAGCGACAGCTCGAAGACCGGCACGAAGTCCTGCTTCTCCGGCGGCCGCAGGATGGTGAAATGCACCAGATCCACCCCGCTGTCGGACTTGAGCAGGTTCCGCCAGGTCCGCTCCCCCGGATAGGGCTCGCCCGAGACCAGCAGCACCCGCAGCCGATCGCGCACGCCGTTGATCGAGACGATGGCCTGGTTGTTGCGCTCGGTCAGCTCGCCCGCCACCTCCGGCGTCGAGACCTGTATCACGTTCACCCCACCGCGGGTGAGGGTCACCGGCAGGGTGACGCTGCGGTTCACCGGCACGTCGAAGCGCAAGGGCTCGGTGCCATCGAGCGAGATCGAGATCGGCGCGAAGCCGCCACCGGGAGCGGCGCCCAGGTCCTCGACCCGGAGCATCAGGCTCACCGCCTCGCCGACGATGGCAAAGGCAGGCGCGGTCTCCACCACCACGTGGCGGTCCCAGTCGGCTGCGTGGCCGGTCAGAAGGACCTGCACCGGCGCCGGAAAGCTCGCGACCGCCTCGGGATCGTGAACCTGGCCGTCGGTGACGAGGATCGCCCCGGCGATGCGATCGGCCGGAAGCTCCGCCGTGGCCTCGGCGAGCGCGCTCAGGAGCTGCGTCCCATCCTCGCCGCGGTCGGCGACGTGCAGCGTATGCACCTCCAGCGTGCCGCCCTCTCCCAGCCGGTCCAGCCGCGCCTGCAACCCCTCGAGAGCCTCGGCGAGCTGCGCGTCGCGACCGTCGATCCGGTTCGAGGCGCTTTCGTCCAGCACCACCATGGCAATGTTGGCGACCGGCGAGCGATCCTCGCGGCGGAGCGAAGGCCCGGCGAGCGCCGCCAGCAGAACCAGCGCCGCGAGGCCGCGCAGCCACCAGCCGGTCAGCCCGCGCCACAGCGCCAGCACCACCCCGATCGCCGCGACCACCGCAAGTGCAACGATCAGCGGAAGCGGCAGCATTGGCGAAAAGGCGATGGCCTGCATCTACTGCCCCAGCCGGTCGAGGAGTGCCGGCACGTGCACCTGGTCGGATTTGTAGTTGCCTGTCATGACATACATGATGAGGTTCACCCCGAATCTCATCGCCATCTCGCGCTGCCGCTCGCCGGCGATGCCGCGGCCGATGGGAAACATCGGCTGGCCATTCTCGCCCACCGCCCAGGCCGCCGCCCAGTCATTGCCGCCGATCACCACCGGGGTCACCCCGTCGTTGAGGTTGCGGAAAGGCAGGCCCTCGACCTCCTGCGGCTCGGGAGACGCCTCCACCCAGACCGCCGAATTCGCCCAGCGGCCCGGAAAGTCCTGCAGCAGGTAGAAGGTGCGGGTAAGCACATGGTCGTGCGGCACCGGCTCCAGCGGCGGGATGTCCAGCCTGGCCGCGATCCGCTGCAGGGCGCGGCCGTTCGGTGTGGCGGCGCCGGTCGCGCCGCCCAGGTCGGCGTCCTGGGTATCGAACAGGATCATGCCGCCGAAGCGCAGGAAGTCGTTGATCTTCGCCACCGCGGCGTCGGACGGAACCTGCTGGGTCTCGGTGATCGGCCAGTAGAGGAAAGGATAGACCGAGATGTCCTGCGTCTCTATGTCCACCGCCACCGGGTCGGCCGGCTCGATCGCGGTGCGGTCGAAGAGCGAGACGCTGAGACCCTTGAGGCCCGCGGCACTCACCGCGTCCACCCGAGGGTTGCCGGTCAGCACATAGGCCAGGACCGTCTGGTTCGCGGCATAGATCGTCGCTTCATCGCTGCGGGCGGGCTGCGCCTCCGCCCGTCCGCCGGCGAGCGCCAGGCCCCCGAGCAGGATCGCCACCCCCGCCGCCGCGCTCGCGCCCCGCAGGCCGCGCCCGAGCCGCCCCGAGACAACCAGCGTCGCCAGCACGTCGATCGCCAGCAGGACCAGCGCGAGCCCGATCAGCCACGGCCCGAGTCGGACTTCCGCCGGAAGATCCAGTGTCTCGAGCCGCACGCCATCCGGCAGCGCGGCGAGCGGCTCCAGCCGATCGTCGGCCCGCATGACGTTCAGCGCCACCCGCCGGTCGCCTCCGGCATAGATCCCTGGAGGGGTCTCGGCCGACGGCCGTGCCTCCGCCAGACGCTCACCCGGCACACCTGCCACCAGGCTCGGCGGCGCCAGCGCCCCGAACCCGTCCAACACCTGCAGCGGCGTCCAGACCGTACCCGCCAGCGTCTCCGGCGCCGAGGCGAGGCCGCCCGCGCTCTGGGTCAACCGCTCCAGCATCTGCACGAACAGCCCCGACAGCGGCAGGCTCGACCAGTCCGCGCTGGCTGTCACGTGGAACAGTACCACCCGCCCGTCGCCCAGGGTGCGCCCGGTGACGAGCGGCGTCCCGTCCTCCAGGCTCGCCAGCACCCGGTCGGGCAGGTCAGGGTCGGGCTGTGCCATCACCTGGCTCGAGATGTCCACGTCCTGCGGCACCGGCAGGCCGGCGAAGGGTCCGCTCTCCGGGAAGGGTCGGAGCCGCCGCGGCGCCCCCCAGGACATGGCGCCACCGATCGACCGCCCGCCCGCGCGCAGCCGCACCGGCAGGAGCGGGTCGTCCTCGAGCTGCCCAGCCCCCGACTGCGCCAGACGCGGCCCGGCGAAGCGCACCAAGAGGCCCCCCTGCTCCACCCAGGGGACGAGCTCCGCCCGCTCCGCCTCGCCGAGCGTCCCCACGTCGGCCAGGATCAGCACGTCCGGCGCTGCGTTCAGCATCTCGGTCAGCGGCGCCTCGATGACTTCGGCGAAAGGCGACAGCGCCTTGCGCAGATAATGAAGCGGATCGATCAGATCCTGCGCCTCGCCGCCAGGACGTCCCGACATCAGCCCTACCTTGCGCCGGCGTACCGAATCGTCCGCCAGCACCACGCCGGCCGCCGAGCGCCCGTCGCCGAGCTGCACCCGCCCCACGCGGTTCCGCAATTCCACCGGCAGGTCGATGGCGAGATCCAGCACGTTCTCGCTGACCGCGAATTCGCCCGTCGCGGCGCCTAGGACCCGCTCGATCCCGTTCGGGTCCGGCCCCAGCGCCACCACCCCCGCCGGCCGCGCCGCGCCCGTGTCCGCCCGCAGCACCAGCACCCGAAACGCGCCGTCCTCCAACCGCGGCGGCGTCAGCGCCAGCGCGGTCTCCGGCGGCGCGACCACGGTCACCGGCCCATGCGCGAGCAGTGCCCGCGCCAGCTCCGCCTCGCCGCCGCCATGGCCGATCCCGTCCTCCAGCCACAGCGTCTCGAAGACGCCTTGCTGTCCCGCGATCCATTCCGCCCACGCGGCCCGCTCCGGCGCCCAGGCCAGCGGCGCGATCCCGGCCAGCCGCTCGCGCCACTCGCCGCCGGTGCGCCAGGGCAACGCCTCGCCCGGCAGCGGCGGCGTCGCCATGGTCACAACCGCCGCCTGACGTCCGGTGCGCGCCGCCTCGTCCAGTGCCGCCGCCGCCCGGTCCATGCGCCGCGTCCAGTCGGGCGCATCGCCCCAGCCGCCGTCGATCAGCACCAGCAGCGGATCCTCCGTCCCCGCCGGCCGCGGGTTCAGCACCGGCCCGGCGAAGGCGAGGATCGCCGCCGCCAGCGCCAGCATCCGCAGCGCAAGCAGCCACCAGGGCGTGCGCTCGGGCATCTTCTCCGGATCCTGCAGGCCGAGCAGCAGCCGCACCCCGGGAAACGCCCGCCGCCCCGGCGCCGGCGGCACCGCCCGGAGCAGCCACCACAGGACCGGCAGCGTCACGAACCCGAGCAGGAGCCACGGCGAGAGGAAGGCCACGGACCCGATCATGCGCTCACGCCCGTTCGCCTACCGCCATGTAGAGCCAAAGCAGCGTCGACCGCGGTGGCTGGCTGGTGTGGTGAAAGTGCCAGCGCCAGCCAAGATGCCGCGCGAACGCCTTGATCCGCTCGCGCCGCTCGGCCAGCCGCTCGGTGTAGGCCTCCTTCAGCGCTCGCGCCCGCTGCGTCTCAAACTCTGTCGTGCCCCCCATGCTCTCGAAGATCATCCGCCCGTCAAAGGGGAAGACCTCCTCGCTCTCGTCCAGCACCTGCACGAAGCAGCCGCGGACCCCCTGGTCGGCGGCATGCGCCAGCACCGGCGTCATCGCCTCTATGTCGCCGAGGAAGTCCGAGAAAAAGATCGCCCGCCCGCCTTGAACCATCCGGTCGTTCGGCGGCAGCCCGTAGTCGGGCCGCGTCACCCCGTCGGTGCGCTCGGTCCCGAGCGCCAGCGCCATCCGGTTGAGCTGCGCCCGACCCGCCCGCGGTTGCGCCGCGTCGGTGCCCATCAGCGCCACCCGCTCGCCGGCCTTGATCAGAAGCACCGACACCGCCAGCGCCAGCAGCGACGCCCGCTCCCCCTTCGAGCGCGCCTTGAAATGCTCGGCGTCGCGATAGTCCATGCTCAACGCGTCGTCGACCCAGATCGAGACGGTCTGCGCCGCCTCCCACTCCATCTCGCGGATGAACTGCTGGTCCGATTTCCCCGACCGCCGCCAGTCGACCGAGGAACGCGGGTCGCCCGGAACCGCCTGCCGGTACTGCCAGAAATTCTCCCCGTGCCCCGCGCGCCGCCGTCCGTGGAACCCCATCGCCACTGTCGCCGCCAGCAGCTCGGCCTGCGCCAGCAGCGGCGGCAGCGCGCCTGCGACCTTTTCGGCGTCACGCCGCAGTCCGACCGGCCCCTGGGGCTTGTCCCTGCCGCGCGCACGCCGCGGTTCGATCACGCCGCCGCCTCCAGGCCGATGGTGTCGTTCACCAGCCGCCCGATCAGCCCGGTCAGCGTCTGCCCCTCGGCCCGCGCCGCGAAGCCGAGCGCCATGCGGTGGATCAGCACCGGATGCGCCAGCGCCGCCACGTCGTCGAGCCCCGGCACCAGCCGCCCCTGGATCAGCGCCCGCGCCCGGATCGCCAGCATCAGCGCCTGCGCCGCCCGCGGCCCCGGCCCCCAGCTCACCGCATCGCGCACCGCCACGTGCGCGTCCGGGCCGGGGCGCGCCGAGCGCACCAGGTCGAGGATGCGCTCCACCACCTGCTCGCCCACCGGCAGGCGGCGGATCAGCATCTGCGCCGACATCAGGCTCGCCGCGTCGAAGACCGGCTCGGCCACCGAATCCTCGATGCCGGTGGTGGCCAGGATGATCTCCCGCTCCTCCGCCCGGTCGGGATAGTCCACGTCGATCTGCAACAGGAACCGGTCGAGCTGTGCCTCGGGCAGCGGATAGGTGCCCTCCTGCTCGATCGGATTCTGCGTCGCCAGCACGTGGAACGGCCGCGGCAGGATCCGCCGCTGGCCCGCCACCGAAACCTCTTTTTCCTGCATCGCTTGCAGGAGCGCCGACTGCGTCCGCGGCGAAGCCCGGTTGATCTCGTCGGCCATCAGCAGTTGGCAGAAGATCGGCCCGTCGATGAAGCGGAAGGCCCGGCTCCCGTCCGCGCCGGTCTCCAGGACTTCGGCACCCAGGATGTCCGCCGGCATCAGGTCCGGCGTGAACTGCACCCGGTGCGCCACCAGCCCGAGCACCGTGCCCAGCGTCTCCACCAGCCGCGTCTTCGCCAGCCCCGGCGCGCCCACCAGCAGCCCGTGCCCGCCGCAGAGGATGGCGATCAGCGTCTGCTCGACCACCGCCTCCTGCCCGATGATCCGCCGCGCGATCATCCTGCGCGCCTGCACCAGCCGCTCGCCGGTCGCCTCGATCTCCGGCATCAGGTCTTCGCTGTCCATAACTACGCTGCCTCCTGCCGCTCGCCCGGCGTTCGCCCGCGTGTCGCGCCGCCGCTGTCCTCGATCGAGGGGAGTGTAACCCGCCCCGCTGGCGCTACAATGGACTTTCCATGTCACAAATCCGACAGCGCGCCCAACTGATGTTGCAGCGCAACAGAAAGCCGCGCGAGCAGTATGCAGGTATCCCGGTCGGGCATGCACCCTCGCAATTCGTGCCGCAGCGCCCTAGTCTCGGGGGGCGCGGAGGAAATCATGCCGGACCCAACACCCGACCCCGGGCCCTCGGCCACCACCCTCGCCGCCGCCGCCGGCAAGGCCGCCCGGCGCGGCCCCCCGCCGGTGCATCTCTGGAACCCGCCCTTCTGCGGCGATCTCGACATGCGCATCGCCCGCGACGGCACATGGTTCTACCTCGGCACGCCCATCGGCCGCGCCCCCCTCGTCCACCTCTTCTCCTCGATCCTCAAGCGCGAGGGCGACCGCTTCTACCTCGTCACCCCGGTGGAGAAGGTCGGCATCACTGTCGACGACGCCCCCTTCGTCGCCGTGGACTTCACCGCCGAGAACGAAGGCGCGGAGCAACAGCTGACCTTCACAACCCAGGTCGAGGACAGCGTCGTGGCCGGCCCGGAGCATCCCATCCGGGTAGAGCGCGATCCCAACACCGGCGAGCCCTCGCCCTACGTCATGGTCCGCCGCGGCCTCGAGGCGCTGATCGACCGCAAGAGCTTCTACCGCCTCGCCGAACTCGGCTGCGAGCGCGTCGTGGACGGCACGGCACAGTTCGGCGTCTGGTCCGGCGGCACCTTCTTCCCGCTGATCCCGGCCGCCGAGCTGCCCTCCGAATAGGCGCATCCGGCGAGCCGGCGAACGCCGCGGCGATCGGTTGAAACCCTGAGGTTTTGGCCTGAGGTGGCCGCCACGGGGCAAAATCCGGGAGGCACCGATGCGAACGACACGGTATCGCGGCATGGCCGCAGGGCTTGCCATGTTGATGCCGGTTGCGGCGGCGGCGCAGGTGACGACGGACGGCGGCACCATCGACGCTGCCGAAACCGCCCGGTTCTTCAACCAGCCCGGCTATTCGCCGTATGCCGGGCACGCCTATCCGATGCGGCCGCTCTGGGGCGAGCAGCACCTGCACACATCCTGGTTCGGCGACGCCATCGCAGCCGGCACCGCGTCGGTCCCGACGAGGCACTGCAATACGCCAAGGGCGCCGAGATCACCTCGAGCACCGGCCAGCGCGTCAGGCTAGTCAAGGCCCTACGACTGGATGGCGGTCGCCGACCACTCCGACGCCCTTGGTGTCATGACAGGCGTGCTGAACGGCGATCCAGCGCTGATGACCGATCCGGTCCTTAAGGATTGGAGAACAAGGGCATGAACGCGGGTGGCGAGGCCGCCGCCAAGGTGTGATCGACATCATTACCCGGCAGGGCGAGGGCAGGCTGCCGGATGCCATGACCGACAAGGACGTCCAGTTCGACATGTGGCACAAGATGACCGAGATCGTCGAAGGCCATAACGACCCCGGTACCTTCTCGGCTATGATCGGCTACGAGTGGACTTCGAACTATGGCGGCGGCAACAACCTGCACCGCAACGTCATCTACCGCGACGGCAAGGCCGTGGCCGACCGGGTGCGGCCGCTGACCACATTCGATACCGACATCCCGAACCAGCTTTGGGACTGGATGGCCAACTACGAGGAGGTGACCGGCGGCCGAATTCTCGCAATCCCGCACAACGGCAACCTGTCGAACGGCCTGATGTTCGCCACCGAGACGCCCGACGGCAAGCCGATCGACGCGGAATGGGCGGCGCCGCGCGCCAGGTGGGAGCCGCTGTATGAGGTGACACAGAGCAAAGGCACCTCCGAGCAGCACCCAAGCCTGGCCCCCGCCGACGAGTTCGCCGACTTTGAGATTGGGACAAGGGCAACCTCAACGTGGTTCCCAAGGAGCCTGGCATGATCGAGTACGAGCACGCCCGACAGGCGCTCAAGCGCGGCATGAAGCTCGAGGACGAGCTCGGCACCAACCCGTTCAAGTTCGGGCTGGTCGGCTCGACGGACGATCACACCGGCATCTCGTCGGCCGAGGAGAACAACTTCTTCGGCCAGTTTCCTGCAAGCGAGCCGGGGCCGGAACGGTCCACCGCCAACGCCTTCGACTTCGAAGGGCGCACGATCAAGGACTGGCAGCTCGGTGCCTCGGGCCTGACCGCCGTCTGGGCGGCGGAGAACACCCGCGCCGCGATATGGGACGCGATGAAGCGCAAGGAGGTGTACGGTACGACGGGCCCGCGGATGTTCGTGCGGTTCTTCGGCGGCTGGGACTTCACGACCGACGATGCGCTGGGCCGGAACCCCGGTGCCGTCGGCTACGGCAAGGGCGTGCCGATGGGCGGCGACCTGCCTCCAACTGCTGACGGTGCGGCGGGCCCCAGCTTCCTTGTCGCGGCGCTCAAAGACCCGCTGTCGGGCAATCTCGACCGCGTCCAGATCATCAAGGGCTGGGTCGACGTCGAGGGCGCCCTGCAGGAACACATCTACGACGTCGTCTGGTCCGGCGACCGCGAGCCGGGCGAGGACGGCAAGGTGCCGCTCGTGGGCAGCACCGTCGACGTCGCAAATGCCAACTGGACCAATACCATCGGCGCCCCGGAACTCATCACCGTCTGGCAGGACCCAGACTTCGACCCGGCGGAGAAGGCGTTCTACTACGCCCGCGTGATCGAGATCCCGACCCCGCGCTGGACCGCCTACGACGCCGCCTACTTCGCAGACGCCGACTTCGCGCCGGAGGTGCCGATGACGGTCACCGCACGCGCCTACACCTCGCCGATCTGGTACACGCCCGCGGGATAGCCCGGGGGTCCGTAGGGTCCGAGTTGCCTGCCCGGAGCCGGCGCGGCTCTGGCTCTGCGGCTGCGGATCCTGCGACGATTGAAACACGCCCGCACCGCCGCTGAAGCAATCGTGCCCTAGCAACATCGACGTGATCAGGGCGCAGCCACCCCCCTTTACCCCAAGGGGACGGCTCCAGTCGGAAGGACGGCATCCGTGCGTATCGAGCAGTATTGTATCGCGGTCGCGGCAACGGCAGCACTCTGCGGCATGGGCCTCGGCATCTTCATGGCGTCCAACCAGGACTTCACGCTGATGCCGGCCCATGCCCATCTCAACCTGCTCGGCTGGGTCTCCATGGCGCTCTACGGCCTTTACTACCGCGGCGCCGCGCTGCTCCGGGTGCGCCTCGCGTGGATCCAGGCCGGTGTCGCCACCGTCGGCTTCGTGGTGATGACCGGCGCACTGGCCGGCCTCCTCATCACCCTCGACCACCGCTTCGAGGCCTTCATCGGCATCGGCGCCAGCCTCTCCTTCCTCGCCATGGCCCTATTCCTGGCCCAGGTCCTCACCGAAGGCCGCCGCCCCGCCGCCAAAGGCGTCCCTGCCCCGTTGCCCGCCCCCGGCGCTTCGGTGGCCTACGAGCACGGCTGACACCTCCCGACCCCGCTCCGGCGGCCGGAATCCAGCAAATCACCCATATGGATTCCATACGGATTCCATACGCTTTCTGGGTGAGATTTTCGCAGCCTTTTCAGGCCGATGCCCTGGATTCCGGCAGCTCAGCCCAGATGAGCCCGAAATGCCTCCAGCACCGACCGATAGATCTCCCGCTTGAACGGCACGATCCGCTCCGGCAGCTCCCGCGGCTCCACCCAGGCCCACTCCCGGAACTCGGGCGTCGCCGTTGCGATATCGACCAGGCTGTCCGGGCCGAGGAAGCGCATCAGGAACCACCGCTGCTTCTGCCCCCGGAATCGCCCCTTCCAGATCCGCGGCACCAGCTCGTGCGGCAGGTCGTAGGTCAGCCAGTCCGGCGCCTCCGCCACGACCTCCACCGCCTCGGCCGGAATGCCGGTCTCCTCGCCCAGCTCGCGCAGCGCCGCATCCCGCGGCGCCTCGCCCGGATCGATCCCGCCTTGTGGCATCTGCCAGGCCGGCGCCGGGTTGTCGATCCGTTGCCCGGCGAAGACGCGCCCCGCCGGGTTCAGCAGCATGATCCCGACGCAGGGCCGATACGGCAGCGCCAGGATCTCCGCCTCGGTCATTGCGCCGTGGCGGCCGCCGGGTCGTTCTCCGCGGCGAGGTAGGACATTCCGCGCAGGATATCAATGGCATAGGAGAGCTGATAGTCCTCCGCCCGCAGCCGCGCCGTCTCTTCCTTGTGTTGGCGGTCCTCCTCGAGGATCTTCTTCTCGTCCTCGGTCAGCGAGTCGTTCTCCAGCGACCCGCGCAGGTCCGCCTCGGTCCGCATCGGCCGGTCCGCCGGCTCCTCCGCCGCGGTCTCCTCCGGCAGGCGCTGCTCGACGATGATGTCGGGCGCCACGCCCAGCGCCTGGATCGAGCGCCCCGACGGCGTGTAGTAGCGCGCCGTGGTCAGCCGGATCGCGCCCTCGTCCTGCACCGGCATGATCGTCTGTACCGACCCCTTGCCGAAGCTCTGGGTGCCGATGATCACCGCCCGGTGATGGTCCTTCATGGCGCCGGCCACGATCTCCGACGCGCTGGCCGAGCCGCCGTTGATCACCACCGCCATCGGCTTGCCGTTGGTCAGATCGCCCGGCGTGGCGTTGTACCGCTCGCTGTCGCGCGGATCGCGGCCGCGGGTGGAGACGATCTCCCCCGACTCGAGGAAGGCGTCCACCACCGAGATCGCCTGGTTCAGCAGACCGCCCGGATTGTTCCTCAGATCGAGTACGAAGCCGGTTATTTTGTCCATGCCGCCAGCCGCTTCGACCTGTTCCTTTAGCTGATCCTCAAGCTCCGGATAGGTCTGCTCGTTGAATGTGGTGAGCCTCAGGACGACAACCCCGTCCTCCAGCCGCGACTTGACCGGCGAGATGGTGATCGTCTCGCGGGTGATCTTCACGTCGAACGGATCGGGCGTACCCTCGCGGCTCAGGGTGATGGTGATGTCCGAGCCCACAGGCCCGCGCATCATGTCCACCGCCTCGTCGAGCGTCAGGCCCATGACGCTTTCACCGTCCACGGCGGTGATGAAGTCTCCCGGCTCCACCCCAGCACGGGCGGCCGGCGTGCCGTCAATGGGCGACACCACCTTCACCACACCGTTTTCCTGCGTCACCTCGATGCCGAGGCCGCCGAATTCGCCCTTGGTCTGCACCCGCATGTCGTCGAACTCGTCGGCCGGCATGAAGCTCGAATGCGGATCGAGATGCGTGAGCATCCCGTTGATCGCCGCTTCGATCAGCACCTTGTCCTCGACAGGCTCCACATACGACGACCGGATCCGCTCGAAGATGTCGCCGAACAGGTCAAGCTGCTCGTATACCGATTTCTCTTTGGCGGCCTCCTGCGCCAGGATCGGCACGGCGAATTGCGTGCTCACGACGACGCCAGCCACCGCGCCCCCAATTCCTGCCAACCAGATCTTCTTCATCGAGCGATTCCTATCCGTTCTGACCGACGAACAGCGGTTCCGGATCGACCGGCCCCCGTCCGTGGCGGACCTCTATATACAGCGTTTCTTCCCCGCCGACGCCAGTCTCGGCCGCAGGCATCATCACATATTCTTCAACATCGGGAGGCCGCCCCCCCATCAGCCCGAGGAGGTCGCCCTCCCGCACCATGTCGCCGGTCCTGACCTGAAGCCGGGCCAGCCCCGCCAGCACCACCATCGTCTCCGGCTCGGGCGCCAGCACCAGCACGTAACCGTATTCCAGGAAGGGCCCGGCATATCGGACCAGCGCATCCGCCGGCGCCGTCACCAGCGACAGCGGCGGTGCCGCCACGACGATACCCGGCCGGCGCACCCCGGCCGCATCCGCCTCGTCAAAATGGCTAGCCACCGTGCCCGCCACCGGCCAGGCGAGCGAATCCATCGGCCCGGGCGGAGGCGAAGGCAAATCCGCCTGGTCGGCCAGCGCTGCGGCCAGTGCAGTCAGCGAGGCGCTGCCGCGGGCGAGCATGGTGAGTGCCGGGTCGAGCGGAGAATCCTGCTCAGACCCTGCCCGCGTCATCGCCTCAGCCAGCACCGCCTGGGCTGCGCCCAGCGTATCGAGGCCCGCCGCCAAAGCGACCTTGCCCTCTTCCTGCACCGTGCGTGCCGACCGCATCGCCGCCACCTGCCCGGCGAGCTCGCGTGCCTGCGTCTGCATCGCCGGCGTAAGCCGCTCGATCATCGCCGCGGCCCGCGCCGCTGCGAGCGGCCCCTGGGGATGGATTCCCTTCTGCGGCGCAGCACTCATCGACTCCATGGCGGCGAGAAGGCGCGAGATCTGCAGCCGCCGCGCCTCGAGTTCATCCACCAGCGCCTGCTCCTCGGCGCTGGCCGTTCGCACCTCGGCACGCAAGGCCGCCAGCGCCTGGCCATAGCCGGCCACAGCGCGCGCCAGCGCCGCAAGCTTGTCAGGCGTCTCTTCAGCCGTCCCCAGCGTCTCACCGGCCGCCGCAACCCGCGCGGTCGCGGCAGCGATCGTGGCCGCATCCGCCGCCGCAAGCGAAGGCAGCGGCCAGACCAGGCCAAGCAGGAGAAGCGTGCTGGTTCGGGCCAGGATCATCAACGACCGATCAGGCTCCGCCCGCCCATCTCGGACGGCTGGTCGAGGCCCATGAGCTCGAGAAGCGTGGGCGCGAGATCCGACAACCTCCCGTCGCGCAGCGTCGCATCCGCCGGCCCACCGACCATGATCACCGGCACCGGGTTCAGCGTATGCGCCGTATGCGGCCCGCCGGTCTCGGGATCGATCATCACCTCACAGTTTCCGTGGTCGGCGGTGACCAGGATAGCACCGCCCATGTCCTCCACTGCCTGCAGCACCTGGCCGAGACTTTGGTCAACCGCTTCTACCGCCTTGATCGCCGCCTCCAGCACGCCCGTGTGCCCCACCATGTCCGGATTGGCAAAGTTGACCACGATCAGCGCGTACTCGCCCGACCGGATCGCGGCGACGAGATGCTCGGCAACCTCGCCCGCCGACATCTCCGGCTTCATGTCATACGTCCTGACCTTCGGGCTCGGCGCCATGAAGCGCACCTCACCCTCGGCCGGCGCCTCGACCCCGCCGTTGAGGAAAAAGGTGACGTGCGGATACTTTTCCGTCTCCGCAGTGCGGAATTGCTTCAGCCCTTTGCCAGCCACCCAGGCGCCAAGCGTGTTGGTGATCGCATCGGACGGGAACATCGCCGGCATCAGGGCGTCCAGCCTCTCGGAATACTGCACCATGCCGAGCACCGCCCCCCACTTCGGCCGGCCGACCACGTCAAATCCGTCGAACTTCGGATCCACTAGCGCCTCGAGGATCTGCCGTGCCCGGTCGGCACGAAAGTTCGCAAAGAACAGCCCGTCGCCATCCGCAGCGCCGCGATAGTCGCCGATCACCGTAGGCGATACGAACTCGTCGGTCTCCCCCCGCTCGTAGGCCGCCTCGATCGCTTCCGCCGCGCTCGTGGCATGCTCACCCTCGGCGTGCAGGATTGCCTCCACCGCCGCGCCCACGCGCTCCCAGCGCGTGTCGCGATCCATGGCGTAGAACCGCCCGGTGACGGTCACTATCCGCACTCCCTCCGGTAGTGCTTCCTCGAGCCAGGCGATCTGCGCCTGCGCGCTCTTCGGCGGCACATCGCGACCGTCGAGGAAGGCATGCACCGCTACCGGCACACCCGCCTCCGCAATCGCAGTTGCTACCGCTGCGATCTGCCGCTGATGCGCGTGCACGCCCCCCGGCGAGGCCAGACCCGCAATGTGCGCGGTTCCCTTGCTCTCCTTCAAAGCTGCAACAAACCGCTGCAGAGCCTCGTTCTTGGCGAAGCTGCCTTCAGCAATGGCGTTGTCGATCCGCGGCAGATCCATCCACACGACACGCCCGGCACCGATATTGGTGTGACCTACCTCGGAGTTTCCCATCTGCCCCTCGGGCAGCCCCACATCAGGCCCATGCGCCCGGAGCTGAGCGTGCGGGCAGGTGTCCCAGATCCGATCGAAGTTAGGCGTCGCAGCTTGCGCAACGGCGTTGCCTTCCCGTGTAGGGCTCAGTCCCCAGCCATCCAGAATGCATAGAACGACCGGCCGCATCGCTGTCTCCCGCCTCGCCCGCCCCGTCCTTTACTCCGCCGTCAACGCGTTGGCAAACCCGCGGGGCAC
Source organism: uncultured Alphaproteobacteria bacterium (assembly GCA_963796805.1). Lineage (GTDB taxonomy): Bacteria > Pseudomonadota > Alphaproteobacteria > Rhodobacterales > Rhodobacteraceae > Amaricoccus. The sequence goes on from CAWCNG010000007.1 coordinate 29,548, forward strand.
CCTTGGTTGCTCGAATCTGCGCTCGGCGGAAACCGCGCACATGGCACAAGTCAGCGCGGCGAAGAGCACCATGATCGGGCTGAGCAGGTAGCCGCCCGTGAACTGAAAGACGGCGAAGACCGCGATCCGGTATCCCGCGTTCGGCCGGCCCCAGATCGAGGCCACGAACAATGCGAGCCAAGCCATGGCAGTCGGCAGTCCATACTCGTAGGTCAGCTTGACCACCGGCCAGGCGTTGCCGTGGGCCTCGGTGATCTGCCCCGCGCCATGCCCGGTCAGCCAGCCCCCGGGATCGCCAAGGACCTGGTAGAGCGAGGCGAGCGGCAGGATCAACCGGTCATATCCGCTCGAGCCCGGGCTACTCAGCTCCGCCAGACGGCCGAGCGTCGCGATCCGGCTGCCCGATTCGATGACCAGCGGAAGCAGCAGCGCCCCCGTGGCGGCCACCGCCAGCACCGCCGAGCGCGAATGACGCAGCCGCCAGGCAATGGTGACCGCCACGATGACGAGCCCCGTCGCCCCGCTGCAAAGCAGAAGCGCGGCGAGGAACAGGGCCGCGAGCCCGCGGCGGTGCAGCAGGAGCGCCTCGTTCAGGAAGGCGAGGGCAAGAAAGGCGGAGCAGAAGGACGGTTCCAGAAAAACGACCCCATTCGGCCGGTTCCACGTCTGCCAGCTCTCCGTGCTCGACTGATAGACATATCCCGGTAGGAGCAGCCGGCGCGGGAACAGAAAGTCGAACCCCGGCCCGGTCCCCGGTCCCGCCTGGAGCTGCCAGCCGAACTGCAGGAAGACCAGAACCGCCGGCACAACCATGAGCGCCGCGTAAGCGCGCCAGACCGCCCGGTAGTCGGCCGCCTCCATCTCCAGCCGCACCGTGTAGACGAGATAGAGCACGAGCAAGTAGGCAAGGCTCGCCATCGAGGCCGGTCCGGAAACGAACGCCTGCGCCATGGCGGCCAAGGCCGCCATCACCGCGAAAAGCATCAGCCGCGCCCGCGAGAAGGTCAGCCGCCGGGTAACCGCCAGCGCGCTCAGCGCGGCTCCAGTGGCGACGAGCGGAATGCTGATCACCGCGCCCCCGATCGGGAGCGCCAGCCGCTGGAGGTAGATCAGCACGAAGAACTGGAAGACCACCGCCCCGCGGGTCATGCCGCCCGGCCCTGCCTCCGGCGAAGCCACGCCGCCTCCATCACCACCTCGAACCGGTCCGCAACCCGTTCCACGTCATAGGCCCGCTCGGCATAGGCCCGCCCCAGCTTGCCCATCTCGAGTCGCTGCCCCTCGTCGTCCAAGAGTTCCGCGCGCCGCCGCGACAAACCCGACGACATCCACCGGCGCCACCACCACCCCGGCCCTCTCAGCAAGCACCACCCGCGAGGCGAGGTTCTCCGCCGGTGCCGCCAGCAAGACCGCCCGCCCGGCGCAGAGGTACGATTGCACCTTAGACGGCACCGAGAACGTCCCCGCATCCGGCTCGATCACCGCCACCGCCACGTCCGCCGCCGCCAGCACCTCCCGCAGCCGTTCCACCGGCTGCAGCGGCAGAAGCATCAGGTTGTCGAGGCCCGAGCCTCGCGCCGCCTCCAGCCGGGCCATGCCGCTTCCCTGACCCACCACCACCATCCGCGCCCGGCCCCGCACCGCCTCGGCAAGCGCGATCAGGAGCCCGGGATCGTGCTTCAGCCCCAGCGTCCCCGAGTAGATGAAGTTGAACCCGTCCGAGAGCCCGAACTCGCGCGCGAAGACGCTGTCCCGCGCGCCCGGCCAGATCTCGTCGAGGGCGCCCCAGTTCTCGATCGTGGTGATCTGCGGCCCCTCCCCGGCCCAGGCCTCGGCCAGCGGCCGGAAATCGTCGGTGATCACCACGATCCCGTCGCTCGCCCGGAACTGCCGCCTCTCCACCGCCCGGTAGAAAGCCCCGACCGCTGCCCCGGCCGCCCCGTACTTGCGATACATCAGCCGCGTCACCGCCACGCTGTAGAAATCCTGGACCCACATCACGAAGGCCGCGCCCACGGACCCGCACGCCCGGATCACCTGCCCCTGCGCCGCCGTCGGGGTATTGCCCGACACCACCACCTCCGGCCGGAAATCCGCCACCGCCCGCGCCGCCGCACGCCCGTAGGCGAGATCGCCCAACTGCCGACCCGCCCAGGCGTCCTTGTCGTAGGGCCGGTCGATCCCGACGCCGACGAACTGCACGCCATCATCCGCCCCCCGCGCCACCAGTGCCCCCTTCGGCCCCGGATCACCGGTGAAGTGGGCATGCGCCACCACATGCCCGCGCGCTGCCAGGCAGCGGCTCAGCGCCACCTGGAACGGGTGTCCGGCATAGTCGTGGATCAGCACCCTCAATGGAGAAACGGTCGCCTTAAGGTTTCGGAAAGCATGCTTCGTCAAGAAGTGGATTACCGGCTCGCACCCTTAACAAATCGCCAACAGAGATGCCCGCACCCCACATGCCCGAGGCCCGATGAACAGCCGGTTCACCGCTTCCGGCCTCGCGCGGGCGGCGCAACCGCCCGCGGACGGCGATCTTGTCGACCTCCGCCGCCTCTTCGCCATCGCCCGGCGCCAGTTCCGCGCCGCCGCGCTCTGTACCCTCGCCGGAACCGCACTAGGCTTCGCCTACCTCGCAACCGCGACGCCGTTCTACACCTCGAAGGCCACGCTCTTCATCAACCCCCTCGCCGGCGCGCCGCTCACCGGCGCCGTCGCACCGGTGGTCGCGGTCAGCATGTTCGACAGCGAAACCGGCATCCTCCTCTCGGAAAAGATTGCCGCCGGCGCCTTCGCCGCGATCGACCCCGCCTGGCTTTCCGGCCCGCCATCCCCGTTCGCGCGCCTCAAGCGGCTCCTGCGCCCGGCCCTCGCGAGCCCCGATGCCCAGCAGCAGCGGCTCGTCGACCACATGCGCGCCCGCTTCGAAGTCAAGCGACCGGACGCCGGCTTCCTGCTCGATCTCACCTACACCTCGCCCTCTCCCGAGCACGCCGCGGCGATCCTCACCGCCTTCATCGACGCCTATCGCGCCGATCGCACCGAGCGACGCCGGCTTGCCGCCGACGCCGAACTCGGCGCGGTCTTGCTCCAGATGCTGCAACTGCGCGGCCGCCTCGACGACGCCGCCGAGGCGGCAGCAGTTCTTCGCCCGGAGGACGCGAGCAGCTTCGTCGAACTCGCTGCCACGCGCAGCCACGTCGAAGCCTATGCCGCCGCAATCAATCAGCTCCTCCTTCGCGAGCAGGAGATCAGCGCCCTCGCCGAGGCCCCCGACGACGCTTTCCAGCTCGTCAGCCCACCGCGCGTCCCCGTCTTCGACAGCTCGCCCAACGGCGCCCGCACCCTCCTTCTCGCGACCCTCGCCGGCGGCATGGCCGGCGTCGGCCTAGGCCTGCTGCGGGAAGCATCCGAACGCGGCTTCCGCAGCGTGGCGCAAGTCCGCCGCGAGCTCGGCGTTCCCTGCCTCGCCCTGCTCCCGGCCAGCCCCGCCGCCGACCTCGACGCTCCCTCCGGCGAACGCGCCGAGGCGCTCCGCGCGGTCAAGCTCGCGATCGACCAGGCCCTCCCCGCCGGCCAGCCCCGGCGCATCGGCTTCGCCCCGGCAGCTCCCGGCGACGGCGCCAGCTCCACAGCGCTCAGCTTCGCCTCGCTCATCGCGGCCGGCGGCACCTCGACCCTTCTCGTCGACGCCGACATGCGGGGCGAGGGCCTCGGCCTGGAGCTGGGCGTCTCCGGCCATGTCGGCTTCTCCGAGTTGCTGGACGGCCGCACGATCGCTCCGGCAGAGGCCCGCTGCGGCCTGCGCATCCTGCCTGCCGGTGCCGACAGAGACACTGCCGCAGCCACGATCACGCTCGGCTCGTCCAAAGTCGGCGACGCCCTCGACCGGGCCGGCGCCGCCTTCGATCTCGTCGTCGTCGACCTCCCAGCGCTCGACCGCTTCGTCGACGCGCGCACTATGGCCCGGCACCTCGACGCCATCGTCATCGTCGCCCGCTGGCGGCGCACCGAACGCCGCCAGCTCCGCGCCCTCCTGGCCTCCGACCGCGACCTGCGGCGCAAGCTCGTCGGCATCATCCTCAATCGCGCCACGCCGGCCAGCGTCGACCGCTACGACGACGACCTGCCCCTGGACGACCTGTCATGAAGACCTGGCGCACCGCCCCGCTCGATGGACGCGCAAGCCGCCCGCTCGAAGGCGGGCCGAGCTTTCCGCTCCGCCACCGCCTCTTTCGTGCCGGCTGGATCGTCACCTGGACCCTTCTCGCCCGCTGGACGCCACCGCCGATGCACGGCTGGCGCCGCCTGCTTCTCCGCCTCTTCGGCGCCCGCCTCGCGCCCACCGCCCGCGTCTACGGCAGCGCCCGCATCTGGTATCCCCCCAACCTCGCCATGGGACCACACAGCTCCATCGGCCCGCGCGCCACCTGCTACTGCATGGACCTGGTGAGCATCGGCGCCTTCGCGACGATCTCCCAGGGCGCCCAGCTCTGTGGCGGCACCCACCTCGTCGACGCGCCCGGTTTCCAGCTCGTCACCAAGCCCGTCGCCATCGGCGACCACGCCTGGGTCGCCGCCGACGCCTTCGTCGGCCCCGGCGTGACGGTGGGCGAGGGCGCCGTTCTCGGCGCCCGCGGCGTGGCCTTCCGCGATCTCGAGCCCTGGGCAATCTACGCCGGCAATCCGGCACTGAAGCTCCGGGCCCGCGAAGGGAGTGCCCGCTAGCCATGTTCAGCAGGATCGCCCTCGCAGCTCTGTGCCTCGCCTGCACTTCCGCCTTCGTTCACGCCGAGGAGTACCGGCTCCAACCGGGCGACGTGCTGGAGCTCGTTGTCGTCACCCCGCCCATCCGCGAACAGATGCACATCGACATCGACGGCAAGATCTCTTTGCCAGTGGTCGGTCCCGTCGCGGCGGGAGGCCGCACCGTCGCCGAGGTCGCCGCCGAGGCGCGCGAACTCCTGTCAGGCGCGTCGCTGCCGCCAATGACACCCGGCGAAACCCTGCCGCTGCAGATCTGGCCCGCCGCCGTCACGCTCAGCCTCCGGGAATACGGCCCCGTCTACATCGGTGGCGACGTCCGCGCCGGCGGCGCCTTCCCCTTCACGCCGGGTCTCACTGCGCGGCGCGCCATCGTGCTCGCCGGTGGCAACGGCCGCCTCGCCGACAGCGAACTGCGCCGGCTCGAGCTCGAAGGCGCACTCGCTCAGTTGACCGAAAAACGGGCGGCTGCCGCGGCGCGGCTCGACCGGCTCCGGCTCGAGATCGACCCAGCGGCACGCGGCACTTCCCTGCCCGCCACCGAGCGCGCCATCCTCGACCTGCGCCGCGAGCAGGACGTCACCGCCGGCAGGCACTTCGACACCGCCATCCGTCACACCGAGGCGCAGATCGCCGACCTCGGATCGCAACTCGCCACCGAGACCGAGGGAATGACCGCCGACCGCGAGGACTTCGAACGGATCGAGGAACTTCGCGAGGCCGGGACCGCCACTGTGCTCCGCCTGAGCGACGCCCGGCGCGCACTCCTCTTCTCCACCACCCGCCAGCTGGAAACCGCCACCGAACTCGCCCGCACAACGCGCGAGCTCGGCTCGGTCCAGTACGAGGAACTGCGCCGGACCCTCGACCTGCAGCTGGAGGCGCTGACGGATGCCGCGGCCACGGAGCAACTGGTCGCCGAGCTCGACGTGCAGATCGCAGCGACCCGCGGTCAGCTCACCTGGCTCGACCGCGTCGCCGGCCGCGACGCCCCCGCGACCGTTTCGATCTCCGGCAGCGATGGCGTCACGATCGACCTCGCGCCGGCGGAAGACCGGGCCTTGCATCCCGGCGACCTGGTGACGGTGAGCCTCGCCGCCGAAGCGCCGAGCAACTGACCGCCCAGCCGCGACCCCGCGCGGCTACGCCGCCATCCGGTCCCGACCCACCTGCTCCGCGATCCACCAGTAGGTGCGCTCCAGCCCGCTGCGGAGCTCAAGGCTGGGCCGCCAACCCAGCCGCTCCGCGATCAGCCGATTGTCGGAATTCCGCCCCCGCACCCCCTGCGGCCCGGGAACGTGCCGCTTGCGGAGCGACTTGCCGGCGATGTCGCAGACGAGGTCCACCAGCCCGTCGATCGTCACCATCTCCTCCGACCCGACGTTGACCGGCCCCGCGAAGTTAGAGCGCGCCAGCCGCAGCGTCCCTTCCACGCACTCGTCGATGAAGAGAAACGAGCGCGTCTGGCTCCCGTCCCCCCAGATCTCGATTTCCGAGTGATCCGCCGCCATCGCCACCTTGCGGCACACCGCCGCCGGCGCCTTCTCCTTGCCGCCCCGCCACGTCCCCTCCGGCCCGAAGATGTTGTGATACCGCGCCACGCTGTTCTTCATCCCGTGGTTGCGGTTGAAGGCCAGGTAGAGCCGTTCGGAAAACAGCTTTTCCCACCCGTACTCACTGTCCGGCGCCGCCGGATAGGCCGAGGCCTCGCTGCAGACCGGGTTCTCCGGATCCTCCTGGTTGTGGGCCGGATACATGCAGGCCGAGGATGAGTAGAACACGCCGCGGATGTTCCGTCGCCGGCAGGCGTCGACCATGTTCAGGTTGATCGTGGCCGAGTTGTGCATGATGTCGGCGTCGTGCTCGCCGGTGAAGATATACCCCGCGCCACCCATGTCCGCCGCCAGCTGGTAGACCTCGTCGAAGCGGCAATCCACCACCGCGCGGCAGAAGGCCTGATCGCGCAGATCGCCCACCACGAAGTCGTCCGCCTCGGTGTCGGCGAACGCGGGATACTTCAGGTCCACGCCGCGCACCCAGAGACCCTCCTGCTTGAGGCGCCGCACCAGATGGCTGCCGATGAAGCCGCCCGCGCCGCAGACCAGAGCCCGTCCCGTCATGCCTTCCTCCTCGATCGTACCGCCGACGCAAGGCGCTCGAGAGCGCCGACAAAAACCTGGGTGTCTGCCCGGCGCGCCGCCGCCGGGCAGCGTCCGCTCATCCGACGCCACTCCGGCTCGCAGCCCATGTGTTCCAGCGCCTCGACCCAGCCGTCGGTGTTGCCGGGGTCGATCACGAAGCCGTTCACGAAGTCCTCGACCAGCACCGTCGCACCGCAGGCCGGCGACAGGATCACCGGAATGCCGCAGGACAGCGCCTCGGTCACCACGATGCCGAACTGCTCCTCCACACTGGGCAGGAGCAGCGCCAGCGCCCCCCCGAGCACCTCGGGCATCGCCCGCGCGCTGCGATACCCCTCGACGCTCACGTGCCGCGCCAGAAGCTCGGAGCCAGCGATCCGCGCCACGATCTCCCCCTCGAGTTCGCCATAGCCCACGAGCTTCAGCCGCCTCGGCCGCGCCGCGCGCGCCAGATATGCCTCGTAGAGATCGAGCAGCCGCCCGTGGTTCTTTTTCGCCACGAAGCGCGCGACGACGAGAAAGTAGCGTTCCGCGAACGCCGCCTCCCCGAACGCGCGCCGCGCCCCTGCCGCCACGCGCGCCGTATCGATGGCGCAGGCGTAGAGCTCGACCCGCCGCTTGCCGAGAAAGCGCGCATAGTCGGCCGCCCGTGGCGTCGCCGCGAGGATCCCCTGGTACGGCACCAGGAACAGCGCCTTCAGCGCCTCGCGCATCACACGCCGCCCGTAGTCGTCGAACTTCGAGTCGTTCATCGACAGAACGACCACGCCCCGAGCGCGCAGCAGGAAGGCGAGCGCCAGCAGCACCGGGTCCTGATAGCCGTAGATCAGCGCCACCTGCGGGCGAAAGCGCAGCGCCTCGGCCCAGAACCGCCAGGCCGCCCGCGTCCATCCGAGGGCGCTCTCCCCATCGGGGCTCATCTCGCGCGCCACGAACCGCGCCGCGTTCGGCGCGTCCCAGATGTAGTCCCGGTTCCGTGGCCAGACCAGGCAGAGCACCGTCCGCGCCGGCACCGTCAGTCCGTTGCAGCGGTCGTGATCGGGGACGCCGAGGGTCCGGCAGGCATAAAGGATGCGCTGGGGCCGGTCCGCGGCTGATTCCATCGACAGGGCACTCATACGCTGACCGAACCTCGACACCCGGATCCTTGGTCCGAGGGTGGTTGACAAACCGCTAACGCAGCACCCGCTGCATCAGCCCCGCGCGCCGGAGCGCCAGCGCATAGACGAGCGCCAGCATCGCCTCGAGCGCCACCGCGGCCCAGGCCGCGCCCACCGCTCCGCCGCGCGCGATGGCGAGCACCGTCAGCGGCACGCCGAGCGCCGCCACGGCCATCTGGCTCGCCGCGTAGGCGTCCCCGCGGCCCTCCGCGAGCAGCGTGTTGGCACCGAGGATCGCGCTCAGCCCGGTCAGGAACGGCAGCAGGCAGAGGACACGGAGTACCGGCACCGCGCCCGCCAGTTCTCCGCCGCCCAGCACCGCCACCACCGGTCCGGCCAAAACGAAGACGAACGCGCCGCCCGCCGCCGCGGCGAGAAGGACGAGCAGGCTCGCCGGTCCGCGGAAGCCCGCCTCCCGCCCCGAGCCGCCGACGATCGCGAGGTAAAGCGCCTGCGTCACGGGCGCCACCAGCCCGACCATCAGCACGCGCACCCGGTCCGCCAGAGCATAGCCGGCGACCTCGGGAGCGGCGGCGAAGGCCGAGAGGATCACGAGGTTGAGCTCCCGCCCGGCCGCGGTCGCGACGATCGCCCCGAACTGCCCGAGATCCTCGCGCAGGATCCGCGTGGCGCGTCCAACGCTCGCCTCCGATCCACCCCGCGGCCAAACCAGCGCGAACGACCCCAGCAATGTCACCGCCTGCGCCGACACCGACAGGGCGAGGAGCAGCGACAGGTCCTCGGGCGCCCGCACCCGCCAGATCACCACCCCAAGCCAGGCGAGGCGGCTCGCGCCCGACAGGAGCGCGTAGGCCCCGAGGCGTCCGAGACTGTAGACCACCCAGCGCGGCGAGAGCGTTACGGTCAGGCCATAGGCGAGGGCCAGCACCGCACCCAAAGCTCCGGCGCCGACGGCCATGGCTACCACCAGGAACACGGCCGACGCCGGCAGGATCAACCCGCCCTTGAGCAGGAGCGAGTCGAGCACGAGAGCGCCGAGCCCCCCCTCCGCCACGGCGCCCCGAACGCGCAGCGGTCCGGTCACGTTGAACGAGAAGTCCACGAAGATGACGAAAAAGGCCGCGCAGGCCATCAGCACCGCGTAGAGCGAGAACTGGTCGACCCCGAGCCCGCGCACGAGGAACGGCAGCGCCGCCAGCGGCACGAGGAAGTTGATCGCCTGGATCCCGGCGATCCAGGCCGCGCTCCGCGCCACGCCCAGCATCGCGCGCAGCTGCGGCGACAGCGTCACGACGCCGTCCTCCGCGCGAGCGAGAGATAGGCCCGGTAGACCGCCGGCGTATGCAGCAGCCGGAAGGCGAGGCCATCCGCCACCCCCGGCCGCCGCCCGAAGCCCCGCGTGCGCACCGCCTCGAGCCACCGGCGGTCGGGAGCAGCACCCTCGCGCTCCGGCCGACCCGGCGAAAGCAGCCCCTGGTAGATCCCCAGGGCCTTCCGGCTGACCAGCTCCACCCCGAAACGCCCACGCACCCAGGCCGGCCCGCCGACCCCCACCCGCGCCTGCAGGTCCGCGTCCTCCATCAGCGCGATCATCGCCTCCGGCACCGCCTCGGGCGTCAGCGCCACCAGCCCCCCGATCCCGTGGCCCACCACCTCGAGCTGGCTGTTGTCCTTGAGCGGCGTGCTCAGCGTCACCACCGGCAGGCCGCAGAGCATCGCTTCGCAGAGCACCATCCCGAAGCTTTCGCCGATGCGCGAGAGGTGGAGGAAGCCGTCCATGGCCGTCAGGTATTCCGAAAGCTGCCGGTCGGAGGCGGTCACGGGCAGCGATACGATCCGTTCGCGAAGATCGTCCGGCAGCCGGTCTGCGGCGGCCATGAGGTCCGCCGGCGCGCCTACCAGAAACAATCCGACGTCGTGCCCGCGGTCCAGGACCTCGCCCAGGGCATCGAAAATCCGGGGCGACCACTTCTCCGGGTTCGGCTGGCCGACGCGCCCGAAAACGAAACGCTGCGCCGGAATGCCGAGGCTCTCGCGCAGCGCTGCGCGGCGGGTGTCCGGCACCCGGCCGATGCCATCGGCATCGACCGGGTTGGGCAGCACGTGCATCTCCTTGGCGAGCGCCGCAGCGCCGCCCCAGGCGCGCCACTTGTAGGCGCACCACTGGCTGAGCAGGCAATGCGCATCGATCAGCGCCCCACCCGCGCCGGCATCAAAGCGGGCGAAGACGTTGGTCTCCAATACCTTTACCCTCGGCGGCCGCAACTTCCGCAGGAGTGCTGTCTCGCGGGCATTGGCATAGCCGGCGCGGTGGATGTGGACGATGTCCGGCTTCCATCCCGGCGCGTCCGCGCCGTCCTCCGGCCCGAAGACCGGGATCCCGGCGTCGCGGTAGGCGTGCTCCCGCGGTCCGCGCTCGGCGTGGGCCAGCACCGCCACCTCGGCGCCCAGCGCCTTCAGGCCGAGGGAGAGGTTCTGTGCCGCCCGCTCGGTCCCGCCCACTCCCATGCCGGCAACGACGGTAAGAATGCGCACTTCCGAACGGCTCCTCCTGTTCGGCGCGAACTCTGGCAACGAGTGGTTAAGGAAGTGCGGAGGAAGCCACCTCGCGGCTGGAGGCTGTTGGAACGCCGCAATATCAGGTGGTTACGCGATCGGTGCCACGTACAAGTCATGTACATGACACGTACAACTCATGAGCGCGTTTCAGCGCGGAGCGGGGCCGATCTCTATCCAGGCCGGTGCATGGTCGCTGGCATTCTCAAGCCCGCGCACGGCGCGGTCGACGCCGGCGGTCCGAAGCCGCGGGGCAAGCTCGCGGCTGAGCAAGAGATGGTCGAGACGCATGCCGCCGTTCCGCTCCCAGCGCAGGCGCCGGTAGTCCCAGAAGGTGTAGACCGTCTCCTGCGGATGCACGGCGCGGATCGCATCGGTCCAGCCCTGCGCCAGCAGCCGGGCGAAGGCGGCGCGGCTCTCCGGCTGCACCAGCGCGTTGTCGTCGTAGGATTTCGTCGGACAGACGTCGCGCGGCTCCGGCACGATGTTGTAGTCCCCCGCCAGCACCACCGGCACGCCCGCCGCCAGCAGGTCCGCCGCGTGCGCCTCGAAGCGCGCGTGCCAGGCCAGCTTGTAGGCGAACTTCGGCCCCGGCTGCGGATTGCCGTTCGGCGCATAGATGCAGCCGACCAGCACCCCTGCCACCGCCGCCTCGATGTAGCGCGCCTGCGCGTCCTCCGGATCGCCCGGCAGCGCGTCGCGTGTCAGCACCGGTTCCGCGTCGCGCGCCAGAATGGCAACGCCGTTCCATGTCCGCTGCCCGCGCCAGACCGAGCCGTAGCCGGCCTCCGCCAACGCGTCCGCGGGAAAGCTTGCGTCCGTCGTCTTCAGCTCCTGCAGGCAGACCACGTCCGGCACCGTCTCCGCCAACCACGCCAGCAGGTTGGCGAGCCGCTTGACCACGTTGTTGACGTTGAAGGTGGCGATCCGCATCAGATCAGCCGGGCAGCCGCCCCGCCCACGCCGCCGCCTCGCGCGCCATGGTCGCCATATGGTCGGCGGCGTCGAAGCCCGACACGCTCTTGCGCGGCTTCAGGTCGTGGTCGCCGTCCTCGAGCCAGAGGACGCGTGATCGCCGGCGAAAGGGAATAGCCCGCCACCTCCTCCCGGCTGCCGAAGACGTCGCGGGTGCCCTGCACGATCAGCGCCGGCGTCGCCAGCGCCTGCAGGTGCTTGGTGCGGAGCTGCTCCGGCCGCCCCGGCGGATGGAACGGATAGCCGAGGCAGAGGAGGCCCGCGACGCTGCCGGCGCCGTGCAGCTCGTCCGCCACCATGCTCGCCACCCGCCCGCCCATGGACTTGCCGCCGATGACGAGCCGCCCCGGCGCGGCCAGCTCCGCCACCGCCGCGCGGTACTCCGGCATCACCATCTCCGCCCGCGGCGGCGGCTTGCGCACGCCCTGCCGCCGCCCCGCCATGTAGCCGAACTCGAAGCGCGCCACCCGCAGCCCCTCCGCCGCGAGCGCCCGCGCCGCCGCGGTCATCGCCGCGGAATCCATCGGCGCGCCGGCACCGTGCGCGAGAAGCACCGTCACCCCCGCCCCCTCCGGCCCGTCGAAGAGAAAGTCCGTCACCCGGCGTCCCGCGCCAGCTGAAGGTCCACGAAGCGGATGCCCCGCGCCGCCTTCCGCGCCCACTCCAACTCCGCGTCAAGCTCCAGGTAGCGCACCCACCAGCGCCGCGCCGCCGGCAGCTCCCCCGCATCGAACTCGAGCCTGGCAAGGTTGAAGACCGCGTCGGCATAGCCGGGGTCTAGCGCGATCGCGCGCTCCAGATATCCGCGCGCCGCATCCGCACGTCCCCGCGCCGCCACCCCGCAGGCAAGATTGAACCAGGCCTCCACGAAGCCCGGATCGAGCTTCAGCGCCCGCGCCAGCTCCGCCTCCGCCTCCGCCCCCCGGCCAACCGCCGTCAGGCAGTTGGCCCGATTGAACGCGGCCACCGCGTCGCCCGGATCGCCCGCGAGGCACCGCGCGTAAAGCGCCGCCGCCTCGGCGTGACGCCCCTCCGCCTCCGCCGCCTCGGCACGGGCGAAGAGCTCGTCGGCCTCCTCCGCCTCGCCGCCGAGCCCGAGCAGCATCTGCCCGTCCAGCTCGCTCACCCCCTCGTCGTGGCGCACGTGGATCGCCTGCCGCGCCCCTACCTGCAGGGCCTTGGCCGTCAGCGACGCCACCGGCCCGGACCGGTGCACCGAGCGCACGATCGCCCCCCAACCCGCGCCGCCGGCCAGAAGCCCCGCATACTTTCGTGCCAAAATCAGGTCGCGGAAGGAAAAAGGCTCCGTATCCCGCTCGAACCCGTCGAAGAGCGCTAGCAGCTCGAAATCCCGCTCGCCCAGCCCCGACTGCGCCAGCACCTCGCGCCGGGCCGATCCCGCCGGCGCCTCCTCGACGCCGGTCGCGATCCGCAGGAACCCGTTCTCGCTGCGCAAAACCCGCCCCGGCGCCCGCGCCGCCTCCACCCGCCGTTCGACCTCGCCGTCACTGCCCTTGAGCAACCCGCGCCCGAAGACGACCAGCGAGGTCCGCCGGGTGACCCCGTGAACGAGCTGCCCGCCCTGCGCCTCGACCGCCCGCGCCGCCAGCCGCCGCGGCAGCGCCGACAGCGCACCGACCAGGCCGACCGTCCGGCCGGCGAGCGAGGTCACGACTTCGCCTTGGCGGGAGCCCTCCGTCCGCCGCCCGCGGCCTTCGCCGCCGGCTTCTCCTCGGCGGGCGCCTTGCTCTTGCTCGGCGCGGCCGGCTTGGCCTGGCCGAGGCTGGCCTTCAGCGCATCCATCAGGTTGACCACGTTGCCGCGCTGCGGATCGGCGGCGATGATCGGCTTGTGGCCCTTGAGCTTCTCCTTGATCATCGCCATCAGCGCCGCCTCGTAGCGATCCTCGTAGGCCTTGGGATCGAACTTCGCCGCCTTTTGCGCGATCAGGGCTTCCGCCAGTTGCAGCATCTCCGGGTCGGGCTTGGCATCGGGGATCTCGTCGAAATAGGCCGCGGTCGCCCGCACCTCGTTCGGCGCGCGCAGGGTGCAGACGAACATCCCCTTCTCGCGCGGCGCGATCGTCACTACGCGCTCGCGGCTCGACATCACCAGCCGGCCGATCGCGAGTTTTCCCGCCTCGCGCATCGCCTCGCGCAGGACGGTGAAGGTTTCCTCCGCCATCGCCCCGTCCGGCGCCAGGTAGTAGGGGGTGTCCTGGTAGATCACGTCCACCTCGTCCTCGTCGACGAAGGCCTCGATGCTGAGGGTGTGGTTGGTCTCGAGCTTCACCGCCTCGAGGTCGCTATCATCGATGATGATGTACTTCTTGTCCTCGTACTCGTAGCCCTTCACCAGGTCCGACCGCTCCACCAGCCCCAGCTCGGGGTCCACCGGCTTCATGTTTATCCGGTTGTGGGTGTCCTTGTGCAGCTGGTTGAACCGCACCCGGTCGTTCGCGCTGGTCGCCGGATAGAGCCGCACCGGGCAACTCACCAGGCTCAGCTTCAGGTAGCCCTTCCAGGATGCCCTCGGCGCCATGTGCCTTCTCTCCTCTTCACGCCCTCGCGCGCACGGGTCGCGCTAGGTCGCGTGCGAAATCCTCGATCTCGGCCCAGGGGTCGCCCGTGGCGGCCACCAGTCCCGGCAGCGAAGAATAGTTCAAGTCCTCCGGGGCGTCGATCTTTTCGAGGTCTTCCCAGCTAAGTGGCGCAGATACCGGCAAATTGTTGCGCGCGCGCAACGAATACGGCGCTACCGCCGTGGCGCTGCGCGCGTTGCGGTGGAAGTCGATGAAGATCCGCCGCTTGCGGTTGGAAGCGCCCATGGTGGTGGTGAAGGTGTCGGGCGCGGTCGCGGCGATCGCCGCCGCCAGCTCGCCCGACGCCGCGTGCACCGCCTTCCAGTCCAGCTTCGGCGTCACCGGCACCACCACATGCACCCCCTTGCCGCCCGTGGTCTTGGCAAAGCCAACGAGCCCGCGGCGGTCGAGTTCCCCCCGCACGTGCACCGCCGCCTCCACCACCTCGCGCCAGGCGATCCCCTCGCCGGGGTCGAGGTCCAGCACGATCCGGTCCGGTTTCTCCAGCCGCTTCACCAGGCAGCCCCAGGCGTGGAACTCCACCACCCCGAACTGCGCCAGGGCCAGGTAGCCCCTGGCGTCGGCGACGGTGAGGTAGGTGCGGTCCTCCTCGTCGCTGGTCTGCGTCTCGAAGCTCGCCACCCCCGCCGGCATGCCGAGGAACTTGTGCCGCTGGAAGAAGCAGTCCTCGGGCCTGCCGGTCGGGCAGCGCACCAGGCTCACCGGCCGGCCGAAGAGATGCGGCAGCATGAAGTCGCCGACCGCGGCATAGTAGACCGCCACGTCGAGCTTGGTCGGCCCCGCCTTGCCGAACAGCCGCCGCGTCGGGTTGGTCACCCAGACCGTGGCGAGATCCGCCTCGGAGATCAGCCGCCGCCGCTCCGGCGCCGCCAGCGGGGTCAGCGCCACGTTGCGCAGGCCCATGAACACCCCGTGCCGCACCGACCCGTCCGAGGTCAGGTTGGAATACTGGACGCGCGCCGACAGCACCGGCCGCACCCAGTGGATGTCCTTCGGCGCCCCGGCGATGGCGAGGTCCGGATCCTCGAGCGGATGCAGCCGCGCCAGCAGGTCGGCAAGCGTCGCCGCGTCGAAGCCGGTCCCCACCTTGCCGCGGTAGGTGAGCCCGTCCTCCGCCCACTCGCCCAGCGCCAGCGCGCCGAGGCCCCCGGCGGCCTCGGAAGCGGTGTAGCCGACGATGACGAACTCGCCGGTCAGCTTCGCCTTGCTCTTGCTCCAGCTCTTCGAGCGGCCGGGCTGGTAGGGCGCCGAAGCGCGTTTCGAGACCACGCCCTCCAGCCCCATGCTCGACACCTGGTCGTAGAAGGCCCGGCCTCCGCCCAGCACATGGTCGCTGAACTGGACCGCCGAGCGCCCGGTGGCACCGGCCAGGAGCTGGCGCAGCAGCTCCTTCCGATTGACCAACGGCGCCGCCGCAAGGTTCCAGCCGTCGAGCCGGATCAGGTCGAAGGCGTAGAAGACGAGCTCGCTCTTCGCCTTCCGCGACAGCGCGTCCTGCAGCGCCGCGAACCGGCTTACCCCATCGGCATCCAGCACCACGATTTCGCCGTCGATGACCGCCTCCCGGCAGGGCAGCGCCCGGAACGCGTCCGCCAGGTCGCCGTAGCGGTGCGTCCAGTCGAGCCCGCTGCGGGTGATCAGCTTCACCGCGTCGCCGTCGCGGAACGCCAGCGTCCGGTAGCCGTCGAACTTGATCTCATGCAGCCAGTCGTCGCCCTCGGGCGGGTCCGCCACCGGCGTCGCCAGCTGCGGCGTCAGCGGCTCCGGCCCCGGCCCCTCGACCGCGCCGGCCAGGGCGCCCGGACGGAGCTTGCGCACCGCCCTCGGCTTCGGCGCCGGCGTCGCCTTCAGCTCCTCGATCCGCCGCCCCGATTTCACGCTTTCCGGCCGCTCGGCGAGGATGTCGCGCTCGGGATCGGCCGACGGGTCGCGCTCCTTGAACAGCAGCCAGTTGGTCTTCTTCTCGCCCTTGCGCGGCTTCAGCCGCACCAGCATCCAGCCGCCGCTCAGCTTCTCCCCGGCGAGGCGAAACTTCATCCCCCCGGCCGCCAGCCCTTTCCCGGCGTCCTCCATGGGCGCCCAGGTACCGGCATCCCAGACGATCATCGGCCCGCCGCCGTACTCGCCCTCAGGGATCATCCCCTCGAAGTCGATGTATTCCAGCGGATGGTCCTCGGTCTGGATCGCCAGCCGCTTGTCTTCCGGGTTCAGCGACGGCCCCTTCGGTACCGCCCAGCTCTTGAGCACCCCGTCCAGCTCCAGCCGCAGGTCATAATGGTCCGCCGTCGCCTGATGCTTGTGCACCACGAACCGGCTGCTGCCGGCGGCCGCCGCTCCACCGGCAGGCTCCCGCGTCCGCGAAAAGTCGCGCTTCGCCCGATACTCCCGGAGCGGCTCTCTCGCCATGGCGCCACGCTACGCGAGCCCGCCCGCCCCGCGCAATGCCGCAGCGGCTGGCCCGCAGCCGCGCCGCGCGGCCTGAAACCCCTCAAACCCAGCCAAACACCCATATGGATTCCATACGGATTCCATATGGATTCCATACGCGGTTTTCGCAGCCTTTTCAGAGGGCTGCGCCCGATCCGCCGGACCGGGCGCTTTTTCTCAGTCCCGCGTCCAGATCGTATGGTCGATCTGGTCGCCGAGCTCGGGATAGTCCTTGCCGTGGAAGATCGGCTCGACCCCCTGCGCGCGCTGCGCGAAATAGTCCCGCGTCAGCTTCACCACTGTGCCCGACAGCGCCACGATCGCGATGAGGTTGATCGTCGCCATCAGCCCCATCGAGGCGTCCGCGGTGTTGAACACCGTCGCCACCGCCTGCAGCGCACCCCAGACCACCATCAGCAGCACCACGATCCGGAGCACGAGGAGCCCGGTGGCGCTCCCCACACCCAGATAAGCCATCGCCATCTCCGAGTAGGAGTAGTTGCCGATGATCGAGGTGAAGGCGAAGAAGAAGATCGCGATGGCGACGAAGTAGCTGCCGACGCTGCCGATATGCTCGCCGAGCGCCGCTTGGGTGAGTGCCGTCCCGGTCAGCTCTCCGCCCGGCACGTAGGCGTTGGAAAGCAGGATCATCATCGCCGTGCAGGTGCAGATCACCAGCGTGTCGATGAAGACGCCGAGGGCCTGCACGAAGCCCTGGCTCGACGGATGGTGCGGCACCGGCGTCGCCGCCGCGGCAATGTTCGGCGCCGAGCCCATGCCGGCCTCGTTGGAGAAAAGGCCGCGCTTGACCCCGTTCAGCATCGCCGCCGCGACCCCGCCGGTGATGCCGCCCGCCGCCTCCTGAAGTCCGAAGGCGGAGCCGATGATATGCCCCAGGACGCCTGGAATCTGCGGCAGGTGCGTGACGACGACCCAGAGCGCGACCAGCAGGTAGATGCCGGCCATCAGTGGCACGATGTATTCCGCGACCTGCGCGATCTTGCGGATGCCGCCGAAGATCACCACGGCGGTGATACCGGCGACTACGAGACCGGTCACGATCTTGGGGATGCCGAAGCCGCCCTGCATCGCCTCGGCGATCGAATTGGCCTGGACCGCGTTGAAGACCAGCCCGAACGAGAGTATGAGGCACGCCGAAAAGACCGCCCCCAGCCAGGGCATGCCGAGCCCCTTGGCGATGTAGAACGCAGGCCCGCCGCGGTAGACGCCGGTGCCGCCGCCCTCCTGCTCGTGCACCTTGTAGAGCTGCGCCAGGGTCGACTCCGAATAGGCCGTGGCCATGCCGACCAGCGCCACCATCCACATCCAGAAAATCGCCCCCGGCCCGCCGAGGGTCAGCGCCACCGCCACGCCGGCAATGTTGCCGGTGCCGACCCGGCTGGCGAGGCTCGTGGCGAGGGCCTGGAGCGGCGTGATGCCTTCCTTGTCGGTCTCCGGCGCGCTCCGAATGACCCGGAACATCTCGCCGAAATGCAGGATCTGCTGGAAACGCAGCTTGATCGTGAAGAAGATCCCGACCGCCAGCAGGCCGTAGATCAGCACGTATCCCCAGAAAATTGTGTTCAGAAAGTCGATGATCGCGTTCACGGCTGTCCCCCGCCTGTCGTCTTCCGATCTGCACTCGACGCTACGCACGCGTGTCGTGCCTGTAAACAGAAGCCTTGCGGGCGCCGGGGGAAAAGCCGTTGCGTGGCTCGGGGGGCCTGCCTAAGCTGGCCCGACTTCACCAGCCGGGACAGGAATTCCATGGAAATCAAGCGCGTCGGCGTGATTGGTGCCGGGCAGATGGGCAACGGCATCGCCCAGGTCTTCGCGCTCTCCGGCTTCGACGTGATGCTGCACGACGTCTCCGAGGAGGCGCTGGGCCGGGCGCTGGAGATCGTCAGTGGCCATCTCGAGCGCCAGGTCTCCCGCGGCAGGATCACCGCCGAGGTGCGCGACGCCGCGCTGGCCCGCATCGTGATCGAGCGCGAGCTTGCCCCGATCGGACAGACCGACCTGGTCATCGAGGCCGCCACCGAGCGCGAGGCGCTCAAGCACCAGATCTTCAAGGCGCTGGTGCCGCACCTCGCCCCGCAGACAATCCTTACCTCGAACACCTCGTCGATCTCGATCACCCGGCTCGCCTCGGGCACCGACCGACCGGAGCGGTTCATGGGCTTCCACTTCATGAACCCGGTGCCCGTGATGCAGCTGGTGGAGCTTATCCGCGGCATAGCCACCGACGAGGCGACCTACACCACGCTGGCCAGCGTCGTGGAGAAGATCGGCAAGACCGCCTCCGCATCCGAGGACTTCCCCGCCTTCATCGTCAACCGCATCCTGGTGCCGATGATCAACGAGGCGGTCTACACCCTCTACGAGGGCGTCGGCACCGTCGCCTCCATCGACATGGCGCTGCGCCTCGGCGCCAACCACCCCATGGGTCCGCTCGAGCTCGCCGACTTCATCGGGCTCGACACCTGCCTTGCGATCATGAACGTGCTGCACGAGGGCCTCGCGGACACCAAGTACCGCCCTTGCCCGCTGCTGGTGAAATACGTCGAGGCAGGGTGGCTGGGCCGCAAGACCAACCGCGGCTTCTACGACTACCGCGGGGAGACGCCGGTACCTACCCGCTGAGCGGGCGAAGGCGTCCGGCCCCGGTCCCGCTGAGGCTGAAGTCAGCGGCGGCCACAGTCGTCCCGTTGACGAGAACCTCCAGGCGCTGCGGGCCGTCGTAGTAGCGCCGCGTGGTGATGGCGCGGATCGGGTGCCGGCGCTCCAGTCGGAGTTCGGCGAATGGCGCCACCTCCAGCGTCTTCCACTTGAACACCTTGGGCGAGGTCGTGCCGTTGGCGCGCCGGTGATGGACGGCGTAGTCGACGACGAGGCGCTGCGGCGTGCCGGCGGTCTCGCGCAACACGAGCGTGAACGCGAGCACGCCTTCGAACGAAACCACCGGGGGCGCGATAGTCAGATCGGCCGCGACGACCGCCGCGCCGTAGCCGAGCGCGGTCAATGTCGTGGGGTGCCCCTGCTTCACCAGGGTGCGCAGCGCGTGGCGCACGAGGCGCGAGCGCTCGCGCGACGCGTCGGCCAGCCAGTCACGGGCGATCCCGGCTACGAGGTCGGGATGGTCCTTGGCAATGTCGTTGAGGCTGTTCGCGACCGAGCGACGCACCGTCTCGGACGGATCGTCGCGCAACCGGGTCAGGATCGGCAGGAGCGGGCGCGGATCGGCGACGAAGGCCTTCAGCCGAATCCCCCAGGGCAAGCGGGGCCGGGAGCCCTCGGACGCCAGCCGGCGGACGTTCGGGTCGGGGTCCTCCGCCCACGCCGCGAGCCAGGAAAGCGCCCGCGGCGGGTCGGCGGCGATGAGCGGTCGCACCGCGAACTCGGCGCTGAAGCGCTTTGTCATCTCGGCGAGCACGCTCATGGCGCGGTCGAAGTCGCTGCCACCGCGCACGGCGACCACATCGGCCATCGGCATCACCGCCCAGCCGCGCAGGCCGCGGGCGTCGGAGGCCGCGACGTCGGAGACGCCGCCCGTCTCCGGATGCAGGGCCGCCAGCATGAGATCGCAGGCGGCGGCGAAATCGGCCGGCAAGTGCGCGTCGAGCGCCCCGGTGATCTGCGCCGAGCGCGCCTTCAGCTCGAGGACCTCGAGCCCGGCCCCGGCCATCGCCTCGAAGCCGGCGCGATCGAACGCCGGGTCGTGCGCCGACAGATGGCCACCGATCTGAGCGATTAGGTCGCTGCTGAACAGGTTCTTGAACGGCTCCATCCCGCGGCTTTGCCGCGCCGGCAACATATTCGCAAGACCCTGCTCCGCACCCGATTTCGCGCTATGCTATCAGGGGGACCGGAACAGGGATTTTAACCATGCTGAAGCCGCTGCTCGTCATCCTCGGCCTGCTACCCCTTCCGGCCCTCGCCGCGCCCTGGAAGCTCGATCCCGGGACCACGGTGACCGCCGACGTCGCCTGGGAGGGCAAGAACGTCCAGGTGCGCTTCCCCTCGCTCACCGGCGACATCGATTTCGACGAGAAGCATCCCGAGCGCACCCGCGCCACCATCAGCGTCGCGTCCTCCAAGGCGACCACCGGCGTCGGCGTGGTGGACGCCCTGGTGCGCAGCAAGGACTACCTCGGTGCCGACCGGTACCCCGAGATCACCTTCCAGCTCGACAAGCTCGTCCAGACCTCCAAGAGCACCGCCGACGTCGACGGCCGCATCACACTGCGCGGTGTCACCAAGCCGGTCGAGTTCAAGGCGACCGTCGTGCGCTATGGCCCGTCCGCCGATGATCCCAATCAATTCGAGGCCGGGTTCCACATCACCGGCAGCATCGACCGCACCGCCTTCGGCTCGACGGGCGGGCTGCCCGACGTCGGTCCCGTGCTGCCGGTGCAGATCCAGCTGCTGATCAACTCGAAGTAGGCGGCGTTGCGCGCCTTCGACAGCATCGCCGGCTGGGGCTCGGTCAGCCGGGCGCTGCACTGGCTGATGGCGGCGCTGATCCTGTTCCAGCTGAGCTTCGGGGTCTACATGACCCGCTTCGTTCCTGACCTGCTGGCCCGCTTCACCCTGACGCAGACCCACAAGAGCTGGGGCACGGTCGTCTTCGTTCTCGCCGTGATCCGCGTCGGCTGGCGCCTCGCCAACCGCACCCGTCCGTCGCTGCCGCCGATGCCGGCCTGGCAGGCCCGCGCCGCCCGCGCCAGCCACGCGCTCCTCTACCTTTTCATGTTCGTGATGCCCGTCTCCGGCTGGCTCCTCGCCTCCGCCTCGCCGGTGCAGGACCTTTTGCAGATGCAGAACCTCGTCTTCGGCACTTTCCCCCTTCCCGATCCGTTCGTCCCTGGCAGCGACCGTCTCGAAATCCACCTTCCATCTTGTCCACACCACGGCTGCGATCGGCCTTGCCGCGGTCCTTGCCCTCCACGCCGGCGGCGCGCTGAAGCATCTGCTGATCGACCACGACGACGTGCTCGCCCGCATGGTCCGTGGCGCGCCGCGCCACGGGGGAAGTCGCGATGGCTGATCGCCCGACCGTAGGCGCCGGCCCGGTCTCGGAAGTGGCCCATCTGCTGCTGACCCGGTTCAACCTGAAGTACGGCGGTCTCTTCGACGCGCGGTATTCGGACGCGTGGATGGCGCACCGACTGGACCTCTTCGAGCGCTTCTGCCTGCCGTCGGTTGCCCGCCAGATCGAGACCGACTTCCGATGGCTGATCTTCTTCGACCGGGAGCGTTCGGAGCCCTGGCTCGCCACTATCGACAGGCTGGTCGGTGCGGGGCGCTTCGAGCCCGTCTTCCTGGACGGCGACGGAGAGCTGATCGCGGAGGTCGGCCGCCGTGCGGCCGGCAAGGAGGTGCTCCTCACCTCGCGGCTCGACAACGATGACGTGATCCATCCGGAATACATCGCCGACATCCGGCTGGAGGCCACGACGCGCCTCGGTCGGGGGCTCGAAACGCCGTTCGTGATCGACGTCCGGCGGGCGTCCTGGTGGGATCGCGAGCGCGGGGATGTCAGGCGGTCGGTGAACCGCAAGGTATCGCCCTACGCCACCCTCGTTGAGCGGAACGACGGCAAACCGAGAACGGTGCTGGCCTGTGGCCACAACGAGCTGGCGCACACTTTCGGGCGGGTGTGCCGCATCGACGGCTATCGCACCCTGACCGTCGTCCACGACCAGAACGTCCTCAACAGCATCCGCCGGCGGGGCCCGGCGGCGCGCATGTGGCTGCGTCTGCGGGACGGCTATCGCTACCTCGGCGGTGCAGCGGCCACCCGAGCGCTCGCCGAGTTCGGGGTGGTCGAAGAAGAAGAGGCCGCCAAACCGTAATGCCGGCCCGCGCTACTCACTCGTGCAGCGCCCGCGCGATCGGCGGTCCGATCTCCAGCCCCTCGAACCGGACCCGAAACCCGGCCCGCTCCGGCGAGCAGGCCATGATCCCCGCCCGCGCCGACCCGTCCGCGAACGGCGCCAGCCGCGCCATCCGCCACGGCCCGCCGTCCAGCGCGTACTGCACCCTCACCGCATCGCCGTGCCGGGTCAGCCGCGCCGCCACCTCCGTCTCCGGGGTGGCGTCCGGCAGCGGGATCACCGACCAGTCGGACCTCGGCCCGGTGACCACCACGCTGAAATGCATCACCCCGTCGGTATACTCGATGCCGGTCTTGACCCACGCCGTCTCGTCCCGCCGCAGCATCAGCCCGGCCTGATCATACAGCGCCTCGTAGCCGCCGCGGA
Source organism: uncultured Alphaproteobacteria bacterium (assembly GCA_963796805.1). Taxonomy (GTDB): domain Bacteria; phylum Pseudomonadota; class Alphaproteobacteria; order Rhodobacterales; family Rhodobacteraceae; genus Amaricoccus. Next base: position 52,397 of record CAWCNG010000007.1, read on the forward strand.
ACCGTGCCGACAGGCTGAAGTCCCCCTCCACCGGCGCCAGCCAGGCGTGCCCGCTGTCCCGGACGAAGCCGTAGAAGGTCTCGCGCCAGAAGTCGGTTTTGCCGCCGGTCTCGAGTTCCAAGGCTCGCGCATCGCCCGACCAGCGCGGCGGCGGGTTCAGCCAAACGAAGTCCTCCGCCACCCTGCCCTCCCTGGCCCGCACCGCGGCTTCCCTTAGCACGCCGCCCGGGTCGGGGCCAGAATACAACCAACCCTCGCCGGACGGACCCCGCCGTCGCCGCCGCGCTGGATCGCTGATGGAGGGCGGTGGACGGCCCTGAGGGGTGGCCGCGCCGCTGCGCCGTCACACCACAATCACACCCCCCGGCGTCACGGCTCCGACGTCACTCGCTTGTAGGCTGACCCGCCGAGTGATCTACTGCACGGAATGCCGCCATACCGAGCGGCGTGAACGGGAGAAGACGCCGATGAACGCCCCGCTTCGCGAGCCAAGCTTCCGCGAATCCGTCGACCTCATGTTCAACCGCGCGGTGCGGCTGATGGACCTTTCCCCCGGTCTCGAGGAGAAGATCCGCGTCTGCAACTCCACCTATACCGTGCGCTTCGGCGTGCGGCTGCGCGGCGCAATCCATACTTTCACCGGCTACCGCAGCGTGCATTCCGAGCACATGGAGCCAGTCAAGGGCGGCATCCGCTTCTCGATGGGCGTCCACCAGGACGAGGTCGAGGCGCTGGCCGCGCTGATGACCTACAAGTGCTCCCTGGTCGAGGTGCCGTTCGGCGGCTCCAAGGGCGGCCTCCGCATCGATCCGCGCGAGTGGAACGAGCACGAGATGGAGCTGATCACCCGCCGCTTCGCCTACGAGCTGTGCAAGCGCGACCTGATCAACCCCAGCCAGAACGTCCCCGCCCCCGACATGGGCACCGGCGAGCGCGAGATGGCCTGGATCGTCGACCAGTACAAGCGGATGAACACCACCGACATCAACGCCTCGGCCTGCGTTACCGGCAAGCCGCTGAACGCCGGCGGCATCCAGGGCCGGGTCGAGGCCACCGGGCGCGGGGTGCAGTACGCGCTCCGCGAGTTCTTCCGCCACCCCGAGGACGTGAAGGCCGCGCGCCTTTCCGGCAGCCTCGACGGCAAGCGGGTGATCGTGCAGGGGCTCGGCAACGTGGGCTACCACGCCGCGAAGTTCCTCTCCGAGGAGGACGGATGCAAGGTCATCGCGGTCATCGAGCGCGACGGCGCGGTGGTCAACGACAAGGGCCTGCCGATCGAGTTCCTGAAGACCCACATCGGCGCCACCGGCGGGGTGAAGGACTTCCCCGCGCGGCACCTACGTCGAGGACGGCGCCGCGCTGCTCGAGCAGGACTGCGACATCCTGATCCCGGCGGCGCTGGAATCGGTGATCAACCTCGCCAACGCCGACCGGATCAAGGCGCCGCTGATCATCGAGGCGGCCAACGGCCCGATCACCGCCGGCGCCGACGACATCCTGCGCCAGAAGGGCGCGGTCATCATCCCCGACCTGTACGCCAACGCCGGCGGCGTCACGGTCAGCTACTTCGAGTGGGTGAAGAACCTCAGCCACATCCGCTTCGGCCGGATGCAGCGCCGTCAGGAGGAGGCGCAGCACGCGCTCCTCGTCGCCGAGCTCGAGCGCCTGCTGAAGGCGTCCGGCGGCGAGACGGTTTCCGAACGCTTCAAGCAGGAGTACGTCCACGGCGCCGGCGAACTCGAGCTGGTCCGCTCCGGCCTCGACGACACCATGCGCACCGCCTACCAGTCCATGCGCGAGGTCTGGCACGGTCGCAAGGACGTGGAGGATCTCCGCGTCGCCGCCTATCTCGTCTCGATCGGCCGCGTGGCGGCAAGCTACCGCTCAAAGGGTCTTTGAAGCCACACTGAGCCACCGATGCTCGCCGCACGACTTGGCGGACCCGATCGAAGCCCTTAAGGCTTCGGTCGGAGCGGGCGATTACTTCGGTGAACTGGGACCGTGCCGAAAGCCGTTGCGATCGACTTTGCGGCGACATGATCGAATTGCTGATATGCGATCGATCTTCCGGCAATCCATCCAGTAAGCCGCACAGAATTGCCGGCCTCTAGGCTCTACGCCGGAGGGGGTGTGAAATGGCGGCAATTCAGAACGTCGGTCGGAGCGGAGACCAGCGAATCGACGGAGAACTTGCCGGGATACGCTGGGCCGGCCTGAAAGTCACCTACAGCTTCCCCGACTCAAAGTCCGACTACGGCTACGACGATGGCGGCTTCTCCCGCCTCTCCACTAGCCAGGCGGATTCGGTCCGCGCGATCCTCGAGCGGGACGCGCCACGGGCACATCCCGGCCATGATGGCTTCTCGGTAGAGGGCTTCACCAACCTCGATCTCAGCTTCATCGGCGGTGGCTCGGGCGCCGGGACCCTGCGCTCGCCAACACCACGACGCCTCGACGGCCTATGCCTACTATCCAAGCATCGCCGAGTGGGGCGGTGACGTCTGGTTCGGCAACTCAGGCAGCACGCCGCACGAGGGCAACTACCACTACGACACCATGATGCACGAGACCGGCCACGCGCTCGGCCTCAAGCACGGCCACGAGACGGACGGGTTCGGCGCGATCCCGACGCCACCGACTCCATGGAATATTCCGTAATGACCTACCGGTCCTACGTCGGATCGGAGCCCAGTACCTCTACAATGAGACGTGGGGCTACGCACAGTCGTTCATGATGTACGACATCGCGGCGCTTCAGCGCATGTACGGCGCGGACTTCAACACCAACGCCGGCAACACGGTCTATTCCTGGAGCCCGTCCTCGGGCGCCACCAAGGTCGACGGCCAGGTCGCCATCTCGCCGGGGGCGAACCGGATTTTCGCTACGGTCTGGGACGGCGGCGGCGTCGATACCTACGATCTCTCGAAGTATACGAAGAGCCTGAGCATCGACCTCGCGCCGGGCCAGCACTCCACCTTCTCCTCAGCCCAGCGCGCCTATCTCGGCGGCGGCCCCAACGGCGGCTACGCCAGCGGCAACATCTACAATGCCCTGCAGTACAAGGGCGACTCGCGCTCGCTGATCGAGAACGCCATCGGCGGCGCGGGCAACGACACGATCTTCGGCAACGCCGCCAAGAACCGCCTCGAGGGCGGGGCCGGCGCCGACCATCTCACCGGGCGGGAGGGCGCCGACATCCTGGTCGGCGGCTCGGGAAACGACGTCTTCCACTTCCGTCTCGGCGATTCCACCCACTCCGCGCGCGACACCATTATCGCCGGCGGCGGCGTCAGCGCATTCCAGGGCCCGGGCGTCAGCGGCGGCGACAGGTTCGACGTCTCCGAGATCGACGCGAACACCAGCAAACCCGGAGACCAGGACTTCATCCTCGGCGGCACCGGAATCGGGCACCTCTCCATCGTGAACAGCGGAAGCGACAGCATCGTGCGCGGGAACGTCGACGGCGACAGCCCGTTCGAGATCGAGTTCAAGATCGCCGACGCGGGCGTCCTGGCCAGCGCCTACAAGGCGGTCGACTTCATCCTCTAGCAGCCGACGCCGTCGCCCGCGTCCGCCGGCAGATCAGGTACTCGCGGCAGCCGTCCAGGTCCTCCGCCGCAACCAGCACGTGGCCGGTCTCGGCGCAGAAATGCGGGAAGTCGATCCGCGCCGCCGGATCGTCGGCGAGCACGCGCAGCACCTCGCCCGGCGCCAGCGCCATGAGCCGCTTGCGCGCCTTCAGCACCGGCAGCGGGCAGAGCAGCCCCGCGGGCGTCGAGCTCGGCGTCCCAGGTCATGCGCCGGGGCTAGCGGCACCGCCGCCCGCTGTCCACTGCAATGTGCGCGCGGCGGCAGGTGACGGCGCCGTGGCCGGCCGCTAGGGTGCGGCGCGGAAACGCGGGCCATGTTCGGAATTGACCTCTGGGACGCCTCGCTCGCCCCCGCGCTCCTCGTCGCGGCCGCCGCTGGCGTCCTGAGCTTCCTCTCGCCCTGCGTGCTGCCGATCGTGCCGCCCTATCTCGCCTTCATGGCCGGCGCCAGCATGGACGAGGCGGAGGACCGCGGACGGCCGCGCATGCTGCGTGCCGCCGCCTTCTTCGTGCTCGGCCTCTCCACCGTCTTCCTGCTCCTCGGGCTCGCCGCCTCCGCCCTGGGGCGCGCGCTCCTCGCCTGGCAGGAGCAACTCACCATGCTGGCGGGCGCGGTGATCATCCTCTTCGGCCTGCACTTCCTCGGCATCCTGCGCATCCCGCTCCTCGTCCGCGAGGCCCGCTTCGAGGCCCGCGGCGAGGCGGGAACCGCCCTCGGCGCCTATCTCTTCGGCCTCGCCTTCGCCTTCGGCTGGACCCCCTGCATCGGCCCGGTGCTGGGCGCCATCCTCTCGCTCGCAATCCAGAGCGGCTCCACCGCCCGCGGCCTGCTGCTCATGGCCGCCTACGCCGCCGGCCTCGGCATCCCGTTCCTGCTGACCGCGCTCTTTCTCAGCCGCGCCATCGGCGTCATGTCCGGGCTCAAGCGCCACATGGCCGCCGTCGAGCGCGTCACCGGCACGCTCCTCGTCGTCGTCGGCATCCTGATGCTGACCGGCGCTTTCAGCGACCTCTCCTTCTGGCTCCTCGACACCTTCCCCGCCCTCGGCCGTATCGGCTGAGCACCCGGCAGGGGCAGCCGCCGCCGACTCGCCGGTTGCCGGCCGTGGACGCGGCAAACGGCACCCGATATGCCGGCCCGACCGCTACGGAGCTGCCATGACGACCCTCGCTTTCCTCGCCGTCGCGGTGCTGGTCTTCGCCGGCCTCGAGCTGACCCCGATCCGGCGATCGGTCGATTGGCGGGCGATGATCGCGCCGCTCGCCTCGATCATCGGCAGCGGCTTTTTGATCTCGGCGCCGCTGCTCGCGCGCGAGCTCGGCGGACTGGCGATCGTCGGCATCGCCGGGCTCTGCCTCCTCGCCTGGTGGATCGGCGGGGCGGTGCGCTACAACATCGCCCACGTCGAGCCGATGCTGGCGGCGCCGGACTGTCCCGCCGGGGTTCGGATCCTCGAGCGACTCAGCCACTTCGCGCTCGTCTTCGCCTACGTGGTCTCGGTGGCCTACTACCTGGTGCTGCTCGGCGCCTTCGTGACCCGCCAGGCCATCGGCGTGCCGAACCCGTTGGCGGCGAAGGTGATCGCGACGGCGCTGCTGGCGGTGATCGGCTGGCTCGGCTGGTCGGGCGGCATCCGCAAGGTGCTGACGGTGGAGTTGCTGGTGGTCAGCTTCAAGCTGGCGATCATCGGCGGGTTTCTCGCGGCGCTGGTCGTCTACGGCGCCGAACGGCTGGCCGCGGGCCAGTCGGTCGCGCCGCCGCCGCCGCACCTCGGCTGGAGCGCGATGCCGGCGGTCCTGGGCTTGCTGATCATGGTCCAGGGCTTCGAAACCTCGCGCTTTCTCGGCGAGAGCTTCGACGCGCCGACGCGCATCCGCAGCATGCGCCGGGCGCAGCTCGTCGCCAGCGGCATCTACCTCGCCTTCTTCGCGCTGATGTCGCCGCTGCTCACAACGGTGATGCAGGGCGCCGGCGAGACTGCGATCATCGACGCGGCGGCCCGGCTGGCGCCCCTGGTGCCGCTCGGCCTGACCCTCGGAGCGGTGGCGAGCCAGTTCAGCGCCAGCGTCGCCGATTTAATCGGCTGCGCCGGGCTGGCAGGCGGCGCGGTGCCGCGTCTCGGCTCGGCCCTCGCGTTCCCGCTGATCGCCTTCGTCTCGGCGCTGGTGCTCTGGGAGACCGACATCTACGGGGTGGTCGCGCTGGCGAGCCGCGCCTTCGCGATCTACTACATGCTGCAATGCCTGGTCGCGGCCGCCGCCACCGTGCGGCTCTCAGGATGGTCGGCGGGCGCGGTCTGGCGGTCGGCGCTGGCGGCGCTCTGCGCCGTCATCGCCGCGGTCGGCGTTCCGGCGCGTTGACCCGCCGGCGGCGAGCCTGCGGATATCACCCCCCGCGCCGCGGACGGTAGAAGTCCAGCACATGCACCCGGATCGCCGAGGCAAGCCCCCGCTCCACCCCGCGCGCCGCGTCGATCTCCGCTGCCAGGTCGTTGATCGGCCGACCCTCGGCGGCGGCGATCGCGCGGAACGCGCGCCAGAACTCCGGCTCCAGCGATACCGAGGTTCGGTGCCCGTTCAGCGTCAGCGAATGCTTCTCGGGCCGTCCCGCCAGCTCAGGCCTCCGGGGGATCGTCGCGGCGGTGGCCCTCGAGCCGCCGCCGTTCCAGCTCCACCTCCGCCCGCTGCCGCTCCGCCTCGGACGCGGCGGCATCGCCCCTGACCGCCTCGCGCCGCGCTCCGTCGCGCGCGCGCTGTTTTTTCACCGTGCGCAGGTTGACGACCTTGCTCACCCTCAGATGTCCTGGTTGAAGGTGTCGCACTGGTCGGGGTCGCCGCTGCGGTAGCCCTGATAGAACCAGTTCTGCCGCTGCTCGCTGGTCCCGTGGGTGAAGCTGTCGGGCACCACCCGCCCCCGGCTCGCCCGCTGCAGCGCGTCGTCACCGATCCGCGCCGCGGTGTCGAGCGCGCTGCGGATGTCCGCGTCGGTCAGCTCCAGCGTGCCGCTCACAGACTTCGCCCACACCCCTGCGTAGCAGTCGGCCTGCAGCTCCACCCGCACCGACAGCGCGTTCGACTGCCGCTCGCCCGCCCGCGCCCGCTGCGCGTTGACCTGCTGCAGCAGCCCGAGCTCGTCCTGTACGTGATGCCCGACCTCGTGCGCGATCACGTAGGCCTTGGCGAAGTCGCCGGTCGACCCGAGCTGCTGCTCCATGACCCGGAAGAAGCCGGTGTCGAGATAGACCGTCTGGTCGTTCGGGCAGTAGAACGGCCCCATCGCCGACTGGGCAAAGCCGCAGGCCGAGGAGGTCTGGTTGGAGAAGAGTACCAGCTTCGGCTCGGAATACTGCAGCCCCGACTGCTGGAACATAGGTCCCCACACGTCCTCGGTCTGCCCCAGCACCACCGCGACGAACCGCTCGGTATCGTCGTCGATGGTGTTCGGCCCCGAGGGCGCGTTGTCCGTCGCCACCATCCCCCCGCCACCCGGCCCCAGCAGCGGCGACAGATCGATGCCGAAGAAGATGCCGACGAGAATGACGATGATCAGCCCGATGCCGCCGAACCCGGCCGGGCGCCCCATGCCGCCCCCGCGGCGGCGGTCCTCGATGTTTGTGCTTTCCCGCCGTCCCTGCCAGCGCATGGCTCCCCCTAAGGCTTGGGCCCCAGCATCTCGCTGGGCTGCACCACCCTATCAAAGGTCTCCGCGTCGACAAAGCCGAGACGGATCGCCTCCTCCTTCAGCGTGGTGCGGTTCTTGTGCGCCGTCTTCGCCACCTTGGTGGCGTTGTCGTAGCCGATGGTCGGCGCCAGCGCCGTGACCAGCATCAGGCTCTCCCACATCAGCTTGGAGATGCGCTCCTCGTCCGCCTGGATGCCCACCACGCAGTTGTCGGTGAACGACGTCGCAGCATCGCCGAGCAGCTGCATCGCCTGCAGCACGTTGTAGACGATCACCGGCTTGTAGACGTTGAGCTCGAAATGCCCCTGGCTGCCTGCGAACCCCACCGCCGCGTCGTTGCCCATCACCTGGGCGCAGACCATGGTCAGCGCCTCCGCCTGGGTCGGGTTGACCTTCCCCGGCATGATCGACGACCCCGGCTCGTTCTCCGGCAGGATCAGCTCGCCCAGCCCGCAGCGCGGCCCCGACCCGAGCAGGCGGATGTCGTTGGCGATCTTGAACAGGCTGACCGCCACCGTCTTCAGCGCACCCGACATCTCCACCATTGCGTCGTTGGCCGCCAGCGCCTCGAACTTGTTCGGCGCGGTCACGAAGGGCAGCCCGGTGATCTCCGCGATCTTCGCCGCGATCTTCTCGGCAAACCCCACCCGCGTGTTCAGTCCCGTCCCCACCGCCGTCCCGCCCTGCGCCAGCGGATAGATGTTGTGCAGCGCCTGGGTGACCCGCTTGATCCCCTGCTCCACCTGGAACGCATAGCCGCCGAACTCCTGCCCAAGGGTCAGCGGCGTCGCGTCCTGGGTATGGGTGCGGCCGATCTTGATGATGTCCTTGAACGCCGCCGCCTTGTCGGCCAGCGCCCCGTGCAGCTTCCGCAAACCCGGCAGCGTCACGTCGCGCGCCATCATCGCCACCGCGATGTGCATCGCCGTCGGAAAGGTGTCGTTCGAGCTCTGCCCCATGTTCACATGGTCGTTCGGATGCACCGGCTTCTTCGAACCCATCACCCCGCCGAGCATCTCGATGGCCCGGTTCGAGATCACCTCGTTGGCGTTCATGTTCGACTGGGTGCCGGACCCGGTCTGCCACACCACCAGCGGAAAGTTGTCGTCGAACCTGCCCTCCACCACCTCGGCGGCAGCCGCGGCGATCGCCTTGCCGAGCGTCGGGTCGAGGTCGCCGAACTCCATGTTCACCTCGGCAGCCGCCTGCTTGATGATCCCGAGCGCCCGGCGCACCGCCACCGGCTGATGCTCCCAGCCGATAGGAAAGTTCTGGATCGACCTCTGGGTCTGCGCCCCCCAGTAGCGGTCGGACGGGACCTCCAGCGGTCCGAAGCTGTCGGTCTCGGTGCGCGTCGCGGTCATGTCGTCCTCCGGCATTGCTGGCTCGCCGTATACCGTCGCCCGGCACCGAGGCCAAGGCGCCCCACTGTCATCTGGATGGATGACAGGGCCCGACCCTTTTCGGGGCTACGATGCTTCCGGGCGTCCGGTTGGGAAACGGGGAACTCACACTTCCCTTCGGGGCTCTCGTCGCCTCATCGGTGATTGTCGCTGAAATAGGAAAGTGCTACAATAATTGCACGGGACTTGGCGCAACACGGCGCCCCCTGCACAAGCATAAAATTACGCACAACTCAACCTGAAGAGGTGATGTAATCGTGCCATATCTCCACCGTAGAGAAGTCATCGTTCAAGGCAGTGCGGCGCTTGCCGCGCTGGCCGTTTTCTATTCTGCGGGTTCTGCCCGCGCCTTCCCGAGCCGGCCGGGCGAGGTGGTCGTGCCATGGCTCGACCAGCCGGACCCCAATCCCGACCCGGAGGGCATCCAGTCCCAGCTCGTCTGGGAGGATTTGGATTCGTGGGTAACCCCCAACGACAAGTTCTTCAGCATCTCGCATTTCAATCGCCCGACCATCGACGCGAATACCTGGAAGCTCGAAGTCGACGGCCTCGTGGATGCGCCGCTCAGCCTGTCGCTCGCCGAAATCAAGGCGCGCCCGCGCCAGGAGGTCCCCTTCACCGTGGAATGCTCCGGCAACCACGGATTCCCTTTCTTCACCGGCGGCATCGGCAACGCCGTCTGGGCCGGAACGCCGCTTGCGGCCGTCCTCGAGGAGGCGGGCGTCAAGGACGGCGGCATCGAGGTGGTCTTCTGGGGCACCGACGCCGGCGACATCGAGCTCCACGACGACATCCGCGACGTGAAGATGCACCAGAACTTCGCGCGCAGCATGTCGCTCGAAGACGCCATGAGCCCCGACAACATCCTCTGCTACGAGATGAATGGCACCGACCTGCCCGCCCCGAACGGCGCCCCGCTGCGTCTGATCGCGCCGGGCTGGTACGGGATCGCCAACGTCAAGTGGTTGAAACGCATCGAGGTCCGCGACCGCCGCTTCGAGAGCCTTCTGATGGGGCGCAACTACGTCACCATCCGCGAGGAGAAGCACGACGGCGAGACGGTCTGGGCCGAGACCTCGGTCGGCCGCGCGCGGCTGAAGTCGGCACCGGCCAGGGTCGCGAAGGGTGACTCCGGCTACCGGATCGAGGGCGTCGCATGGGGCGCACCGATCGCCAAGGTCGAGGTGAAGATAGACGACGGGCCTTGGCAGCCGGCGACGATCGACGAGACCGACCCCGGTGGAGACTTCGCCTGGAAGGCCTGGTCCTACGACTGGCAGTCTCCCACGCCGGGCGAGCACACCGTGACTTCCCGCGCCACCGACACGTCGGGGCAGGTGCAACCGGCCATGGACGACCCCTCGATCGCCAACAAGCACACCTACTGGGAAAGCAACGGCCAGGTGACCCGGCAGATTGACATTTCCTGAGGCGCCGCGCGCAGCGCGCCAGACCGCGCTGCGCGCGAACTCCGCGCAGGGGAATCGCTTGAAGGACTTCATGCGGTTTGGGTGATGACGGCTTTCAGATAGTGGTCGTCGCATCCTGCGCGTTTTCTTCGGGTCTTGAGGCTGTCTGTTTTGGCCGTCCTGTTGAGCAGGTTGAGGGCCATATGTTTGACGACGGCCATGTTTTCCGGGCCGTATCCAGTCCGCAGTCGGGCGAGATCGTCGTGGAAGACGACGTCGAGCACCCAGTGCAGGCGGTTTTCCACACCCCAGTGCGCGCGCACCGCGCGGGCGAAGGCCTGGGCGTCGAGCGGAGCTGACGAGAGGTAGTAGCGCCGCGCCAGCGTGGTCTTGCCGCCGCACTCAACCTCGGCTTCGACCCGGGCGATGGCCTTCAGGCCCGGGAAGCGAGGCTCGCCCGGGGAAGCGAGGCTCGCCCGGGGCGGCGCGGTCGGCGCGCAGCCAGCTCACCTCCCGGCTGACGGCGTGGCGACGGGTCTCGATGCGGCCGTGGTCGGCGTCCACGGTCTGGAAGCGGTCGGTATCGGGAGCGTCCCGGAAGTAGAGTTCGGCCTCCTCGAAGAGATGTCCCTGGTTGGCCTTGAGGGCGAGCAGATAGTCGGCGCCGCGGTCCAGCACCGCCTTGGCGATCCTGGCAGTGGCTCCCATCGCGTCGATGGTGACCAGCGCTCCGGTCAGCGCAAGACGCTCCAGCAACAGCGGTATGGCCTCGATCTCGTTGGACTTCTCCGCCGTGGCCTGTTGCCCGAGCACCAGCCGCTGACGGCTGGCCCAGGCCGAAACCAGATGCAGCGGACCCCGACCCTTGGCCCGGTCGTGGCTGCGGCGCGAGGTCTTGCCGTCGATCGCGACGATGTCGGCTTCGGCATCCCGCAGACCCTCCACCCAGGCCCCGAACGCCGCCCGGAACAGCTCGGGATCGAGCGCAGAGACCACGTCGCACAGCGTGTCGTGGCTCGGAACCCCGCGCTCATAGGGCAGGAACCGGCGCAGGAAGCCAAGCTTGCTCCGCCCCCAACGCACCACCTCGACGAAGTCCTCCGCTCCACCCAGCGTGGCGCAGAGCACCAGCAGCAGTATCTCGGGAAGCGGATAAACCACTTTCCAGCTCTGGCGCGGATCCTCCAGCGCCGAGAAATGCTCCAGCAACGACATCCCGCTCATCAAAGGCCTCCCCTGAGGCCGTCAATGAATCAGACATCACCCCAACCAGGAATCCCCCAAGCCCTTCAAGCGATCCCCGTGGCGTCGGCCCGTGGGCCGACGCCACGGGGATTGCAGGAGCGGGGGGATTGCGGTAGGCTTTCGGCACTCCCGCGAGGCCGCTGCTGTTCGGAGGAACGACGGATGCGGAATTTTGGAGTGTTTTGCCTCGCCGCCACCCTGACTGCCAGCGCTGTGGCTGCCTTGCCGGTAAGGGTGGAGTACGACCTGCTCAAAGGGGTCACGGAAGACTTCGAGCGCTACGCGCCGGGGAGCGGCGGCGGGAGCGGGCCTGTGTTCTACGACGGGTTCAGTGTGGAGACGGGCTTGGAGCACTGGGCGCTGGTGTCGGACGAGGCGCCGTGCAGCGCGGCGGACCAGTGCCTGGCGAGCTTCGTCTCGCCGCTCTACTCGCCGGTGGTGGGTACGCCGATGCCGCCGCCGACGGCGACCTTCACCAACTTCCTGCCGGGGACCACGAGCTTCGGGATACGGCTGCCCGGGACCTTCGGGTCGTACTCCGGCCGGGTGGAGGGCGCGAGCGGCACGCTCGGCTTCCTCGGGTTCGTGCTGGAGCCAGGACACTTGTTCGGCCCGCTCACGATGGCCTTCCAAGATCCCGGCGGGATCACCAGCTTCTCGATCACCGGGCCGGCGGAGTACGACGGGGTCATCACCGCCATCCCGCTGCCGCCGGCGGGCGTGCTGCTGCTGCTGGCGCTGGGCGGGCTCGGTCTGGCCGGCCGCCGCCGGGCGGCCGGGCGCGGCTGAGCCGCCTGCTGTTTCCGGCAGGTCGCTTCGGCGCCCGGGCCCTGCCTGCGCCGCCTCTTGCTGCTGAGAGTTGGATAGACTGAGTTTGTCTGGTCTGGTCCGGAGGTGTGGGATGCGGTCGGTCAATATCCACGAGGCGAAGACGCAGCTGTCGCGGCTGGTGGAGGCGGCGGCGCGGGGGGAGGGGTTCATCATCGCCAAGGCGGGCAAGCCGATGGTGAAGGTGGTGGCGATCGACGCGCCGGCGGCGGGGGCGCGGGCGGCGGACGGGGTTTCTCCAAGGCGCGTTCAGCGTGCCGGAGGACTTCGACCGGATGGGGGCGGCGGATGCGCCGGCGCTGGTCGAGGGGGCGACGCTGGTGACGGCGGATGCGGGGCGGGCGGGGTATCCGGGGGCGGTGCGGGTGCTGTGATGCGCCCCTGGTCAACGACAAGGTCGGTTTGCCGCCTCGTGGAGAAGGGTGTACCCTCCCGCCGAGGGCATGTCGTCAGGAAGCCCCGCCGGGAAGGGAAGTAACATCATGTCGGACCGGGACGAGGTGCTTGCCGCTTCGGCGAAGTTCTATGCGGCGCTCAACAAGATGGTCAGCGGCGACTCGAGTTCGATGGACGAGTGCTGGTGGCATGAGGGGTCGGTGACGGCGATGCACCCGATCGGCGGGCGCACGCCGGGATGGGACGGGGTGCGGGAGTCCTTTGCCGGGGTGGCGCACCTCAGCACCGGCGGCCAGGTGGCGCTGAAGGACCAGGTGATCGAGGTGGGCGGGGACATGGCCTACGAGCTGGGCCTGGAGGACGGGACGGTGACGATGGCCGGGACGCCGGTGGCGATCGACCACCGGGTGACCAACGTCTATCGCCGGAAGGACGGAGCGTGGCGGATGGTGCACCACCATACCGACATGTCGCCGGCGATGCTGGACATCATGGCGAAGCTGAAGGGGTAGGCTGGGCGGGCGGTTCGGTGCTGCGGCGTTCGGGCCTGGGGCGCTGCGGGTGCGGTCGGGCTGCCCGATTTGGCCGTCGACAAATCGGGCCGCGCCTGCCCTGCGGGGGGCAGGCGCGATCCGCGCCCGCCCGGGCAGGCGCGCCCCGATTGCGCGCGCCGGGCAAGCGCTGGCCCCCCACGCCCTCCGCAGGGGCGGAGGGCGTCCGGACCGGGCGACGCGCCACTGGCGCCTCGCCTTTTCGGTCCGGAGGCGAGGGTGGGATGGTGTGAGGGCGGGACGGTGGGGAGGGGCTTGTGCGCGCAGGCAGATGTCGGGTGAAGTATACTAAGCTAGTCGAACATTAAGATAGGGAAAGACGCTCCGCCTGCGCTAATCATTGTCGTTGCGTCCACCGATCGCTAGGCGATGCGCGGGCGTCCTTGTGATCGGGTGCCGCGAAGTGAAACGTGGGTGGATGCCCAACCTCGTCTCGCACTGGCGGATAGGGGTGGGCTGAAATTACGGCGGTTCATTGTATATAAGCTCCTCCAAGACTCTCTTTGCTCCTCGTCAATTCCTATCGATCTCGCTGTTCCAACTTTCCATCAATTTCGAAATTCTCCCGAGTCATATCCCCCGAATCCATTAGTTCGCCGATTCGATACTTTCATTTGACTCAGACCAATATCGCTATCTAAGAATGTTTAAGAAGCTCTCGCCATTCGCCAGTATATGGAGTCTCCTGCAAAGAGATCGTAGGTTTCCTTCAATCGACGTCATACAGCGATCTGTGTTCGGTCGCGAAAACCGGAGAGCCCGACATGCCTCCAGTCGTGTGGGCATCGATGTCAAAACTTAGGCAGTCCGCGAATCGCGGTTTAAATAAGCATGGCTCACTTGAAACTGTACCCCTCTTCCAAATGAGGAAACGGTACTCTTCGCCAAAGCGAGACGGAAACCCGACAATAAGTAGCCAATCCAATGATCCGCGACACATAACTGTCTGATTAAATACGTTATCAGAAGCAGGAAAGCGACCAGCTAGAGCCACTAAATATCCTTACGCCCTCACTTCGCCGGCATTTCAATCCACTAGTACTTGAGTCATGGGAATGATCACGGGCCTGAATCCCAGTGAAATTCGAAGTCAAATACGATTGCTGGATTTCGTCTGGTGAGTTTGGGTAGCCCGGAAGAAGCATTTAAGGTGCGTTTGGGGTCTCGGGCAGTTATGACATGATAATTCTGTTGATCAAATAACTGTCGATCACCTACCGCTGCACGATATCAATACACAAATCCCGTACCTCATCCAATTTCTCTTGCCTTTCCGAATGCTTCCGCGAGTTAAGGGCGCAGATCTCCATCCCTGAAGACTTTCTCAGTGCTCGCTGCCCTAGGAAGCGCTGAGCGCTCGTCGTAAACTCCCGCCACTCCCCCGCGCTCATCCCCACGTCCTCGCGCGTGACCGTCTCGCCCGCGAGCATCCGCCGCAGCGCCTCCATGCCCTTCCCCGAGAACTGCACCGCGTTGAGCCGATAGTCCTCGAACGCCCCCCAGGCGGCGGGGACCCAGTCCTTGACGACGTCGCAGAGGGCCTCGGCGTAGGCGCGGATCTCGTACTGGGCGTGGGCGTCGGCGCGCAGGCGGAGGAAGTGGAAGAGGTTGTGGAGGTCGGTCTTCCAGTACCATTGCGTGTAGATGTTGGCGGGGAGGTTCATGCGGGCGAGCTCGCGGGCGAGGCCCTGCTGGCCCTCGGTGGAGAGCATGGCCTGGTAGTGGTCGTAGGCGGTGTCGGCGTCGGCGCGGAGGGTCTCGAGGACGCGGGCGGCCTCGGGGCCTTCGAGGGTGGCGCCGCGGCCCTGGTTGTTGCTGGCGGACTGGGCGGCGAGGTGCGGGGGGTCGGGGATGTAGAACTCGCGGTCGAGGATCGAGTAGCGGGCGGAGTATTCGTTGACGTTGGCGGTGCGGTGGCGGATCCACTGGCGGGCGACGAAGACCGGCAGCTTCACGTGCAGCTTGATCTCGCACATCTCGAAGGGGGTCGAGTGCCAGTGGCGCATCAGGTAGCGGATGAGGCCGGCGTCGTCGCGGGCGGTCTTCGTCCCCGCGCCGTAGGAGACGCGGGCGGCCTGCACGATGGCGGCGTCGTCGCCCATGTAGTCGACGACGCGGACAAAACCGTGGTCGAGGACGGGGATGGGCAGGCCGAGGCGGGCCTCCAGCGCCGGGACGGTGGCGCGGCGGGTGGGCGCCTCGGGGACGGCGGCGATCTCGGCCTGTTGTTCCGCGGTGATCGACATAGTTAACCTCGTGCGACGCGACTGCGACTTGGACCCGGGGGATTCGGGCGGGAGCTAGATATAGCATTAGAGCGCAAGGGAGACGCTATATGAAGACGAAATATCTGCATACGATGGTGCGGGTGAAGGATTTGGAGAAATCCATGGCCTTCTGGGGGCTGCTGGGGCTGAAGGAGACGCGGCGGATCGAGAACGACAAGGGGCGCTTCACGCTGGTGTTCATGGCGCCGGAGGGGCAGCCGGAGGCGCCGGTGGAGCTGACCTACAACTGGGACGGCGACGAGGGGCTGCCGTCGGACGGCCGGCACTTCGGGCATCTCGCCTACGGGGTGGAGGACATCTACGCGCTGTGCGAGCGGCTGCAGAAGGCGGGGGTGGTGATCAACCGGCCGCCGCGGGACGGGCACATGGCGTTCGTGCGCTCGCCGGACAACATTTCGGTGGAGCTTCTGCAGATGGGCGAGGCGCTGGCGCCGGCGGAGCCGTGGAAGAGCATGGAGAATAGCCGGGCATTGGTGAGGATGGCGGCTTCGTGCGGATCGGCGACACGCGATGAGGGCAGCGGCCGGCCCGCGGGGGGGCCGTGAAGCGGCCGCCGCCCCGTTGGATTGGGTGGGGCGGGTCGGCCGCTGCCCGTGCCGGGGCACGGGCAAGTGGGTGCGGTGCGCGGGGCTTCTTGCCGCGGCGCTGACACTGGCGGCGCCGGCTGAGGCGGCGTGCCGGCTGGCCTTGTCGCTGGGGCTCGACGTTTCGTCTTCGGTGGACGCGCGGGAGTACCGGCTGCAGACGGCAGGGCTGGCGGCGGCGCTGACCGCGCCGGAGGTGGTGGCGGCGTTCCTGGCGGTGCCGGGGCAGCCGGTGATGCTGCACATCTTCGAGTGGAGCGGCTGGCGGCAGCAGATGGTGCGGCAGGACTGGGTGACGATCGCCAGCGAAGGCGACCTGGTGGAGGTGGCGGCACAGCTCGCGGCCCAGGCGCGCAGCTACGAGCAGTTCCCGACGGCGCTGGGATTTGCGCTGATGTTCGGCGGGCAGATGCTGGCCAAGCGCACCGACTGCGCCCGGCGCACGCTCGACCTCTCCGGGGACGGGACCAACAACGACGGGATCTCGCCGGAGATGGCGCGGCGCGACTATCCGCTGGCGGGGGTGACGGTGAACGGGCTGGTGGTCGGCGCCACGGTGGTGACGCTGTCGCGCTACTACCGGCAGTTCGTGATCCAGGGGCCGGGGGCCTTCGTGGAGGAGGCCGACGACTACGAGGACTTCGAGCGGGCGATGAAGCGCAAGCTGCTGCGCGAGCTCGGGATGTTCGACATCAGCGCGGACGAAGGGCGGTAGGCCCGGGCTGCCGTTGCCGGCGCCGCCCGATCGTGACGGCGCCGCCGAAGTGCCGGACCTCGCTATTCGAGCACGGCCGGCACGGAGAATGGCTCGTTTGCATCGACGACGAACATGATCAGCTCGACCAGCTCCTCGTCTCCGCTGCTCGTCGCCTCCATCGGCGTGTGCTGGGCCTCGCCGGCCAGGGACTCGCCGGCGCCGACCACCTCGGTGCGGCCCGGCCAGCGGATCGTCGCCTCGCCCGACAGGATGTAAATCGCCTCCGAGCCCGGATGCGAATGCACGCTGGTCTTGCTGCCCGGCGGGGCAGCGCTGACGTTGATCCGCAGCAGGTACTCCGCTGCATCGAACCGATCGACCGGCCCGATCGTGGCGACGTCTTTGCCGCCGGGCGTGGCGGCGTCCTTAGGGCCGAGCGTCAGCAGCCATGCCTTTCCGTCCACCTCGGCGGCAATGCCGGCTTCGGTGGCCGCAGCCTCGGCTTCGCCCATCGTGGCGAAGCTCGCCATGTGCCAGTACAGATCGCCGCCTTCCGGCAGCGCCGTGAGCGTCTTCTCGGCCACCGGGTCGACGACGAACTTGACCGCCTCGTGCGCAATTGCCTGCCACGGCGCCATGGTGAGGACCGCGAGCAGCGCGGGGGCTGCGAGACGGTGGGTCGAAATCCTGTGCGAAGTCATCATGGGTCTCCCTGAAAATCCGGTCCTGAAATCCGGTTCTGATAATCCGCTCTGAACGAACTGGCCCAGGATAGGCGTCGGGCTGCGCCGGGTAACGAACGCGGGCCGATGGTTCGCCGAACGACGACGAATCCGGGCGAACGCCGTCGCGCCCGTCGACCGGAATTTCGTGCTACAATGGGGCTGGTTCATGGGACGGACCGCGGGGGGTGCGGCGGTTGAGCGTGGCGTCCGAACTCAGCTTCGCCGTGAATGGCGTGACCGTCGACTTCGCGGCAGAGAGCCTGCGCGGCCCGACCGGCGCCCCCGTCGCGCTCCGGCCGCAGGCCTTCGCGGTGCTTCGCTATCTCGCAGAACACCCGGACCGCCTTGTCACCAAGGAGGAACTCATGGCCGCGATCTGGCAGGATGTCGCCGTGACCGACGACAGCCTTGTCCAGTGCATCCACGACATCCGGCACGCGCTGGGCGACGAGGCGCGCGCGGTGCTTAGGACCGTGCAGCGGCGCGGCTACAAGCTGGTCCTGGAGGAACCGGCACGAGCCGT
Source organism: uncultured Alphaproteobacteria bacterium (assembly GCA_963796805.1). Classification (GTDB taxonomy): domain Bacteria; phylum Pseudomonadota; class Alphaproteobacteria; order Rhodobacterales; family Rhodobacteraceae; genus Amaricoccus. The sequence goes on from CAWCNG010000007.1 coordinate 70,319, forward strand.
TAGGGCCCGGCGTGGTGGCCGGACCCTTGCGGCCGCCGCGGCGCTCCTGGCGGTGGTCGTTGCCACGGGCTGGTGGGTGGGGGCGGCGCGGCCGCCCCCGCCGCCGGCGGTCATCCCGCTGGTCGCCGTCCTGCCCTTCGATGCGCTCTCGGACGACGAGTCGTCGCGGCTCCTGGCACAGGGTCTGACCGAGGACGTGATCACCGACCTAGCCCGGTTCCCGGAGTTCGGCGTGCTCTCCCGTAACGCGACGGAGGCCTACGCGGACGTCGCCGTGGACCCGCGGCAGATCCGAATCCAGCTGAATGCCGGTTTCGTCATCGAGGGGTCAGTCGCCCGCGCGGGTGACCGCGTTCGCATCACCGCGCAGATGATTGCGACCGATTCCGGCAGCCATCTCTGGTCGGGCCGCTGGGACCGGCCGGCGACCGACCTCTTTGCGATCCAGAGCGAGATCGCCGAGGCAATCTCCAACCGGCTCGGCGGCGGCACCGGGCTGGTAGAGCAGGCCGGACGCATCGCGGCGGGGCGCAAACAGCCCGGCAGCCTCGATGCGTACGAAACGTATCTGCTCGGAACCGAGAGCCTCGGGCGTCTCTCGCAGCCGGATGTCGAGAAGGCGATCGGCCTCCTGAAGCGGGCGGTCGAACTCGATCCCGGTTTCGCCCGGGCCTGGCTCGAGCTCTATCACGCCTACGACGTACTCGGGCAATTCAATGTCACGCCCGAGGCGAACCGGGCCCTGGCCGAGGCTGCGGCGAAACGCGCCCTGGCGCTCGACCCCGGCGACGCCGAGGCGCACGTGGTGGAGGCGATGAGCCTCTCGCGGCGCGGCGATCACGCCCGCGCCAAGGTGGAGTTCGACAAGGCGCTGCGGCTCGCGCCCAATGCCGCCGAGATCCTGACCTTCTATGCCGCCTTCGCTTCCAATTTCGGCGAGGCTGCACGCGGTGCCGAGATGGCCGACCGGGCGCGCCTGCTCGACCCAGACTTCCCGATCTGGAAGGCGAAATTCTACAGCTACACGTATTTCGTCGCGGAACGCTACGACGACGCGCTGGCGATGATCGACAGGCTCACGCCCGAAACCTACTCGCCACGGACCTGGGCAATGCGCGCGTCGGCGCTCGCCGCGCTCGGCCGAAACGACGAGGCCAAGATCGGAGTGGCGAACACGCTTGCGGCCTGGCCGGGATACTCGATAGAAACCTTGCTGAACTTTCCCGGCCCCGGTCCGGAGGCGCTTCGGCTCTTCGTCGAAACCATGCGGGAGGCCGGGTTCCCGCCCTGTGCTTCGCCCGAGTTCCTGGAAACAATGCCGGACCCGATCCGCCTGCCGGAATGCCGCACCGAAAGCGCGATGCAGTCGGCGACAGACGGCGCCAGCGCTGTGCGGCCGATCCAATGACCGCGACGCCGGCGGGCTCCGATGATGCTTCCGGCTCGGCCGGTACGCGGGGCTCAGTGCTTGCGGAACTTGTCGAGGCTGACCACCTCGGCGTTGCCGGACTCGGCGGCCTTGAGCGGGGTCGGCTCCGGCGAGCGGGCGTCGTCCTCTGCGCTGCTCACCTCGGCCTCCTCGAACTTGAAGCCGATCTCCACGCTCGGGTCGACGAAGGTCTTCACCGCGTCGAAGGGCACCACGATCAACTCGGGCACGTTGCCGAAGTTGAGCGTCACCGAGAAACGGTCCTTCATCACCGCGAGGTCGGCGAACCAATCCTGCAGGACAATGGTCATCTCCTGGGGGTAGCGCGCGCGCAGGGCGGGCGACATGTCGACACCGGGATGGTTGGTGTCGAAGGTGATGAAGAAATGGTGCTTGCCGGGCAGGCCGTCACGCGCAACCTGAGTCAGCACTTCCGCCATCACCTGGCGGAAGGCCCTGTGCATCAGCTGGCGATAGTTGATCCCTTTTGCCATCCGGTCCGCGCCGCATCTGGATGCGCCCGACCTTAGCCGATTCTCTCGCAGAGGGAAGACGGATCTCGGGGTTCTCCTTGTCGCAGGGCGCGCGTGCTAGCCGGCGTAGACGAGGGCGGCGTTGACGGCGAGCGCGACGATTACCGTATTGTAGAAGAAGGAGAACACACCCTGGGCCAGCACGGTGCGGCGCATGGCGCTGCTCCGCACGGTCACGTCGGAGACCTGGGCGGTCATGCCGACCACGAAGGAGAAGTACAGGAAATCCACCGGCCTTGGCTCGTCGGTGCCGGGGAAGTCGAGGCCGCGCGCCTCGCCGCCGCCGGCGCGCGGGGCGTAGAAGAGGTTGGCGTAGTGGAAGGCTGCCAGCGTGTGCAGCGTCAGCCAGCCGAGCGGTACGCTCGCCACTGCGAGGAGGCCGGCGGCAAGGCCATCGCCGCCCTCGCGGCGGAGGAGGACGAAGATGGCGCCGAGGCTGAGCGCCACCGTGGCCGCGGTCAGCCCGACGATCAGGGTCAGGCCCTCGTCGGCGTTGGCGGCCCTTTCGCGCAGGTGCGAGGGCGTGGCCTCGGCGAGGTGGATCGCGATCAGCACGAGATAGACGAGAAAGACGGTGTCGCCGGCGAGAAGCACGCGGAGCGGCAGGGCAAGCCCGGTGGTGGCTGCGGCCACCCCGGCCCCGGCCGCGAGCGCGACGAAGAAGCGGGCGTGGCGGCGGACGTTCATCCGGGATCCTGGCGAGCAGCGGCGGTTCATTCTGCCGATCCCGCCGCCATCCGCAAGAAGCCCAGCGACGCGCTGCCGCGTCGTGTATAGACTCGTGGCATGGCGGCTGCGGGGAGCCCGTGATGGGACGGCAAGGCTACGTGCTCGGTCACGAGGTCGAGGAACTGGCGCGGCTGGGACGCCAGGCGGAACTGATCGATCCGATCAGCCGCCGCTTCTTCGCGGCGGCAGGTATCCGCGAGGGCATGCGGGTACTGGATGTCGGCAGCGGGGCCGGTCACACGGCGATGGTCCTGGCCGGACTGGTCGGACCCGGCGGCGAGGTTGTCGGCGTCGACCTGTCGCCGGCGGCGGTTGCCACGGCGCGGGCGCGCGTCGCCGCCGCCGGGCTGGACAACGTGACGTTCCTTGAGGGTGATCCGGCGGCGATGGACCTGGGACGCCCGTTCGACGCGGTGGCCGGGCGCTACGTGCTGATGTTCGTGCCCGAACCGCACCGCCTTGTCGCCGCGCTTGCGCGACGGGTGGGGCCGGGTGGTGTGCTGGTGTTCCACGAGCCCGACTGGGATGGCGCCCGTTGCGCCCCTTCCGTCGCGGCCTTCGACCGCGTCTGCGCCTTGATCCGTGCGGCACTGGTCGCCGGCGGCGCGCACGACGCGTTCGGCGCCCGACTGCCCCTGGTGTTCGCCGCCGCGGGGCTTGCGCCCCCGAACATGATACTGGACGCCGCGATCGGAGCCGGCCCGTCCGCGCCGCCGACGGTGCGGTTGGTGACCGATCTCGCGGCGACGCTCCGACCGGTGATCGACCGGCTCGGGCATGCCGTCGAGCCTGACTTCTCCGGCACGGCCGAGGCGATCGTGGCGGCACTTGGGCACAATGGCACCGTCATCGGACGGCACGAGATCGCCGCCTGGGTCCGGGTGTGAGCTGGATGGGGATTAGTGCAGGCTTCTGTTGCCAGGTGCCTGCGAACCCCGCCTGAACCGGCTAAGGCCCAGGACTTCAGATTTCGGTTTTCGCTACCGCTTACGCGGCAACGGCCACCGGAGCATAGTTGTCGTTGGCAACTATCGCTTTTGAGCCGATAACGGTGGCATCCCGCCGAGTGAAAGCTAACACCTTTACACGTCCGTCGATCCTGTTTCGGCCCCATCTGCCCCCAACGAGGGATGTCTGGTGGAGCCGCCGGGTACCGCCCCCGGGTCCGATCCGCTTATTCCGTGCGCGTTTATCACCGTAGTCCGGTTGCCCGGACGCCTTGAGATATAGTGCGTCGTGCCGCGACTTGAAAGAGGATGTTGCGGAGGTCGGTTACCTTTGACCGATGAGGCTGGACAGCCGCCTTATGGGGCTGCGGCGGGCGGTGTAGGGTGGCGCGTGCAGCCGCAGGGAGGTAGCGCATGTCCGGAACGCCCGTCCGAGTCCACCCGCTCAGCCGCGCGCAGGCGGCGGAGCCCGCCGACACGCCGCCCGACCGGGTGGTCGCCGGGTCGGGGCACGCGCGGGTGTGGAACGCCTTCTCCGACGCCAGCGGGCGGTTCCATGCCGGGCACTGGCAGGCGGAACCGGGGCGGATCGCGGTGAACTACACCGAGACCGAGCTCTGCGTGCTGCTGGTGGGGCGGGTGCGGCTGACCGACGAGAAGAACAACGCCATCGGCTTCGGGCCGGGCGACGCCTTCGTGATCGAGGCGGGCTTTCGCGGCACCTGGGAGTCGATCGGCCGGGTGACGAAGATCTACGCGATCCTGGAGCCGGACTGAGGCGCGGTCAGTAGACGCCCGGCATCAGGCGCCAGCGCGTGCGCCGGGTCAGATCGGCGTAGGCATCGTCGGCGCCGAGGAGCCGCTCCTCGGCGGCGATCCGGCCGATCTGCAGGCTCCACAGGCAGGCGATGATCAGGACGTTGGCGAAATGCGGGCCGGCGAGGAGGAAACCGAGCTGGCTCAGCATGTAGCCGAGATACATCGGATGGCGCACGAGAAGGTAGGGTCCCGAAAGCTTGACGCCGCGGTTGGCGGCGATGACGCCGAAGCTGCGCCGGAGCGTCAGCTTGGCCGAGAGGTGCAGGGCAAGGCCGAGGAGCATCAGCGTCCAGCAGGCGGCCATCGGGATGAGCGGCGTGCCGCTGGCGGGCAGGAGTAGGAGCGGCAGGAAGGTTCCCGCGAGCCCGTTGATCCAGTCCACCGGCCGCCGCGAGATCGCCGCGGCGGGGCGGCGGAACAGGATGAAGCCCACCACGAGGCTCTGGTCGCCGAGGTAGAGGAGATTGATGAGCAAGCGGGTCTCGATCCAGTTCCCGACCATGCGCACGACGAAAAAGGAGAAGACGGCGAGCAGGAGGATCCTCTCGCCGCGGTCGGGATCGCGCAGCGCGCTAGGAAGGGTCATGGAGCGAGGTCCTCGCCAAGGTCGGCGGCGGCATCATCGCGAGGAAGGGTTTCGGTTGGGTTTACGTGGTCCGGGTGTCGCGGGCGCCGGCTCAGTACTCGCCGGTTTCCATCAGGTCGGAGCCGTCGAGGAGGAGATCGAGGCCCTCGTCGAGGTGGTCGGCAACGTGCGGGTGGGAGAGCAGGTAGCGGGCGGTGGGGCCGACCTGGCGCTCGGCGGCCATCTCGACCGCCTCGCTCCACTCCTCGGGCTCCATATCGCCGCGGCCGATCCACATCAGCGCCACCAGTTCGGCCTGCTGGTCGGGCTCCAGATCCTCGATCTGGGCAGTGATTTCGTCACGGATCAGGTTGTCGGGGCTGTCCTGCAGCGTCGCCGGTCCCTCGTCGTCGGAGGCGTTCGAGCCGGAGTTGGGCGAGACCAGCTCCTCCTGGGCCATCACTGCCCGCAGCTTCAGGATCAGCGATCGCAGGAACTCGGGATTGAGCGTCAGGAGGTCGTCGTCCATCGAAGGATCCGCAGCGGGAGCGAGGGTCAGGCGGGCATCTTGCCACGGATCGGGGCCGGCACGAACTCAATTCGCGACCTGCGACTCCCTGTGCGGAGCGGTTGCCTGTGCGCCGGGACACCTCCAGGATCGGCGACGCATAGTGGACACTTCGGGTGAACCAGCCAAGGCGGTCTCGCGGAGTTCCAGGGGGATCGCTTGAAGCCGATGGGGATTCCGGCATGGAGTTTGCTGTGATTCATGGGAGGCCTCGAAACAGCGGGGTCATCCATGTCAGGCAAGTCGTTCATCGACCAGTTCTCGGCGCTCGAAGACCCGCGGCAGGCGTGGAAGGTGGTCTATCCGTTACCCGAGATCCTGCTCGTCGTGCTGTGCGCCACGCTCGGCGGGGCGGAGGATTTCGTCGAGGTCGCGCGCTGGGGCCAGAAGAAGCTCGGGTTCCTGCGTCGGCTGCTGCCCTACGAGCGGGGCATCGCCTCGCACGACACCCTGAACGACGTGATGAACGCGCTGCCCGCGCCGCTCTTCGCCGCGTGCTTCACCGCCTGGGTGGAGAGCCTGCGCGAGACCGAGCCCGACATCGTGGCGATCGACGGCAAGACCTCGCGGCGGAGCAAGGCGAAGGGGAGCGCCCCCCTGCACCTGGTCTCGGCCTGGGCGAGCCGGCAGCGGCTGGTGCTCGGCCAGGAGGCCGTGGCGGAGAAGTCGAACGAGATCAATGCGATCCCTCTCCTGCTCGCCCGGCTCGAACTGGCCGGCGCGCTCGTCACCATCGACGCCATGGGCTGCCAGACCGAGATCGCCACGGCAATTCGCGGCAAGGGCGCCGACTATCTCCTCGCGCTCAAGGACAACTGGCCGGCGCTCGCCGAGGAGGTCCGGCGCCACTTCGACGCCGCGCCCGCCGAGACCCTCGCCCGCCACGAGACCACCGACGGCGACCACGGCCGCATCGAGGTCCGCCGCACCTTCGTCAGCCACGACGTCGGCTGGCTCACCTCGGACCGGCGCTTCCCGGGCGAGTGGCGCTTCCCGGACCTCGCGATGCTCGGCATGGTCGAGGCCGAGGTCGAGCGCGACGGCAAGACCAGCCGCGCCCGCCGCTACTACCTCTCCTCCGCCCGGCTCTCCGCCAGCGCCTTCGCCGCCGCCGTCCGCGCCCACTGGGGCATCGAGAACCGCCTCCACTGGGTGATGGACGTCGTCTTCCACGACGACCTCATGCGCCTCAGAACCGGCGGCGGACCCGCCAACATGGCCACCATCCGCCACGCAGCCCTCAACATCGTCAAGGAGATACCCGACAAGGCCAGCCTCAAGGTCCGCCGAAAGACCCTCGGATGGGATGACGACTACCTCCTCGCCGCGCTCACCCACACCCACCAATGAGCTTCAAGCGATTCCCCTGCGTCGGCCCGTCAATCCTGACTCTTTTAGGTGCCATATGGATTCCATACGTTTTCCATACGCTTTCTGGGTCGAACTGAACTCCGCGTAAACCTTTGCCCCCGCTTACCCTTCCTCGCCGTCCCAGAACCCCGGCTCTCCCTCGTCCGCCCCCAGCTCCAAAGGCACCCCGCCCCGCCGCCGCCGGCCCCGTCGCGCCGCCTTCGCCGTCACCGCCGCCGCCAGCGCCTCCTCGCCATCATCCACGTAAAGCTCCGGCGTGATCGCAAAGGTCAGCACCGGACACCCGCCGCCGCTCCCCCCTCGATCCGCGGCCACAGCTTGGTGTGATGCGTCGTGCTCGACCCATAGCTCGACCCCTTGCCCAGCTCGTCGAACACCCCCTGCAGCTCGCTCGCCCGCGTCAGGATCACCCCCACGTCGATGGCCCTGAAGATCGAACAACAGCCGGAAATTGTTCAGATCCCGGTCGAAGAACGGGTCCTTGTTGTTCCACTCCAGCTCCAGCGCCACCCGTCCCTTGAAGCAGTCGACCGCATGCGTCGGGCGAGGCATATTCCACCTCCCCCACCACGATCCGCGTCTCGAACTTCTCCTCCCGCCACCCCCGCGCCTCGAACGCCGCGTTGATCCCCTGCGAGATCGGCGAAAGCCCGCCCCCCGCCGTCAGGATCTCCGACCGCAGCAGCCGGAACCCGCGCAGGACCTCGATGATGTCCGCCCATTCCTCCGGGCAGGCCGTCATCAGCACGCCCGCCGCGTTCCGCCACTCCCTGACGTGATAGAGCGCGCGGATATCCTCCGGCACCAGATGCTCGGTCGCCATCCCGCGCCCCCCGCCGCTAAGGTGCCGGAATCCGCCGCCCGGTGAAGTCGATCCCGAACTCGCGCATCGGCGCCCCCGCATCGAAGGGGTCGACCTGCGCGCCCCAGTCCTTGCCCGCATAGGAGCCGGCCACGCTCTGGTACTTCCCGTCGGCCGCGTCGCCGAAGGCCAGGGTGTAGACGATCAGGTTCGGCCCGGAGGGCGCGCCGCTGTCGCGGTCATAGGCGAAGTCGACGACCTGCGCCGCCGCCTGCCCGTCGCCGCGCGCCGACCACGCCCCCTGCCCGGCGCTGAAGCCGAGGAGCCGCTCCTGGTCGCTCACCTGGCTGACCTGCCCGTCGGCGTCGAAGGTGAGGATGCGGAAATACCCGTCCGACTGGTGCAAGAGATAGCTCCCCGCGATCATCGCCGCCTCGTCGTCCTGCGCCCCGGCCGGACCCGACAGGCCGGCCGCGAGCACCGCCGCCGCGAGCAATCCCTTCATGACCATCTCCCCGGAACTCCCGCCCGCACCCTACCGCATCCGCCGCCCCGGCGCGACGCCCCTGCTTCGGCATGCCCGCCCCCGTCGCCGCCCCAGGCCACCGGACTCGCCCCGGGCATGACACCACCCGCCCGTTCCGCTACAGTCGTCCCATTGCCGCAAGCCATTTTCCAGGCCCTCCATGCCCGCCACCAAGGCCCAGATCGACCGCATCAACGAGCTCTCCCAGCTCGCCCGCACCGCCTGGTTCTCGCTCCTCGGCTACCTCGTCTTCGTCGGCATCACGCTGCTCGGCGTCAAGGACGCCGACTTCTTCGTCCCCTCCCGCCAGACCGACCTCCCCCTCGTCAACGTCGCCATCCCGACCGCCAGCTTCTTCTACGTCGCCCCCATCCTCGGCGCCGCCCTCTACACCTACCTCCACCTCTTCCTGATCAAGCTCTGGGACGCCCACGGGCAGGCCCGCACCACCGACGCCGACGCCACCCACCACTGGCTCGTCGGCGACTTCGTCCTGATCCGCCAGCGCGACCCGACGGCGAGCGCCCGCCCCCTCGCCTTCCTCACCGACTGGATCACCCGCCTCCTCGTCTGGGGCGCCGGCCCCATCGTCCTCGGCTACGCCTGGTGGCGCTCGATGCCGGCCCACGCCGAGTGGATGACCCTCCTCATCGGCGCCTGCTTCTGGATCACCCTCGTCGTCGGCTTCACCAGCTGGTGGCGCGCCGAGGAGCGCCTCGGCCGCCTGCGGCCGCTGCACTGGTCGCTCGGCGCGGAGGTGCCGGCGGCCGGCCTCGCGGCACTGCTGCTGGTTTCCATCAGCTGGCTCCGCACCGAGGGCGGCCTCGACAACTACGCGGACGGTTTCTGGACCCTCGAAGACGTCAGCTTCACGGTGCCGGCAGGCACACCCGTCGTCCGCTGGTTTACCAGCGACGATCTGCGGCTTCCCCTCGCCCGCACCGACCTCATCGGCGAGGAACTCGTCCCGCTTCCGGATGACTGGCGCGCGCCGGCCGTGGCGCGCAGCCGCCTTCCGCGAAACCTGGTGCCGCCGCGAGGGCATCGCCATGGACGCCTGCGACCAGCCCGCCGCCCCGCGCCGCGAGACCCCGGCCCCGGTTCTCGCCGCCCGTACGGAATGGTGCGGCGGGCACGGCCTCGCGGGCGACGCCTGCGCCGCCCACTTCGCCGACCTCGATCGCCGCTTCGCCGCGGCGTGGTCGAGGAGCGCAGGAGCGAGCGAGCGGCGCTCCCCGAACTGGACCTGCGCCGCCGCGACCTCCGCCGGGCCGAAGCTTCAGGGGCGTCGCTCGTCGGGGCGGACCTCAGCGGGGCGCAGATGGACGGGGCGAACCTCAGCGGGGCGCAGATGGACGGGGCGGACCTCAGCGGGGCGCAGATGGACGGGGCGGACCTCAGCGGGGCGCAGATGGACGGGGCGGACCTCCGCGGGGCGCAGATGGACGGGGCGGACCTCAGCGGGGCGCAGATGGACGGGGCGAACCTCAGCGGGGCGCAGATGGACGGGGCGAACCTCAGCGGGGCGCAGATGGACGGGGCGAACCTCAGCGGGGCGCAGATGGACGGGGCGGACCTCAGCGGGGCGCAGATGGACGGGGCGGACCTCAGCGGGGCGCAGATGGACGGGGCGAACCTCACGCGGGGCGCAGATGGACGGGGCGAACCTCCGCGGGGCGCAGATGGACGGGGCGGACCTCAGCGGGGCGCAGATGGACGGGGCGAACCTCAGCGGGGCGCAGATGGACGGGGCGAACCTCAGCGGGGCGCAGATGGACGGGGCGAACCTCAGCGGGGCGCAGATGGACGGGGCGAACCTCCGCGGGGCGCAGATGGACGGGGCGGACCTCCGGGGCGCAGATGGACGGGGCGGACCTCAGCGGGGCGCAGATGGACGGGGCGGACCTCAGCGCGGGCCGACCTGCGCCGATCAGAATGGGCCGGCGCATCAAACCGGGCGTCGCCGGCCCATTCTGCGGATCTGCGCGGCGCGCAAGGGCTGACGCAAGCCCAGCTCGAAGAATTGATCGGCAACGCCGGCACGCTGCTGCCTGAGGGCATGCGCCCGAGACCGCCGCGCCGCTTCTACGTCTGGAGTTGCTGGGAGACGCCGCCGCCGGACATCGACCGGATCGTCGCGACCGCGGCGGGGCCATTCGCGGACGATGCCGATCGCGCGCGACTGCGGGCATCCTTCGTCTGCGGCCCCGGCAACCCGCGCCGCAAGACCGGCACGCCGCTGCCCGTCGACGCCCCCTATCCGCGCCGGCCACCCGCTGGCCGACCGCGATTAACCTTTCACCGCCACGTGCCGAGGGCGTGCATGCGATGTACATGCGATGTACATGAGTTGTACGTCCAACTTCCCGCCGTTAACCCTTGGGAACCAACCGAATTCCCAGCTCCCTGCAGCTGCTCGTTCGTCGCCTCCGAAGGCGCCCCCATCATCAGGTCCTCCGCCCGCTGGTTCATCGGGAACATGATCACCTCGCGGATGTTCTCCGCCCCGGCCAGCAGCATCACGATCCGGTCGATCCCCGGCGCGATCCCCGCATGCGGCGGCGCCCCACAGCGGAACGCCGACAGCATCCCGCCGAAATGCGCATCCACATGCGCCCGGTCGTAGCCCACGATCTCGAAGGCCTTGTACATGATCTCCGGCTTGTGGTTCCGCACCGCCCCCGAGCACAGCTCCACCCCGTTGCAGACGATATCATACTGATATCCCAGCACATCCAGCGGGTCCTGCGTCTCCAGCGCCTCCAGCCCCCCCTGCGGCATCGAGAAGGGATTGTGCGAGAAGTCGAGCTTGCCCGTGTCCGGATCCCGCTCGTACATCGGGAAATCCACGATCCAGCAGAACTCGAACCGGTCCTCCACCGTCAGCCCCAGCTCCTTGCCGATGACGTTCCGCGCCTTCCCGGCCACCGCCTCGAACTTCGCCGGCTGCCCGGCCAGGAAGAACGCCGCGTCCCCTTCACCCAATCCCAACTGAACCCGGATAGCTTCCGTCCGCTCCGGCCCCAGCGCCTTGGCCACCGGCCCCGCCGCCTCCAGCCCGTCGCCGCCCGCGCGCCAGAAGATATACCCCATCCCCGGCAGCCCCTCGCCCTGGGCGAACGCGTTCATCCGGTCGCAGAACGCCGCGACTACCGCCCCCCGGCGCCGGGATCGCCCGCACCTCCGTCCCGGCCTGTTCCAGCAGCCCGGCAAAGACCTTGAACCCCGACCCGCGGAAATTCTCCGAAACTATCTGCATCTTCAATGGGTTACGCAAGTCCGGCTTGTCCGACCCGTACCAGAGCATCGCGTCCCGGTAGGCGATCTTCGGAAACACCGGCGTCACCGGCCGCCCGCCGCCGAACTCCTCGAACACCCCGCGCATCACCGGCTCGATCGCAGCAAAAACATCGTCTTGCGTGGCGAAGCTCATCTCAATGTCGAGCTGATAGAACTCCCCCGGCGACCGATCCGCCCGCGGATCCTCGTCGCGGAAGCAGGGTGCGATCTGAAAGTACCGGTCGAAACCCGCCACCATGATCAGCTGCTTGAACTGCTGCGGCGCCTGCGGCAGCGCATAGAACTTGCCCTGGATGCAGCCGCGACGGCACCAGGAAATCCCGCGCCCCCTCCGGGCTCGACGCCGTCAGGATCGGCGTCTGGAACTCGGTGAACCCCTGCGCCTCCATTCGCTTGCGCAGGCTGGTGATCACCTTCGCCCGCAGCATGATGTTCGCGTGCAGCCCCTCCCGCCGCAGGTCGAGGAACCGGTACTTCAGCCTTGTTTCCTCGGGATATTCCGCCTCGCCGAACACCTGCAGCGGCAGCTCCTCCGCCGCCCCCAGCACCTCGAGCTCGCGCACGTAGACCTCGATCTCCCCGGTCGGGATCTTCGCGTTGACCAGCCCGGCGTCACGCGCCTTCACCACCCCGTCGACCCGGATCACCCACTCCGCGCGCACCTTCTCGGCGTCCGCGAACGCCGGGCTGTCGCCGTCCGCCACCACCTGCGTGATGCCGTAGTGATCGCGCAGGTCGATGAACAAGCACCCCGCCATGGTCGCGCACCCGATGCACCCAGCCCGACAGGCGCACCGTCTCCCCGGCATTGCCAAGGTTCAGCTCGGCGCAGGTATGGCTGCGGTAGGGATGCATCGTCGGCTCCTCGGGCAAGGTTTCGCGCGGATACACTCCGCAGCCAGCCGAGTGTCAAGGCCGGGGCCCTAGCCGAGCTCCAGCGTCGCCTCGCCGAACCACGCCTCCGGCCGGCGCGCCGGCGCCGCGCCGCGGTACATCCGCGCCGTCTCGAAGATCGGCACCAGCCCCTTCCGCCGCGCCAGCTCCATCGCCGCCGGGTTCGTCTCCGGCACGTCGAGCGAAAGCTCCGCTCCCGGAAACTGTGCCGCCAGCGCATCGAGCAGCGCCTCGGCCTCCGCGGCGTCCCCGGCGATCAACGGCCCGACCTTGCTTCCGTCGCGGCAGACCCGGATGGTGCCGATCCCGGTGATCCCGCCGTCACCCCGGCTCACCAGCGTGCGCCGGCTCGCCGTGTCGGTGAACCAGCGCCGCAGGTAGTCCGGCCGCTCCACGCCCCCCACCGCGCGATCCAGCGCCAGCAGCTCCGGCAGCATCCCCGCCGCGACCGAAACGACCCCGGGCGACGCCCCGCCTTCGACAATCCCGCGAAACCGGATGGTCCGCCGCGCCAGCTCGAACCCCGACTTTCGGTAATTGTCCTGCTGCGCCACCACACCGTCGAGCCCGATGGTGCGATCGCCGAAATGCGCCATGGCGGCCCGCCACAGTTGCAGCCCCAGGCCCTTCCCCCGGTGCTCCGGCCGGCAGATATAGAGCCCGAGGAAGCCGAAATCGTCGCCGTGGCGCACCGCCGAGATGCAGGCCACCGGCTCGCCATCGACCCATCCCATCAGGAAGCCCTCCGGATCGGCCGCGAGGAACGCCTCCGCGTCATGAAGGCCGGGGTTCCACCCCTCGGCCGCGGCCCACCCGAGCGCCGTCTCGAGATCCTCAAGCGTCATCGGCGCAATCCGCATCATCGCCGCCCGCTCCCGTTCCAGTTCACGCAGCATAGCAGTGCGCACCGCGCTCAGGCCAGCCGCGCCGGGATCAGCCCGCGCAGGGAGTTGCCCACGAGAAGCCGCCCCCGCCGCAGGTCATCCGGACCCAGCTCCGCCTCCCGGCATCTCCCATCGGCCAGCAACTCCGCCCGCAGCACCCCCGGGAGCAGCCCGCACGACAGCGGCGGGGTCACCAGTTTCCCCGCGCGCTCGAGAAAGACGTTGGTGATCGTCCCGTCGCAGACCGCCCCCCGCTCGTTCAGGAACACCGCCTCGTCGACCCCGTCCGGCAGTGCCAAACGCGCGGCGTCGTAGGCGCGCCGCTCCGTGGTCTTGACCCGAAGCCACGGGTCGCCCGACCGAAGCCGCGCCTCGGCCAACCGCACCCGCCACTCCGGCTTCGCCGCCGGCAGAGGCGCGGTCTCCACCGCCGGGCTGCCGTCCAGCGCCACCGTCAGGCGCACCCGCAACGGCACCGGCGCGCCCACCCCCGCCAGCGCCCGCTCCACCGCCGCCAGCTCCAGCGGCACTGCCAGCGCCACCGCACTGCGGGCCAGCCGCGCCAGGTGCGCCGGCAACCGGACGAACCCGCCCCCCGGCTCCCAGCGAAAGGTCTCGATCAGCTTCAGATCGCCGGGAGCGGACCGGCGAAGCGCGCTTTCCACAAGGCCTCCTCGTACTCGGCGTCCGCGGCGGAGTCCGCCACCACCCCGCCGCCCACGTTCAGCACCGCCTCGCCGCCGGGATAAAGCGCCAGCGTGCGGATCGCCACGTTGAACGACGCCCGCCCATCCGGCGCCGCCCAGCCGATGGCGCCGCAATAGGCCTCGCGCGGCCAGGGCTCGAGCTCGCGCAGGATCTCCATCGCCCGCAGCTTCGGCGCCCCGGTCACCGAGCCGCAGGGAAAGAGCGCGGCCAGGATCTGCGACAGCCGCGTCCCCGGCGAAAGCCGCCCGACCACCCGCGACACCATCTGATGCACCGTGGCATAGCTCTCGACGGCGAAGAGCTCCGGCACCCGAACCGACCCGATCTCCGCGATCCGCGAGATGTCGTTGCGCAGGAGATCGACGATCATCAGGTTCTCCGCCCGGTTCTTCTCGTCCCTCGCCAGTGCCGCCGCCAGGCCGGCATCGCGCGCGGGGTCGGCATCCCGCGGCATGGTGCCCTTCATCGGCCGCGCCTCGATCCCGCCCGCCCCGTCCAGCGCGAAGAAAAGCTCAGGCGAGCGCGACAGCAGCGTGACGCCCGGCAACACCACCAGCGCCCCGTGCCCCACCGGCTGACGCTGCACCAGCCGGGCGTAGAGCGCCGCCGGGTCGCCCTGCCAGCGGCCGGTCAGCGGCATGGTCAGGTTGGCTTGGTAGATATCGCCGGCGCGGATATAGGCCGCCACCCGCGCGAAGGCCGCGCCGTAGGCGGCTGCGTCCCAGGCCGGATGAAACGGCCCGAGCATACCGCCGGGCCTCGCCGGCATGGCCGCTTCCGGCGGGCCGAACACGCCGAAGGCGAGGAGCGGCAGCCGCCGCCCCGCCGGCAGGGGCGCCGCCAGCCGGGGCTCGAAGGCATAGCCGAGCTCGTAGGAGGCAAACCCCGCGATCCACCCCCCGCCCGCCAGCGCCCGGTCCAGCGCCGCCAGCGCCGCCGGCACTTCCTCGAGGCGCGCGGCCGAAATGATCTCCGCGGGGCGCGCAAAGCGCCCCGGCGCACCCGCCGGCCCGCGATCCACCTCGATGAAGGCCTCGGCCACCTCCCGCCCCCGTTCCGCCCGGAAAGCCGCCAGATGCGCCGGGCCGGGGCGAGGGTCAATGGCCGAGGAGGCGCGGGCTCACTCGAAGAGCGAACCCTCGATTCCCTCCCCGGTCATCCGCCGGTAGAGATGCTCGTTCCAGTACGGCGTCCAGCAGACCAGCGCCCGCCCGGTGCCGCCGAAGACACGCAACCGCCGTTGCCCGGAGATGAAGTTGCGCGGGAACCGCGCCGAGCGCTGCGAGGTGAACCCCAGCCCGGAGGTGCGGCCCAGCACCAGCCGCCCCTGCACGCGCAACTCGCCATCGGCGATGTCGACCACCTCCACCGGCCCCGGCGCATTGATCGCAACGCGGCCCTGCCCGGCCAGCGTCGTCTTCCACACCAGGATCCCGTCGCCGGCCCAGAGGCTCGCGAACAGCGGCTCGCGGTGCAGCCCGAGCTCCACCCCGCCCTCCGAGGCCCAGTAGACGCCCGGCTCCAGGATCCAGTCCTCGCCCTCGCTCACGTCGACCACGTGATAGCCCCCAAGCGACGGCTGCAGCAGGATCGAGCCCGTCCCGTTGTAGAACGGCCGGATCCGCGCCTCGCTGGTGAAGATCGAGCGGAAGATGTCCCCGACGTTGGGCAGACGCGGCGTCAGCGTGATCTCGCCGCGCATGTTCGACATTGCCCCTCGCCGGGCGCGCACCGTCTCCTCGCGGATGTCGATGCGGACCTGCCGCATCCCCTCGATCTCGCGCACGGTGAACTCAGCCATGGCGCGCGCCCCTCATGACAGCGGCTCGTCCCAGACCATGGTCCGGTCCCAGAGCAGCTGCAGTGGTTCGGGCTCGAGCCCGCTCGCCCCCCGCAGCGGGTCGTCGAGCGCGACGATCACGAACAGGATCACCCCGAGGAAGAACGCCGTGATCGTGCCGAGAACGAACTGCATCATCGGCCGCATGCGCAGCATGACCAGCAGGATGAGGTTGATCACCGCCCCGACCAGCACCGCGTACCAGAGCACGTCGGGGATCTCGATGATGACCCCGGTCAGCCTTGCCTGCCGCGCCACCGCGAAGCTCTGGAACGCGGCGATGGTATCGGCGTGGACGATCTCTTGACCCCTCGTCTCCGGCTCGAAGTTGGCCAGGCGCTGCCGCATGGCGTTGGCGCGGTTGGCGCCGCCGTTCAGGAACTCGCCCTCCCGGTGCGCCGGCCAGTCGCGATGGATGGTGAAAAGCAGATAGTCGCGCAGCATCGCCTTCATGTCCGAGCGGATCGGCTCGGGATAGCTCGACATGTCGGCATAGAGTGCCCCGAGCGCGGTCGCCTCGTTCAGGATCGCCTGCTTGATCTGGGCATTGTTCTGATAGGCCGAGACCGTCAGCAGGCCGAGCAGCAGGCCGTAGAACAGGCTGAAGCCGGCGGTGCCGTGGCCGATCAACTCGTTGAGATCCGGCGGCGAACCGATCAGCAGCCGCAGGATCGGCTTGATGATCAGGATCCCGAGGACGATCGCGAGGACCGCGATCAGCGCGAAGTTGATCGCCAGCTGCCGAAGCGGAATGTCGTAGATGAAATCAGGCATTTCCCCATCCCGACCCGCCGCTTGAACGGCGGCAGCCAACCCACCCATACCGCGAAGGACTGCAACGGAAAAACAAAATCTGCTTTGCCATTGGCAGGCCGGAGTGCTCTATTTCGCCGAACCGGGATCGGAGAAGTCCATGCTGCGCCTCCTCGCCGCCCTTCTCGTCCTCGCGCACTCGGCCCCCGCCGGCGCCCAGGATCTTCGCCTCTTCAGCGTCGGATCCGGCGAGGTCGGCGGGAGCTACTTCGCGGCGACCAACGCCATCTGCAATTCGCTCAACCGCGCCCATCGCGGGGTCCTGCGCTGCAGCCCCGAGGCGACTCCGGGCTCGCTCTACAACCTCGAGGCGCTGCGCTCGTACCAGCTCGACTTCGCGATGGTGCAGTCCGACTGGCAGAAGGCCGCCTACGAAGGCACCGACATCTACGCCGCCGCAGGCCCGATGACTAACCTCACCAGCGTCATGTCACTCTACCCGGAGTCGATTACGGTCCTGGCCCGGAGCGGCTCCGGCATCACCCAGATCGCCGACATCCTCGGCAAGCGGATCGACATCGGCCCGCCGGCATCCGGCCGCCGCGCCACGCTGAACCGCGTGCTCGCCGCGCTCGACATCGGCCTCGACGACTTCGCAGCAATCTTCGAGCTGCCGGCCGCCAGCTCAATCGACGAGCTCTGCGCCGGGCGCGTCGACGCCACCCTGCTGATCGTCGGCCATCCCAACGGCGCCGTGGCCAGGGCGCTTTCCACGTGTGGGGCCACGCTGATCCCGTTGCAGGGGCCGCAGGTCGAGGCGGTGCTGCACGCCGGCTCCGAGTACGTCCCGCTGACCATCGCGCGCTCGACCTACCCCGAGCTGCGCACCGACGTCCCGACCTTCTCGGTCATGGCGACCCTGGTCACCCGCAGCGACATCGACGCGGACATCGTCGAGGCCGTGGTCGCCGAGACGCTGCGGACCCTTCCCGCACTCGCCATGCGCGCACCTGTCCTCGCTGGCCTGGACCCGGTCCGGATGCGCTCGACCGGCCTCTCCGCGCCGCTCCATCCGGGCGCCGCCGCGGCCTTCGCCGACTTCGACGCCGAAGCGGCGAAGCCATGATGGTTCAAGGCCTTGGCAAGATCGGCGACCTGCGCTAGCTTATTCTGGCATAGCTCAATTCCGTGCCGAACCGAATGCTCGAAAGTGCCCTCCACGCGATTTTCCGGAAACGGATCTCCACCGGGAGCCTTCGCGTCAGCTATCCGTCGGGGCGCTCCGAAACCTACGGCGATGGCAACGGAACCGCACTCGCCCTTCGCTTCACCGACGCCGCGGCACTGCGCCGCGTGCTGCTCGACCCGGGCCTCGCCTTCCCCGAGCTTTACACGGACGGCCGCATCGTCGTCGAGCACGGCGATATCTACGAGTTCCTCGCACTGGCCAAGCGCAACACCCGCCCCGAACTCGCCACCCCGGTCGCCACGGCCCTTCACCTCTGGCGCAGCATCGTTCACGCGCCGATCCTGCGCGCTGTCGGGATCAAGGCGGCCCGCGCCAACGTCGCCCACCACTACGACCTGGACGAACGGCTCTACCGGCTCTTCCTCGACGCCGACATGCAGTATTCCTGCGCCTACTTCGAGCGCCCCGACATGACGCTCGACCAGGCCCAGCTCGCCAAGAAGCGCCTGATCGCCGCCAAGCTCCTCGTCCGCCCGGGCGGGCGCGTGCTCGACATCGGCTGCGGCTGGGGCGGCATGGCGCTCTATCTCGCCCGCGTCACCGGCGCCGACGTCACCGGCATCACCCTCTCGCGCGAGCAGCACCGCGTCGCCACCGAGCGCGCCGCCGCCGCCGGCCTCGCCAACCGCGTGCGCTTCCGCCTGCAGGACTACCGCGAGGTGCAGGGCGAGTTCGACAACATCGTCTCGGTCGGCATGTTCGAGCACGTGGGCCTGCCGCAGTTCCCCACCTACTTCCGCACCGCCCAGCGCCTCCTCGCCCCCGACGGCGTCATGCTGCTGCACGCCATGGCGCAGCCCTTCCCGGCGCCCTACAACCAGCCCTTCATCGACAAGTACATCTTCCCCGGCGGCTACATCCCGGCACTCTCCGAGGTCTTCCCCGCCGTCGAGAACGCCGGCTTGCTGGTGCGCGACACCGAGATCCTCTCGCTGCACTATGCCGAGACCACCCGGGCATGGCGCCAGCGCTTCCTTGCCAACCGGGCTGCCGTTCTCGATCTCTTCGACGAGCGCTTCATCCGCATGTGGGAATTCTACCTCGCCGGCTCCGAGAGCGCCTTCCGCCACGACGCCATCCACGTCTTCCACCTGCAGCTCGCCCGCGACCAGACCCGCGTGCCGCTGACCCGCGACTACATCCCCGAGGCCATGGAGAGCCTCGCCGAGGCCGAGCTCGACATCCCCGAATACGCCGCCCTGCACGAGGCGCCCCTGCGCAAGCCCGCCGCCCGCCTTACCGGATCCTGAACCGCCGCCACCAGCGCCAGGGGCGTGCACCTACCGCCCTACGACGCCGTGGTAGAAGGAGACCCGCAGCCCGATGGTGAAGACGACGGCGTGCAGCAGCACCGCCTGCAGGATTGCGCGGCGGCGATAGGCGCGGGCAAAGATCGCCCCGCCCAGCACGGTCAGCACTACCGCCACCCAGTTCCAGAACATCAGGTGCGCCAGCCCGAAGACCAGCGCATTGGCCGCCACCGCCACCGCGGCCGGGCGAACAGCCCGCCTCGGCAGCGGAAGAAGAGCAGCCGGAAGACCAGCTCCTGCGGCAGCGCCGAGAGGAACGGATGGATCCGCAGGATCGCGGCCCAGAGCCCCGGAGCCCGCCGCGGCAGCGCCAGCACCTGACCCGGCAGCGCCCAGACGAGAACGCCCGACACCACCGCCGTCGCGGCCGCCACCGTCGCCACCTCGCGCCAGCCGACCCCGCCCCCGCGCCAGCTCGGCCCACGCGAAGCCCGGCGTCCGCGCCAGCGGCGCCGCGAGGTAGATCGCCCGAACTCGAGCAGCCGCCGCCCGACACGAAAGCCAGATCCCGCGCCCCGAACGAAGGCAAGCCGCAATCGCCCTTTCCCTCCCCGCCCGCCGTGCTCTAAGGGACGGCGCACGCTGCCTCCCACCCCCGAGCCCCGATGTCGCCCACCGTCTTCGCAGCCGTCCTCCTCGGCGCGGCGCTGCACGCCACCTGGAACGCGGTGGTCAAGCGCGGCGCGGACAAGCTGCTGACGACCGTTCTCGTCGCCGCGGCCTCGGCGCTCATCGCGCTGGCGGCGCTGCCCTTCCTGCCGCTCCCGGAGCCGGCGAGCTGGCCGTTCATCGCCGCCTCCACACTGCTGCAGGTTCTCTACTTCACTCTGGTCGCCGGCGCCTACCGCGCCACCGACATGAGCCAGGCCTACCCGCTCATGCGCGGCCTCGCCCCGGCGCTGGTCGCGGCCTTCGGCGCCGTCGTCCTCGGCGAGCGGCTCGCCCCCGCGGCCTGGGGCGGCATCGCGCTCATCTCGTCGGGCGTCTTCGGCATCGCGCTGGCCTTCCGCGGCGGCGGCTCGCGCAAGGGCGCGTTCATCGCCGTCTGCAACGCCGGCGTCATCGCCGCCTACACGGTCATCGACGGCGCCGGCGTGCGCCTGTCGGGCGCGCCCGTGGCCTATGCCATGTGGCTCTTTCTCTTCAACGCCGTCCCGCTCGTCACCTGGGCGCTCCTCGTGCGCCGCCGCGCGCTCCTGGCCGCCGCCGCCCGCGACTGGCGTTCCGGCCTCATCGGCGGCGCCGGCAACCTCGGCTCCTACGGCCTCGCCCTCTGGGCGATGGCACACGCCCCGGTCGCCATGGTCGCCGCCCTGCGCGAGACCTCGATCCTCTTCGGCATGGCCATCGCCGGCCTGATCCTGCACGAGCGCATCGGCCCCGTCCGCCTCGCCTGCGCCGCCCTCATCCTCGCCGGCGCCGCCAGCCTCCGCCTCGCCTGACCCCGCTTCCCAGCCACGCGGGGCGGGTATAGAATACCCCGCAGGCGACTGTCACAGAAGGAAAACCCGGCCATGACCAGCACCGACGCCCTCGAGCATCTCGCCTCCCGGCCCCTGCTCCGTTCCATGGCCGAGCACTGGTGGCTGATGCTGCTCCGCGGCATCGCCGCCGTGCTCTTCGGCATCATCTCGCTGTTCTGGCCGGCGCTTTCCGCGCTCTCGCTGGTGCTGCTCTGGGGTGTCTACACCTTCGCCGACGGCATCTTCTCGCTCGGGGCCGCGATCATGGGCAAGGGCGCCACCACCGGCAGCCGCTGGTGGCTGGCGCTGACCGGCGTCCTCGGCATCGCCGCCGGCCTCATCGCCTTCTTCGCCCCCGCGCTCACCGGCTCGGTGCTGCTCATCTTCATCGCCATCTGGGCCATCGCCATCGGCGTCATGGCGATCATCGGCGCCATCCAGCTGCGCAAGGAGATCGAGGGCGAATGGCTGCTCATCGTCTCGGGCGCGCTCGCGGTGATCTTCGGCGTGCTCATGTTCTTCCAGCCGGCCGCCGGCGCCCTCGCGGTGATCTGGCTGATCGCCACCTTCGCCATCATCTTCGGCATCGACCTGATCTGGCTCGCCTTCAAGCTCAAGAGCTTCAAGGACCGGACCTGAAGCGGCATCGCCGCCCCATCAACCCCAGGACGGATGGCGACAACGGGATCGGCGCGGCTTCGATAGGATCGACCGACATTCCTCGTTTGTCGGGCATCGGCAACAATGCACGCCGAAGCGAAATCTCTATCTGAACCTTCGGCGGTCGTCAGGCGTCTGGCGACTGCGCGCGGGCGCCCGCGGCGGCTCGCTTCGCGCGTGATCGGGCCTTGCACCGCCGCGCCTCCCCTCTATAACCACGCCAATTTGCCGCCGTCTCCCGCCCAGGTGGCGGGCCCACCTCATGCCGAGGCCGCATGCCCAAGAGAACCGACATCCGCTCGATCATGATCATCGGCGCGGGGCCGATCGTCATCGGCCAGGCCTGCGAGTTCGACTATTCCGGCGTGCAGGCCTGCAAGGCGCTGCGCGAGGAGGGCTACCGGGTGGTCCTGGTCAACTCCAACCCGGCCACCATCATGACCGACCCGGAGATGGCCGACGCCACCTACATCGAGCCGATCACCCCGGAGATCGTCGCGAAGATCATCGAGAAGGAGCGCCCCGACGCGCTGCTGCCGACCATGGGCGGCCAGACCGGCCTCAACACCGCGCTGGCGCTCGACGACATGGGCGTGCTCGCCAAATTCAGCGTCGAGCTGATCGGCGCCAAGCGCGAGGCGATCGAGAAGGCCGAGGACCGCAAGCTCTTCCGCGAGGCCATGGACCGCATCGGCCTGGAAAACCCCAAGGCCACCATCGCCAACACCATGGCCGAGGCCATGGCCGCCATCGAGCACGTCGGCCTGCCCGCGATCATCCGCCCCGCCTTCACCCTCGGCGGCACCGGCGGCGGCGTCGCCTACAACCGCGAGGACTACGAGCGCATCTGCAAGACCGGCCTCGATGCCTCGCCGATGTCCCAGATCCTGATCGACGAGATCCTGCTCGGCTGGAAGGAATTCGAGATGGAGGTGGTCCGCGACAAGCGCGACAACTGCATCATCGTCTGCTCCATCGAGAACATCGACCCGATGGGCGTCCACACCGGCGACTCCATCACCGTCGCCCCGGCGCTGACGCTGACCGACAAGGAATACCAGATGATGCGCAACGCCTCGATCGCGGTGCTGCGCGAGATCGGCGTCGAGACCGGCGGCTCCAACGTCCAGTTCGCCGTCCAGCCGGAGACCGGCCGCCTCATCGTCATCGAGATGAACCCCCGCGTCTCCCGCTCCTCCGCCCTGGCCTCCAAGGCCACCGGCTTCCCCATCGCCAAGATCGCCGCCAAGCTCGCCGTCGGCTACACCCTGGACGAGCTCGACAACGACATCACCCAGGTGACGCCGGCCTCCTTCGAGCCCACCATCGACTACGTCGTCACCAAGATCCCCCGCTTCGCTTTCGAGAAGTTCCCCGGCGCCGAGCCCTTGCTCACCACCGCGATGAAATCGGTCGGCGAGGCCATGGCCATCGGCCGCACCTTCCACGAGTCGGTGCAGAAGGCCCTCTGCTCGCTGGAGACCGGCCTCACCGGCTTCGACGAGATCGACATCCCCGGCGCCGACGGCCCCGACGCCCACGCTTCCATCGTCAAGGCGCTCTCCGCCCAGACCCCCGACCGCCTGCGCCTCGCCGCCCAGGCCATGCGCCACGGCCTCTCCGACGACGAGATCCACGCCGTCACCAAATACGACCCCTGGTTCCTCGCCCGCATCCGCGAGATCGTGGACGAGGAGGACCGCCTGCGCGAGACCGGCCTGCCGCGCGAGCCACACGCGCTGCGCCGCCTCAAGCAGTTCGGCTTCTCCGACGCCCGCCTCGCCACGCTCACCGCCCGCACCGAGACCGGCGTCCGCGCCGAGCGCCAGCGCCTCGGCGTGCGCGCCGTCTTCAAGCGCATCGACACCTGCGGCGGCGAGTTCGAGGCGCAGACCCCCTACATGTACTCCACCTACGAGGTCGAGCATGGCGGCTACACCGAATGCGAGGCCCGCCCCACCGACGCCCGCAAAATCGTCATCCTCGGCGGCGGCCCGAACCGCATCGGCCAGGGCATCGAGTTCGACTACTGCTGCTGCCACGCCTGCTTCGCGCTGACGAAAGCCGGCTACGAGACCATCATGGTCAACTGCAACCCGGAGACGGTCTCCACCGACTACGACACCTCCGACCGCCTCTACTTCGAGCCCCTCACCCTCGAACACGTGCTCGAGATCCTCCGCGTCGAGCAGGAGAACGGCACCCTGCACGGCGTCATCGTCCAGTTCGGCGGCCAGACCCCGCTGAAGCTCGCCGACGCCCTGCACGACGCCGGCATCCCCATCCTCGGCACCACCCCCGACGCCATCGACCTCGCCGAGGACCGCGAGCGCTTCCAGGCGCTGCTGCACCGCCTCGGCCTGCGCCAGCCGGCCAACGGCATCGCCCGCTCCGCCGCCGAGGCCATGGCCGTGGCCAAGGAGATCGGCTACCCGCTGGTCATCCGCCCGTCCTACGTCCTCGGCGGCCGCGCCATGGAGATCGTCCGCGACGACGCCCAGCTCGCCCGCTACATCCGCGACGCCGTGCAGGTCTCCGGCGACACCCCCGTCCTCCTCGACAGCTACCTCGCCAACGCCATCGAGGTCGACGTCGACGCCATCTCCGACGGCCGCGACGTCCACATCGCCGGCGTCATGGAGCATATCGAGGAGGCCGGCGTCCATTCCGGCGACAGCGCCTGCTCGCTGCCGCCCTATTCCCTCGACGGCGTCACCATCGACGCGCTGAAGCGCCAGACCGAATCCATGGCCATCGCCCTCGGCGTCGTCGGCCTGATGAACGTGCAGTTCGCCATCCAGGACGGCGACATCTACGTCCTCGAGGTCAACCCCCGCGCCTGCCGCACCGTCCCCTTCGTCGCCAAGGCCACCGACAGCGCCATCGCCGCCATCGCCGCCCGCGTCATGGCCGGCGAGCCGCTCTCCGCCTTCCCCCTCCGCGAGCCCTACCCCAAGGGCACCGGCCCCGACGACCCGCTCCCCTTCGCCGACCCGATGACGCTCGCCGACCCCGACATGCCCTGGTTCTCGGTCAAGGAGGCGGTGATGCCCTTCAACCGCTTCCCCGGCGTCGACACCCTGCTCGGCCCCGAGATGCGCTCCACCGGCGAGGTCATGGGCTGGGACCGCACCTTCCCCCGCGCCTTCCTCAAGGCCCAGATCGGCGCCGGCACCGCCCTGCCCACCACCGGCACCCTCTTCGTCTCGGTCAAGGAAAGCGACAAGACCGACCTCCTCGTCGAAGCCTCCCGCATCCTGCACGAGCTCGGCTTCCGCATCCTCGCCACCGACGGCACCCAGCGCTTCCTCGCCGCCCACGCCATCCCCGCCACCCGCGTCAACAAGGTCTACGAGGGCCGCCCGCACATCGTCGACACCCTCAAGGACGGCGGCGTCCAGATCGTCTTCAACACCACCGAAGGGGCCCAGTCGATCGCCGACAGCCGCGCCATCCGCTCGCTGACGCTGTCAGGGCGGATCCCGTACTACACGACGGCCGCCGGCGCGCGGGCGGCGGCGCTGGCGATGCGGGATCGGCTGGAGGGGGATTTGCGGGTGCGGTCCCTACAAGGTTGATCGCAAGCGGTAGCGTCTCACTGAGACACTACCAGCACAGGACTTGCCAAATCACGCGCCTAGTGCGATTATATTTGCTCAATAAAGGCAGATGTACTGGGTGCGCTATGCCTAACGAGGCTTCGGAAATCCCGCAAATTATGGACGCCAAGTCCCGAACATCTCGCGTAAAGGGCGCCGCGGAATTTCTCAAAAGCATATCGTTTCTGGCCGCTCTACTCGTATCATTCTTTGGAATTACGATAAGCGCTTACCACTACTTGCTGCAAGACAAAGTCGATGCGATTTTCCGCGATAAAGTTCTATCTGTACTGACCGGACCAGACAATCAAGAGTTTCTTACTGCACTTGACGTTGATACACGTAAGCGCGCCAACATACTACAGATGTCTCTGGATACCAGACTGATACGGGAGGAACGCGCGAAGGATCAGTTGTTTTTTACAGATCTGAAGGACCGAGTCGATTCAGTTTTCTTCTTTAATTTGTATCGTAGATATCCTGGCCCCCTCCCTAGTGTCGTTCTAACCACTAACTCTACCCTGAAGACAGCGTCGAATGCACTTGCGGAGAATCGTATAGCTCCCCTTTCCGTCAATGTTCAGAAAGTATTCATTCTCAAGGACCAGCCAGTGAAGGTGTTCTTGTATCCGAATTATCGCAACGGAATCGATGATCGCCCGTACGACTACGGAAGAGCGAAATTCTTTTTGCACATCGGATCCGCCTCTACACCAATAGGTCAGGCTCTTTCTATAGAAGGTAGAGATTTAGAGTGCATTCTTAGATCTGAATTTTCTGATGGTCAAGATGAGAGAGTATTAATTGTATCGATTGGAGTTGAGGAAAGTTCTCTAGTGGTAGAGTACGACTTCGATATAGCGATTGTAACCACAAAGGAGCGCGTGGATGAATCGCGCCCTTGTTCTTAATATTTGTCTTATTCTTGCGTGCTCAGCGAGCGGGGGGCAAGTTTTTGCGTGGCAAGAGGTTCGTGACGGGGCATACTGGATAGAGGAAGGCAGGTCCCTCCCTGACACTGATGGCGTCAGGTGGTCAGGAATAAGAGTACGTCGTGACAATACGTCCATTCAACTCGTCGAGCTAAAATCCTACTATGCGGAAGGTTCATCTACTTATTCCGACTTAAAGATCGACCCTGTATCTGGAACCGCGCATTCCTTGCGTTATTCTCTTAGGGAACTATGGAATGCAGTGAGGGTAGATGCGTCCGTGCTTGCCGTTATACCAATTGGATATCTTGAATTGGCTGGCAGCCCCCAAACAGCAGGTTACCTTAAGATCCGGGGAATTGAAGAGAATCCAACCTTCAACGCGCCTAATATGTCTGCGATATACTGTAACAATAATGTAGCGCTTAGCCCAGAACTTCAGTCGCCATACCTATTTTATGTGAATTTTGATAGCAGTATGGCGTTTAGGTACAGCAAGAGCAGTGAGACTGTCGATTTGCTTGAGACATCTGAAAAGTACTTTCTGCCTACTCTCTTTGCTGAATGTCCGGAAATGGTACAGGTCGGACCGCGGCTCATTGAGCCTCGTGGGCTGAGCGCAGATCGATCGCAGGGACGTATCTCTAGGGACGTCCTTGCCGAGCGGCCACCGTTTGCGCCGCGAACAATTGCTTCTTGGGACCTGAACGCTGAGATCAGTTTTCTGTCGACCGATGGAGCGGCTCCGCTGCGTTCGATTGCTAGTGCGATCGAAAGTACAGATTTCTACACCAAAACTCGCTGGTGTAGGGGTGGGGGTCGCGATCCGGAGAGGCTCTCAAAAAGTTGCGAGTATTGGTCGGTCACACTGACTTCGTTTGAGCATAGTGGGATAATAATGCGAGGCTTATCTGGGGACGACATAGTGTTTGGAAGCGTGGACTCGGTGATTCCGTGCGCCCTTATCGTCCGACTAACACAAGCCTCGGAGTAACTCCTGCTCAGAGTCTGCAAGGGCGGTCCATCGATCTGGCTCTCGCACCTATCGGGTGGCCCGACTTTCCGCCCCGCCGGGCGAGCATCTCTGTCGCATTGCCGTCGACAAATCCGCGCGCGCCTGCCTGCCCCTTGGCAGGCGCGAGTCCGCGCCAGCCCAGGCAGGCGCGCGCGGATTGCACCCCTCCGGTCCCCGCGGCGCCCCCTTCGGCCTCCGCGCTCACGCGCTCCAGCCGACGAACCGGAGCGAGGCAGTGCCTCGCTTCTCCCGGTTCGGGGCCAGGACTCGATCGATCGGGCAAGGGGGGCGGGTGCTCGCACCTGCTTCCATCACGCCGCCTCTCCCCCAACCCTCCCGCGGTCCCCGCGCCCGGCAAGGAGGCCCTCGACCGAAATATCCTCGTCCAGCCCCTCCCAATGGATGCCGAACGGGCTGATCTCGAACCCCTCCCGCGCCGCCGCGTCGGCCTTCGGCAACCGCGGAAACCAGGCCAGCGGCACCCCGATCACCCGCCCGTCCGACAGACCGACCCACATTGTCTCGGCGTCGAAGCGCACCGTCTCAGCCGAAATGCTCTCCCCAGACCCTCTCGATCAGCGCCCGGCGATCCTCGATCACCGTGACGAGCAGGCGCAACGTCGGCGCGTCGAACCCGCCGTTCGCCGCCACCACGACCGCCGGCCGCATCCAGAACTTCGCCTCCGCGAACCCCGCCACCCGCGCGCCCCACGCCCCGCCGGCGCCGGAACCCGAGCGGCCCCGCGCCGCCGCAACCGGCAGGAATCCGCCGGCCTCCGCCGCACGGGTAGACATACCGCACCGCAACATGGCTATATCGCCGGCCTGTGTAGCAGTTCCGGACCCGTGCCCTTGCGTACCCTCCTCGTCCTCGCCGGCCTCGCGCCGCTCCTCCTCGCCTCCGCCGCCCTCGCCGACGGCCGCGGCCAGGGCCGCACCGAGCGCGATCTCGCCTGCCTCGCCGAGGCGGTTTACTTCGAGGCGCGCGGCACCGGCACCGCCGGCGAGGCCGCCGTGGCGCACGTGGTCGTCAACCGCGCCAAGAGCCCGAAATTCCCCGCCACCGTCTGCGGCGTCGTCGCCGACGGCTGCCAGTTCTCCTACCGCTGCGACGGCCGCCCCGACGTCCTCGCCGACCAGAAACAGCGCGCCCGCGCCTACCGCACCGCCGAGACCGTGCTCGCCGGCGACGCCGACCCCACGGACGGCGCCCTCTTCTTCCATTCCGCCCGCGCCAAGCCCGGCTGGTTCGCCAAGCGCAAGCGCACCGGCACCATCGGCGGCAACGTCTTCTACCGCTAGCCCGCCATCCGGACGCCGACGCCTCCCATCACCCCGGGTCCAGCCGGCACAGCCGGCCGATCGCCTCGCCGGCCCCTTCGCGCTGGTTCGCCAAGCGTACTCGTGCTCCACGCAAACGGTTCGTCCCGCCGGATTTGGCCGTCGACAAATCCGGCCGCGCCCGCCCCCCATGGGCGGGCGCGATTCCGCGCCCACCGGGGCGGCCACGCCCGGATTGCAGCCGTCCAGTCCAGGCCGCACCCCCTTCGCCTCCGCGCTACGGCCCGGCCGAAGCAGTGCTTCGGCTTGTCGGGCCGCGGACTCGCGGGCCGAGGCCCGCTCGGCCGAAGGGCCGCTCCTGGCGCAAAGCCCCGCAGAGTCTTGTGCGTACATACCCGACCGCCAGCCCTCACTCCTTCTTCTTCGGCGCCGCCTTCCCCCAGATCTCGTCGTGCTTCCAGTCCTTGTCGCCGCGGCTCAGGATCTCCTTCGACGCCAGCGCCAGCATGAACGTCCTGAGCACCGCGTTCATCCGCCGCTGGTAGCCGAGCCCCATCGCCCGGAACCAGCGCACCACGTCCGCGTCGAGATCCACCGTCACCTTGGTCCGCTTCGGCTGGACCGGCACCTTCGCCTCGATCTCGCGCCACTCCGGCGGGATCAGCGCGTCCTTGAGCTTCATCTGCCGCACCAGGATCTCCAGCTCCTGCAGCTCCAGCATCAGCGCCGCGTAGGCCTTCTCCTGGGCGATCGTGCGCATCCGTTCTTCCACCGGTCCACCTCCTTGCCATGTCGGGAATGCCGCGGATCCTGCCGCAAGATCGCTAAAATACCCTTCAAATCACCCATATGGATTCCATACGGATTCCATACGCTTTCTGGGTCCCGCAACCGCCCGGAATCCCTGCCGGAATCCCGCCCGGCAACCGGCCGCTCCAAAAATGCGCTGGCCCCCTCCCCGCGACCCCGCTAAGCCTCGCTGCCATGACCCCCGAGGCGTTCGAGGCGGCGCTCCGCCACAGGATCGACAGCAAGACCAAGCCGCTCGGCGCCCTCGGCCGCATCGAGGATCTCGCCGCGGCCATCGCCCGCATCACCGGCAGCCTCGAGCCGCGCATGGCCAGCTGCCAGCTCACCATCTTCGCCGGCGACCACGGCCTGGCCCACGAGGGCGTCTCCGCCTACCCCCAGGAAGTCACCCGGCAGATGCTGTTGAATTTCCTCGGGGAAAACGCCGCCGCCAACGTCTTCGCCCGCTCCGTCGGCGCCGCGCTCCGCGTCGTCGACGCCGGCGTCTCCGGCCCCCCGGTCGAGCACCCGAGCCTTCTCTCCCGCCGCCTCGGCCCCGGCACCGGCAACTCCTCGCACGAGCCCGCCATGTCCGCCGAAACCTGCGCCGAGGCCCTCGCCCTCGGCCGCGCGCTCGGCACCGACGGCGCCTGGGACGCCGTCGCCTTCGGCGAGATGGGCATCGCCAACACCTCCGCCGCCAGCCTCGTCGCCCACAAGCTCACCGCCCTCCCCCTCGCCACCCTCACCGGCCGCGGCACCGGCCTCACCACCCTCGACCACAAGCGCGAAATCCTCACCCGCGCCGCCGCCCGCACCGCGCAAATTCTCGATCCGGAACAATCCCTTGCCGAATACGGCGGCTTCGAGATGGCCATGATGGCCGGCGCCATGCTCGGCGCTGCCGAGGTGCGCCGGGTCATCCTCGTCGACGGTTTCATCGCCACCGCCACAGCCCTCGCCGCCGCCCGCATCGACCCCTCCGCCCGCAGCGCCATGGTCTTCGCCCACCGCTCCGCCGAGGCCGGCCACGCCGCCCTCCTCGAAGCCCTGGACGCCAAGCCCCTTCTCGATCTCGACATGCGCCTCGGCGAGGGCACCGGCGCCCTCCTCGCCTGGCCCCTCCTGCGCGCCGCCGCCGCCATGCTGACCGAGATGGCGAGCTTCGAGTCCGCCGGCATCAGCGGACCCGCATGACCCCCCGCCTCGCCGAGGCAGCGGCATCGCTCCTCCTCGCCCTTCGCTTCCTCACCCGCCTCCCCCTCCGGACGCCCGCCGCGACGCCCGAGCGCATGGCCGCCGCCACCGGCTGGATGCCGCTCGCCGGCCTCCTCATCGGCCTCTTCGCCGCCGCCATCTACCTCGCCGCCGCCCGCCTCTTCCCTCCCGCCGCCGCCGTCCTCCTCGCCACCGCCGCCACCTGCCTTCTCACCGGCGCCCTGCACGAGGACGGCCTCGCCGACACCGCGGACGCCCTCGGCGCACCCACCCCCGAGCGCGCCCTCGAGATCATGCGCGACAGCCGCATCGGCGCCCACGGCGCCCTCGCCCTCGGCCTCGTCGCTCGCGCTCGCGCATCGCCGCCCTCGCCGCCCTGCCCGCCATCCCCGCCGCCGCAGCACTCGTCGCCGGCCATGGCGCCAGCCGCGCCTCCATGGTCCTCACCGTCGCCACCGGCCGCTACGCCCGCCCCGCCGGCACCGGCAGCTTCACCGCCCGTGGCCTCGCCCCCGCCGGCCTCGCCCTCGCCCTCGCCACCGCCGCCGCCTCGCTCCTCATCGTCGCCCTCGCCGCCGGCCTGCGCCCTGCCCTCGGCGCCGCCCTCGGCCTCGCCATCGGCCACGCCGCGGTCCGCCTGCCCGTAGGGCGCAAGCTCGGCGGCTACACCGGCGACACCCTCGGCGCCACCCAGCAGGTCGGCGAGACCGCCTTCGTCCTCGGAATGCTGGCGTGCCTCTGATCCTCGTCCGCCACCTGCCCGCCGACGTCGCCCCCGGCGTCTGCTACGGCAGCACCGATCTCGCCCCGGCCCCCGGCCACGATGCCGAAGCCTGCCGCCTCGCCAAGACCCTCGCCGCCGCCGAACGTATTGTCTCCAGCCCCCTCCGCCGCTGCACCGCCCTGGCCGAGCGTCTCGCCGCCCACCTCGGCGCCCCGCTCACCCTCGACCCGCGCTGGCGCGAGATGGACTTCGGCGCCTGGGAAGGCCGTCCCTGGGACGCCATCCCCCGCGCCGAGCTCGACGCCTGGGCCGCCGACCTGCACGCACGCCCGCCCGCACGGCGGCGAAAGCGTCGCCCTGCTCGCCGCCCGCACAGCCGAGGCCATCGCCGCCTCCCGCGCCGAGCCCGCCCGCATCCTCGTCATCACCCACGCCGGCCCTATCCGCGCCGCCCTCGGCGCCTGGGACCGCGCCATCGCCCACGGCGAAGCGATCGAGCTGTGAGCCACAGCGTCACCGGCCACTTCGGCGAGCTGCTGCAGGGCCGCCTCGGCCCCGACGGCCCATTGGCCCTCGTCACCCTCCCCGCGACCATGTTCCGCGTCACCGCCCACCACCACCCGGCTGGCGCCTTCCGCCTCCACGTCCCCGGCCCCGCACCGCTCTCCCCCGCCGACGCCCGGCGCCTCCACCGCGCCCTCACCGGCCACCCGCCCCGCGGCACCCTGGCACTGCGCGCCACCATGCCGCCCGGCGGCGGCGCCGGCGCCTCCACCGCCGCCCTCCTCGCCGCTGCCGCAGCCTTCGCCGCCTCCGCCCGCCGCCCGCTCCCGCCCCCGGCCGATCTCGCTCGCCTCTGCCTCCACATCGAGGGCGCCAGCGACCCGCTCATGTACCCCGACCCCGGCGCGCTGCTCTGGGCCCCGCGCGCCGCCCGCGCCCTCGCGATCCTCCCGCCGCTGCCGTCCTTCCACGTCGCCGGCGGCTTCCTCGGCCCCGGCCGCCGCACCGACCCCGCCGACCTCGACTTCGCCGACATCGCCGATCTCGCCGCCGCATGGCCCCCCGCCGCCGCCCGCGGCGACCGCCCCGCCCTCGCCGCCCTCGCCACCCAGTCCGCCCGCCGCAACGCCTGCCACCGCGGCGGCCCCGGCCTCGACCCCTTCCTCGCCGCCGCCGCACGCCATGGCGCCCTCGGGCTCGTCGCCGCCCACACCGGCTCCGCCCTCGGCCTCCTCTTCGCCGCCCCGCCCCCCGACGCTGTCCTTGCCGACCTTCGTGCCCTCGGCCTAGCCGGCGTCACCCGCTTCCGCGCCGGAGGCCGGCATGACCGGACCCGCGACCATGGCGGCGACCTCGGCGCCGCCATCCGCCGGCACGGCGGCACCGAGGCCGACTGGATCGACCTCTCCACCGGCATCAACCGCCGCCCCTGGCCCGCCCCGCCGCTCGACCCGCGCCTGCTGCACGCCCTGCCGCGCGCCGAGGACTTCGCCGCCGCCGCCGCCGCCGCCCGCCACGCCTACGCCCTCGCCGAGCCCGCCGCGTGTCCTGCCCGTCGCCGGCGCCCAGGCCGCGATCCAGCTCCTCCCCCGCCTCGCCCCGCCCGGCTGCGTCGCCATCCTCTCCCCCACCTACAACGAGCACGCCGCCGCCTTCCGCGCCGCCGGCTGGCAGGTCGAGGATACGTCCGATATCGCCGCTCTCGCCGGTGCCGACGCCGCCGTCGTGGTCAACCCCAACAACCCCGACGGCCGCCGCCACACCCCCGGCGATCTCACCGCCCTCGCCGCCAGGGTCGGCCTCCTGATCGTCGACGAGAGCTTCGCCGACCCCACCCCGGACCTCTCCCTCTGCCCCACCCTCGGCCGCCCCGGCCTGATCGTCCTGCGCTCCCTCGGCAAGTTCACCGGCCTCGCCGGCCTCCGCCTCGGCTTCGCCCTCGGCGCTCCGTCCGACATCGCCCGCCTCGCCGAGCTTGCCGGCCCCTGGGCGGTCAGCGGCCCCGCCCTCGCCCTCGGCGCCGCCGCCCTCGCC
Organism: uncultured Alphaproteobacteria bacterium; assembly: GCA_963796805.1. GTDB lineage: Bacteria > Pseudomonadota > Alphaproteobacteria > Rhodobacterales > Rhodobacteraceae > Amaricoccus. The sequence continues at coordinate 103,264 of CAWCNG010000007.1, forward strand.
GACACCGCCTGGACGCAAGCCACCCGCGCCCGCCTCGCCGCCGACGCCCGCCGCCTCGACGCGCTGGCCCCCTGGCCCCTCGCCGGCGGCACCGCGCTCTTCCGCACATACGACACCCCGGACGCCGCCGCCGCGCAGGACCACCTCGCCCGCGCCCGCATCTGGAGCCGCATCTTCCCCTGGTCCACCCGCTGGCTCCGCCTCGGCCTGCCCGGCGAGCCCACCGAATGGGACCGCCTCGCCGCCGCCCTCGGCTGATCCCCCGGCCGGGGCGCCCGGCGCCCGCGGTTAATTAACCCTTCGGCCAAAAGGCGCTCCGCACGCGCATGCAATGTACCTACGTTGTACATGAGTTGTACGTCGAAGAAATCGCCATTAACCCTTGCGGCGCCAGCTCAAACCCGGCCGTGCGCCCGCACGGCCTGCGCCTGCCTGCCCCCCCCGGCAGGCGCACCCAGCCGTTCCGCACGCGGCACGGTCGGCCCTAGACGGAAACACCCCCGCGCGGCACCATCAGTCCAGGTGCGCCAGCTCAGGCAGGCGCAGGCCGTGCTTCCGGCTGACGTCGCAGGAACGACGGATCACGCGGAATGCCCGTCACGCCCCGCAGCGGCGCAGCAGATAGGTGTCCATGATCCACCCGTGCGCCGCCCGCGCCGCCTCGCGTTCCGCCACGATCCGCTCCCCCACCTCGCCCAACGGCCCCGCGATCAAGATCTCCTCCTGCATCCCGAGATAGGCACCCCAGCAGATCTCCCACTCCTCCGCACGCAGCTCACGGAACGCGCAATCCCCGTCCAGCACCACCACCAGCGTCGCCTCCCCCTCCGGCGCCCCCGCTTCGCGCAGCCGCCGCCCGGTGGTCACCCGCACCTCCCCGCCGATGGCGTTCAGCGCCACCCGGTGCCCCGCCGCCAGCGCCTGCAGGCTGGTGATTCCCGGCACCACCGAATGCTCGAACGCCACCCCAAGCTCCTGCAAATGCCCGAGAATCCGGAGCGTGCTGTCATAGAGCGACGGATCCCCCCAGATCAGCAGCGCCACCCGGCTCCCCGCCCCGGCATGCGCATCCAGCAACCCGCGATACGTCGCCGCGATCGCCCGGTGCCAGTCCTCCACCCCTCGCCGGTACGGCGCGCCCACATCCCGCACCGGCAGGTCGAACTCCGCCACCCGTGTCGCGGGGTTCTCCAGGTACCGCCCGCAGAATCTCCCGCCGCAGCTCGGCCAGGTCGTCCTTCGCCGTCCCCTTGCGCGGCACCAGCACAAGGTCGGCCGCGTTCAGCTCCCGGATCCCCTGCACCGTCATGTGCTCGGGATTGCCGGTGCCGATGCCGATGAGCACCAGATGCATCATGCCCCCGCGATGGCGTGAAAGAAGGTGCCGCTCACCGACCCCCGCCGCGCCCCGGCCGGCCCGAGCGCCTTGCCCTGCCCGTCGGACAGTTCCACCAGCGCCGCGTCCCCTCCCCCCTCCACCAGCCGCGAATAATGGAACTCGTGCCCGCGCACCGCCGCCCCCGCCCGCCCGATCGGCGCGTCCGCCAGCAGCCGCGCCTGCCGGTAGCCGAGATTCATCTTCCGCTTCGCATAGCTCGTCACGTGGCCGAGCAGCCCCGACATGGCGTGCGTCACCCCCTCGGCATCCTCGAGCGCGCGGCCCAGCACCATGAACCCGCCGCACTCCCCGTGCACCGGCTTGCCCGCCGCCGCGAACCGCGCCAGCCCCTCGAGGAAGCGCGCCGCCGCCGCCAGCCGCCCTGCATGCAGCTCCGGATACCCCCCCGGCAGCCAGCAGGCGTCGCAGTCCGCCCCCGGCCCCTCGTCCGCCAGCGGCGAGAAGGCCACGAGCTCGGCCCCAGCAGCCCGCCAGGCGGCGGCCACGTGCGGATAGACGAAGCTGAAGGCCGCATCCTCGGCGATGGCGATCCGCTGCCCCGGCGGGGCGATCAGCGCCGCGCCGCTGCCGGCGCCCGCCGCCAGCGGCGCCGCCAGCGCCAGCACCGCGTCGAGATCGACGGAAGTCGCCATCACGTCGGCCAGCCGCTCGATGAAGCCCTCCAGCGCCGCATGCTCGCGCGCCTGCACCAGCCCCAGGTGCCGCTCCGGCAGCGCCATGTCCGGGTTGCGATGCACCGCCCCCACCACCGGGATGCCCAGCGCCTCCACCGCATCCCGCGCCAGCCGCTCGTGCCGCTCGCTCGCCACCTGGTTCAGCACCACGCCCGCGATCCGGACCCCCGGATCGTGCGTGGCGAACCCGCGCGCGATCGCCGCCACCGTCTGCGACTGCCCCGAGACGTCGAGCACCAGCAGCACCGGCACCCCCCAGCGCCGCGCCAGGTCCGCCGCCGCCCCGCTCCGCCCGTCCTCGGCCGGAATCCCGTCGAAGAGTCCCATGGCGCTCTCGACCACCACCACGTCCGCACCCGCCGCCTGCCCCGCGGCCAGCCGGTCGAGCAGCCCCGGCGCCATCGCCCAACTGTCGAGGTTCACCCCCGGCGCGCCAGTGGCTGCGGCATGGAACCCCGGATCGATATAGTCCGGACCCGACTTCGCCCCCCGCACCGCCAGCCCGCGCCGCTTCAGAGCCCGCATCAGCCCGATGGCGACACTGGTCTTGCCCGACCCCGAGCGCGCCGCCCCGACGATGAACGCCCGCGCCGTCATGGTAGGGCTTCCGGCGCCGCCACCCCCGGCCGCGCGCCCGCACGGCCTGCGCCTGCCTGCCCCCCGGCAGGCGCACCCGACCGTTCGGCACGCGGCACGCTTGGCCATGGCCGCGAACGCAGACGCGCGGCACCGCCGGGCCCGGTGCGCCCGCCCAGGCAGGCGCAGGCCGTGCTTCCGGCTGGCGTCGGAGGAAGCGCGTGGCCCAGTCCTTGCGCGAGGCAAGCTGCCGAAGGCCCTCCCAAGTGCACTTCCAGCCCCTTCACGCCCGCACCCCGGCCTGCGCCAGCGCGATCAGCTCCTCCCGGAGCCGCACGATCTCACCCACCACGATCAGCGCCGGCGGCCGGAACCCCTCCGCCGCCACGTGCCCCGCAATGGTCCCAAGATCCGCCACCAGCACCCGCTCCTCCGGCGTGGTCGCCGACGCGATCACCGCCGCCGGCGTCCCCGCCGCCATCCCCCCGGCCATCAGCGCCGCGGCAATCTCCCCGAGCACCGCCAGCCCCATGTAGATCACGATCGGCTGCCCGACCCGCGCCAGCGCCGCCCAGTCCACGTCGTCCGGCGTCCCGACCCCGTGCCCGGTCGCCAGGATCAGCGCCTTGCTCGTCCCCCGCCGCGTCGCCGGAATCCGCACGCTCGCCAGCGCCCCGAAGGCCGAGCTCACCCCCGGCAGGATGCGGAAAGGCACCCCCGCCCGCGCCAGCGCCAGCGCCTCCTCGCCGCCGCGGCCGAAGATGTTGGGATCGCCCCCCTTCAGCCGCAGCACCCGCTTGCCCTCGCCCGCCAGCCGCAGCAGCAGCGCGTTGATCGTATCCTGCGGCGTCGAGGGCTGCCCCCGCCGCTTGCCGACGAAATGCAGTTCCGTCCCCTCGGCCACCGCCCGCAACGCCTCCGGCGGCACCAGCGCGTCGTGCACCACCGCATCCGCCTGGCCGAGCGCAGCCACCACCTCGAGAGTCATCGCCCCGGGATTCCCCGGCCCCGCCCCCGCCAGCCACACTTCCCCCGGCGCCAGCTGCGGCAGCGCCGGCGCCAGCCGCGCGATGGTCTCGTCCAGGTTCATCCCGCCCGTCCGCGGAACCGCCGCTGGTAGCCGGCGTCATAGAGCGCGCTCTCGCGGAACCCCTCCGCCGCCAGCCCCGGCCCAACGAAGATCACCGCCGTCCGGTCGATCGGGTCGGCCGCCACCTCGCCCGCGATCGTGCCCAGCGTGCCGCGCACGATCCGCTCCTCCGGCCAGCTCGCCCGCGCCACGATCGCCACCGGACAGTCCGCCCCGTAGAGCGGCGTCAGCTCCCCAACCACCCGCTCGAGCGCATGGATCGCGAGATGGATCGCCAGCGTCGCTCCCGTCGCCCCGAACCCCGCCAGCGTCTCGCCTTCCGGCATCGCTGAGGCCCGCCCCGACACCCGCGTCAGCACCAGGCTCTGCGCCACCTCCGGGATGGTCAGCTCCCGCCCCAGCGCCGCCGCCGCCGCCGCAAACGCCGGCACCCCCGGCGTCAGCGTGTACGGGATCCCCCGTGCCTCCAGCCGCCGAGCCTGCTCCGCCACCGCGCTCCACACCGATAGGTCCCCCGAGTGCAGCCGCGCCACCTCCAGCCCCGCGCCATGCGCCGCCGCCATCTCGCCCACGATCTCGTCGAGCGCCAACGGCGCCGTATCCACCAGCCGCGCCCCGTCCGGGCAATGCGCCAGCATCTCCCGCGGCACGATCGAGCCGGCGTAGAGGCACACCGGACAGCGCGCCAGCAGGTCGCGCCCCCGCAGCGTCAGCAAATCCGCCGCCCCCGGCCCCGCCCCGATGAAATGCACCGTCACGCCTCGTCCCCCGTCACCGCCACCGCACAGGTTACCCGCCCCACCGCCAGCCGCGGCCCCAACAACCACCCGCCCGGCCCTGCCGCTCCCAACGCCGCCGCCTCCGAAGCCGACCCCACGCCCACCGCCGCCACTGAAGCCGGCGACCGGCTCACCGAGCGATCCTCCACCGCATCCACCACCTTCAGCGGCACCCCGTACCACGCCGCGGCCTCGACGACACCTGCCTCCCCCGCCTTGGCCCGCATCACCGCCAGCGCGTCCACGACGCCTCCCACAGCCGCCACTGCCGCCAGCACCTCCTCGACGCTCACGCCCCTGCAACAGCCGATCCCCGCGACCCTCATGGCTTGACCCACGCCCACTGCATCACCGGCATCGCCGGCCGCCAGCCGGTCATCGCGCCCACCGGGCCGGCGCGCGCCACCGAAAGCGTCACCAGTTCGCCGCCGAGCCGCTCTGCCCACCGCATCGCCAGCGCCTGCGTCTCCAGCGTCACCGCATTCACCACCAGCCGCCCACCGGGCCGCAGCGCCGCCACCGCCACCTCGAAAGCCTCCGATACCCCGCCGCCGAGAAACACCGCATCCGGCGCCGGCAGCCCCGCCAGCGCCCCCGGCGCCTCCCCCTCGACGACCCGCAGCCCCGGCACCCCCAGCGCGTCGGCGTTCGCCCGCACCCGCGCCGCCCGCTCCGGCCGCGCCTCCACCGCCACCGCCCGCAAGCTCGGGTGCAACCGCATCCACTCGATCCCCACCGACCCCGACCCGGCGCCCACGTCCCACAGCATCTCCCCCCGCCGCGGCGCCAGCGCCGCCAGCGTCACCGCGCGCACCTCCCGCTTGCTGATCTGTCCGTCGTGGGCGAAGACCTCGTCCCGAAGCCCCAACCCCAGCGGGAGCCCCGGCGCCCCCTCGATTTCCACCGCCACCACGTTCAGCGCCGCGAACACCCCCTCGCAAATCTCCGCCGCCGTCCCCGGCACCATCCGCTCCCCCGGCCCGCCCAGCGCCTCCAGCACCGTCACCCGCGACGCCCCGAACCCGTCCGCGACCAGCAGCCGCGCCACCTCCGCCGGCCCGGCGCCGTCCCCGGTCAGCGCCAGCACCCGCACCCCCGGCTGCAACAGCGGCCGGATCAGCGCCACCGGCCGCCCGTGCAGCGCCACCGTCTCCACATCCTGCAGCGCCCACCCCATCCGCGCCGCCGCCAGCCCGAACGCCGAGGCCCCCGGCACCACCGCCATCTCTTCCGGTCCCACCGCCCGCGCCAGCATGCCCCCGACTCCGTGCAGGAACGGATCTCCCGAAGCCAGCACGCAGACCGCCCGCCCCCGCAGCGCCAGCACGCCCGCCACGTCGAACGGCACCGGCCACTCCCGCGCCTCCCCCCGGATCAGCTCCGCCGCCAGCGCCAGGTGCCGCCGCCCGCCGAACACCACCTCCGCCCCCGCGACCAGACCCCGCGCCACGTCGCCCAGCCCTGCGGCCCCGTCCTCGCCGATCCCGACGACGCTCAGCCACTTTCCGGTTGAGACCGCCGCGCGCGCGTCCCTAGATGCCAGCATGCGCCACGTCCTGATCCTCGGCGGCACCGCCGAAGCGCGCGACCTCGCCGCCCGCCTCACCAATCGCGGCAGCCTGCGCGTCACCCTCTCGCTGGCCGGCCGCACCCGCGACCCCGGCCCGCAGCCTGCCCCGCTCCGCATCGGCGGCTTCGGCGGCGCGTCGGGCCTCGCCCGCTGGCTCGAAGCCGAAGGCGTCGACGTCCTCGTCGACGCCACCCACCCCTTCGCCCGGCAAATCTCGCAAAACGCCGCCGAGGCCGGCCGTCTGACCGGCACGCCGCGCCTCATCCTTTCCCGCCCGCCCTGGACCGCGGAGCCCGGCGACCGCTGGACCCCCGTCCCCGACATGCCCGCCGCCGCCAAGGCCCTCGGCCCCGCCCCGGCCCGCGTCTTCCTCGCCATCGGCCGCCAGGAGGCCGCCGCCTTCCGCGCCGCCCCCCAGCACGGTTACCTCCTCCGCTGCATCGAGCCCCCCGACCCGGACGCCCTCCCCGGAGCCGAGATCATCGCCAGCCGCGGCCCCTTCATCGAGGCCGAGGAAGAAGCCCTCCTCCGCCGCCACGGGATCGAGATCCTCGTCACCAAGAACAGCGGCGGCCTCGCCACCTACCCCAAGCTCGCCGCCGCCCGCACCCTCGCCCTGCCGGTCGTCCTGATCGACCGCCCCCACGATCCCGAAGCCGCCCCGACCGTCGAGGCTCTCCTCGCCCGCCTGGCCGCCTTCGACTGAATCCATGACGGTCCCGCACATCCCGGCCGTGCCCCCGCACGGCCTGCGCCTGCCTGCCCCCCGGCAGGCGCACCCCACCGTTCCGCACGCCGCGCGGCCTGACCTCATCCGCGGACGCCCCGCGCGCTGCACCGCCGGGCCAGGTGCGCCAGCCCAGGCAGGCGCAGGCCGTGCTTCCGGCTGCCGTCGCAAGAAGCGCATGGCCGGGCGCGCCCTCACCGTACCGCCTCCACCACCAGCGACCTCGGCGTATAGACCAAGGGACCCCGCCCGTTCCGCCCCACCACCCGCGTCTCCCGCGACCCCACGATCACGCAGGTCGCCATGTCCGCCATCTCCCCCCGCGCCGCCTCGAGCGAAACCACCCGCACCGCCTCGTCCTCCCGCCCGACAGCCCGCCCGAAGATCACCGCCGTCTCCCCCGGCAGCACCTCGCGCAACAGATCGAACGCCCGCCCCAGCTGCCACGGCCGCGCCCGGCTCACCGGATTGTAGAGCGCCAGCACGAACCCCGCCCCCGCCGCCGCCCGCAGCCGCGCCTCGACCACCTCCCAGGGCTTGAGGTTGTTCGACAGCGACAGCGCGCAGAAGTCGTGCCCGAGCGGCGCCCCCACCCGCGCCGCCACCGCCAGCATCGCCGTCACCCCCGGCACGACCGCCACGTCCACCGCACGCCACGCCGCCGGCCCCGCCTCCACCGCCTCGCACACCGCCGCCGCCATGGCGAAGACCCCCGGATCGCCGCCCGAGACCACCGCCACCCGCCGCCCGGCGGCGGCAAGCGCCAGTGCCGCCCGCGCCCGCGCCAGCTCCTCGCGGTTGTCGGAGGCATGCGCCGCCTGGTCCACCCGCAGCTCCAGCCGAGCCAGGTAAGGCCCATAGCCGAAGAAGTCGCTCGCCGCGTCGACCGCCGCCAGCGCCTCGCCGGTCATCATCTCAACCGGCCCCGGCCCCAACCCCACGACCACCAGCCGCCCGCTCAAGGCCGCCCCTCCCAGCCCGGCACCAGCACCAGCGAGAAATAGGGCGCCCGGTCGTCCGGCTTGTCGACCAGCCGCACGGCGCACGTCGCCGCCATCGTCGCCCGCTCCACGTAGACCGCCCGCCCCAGCTTCCCCGCCTCGGCGAGCGCCCGGCGGATCTTCCCCAGGTTCCGCCCCACCTTCATGATCACCGCCGCCTCGCACTGCCCGAGCCGCCGCACCAGCTCCGCCTCCGGCAGCGTCCCCGGCAGCACGCTCAGCACGTCGTCGCCCTGCACCAGCGGCAGCCCCGCCTGCGACCAGGACCCCGACATCGCCGTCACCCCGGGGATCACCTCCGCCTCATACCGCGAAGCAAGACGCACGTGCAAATGCATGTAGGAACCGTAGAAAAGCGGATCGCCCTCGCTCAACACCGCCACCGTTCGCCCCGCCCGGAGATGCGTTTCCACCCGCTCCGCCGCGCAGGCATAGAACCCCTCGATCGCCGTGCAATAGGCCGCCTCGCCCTTCGGGATCTCCGTCGTCACCGGATAGTAGAGCGCCAGCTCCTCCACCTCCGGCCGCAGGAACCGGGCGACGGTCGCCCGCGCATTCCCGTTCCGCCCGTCCTTGGCGAAATGCGCCACCACGTCGGCCTCGCCCAGCGCCCTGACCGCCTTCAGCGTCATGAGCTCCGGATCCCCCGGCCCCGTCCCGACCCCAACGAGCCGCCCGCTCAAATCCCCGCCCTCGCCAGCGCATTCACCGCCGCCGCCGCCATGGCGCTGCCGCCCAGCCGCCCCCCCACGATCGCCCATGGCACCACGTCCGACGCTGCCAGCGCCTCCTTCAACTCGGCCGCGCCCACGAACCCCACCGGCATCCCGATCACCGCCGCCGGCGCCGGGGCGCCGTCCTCCAGCATCTCCAGCAGATGGAACAGCGCCGTCGGCGCATTCCCCACCGCCACCACCGCCCCGCCCATCCGCTCGCGCCACAACTCCAGCGCCGCCGCCGACCGCGTCGTCCCCAGCCGCTCCGCCAGCGTCGCCGTCCGCGGATCGCGCAAGCTGCAGATCACCGCGTTATCCGCCGGCAGCCGCGCCCGCGTCACCCCGTGCGCCACCATCTCCGCATCGCAGAGGATCGGCGCCCCCGCCGCCAGCGCCCCCCGCGCCGCCGCCACGAACCCCGGCGCGAAGCGGATGCTTGCCGCCGCCTCCACCAGCCCGCAGGCGTGGATCATCCGCACCGCCACCTCCGCCTCCTCATTCGAAAAGAGCGCGAGGTCCGCCTCCGCCCGGATGATCGCGAACGACCGCGCATAGATCGCCGCCCCGTCGCGAACGTATTCCATCACCCCGCCCCCCGTCCGGAGAGAAGGGCAGCGGCCGGCCCGCGGGCGGGTGGGTGGGGCGGGACGGCCGCTGCCCGGCCGACCGCCTCGAGAAACGCCCGCAGCCCCGCCGGTACCGCCTCGCCCACGATCTCGTTCCCAGCTTCCCCCGCCACCAGCGACACGCAAGCCCCAGTCGGCTGCGCACACCGCTTGCCGCACCCCGAGAGATGCAGCCGCACCCCCGCGAGCAGCTCCGGCCGCCGTTGGGCGATCTCCACCGCCAGCGCCCGCGTCGCCAGATGCGCCGAGGCACAGGCCGGCGCCCCGGAACAGGCCACGATCGCCAGCCGCGGATCGCTAGCCGCGACCACGAACCCCAGCCGCGCCGCCGCCGCCGCAAAGCCGTCCCCGGCCCCGAGCGCCACCAAGGCCCGCCCCGCCGCCGTTCTCAGCTCCCCGTCCCCCACCGCTTCGGCCAACCCGGCCAGTGCCGCCGCCTCCATCTGACCGAACGGCACCCCGACACCGGTCGCCACGCCGCCACCGCGCAGGGCGAACCGCCCCACCGCCACCGCCGCCTCCCGCCCCGGATCGCGCCCGATGTCGCGCCCCGGGCCGATCGCGCCCAGCGCCGCCTCCACCGCCCCGCCGGCGTCGAACCGCCCCAGCCCTGCCACCTCCCAAACCCCGCCGCCCAGCGCCCGCACCCGCACGTCCGCCGCCACCCCGTCGAGATGCAGCGCCCCGCCGCCATCGACCACCAGCGCAACCTTCGGCCCCAGCGCCCTCCCGGCGACCCGCCGCCGAAGCGCCGCCGCCAGCGGCCGCGGATCGTCCCGCTCGCCCGCGTCCAGCCCCGCCAGCGCCCCGACCATCACCGGACCGTCCTGCACCGCGATCCCCAGCCGCGCGACGACCCCCGCGAGCTCCTCCGCCGTCGCCGGCGTCAGCCCGCGCACCTGCACGCTCCCCCGCGAGGTCACCTCGATCCGCCCGTTCCCCAGCCTCCCGGCGGCCTCGGCCAGACCCGCCGCCTGCCCCCCGCTCAGCCGCTCCGGCACGAACCGCACCAGCCACCCGTCCCCGGTCAGCATCGGCGCCGCCAGCGTCGGGCACGCACCCCGCCTCATGCCGCCGCCTCCGCCATCAGCGCCGCCAGCTCCGCGTCCACCGAATTCCGCCGCGGATGCCACAACCCCCGCGCCCGCGCCGCCGCGAAGCGCGCCGCGATCGCCCCCGCCGCCGCCGGGTTCTCCTCCAGCAGGAACGCCCGCACCGCCGGGTCCGCGACATAGGCGGCATAGACCGCCTCGATCAACTCCCCCGCTACCGCGTCGGTCGTCTCCGCGAACCCCACCAGCCGGTCCACCGTCTCGGCGAACTCCGCCGCCCCGCGCGGCCCGTGCCGCATCTGTCCGGCGATGAACCGCGGGTTGACCGCCCGCCCCCGCACCACCCGCGTCACCGCCTCCTTCAGCGACCGCGCCCGCGGCCGCCCCGGATCGGTGGTGTCGAGCATCACCAGGTCCGCCTTGCCGCCCAGCGCCGCGCAGGCCGCCGCGAACCCGCCGACGAAGGCCACGTCCGCCGACCCCTCCAGAATGTCCCGCCCCGGATCGTCCCCCGCATGCAGCAGCATCTCCGCCGCCGCCACCCGTTCCGCGAACGCCCCGCCCGCGTCCCGCCCCTCGCCCTCGGCCCCGCCGAAGGCAAAGGCCCCCGCCTCCAGATACGCCCGCCCCAGCTCCTCCCGCGCGCCCCACTCCCCGCTCGCCAACTTTTCCTCCGGCCCCGCGCCATAGGTCCCCGGCGCCGACCCGAAGATCCGCGCCGGCCGCGCCCCCGCCGCCACCAGCGGGTTCTCCTCCACCGTCTCCTCCCGCGCGGCGACAGCGGCCACCGCCGCGTCGATCAGCGCGATCTGGCTCGCGAACATGTCGCGGAACAGTCCCGAATCCGCCAGGTCACGTCCACCCGAGGCCGCCCGTTGACCGCGGTGGGGAGCACCTCCACCCCGGTCACCCGCCCGGTCCCCTCGTCCCACACCGGCCGGCACCCCATCAGCGCCAGCCCCTGCGCGATCTCCTCGCCGCCGGTCCTGAGACTGGCGCTCCCCCAGAGATCGATCACCAGCGCCCGCGGCCAGTCCCCATGCTCCTGGGCAAACCGCCGCATCGCCTCCTCCGCCCCCGCCTTGCCCAGCGCATAGGCCGTGCGCGTCGGCAGCGTGCGTGGATCCGCGACGTAGAGGTTCCGCCCGGTCGGCAGCACGTCGGTCCGCCCCCGCGCCGGCGCCCCCGCCGGTCCCGGCGCCACGTGCCGCCCGTCGAGCGCCGCCAGCAGCCCCGCCCGCTCCTCGGCCCCGCAGTCCCCGCGCCCGAAGACATGCTGCCCGTCCTTCACCGCGAGATCCTTCAAATCGCACAGCCAGGCGTCGATCCGCACCAGCGCCCGCTCCGGGTCGTCCCCCGCCGCCACCCCCGCCTCGCCGGCCAGACCGCTCGCTCGCGCCTCCTCCACGATCAGCCGCGCCAGCCGCTCCCGCCGCCGCCGGTCCAGCCCCTCCGCCTGGGCATATTCGTCCACCAGCCGCTCCAGCGCCTGCGCGCCTTCGCCCAGCCCCGCCGCCTCCAGCGGCGGCGTCATGTGCCCCAGCGTCACCGCCGCGATCCGCCGCTTCGCCTGCGCCGCCTCGCCGGGATTGCTCACGATGAACGGATAGACCACCGGCAACGCCCCGGTCACCACCTCGGGAAAACATGCCCCCGACAGCGCCACCGTCTTCCCCGGCAGCCACTCCAGCGTCCCGTGCGCCCCCACATGCACCAGCGCGTCGCACTCCCGCTGCAGCCAGGCCCCGAACGCGACCAACTCGTGGCGCGGCGGCAAGACCGGATCGTGATAGTCCGCCCGCCGATCCGCGCTCTGCCCCCGGTCCGGCGCCATCGCCACGATCACGTTCCCGAACCGCACCGCCCGGAACCGGAACGACCCCTCCGCCGCCCCCCCACACCTTCTCCAGCGCCGCCTGGACCGCGGGAGCGACGAGTTCGCGATACTCGTCCACCCCGAGCGCGGCCCCGTCCCTCGAAAAGGGCAGCGGCCGGCCCGCGGGGGGGCCGTGAAGCGGCCGCCCCAGGGGGGCGGGTCGGCCGCTGCCCGGGGCAAGCCCCGGGCGTGACCCCTCCAGCAGCCGCATCAAATCCCGCGGCGTCTCCGGGATCCCCTCGACCGCATACCCCGCCGCCTTCAGGTCCGCCAAAATCGCCAGCACGCTTGCCGGAACGTCCAGCCCCACCGCATACCCGGTCCGCCCCGCCGCCGCCGGATAGTCCGGGATGAGCACCGCCACCCGCCGCTCCCCCCGCGGCAGCGCCTGCAGCCGCAGGAACGCCGAAATCCGCCGCGCCACCTGCGCCACCCGGTCCGGCTCCGGCCGGTTGACCTGCAGCGCCAGCCCCAGCCGCTCGTCGCGAAGCCCGGCGTCCTTGAACGACACCGCCCCGGCCAGGATCCGCCCGTCCAGCTCCGGCAACACCACGTGCATGGCCAAATCCGCCGGCGCCAGCCCGCGCTGGCCGCCCTCCCAGGCCTCCCGCCGCGTCACCGCCGGGATCACCTGGAACACCGGCACCCCCCAGCGATCGAAGACGCCCCCGTCGCTGGCAAAGGCCGTCGCCGCCACCAGCGCCGCCGGCGCCAGCCGCCCGACCAGCTCCGCCACCACGGCGAGCGACTCCTTATCCCGCAGCGATGCCACGAAGACCGGCACCCCGGCGATCCCCTCCGCCGCCAGCGCCGCGACCAGCGCCTCCACCGGCGCCGCATCCCCGGCGAGCAGCATCGAGCGGTAGAACAGGATCACCACCACCGGCCGCCCGTCCGCCGCGGCCGCCCCCCAGACCCCGGCCCGCGGCAGCACCACCGGCCCCGGCGCCGCCCGCCCGGCCAGCCGCGCCAGGAGCGCCGCCATGTTCTCCGGCCCGCCCTCGCGGAAATATCCCAGCAGCTCCGTCCGCCCCTCCGCCGTCGACAGCGCCGCCAGCCGCGCGTCGTCCTCGCGGCACTCCCCCGGCAACAGCGCCAGCGCGATCCCCCGCGCCCGCGCCACCTCCGCCAGCCGCTCGCAGCCGTACGCCCACCAGTCGTAGCCCCCAAGCAGCCGCACCATGACCACCCGCGCCTGCGAGGCCACCTTCTCCACCCAGAGATCGACCGACATCGGATGCCGCAGATCCGCCAGCCGCGCCAGCCGAGCTCCGGCATCCCTTCCGCCCACGCCGCCGCCAGCGCCGCCAGATCGCTGTCCGAGAACGACGCCGCCACGATCTCCCCCGGCTCCTGCCCGAGATCGACCGGCTCGATCAGATCGTCCAGCGACGCCGTGGTGACGTTGAGCAGGTGCATCTCAGCCGATCGCCGCCCTTGCGCCGCTCGCCGGAAGCACGGCCTGCGCCTGCCTGGGCTGGCGCACCTGGACCGACGGCGCCTCACGCGAGCCCTCGCGAACACGCCGGACGGTACCGGGTGCGGCACGGCCGGGTGCGCCTGCCGGGGGGCAGGCAGGCGCAGGCCGTGCGGTCGCACGGCCGGGGACGGGTGAATCCGCCCGCATCACCCCACCGCAACCTGGGCCGCCAGCATCTCCTCCACCGCCCCGCGGTCCAGCCCCTTCAGCCCGATCACCACCAGCCGCGTCCCCCGCCCCTCCCCCGGCCCCCACGCCCGGTCGTAATGATGCGACACCCGCGCCCCCACCGCCTGCACCAGAGCCGCATCGGCTTGCCCGCGACCTCCGCGAACCCCTTCACCCGCAGCACCCCGGCCGCCTCCGCGGCAGCCCGAACCCGCTCCGCCAGTTCCTCCGGCGAACCCACCGCCGGCAGCTCCACCACGAAGCTGTCGAAATCGTCATGCTCATGGTCGAGCATCCCGTCATGCAGCGTCTTCCGCCCCTCGATCGCATCCTCCACCGCCAGCCCCAACCCGAGCAGCGCCGCCGGCTCGATCCGCCCCTGCTCGACCGCCACGATCTTCACCGCCCGCCCGAGATGCCCCTCGATCCGCGCCCGCGCCGCCGCCAGCCGCCCGGCATCGAGCAAATCCCCCTTGCTCAGCACGATCAGATCCGCACACGCCACCTGGTCGCCGAACACCTCCTCCACCGGATCGTCATGGTCGAGGGCGGGGTCCGCCCCCCGCTGCGCTGCCAGCGCCGCCATGTCGGAGGCCACCTGCCCCTCCGCCAGCGCCCAGCCGTCCACCACCACCACCACGCTGTCCACCGTCACCCGGCTCCGCACCCCCGGCCACTGGAACGCCTGCACCAGCGGCTTCGGCAGCGCCAGCCCGCTCGTCTCGATGACGATGTGATCCACCCGCGGCTCCAGCGCCAGAATCGCATCCAGCGCCGGCACGAAGTCGTCCGCCACCGTGCAGCAGATGCACCCGTTCGCCAGCTCGACGATATTCTCGTCCGGGCACTCCTCGACGCCGCAGCTGCGCAGAATCTCCCCGTCGATCCCGATGTCGCCGAACTCGTTGACGATCACCGCGAACCGCCGCCCGCCGGCGTTCTCCAGCACATGGCGGATCAGCGTGGTCTTCCCCGCCCCGAGAAACCCGGTGACGACGGTGCAGGGAACGCGGCCCAGCTCGCTCATGGCAACTCCTTCAGAATGTCGGGATTGGGAATGCGCGCGATCAGCCCGCGCTTCAGCGCCTCCGGCCGGGCGCGAAACGGCATGAACCCGTCGCTCGAGGTCGCGAACAGCGCGGCACCCGCCACCAGGTCGTCGCCGCTGGCCGCCGAGAGCCCGCCGAACACATAGCTCCAGCAGCCGTCGCGAAAGATCGCCGCCGTCAGCCCGCGCTTGCAGTTGCCGAGGCAGGCCACCTGCCGCACCACGACGCCCGAGCCCTCCGCCGCCCGCCGGGCATCGGCGACCAGCGCGCTCCCCGGCCGCGTCTCGCTCTCCGGCTCGTCCGGGTGCCGGCACGAACTGCACACCAGCACGGTGACCGCACACGCGGCCTCGGGCGCCGCGGACGGGACGACGGAAAGCTTCGGCGTGGTCACGTTCGTCCCCCTTGCCCCGGTAACCCGCCGGGCGATCGGCCTACATGCGACGGCAGGTCTCCTGGCTCGCGGATCGCCGCCCATGGCCGCCTTCCCGGAAATCTCCAGTGGCGCTTGGCCGAGGACTACCGCTCACAGTTGCGGGTACAGCCGCGGCCTTGCCGATACCCTCGACACACCGCGTTCCCTCTTCGCCCCTCGCGGGGACCGTCGCCCGTTCAATAGGGCCGCGGCACCGACGGAGTCAACCGAAGGACCCCAAAACACCCATATGGATTCATACGGATTCCATACGCTTTCCACCTCGAAAATTTCCTGCACCTTCAGCGCCTTGCCGCGCTCCCGCCGCCAGGCCCGAATTCAGCACCAAATCGCCCATTGCCGCCCCCCGCGTTTCGGCTAAACTTCCCGCGCCGATGGCCCCCGCAAGGGGCTTCCGAGGGAATGCGGTGCGGACACCTCGTCCAACTCCGCGGCTGCCCCCGCAACTGTAAGCGGCGAGCCGGACCCGATACGCCACTGGACCCGCACTGGGCTCGGGAAGGCGGGTCTCAGGCCCCGACCCGCGAGCCAGGAGACCTGCCACCGGCGCGGCGAAACTCCAGCGACCCTCGGGTGGAGGGCAAGGGACGAGAACATGACCACGACCACTCTCGCGACGGCCGGATCCTCCGCGATCCTCCAGCGCGCCCTCGCCGGCCTCCTCGGCCTCTTCATCGTCGGCTTCGTCGGCTTTTCCCACATCAGCGCGATCCACAACGCCGGGCACGACTACCGGCATTCGATGGCCTTCCCCTGCCACTGAGGAAAGGCCGGCAACATGTCGATTTTCCGTAACATTTTCTTCCTTGCGGTTGCCGCGGGCCTCATCGTCGGCATCGTGATGACCGTGCTCCAGGCCCGCTTCACCGTGCCGCTCATCCTCGCCGCCGAGACCTACGAAAGCGTGGCCCCCGCCGAGCCCGCCCAGAGCCATGACGCCGCCGCCCCGGCCCACGCCCACGACCACGGCGAGGACGCCTGGGCCCCTGCCGACGGCTTCCAGCGCCTGGCCTTCACCCTCGCCGCCAACGTGGTCACCGGCGTCGGCTTCGCGCTCCTGCTCGTCGCCGCCTCCGACTTCGCCGGCGGCATCACCGGCTGGCGCAGCGGCCTTATCTGGGGCCTCGCCGGCTTCACCGTCTTCACCGTCGCCCCCGGCCTCGGCCTGCCGCCCGAGCTTCCCGCCATGCCCGCAGCCGAGCTGATGCCGCGGCAAATCTGGTGGATCGGCACCGTCGCCGCCACCGCGGCCGGCCTCGCGCTGATCTTCCTGCGAAGCTCCCCGGCCCTCGCCGCCCTCGGCGTGGCACTCCTCGTCCTCCCGCATCTCATCGGCGCCCCGCAGCCGGAGAGCTTCGAGAGCCCGATCCCCGAGGGCCTGCACCACCGCTTCGTCGTGGCGGTGACGATGACGAACCTCGTCTTCTGGGCGCTCCTCGGCACCCTCGTCGGCGTGCTCCGGCCCCGGGTCGAAGCCTGGCTCGCCACCCCCAAGGACAGCCTTGCCTGACACCGGGCGGCTGACGCTCGTCCTCGGCGGCGCCCGCTCCGGCAAGAGCCGCCACGCCGAGGCGCTGGCCGAGTCCCACCCCCCGCCGTGGCGCTACATCGCCACAGCCCAGCCCCTCGACGCCGAGATGACCGACCGCATCGCCCGCCACCGCGCCCGCCGCCCCGCCGGCTGGATCACCGCCGAGGCCCCGCTCGACCTCGCCGCCGCCCTCGCCGAGGCTCCCGACGGCCAGCCCGTCCTCATCGACTGCCTCACCCTCTGGCTCTCGAACCTCCTCCTCGCCACCGCCGACCCCGATCCCGAAACCTCCCGCCTCGCCGCCGCCCTCGCCGCCCCGCGCGGCCCCTGGATCGCCGTCTCGAACGAGACCGGCCTCGGCATCGTCCCCGACAACCCCCTCGCCCGCCGCTTCCGCGACGCCGCCGGCAGCCTCAACCAGGCCGTCGCCGCCGCCGCCGATGAAGTCCTCTTCATCGCCGCCGGCCTCCCCCTGAGGCTCAAATGACCCGACCCCCCATCCCGCCCCGGCCGCCAGCGCCGGCCCAGGCCTCCCCTTCCCCCTATCGGGCAGTGCCGGGGGGGTCGAGGGGGGCCGGCGAGGGCCCCCCTCGGGCCACCCTCGCGCCGCTGGCGACAGAGGCGCCGGGGCACGGGTCCCAGGCATTGCGGCCGAGCCCGCGCACGCGGGCGAACGGCGCTCAAAGCGCCAATTCTACCGGCGGCCGCCGATGACCGACGACGCGGAAGCCCTCCGTCACAAGCGCAAGATGGCCCACCGCAAGGCCGTCCAGGACGCCGAGGTGGCCGCGAAGACCACCGAGAAGGGCCTCCTCATCGTCAACACCGGCCCCGGCAAGGGCAAGAGCACCGCAGCCTTCGGCCTCGCCCTCCGCATGCTCGGCCACAACCGCCGCGTCGGCGTCGTCCAGTTCATCAAGGGCGCCTGGGGCACCGGCGAGCGCGACGCCTTCGCCATCTTCGGCGACCGCGTGGTCTGGCACACCATGGGCGAGGGCTTCACCTGGGAGACCCAGGATCTCCGCCGCGACATCGCCGCCGCCGAGCGCGGCTGGGAGAAGGCCTGCGCGCTGATGGCCGACCCCACCCTCAGCCTCGTCGTCCTCGACGAGCTCAACATCGCGCTTCGCTACGACTACCTCGATCTCGCGAATGTCGTCACCAGCCTCACCGCCCGCCGCCCCGACCTCCACGTCGTCGTCACCGGCCGCAACGCCAAACCCGAGCTCCTCGCCGCCGCCGACCTCGTCACCGAGATGGTCCAGCCCAAGCACCACTTCGCCGCCGGCGTGAAGGCCCAGCAGGGCATCGAGTTCTGACCCGTTTTGCCTGCCGGGTGACGCGATCCGCACACGGCCATGCGAATGGTGCTCGAACGCGCCCTCACTCCGCTTCCGGCCCTACGGTCATTCGCCATGGCCCGATCCCAGGCATGACGAAATGGGCCTTCATTCGCTTCTGCCGAATTTCGAGAAGCGCGCCTTGAGCCGTGTCAAAATCGTGACGGACCAGGGTAGAAAGACATAGCTGATAAGAACAACGTTGATGGTTATGACCAGGACATCTCGCCAAAAGGGTCGGATTGAAGCGGGCAACGAAAGATCCGCGAGGACGCCCAGGATTCTGCCAATGACGAGAATCCAGAATATCAGGATCGCAACTGTCTCAAGTTTTCTGACGGACGCCTTCGGAGAGGCAAGCAGGGCGAGTCCATCGAACCTTGTGTGGGTCAGGTCGTCCGACGTTAGCCGGTCGAGCTCCCCGATCAGATCAAGGCGAACTGGAGATTTCTCCCATTTCTCGAGATTTTCGCGCGTATCGAAGGAGAAAACGGTCACAAGCTCGTGGCCATTGCCTTTGGACGAAAGGCTGTTCTGCAACCTGATGAAACCAACTTGCAGGGACACTGCCTGTTGGGTCTTTTTCACGAGGCCTTCGACGTCATCCCGCAATTCATGATCGAACCGGCGAACGACAACCGAAAGCACCGGATTGGCACTCTCCGTCACGGGCCCCACCTCCCTTCGAAAACAAACCCTCTGAGCCTCCGCACGAGGCAAGCCGTGGTAACATGTGGCCGTTCAACGACTGCTCATACCGCAAAACGGCATTCTCGCCCTTTGACCGAAGCCGGCCCTCGGCCCGCGAGTTCCGCGGACGACGGCGTCTCCGCGCTGGCGCAGCTATGCCCTCGCAGCGGGCGGCTACCGGAATGTTCGCAATACGCATAGTGACATCGAACGCACTTTGCTTATTCTGATCTGGTTGCGGCAGGGAGGAAGCCCGTCCTGGCAGCAACTCCTGCACCCTGTCGGCTTTTCGAGGGAAATCCAGCCAATGGACCTGCTCAAGCCTCTCGGCCTTTCCGCCCTCGCGCTCGTCGCCTTGTCGTCCTCGGTCGGCGCGGCGACCTTCAATGTCGATGTCACCGGCTGGTGCTCGATCAACTGCGCGGCCGTCGGTCTCCCCGAGAACGGGGCTTTCACCGGCGTCGTCGGGGTCAACAACGACACCTTCGATGCAGGTCAGTTCGACACCGCGGCGGTCTCCACCTTCAGCGCCAGCTTCGGCACCTTCGCGTTCAGCCAGTCCGAGTCGGCCATATCGAACAACCTCGTCCGCTGGGGCAGCACACCCGACGCCGTCAGCGAGATCTACATCTTCGCGTTCGGCTCGACAAATCCCGCGGCGCCGGGTCCTTACCTGTCGCTGGCTGCCACGACGGCGTCCCTCGGCACCGGCTACGCCGCCCTCGACGCCTTCTATGCCACCGGCAGCGAAGGCCAGTGGGCTGGATCAGAGGGCCACGGGGCATACTTCAACACCAATGTCCTCGCCTCCGAGCCCCGACCGCCGACTCCCGTCCCCCTGCCCGCCGCGGGTTGGCTGCTGGCAGGGTCGCTTCTGGGCTTTGGCGCCCTGCGGCAGGCGCGGCGCCCGACGCGCACATGAGAGCGATCCGGGACAGCGCCTGCAACGGATGGCTCTGACGGGCCGCCGGGCCAGCGATCCGCGGGTCCGGTTCCTGAAATCGAGAACCTGAAGGTGTCGCGCCTTGCCCGCGGACCCTGTATGCTCGGCCCCGTACGGAGGCGACCGAGGCCCGACCCTGCCGTTAACCTTTTGCCCTCCCACGCACGGCATGTACATGCGTTGTGCATGCGATGTACGTGCGATGTACGTTCCACTTTCCGCCGTTAACTCTTGACCTTGCAGCGAAACCGCCCCCTCCGCCTGATGTTCCAGGGCACGGGTTCCGACGTCGGCAAATCCCTCATCGTCGCCGGCCTCGCCCGCGCCTTCGCCGACCGCGGCCTCCGCGTCCGCCCGTTCAAGCCGCAGAACATGTCCAACAACGCCGCCGTCACCCCCGACGGCGGCGAGATCGGCCGCGCCCAGGCCCTGCAAGCCCGCGCCGCCCGTATCCACTTGTCCTTCCACATGAATCCCGTGCTCCTCAAGCCCCAGAGCGAGACCGGCGCCCAGGTCGTCGTCCAGGGCCGCGTCCACGCCACCGCCGACGCCCGCGCCTACCAGTCGCTGAAAGCCAGCCTCCTGCCCAACATCCTGGAAAGCCTGGGCATTCTTTCCCAGGACGCCGACCTCATCCTGATCGAAGGCGCCGGCAGCGCCTCCGAAACCAACCTCCGCCGCAACGACATCGCCAACATGGGCTTCGCCCGCGCCGCGCAAACTCCCGTCATCCTCATCGGCGACATCGACCGCGGCGGCGTCATCGCCAGCCTCGTCGGCACGAAGACCGTCCTCGATTACGCCGACGCCGCGCTGATAAAAGGATTCATCGTCAATCGCTTCCGCGGCGATCCCACCCTCTTCGCCGCAGGCATGTCGACAATCGCCGCCCACACCGGCTGGCGCCCGATCGGCCTCGTCCCCTTCTTCGAACCCGCCCGCCGCCTCCCCGCCGAGGACGCTCTCGCCCTCGCGCCGGCCGCCCCGACCGGCGGCAGCATCCGCATCGCCGTCCCCATCCTTCCCCGCATCGCCAACTTCGACGACCTCGACCCCCTCGCCGCCGACCCCCAGGTCGAACTGATCCGCACCTGGCCCGGCACCCCCCTCCCCGGCGACGCCCAACTCATCCTGCTCCCCGGCTCGAAATCCACCATCGCCGACCTCGCCGCCCTCCGCGCCGCCGGCTTCGACATCGACATCGCCGCCCACCTCCGCCGCGGCGGCCGCGTTCTCGGCCTCTGCGCCGGCTACCAGATGCTCGGCCGCGAGATCGCCGATCCGGCCGGCGTCGAAGGCCCGCCCGGCGCCGTTCCCGGCCTCGGCCACCTCGATGTTCGCACGGAGATCACCACCAACAAGCGCCTGTCTGCCGTAACCGGCACGACCCGCGACGGGAAGCCCTTCCACGGCTTCGAGATGCACATGGGCCGCACCCATGGCCCCGACTGCGAACGCCCCTTCGCCACCCTGGAAGGCGGCCGCCCGGACGGAGCCGAATCCTCAGACGGCCTCGTCCAGGGCACCCACGTCCATGGCCTCTTCGCCGACGACGCCCAGCGGTCGGCCTGGCTCGCCCGGCTCGGCGGCAGCGCCTCCAGCCTCGCCTACGACGCCGGCGTCGAGGCTACCCTCGACGCCCTGGCGCGACACCTGGAGGCGCATCTCGACCTCGACGCCCTGCTCAACCTGGCCAGATGACAATCGCCACGGCCGCCAGCACCGCGATCAACAGAGCGTCCGCGATCCAGTAGAGCCTGAGCGCGCGGCGGATATCGGCGGCGTCGAGGTCGCGCCGCCCACCGCGCCCCATCACCGCGTCATCCACCAGCACCCCACCGTACTTCCGCGGACCAGCCAGCGCGAATCCGAGAGCCCCCGCCAACGCCGCCTCCGGCCACCCGGCATTCGGCGAACGGTGCGCGCCGGCGTCCCGTCGCACCGCCGCCAGCGCCCGTCGCGGAGACGCTCCCGGCGCCAAAAAGGCCGCCACGACGATAAGGAGTGCCGCAAGCCGCGATGCGGGCAGGTTGACGAGATCGTCCGCCCGCGCCGCCGCCCAACCGAAGGCGCGATACCGCTCGCTGCGGTGCCCGATCATGCTGTCCGCAGTATTTATCGCCTTGTAGGCGGCCGCCCCCGGCAAGCCCAGAATGGCCATCCAGAAGACCGGCGCCACCACCCCGTCGGCGAAGTTCTCGGCCAGGCTCTCCACCGCCGCGCGGGCGACGGCCGGCGCATCGAGGGCTTCCACGTCGCGCCCGACGATCCGCCCCACCGCCATCCGGCCGGCCGGCAGCCCCCCCTCATCGAGCCCCCGCGCCACGGCCGCGACATGTGCAGCGAGGCTCCGCTGCGCCAGGAGCGTGCTCGCAACAACAACCAGAACAGCCCAGCCAACGAAACCCAACGGCAGGGCCGTGACCACTGCACCGGCCATCCAACCGGTGCCACCGATGACCGCAAGCGCGACGGCGCCCGACGCCTTCCGCCGACGCTCGCCTGCCCGTGGGTCGTTCAGGCGGCGGTCGAGCGACGCGATCATCCTTCCGATCCAGGTCACCGGATGCCCCAGCGCACGGTAGAGCCGCTCGGGATAGCCGAAGGACAATTCCGCAAGCATCGCCAGAAATGCCAGCAGGATGGCGGGCATACGGCAGACGCTGCCTTGCGCTCAGTGCTCGCCCTTCTTCCGCTCCGGCTTCTCCACCGCCCCGCGCCGCCGCCGCCCGAGCATGTTCAGCCCCTCGACGAAGGCGGAGAAGCCCATGGCTGCGTAGATGTAGCCCTTGGGCACATGGAAGCCGAAACCGTCCGCGATGAGGGTCGTGCCGATCATCAGCAGGAAGCCGAGTGCCAGCATGACGATCGTCGGGTTCCGCTCGATGAAGTTGGCGAGCGGGGTGGCCGCAACCAGCATCACGGTGATCGCCACGATGACGGCGATGTACATGATGGCGAGGTAGTCGGTCATCCCCACGGCAGTGATGATCGAGTCGACTGAGAAGACGAGGTCGAGCAGCAGGATCTGGAAGATCGCGCCCCGCAGCGAAAGGTTGACGACGTCGCTTACCGCACCGTCCTGGTGATCGGCGGGATCGACGGAGTGGTGGATCTCCTTGGTCGCCTTCCACACCAGGAACAGGCCGCCCGCGATCAGGATCAGGTCGCGCCACGAGAAGCCGTGTCCGAATGCGGTGAAGACCGGTGCCGTCATGCCGACGATCCAAGAGATCGTGGCGAGCAGAAGCAGCCGCATGATCAGGGCAGCCCCGATGCCGAGCCGCCGCGCCCTCACCCGATGCTCCGCGGGCAGCTTGTTCGTCAGGATCGAGATGAAGATCAGGTTGTCGATGCCAAGCACGACCTCCATCGCGATCAGCGTGATCAGGGCGGCCCAGCCCTCGGGGGTTGTCAGGAACGCAAAGTGCGGCGCAAGGGCGTCGATAGCGGGCATGGGGATGACTCCGTCAACTCAGTGGCGGCAGGTGACAGGCGCCGCCAGCGGACCGGGCTTGGGGCAAGCCACATATGTCAGGTCTCTCACCACCACAATCCCCCCTCGAAAGGCTTCTCGCGCCGCCGTGGCCAGTCCATGCTGCACCGCGGGCGACAGAGGGAATCGGCATGAACCTTCGGGATGAGATCGAGGCGCGTCTTCGCGTCGCCCTTCCGCTGGTGGATGAGGCAGGCCGGCTGGCGCTGGAACACTTCCGCAAGCCGATAGCCGTCCAGAACAAGATGGGTCCGGGCGCCTTCGATCCCGTGACCGAGGCCGATCGAGGCGTGGAGGCGCTGATCCGCGCCGGCCTCGGCCGCGCCTGGCCCGACAGTCCGATCCTGGGCGAGGAAGAGGGCTTCACCCCCGGCACGAGTGCCTGGTCCTGGATCATCGACCCCATCGACGGGACCCGCGCGTTCATCTCGGGCGTTCCCCAGTGGGGGATCCTCCTGGGACTGCTGAACGAAGGCCGGCCGGTCGCAGGCATCATGCGCCAGCCCTACCTCGACGAGACTTTCCTCGGCGATCCGTCGGGCGCCTGGCTCTTGCGCGCCGGGTCGCGGTCGCCGCTGCGCACCTCGGGGAAAACCGATCTCGACGAGGCGATCCTCTACTCCACGCAGCCGCGCCTCTTTGCCGATGCCGGCGAAATGGCCGGCTTCGACCGCGTGTCGGCGGCGGTGCGCATGACCCGCTTCGGCGGCGACTGCTACTCCTACTGCCTCATCGCCCACGGCTTCGTCGACCTCGTGATCGAAAGCTCGCTCCAGGCCTACGACATCGTGCCCCTCATCCCGATCCTGGAGGCAGCGGGGGGCGTCGTCACCGGCCTCGACGGCACGTCACCGCTGACCGGCGGAACCGTGGTCGCCGCCGCTAACCCCGAACTGCACGCCAAGGCCCTCGCGCTCATGCGTGCCGCGGCGACGGTGACCACCTGACCCGCAGCCAGCAGCCGACGAACATTTGTCGGGAGAGCCACTATGCGCGAGCCGGGTCCTCGACTACCATTTGACACGGAGCATCATTCGTAACCGCACCACGAGCTTGCAGGAAGGCGCATCGAATGAAGTGTCTCGGGTCTTCATTGGCTGCAGTTGCCGCCGTTGTTTCCATCGCCGCGGGGACGCCGTCTTCGGGCCAGACCGTGGATCCCGACGCCGAGATAGCCGTGCGGCTGGCCGACCTCCTGCGTGCCGGGCGTAGCGTTGTGTCCACCCACCAGGATCTGATCAACGATCCGGCCACCGGCGAAAAGGGCTTCACCGGTGCGGTGCTCAGGGAGGAAGCCAGCGCCATCTTCGCCGAGAGCAACGGGCCGCCTCAGGAACTCGCGCTTTCGGAACGGGATCGGCGGCTGCTCGATGCGCTTTCGCAAAGCATGGCCGAGGTTGTCGATTCCCAGCAGCCGGCGATCAACGAGCCAGGCGTGGGGTTCAAGGGCTTCATTCCCGCGGTCTTCGCGCGCATGAGCAACGAGGACTTCGCCGCGCGCGTCGGCGAGGAGGCGCAGATCCGCGTCACCGCACCGATGAACCTCGTGCGCAACCGAAAGGCTCGGCCCGACCCGTGGGAACGCGAGGTGATCGAAACCCGGTTTCTTGATCCTACCTGGGAAAAAGGGGCGCCCTACACCGCCATGCAGACCGTCGACGGACGCGAGGCCTTCCGCTTCATTCTGCCCGAATACTACGGCGCGTCGTGCCTGCGCTGCCACGGCTCGCCGAAGGGCGAGGTCGACATCACCGGCTATCCCAAGGAAGGCGCCGCCGCAGGCGATCTCAGCGGCGCCATCAGCATCACGATCTTCAAGTGACTGCCGCGCCGGTCGGCGATGTCGAGCGGCCCACGTCGCTGGCCCGCGCCTTCTCGGTGCCGCTCTGGGCGCGCCTGCTGATCCTCACGCTGCTTGGGCTAACGAGCTTGGTCGGCGCCGCGGTCTTCTTTTCCTCCGCGCTCGACCGCACGGCGCAGCGCACCGCGCGTATGACCGAGGTCGTGCAACTCGTCGAGATCGCCGCCGACGCCCAGGTTGCGTTCGGGGACATGCGTTACTGGCTGACCGACCTTGCCGTCAGCCTGCTCATGGCATCCGAAGACAACGCTGACGCCGCGCACGTTCGCCTGGACGCCACTCTCGACCGCCTTGCCGCCCAAGACCCCGCCCGCGTTGCCGCCATCCGCCCGGAGGTGGTGGCCTTCCATGATGGTGCCATGGCCGCGGTGGACGCCTATACCAACGACAACCGGGTGATAGGCAACACTCGTCTCGCCGAAGCCCGCATCCACGCGGCCAGCGTCGACGCCGCTCTCTCCGAGCTCCGCGCCGACCTCGGCGCCCAAGCGGCACGGGAACGCGAGCAGGCGCTTGCCGGCGCCGAGAGGTACGCCCGCACCGCTCTTTATGCCGTCATCGGACTGACCTTGACCGGCCTGGTACTCACCGCCCTCGTCATCCGTTCGATCGTCCGGCCGCTGCGGCAGATCGCCGACGCCGTCGCAGCCCTGACCGCGCGCAACTACGCCATAGATCTGCCGCCCGAGCGTAACGACGAGTTCGGCGCGATCGTCCATACGCTCAGCCTCTTCCGCGACACGGCGATCGAGCGGGATCGCCTCGAAGCCGAGGCGGACCGCCAGCGCGCCCGCATCGCCACCGCCATCGAGACCATCCCCGACGGCTTCGTGCTCTACGACGCGGACGAGCGTCTCCTCGTAGCGAACAGCAAGTACGTGGCGATCTTCCCTGAACTCGAAGGCGCGATTGCCACGGGCCGGCAGCTGGCCGACCTCCTCACGATCCAGGCGCCGCGGGCCGAGCGCGACCCGACCGACCAGACCGAGGCAGGATGGGTCACCCAACAGCTCGCCCGCCATCGCCAGCCGTCCGGCTTCTCCCAGGACGTTCGCCATGGCGGGGTCTGGCTCCGGATAACCAAGCGTCGCACGCCCGATGGCGGAGTGGTGGCGGTCTACACCGACATCACTGAACTCAAGGCGCGGCAGCAGGAGCTCGAGGCGGCACGCCACCAGGCCGAGGCGGCAAGCCAAGCGAAGAGCCGCTTTCTCGCCTCGATGAGCCATGAGCTCCGAACGCCCCTCAACGCCATCATCGGCTACTCCGAGATGCTGATCGAGGAGGCCGACGAGATCGGCACCACGGCGCTCACCCCCGACCTGGAGAAGATCGCGGGCTCCGGCCGCCACCTTCTCGGTCTGATCAACGACGTGCTCGACCTCTCGAAGATCGAAGCCGGCAAGATGGAGGTCTTTGCCGAAACCTTCGACGTCGCCGCTGTGGTTCGTGACACCGAGGCGACCGTGGAACCGCTGATCGAGCGGAACGGCAATCGCCTCGTCGTGCGCCTCGACGAGCCGCTCGGTACCATGCACACCGATCAGGTAAAGCTGCGGCAGAATCTCCTCAACCTCATCGGCAACGCCGCCAAGTTCACCAAGAACGGCACCATCACCCTGACCGTGGCCCGCGAGCCCGGCGACTGGGTGGCCTTCGCCGTCGTCGACACCGGCATCGGCATGACCCCCGAGCAACGCGCGCGGCTGTTCCAGGCCTTCACCCAGGCCGAACTCTTCAACGACGCGCCTCTACGGCGGCACCGGCCTCGGACTGTCGATCACCCGAAGCTTCTGCGAGGCGATGGGCGG
The DNA here is from genome assembly GCA_963796805.1 of uncultured Alphaproteobacteria bacterium. Classification (GTDB taxonomy): domain Bacteria; phylum Pseudomonadota; class Alphaproteobacteria; order Rhodobacterales; family Rhodobacteraceae; genus Amaricoccus. The sequence continues at coordinate 130,155 of CAWCNG010000007.1, forward strand.
CAGCATCGACGTCGAGAGCGAGCCCGGGGTCGGCTCCACCTTCCGCATGCGCCTGCCCGCGACCTTCGCGACCGATGTCATCCAGAAACCGGCGGACGCGCCCGATGCTCACTACATTCTGATCGTCGACGACGAACCGGCAGCCCGGACGGTGATCGCCAGCGCCCTCGCCGAGGCGGGCTTCGCCTCGCGCGAGGCCGGAAGCGGGACCCATGGTCTCGCGATGGCCCGCGAGGCGCCGCCGACGGCCATTGTTCTCGACGTGCTGATGCCGCGCCGGGACGGCTGGTCGGTGCTCCGCGAACTCAAGGCCGACCCTGCCCTCTGCGAGGTGCCGGTCATCCTTGCGACAGTCCTGGCTGACCGTGATCTCGGCATGGCGCTCGGTGCGGTCGAGTACCTCTCCAAGCCCGTGGACGCAGAGGCGCTGATAGCCATCATCCGCTCCCTCGGCCGGGAGCGGGCCGACGTGCTCATTGTCGACGATGACGCGGTCTCGCGGACGCTCCTGCGCCGGATCCTTGCCAAGGACGGTCTGCAGGTCCACGAGGCGACGGACGGCGCGCGCGGCCTCGCGCAGATGCGCCGTCTCCGGCCCGATGTCGTGCTGCTTGACCTGGTGATGCAGGAGGTCGATGGCTTCGCGGTGCTCGAGGCGATGCGGCAGGAAGCGGACCTGCGCGACATCCCGGTGATCGTCGTGACCTCCAAGGACCTCTCGACTGCCGAGAAGAACTGGCTGCGCGAGCGGGCGGTGTCGGTGGTGAAGAAGGACGCCGAAACCCGCGCCGAGCTTGTCGAGGCGCTGCGGACGCTGATCCCGCCAGGGGCGGGATGAACTTGCGGGACGACGCGTTGCAGACGGCGAGACGAAAGATCCTTCTGGTAGAGGATAACGAGATGAACCGCGACATGCTCTCGCGTCGACTGGAGCGCCGCAACTTCGAGGTCCGCATCGCGGTGGATGGAGCCCAGGCGCTCGCCGAGGCCGCCACCTTCGCGCCCGACCTTATCCTCATGGACATGAGTCTGCCGGTCATCGACGGCTGGGAGGCGACCCGCCGCCTCAAGGGCGACCCGGCGACCGCCGTAATCCCGATCATTGCCCTGACGGCGCATGCCATGGTGAGCGACCGCGACGCCGCGCTCGCCGCCGGATGCGACGACTACGAAAGCAAGCCCGTCGATCTCGCGCGGCTCCTCGGCAAGATCGAAGCCCTGCTCGACGCCCGGCCGTGACCTCGGGCGGCGGAGTGGGCGGCCACCTTGGGCGCAGGGCACTTGAGGCGCTGATCGCCGAGGAGCTCGCCGGCCCTGCTCGGGCGATCCTCGGCTATCAGGCCCTGCTGGTCGAGCAGGCGCGCGAGCACGGGCTTGCAGGAACCTTTGCCGACCTCAACAAGGTGAGTGCCGCCGCCGACAGCCTCCACCGCCTGATCACGGCGCTCGTCACCACCGGCGCGGACGAACCGCCGACGCCGGCGCTTGAGTCGCGGCTGCGCCACGACCTCCGGACTCCGCTCAACGCCATCATCGGCTATTCCGAGATGATCGCCGAGGATCTCGCCGAAAACGACACGCACGGCCTCTCTCCCGACCTTGCAATGATCCTCGCCGAGGCGCGCGGCCTCGTGGAGCGCATCGACGAAATCGTCGACTTTCGCCGCGCGGCCGGCGCGGTCCGCGACACGGCCGCCCACCGGGTCGCTGCCGAGCTTGCCTCCACCGTCGGCGGGATGGCCGACGCGGCCGAGCGCGAACCCGGAAGAGATCCTCGTCGTCGACGACGTCGCCAGCAATCGCGACCTCCTCGCCCGCCGCCTGGAACGCGACGACCACGTTGTTCTGTTGGCGGCTTCGGGCGTCGAAGCCCTCGACCTTCTCGACCAGACCGCCGTCGACCTTGTCCTTCTCGATGTGCTGATGCCAGACCTCAACGGGATCGAGGTGCTGTCGCGGCTCAAAGCCGACCCGCGCCACGCCCGCATTCCGGTCATCATGATCTCCGGGCTGAAGGAAACCGACGCGGTCATCCGCTGCATCGAGGCGGGGGCGGACGACTATCTCACCAAGCCCTTCAACCCGGTGCTGCTGCGCGCGCGGGTGAATGCCTGCGTCGAACGCAAGCGCTGGGCTGATCGCGAGGCTCGCTATCTCCGACGCATCGAGGTCGAACGCGATCGCGCCGACGCACTCCTGCACGCCGTCCTGCCCGCCCCGGTTGTCGCGCGGTTGACCAACGGCGAACGCGTGATCGCGGACCGCTACGAAAGCGTTTCGATCCTCTTCGCCGACCTAGTCGGCTTCACGCCGGTGGCGGCCCGGACCTCTCCCGGCGACTTGGTGCGGCGGCTCGACGGCATCTTCCGGGCCTTCGACGGCCTGGCGGAGAGCCACGGCGTCGAAAAGATCAAGACGATCGGCGATGCCTACATGGCCGCTTCCGGCGTGCCGGACATCTGCAGCGACCATGCCGACCGCATCATGCGCCTGGCATGGGAGATGCTGGGAACAATGGCCACCTGCGACCCCGACACCGAACCGTTCGCCCTGCGGATCGGCATCCACAGCGGCCCGGTGGTTGCCGGCCTGATCGGCGACCGCCGCTTCGTCTACGACGTCTGGGGCGAGACGGTGAACATCGCGAGCCGGCTCGAATCGCACGGCGCTCCCGGCGCCATCCAGATATCCCAGGCGACCTTCGGCCTGCTGACCGACCGGTGGGACACCGCCCCTGCAGGTGCCGTGGACCTCAAGGGCGTGGGCGCCATGCCGGCATGGCGCGTAGCCAGGCCTTGAACCGCGACCCCCGCAAACCAGCGTCCGAAAGGATCCCGAGATGCCCGTCGAGAAGGTAGAGGTGCTCGTCGTCGGCGCAGGCCAGGCCGGCGTGGCAATGAGCGAGCATCTACTTCGGGCCGGCGTGCATCACCTCGTACTCGAGCGGCACCGTATCGCCGAACGCTGGCGCACCGGGAGATGGGATTCGCTGGTCGCCAACGGTCCAGCCTGGCACGACCGCTTCCCCGGACTGGAAGTCGAAGGCGATCCCGACGCCTTCCTCCCCAAGGAAGCCGTCGCCGACTATTTCGTCGCCTACGCCGAGAAGCTCGCCGCTCCCATCCGCTGCGGCGTCGAGGTCAACGAGGTCCGGCGGTTGAACGGCCGCCGCGGTTTCCGCGCCGAGACATCGCAGGGCCTGATCGAAGCCGAGTACGTCGTGGCCGCCGCCGGCCCCTTCCAGCGCCCAGTCTTCCCGGCGATCGTCCCCGGCGGCGCCGGGATCGCGCAGATGCATTCCGCCGCCTATCGCAATCCCGGCCAGCTCCCCGCCGGCGCGGTGCTTGTGGTCGGCGCGGGCGCCTCGGGCGCGCAGATCGCCGAAGAACTCCTGCGGGCGGGAAGGCGCGTCTTCATCTCGGTCGGCCCGCACGACCGTCCGCCGCGCAGGTACCGCGGGCGCGACAACGTCTGGTGGCTCGGCGTCCTCAACAAGTGGGACGCGGAAGCCCCGCCAACGACCAAGCACGTCACCTTCGCGGTCAGCGGCGCCCATGGCGGCGAGACCGTCGACTACCGGCGGCTCGCCGAGCGGGGCATGACGCTTCTCGGCCGGGCGGATTCCTTCGACGCCGGGGTGATGACCTTCGCGCCGGGGCTGGCGGAGAACCTCGCCACCGGGGACGCCAACTACCTCTCTGTGCTGGACGAGGCGGACGCCTATGTCGTCCGCAACGGTCTCGACCTGCCCGAGGAACCGCAAGCGCGCGTCATGGCGCCGGACCCCGACTGCGTGAGCAACCCGATCCTCTCGCTCGACCTGGGGCAGGCGGGGATATCCTCCATCGTCTGGGCGACGGGCTACGGGCTCGACTTCGGCTGGCTCAAGGTCGATGCCTTCGACGCGGCGGGCCGGCCCAGGCATCAGCGCGGGGTCTCGGCGGAACCGGGCGTCTATTTCCTCGGCCTGCCGTGGCAGTCGCGGCGCGGGTCGTCCTTCATCTGGGGCGTCTGGCACGACGCCAAGTTCGTCGCCGACCACATCTCCAAGATGCGCGACTATCTGGCCTATAAGCCAACCGCGGAGCGCGGAACCCAGGAAGCATGAGCAGAAGGAAGGCGCAGATGGCACACACCCGCATCCGCAAGTTCAACACCCGGGACACCTATCCCGAGCAGAACCTCGACAACGACCTCTGCCAGGCCGTGGTGGCGCGCGGCACCACGATCTTCCTGCGCGGCCAGTGCCCGCAGGACCTCGACACCGCGAAGAACATCGACAGCCACGATCCGGTGGAACAGACCCACAAGGTGATGCAGAACATCCGCCAGCTGATCGAGGAGTTGGGCGGCCGGATGGAGCACCTCTGCAAGCTCGTCATCTACCTGACCGACGTCCGCCACCGAGAGGCGGTCTACCGCACCATGGGCGAATACATCCGCGGCGTGCACCCGGTCTCCACCGGCCTCGTCGTCACCGCGCTGGCCCGCCCCGACTGGCTGGTCGAGATCGACGCCACCGCCGTCATCCCCGACGCCTGAACCGTGGCCACGGCTTCCCTTCCAGTTTCATATGGGCAGAAACCCTATCGAGCAGGCGAGGGGCCTCGCCAACAGTGACGCATTCCGTGTGGTGGGACACGCCTCAATCGGCCTCGCGGAAAACGTCGTCGTAAGCTCCTGACAAAGCTCCAAAAAGCGGCTTCGTCCGGTGGAGTTTTGGCTTCGATTTTGCGAATATTTTTGTTCGCATCAGTCCCTCTCGGCGCCGGTGCCGGTGCCGGCGGATGAATGTCTTCGCCTTCACCATCGCCGACCAATCTCACCTTCGCAACCTTGACCATTCGCTGAATGGTTCGGCGGAGAAAACCGCCGGAGATTCAGACTTTGGCGATGGTTCCTACCCTATTCCGCCTACGGATGTGAGGGGAGGGGCCGTCGCCATGCGGGGGCTCCATGGCGGGTTTGGCGAAGTTCAACTTCTCGATGAAGCAGCTCTACCCGGCGGCGGGCCCGTTCCGGCTCAATACGTGTGCGAACCCGGATTGCGCGAACTTCGGCCACGCACCGGATTTCTCTCGCAAGGTTCTCCCCGACAAGAAGAAGACATGTCTGACCAGAAAGGCCATTCGCGCGCTCCAGGAGCGCCTACCGGGCCGTTACCGCCTCGGCGGCGGCAGCAACGACGGCGACATGAGGGTCGCCAAGCTCTTCGAGTTCGCCGCCGATCCACACGAATGGAAGGACCAAAGGAAGCTCCAATGCCGAGTGAGGCTCCGAAGTGGAGCATTCTGCAAGAACGGCTTCTCGATCTTGTCGGAAGACCACCTCGCGGCTGAGGTCGATCGCCTGCGAAACCAGAATGGCGTGCTCGACGGGCCAGCATGCGGGTGCTGCGGGCAGCGGTTCCTCGCCGCGCCGGAGGAGTTTTGCATGAACGGCGCCCACCAGAGGACGAAGACGAGATCGGGCGCCCCGATCAGCAACCGCGGCATTCCAAAGTCCGTTCGGGTGATCCACAAGCGCTGCAAGGGGAGGCCCGGCGCCCGGATCACGATCTCGCTGCCGCACGCTCGCCAGAAAGACACCAAGGACAACCTGCGGATCCTTCACGCGCTGCTCAACAGCGCCGGCATCCTCGACGTCCAGCGGATGATGGGATCGGCGTCCCGAGGCCAGGCCATAGGCATCAGCCGCATCTATGATCGCATCGCCTGGTATGAGCAGGTCTTCCTCGCCTACGAGCGGGAGATGCTCCGACGGTGGAGGGCGAAGGTCGAAGCCTCGGGCAAGCCGTTGGTGCATCGCCTCAGCCACGACGACATGGTTCTCACCGTCAACTGGGAGACCGCCACCGACCGTCGAAACACCAAGCTCAACTGCTCGGTGACCGCGGACGCGACCAGCGGCTACGTCTACCGGATCGACGTCGACTTCGACCCGCGAGCTCGACCCCTCGACATTTTCAACGAAACCTATCTCGACGCCAACGGACTACCCGCCAATCTCAGGGGTCAATACGGCAGGCCCAAAGGCAAGCCGGTGACGGCGCCGCTCTTCGGTTGGCAGCGACCGACCGGCCGTTTCCACGAGCCCCAGTTCTTCGCGGCCTGCCAGAATGAGTTGGTCGCATTCCATGAGACTGCCATGCGCAAGCTCCCGAAGCGCAGCCCCGAAGACCGGCAAACCCGGAAAGACCTCCGCGATCGCGTCATCCACGACATCGAGCGGATCCGGCTCATTGCCGAGGATTGGTTCGGGTTCCCCGGCGACGCCGGCGACCTTCGCGGATCATTCCGCGGGATGACGACGCGGGACATCTACACAAAAGCCGCCCATTTCGTCCTGGTCCGCGAGGTGCTTCCTCCCGGCCAGATCATTCTAACGACCGAGCAGGAAGCAACACTTCCGCAAATCCTACCACATGTCTTCGAGCGGGAGATCAGGGAAAACCGGTTCGCCTGGCTGATGATGACCTTCGATAAGAAGGCGAAGAAGCCGGACATACTTCGCAAGGTCAAGGACTACCACAAGGACAGGTGGACCTTCTACAATGAGGGCATGTACGACGGTCGCTTCACAGAGGATTCCGACCCCGCCGTTGTCACGAAGGCCTACATTGCTGCGAAGATGACCGTTGCGACGAACTCGTTCGGCGGTCCGTTTCCGATCGTCAACTTCCACGGGTCAGCGTTCCCGCAGCTCTGGATGCGGTCGCCGACGCAATCGAGCGGCGAGATCGACAAGGTGGTCGGCTTCCCGATCGTCGGTCCATGGCTGCGGCATCAGCTCAAGGCGCTGCCCTTCAATCCGCCGACGCTGGATGATGACATCCGCGAGGAGCTGGCCGAGCACATCTGGAATGCAACATTGCAGCCTGCCTCGACCTTCATGAACTCGATCCGGGAGCGCCTTGGGCCAGCGGTGCGGGCCGAGTCCGGCGGCGCGCGGCTGAAGGGCACCTACGTCCAGGGTGCCGTCTACAACCCCAAGACACTGATCTCGCTCCTCAACATCTTCCGGGTCCACTACAACTATTTCGAGCCGCGCCCCTATGCGTCCCCGTGGACCGATAGCCTGGAGCCGCGCGCGAAGTCTGGAACGCCGCGGAACATCCGGTATCCCGGCACCGACGAGACAGTTCTGATCCCGCAGAAGGTCCGCACTCATCCGCTCAAGCGGACGCCGGCGATGCGGCATGGCATCGACGCATTCGTCCGGGGCGGAAAGGGCGACAAGGCGGTGCCGAACCTCTATCGGCTGGTCTACCGGCCTTGGCTCTATGCGAACACGAAAGTCGGCGTGAAGCTCGACCGGAGTTGGACAGCTCAAAAGGTGGGATAGCAGCTGGCCAGGTTTGCATCCCACCGATCGACGACATCGCTCGACGGAGTGCCATCGTCCGCGTTTACCGGTTCTTGATCAGAGAGTTGCCTGCGTACTGTTGTCGCGAGAACATGGGAGCTTCGCGGCGGTTGTTCGCGCGGAACGGCCTTGCTCGGGGCTCCGCTGCGATGACATTGGGAAACTCGGCTCGGATCGGCTCAATCCGGCCCCAAGAAGCGCCGGAACCTGACCGGTATCACGACTTCGGAAATTAGGGATACCTGTATAGCCGCCATGGAAATCGAGATCGTCGACGAAATCATCGGACAACCCGGCCTTGGTCGTACGCGCGAAACTGTGCGACAGATAAAGGTTTCCTCGACAACCGTCACTGCCCGAATGATTGTTTCCGAGCGGGCACTCGAGTGTATTGCGACGCGCGGTTCAAATGGCCGCGACATCTTTGCCAAGGTTTCGGCCTGGGGACATGACGAGTTCCGGCCCTCCAATGAGGAAGGCGCGATCGCCCGGGCGATCGAGGCCGTTGCGAGGGGCGAAGTCCTGTTCTTCTGGAACGATCAGCAGATCGACGACCTCGACGCCGAGCTCGTCCTGAGCGACCGGGCCGAAGCAACGTTTCTCAAGTTGTTCCCGATGAAGGGAGGTTGATGATGCTCGGCCGGCTTCGTGGCATCCGCGACATGCTGCGCGACATCGGGCGCGACGCGGCCGATGACTGCGAAGTTCACCCCGGGGACGCCCGCAGTGGAGATGAACTTCATCCGGTGCGCACGGCCAACGCAGAATGGCCGGCGCTTCGCTCAAGGCTTTCTCCGATCTATCGGGAGATGGGTGATGCCGTTCGCGCGGGCGGCGCGCCGCCGAAATCGCCGCTGGCAATCGCGATGGCGGGACGTAGGAAAGAGCTGGAGAAAAGGCTTGGGCCTCTGCCCGACCTGCGGGAGCCACCCGAGCATCTCGCTCGGATCGCCGAGCTCGACGATGCCGAGTTTGCGGCCTTTCTGGATGATGTCGCCACTCTCTTTGCGGCCGAGCGCGCGGAGCCATGGAAGGGGCTTCTCGCGGAGGCTGACGATCCCGCGCTTGCCTTCCATCCGGCCCGCCTCTTGCCCCCGCCCAAGGACCGCGCGCCTTATTCACGGTCGGCGCGGTTCAGCCGTGCGCAGGCAACGCGCGTCCTCGACTTCTTTCTTACCCGCGTGCCGCCCTACGACCACCTGATGTCCCGCTACGCCGGCCCGGCGATGTCGACCGAGCTCGCCTTCGCTCTTGCGGATTCGCTTGCGGGCGACCCCGGTCGATTGGATCTCCTGAAGGGGTCGGTGAGGTCATTCCTGTCCGATCCCTACGTAATTCTGCATTGCGCACTTTCCGAACGGCCGCTGCCAAGGCCGGAGGCGGAACAGCGCCGCGGCTGCGCCAACATCGCTAAACGCCGCGACGAGCTCTGGCGATCCCTGACGGCCCTCGGCGCATCTCGCCAGACCCCATCAACTGGCGCATCTGCCGGAGAAGGTCGTTGGGCGCAGATTCGAACGCCCCTGAGTCTCGCGGCATGGCTGGTCGATGCCTACGTGCAGGAGATTGGAACGGCGGTCTCCGCGCAAGTCGACGTGGCGAAGGATCGGAAGGACCTCACAGACCTGATCACGCGAGGCAGAGCGAACTTGGCTGCTGCCCGACCGCAAGACTACGCCGAGAACCGCGGAGAATTCGCTGAACTCGATTGAGCAGGGGGATCGACTGCTCGCCATGCGGCAAGGCAGCGCGCGCGCGAACTCATGACGCGGAAGCGGAAGCGAAGCTCCTTCAGAGCATGGAGCAGGCGCTCACGCACATCGATTGCCTGATTGCCGCGATGAAGGCCCCCCTGATCCAAGCTATCTTTGCGCCCAGATCGGCCTCAAGGCCAAGCGTAGCATGGCTCAAGCGCGTTGCGGAACACCTGACCGACGACCACGCCAAGATGCTCGTCGGCAACATCCTCGCCCACGAACCAGGCGCACGGCTTCATCTCTGCTTTTGCGCTGACGACGACGAACGGCTGCTCCATGGCATGGTGTGGGCCTTGTCGCTGCGCCCGGCATCGGAGGCTGCCGGGCCGCTGATGACCCTGATCACCAAGTGTTTCGCAGGGCGCGAGGCGGGGGGGATTCGCGATGAACGCCTCGGAAACCGCTGCCTCTGGTCGCTCGAGAACCTGGCCAACGCCGGCGGCGTCCCGTCTCTTGCCCGCCTGCTAACTCGGACGCGCCTTCCGAAGCTGCGCAGGGCTATCGACGCTGCGCTGAATCGGGTGGCCGAGCGGACCGGTATTGCACGGGACGAGCTCGACGAGCTCGCGGTACCGGATCATAACCTCGCCGGGGGAGAGCGACAGGTTCCGGTCGGCGGCGGCGCCGCTCGGATTTTCGTTCGCACGGGTTCGATCGAACTTTTGTGGGAGACTGCCAACGGCGTGGTCGTCAAGACGCCGCCTAAGGAGCTGAAGGCAGCGCAGGGGCCCGCCGTCAAGGCGGCCCAGGCGATCATCAAAGAAATCGAGCGCGATCTTGCCACGCAGAAAGCGCGTCTCGAGAGCATCTACCTTCGACACGCGTCATGGGCTGAGCCGACATGGCAAAGCCGATACGCCGATCACGGGACAATGTCGGTCTTGGCGCGTCGGCTGATCTGGACTGCCTCTTGGGAAGGTCGCGCGGTGTCGCTGCGCCCGACGCCGACGGGGTGCGAGGACGTCACCGGACGGCCCGTAGACATTGATGGCGCGAGGATGTCGCTCTGGCACCCGATCGAAAGCAAAGCCTCAGAAGTCGCGGTCTGGCGGGCGCGGCTGCTCGACCTCGATATTCCCCAGCCCTTCCGGCAGGCTTGGCGGGAGACCTACGCCCCGACCGATGCGGAGCGTACGACGGAGACCTACTCGAACCGGTTCGCCGGACACATTCTGCGCCAGCACCAAATGCTCACGCTGGCCCGTCTGAACGGTTGGTCTGGCGCGCATCGGATGGCCGTCGACGCCCCGAATGATGCCCCGTTGCACATACGCCTGTCGGACTTTGGCCTCCAGGCTGAATACTGGACGAAGGGAGTTGGCGCCGAGGAGGAGTTGTGGCTCGAGAGCGGTGCTTACATCTACGTCCAGACCGATCGTGTGGTCTTTCATCGCCTGGATCCTTCGACCGCTTCGGGGCGCGGGCCGCGCATCAAAGTCAAGGATGTGCCGGCGCGGGTCTACTCGGAGATCATGCGCCACTGTGATCTCTTCACGTCGGTGGCCTCGATCAACCTCGATCCTCAATGGCTCGACCGTGGACCGGATGCCGAGCATCCGAACCAATGGCGACGGGACGCGGACGCCTACTGGCGCGACTCTCTGACAGCAGACCTGAGTGCAACGGCCAAGACGCGAAGGCAGCTCCTTGAGCTTCTGCTTCCCCGAATGAAGAAGGCCGGCGCATTCTCGCTTGAGGAAAACCACCTGCGGGTCGCAGGCAAGCTCAGCACTTACCGAATTCATCTTGGTTCGGCGGCTGTCCTCCTCGCCCCAACAAATCGGCACGTCTGCATCGTGCCGGCGTCGTCCAAGACCTTGGCTGTTCAGCTGCCGTTCGAGGGCGATGCGACGCTGTCCTTGATAATGTCGAAGGCACTCCTTCTGACGGACGACGACAAGATCTCCGACCCTGTAATCAGACGCCAGATTGGAGGCTAAGCCCATTGACCCGCTCGGAGGACCCCGGATGTGTCAGCCGGGCCGCCCACGGCAACGGGGACGCTTAAAGAACGCGTTGATCGTGTCCCACCACGCGGAATGCGTCACGCCAACAGGCGGGGAGAAATCTGACCCAGCGGGCGAAGCCCGCTTCCGCCGGAGGGAGGCCGCAAAGGCGGCCGACCGCCCAGCGCCGGCCTCGGGGAGCCCTTGCGGCTCCCCGAGGCCGGCGCTCCTTCGCGAGGAGACCGCCCGATGACCTTCTCTCTCGTCGCCCGCTGCCACTCGACCGGCATGTTCGGCGTCGCCGTCGCCTCCTCCTCGCCCGCCGTCGCCGCCCGCTGCGCCTACGCCCGCGCCGGGGTCGGAGCCGTGGCGAGCCAGAACGTCACCGACCCCACCCTCGGCCCCCGCGCCCTCGACCTCATGGCCCAGGGCGCCACCGCCGCCGAGGCGGTCGCGATCCTCCGCCGCACTGCCGCCCATCCCGAGTTCCGCCAGCTCCTTGCCGTCGACGCCGCCGGCAGCGCCGCCGTCCACTCCGGCCCGAACGCGCTGGGCACCTGGGCCGAGGCCGCGGCCCCCGACGTCGCCTGCGGCGGCAACCTCCTCGCCGACGCCGGCGTGCCGCAGGCCATGGCCGCCGCCTTCACCGCCTCCACCGGCCACCTCGGCGACCGCCTCCTTGCCGCCATGCGCGCCGCCCTCGACGCCGGCGGCGAGGCCGGCCCCATCCATTCCGCCGGCATGAAGCTCGTTCGCGAGGTCGCCTGGCCCGTGGCCGACCTCCGCATCGACTGGACGACAGGCGACCCGGTCGCCGAACTCGCCGCCCTATGGAACCTCTACGCGCCACAGCTCGATGCCTACGTCACCCGCGCCCTCGATCCGCGCCAGGCCCAGAGCTACGGCGTTCCCGGCGACGACTAGGGCGTGATCTGCTCGCGCGAACGGGTGACGGCTCACGGCCCCAAGCGGTCTCCGAGAGCCGATACCTCGGCGCACATCGGTCCGCCTCGCCCGCCACCGCCCGCTCGTGCTTCGCGCCAACGGTTCGTCCCGCCGGATTTGGCCGTCGACAAATCCGGCCGCGGCCGCCCCCCAAGGGCGGGCGCGATGCGCCCGCCGGGGCGGCCACGCCCGGATTGCAGCCGTGCGGTCCTGGCCGCACCCCCCTTCGCCTTCGCGCTCACGCGCTCCGGCGAACGGCCCGGCCGAAGCAGTGCTTCGGCTCGTCGGGCCAGGAACTCGCGGGCTGCAGCCCGCTTCGGTCGAAAGGCGGCTCCCGGCCCCATTGCGGTCTTTCCCCGAAGCATGGGCCGACGCGTCGCAACATCGCAACAGCCATATTTCCTTCAGATACCTCTGTATCGAGTGGAAAGTGGGCTACCTCTGAGAAAACGGTGGTGTGCGCTTCGGACCAGAAGCGGTCGCTCCGACAGCGCCCGGATTCTTGGATCGGCGCCAACCGTCTCGACCGGGACACGCGCGAACACAAAGCCCGCTCAGGCGAAGTCGACCGCGCGGGGGATCCTGAACGCCGGACCGCCGATCAAGGGGTGTTGGCCGACAATCGCTTGCACCCGCCGGATCTGCTCGGGCGTCAGCCTCACGTGCGCCTCCCCTTTATCCTCCTGCGCCAGCGGTGTCCCGGCCTGCGCGTCTTTCGCACGAACGGCGCGCAGCGGCCGAAGCGTGGCGCCGGGCAGATTGCAAAGCTTCGACACGTTCTGGAGCACCGCTTCCGGCCGCCCGGTGATGTCCTCATGCCGGAATGCGGTCACCGGCAGCCCGCGTTCGACGGCGGCGAGGTACCGTTCGATCACCCCGAGCCACCACATCGTGAGGTATTCGATCGTGGTGACGTACTGGACCGGCGGGCCGAGGAAAAGCAGCAGACGGTTCGCATCGAGCCCCAGTTGGCCATCGAAGGATGATCGTAGCTCGGCCAGCGGGTGCGGGTCCGGAATCCCGAGCCGTGTGAATATCCGGTAGAACGAACCCACCCAGCCGACGGCATCCCGATAGAGAAAGAGATTTGTCGCCTGCGGGAAGGCGGCCTGGATGACATCGGCGATCTGGATCAACTCGCTGCGCAGCTTCAGAACGCAGACCGCCGGCATGCGGTTGTCCGTCGTGCGGAACAGCAGGCGCACGCTGGCCTCGAAGAGCGCGCGCATCTCCTCGGGCGGCAGGGCACCTGCACTGTTGATTGCCGCTGAGAACTGACCCGGGCGGCCGGGAGATTTCCACTGAGAAGTGACCCATGTTCGAACGTCCCCTGGCTGGAGAAGCGGGGGCAACGGAGTGATCGACATGGCGTTATTGAGCGTGATCCGACGGTGGGCATTGCGGGATCAGCTTTCCATCCGGGAGATTGCACGGCGGACGGGGCTGTCGCGGAATACGATCCGCAAGTACCTGCGCTCGGGAACGGTGGAGCCGGCCTTCAAGGTTCCGGAGCGGCCGAGCAAGCTGGATCCCTTCGCCGACAAGCTGTCGGCCTGGCTGAAGACGGAGGCGGGCAAGTCCCGCAAGGGGCGACGGACCCTGAAGCAGATCCATGCCGATCTGGTCGCCCTCGGCTACGAGGGCTCCTACAACCGGGTCGCAGCCTTCGCGCGGACGTGGAAGGCCGACCGCCAGCGCGAACAGCAAACCGCCGGACGCGGCGTTTTCGTGCCGCTCGTGTTCCAACCCGGGGAGGCCTTCCAGTTCGACTGGAGCGAGGACTGGGCGGCGCTTGCCGGGGAGAACACGAAGCTCCAGGTCGCCCACATCAAGCTCTCGCACAGCCGGGCGTTCCTGCTCCGGGCCTACCTGTTGCAGACCCACGAGATGCTGTTCGATGCCCACCGGCACGCATTCCGGGTCTTTGGCGGCGTGCCGCGGCGGGGCATCTACGACAATATGAAGACCGCGGTGGACCGAGTGGGCACAGGGAAGGCGCGTCAGGTCAACGCCCGGTTCCTGGCGATGGCAAGCCACTACCTCTTCGAGCCCGACTTCTGCAACCCGGCGGCCGGCTGGGAGAAAGGCCAGGTCGAGAAGAACGTTCAGGATGCCCGCCACCTGGTCCTGCAGCTGATGCCGGACTTCCCCGACCTGGGAGCCTTGAATGCCTGGCTCGAGCGGCGCTGCATCGAACAGTGGGAGCGCACGCCGCACGGCGCGCTGCCGGGGACGATCGCGGAGGTATGGGCCCTGGAGAAGTCGGCCCTGATGCCGACGCCACCGGCCTTCGACGGCTTCGTCGAGCAGAGCAAGCGGGTGTCGCCGACCTGCCTGATCAGCTTCGAGCGGAACCGCTACAGCGTGCCAGCCTCGTTCGCCAATCGGCCGGTCAGCCTGCGGATCTACCCCGACCGGCTCGTGGTCGCGGCCGAGGGGCGGATCGTCTGCGAACATGCGCGGGTGATCCAGCGCGCGCACAAGCTGCCGCCCCGGACGATCTACGACTGGCGCCACTACCTGGCCGTCATCCAGCGAAAGCCAGGGGCGCTCAGGAATGGCGCGCCCTTTGCCGAACTGCCCGAAGCTTTCCGCGCGCTCCAGCAGCATCTGCTCAAGCACCTGGGCGGCGACAGGGAGATGGTGGAGATCCTCGCCCTGGTGCTGCAGCACGACGAAGAGGCGGTGCTCTGCGCGGTGGAACTGGCCCTCGAGGCCGGGGTGCCGACCAAGACCCATGTGCTCAATCTGCTGCACCGGCTGATCGACGAAAGCCCCTCAGGCACGCCCGAGGTCGCCCCGCCGACGGGTCTGGCGCTGATCGAGGAGCCCAGGGCGAATGTCGAGCGCTATGACGGACTGCGCGGCCAGGCCCGGGGGGTGCGCCATGCGTCATGACCCCGCCAGCGCCGCCATCGTCATCATGATGCGCAGCCTGAAGACATACGGGATGGCCCAGGCCGTCGAGGACCTTGTCGAACAGGGCTCGCCCGCCTTCGAGGCGGCCGTGCCGATCCTGTCGCAACTGCTGAAGGCCGAAGTCGCGGAACGCGAAGTCCGGTCCATCGCCTATCACCTCAAGGCCGCGCGCTTCCCGGCCTACAAGGACCTGGCCGGGTTCGACTTCGCCGCCAGCGAGATCAACGAGCCCCTGGTCCGCCAGCTGCACCGGTGCGAGTTCATCGACGGCGCCCACAACGTTGTCCTGATCGGCGGACCGGGCACGGGAAAGACGCATGTCGCGACCGCGCTCGGGGTCCAGGCCGTCGAGCACCATCGAAAGAAGGTCCGCTTCTTCTCCACGATCGAGCTCGTCAACACGCTCGAGCAGGAGAAGGCGAAGGGCAAAGCCGGGCAGATCGCCGAGAGCCTCACGCGCGCCGACCTCGTGATCCTGGACGAGCTGGGCTACCTGCCGTTCAGCGCCACGGGCGGGGCTTTGCTCTTCCACCTTCTGAGCAAGCTCTACGAGCGTACCAGCGTCGCCATCACCACCAATCTCAGCTTCAGCGAATGGGCCACGGTCTTCGGTGACGCCAAGATGACCACCGCGCTCCTCGATCGACTGACCCATCGCTGCCACATCCTCGAGACCGGAAACGACAGCTTCCGCTTCAGGGCCAGCGCCGAGGCGGCGCGCAGAAAGAAGGAGGCAGGACCGCCATTGACCCAGACCTGAACCGGCGACCATAACCTTCAGGCGGGTCACTTCTCGATGGAAAGCCCGGGTCAGCTCTCAGTGGAAATCAACACACCTGCACGTTGTGCACGGACGAGTTCGATCGGGGCGTCCGGTTCGGAGAGGCTCACGGCTCCGTCCATCGCGTTGAATGCGTGGCTGAGCAAGGTCGAGCCGCAGCGCCCGGTCATGTACATCATCACGAAGCGATCGATCGGCGGCAGCTCGGAGGCCACGCTCAGAAGCTCGGCGAAAGGCACCGCCAACAGCCGGTCGGCCGTTTCGTACTGCCGCACATAGACGAACGGCGCCTCGGTAAGGTCGACCGTGGCGGGTACCTCGGCAAAGATCGCTTCGCGGCGGGCGACCTCCAGGCTGTAGAGGCTCAGTCGAGGGTTTCGGAGAAGCACATCCGCCGAGGCGGCGTCGCCTTCCAGCGTCGTGAAATCCTCGATGGAGGCATTCCAGCCGGGGCTGCGACGGTGCCGGTTCGCGATGGCCAGCCAACGAGCGGTCAATGTCCGGCTCCGTGACGGGGGCGCAGAATGCGCCAAAAAGCTATCAGGAATGCCGGGAGCCGGCAATGACAGGAACTGGTGCCAGAAGAGGTCACTTCCCGCCAAGCGTCAGGCTTTCTCCGAATGGGTCCGAGCGGCATCGCCGCAGTTGGCGGGCCGATGGGACGCTTCGGGGCAAACCAACCCGCCACTGCGACAACCGCATTTTCCGTAGCGGTCCCCTCGCGGCCGCACGGCGTAGGTCTGCCATTGCTCTTTTGGCCAATCGAGGCACACCGCCGCGAATGTCTGCGAATCGCCCTTTCAACGGGCTCGGCCGCGAGTTCCGCTCCTGGCGCACAGTGGACCAAGGCAGCGCGAGCCTTCCGGTGGCCTGCTCTGGAAGCTCAGAGCCCCGCCTCGAGCCGGTCGAGCACGGCGTCCAGCATGGCGTCGCACCGCGCGATCTGTGCCTCGGTGACATACTCGTCCGGCCGGTGCCCCTGCGCCATCGAGCCCGGCCCGCACACCACGGTCGGGATCCCGAGCCGCTGGGAATAGAGCCCGGCCTCGGTCCCGAACGCCACCTTGGTCGTCCCCTCGGCGCCGGGCAGCGACCTTGCAAATGCAACCACCTCCGCGTCCGGCGAGGTGCCGAGCCCGGGGTAGGTGTTCTCGACCTCGATGCGGATGTCGGCCTCCGCCACCAGCGGCCGCGCCGCCTCCGCTATTCGCGCCGCATCGGCCCGCAACCCCTCCACCAGCACATCGGGATCGTCGGCCGGCAGGTCGCGGATCTCGAACTCCACCTCGCACCGGTTCGGCACGATGTTCAGCGCCGTGCCACCGCTCATGCGCCCCACGTGCAGGGTGGTGTAGGGCACGTCATAGTCCCCGTCGCGCGCGCCGTGCTCGGCGATCTCGGCCTGCCGCGCCCGGATCGCTGCCACCAGGTCGCACCCGAGATGCAGCGCGTTGACCGACAGTGGCGCCGCGGCCGAGTGCCCCTCCCGCCCGATGCAGGTCGCGCGCAGCGCCGTCTTGCCCTTGTGCCCGGTCGCCACCGCCATCGAGGTCGGCTCACCGACGATGCAGAAGGCCGGCCGGACCGGCGCCTCCGCCAGGACGTCGATCAGGCGGCGCACCCCGACGCAGCCGACCTCCTCGTCGTAGGAGAAGGCGAGGTGCAGCGGCGCCCGCAGGCGCCGTCCCCCGGCGCGCAGCGCGGCAGAAAGGGCGCAGGCGACAAACCCCTTCATGTCCGCAGCCCCGCGCCCGTAGAGCCGCCCGCCGCGCCGCGTCAGCGCGAACGGCGGGAACGTCCAGTCCTGCCCGTCCACCGGCACCACGTCGGTATGCCCCGAAAGCAAGACCCCGGGCCGGTCGGCCGGCCCGATCGTGGCGTATAGGTTCGCCTTCGCGCCCGTCGCGTCGCCGACCAGCAGGCAGTCGATGCCGCCCGCGCTCAGCCGCCCCCGCACCCAATCGATCAACTGGAGGTTCGAGTCGCGGCTCACCGTCTCGAATGCGATCAACCGCTCGAGGACATCGATGCTGCCCATGCTTCCCGGCTCGCTCATGCCATGGCGGAAGGGCAGCCCGCCCTCCGCGTCACGTTAACCTTTCGGCCCAGCGCGCACTGCGCGTGCATGGGATGTGCATAAGTTGTGCATAAGTTGTGCATCGAAGAAATCGCCGTTAACCCTTGCGGCGCCACCTCAATCCCGGTCCCCCCGCCAGCCATCCGGACGGGCAAGACTCAGCTTCTCGGCTTCGCATTCTCCGGATCGTACAACGGCTTGTAACCGACGCCTACGACCTCGACCGGATAGATCTCTCCGAAGTACTGCACCGAGAGCCTCCGGCCGAGCTGGCAATAGCCCCAGGGCAGATAAGCGAGCGCGATGTTCCTGCCGATGCTCGGCCCGAAGGCGATCGAGGTGGTGAACGACCGCCGCCCGAGCGCGTCGACCAAGGTCTCGCCGGTCGCCGGATCCGATGACCGGCAGGGTGCCGACCGGATAGCGCGCAACGCCCCTGGCATCGACGTTGTCGGTCATCACCAGGGTACAGAGCATCGCCGGCTGGCGCTCGCGCGCCCTGTACTCGAGATGCTTGGCCTTGCCGCGGAAGTCCGCCTCCTTGACCTTCGGACGGGCGAGATCCGCCTCGTAGAGGTTATACTCGGTCAGCAGGTCGGCGTTCTGCAGGCGCAGGCTCTTCTCCATGCGCCGGCTGTTGGCATAGGTCTCCACCCCTACCGCGATCGCGCCGGTCGAGCGCAGCGCGTCCCAGACGGCGAGGCCGTCCTCGTAGGCCATGTGCAGCTCCCAGCCCTGCTCGCCGACGTAGGAGATGCGGAAAGCCGTCACGTCCCTGCCGGCGATCCTGACCGGCCGGATCGCCGCGAACGGGAAGCTTTCCGGCGAGAGACCGTCCGGGTCCTCCACGACCTTCGAGAGGTTCTCCCGCGCCTTCGGCCCCCAGATGCCGATGGTGACGAACCGCTCGCTGACATCGGTGATCGTGACGTCGTAGCCCCTGTCCTGCGCGACGCGCCGCATGTACTGGAAGTCACGCGGCCCGGCATCGGCGCCGTTGACCATCCGGCAGCGGTCAGCGGTGCGGATTACGGTGAAGTCGGCGCGCACCATACCCTCGTCGTCGAGGAAATGGGTGTAGATGCCCTTGCCGACGTTGGCGTCGCCGCCGATCTTCGCGGCGCAGAGCCATTCCATCATCGCGACGTGGTCGGGGCCCGCGATGTCGGTCATGTGGAAATGCGAGAGGTTGATGATGCCGCAGTTCTCGCTCAGCTCGAGCTGCTCGGCGTTCGACACCCGCCAGAAGTGCCGGGCATCCCACTCGTTCTCCCGCATCGGCACGCGGCCGGCGTACTTCTCGAGCAGATGCTCGTTCGCCGCGTAGCCGTGGGCGCGCTCCCACCCGCCGAGCTCCATGAAGTACCCGCCGAGTTCCTTCTCCCGCTCCCAGAACGGCGAGCGGCGGATGTTGCGGCCACCGGCGAAGGGCTCGCGCGGGTGCACCGGCGGGTTGTAGATCTTCCGCGCCGTCTCCGTGCACCGCGCCGCGATGAACCTCTCCTCGAGCGCGAACGGGTTGAAGCGGGCGTAGTCGATGCTGGCGTGGTCGATCGCGGTGCGCCCGTCGGTCATCCAGTCGGCGATGAGCTTGCCCATGCCGGGGCCGTCCTTGACCCAGATGCCGACCGCGTACCAGAGGCCGCGCACCTTCTGGCTCTCGCCGATCGATGGGCCACCGTCGGTGGTGGTCTGCAGCAGGCCGTTGAACGAATGGCTCTCGTTGTAGCCGAGCTCGCCGAGGATCGGCGTCAGCTCCATCGCGCGCTCCAGCGGCTCGATCACCTGCTCCATGTCGAGGTCGCGCTGTGACGGCGACAGCCGCGCCTGCTCCTTTTCGAGAAGGTTGCGCGGATGCACAAGCCGCGGGTTCGTCTCCTCATAGTAGCCCCATTCGATCTGGCCACCCTCGGCCGTCTTCGGATCGCCGGTATCGCGCATGTAGGCCGAGTTGCCCTGGTCGCGCAGCAGCGGGAAGCCGATCTCGACACCGGTGCCGGCGAACCTGTCGTAGGGGCCGAAGAAGGTCAGCGGATGGTCGACCGGCATCACCGGAAGGTCCTCGCCCGCCATCGCGGCGACGAGGCGCCCCCAGAGTCCGGCGCAAATGACGACGCGGTCGGCATGGATCGTGCCGCGGGTGGTCACGACCCCCATGATGCGCCCGTCCTCGATCACCAGCGACGTGGCCGCGGTGTTGGCAAAGGCCTGCAGACTGCCCGCCGCCACGCCCCGGTCCACGAGCTTGCCCGCGACGGTCTGCGACCGCGGAATGACCAAGCCCGCGTCCGGATCCCACAGGCCGCCCTGGATCAGGTCCTGCTCGATCAGCGGGAATTTCTCCTTGATTTCCGCCGGTTCCATCAGCTGCGCGCGAGTACCGAAGGCCTTGCCGGAATCGACCTTGCGCCGGATCTCGTCCATGCGCGCGTCGTCGCCGACACGGGCGACCTCGATGCCGCCGATCCGGGCGTAGTGCCCCATCCGCTCGTAGAAATCGACGGAGTAGAGCGTCGTCCAGCAGGTCAGGAAATCGTGACTGGTCGCGTAGCAGAAGTCGGAGGCATGGGCGGTCGAGCCGATGTCGGTCGGAATGCCCGACTTGTCGATGCCGACGACGTCGTCCCAGCCGCGCTCGATCAGGTGGTGCGCGACCGAGGCCCCGACGATCCCGCCCAGCCCGACGATCACCACCCTCGCTCTATCGGGAAACGCTGACATCCTGCTCTATCCTTCTCGGTCCGAGGCCGCCTCGGCGGGTTCTAGTATGCACGCCGGCGGCGGCATGCCCGCCACCGACATTCCACTGCACGTCGGGGACATCGGGACGCTGCCTCGGCGCTAACGGCGCCACGGCACCCACCCCGAGGCTACCGCACCGCGCAACACCTGTCCCGGTCCCGCCTAGGACGGAGACCCTAGCGGCTCCGCCCGGTCGACGGGCCGAGCCGGGCTACGCCGGAAAACATCCGGCGTCGTGCCCTCGGCAATCCGGAACACCCGGATCATGTGCGGGAGGTCGCAGAAGCCAGTGTCGTTGGCGACCTGCGTTGCCGTTCTCCTGGTGGTGCGGAGCAGATGCTTGGCCTGCTCGATGCGGATCAGCCTGTCAGCCGCAAGCGGCGTCATCCCGAGGGCCTCGCGGAAGTGCCGCTCGAGTTTGCGCCGGCTCACCCCGAGCCGTCCGACCACCCGGCCGATCGACAGCGGCGCATCGATCGACTGCTGCATGAAGAGCAGCGCCCTCCTGACCAGGGCATCGTCGGTTGCCAGCGCGAGCGGCATGCCTGGCTGCGGTTCCTCTGCCGCCATGGCCTGATCAATGATCATGATGTGGAGGCTCTTCGCCGCCCGCGCCCGACCGAGGTGGCGCTCGACGATGAAGGCGGCGAGATGCGCGGAGGAGACCCCGCCCGAGCAGGTCAGCCGGTCGCGGTCGACGACGAAGATCTGGTCCGACACCGGCTCGAGGCCGTCGAAGCGTTCGAGGAAGTCGGCATGGTGGAACCAGCTGACGCAGGCGCGATAGCCCTGCATCAGCCCGGCGCGATGCAGGGCGAAGGTGCCGGTGCAGGCGCCGACGAGCGGCACCCCGGCGGCGGCGGCCCGCTCGAGAAAGCGCACGGTGTCGAGGTGCAGGTTCTCGATTTCGTCGACGAGACCGCCTACCACGACCAGATAGTCGAAGCGCGCGGGATCGCCGAGTCGCTGGTCGGGCCGAACGGCGACGCCGCTGCTCGAGGCGATCGGCTCCATTGTCGGCGACAGCACCTTCCAGCCGCAGAGGATCGGCCGGGAGCGATCACCTTCATCTGCCGAGAGCCGAAGCACGTCGACGAAGTTCGCGAAGGCGCAGAGCGTGAACCGCCGCGCCAGGATGAAACCGACGTTTAGCTTTGCCATCGTGATGCCCCTCCGCCGCCAGCATACAGCGAAACCGACGTATCCATACAGCCCAGGCTCGATGCTTTCGGGGCATGCAGGGACAGACCTTCGGGAGGCCCGCATGACGCACTTCTCCTTCGCCCAGGTCGTCAGGGGCGCGCTGACCGGCCAGAAGAACTGGACCCCGCAGTGGCCAGACGCGCAGCCCAAGGCCGCCTACGACGTGGTCATCGTCGGCGCCGGCGGCCACGGGCTCGGCGCCGCCTACTACCTCGCGAAGGAGCACGCGATCACCAATGTCGCGGTGATCGACAAGGGCTGGCTCGGCGGCGGCAACACCGGGCGCAACACCACGATCATCCGCTCGAACTACCTCTACGACGAGAGCGCCCGCCTCTACGACCACGCCCTCGACCTCTGGGAGGGACTGTCGCAGGACCTCAACTACAACGTCATGTTCTCGAAGCGCGGCGTCCTGATGCTCGCGCACAACGTCCACGACGTGCAGTCCATCCAGCGTCACGTCCACTCGAACCGCCTCAACGGCGTCGACAACCAGTGGCTCACGGCAGAGGAAGCGAAGCTTTTCTGCCCGCCACTCGATATCTCCCCCTCGGCCCGCTACCCGGTGATGGGCGCCGCCCTGCAGCGCCGCGCCGGCACCGCCCGGCACGACGCCGTCGCCTGGGGCTACGCCCGCGGCGCCGCCGCCCGCGGCGTCGACATCATCCAGAACTGCCCGGTGACCGGGATCCGACGCGGCCCTGACGGCCGCGTCACCGGCGTCGAGACGGCCAGGGGCTTCATCGCCGCCAAGAAAGTCGCGGTCTCCGCCGCCGGCCACACCTCGGTGGTGATGGAGACCGCCGGCGTCCGGCTGCCCCTGGAGAGCTACCCGTTGCAGGCGCTGGTCTCCGAGCCGATCAAGCCGATCTTCCCCTGCGTGGTGATGTCGAACTCGGTGCACGCCTACATCAGCCAGTCCGACAAGGGCGAGCTCGTCATCGGCGCCGGCACCGACCAGTACGTCAGCTATTCCCAGCGCGGCGGCATCCACATCGTCGAGCACACGCTGGCGGCGATCTGCGAGATCTTCCCGATCTTCCGCCGGATGCGGATGCTGCGCAAATGGGGCGGCATCGTCGACGTGACCCCCGACCGCTCGGCGATCCTCGGTAAGACCCCCGTCCCCGGCCTCTACGTGAACTGCGGCTGGGGGACCGGCGGGTTCAAGGCGACCCCCGGCGCGGCGCATGTGCTCGCACACACCGTGGCGCGCGACGAACCCCACCCGATCAACGCGCCCTTCACGCTTGAGCGTTTCACCACCGGCCGGCTGATCGACGAAGCCGCCGCCGCCGCCGTCGCGCATTGAGGACCGGCCCATGCTCCTGATCCATTGCCCCTACTGCGACGAAGACCGGCCCGAGCTCGAGTTCGCCTATGCCGGCGAGGCGCACATCGCGCGTCCCGCCGACCCGATGAGCCTCACCGACGAGGAGTGGCGGGACTTTCTCTTCATCCGCACCAACCCCCGCGGCCACCACTTCGAGCGCTGGCGCCACGTCCACGGCTGCGCCCGCTTCTTCAACGCCGTGCGCGAGACCGTCTCCGATCGCTTCCTTCTCACCTACAAGGCCGGCGAGCCCCGCCCCGACATCACCAGCCTGGCCGGGGGCACGGAATGACCAGCCATCGCATTCCCGGCCGCGGCCGCGTCGACCACGGGCAACCCGTCAGCTTCACCTTCGACGGCAAGCCCTGCACCGGCCTCGCCGGCGACACCCTCGCCTCCGCCCTGCTCGCCAACGGCATCCACCTCATGGGCCGCTCGTTCAAATACCACCGCCCGCGCGGCGTCGTCACGGCCGGCTCCGACGAGCCGAACGCGCTGATGGGCACCCGCCGCGGCCCCGGCCGCTTCGAGCCCAACACCCGCGCCACCGTCCAAGAGCTCCGCGAGGGGCTGGAGGTCACCAGCCAGAACTGCTGGCCTTCGCTCGCCTTCGACATGGGCGCGGTCAACGACCGCATGGGCTCGCTGTTCTCGGCGGGCTTCTACTACAAGACCTTCATGTGGCCGCGCGCCTTCTGGGACCGCGTCTACGAGCCGGTGATCCGAAACGCGGCGGGCCTCGGCGTCTCGCCGACCGAGCCCGACGCCGACCGCTACGCCAGCCGCTTCGCCCATACGGACGTGCTCATCGTCGGCGCCGGACCCGCCGGGCTCGCCGCGGCGCTGGCCGCCGGGCGCTCAGGTGCCAGGGTGATGCTCGTAGAAGAGACCGCCGAGGCCGGCGGCTCCCTCATCACCGAGCCCGCCGTCGTGATCGACGGCAAGCCAACATGGGAATGGCTGGCCGCGACGCTGGCCGAGCTGGCTGCCATGCCGAACGTCACGGTGATGACCCGCACCACCGCGATCGGCTACTATCACCAGAATCTCCTCGGCCTCGCGCAGCGGCTGACCGACCATCTCGCCACCGCCCCCGAGGGTGCCCCACGCGAACGGCTTTGGAAGGTTCGCGCCAACCAGGTCGTTCTCGCGCAGGGTGCCCTCGAAAAGCCTCTGGTCTTCGATGGCAACGATCGCCCTGGGGTGATGCTCGCCGGCGCCGCCCAGACCTACCTCAACCGCTACGGCGTCAAGGTGGGCGACCGTCCGGCGATCGTCACCGCGCACGACAGCGCCTGGCACGCCGCCTTCGACCTCGCCGAAGCCCGTGCCCGGCCCGCCGTCATCGTCGACGTCCGCCCCACCGTCGATCACGCTCTGACCGACCGCGCCCACGCCCTCGGCATCGAGGCCCTGCTCGGGCGCACCGTGACCGGCACGTCCGGCCGCCTCCGAGTGAAGTCCATTCGCGTCAACCGCGTCGAGAACGGCACCGCTTGCACGCCCCGCGACATCTCCTGCGACGTCGTCCTGATGTGTGGCGGCTGGACGCCTTGTCTGCAGCTCTTCTCCCACACCAGGGGCAGCCTCGCCTGGGACGACAAGCTCAAGGCATTCCTCCCGGGCCACCGTACCGAGGCCGTCCACATCGTTGGCGCCGGCCGCGGCCTCTGGAGCATCGCCGCCGCTCTCGCCGACGGCGCCGCCTCCGGCGCACGGGCCGCCGTCGACGCCGGCCGCGAAGCCACTGCTCAGACCCACATCGTCGAAGACGATCAAAACGGCACGGGCATCACATGCAAGGAGCTCCCGACCGACCGCAACCCGGCCGCCGCCAAGGCCTTCATCGACTTCCAGAACGACGTCACCGCTAAGGACATCCGCCTCGCGGTCCGCGAGGGCATGCGCTCGATCGAGCACGTCAAACGCTACACCACCAACGGCATGGCGACCGACCAGGGCAAGATGTCGAATACCAACGGCCTGATGATCGCCGCCGACGCCCTCGGCAAGGCGCCGCCGCAGGTCGGTCTCACCACCTTCCGCCCGCCCTACACGCCGACGACCTTCGGGACCTTCGCCGGCTACCGCCAGGGCGCCACCTTCGAGGTCACCCGAAAGACCCCGATCGACCTCTGGGCCGAGGCCCACGAGGCGGCCTTCGAGCCCGTCGCGCTCTGGCGCCGCGCCCGGTACTTCCCGAAGCCTGGCGAGGACATGCACGCGGCCGTAGCCCGCGAGTGCCGGGCCACTCGCGCCAGCCTCGGCATCTACGACGCTTCGACGCTCGGCAAGATCGAGGTCGTCGGTCCCGATGCCGTGATTTTCATGGAGAGGATGTACACCAACCCCTGGGCGAAACTCGCGGTCGGCCGCTGCCGCTACGGCCTCCTGCTCGGCGAGGACGGCTTCATCCGCGACGACGGCGTTATCGGCCGGCTGGCGGCCGACCGCTTCCACGTCACCACAACCACCGGCGGCGCGGCGCGCGTCCTCAACATGATGGAGGACTATCTGCAGACAGAGTGGCCGGACCTCAAGGTCTGGCTGACCTCGACGACCGAGCAATGGGCGACGATCGCGCTGCAGGGACCGAATGCACGGCGGCTGCTCGAGCCATTCGTCAAGGGCCTCGACATCTCCGCCGAGAGCTTCCCCCACATGGCGGTCGCCGAGTGCTCCGTCGCGGGCTTTCCGGCCCGGCTGTTCCGCATCTCCTTCACCGGCGAGATCGGCTTCGAGGTCAATGTGCCTGCCCGCCATGGCGCCGTCCTCTGGGAGAAGCTGTGGGAGGCCGGCCGGCCATACGACATCACCCCCTACGGCACCGAGACTATGCACGTGCTGCGCGCCGAAAAGGGCTACATCATCGTCGGCCAGGACACGGACGGCACGCTCACCCCACAAGACGCTGGCCTGGCCTGGGCCATCGGCAAGGCAAAGCCCGACTTCGTGGGCAAGCGCTCGCTGACCCGCCCCGACATGGTCGCAAAGGGCCGCAAGCAGCTAGTTGGGCTTCTGACCGAAGACCCCGAAGTGGTCCTCCAGGAAGGGGCCCAGATCGTCGCCGACCCGAACCAGCCCAAGCCGATGACCATGCTCGGCCACGTCACCTCCGCCTACTGGAGCGAGGCGCTCGGCCGCTCGATCGCGCTCGCCGTCGTCGTTGATGGCCACGACCGGGACGGCGAGACGCTGCATGTCCCGATGCCGGACCGCACCCTCACCGTCCGCGTTGTCAGGAGCACGGTCTTCCTCGACCCCGAGAACACCCGGCTCAGCGCCTGAGATGGAGACCGTCATGACCACCACGCCCGCCGTCGGCGCGACGATCACCGCGCTCGCGCCGACCACCCGCATCGCACTGCGCACCGCCAACCCGGCGGCCGCCGGCAATTCCCTCGGCGTGGCGTTGCCGCCCAGGATAGGCGACCGCTCCGCCCACGCCGCCCGTACGGCGCTCTGTCTCGGCCCCGACGAGTGGCTGATCGAGGCCCCGGAAACCGAGGGCGCTGCGCTTGCGACAAGTCTCGCCGATCTCGCGACGCGGATGCCGCTCAGCGCAGTCGAGGTCTCCGACCGCGAGATCACCCTGGCGCTGGAGGGTCCGGCGGTGCTCGACCTTCTCTCCACCGGCTGCCCGCTCGACCTCGCGCGGCTGCCGGTCGGCAACGGCACCCGCACCATCTTCGACAGCGTCCAGGTCATCCTCACCCGCGCAGCCGAGGACCGCTTCCACCTGACAGTCTGGCGCTCGTTCGGGCCTCATGTCCGTTCCCTTCTCGAGATCGCCGCCCGCGAGCTCGCCGCCGGCCTCTGATCGCAAGGAGGAATCCCCCGGGGCACCTACCTGCTCCCACCCCCGAGCTTCAGCCCACCGAAACGACCGAGGGAACCAACCGCGCAACCGCACGTTGTTCTGGTTCTTACCGTCCCTCTACTGCGCCCGGGCCACTTTTCGCCCGGGCCTTTTTCTTGCGGCCGCTCCCCTAGTCTTGCAGCGCCGACAGCCCGAGACCGAGCGCCTTGCGCATGACCGAGGGCAGCTCGGCGGCAAGCGGGCCGGCGGGACGCCAAGCGCCGAAGGGGGCTTCGGTTACGGCCGGGAGGCGGGCGCCGGCGACGCGCAGGATCAGGTGGAAATGGGTGAAAGTGTGGCGCACTTCGCCCAAGTCGCGCCAGGCGGCGGCGAGCGGCGGCGGCACTGGAGTCGGGCGCGCGCTCCAGGCATCGCTAGGGAGGCTGAGCATGCCACCAAGAAGACCCGACTGCGGCCGGGTCTCCACCAGGATTGCCCCGTCCTCGCGCAGCGCCAGCCAGGCCGTGCCGTGGCGGACGGGTTTCGTGGGCTTCGCCGCACGGCGCGGCAATGCGGCCGCGATGCCGGCGCGCCGGCCGGCGCAGGCGGCTATCCACGGGCAGATGCCGCAGGCTGGCGAACGCGGGGTACAGATGGTGGCGCCAAGGTCCATGACCGCCTGGGCATGGTCGCCGGGGCGGCGGTCGGGTGTGAGGCCGGCGGCGAGCGCCCGGAGCCGCGGCTTGGCGGCGGGCAACGGCTCCTCCACGGCGAAGAGCCGCGCCATCACCCGCTCGACATTGCCGTCCACCACCACCGCCCGGCGGTCGAAGGCGATGGCAGCGATCGCAGCGGCGGTGTAGGGGCCGACGCCGGGCAGCAGGGCGAGCTCCGCCTCGGTCGCGGGGAAGCGGCCCCCGTGGCCATGCGCCACCGCCCTGGCGCAGGCCAGGAGGTTGCGGGCGCGGGCGTAGTAGCCGAGGCCGGCCCAGGCGGCCATGACCTCGGCGTCGGGGGCGGCGGCCAGCGCCTCGACCGTGGGCCAGCGGGCGAGGAAGGCGAGGAAGTAGCCGCGGACCGCCGCGACCGTGGTCTGCTGCAGCATGACCTCGGAGAGCCAGACGCGGTAGGGATCGGGCTGGGCGCCGGAGCCGGGCGGCAGCCGCCAAGGCAGTTCGCGGGCGGCGCGGTCGTACCACGCGAGAAGCTGAGCGCGGAGATCTTCGGGCATGGCCTGCATCCGTTCTCCCTGACAAGGTGCCTGGGAGCCGGTAGCCTCGTTAACCAAAGGGGAGCGGAATCGCATGGGCGGGGACGATGGCAGGCGCGACGGTAAAGGCAAGTCCGAGCCTGCCGCCGCATCCGCCCGACCCCGCACCGGGCGTGGCTTCGTCCGCGCCGGCGGACTGATCGAGCCGCAGATGCGCAGCGCCGCGGCGCGGCGCGGGTTTGCGCAGGCGCGGCTGCGGGCACTCTGGCCGGAGATCGCCGGACCGGAGTTTGCGGCCATCTGCGCGCCGTTGCGCCTGGCGCGGGCCCGCGGGCCGGCCGGGGGGCTCTTGACCATCGCCGTCGCCGGGGCGCATGCGCCGCAGCTGCAGATGCTGCTGCCGCTCCTGCGCGAGCGGGTGAACGCCGCCCTCGGCCCCGGCGCGGTGGGGCGCATCCAGCTCACCCAGGCCACGCACGGTTTCGCCGAACCGCCCGCTGCCTGGGCCGAGCCGGCGCCGGCGCCGCCGGAAGTGGACATGGGCGCTGTCAACGGCCCGCTTTCAAGCATTGGTGATGGCGAGTTGCGCGACGCCTTGGAGACATTGGCGCGGAATGTGTTATCCCGTTCGCGCAACCCGAAATGACCGAAAGCTGAGCCATGGCCCCGATCCTGACCCGCCGCCAGACCCTCGCCGCCGCAATCGCCGCCGCAGCCGCGGCCGGTTTGCCCCCCGTCGCGCTGGCGCAGTCGGCGCCGGCGGTGGCCGAGATGAGCGTGGGCGACCCGAACGCGCCGGTGACGCTGGTGGAGTACGCGATGTTCACCTGCCCGCACTGCGCCGCCTTTGCCAAGGACGTGATGCCGCAGATCAAGGCGAACTACATCGACACCGGCAAGGTGCGGCTGGTCTTCCGCGAGGTCTATTTCAACAAGCCCGCACTCTGGGCGGCGATGATCGCCCGCTGCGCGCCGGCCGACCGCTACTTCGGCATGGTGGACGCGCTCTTCTCCACGCAGAAGAGCTGGGCCGCCGAGAGCGACGAGAAGGCGATGCTCGGCAAGCTCTACGGAATCGGCCGGCAGGCGGGTCTGACCGACGCCCAGATGGACGCCTGCATGCAGGACCGCGCCATGGCCGAGGCGCTGGTGGCCGATTACCAGAAGAACGCCGATGCCGACGGGGTGGACGCCACCCCGACCTTCCTGATCAACGGCGAGAAGGTCGGCAACATGCCCTACGCCGAGTTCGCGCAGAAGCTGGACGCCGCACTCGGCGCCTGACCCTCCGCCACCGCCACGCTTGGGGCGTCCGGGAGCGATCCCGGGCGCCCTTTTCTTCGCAGTTGCACATTTTCAGTTGCGCTGACGGAATTCCATCCATATACCATCCACATGGATGGTGAATTGCATCAGTGACAACGTGAGGCCGCTGCGCGAGCGGGGGGGCGAGACCGAGAAGGTCACGATCAACCTCGGCTACGTGGACCTGGGGCGGATCGACCTTCTGGTGCAGGAGGGGTTCTACTCCAACCGCACCGATCTGATCCGCACCGCGATCCGCAACCAGATCGCGACGCACGGCGAGGCGGTCAGCCGCTCGATGGCGCGGCAGACGCTGGAGTTCGGGCTGCGCGACTACGGCCGGGCCGAGCTCGAGGCGGCTCGGGCGAGTGGCCTGCGGCTCGCGATCGCGGTGATCGGGCTCGTGCGGATAGCGGCGGACGTGGACGCCGCGCTGGCCCGCGCCGCCATCGCATCGATCAACGTCCTCGGCGCGCTCCAGGCGAGCGCCGAGGTCCGGACGGCGCTAGCCGACCGTATCCGCAACCCGTGAGAGAGAGTCCGATGAGCAGCGATTTCATGGAAGCGATGGGGCGCGCCGTGGCCGCCACCCGCGCGCGGCGGCCCGGAGAGGCCACGCGGATCATCCAGGCGGCGCTGGCGGGGCGGCCGCTGCCGACGCCGGGCGCGCCGGCGCCGGAGCCGGAGGCGCCGCCGCAGCGGCGGACGGCACGGCCGCGGCTGGATCCAAACGCCGAGGTGGTGGAGCCGGGGCCATTTCCGGGGCAGCGTCCGCGCCGGCCGCTGCGCGACGTGCTGCGGACGCTGCGCGAGGGGCGGCGGGCGTGGCCGCTGCCCGGGGCGCCAGCGCCGGCGCCGGCGGTGCCCGACGGTGCCGTCTTCGAGGCGCGCAGTTTCGCGTGCGCCGGGGGATCGCGCGACTATCGGCTCTACGTGCCCTCGCCGCAGGGCGAGCCGCTGCGCGGGCTCGTGGTGATGCTGCACGGCTGCAAGCAGAACCCGGACGATTTCGCCACCGGGACCGGGATGAACACGCTGGCCGAGACACACCGCCTGCTGGTGGCCTATCCGGGGCAGACGACGGCGGACAATCCGTCGGGCTGCTGGAACTGGTTCCGGCCGGGCGACCAGCGGCGCGACGCCGGGGAGCCGGCGATCCTGGCCGGGCTGGCGCGCGAGGTGGCGGCAGAATTCGGGATTGCGCCGGGACGGGTGTTCGTGGCCGGCCTGTCGGCGGGGGGCGCCATGGCGGCGGTGCTGGGCGAGAGCTATCCGGACGTCTTTGCCGCCGTCGGCGTCCACTCAGGCCTGCCGGCGGGGGCGGCCAGCGACGTGGTCACGGCTTTCGCGGCCATGCAGGGCGAGGCCGGGGCCGCCGGCGCGCGAGGCGCGGGGGCGCGGGTGATCGTGTTCCACGGCACGGCGGACGCCACGGTTCGCGCGGTGAACGCGGAGCGCATCGTCGAGGGCATGACCGCTGGCCGGTCGGAGTCCGGCGCCGCTGGCGGGCGGACATATGTCCGACGGATCTACGACGAGGGCCGGGGCGAGCTGTGGATGGTCGAGGGCGCGGGGCACGCCTGGTCGGGCGGGCAGGCGCCGGGGTCGTACACCGATCCGAGCGGGCCGGATGCGTCGGCGGAGATGGTGCGGTACTTTCTCGAGGGGTAGCCGGCTCATCCCGCCGGCGGCTGGTGGGACCGCTGGCGGGGAGTGTGAGCTCGAGCGTGCTCACAGCATTCTGCACGACAGTCCAGAAGAAGCTCGGGGGCGGAGCGCAGCGCGGTGTCACGCGTGATACTATCGGTAAGTCTTTGTATGTATTTGGATACATGATTAAAAGTTTACCAGATATTCAGAGTTTGTCACACCCCGTGGTCGAGCCAATCGAGCGGAAATCGCATTAGAGGCCGAGGCGGGCCAGCGCCGCGTCGAGCGGGGCCCAGTCCGCGAGTTCGAGCCGGACAGGGAGGACAAGGACCTTGGAGCGGAAGCTGGCGGGCAGGCGGGCGGCGTCCTTTTCGGTGGTGACGAGCTGGGCGTGGCGGGCGGAGGCCTCGGCCTGGAGGCGGGCCAGCGCCTGCGGGGCGTAGGGCTGGTGGTCGTCGAAAGCGTGTGCGGCGACGAGGTCAGCACCGAGCGCGCGCAGG
Source organism: uncultured Alphaproteobacteria bacterium (assembly GCA_963796805.1). Taxonomy (GTDB): domain Bacteria; phylum Pseudomonadota; class Alphaproteobacteria; order Rhodobacterales; family Rhodobacteraceae; genus Amaricoccus. Next base: position 161,690 of record CAWCNG010000007.1, read on the forward strand.
GTGGCGAAGAACTTCTCCGGGCGGCCGATGCCGGCGAAGGCGAGGGCGCGCAGGCCTTCCCAGGGCATACCGGTGGGAAGCGGTGCCAGCGCCGCACCCACGACGGGGAGCGGCAGAGCCGGCCAGGCGGCGCGGAAGCGGGCGCGCTCCTCCGGGGTGCCGATGACGAGGACGAGATCGGCGCGGGCAAGACCTTCCGCCACCGGCTCGCGCAGGGGACCGGCGGGCATCACCCGGCCGTTACCGAAACCGGAGCCTGCGTCCACCACCACGATGGACAGATCCTTGGTGAGCGCGGAGTTCTGCAGCCCGTCGTCCATGACCACCACCACCGCCCCGGCGGCCGCGGCGGCACGCCCGGCGGCGGCACGGTCGCGCGCCACCCAGGTTGGGGCGAAGGCGGCGAGAAGCAGCGGCTCGTCTCCGACCTCGGCGGCGGTGTGGCGGCGCTCCTCGACGCGGACCGGGCCGGGCAGGCTGCCGCCATGGCCGCGCGAGATCACGTGGGACGTGATGCCACTGTCACGGAGCCGTTCGACGAGCGCGATCACGGTCGGGGTCTTGCCGGCGCCGCCGGCTGTCAGGTTGCCGACGCAGATGACCGGGATGCCGAGCCGGACCGCTCGACCCCGCGCCAACCGCCGCCGGGCGACACGGGTCCAGATCCAGGCGAGCGGCGCCAGAAGCCCCGCGAGGAGACCCGGCCGGGTCGGCGGGTTTGCCCAGAACGCCGGCGCGCGCACGGATCAGCTCTTGCGGTCGAGCAGCGTGCCCACCGCGTCCAGGACAGCGTCGGTCACCTCGGCGCCCTCGCTGCAGGCGGCCCAGGCGGCGGCAGCCATCTCGGCGGCGCGGTCGGGGGCGATGGTCGTCACCAGGGCCTCGGCGAGTTCGCCCTCCGAGCGCACCAGCACGGCAGCGCCGGCGTCGGAAAGCCGACGGTAGCCGTCGACGAAGTTCCGCACGTGCGGTCCGAACAGGATTGCGCTGCCGAGGAGCGCCGGCTCGAACGGGTTGTGGCCGCCCACCTCGACCAGGCTGCCGCCCACGAAGCTGACAGAGGCGATGCGGTACCAGAGCCCCATCTCGCCGAGGGTGTCTGCGAGATAGACGTCCGTGTCGGGTCCGATGGCCTCGCCCTTGGAGCGCTGCGACACGGTAAGCCCGCGCGCACGTATCATCTCGGCCAGGGCGTCGCCGCGCACCGGATGCCGCGGCGCCAGGATCAGCGCCAGCATCGGCAGGGCGCGGCGGGCGCGGGCATGCGCGGCCAGCGCGCTCTCGTCCTCGCCGGGGTGGGTTGAGGCGGCGAGCCAGACCGGCCGGCCACGGAACGCCCGCGCGATGCGGACCCGCTCGGGCTCGTCGTAGGGCAAGGGGGCGGCCCCTTCCTTCAGCGTGCCCTCGACCGAGAGCCGCTCGGGGTCGGCGCCAAGGGCGAGGAGCTGCTCGCCCGCCAGGCTGTCCTGGGCGAGGATGCGGTCGAAACGCCCGAGCAGCGCCCCGGCCAGCCCGCGCAGCGCCCTCCAGCGTCGGAAGCTACGCGTGGAGATGCGCGCGTTGATCAGCAGCATGGGGATGCCGCGGGCGCGGGTCTCGGTCAGGGTGGCGGGCCAGAGCTCGCTCTCGGTCCAGACCGCGAGGTCCGGGCGCCAGTGGTCGAGAAAGCGCCGCACCCAGGGCAGCACGTCCACCGGCGAGTATTGGTGGAGGCAGCTCTCCGGCAGCCGGTCGGCGAGGAACTGCGCCGAGGTGACCGTGCCGGTGGTGACGAGGCAACGCACCGCCGGGCGGGCCTGGGTCAGCCGGCGCAGCAGCTCAAGCAGCGAGGCCGCCTCGCCGACGCTGGCGGCGTGGAACCAGACGAGCTGTCCTTCGGGGCGCGGTAGGCTGGCCCGGCCCATGCGCTCGTCCAGCCGCTCGCCGTCCTCCTTGCCCTCCGCCTTCCGGCGCACGAGCACGCGGCGCATGACCCCCATGGCGCGGCGCGAGCCTGCGAGGTAGAGGCGGAGGAGGAACGGACGGGGATATTCCGCGGGCATGATCGGACCGTCGCCGCGCCTAGGCCGCGACGCGATCGGACGCGCGTGATCCGTGGCATCGACATGCATCTAAGCTCACCGTTCCGGCTCTGGTCGCCCTAGCCGAGCATCTCCGTCGGGCCAGAGGGGCGCTCCTCGTCCTGCAGCCGGTGCAGGTGCGCGATGAAATAGCGCATGTGGGCGTTGTCCACCGTCGCCTGCGCACGCGACCTCCAGGCGGTGTACGCGGTGGCGTAGTCGGGGAAGACGCCGACGATGTCGATGTCCTCGACGTTGCGGAACTCGCTGCTCTGAGGGTCCACCAACTCGCCGCCGAAGACGAGGTGCAAAAGCTGAGGCATGTCACTCCATGGGGCTGGGGCGTCGGACGGGTGCGCGCGAGACTACATGCTGCAGCGCAAGAATCAATCCGGCGGCGACCGGCCGGGCGGCGGCGTTGCGGTTCCTCCACGCGCGGATGGGGCACGGAACGTCTCCCGCTGCGAAATCGGGTGGTGGCCGGAACCGGCCTGTAAATGCCCCGGCACTATAGCCGAGGCAGGCCGCTGGCGCCACCGGCCGCGCGCTCAGAGTCGCGCGAGAATTCGCGCATGCAGCGCCGGTCCAGCGGCGACCAGCCCGGAGAGGAGCGGCCGTGGGCGGTTGTAGCGCGGAACGGCTCCGCCCGGCTCGGTGACCAGCGCCCCGGCCTCGCCGGCGATGAGGTCGCCCGCAGCCACGTCCCATTCCCAGGTGTCGCGGAAGCTGAAGGTGGCGTCGGCCTCACCTTCGGCCACAAGGCAAAGCCGGAAGGCGAGCGACGGGCGGAAGTGACGCTCTACCGCCGGCGCCTGCCCGCGCCAGTGCGCCGGCGCCATCTGTCCGGCGCTGGCCAAGACCCGCGCTCCCTCGATCTCGGCGCGGGCGCTGGCTGCGATCGGCGCGCCGTTCAGCCGCGCCCCCTGCCCAGCCGCCGCGGCGTAGGTGCGCGCGAGCGCCGGCAGGTGGACGACGGCGGCGACGGGGCGGCCGTTCTCGACCACAGCCAGCGACAGCGCCCAGGCCTTGTCGCCGCTCAGGAAGGCGCGGGTTCCGTCGATGGGGTCGATCACGAAGACCCGACGCGCAGCCAGGCGCGCAGGCCCGTCCTCGCTCTCCTCCGAGAGCCAGCCGTAGTCTGGCCGCGCCGCGAGCAGGCGGCCGGCCAGCAGCTGGTCGACCTCGAGGTCCGCTTCGCTGACCGGCCCCAAGCCGGGTTTCTCGCGCACAGCGCCGGGGTCGCCCACCCGCGCCAGCGCGACTTCGCCCGCCTCCCGCGCCGCCGCCTCGAGAAGTGCGAGGTCAGCTTCCGGCAATCACCAGCCCCTCGACGAGGAGGCTCGGCACCTGCCGGAAGTCGTACGGCCTGGCGTCGTTCGCCGGGCGGATGCTGCGCAGCATCGCGCGCAGGTTGCCGGCGACGGTGCACTCGTTCACCGGGCGGGTGATTTTGCCGTTCTCCACCCAGAAGCCGCTGGCGCCGCGGGAATAGTCGCCGGTGGTGGGATTGATCGAGGCGCCCATGAGCGAAGTCACGAGAAGCCCGGTGCCCATCTCTGCGAGGAGCTGGTCGCGGGTGATCGGTCCTTGCGTCAGCGCCAGGTTGCCGACCGAGGGCGAGGGCGGCGCCGAGGTGCCGCGGCCGGCGTTGCCGGTGCTCTTCAGGCCGAGCTGGCGGGCGGTGGCGAGATCGAGGATCCAGCTCTTCAGCACCCCGTTTTCTACCAGGGCGCGGCGGGTGGCGGGAAGGCCCTCGCCGTCGAACGGGCGCGAGCCGCCGATGCGGGGGCGGAAGGGATCCTCGACGAGGTCGATGCCGTCGGGCAGCACCGGCTCGCCCATGGCATCCTTGAGCCAGCTGGAGCCGCGGGCGATGGCGGCGCCGTTGATCGCCTGCACCAGATGGCCGATCAGCCCGGAGGCGATGCGCTCGTCGTAGAGCACTGGCCAGGCGCCGGTCGGGGGCTTGCCGGCGCCGGCGCGGGACACCGCCCGCTCGCCGGCGAGGCGTCCGATCCCGGCGGGGTCGGGCAGGTCGGCGCGGTGGGAGCGGCCCTCGAAGGCATAGTCGCGCTCCATGCCGGTGCCCTCGCCGCAGATCGCGACCGCCTGCACGGCGTGCCCGGTGCGGGCGTAGCCGCCGGAGAAGCCGTTCGTTGCGGCAATGTGCATGCGGGAGGCGGACCAGCTTGCGCCGGCTGCATCCATCTTGCTGACGCCCGGGACAGCCAGCGCCGCCGCCTCGGCGGCCAGCGCCGCCTCGCGCAGCGCGTCGGGCGACGGAAGCGGCTCGGGATCGGCGAGATCGAGGACGCCGTCGTCCCAGCCACGCGCCAGCTCCTCCGGTGCCGCCAGGCCGCACCAAGGGTCCTCCGGCGCCTCGCGCGCCATGGCGACGGCTCGCTCGGCCATGGCGGCGATGGTGTCGTCGCGGATGTCGCTCGAGGAGACGCAGGACTGCCTCAGGCCGATCAGCACCCGGAGGCCGAGGTCGACCCCCTCGGCGCGCTCGGCCTGCTCCAGCGCGCCGTTCCTCACCTCGATCGACAGGCTGTCGCCCGCCACCGCGACGGCGTCCGCCGCATCGGCGCCGGCAGCGCACGCCGCCACGAGCAGCCGCCCGGCCAGGGCTTCGAGATCGTCCGCCATGCTCGCATCCTGCCTGGGTTTGCCGCGACATAGGCGCTTTCTCCCCCCGGGGCAACCATGCCACGGCTTGCCCCTTGCCTTTCCGGGCACGAGCGCCTTTCATCGAGTGAAATCGCGGAGGAAGCATGGGTCAGCTCACCGGCAAATCGGTGATCCTAACGGGGGCGAGCCGCGGGATAGGCGCCGCCGCGGCCGAGGCGCTGGCGGAGGAGGGTGCGGCACTCCTGCTCCTCGCCCGCTCGTCCGAAGGCATCACCCAGCTCGCCACCGGGCTCCGCCGGAACGGTGCCCGCGCCGAGGCGATGACCTGCGACGTCGCCGAGTTCAGCCAGGTTCAGGCGGCCGTCGCCCGCGCCCACGAGGCCTTCGGACGCATCGATGCGCTGATCAACAACGCCGGCGTGATCGAGCCGATCGGCCCGCTCTCGGCCGCCGACCCGCGCGCCTGGGCGCATGCGGTCGACATCAACTTCAAGGGCGTCTTCCACGGCATCCGCGCCGTGTTGCCGGGGATGCGGTCGCAGGGGTCGGGCATCATCGTAAACCTCGGCTCGGGCGCCGCGCACAACCCGCTCGAGGGCTGGAGCCAGTACTGCGCCTCGAAGGCCGCCACCGCCATGTTGACCCGCTGCACCCACCTGGAGAACCGTGGCCGGGGCATACGCGTCTTCTCGCTCTCGCCCGGGACCGTCGCCACCGACATGCAGCGCACGATCAAGGCCAGCGGAATAAACCCGGTCAGCCAGATGGATTTCTCCAGCCACGCCCCGGTTTCCGACCCGGCCCGTGCGCTGGTCTGGCTCCTGACCGATGACGCCGCCAGCTTCGCCGGCCAGGAGGTTTCCCTGCGCGATCCCGACATCCGGGCGCGCATCGGCCTCACGTAGTCGTCCTCCCGTTCCGCCGGGGACGCTTTTCCCGATTATCCGCCTTCGTCCTTGTTTTGTTGCGGAAATAGGCGCAATCTTGGAACGAACCGCGGATCTTCGCCGCGGAATTTGGGAGAACGTCCGCATGCATGATCACGCCCGAAACCTGTGGATGACCCGTCGCCGGTTCGGCTCCCTCGCGGGCGCGGCCGGCCTTGTCGCGACCGCCGCCCCTGGCCCGTTCGGCCGGGCGCTTGCCCAGGACGCGCCGCCGGATCCGTCGCAGATCATCACCGGCAAGGTCTCGGAGATGATCGTGCACAACGCCGAGCTCGGGGTGATGGAAACGCCGCTGATGCTCCTGCGCGAGCACGACCACACGCCGAAGGACATCCTGTTCAACCGCCTCCACTTTCCGCACCAGGGCGACGCCGCCTGGTACGCCACCACCGCCGCCCCCGACCGCCCCGACTGGACGCTTCGGGTCGAGGGCCTCGTCCAGCGTCCGCGCAGCCTCAGCATCGCCGACCTTGAAGGCATGGAGCAGATCAAGCGCGTGTCGGTCATCCAATGCGCCGGCAACGGCCGCAGCTTCTACGCCGCCAAGGAAAAGGTCGCCGGCGGGCAGTGGAAGAACGGCGGCCTCGGCAACGTCGAATGGGAAGGCGTGGCGCTCAGACCCTTCCTCGAGGCCCAGCAGGTCGTGCCCTCGGACAGCGCCCGCTGGCTCACCGCCAGCGGATGGGACCAGCCGGCCACGCCCGAGGGCTCGGACTTCGCCAAGAGCTACGAGCTCGCCGACCCCGCCCTCGACAACGCCATCATCGCGCTGAAGATGAACGGCGAGCCGATCCCGGCGGTGCATGGTGGCCCGGTGAGGCTGATCATCCCTGGCTTCTACGGCAACATGAACGTGAAGTTCCTGACCTCGCTCGCCTTCGAGTCCGAGCAGTCGCCGAGCGCCTATCAGTCGGTCGGCTACCGCATGCCGCTGGTCCCGGTCGAGCCGGGCCAGTTCGAGGCCAATGACTATACCATCTACAACAGCGTGCCGACCTACCGGCACACCATCAAGAGCGTGATCTTCTCGCCCCTGCCCGAGGACGGCCCGGCCGCCGGCCCGGTCGAGATCACCGGCATCGCCTTCAACGACGGCGAAGCGGCGATCACCCAGGTCGAGGTCTCGGCCGACGGCGGCGCCACCTGGCAGGCCGCCGAGATCTCGCCGGCCGAGAGCCCCTGGGCCTGGTACCGCTGGAAGGCCAGCGCAGAGCTCGGCGCGGGCACCACGGCCCTCATGTGCCGGGCGACCGATGCGCTCGGGCGCACCCAGCCGATGGACGGCACCACGCGCTGGAACCCGCGCGGCTACGAGTGGAACGGCGTCGACGAGGTCGAGATCACGATCTGACGTGCGCGCTGCCTTCGCCCTCATCCTCGCGGCCCTCCCGGCCATGGTCGGGGCGGCGCAGCGCTTCGACCTACCGGAAGGCCCCGGGCGGGCGCTGGTCTACGGCCACTGCCAGACCTGCCACGACCTGCAGTCGGTGGTCGATTCCGCCGGCATCCGCCGCGGCGCCTGGGACGCCGTGCTCGACAACATGGCCAGTTTCGGGCTCCGGATCACCGACGACCAGCGCACCCAGATCCTCGACTACCTTGCCACCTACCTCGGCACCGAGCCGCCGCCGCAGCCCGCCACCACCGCGGCAGCGGCAGCCGACGGGGCGGCGGTCTATGCCGAGACCTGCATCGCCTGCCACCAGCCGGACGGCACGGGCAAGCCCGGCGAATTTCCACCGCTCGCCGGCAACCCGGACCTGTTCCTGTCGCCCGATTTCCCGGCGCTGGTTGTGCTCAACGGCCTCGCCGGCCCGATCGAGGCCGGAGGCGCCTCGATCGACGGTGCGATGCCGGCCTTCGATTTCCTCTCCGACGCCGAGATCGCCGCGGTGGTGACGTACGTTCGAGGCCAATGGGGCAACGATGCAATCGCTGCCGACGCGGCCCCTACGACCCCCGAGGAGGTCGCCGGCGCCCGCGAGACGCCGCTATCACCCGAACAGGTCCACGACCTTCGCCGCTCGCTCCTGCCCTGAGGTGTCCGCGACGGTGGCAAAGAAATATCTCTGACCCTGTCCATCGCGTCACCCTTTGCGCGTCATCGTCCCGGCGGCGCATGGTGCCCGCCGTGATCCATGATGGAGACCGCACATGCAGTACCTTCTTATGCTCTACCTCGATGAGGCCGCCTGGCCGAAGATGACCCAGGCCGAACGCGAACAGGGCATGGCCGCCTACACCGCCTATACCGAGGCGCTGCGGGGCGCCGACGTGCTCCGCGGCTCGAACCGCCTGCAGCCCACCAGCGCCGCCACCACCGTGCGGCTGGCCGACGGCAAGCCGCAGGTTCTCGACGGACCCTTTGCCGACAGCAAGGAACAGCTCGGCGGCTACTACCTGATCGAGGCGCCGGACCTCGACGCCGCGCTCGCTTGGGCCGCGCGCTGTCCCGCCGCCGGCCACGGCGTCGTCGAGATCCGCCCGCTCTGGGGGATGTGATCGCGTGAACGCGCCGCAGCGTCCCGCGCAGGAAGCGCACGATGCGGCCCGCGCGACGGCGGACGCCGTCGCGCGCCGCAGCTACGGCAAGCTCGTCGCCTGGCTTGCCGCGCGCAGCCGCGACGTGGCCGCCGCCGAGGACGCGCTGGCCGACGCCTTCGCCGCCGCGCTGGCCGACTGGCCGGCGCGCGGCTGCCCGGAGAACCCGGAGGCGTGGCTGATGACGGTGGCGCGCCGGCGGCTCATCGACCGCGACCGCCGCCGCCGCACCGGCGAGGGCGCGCGGCTCGAGATAGCACTCCTCGCCGAGGGGCTGGCCGCGGCCGACCCTGCCCTGCCCGACCAGCGGCTCGGGCTTCTCTTCGCCTGCGCGCATCCCGCACTCGAGCCGGGCGTGCGGTCGCCGCTGATGCTGCAGGTGGTGCTGGGGCTCGACGCCCAGCGCATCGCCTCGGCCTTCCTGGCCTCGCCGGCGGCGATGGCCAAGCGGCTGGTGCGTGCCAAGACCCGCATCCGCCAGGCCGGCATACCCTTCGCCGTCCCCGAGCCGGGCGAGCTCGCCCCACGCCTCGACGCCGTGCTCGAGGCGATCTACGCCGCCTTCGCCGAAGGCTGGAGCGACGCCGCCGGCGCCGACCCGGCCCGGCGCGACCTCACCGCCGAGGTGATCTACCTCGCGCGCCTCGTTGCCGGCCTCCTGCCGGCCGAGCCGGAGGCGCTCGGCCTTCTCGCGCTGATGCTCCACGCCGAGGCGCGCCGCCCGGCCCGCCGCGACTCCGCCGGCGACTACGTACCGCTCGGCTGGCAGGACCCCGCACTCTGGGACGCCGCGATGATCGCCGAGGCCGAAGCGCTGCTCCGGCGCGCCAGCCGCGCCGGCGCCATCGGCCGCTTCCAGCTCGAGGCCGCGCTGCAGTCGGCGCACGTCCACCGCTGCCTCACCGGCCGGGAGGACTGGCCGCGGGTGCTCGAGCTCTACGACGCGCTGCTGGCACTCTCCGCCTCACCGGTGGTGGCGATCAACCGCGCGCTGGCGCTGTCCCGCGTCGACGGCCCCGCCGCCGGCCTCGGCGCCCTCGACGCGGTGGCGGGCGACCCGCGCCTGGCCGACTATCAGCCCTACTGGGCCGCCCGCGCCGAGCTTCTCACCCGCGCCGGCGCCCCCGGGGCGGCCCGCGACGCCTATGCCCGCGCCATCGGCCTCGAGCGCGACCCGGCCGTGCGGCGTTTCCTGCAGCAGGCACAGGCCGCCCTGCCGGAGGATGGCCTGCCGCGGACCGCGCTCTAGCCCAGCTTCAGGAACGCCGCGAACGCCTCGGCGTAGTCGGGGTGCCAGCGCGACAGCGGCGGCCGGTTCTCCACGATGTCACCCGCCGACCAGAGGATGCGCTTCTCGTCCAGCTCGCGCGGCACGTCGTTGTCCGGGCAGAGGATATAGAAATCCCCCGCCGCGATCCGCTCCAGCATGAAGGCGACCGTCTCTTCCGGCGTCCAGGCCGCCGCCGGCTTCTCGGTCCGCGCGCCGCGGGTCAACCCGGTGAAGACGAAGCCGGGGATGAGCAGGTGTGCCGTGATCCGGCTCCCCGCGTCCTGGCGCAGCTCGTGCGCCAGCGCCTCGGTGAAGACCTTCACCCCGGCCTTGGAGACGTTGTAGGCGGGGTTGCCCGGCGGGGTGGTGATGCCCTGCTTGGAGCCGGTGTTGACCACCAGCCCCGGCCGGCCGCGCGCGATCATCCCCGGCACGAAGACCTGGGTGCCGTGGATCACCCCCCAGAGGTTGACCGCCAGCGTCCGCGCCCAGGCCTCGGCCGGGCCGAAAACGCCCGAAGTCCGGGCCGATGCCGGCGTTGTTCATCAGGACGTCCGTCCCGCCCCAGCGCGCCGCCACCGCCGCCTCGAGCGCCTGGATCGCGGCGAGGCTGCCCACGTCGGTCTCCACCGCCATCACCGCCTCCGCCCCGCCCGGAGCGTCGGCCGCGATCGCCGCGGTTGCGTCGGCCAGCCGTTCGGGTCCGAGATCGGCGATGCAGACCCGGAGCCCGGCGGCGGCGAAACGCCGGGCGGCGGCGAGGCCGATGCCGGAGGCGCCGCCGGTGACCACGGCGACGGCGTCGGGGACCAGAGCGGGATGGGTCATCGGCGTTCCTCTCGCTTCACTACGTTGGGGTCTGCTGGTGCTGCGCCAGCCGCCACCCGCCGGCAACGGCAACGTAGGTCGAACTGCAGAGCGCGCGATGGGGCGGGGCGTCCGGGCGCACAGCCTCGCCGCGGTAGGCAAGCACGACAGCCACCTCGCCGGTGCGCCTGAGCCTGCGCTGGGACATCTCGACGCGCTCCCAGCGCGGGGCCGCGGCGATTCCATCGAGGATCGCCGGACCTTCCATGATGCCGGCAGGCGCGGGGAAAACCATAAGGCACTCTGCCGCGAGCCAAGTTCGGAATGTCTCCTCCCCGCCGAGCCAAAGTGACCGCTCCAGCTCCCAGAATTCCGCGTCGGTCATGGACCCTCCCGCTCCCGCAGCCATTCTGGCAGATCAAGGCGGGAGGCACCACCCGCGCAGCCCCTTGCGGGCGCGCATCACATCGGCGATGAAACCGGCGCATGGACGGACCCGAGAGCATCCCCGCCTTGGTGATCGGCGGCGGCCCCGCCGGGCTGATGGCCGCCGACGCGCTCACGGAGGCCGGCCTGCCGGTGGTGGTGGCCGAGGCCAAGGCCACGCCGGGACGCAAGCTGCTGATGGCCGGCAAGTCCGGGCTCAACCTCACCAGCGCCCTGCCCCGCGACAGGTTCGCGGCTGCCTATACCCGCGGCGGCGACTGGCTGGCGCCGCTCCTCGCCGGCTTCGGGCCGCCGGAGGTGGCGGCCTGGGCCGCCACGCTCGGCGTCAAGGTCTTCACCGGCAGCTCCGGACGGATGTTTCCGCGCGAGATGAAGGCATCCGGCCTGCTACGCACTTGGACGCGCCGGCTCGAAGCGCGCGGCGCGAGCTTGCGCACCCGCTGGCGCTGGACCGGCTGGCGCGGCGGTGCGGCGGAGTTCGCCACGCCCGAGGGCGCGCGGCGGATCGGCGCCGCGGTGACGGTGCTGGCGCTCGGCGGCGGATCCTGGGCGCGGCTCGGCTCCGACGGCGCCTGGACCGGGGTGCTCGAAAGCGCGGGGGTGGAGGTCGCGCCCTTCCGCCCCTCCAACGTCGGCTTCCGCGTCGCCTGGTCGCCGGCCATGGCACGGCACTTCGGCGCTCCGGTCAAGCCGGTTCGGCTCGCCGCCGGCGGGACCGCCGTCACCGGCGAGTTCGTCGTCTCGGCCGCGGGCGTCGAGGGCGGCGGCATCTACGCGCTGGCGCATCTCCTGCGCGACGGCGCGTCGCTCGTCCTCGACCTCGTGCCTGGCCGCAGCGAGGCGGACGTGGCTGCCCGGCTGATGCGCCCGCGCGGCGGCGCCTCGCTCGCCAACCACCTGCGCAAGGCGCTGGGTCTCGGCCCGGTCAAGATCGCGCTCATGCGCGAATGCGCCCCCGGCGCCCTCGGCGACCCGGCGGCCACGGCGCGGGCGCTGAAGGCGCTGCCGCTACCGCTCGCCGGCCCGCGGCCGCTCGACGAGGCGATCTCCACCGCCGGCGGGGTCACACGCGCGGCGGTTGACGCAGAATCTGATGCTGCGCGCCCGGCCCGGGGTCTTCTGCGCCGGCGAGATGCTCGACTGGGACGCCCCCACCGGCGGCTACCTGCTGACCGCCTGCCTCGCCACCGGCCGCCACGCCGGCGGCGCCGCCGCCCGCCGGCTCGGCGCGGCGGTTGCATCGGACCCCGGTTGAGGACACCGTCGGGACGGGACAGCGGGAGCCGGGAACGTGCGGCGCAGCGAGCAGATGGTGATGGCTGCCACCGCGGCGCTGGTGACGCTTGCCGCGGCGCTGCACTTTCTCGCGGCGACGCCGCTTCTCGTCTTCGCGGTGGCGGCGCTGGCGCTGGCCGGCATCGCGCACCTGATCAGCGAGGCGACCGACCATCTCGGCGACCACCTGAGCCCGGCCGCCACCGGCATCGTGCAGTCGGCGGTGGGTAACCTGCCCGAGCTCTTCGTCTGCATCTTCGCGCTCCGCGCCGGGCTGGTCACCGTGGTGCAGGCCTCGCTGATCGGATCGATCCTCGGAAACGCGCTGCTGGTCCTCGGCCTCGCCTTCCTCGCCGGCGGCTGGAAGCACGGCGTGCTGCGCTTCGAGGGCGGCACGCCGCGGATGATCGCGACGCTCCTGATGCTGGCGGTGGCGGCGATGACCTTACCGACGCTGGCGCACCAGTTGCATCTGCCGGCCGGCCAGCACGAGCAGGCGCTCTCAGTCGTCTGCGCGCTGGTGCTGCTTCTCCTCTTCGCCGTGCTGACCCGCGCCATGCTCCAGCGCAGCGAGCGGCGCATTCCGGCGGAGGCGCGCAGCAGGCCGCACGCCTGGTCGCTCGGCCGCGCGGTCGGGGTGCTCGGCCTGTGCGGGGTCGCGGCGGCTTTCGTCTCGGACTGGTTCGTGGAGGCGCTGGAGCCCGCCATCGAGGCCCTGGGCATCAGCCAGGCCTTCGCCGGCCTCGTGGTCGTCGCCATCGCCGGCAACGCGGTGGAGAACGTGGTCGGCGTGCGCCTCGCCTGGCGCGGCAAGAGCGAACTGGCAGTCAGCGTGATCCTGAACAGCGCGCTGCAAGTGGCGGTGGCGCTGGTGCCGATCCTGGTCCTGGTCAGCTTCTTCCTCGGCGGGACGCCGTTCACGCTGGCGATCCCGCCGATCCTCGCCGCCTCGGCCTTCCTCGCGGTGCTGGTGGTCACCATCGTCACCGTCGACGGCGAGGCCGACACAGTCGACGGCGCCGCGCTGGTCGGCCTCTACGTGATCATCGCCGCCATCTTCTGGTGGGGCTGACCGTCCGCCCCGCCGGGTTGCATCCCCTATCCTCGCTTGTTAGAGGCCGCCCCTCGGGAAGATAAGGGAGGGACGGATGCTCGCCTGGCGCATGCTTCGGATTTTGCTCATCGTGCCGCTGGTGCTCGCGGCGCTGTGCATGGGCGCGCTAGGGGTCTCGGCCCAGGACGCGCCGGCGGCCGAAACCGAGGCGCCGGCCGACGATGCGCCCGCCGCGGCGCCGGATGCCGCCGCGGCAGAGGCCGAGGCGCCGGCCTTCGACCCGGCGCTTGTCGACCCCGCGATCTCTCCGGAGATTCTCACCCTCCGCCTGATCCCGCTGACGCGCGACGACCTTGCGGCGTTGGCCGAGGAATGGCTGGGGATTGTCAAGGCCAAGACCGAGGACGTCGTTGATCAGCAGGTGCTGATCGCAAGCTCCGAGGGCACGGTGGAGGACAACGCCCGCGAGCGGCTGACCGAGCTGACTGACGAGCGCCAGGCGCTTTTCGAGAAGTACGGCATCGTCATTGACAGCTGGGAGAAGAAGGACGGCGATGCCGACGCCATCGCCGGCTACCGCGCCTACCGGAACTCCGTCGTGGTCGAGGAGACCCGCTCTTCGGACTGGAAGACGCTGGCCGACCGCGCGCTGAAGTGGGCAGCCAGCCCGGACGGCGGCATCCAGCTGGCCATCCGCATCGCGGTGCTCGTCGGCGCGCTGTTCGTGCTGTTCATTGTCGCGCGCATATTGCGCGGCCTCGCCCGCACCTGGATCGGCCGCATCCCCAACCTGTCGAAGCTGCTGCAGGCCTTCCTGCTGATGGTGATCTACTGGGTGGTCATCGCGTTCGGCCTGATGATCGTCCTCTCCATGCTCGGGGTCGACATCACCCCGGTCTTCGCCCTGATCGGCGGCGCGTCGTTCATCATGGCCTTCGCGCTGCAGGACACGCTGGGCAACCTCGCAGCCGGCCTCATGATCATGATCAACCGGCCGTTCGACGAGGGCGACTTTGTCGACATCGGCGGGGTCGCGGGGACGGTGAAGGCGGTCTCGATCGTCTCGACCACGGTCACGACGCCGGACAACCAGGTCATCGTGGTGCCCAACTCCAAGGTCTGGGGCAACGTCATCACCAACGTCACCGCCAGTGACACCCGCCGGGTCGACCTCGTCTTCGGCATCGCCTACGAGGATTCGATCGAGGCGGCGCAGCAGGTCCTGGACGAGACGGTGCGCGCGCACCCCTTGGTCCTCAGCGAGCCCGAACCGGTGGTGCGGGTGAACGCGCTCGGCGCCAGTTCGGTCGACTTCGTCTGCCGGCCCTGGGTGAGGAGCGCCGACTACTGGGCGGTCTACTGGGACCTGACGCGGCAGGTGAAGGAGAACTTCGACAAGGCCGGCATCTCCATCCCCTACCCGCAGACCGACCTGCACGTCCGCCTGCAACAGGGGACGAACCTCGCCGCTCTCGGGCAGGGCGGCACCTGACGAGCTTCTGGGACCGGCTGCGGGCCGGCAAGCCAGATCGGCGAGAAGAAGCGCGCCGGCGTGGCCTTGGGGGTCGCGTTCGGCATGCGGTGCGCTCGCGCTGGTGGCGGTGCGGGTTCTAGTCTGGGGGGCGGCCGGCGTCCAGCGTGGGATCAGACGTGGCGGCCGAGGACCAGGAAGATCGTCTCGAAGCCCGGGCTGATCTCGCCGATGCCCAACGAAAGAACGGCTGCGCGCAGGGCGCCGGCGCAGCTCAGGGCGAGAACCAGGAACGCCGCCAGCCGCCTCCGGCCTCCGCCTCGGGACGCGGGGACAACGCGCATGGGCGCGGCGGGTGCGGGATCAGGTGAGGGGCGTGCGCTCGCCGAAGATCGCGGAGCCGACGCGGACGTGGGTGGCGCCGCAGGCGATGGCCTGCTCGAAGTCGCCGCTCATGCCCATGGAGAGGCCGGCGAGGGCGTGGCGGCCGGCGAGCGTGCGCAGGAGTTCGAAGTGCGGCACCGGGTCGGCGTCGGCGGGCGGGATGGCCATCAGGCCGAAAACGGGCAGGTCGTAGCTGGAGCGGCAGGCGGCGAGGAGGGTGTCGAGGGCGTCGGGGTCGACGCCGGCCTTCTGCGGCTCGCGGCCGGTATTCACCTGGACGAAGAGGGTGGGGCAGGCGCCGCGGGCCTGCACGGCCTGGCCGAGCTTGCGGGCGAGACTGTCGCGATCGAGGCTGTGGATGGCGTCGAAGAGTTCGAGCGCGCGGGCGAGCTTGTTCGATTGCAGCGGGCCGACGAGATGCAGCTCGACCCCGGGGTAGCTGGCGCGGAGATCGGGCCACCTGCCCTCGGCCTCCTGCACGCGGTTCTCGCCGAAGACGCGCTGGCCGGAGGCGAGCACCGCCTCGATGCGGTCGAGCGGCTGGACCTTGGAGATGGCCACCAGCGTCACGGCATCGACCGGACGTCCGGCGCGCGCCACCGCGGCGGCGATGCGGGACTGGATGTCGGCGAGGGGCATGCGATGGGTCCGAAGGGGGTCGGAAGGCGGGTGCCGGGCGACCTTAGCGGGGCCGCCCGGGGAAGGGAAGGCGACGGTCAGAAGTTGAGCTCGAAGCCCATGTCGGCGACGTTCTCTTCGTCGTAGGTCTGCGCCACGCCCGCCTTGAGCAATGCGCCGCCGCCGAGATCGTAGTTCACGCCGGCGCCCATGCTGGCGTTGCCGTCGAAATCGGCGAGGAGGTCGGTCGGCATCGAGGGCCGCGAAGTAGTAGCCGTTGAGCTGCCAGGGGCCGAACTCGGCGCCGAGCCCGGCGCCGAGCAGCTCGAAGCTCGAACCCTGGTGGCTGTCGGCGGTGGTGTAGATGACCTTGCCGTTGAAAGCCCCCACCTCGCCGCCAAGCGCCGCCGACCACTGCTCGCCTGCGGAAACCTCGGCCTCAACGGGCAAGGCTTCGAACACGACGAGGTTGCCGGTGGAGTCGAGGAAGGTGACGGTCTCGGGTTCTCCGACGGCGAAGAAGGCCGCGTAGTCGTAGTAGCCGGCGCCGACGCTCAGGGTGGCAGCGCCGACCTCGCCCGTCCAGCCGGCGCCGACGCCGATGTCGGTGAGGTCGCGGTTGCTGGAGACCGAGAAGCCGAAGCCGGCGATGTCGAAGTCGTAGCGGATGGTTGGCCGGGCTTCGGGATTGTCGGCGAAGACCAGTTCATCGTTGCCGAAGCCGCCGCCGTTCGAGATGAACGGGGTCTCGTTCTCGCAACCGAGGCAGGTCAAACCGACCTCGTTGAGGTCGCCGACCCAGAGCGCGTCAGCGCCGTCAGTATCGCCGAAGGTGAGCGTGCCCCAGCTGCCGGAGACAAAGACGCTGCCCTCGAACTGCCCGATCTCGCCGCCCTCGCCGCCCTCGGCGTTGTCGGCGCGGATCTCGGCGCCGTAGACGATGCCGCTGTCGCTCTCGCCGGTCATGTTGACGCCGAAGCGGACCCGCGAGACGGCACGAAGGTCGTCCTCGCCGGTGGCGCCGCCGTCATTGTCGATGTTGTAGCCGAGCCCGAGGCGAGCGTCGCCGTAGAGTACGACCCCCTGGGCGCCGGCTGGCTGCGCGATGGAAAGCGCGCCAGCGGTGAGTCCGAGCGCGAATGCTGCAGACCAGTCGATCCTAGTCATGTCCTTCCCCCGAAGCCATTGCCGTGGAAACGAAAAAGGCGGGCCGAAGCCCGCCTTTCCCTCTCACTGTCCCGTTGTTCGGGATCAGAACGCCATCGAGATACCGAAGTCGCCGATCCAGGCCGAGTTGCCGTCGCCATTGTCGGAGGTGAGGCCAACGATGTTGTAGGTCCGGCGGACACCGCCCATGACCTGCGCGCCGCCGCCGAGGTCGTAGGAAGCCGACAGCTCGTAGGAGTCGTCGCCGTCGAGCGGCTCCAGGGCGCCGCCGGCGCTCAGGATCTTGCCGTAGACCAGACCGACCGCGAAGTTGTCCCAGCCGAAGGAGGCGCCGACCAGGATGTTGTCGATATCGGCGTCACCGACGTCGGTCGTGTCGGAGTTCAGCGTCACATAGGTCAGACCGAAGCCGAAGGCGTCGTAGGTGGCCTTCAGGCCGACCGACCACTGCTCGCCGTCCGGGATGTCAGAGCCGGCATCGGCAGTCACCGTGACCGTCTCGCAGGTACCGTCGGCGTCATCGTCGACGCAGGTCAGCACCGGATCGGTGGGCTGGGTCGTGAAGCCCTGGAAGCTGTTGTAGCCGATACCAGCGGACCAGGAACCGCCACCGAAGTCAGCCGAGTAGCCGGTACCGACGGCGATGTCGGTGAGCTCCTTGTTGGACGACGCCGAGAGGCCGAAGCCCATGATGTCGAAGTCGTAGCGGACCGTCGGACGGGCATCGGGGTTGGAGGCGAAGTTGTTGCCGTAGTCGTCGCCGAAGCTACCACCGTTGGAGATGAACTTCGTCTCGTCCAGGTCGCCGAGGCCGGTGAGCGAGTAGTCGCCCGGGACGTCGCCGACCCACTGCTCGTCGGCACCGTTGGTGTCGCCGAAGGTCAGGGTGCCCCAGCTGCCGGACACGAACACCGAACCGGCAGTCTGACCGAGGCTGCCGCCCTGGCCGCCGACGGCGTTGTCCGCGCGGATGGTGGCGCCGAAGGTGATCCCGCTGTCGGTCTCGCCGGTCATGTTCACGCCGAACCGGACGCGGGAGATCGCCTTCAGATCGTCCGGCGTTTCGCCGTCCTCGACCCAGACCGAACCGTCGTTGTTGATATTGTAACCGAGACCGAGCCGGGCGTCACCAAACAGCGCGACTCCCTGCGCCGAGGCGATCCCACCGACCAGAAGGGCGGCTGTCGCGGTTGTTGCGAAGAGTACGTTTTTCATCGCTTTCCTCGTGTTTCTTTCTTTGAAACCCATCTCAAATCCGGGTGATCCGGACCAAGTAAGAGCTTTAATCTCCCATCCGCCCGGCGATGGTCAAGCAAATGGCGGGACGGGTCTCCTTTTGCCGGAGACAATGATGCAGCTTTGCCACAGTGGCTCCGGGGGCGCAGTCCGCTTTACACTTGCCGGGCCGCGGGCTTCACTTTACACACCCGCCGAGGATGCCAGAGGACCCGGCCGGACCTTGATCGAAATGCGTGCAATCTGCCTGACGGTCGCGGCGATCGGCCTTCTCGCCGGGTGCAACGGCGACCGTGAGCTTCAGCAGCAGCGGACGCAGGAGCGGCGCAACGTCGAGTACGAGGTCAGCGACGAGAGCATCTTCGACCTCTTCCGCAACCGCACTCAACCCGACCGGCAGGTGGCGGTGAACCGCTATCTCTGGCAGGCCTCGCTCGACGTGCTGTCGTTCCTGCCGATCGAGGGGGCCGATCCCTTCTCCGGGCTGCTGGTGACCGGCTGGGGTCGGGTGGCGAGCGATGGCGGGGTCTACCGGGTGACCGTATATATCGACGATCCCGCGCTGGACGCCACCTCGCTCAAGGTCGCGGGGTTCCGCCAGGCGGGCGGGCGGGCGGTGCCGGTGGAGGCCGCCGCCAACAGCGCGCTCGAGGATGCGATCCTGACCCGCGCGCGGCAGCTCCGCATCGCCGAGGCCGGGCAGCAGGGTTAGGAAGTCGCCGCATGTCGCGCTACGACGCCGGCCGGATCGAACCGAAATGGCAGCAGGCCTGGGAGGCGGCTGGCCTCTTTACGGCCGTTCGCGATGCGGCCAAGCCCAAGTTCTACGTGCTGGAGATGTTCCCCTACCCGTCGGGGCGTATCCACATGGGGCATGTACGCAACTATACGATGGGCGACCTCTTCGCCCGCTACAAGGCGGCGCGCGGCTTCAACGTGCTGCATCCCATGGGCTGGGACGCCTTCGGGATGCCGGCGGAGAACGCCGCGATCGAGAAGGGCGTGCCACCGGCGGACTGGACCTGGCGCAACATCGACGCCATGCGGGCGCAGATGAAGCCGCTCGGCCTCTCCATCGACTGGAGCCGCGAGTTCGCCACCTGCGACCCGGAATACTACGGCCAGCAACAGGCGCTGTTCCTCGACATGCTCGACGCCGGGCTGGTCACGCGCAAGGCGGCGGTGGTGAACTGGGACCCGGTCGACATGACCGTCCTCGCCAACGAGCAGGTGATCGACGGCAAGGGCTGGCGGTCCGGCGCGCCGGTGGAGCGGCGCGAGCTGGTGCAGTGGTTCTTCCGCATCTCCGACATGGCGGAGGAGCTGCTGGAGGCGCTCGACGGGCTGGATCACTGGCCCGAGAAGGTGCGCCTGATGCAGCGCAACTGGATCGGCAAGAGCCGCGGCCTGCAGTTCGGCTTCGCCACCCGCGGGGCGCCCGAGGGCTTCGGGAGCCTGGAGGTCTATACCACCCGGCCCGACACGCTCTGGGGGGCGAGTTTCGCCGCCGTCTCGCCGGAGCATCCGCTGGCGCGGGCGCTGGAGGGGGATCCTGCGGTCGCGGCCTTCCTCGCCGAGTGCCGGCAGCTCGGCACCAGCGAAGAGGAGCTCGAGACCGCGGAGAAGAAGGGGCACGACACCGGCATCCGCGTGGTGCATCCCCTCGACCCAAGCTGGGAGCTGCCGGTATACATCGCAAACTTCATCCTGATGGACTACGGTACCGGCGCCATCTTCGGCTGTCCGGCGCACGACCAGCGCGACCTCGACTTCGCGCGTAAGTACGGGCTGCCGGTGATTGACGTCTATGCGCCGCGCGGCTCGGAGGCGCGGGTCGGGACCGAGGCCTACGTCCCGCCGAAGGGCGAACCGGTGGCGTACCTGCGCCCGGTGGCCGGTGAAGAGACGATGACCGGCGACGAGGCGGTCGCCGCCGCCATCGACTATTGCGAGGCGCAGGGGATCGGCACCGGCGTGACCAAGTTCCGCCTGCGCGACTGGGGGCTCAGCCGCCAGCGCTTCTGGGGCTGCCCGATCCCGATCGTCCACTGCGCCGCCTGCGGGATCGTGCCGGAGAGGCGGGGGAACCTGCCGGTGCGGCTGCCCGAAGATGCGACCTTCGACAAGCCGGGCAATCCGCTCGAGCGGCATCCCACCTGGGCGAAGGTGAGCTGCCCGGACTGCGGCGGACCGGCGCGGCGCGAGACCGACACCATGGATACCTTCGTGGATTCGTCCTGGTACTTCGCCCGCTTCACCGCGCCGCACGCGGCGGCGCCGACCAGCATGCCGGATGCCGACTACTGGATGAACGTCGACCAGTATATCGGCGGCATCGAGCACGCGATCCTGCACCTGCTCTACTCGCGCTTCTTCGCACGAGCTATGAAGATCACCGGACATCTACCGGAAAAGGCTGTGGAACCATTCAACGCTCTCTTCACCCAGGGCATGGTGGTTCACGAGACCTACGCGACCCGGGGCGACGACGGCCGGCAGGTCTGGCGCGAGCCGGGCGAGGTGGTGCGCGACGGCTTCGGCGCGCGGCTGGCCGACGGAACGCCAGTGGAGATCGGCCCGTCGCTCAAGATGTCGAAGTCGAAGAAGAACGTGGTCGACCCCGACGACATCATCGCCCGCTATGGCGCCGACACCGCTCGCTGGTTCGTGCTCTCGGACAGCCCGCCCGACCGCGACGTGGAGTGGACCGCGGCCGGGGCCGAGGCGGCGCACCGCCACCTCGGCCGGGTCTGGCGGCTGGCTGGTGAGACCGCCAACGCAGAGGGCACGGGCGAGGACGATGCCGGCCTGGTGCGCGCGACGCACCGGGCGATCCGCGACGTCACCGCCGACATCGAAGGCTTCGTCTTCAACAAGGCGATCGCCCGGCTCTACGAGCTCACCGGGGCCATCGGCCGCGCGCCAGCAGGCGCGCCGGCCCGGCGCTTCGCGCTGAGGGTGCTGGCCCAGCTCACCGCGCCGATGACGCCGCACCTGGCCGAGGAGGTCTGGGCGATGGTGGGCGGTGCGGGGCTGGTGGCCGCGGCACCCTGGCCCGAGCCGGACCCCGCGCTCCTCGTGGAGGCGAGCGTCACTCTGCCGGTGCAGGTGAACGGCAAGCGCCGGGCCGAGATCGAGGTGCCGCCGGGCTCGGACGCCGCGACCATCGAGGCGCTGGTGCTGCAGGATCCGGCGGTGCGCCGGGCACTGAACGGTGCGTCGCCGCGGCGGCTGGTGGTGGTGCCCGACCGGATCGTGAATGTGGTGGTCTGAGCCGGGCAGCCGCCGCGCCTTTCTGGGCGGGGCGTCCGCCTCGCTGCTGCTCGCCGCCTGCGGCTTCACTCCGCTCTATGCGCCCGGCGCGCCCGCCTCGCGCATGGTGGGGCGCGTCGAGGTGGCGGTCATCGACGGCGCCCCCGGCTTCGCGCTGCGCGAGCGGCTGACCGGGCGGCTCGGGCCGGCGGACGCCGCGGCCTATCGGCTGAACGTCGATCTGCGGCTGACGCGCACCGGCGTGGCGCTGACCCAGCAGGACGTTACCACCCGCTACAACGTGACCGGGACCGCGCGCTACGCGCTGGTGCCGCTCGCCGGCGGGCCGCCGGTGGCGAGCGGCGTGGTCCGCACGATCACCGGCTACAGCGCCCCCGAGGCCAAGGCCTCCTCCGCCTTCGCGGTGCAGGCGGCGCAGGAGGACGCCGAGCGGCGGCTGGCGGTCACGCTCGCCGACGACATCCTGCTGCGGCTGGCGCTCTCCGCCGAGGACTGGACATGAAGCTTGCCGGGCGCGACGCGTCGCGTTTTTTCGCCCGGCCGGACGCGGCGGCGGCCGGGGTGCTTCTTTTCGGCGCCGACGCCATGCGGGTGGCGCTGAAGCGCGCGGCGCTCATCGAGGCGCTGATCGGCCCGGAGGGAGCGGCGGAGATGCGGCTTACCCGCATCGGCGCCGGCGACCTGCGCCGCGACCCGGCGGCGCTCCTCGATGCGGTGAAGGCGGTGGGCTTCTTCCCCGGTACGCGGGCGGTGCTGGTCGAGGACGCCACGGACGGGCTGACCGAGACCGTCGCCGGCGCGCTGGCCGACTGGCGCGAGGGTGATGCGCGCATGGTTGTGACGGCGGGGGGGCTCACCACCGGCAGCAGCCTTCGCAAGCGCTTCGAGGCGGCGCGGAACGCGGTGGCGATCGGCATCTACGATGACCCGCCCAGCCGCGACGAGATCGAGGCGGCACTGGCGGCGGCGGGCCTCGGCCGGCCGGACCGGGAAGCCATGGGCGAGATCGAGGCCCTGGCGCGGTCGCTCGATCCCGGCGACTTCGCGCAGTTCGTGGAAAAGCTCGGGCTCTACAAGCGGGGCGATCCTGCGCCGCTCGGCTCCGCCGACATCGCCGCCTGTGCGCCGCCGGCGAGCGAGGACGTGGACGAGGTGCTGATGCTGGCGGCCGATGGCAAGGCTGACCGTCTGGCCGCGGCCTTCGGCGCGCTGGCCGCGCGCGGCGGCAGCCCGACGGGCCTGACCATCGCGGCGGGCCGGCATTTCCGCACGCTGCTTGCCGCGGCGGCCTCGGGCGAAGGGCCAGAGGCGGCGCTGGCGCGCAGCCGGCCGCCGGTTTTCGGGCCGAAGCGGGCGCGCATGGCGGCGCAGGCGCGGGCGCTCGGGCTCGGCTGCATCGAGCAGGCGCTGTCGCAGATCATGGAGACCGAGCTCCTGTTGCGCTCGTCGCGGCCGGTGCCGGCGACGGCCCTGGTCGAGCGGCTCTTCGTGCGGATCGCGACTTTGCGGCGGAACTGAGACCGGGCCGAAGCACGGTTCGGGGTGGACCGGACGGTGGATGCGCGGCACGATCGGAACTTCGGGAGGGGCCATGGCGAAGAGACCGGCGCAGACGCAGTCGACCGAGGCCAGGGTCATCGAGATCGACACCAAGCGGATCCTCGCGCGCAAGCAGCACCATTTCGGCGTCATCGACATCGGCTCCAACTCGATCCGGCTGGTCGTCTACGACGACCTGAGCCGGGCGCCGTTCCCGCGCTTCAACGAGAAATCCTTCTGCGCGCTGGGCGCCGGGATCGACGAGGCCGGTCGGCTCTCGGCGGAGGCGATCGAGCACGCGGTGAACGCGGTCGGCCGCTTCGAGGCGATCGCGCGGGCGATGCGTGTGAAGCGCTTGCATGTCCTGGCCACCGAGGCAACGCGGCGGGCGACGAACGGCAAGGAACTGACCACGGCGATCCGCGAGGCGACCGGGCTCAGGGTGCGGCTGCTGAGCGGCGTGGACGAAGCGACCTACGCCGCACTCGGGGTGATCGCCGGTTTCTTCCAGCCGAAGGGGCTGACCGGCGACATGGGCGGCGGCAGCCTGGAGGTGGCGGAGGTGCTGGGCGACCGTGTGGGCGAGCGCACCGCCAGCATGCCCATCGGCGCGCTGCCAGTGGTGGAGATGTTGAAGGACGGCGTCGACGCCGCCAAGAAGCGGATCGACGAGATCCTCGCGGCCTCCCTGCCGCCGCTGCTGACCGACCCGGTGTTCTACGCCATCGGCGGTGGCTGGCGGGCGCTGGCGCGGGTGCATATCGCCATGAACAAGGCGCCGATCAGCGTGGTCCACGGCTACGACGTGCCAGCCGAGGACCTGAGGGCGCTGGCGCGGCGGATTTCGCGGATGACGCCCGAGGAGGTGGCGGCCCTGCCCGACGTGCCGACCCGGCGGGTGGACACCCTGCCGGCGGCGGCGCTGGTGATGCACCGCGTGCTGAAGAACCTCACCCCGGAGCGGGTGGTCTTCTCCCTGCTCGGCCTGCGCGAGGGCTGGCTCTACGGGCAGCTCGACGAGGAAGAGCAGTACCGCGACCCGCTGCTGGAGGGGGCGCAGGCAATCGGGCTGCCGTCGGCGCGGGTGCCCGAGTTCAGCGCCGCGCTGGCGCGCTGGACGGACGACCTCTTCCCGGGCGAGACGCCGGTCGACCGCCGGCTCCGCCTCGCGGTCTGCGCGCTGACCGATATCGGCTGGCGGGACCACGAGAAGGTGCGCGCGCTGGAAAGCTTCTACCGGCTGCTGCAGTTTCCCTTCATCGGCATCTCGCACCCGGAGCGGGCCTTTATCGCCGTGGCGATCATGGCCCGCTATGGCGGCAGCGCGGACGACACGGCGCGGACGCTGACCAAGGACCTCCTGAGCGCCAGCCAGCTCCGCCGCGCCGAGATCCTCGGCCGGGTGCTGCTGCTCGGCCACCGCTTCTCGGCCAGCGTGCCGGAGATCCTCGACCAGGCGCGGCTGAGAATCGGCAGCAGCGAGGTGCGGCTGGAGATCCTGAGCGAGGAGCGCGTTCCCGACAGCGACGCGGTGCAGACGCGGCTGAAGCAGCTGGCGCGCGTCGCCGGCGTCGAGGGCGCGGAGATCGTGCATCTGGCGGCGCAGTGATCGGCCTGGCCCGGAGCTGACCGATCGCGGCCGCGAAAGACGCGCGAAGCCTTGCCGAACCAAACGATTCATGATTACATGAATCATGGAATCGCGTTTCCCCTTCACCGAGGCCATGTCCGCCCTGGGACATCCCGGGCGTCTTGCGGTCTTTCGGCTCATCGCCCGGCGCGCGCCGCATGGCGTGCGGCCCGGCGAGATCATCGGCGCGCTCGGGATCAAGCCGAGCACCCTGTCGGTCTACCTCGCGGCCCTCGAGCGCGCCGGGCTGATCGACGCGCGCCGCGACGGCAAGTCGATCCTCTACAGCATCGCGCTCGCCGAGGTCGGCGCGCTGGTCGACTTCCTGGTGAACGACTGCTGCCGCGGCCGCCCGGAGCTCTGCACGCCGCTGGCGGCACACTCGCTCGACCGCTTCGCACAAACGGAGGCCGCTGCGGTGCCGTTCAACGTGCTCTTCGTCTGCGTCGGCAACTCGGCGCGCTCGATCATGGCGGAGGCGATCCTTGCCGAGGTGGGCCGCGGGAAGTTCCGATCCTTCTCCGCCGGAACCAGGCCTTACTCGGAGATGAACCCCTCCGCTCTGGAGATTCTCGAAGGCCTCGGGCACGACACCGCCCGCCTGCGGTCGAAGAACATCGCGGAATTCCAGGCGCCGAAAGCGCCCGCGCTCGATTTCGTTTTCACGCTCTGCGACGCGGCGGCGAACGAGGAGTGCCCGCCCTGGACGGGCCAGCCGATCAGCGCGCACTGGGGAATGCCGGATCCTGTCAAGGCCGCCGGTACCGAGGCCGAGAGGGCCCTGGCCTTCAGGCAGACCTACGGCGCGCTGCGGCGCCGTCTTTCGGCCTTCGTGGATCTGCCTTTCGCGGCGCTCGACCGCATCTCCCTTCAGCGCCGCCTCGATGCGCTCGGGCGGGAGCCTGCCGTGGCGGCGCGCGCGGACTGACCGCGCGGCGGACTGAGCCGAACCGCCACTTTTCCCATCTGGAGAACGAGACATGGCCCGCACCGCGATCAACGGCCTCGGCAGGATGGGCAAGCTCGTCCTGCGTGCGTTCATCGAGGACGGGACCCCCGGCGAGATCGTCCTGCTCAACGACCGTGTGGGCGATCCGGCGACGCACGCGCATCTGCTCGAGTTCGACAGCGTGCACGGCCGCTGGCCGGCGCGCTTCGCCCACGACGAGACCGGCGTCAGCGTCAACGGCCACCGGATGGCGCTCACCGGCGCCGCCCGGATCGAGGAGCTGCCGCTGGCTGATCTCGCGGTCGATCTCGTCGTCGACTGCACCGGTGTCTTCAAGACCGCCGCCAAGGCGCAGCCCTATTTTGACGCCGGCGTCCGCAAGGTGGTGGTTTCCGCGCCGATCAAGGAGGAAGCGGCGCTGAACCTCGTCTACGGTGTCAATCACCACCAATACGAACCCGGCAAGCACCACCTGGTCACCGCCGCGAGCTGCACGACGAACTGCCTCGCTCCGGTGGTCAGGGTGCTGCACGAGGCGATCGGCATCCGCCACGGCTCGATCACCACCCTGCACGACGTCACCAATACCCAGACGATCGTCGACCGCCCGGCCAAGGACCTGCGCCGCGCCCGCTCGGCACTGAACTCGCTGATCCCGACGACCACCGGATCTGCAACCGCGATCACGCTCATCTATCCCGAACTGAAGGGCCGCCTGAACGGCCACGCGGTCCGGGTGCCGCTGCTCAACGCCTCGCTGACCGACTGCGTGTTCGAGATGGAGCGGCCGACGACGGTGGAAGAGGTCAACGGCCTGTTCGCGACATCGGCCGAGGGGCCGCTGCGCGGCATACTCGGGTTCGAGCCGCGACCGCTGGTGTCCGCCGACTTCCTCAACGACCCGCGCTCGGCCATCGTCGACGGCCCGTCGACGATGGTGGTGAACGGCACGCAGGTGAAGGTCTTCGCCTGGTACGACAACGAGTGGGGCTATGCCTGCCGGCTCGCCGACGTGAGCCGCCTCGTGGCGGAGGGGCTGTGATTCCCGAGGCGCGCGCCGCCCGCCCGGCGGGCCTCGCCGCCTACGCCGCGGTGACCGGCGCCTACTGGGCCTTCATGCTCACCGACGGCGCGCTCAGGATGCTGGTCCTCCTGCACTTCAACCGCCTCGGGTTCACCCCGATCCAGCTCGCCTACCTCTTCCTGCTCTATGAGATCGCCGGCATCGTGACCAACCTGTCCGCCGGCTGGATCGCCGCGCGCTTCGGGCTGACCGCGACCCTCTATGCCGGGCTCGCGCTGCAGATTGCGGCACTGCTGGCGCTGGCGCAGCTCGACCCGGCGTGGGCGGTCGGAGCTTCGGTCGCCTTCGTCATGGCCGTGCAGGGTGTCTCGGGCGTCGCCAAGGACCTCGCCAAGATGAGCTCGAAGAGCGCCGTGAAGATCCTGGCGCCGGCGGGGCAAAAGGGCGCGCTCTTCCGCTGGGTGGCGCTCCTGACCGGCTCGAAGAACGCGGTGAAGGGCGTGGGTTTTCTGCTCGGCGCCGCGCTGCTGGCGCTGGCCGGCTTCGAGGCGTCGGTGCTGGCGATGGCCGCCGCCCTCTTCGCGATCCTGGTGGGGGTCGCCCTCTTCATGCCTGCCGGCCTGCCCCGGGGCCGCAAGGGCGCCAGGTTCTCCGAGGTCCTCGCGAAGGACCGCCGCATCAACTGGCTCTCCGCCGCGCGGATGTTCCTGTTCGGCGCCCGCGACGTCTGGTTCGTCGTCGGGATCCCGGTCTACTTCTATTCGATCCTCTCCGACGGCACCCCCGACGGCCGCCGCGCCGCCTTCTTCATCGTCGGGTCGTTCATGGCGCTGTGGATCATCGGCTATGGCGCGGTCCAGGCCGCGGCCCCGCAGATCCTGCGGGCGGCCGGCAAGTCGGTGCCGCAGATCATCGGCCTGGCGCGGGTCTGGGTGGGTATCCTGGCGCTGATCCCGGCCGCTCTGGCCCTCCTGGCGCTCGGCCAGGGCGTCGGTCCCCCACCCGTCTGGCTCACCGTCGCCCTAGTGCTCGGCCTTACTCGCCTTCGGCGTCGTATTCGCGCTGAACTCGGCGCTGCACTCTTACCTGATCCTCGCCTTCACTTCGGTGGAGCGGGTGACCATGGACGTGGGCTTCTACTACATGTCGAACGCCGCCGGGCGGCTCCTCGGCACGCTGCTCTCGGGCGTCAGCTTCCAGCTCGGCGGCCTGGCCCTCTGCCTCGCCACCGCTGCCGCCATGGCTGGGCTCAGCTGGCTCTGCGCCCGAAGGCTCGGCTGAACCAGAAGTCCGGGAAGGTGGGCCGCCCCGTAGTTGAGGCGTCGGCGAGCACGATGACGTACAGGATCTTTCGCACATTTGCCGAGCGAGGCGGCTTCTATCAGGATAGCTGAGAGGAGCTGGGAATGGACGAGAAGGCAGAGACGAAGTCGATGGGACAGGTTATCCAGATCGACGAAGCGCGGATCAGGGATCACCTCGGCGAGATGGTTCGCGGGACGGTTGAGGAGGCGCTGAATGCGATGCTGGACGCCGAGGCGGACCAGTTGTGCGGCGCCGGACGCTACGAGCGCAGCGAGACGCGGAAGGACACGCGCGCCGGCAGCTATGAACGATCGCTGGAAACGCGAGCTGGCCAGGTGAGCCTGAAGATCCCGAAGCTGCGGCGCCAGACCTTCGAGACGGCGATCATCGAGCGCTACCGGCGGCGGGAGAGCTCGGTCGAGGAGGCGCTGATCGAGATGTACCTCGCCGGCGTCTCGGTGCGGCGGTTCGAGGACATCACCGAGGCGCTCCGGGGCACCCGGGTCAGCCCGAGCACGGTCTCCAATCTCAACAAGAAGATCTACGCCAAGATCGAGGCGTGGCGGAACCGGCCGATCGAGGGCGAGCATCCGTACATCTTCCTCGACGGCATCGTGATGAAGCGCACCTGGGCCGGCGAGGTGCGCAACGTCTCACTGCTGGTGGCGATCGGCGTGAATGCCGAGGGTTACCGCGAGATCCTCGGCATCTGCGAGGGTGCCAAGGAGGACAAGTCCGGCTGGTCGGCGTTCCTGCGCCACCTCGTGGACCGCGGGCTGCGGGGCGTGGAGCTGATCATCTCGGACGCCTGCAGAGGGCTGGTGGAGAGCATCGGCGAGTTCCTTCCCGACGCCCGGTGGCAGCGCTGCGTGGTGCACTTCTACCGCAACGTCTTCAGCCACGTGCCGGCGAGCAAGGTCCGCGAGGTCAGCCACATGCTCAAGGCGATCCACGCCCAGGAGACCCGGGTGACCGCCGAGGCCAAGGCCTCGGCGGTCGTCGACGAGCTCCGTCGCCAGCGTATGGCGCGCGCGGCGGACCTCGTCGACGCGCACATCACCGAGACGCTCACCTACTATGCCTTCCCGGACTGCCACTGGATCAAGATCCGCACCAACAATCCGCTCGAGCGTATCATGCGCGAGGTCCGGCGACGAACCCGCGTGGTCGGCGCGTTCCCCGACGGCCAGTCCTGTCTCAATCTCGCTGCCGCCCGGCTCCGGCACATCGCCGGCACCCAGTGGTCAACCCGCAAGTACATGAACATGGCGCCGCTCCGCGCGGTCCAAAACGAAGCCTACGGAGCCGCCATCGCATGAGCGAAAGTGCGAAAAAGTCTGGACGCTACCGCGAGCACCGCGCTGCCGAGAAAAGGGACCATCGCCAGCCCGGCCCAGAGCAACTCCTCGGCCTCCTCGCGCTCTATCTCGCGGTCGTGGCGCTGCTGGCCGCCTGGCTTGCCCCCTCCGGCCGCAGCGACGACCTCGAGACCCTGCTCCTCTCGCAGTCGCTTGCCTGGGGCTACGAGTCGAAGAACCCGCCCGCCTTCTACTGGCTCGCCTGGGCCGCGACCCACATCGCCGGCCCCGGCCTGCCGGTGATCTACGTGCTGCGCCTGACCGGCATCTTCGCCGCCTTCGCCGGCCTCTATGCCATCGCCCGTCGGCTTCAGCCCGACCCTCTGCTCGCCGCCGGCGCCGGCTTCGCCATGCTCGCGACGCTCCACTTCCACTGGTACCTGCTCTTCTATCTCACCAACACCACCTTCGCGATGGCGCTCGCCCCCCTGGCGGTCCTCGCGCTCTTCCGGCTCCGCGACCGTCCCACCCCCGCCTCCTACGCGCTCCTCGGCGCCGTGCTCGGCCTCGGCCTGCTCAGCCGCTACAACTACGCGATATTCGCCGCAGCACTCGTCGCCGCCGCGCTTTCGGCCCCGGAGTGGCGCGCCCGCCTGCTCCGCCCGATGGCGCTCATCCCGCTCGCCATCATCCTCGTCATGCTCGCGCCGCACGTCGCCTGGATAGCCCGGCACTGGGACGTCCTCTCCGGCCAGGTCGAGGGGCAGATCGTGGGCGCCGCCGCACCACCCTATGCCCGGCGCGTGCTCGACGGTCTCTGGAACCTGACCGAAGCCTCGATCAGCATCCTGATCGCGCCCTTGGGACTGCTCTCCGCCGTCTTCTTCCCCCGCGCCTTCCGGCCCATCGCCGTCGCCGACCCCGAGCGCGCCTCCGGACTCGCGCTCCTGCGCCGGCTCGTGCTCTTCTGCCTCGGCTTCATGCTCCTCTACGTCGCTGCCGGCTCCTCCTACCTGAAGCCGCATCATCTCTTCTTCCTCGCCTTCGCGCCGCTCTGGCTGATCGCCCGCCTCGACGCCGCCAGCCTGGCTCCCTGGCGCGCAAGAGCCTTCGCCCTCTCCCTGGTCGTCTGCGCCGTCCTCGCCGCCGCCGCCTACCCCTTCGTCCACCGCGACGATGCCCGCCGCTGCGACGCCTGCGAGGAGTTCCAGCCGATCGCCGACTACGCCGCCGCCCTGCGCGCCGCCGGTTTCGAGCGCGGCACCATCCTCGCCCTCTCCCGACGGCAGGACTTCCCCACCGCCGCCCTGCGCCGCGCCTTCCCGCAGGCGCGGATCGTTGCCGCCGACTACACCGTGTACGCCCCGCCGCCCAACGCAACCGCCGGCGACTGCCTGCTGGTCTGGACCGGCGCCGAGGAATGGCCGCGCGCCTGGGACGGCGCCCCCGGCACGCCCATCCCGCGTATCGGCCTGCCTCTCCCCGCCGACGCCGTCCTCGGCCGGGCCGAAGGCCGTGTCCACCTCTCGGGCAAGGAAGCCCGCGGCATGCGCTTCGCGTTCGTCCGCGGCGGGCTCGGCGACTGCCGCTGAGCCGGTGCGGTCTGTCCATGAAGCCGTCCAGAAGCTAGACTGCCCGTCGGGACTCGGTTGAGGGAGGGTTGCGGGCAATGCCTGGGCCAAGCGACAGCATCCTTGCCACCATCGGCCGCACGCCGGTCGTTGAGCTCCAGCGCCTCGCGCCGGCGGGAACGCACCTCTACGCCAAGCTCGAGGCGTTCAACCCCATGGGCTCGATCAAGGACCGCCTGGCGCTCGGGGTGATCGAGGCCGCCGAGCGCGCGGGCGAGCTCAGTCCCGGCCAGACCGTCGTCGAGGCCACCAGCGGCAACACCGGCATCGGCCTCGCCATGGTCTGCGCCGCCAAGGGCTATCCCCTGGTCGTCGACCATGGCCGAGAGCTTCAGCGTCGAACGCCGCCGGCTGATGCGCTTCCTCGGCGCACGGGTGATCCTGACGCCGGCGGCGGAAAAGGGCACCGGCATGGTGGCCAAGGCGCGCGAGCTGGCCGAGAAGCACGGCTGGTTCCTCACCCGCCAGTTCGAGAACGAGGCCAACGCCGAGATCCACGTCCGCACCACCGCCGAGGAGATCCTCGCCTGCTTCGAGAGCCGCCGCCTCGACTGGTTCGTCACCGGCGCCGGCACCGGCGGCACGCTCAAGGGCGTGGCCAAGGTGCTGAAGGCGCGCCGCCCCGAGGTCAGGATCGCCGTCTGCGAGCCCGACAACGCCCCCGTCCTCGCCAGCGGCATCGCCCAGGACCGCCGGCCCGACGGCGCCGCCGCCTCCAGCCATCCCTCGTTCCGCCCGCACGTGATGCAGGGCTGGGCGCCCGACTTCATCCCGAAGCTCACCGGCGACGCGCTGGCCGCCGGCCACGTCGACCGCATCCTCGGCATCCCCGGCGCCCACGCCCTCGGCCTCTCGCGCGAGCTCGCCCGGCAGGAAGGCATCTTCTGCGGTATCACCGGCGGCGCCACCCTGGCCGGCGCCCTGCAGATCGCCGCCGAGCTGCCGCCCGACGGCGCCATCCTGTTCATGGTGCCCGACACCGGCGAGCGCTACCTGTCGACCCCGCTCTTCCAGGACATCCCCGAGACGATGACCGAGGAGGAGGAGGCCATCGCCGCCTCGACCCCCGGCTACATCATCGGCGGAACCGGTGCGCCCGCGTCCGCCGCTGCCCGCGAAACCACCGCGCTCGGCGCCGACTTCGTCGAGGCCGCCCTCGCCGACCGCGCAACGCCGGTCGCCCTCTTCGCCCTCGAATGGTGCGAGTTCTGCTGGGCGCTCCGCCGCTTCTTCGCCGAAGCGGGCATCCCCTACCGCTCCATCGACCTCGATTCCGTGGCCTACCAGCAGGGCGACCTCGGCGGCGAGATTCCGCGCCGCCCTCGGCCAACGGATCGGCAGCCCTACTATTCCCCAGGTCTTCGTCGGCGGAACCCACGTGGGAGGCTGCACCGACACCTTTGCCGCCTGGCGCAACGGCCGCCTGCGGGAACTCCTGACCGAGGCCGAAGTCCCCTTTGTCGCCGAGGCGGCCCCGACGCCAGAAACCTTCCTCCCCGGCTGGGTCCACCCGCGCTAGACTGCGCCGCGAACCCATAGACTGGCGCGCGCCGCGTCAGCTATGCGCAAATATGCAGGCTAACGCATAGTAGCGTAAGCGCGACGGCGTTGCCCTATGCGGCGAGGCTTGACGGCTGTTCGAAGCGCCAGGGCATGAGTTCTTCGACGCGGGATTTTGGGTGACCGTCGAGGATGGCGCGCAGGGTGTGCGGCGATGTAGTCGACCGGGTTCAAGCCGGACATCTTGCAGGTGGCGACCAGCGAGGCGAGCATGGCCCAGTTCTCGGCGCCGACCTCGTTGCCGGCGAAGAGCGCGTTCTTCCTTGTCAGCGCGATCGGTCGGATCTGGTTCTCGACCGGGTTGGTGTCCAGCTCGAGCGTGCCGTCGTCGAGGAAGCGGATCAGGCCGGGCCAGTGCGCCAGCGTATAGCGGATGTCCTCGGCCAGCTGCGATTTCTGCAGGACGCGCGAGAGCTGGGTTTCCAGCCAGGGCTTGAGCGCGGCGATGATCGGCGTCGCGTGTTCGCGTCGGGCAGCGAGGCGCAGGAACGGCTCCTTGCCGCGCACGGTTTTCTCGAGCTGATAGAGCAGCGCGATCTGCCGAAGCAGCTCTTCGGCAATGGGGGAGCCCTCGTTCTCGAAGCGCTTGACGAAGCGGCGGCGGACATGCGTCCAGCAGTAGACCAGCCGCCACGGGCCATTGTCGCGCGCGACCTCGGTCAGCGCGTTGTAGGACTGGTAGGCGTCGCATTGCAGGAACCGGCCGCGGTATCCGGCGAGGAACTTCAGCGGATGTGTCTGACCGCGACCGGGCGCGTAATGGAACAGCACGATGGGCGGGCCGGCACCGCCATGGCCGCGATCGTCGGCAACCACGGCCCAGAAGAATCCGCTCTTGGTGGCCTTGCGGCCCGGATCGAGCACCGGCGCGCGGGTTTCGTCGACGAAGATGCGATCCGCGCTGCGCAGATGGGCCCGCATGTGGTTGATGACTGGCATCAGGTGGAAGCAGGCGCGGCCGACCCAGTTGCCGAGCGTGCCGCGGTCGAGCGCGAGCCCCTGCCGCCCGAAGATCTCGGCCTGGCGGTAAAACGGAAGGTGGTCGCCAAACTTCGACACGATGATCGAGGCGATCAGCAACTCCGTGGGCAACCCGCCGGGCACCACATGCTCGGGCGCATGCGCCTGCGCCACGGCCTGCGAGCAGCGGCGGCAGGCGTATTTGGGACGCCGCGTCACCAGCACCCGGAACTGCGCCGGGATGACGTCCAGACGCTCGGACACGTCCTCCCCGATCTTCGCCATCTCGCCGCAGCCGCAGGGGCATTGCGTGCTGGCGGGCTCGATCACCCGCTCGACCCGAGGCAGATGCGGCGGCAGGCGCCCGCGGTTGCGCCTGGGCCTGCGCGGTGTCTCCGCGCCCTGTCCCCGCAGCGCCGCTTCCGCCTTCTCCTGCGCGGCCTCGAGCACGCCCTGGGCCAGCTCGGCATCTTCCAGAGGCAGGTTGAACTGGTCGGGCGACAGCTTCTCGGAGCGCTTGCCGAACTTCTCGCGTTGCGATGTGCGCAGGATATCTTCCAGTCGGCGCTGTGCCTCCTGCGCCTCGGCCAGCGTCGCCTCGACCTCGGCCAGGCGGGCTTTCAGCAGGGCGTTTTCGCGGGCGAGAGCGTCGGCGTCCATGTGCCGAAGTGAATCATGGAACAGCCTTTCGGGCCAGCAAAAACAGAGACTTCCCGTACCTGTCGGTGGTCACCCCGCCGCCAACGGACGCCGCGCCCGCTCCGGCCGGACCAGTCGCCAATCCAGCCCCTCGAACAACGCCGCCAGCTGCGCCGGCGACATCCGCATCACCCCGTCCCGCACCTGCGGCCAGACGAACTTGCCGTTCTCAAGGCGCTTGTGAACCAGAACCATCCCGGTCTGGTCCCAGACCAGCAGCTTGATCCGGTCCGCCCGTTTCGCCCGGAACACGAAGACCGCGCCGCAGAACGGATCGAGGCCGAACATCTCCTGCACCGCCAGCGCCAGGCCATCGATGCCCTTGCGGAAGTCCACCGGCCGCGTTGCCACGAAGACCTTCGCCGGCCCGCCTTGGCCGAACATCACGGCGCCGATGCCCGTGCCGCGCGAATGGCCCGTGTCAGCTGGCCCTCATCGGCGCCGGCACCGGCGCGGATCACGACATCGCCCACGACGATCTCCAGCCCGGACGTGGCCTCCACCGCCGCCGATGCATCCGGCGCGGCGCCCTCGACCACCAGTTCCGCGAACATCGGCAGGGCCGCCACGCTCTCGGGTACGATCAGCTGCCCCGTCCGCAACTTCTTCCGCCAGTCGTAAACCTGCCAGCGGGTCGTGCCGTGCCTGCGCGCAACATCCGCCACCGACGCCCCCGGCATCAGGCTCTCCGCCGCGATCCGCGCGCGCTCCCCTTGGTCCGCCGCCGCCGCCCGCTGGGCCCCTCGATCACCTCAAGCCGGGAAACCCCAACGCCGATCGAGCCGCCCAAACGGACGCCCTCTTTGCCGTCTCTCTCCAAGTCCAACACCTCCGACGCACATGTGCGAGGAGAATGGCCGGATCAGGTCAGCATTGGCAGGAGGTGGTCGGCGTCGCGCTTACATAGTAGCCACTATGGCATGGCGTTCTTGAGACACGCACGGCCTTCTGACATTTCCTCATCGAGCGCTGCGGCCAATTTGAAGAACGTGCGTCGCACCTCGGGGACAAACGGATTTATGCGCTCGATAGCGTCAAAAACCGCTGGTGAGTCGTGGCGGACCATTTCGACGCCTTGCATCAATAGCTCGTAGCTCCGCGTGGTCATGGAGGTGGGCAAAGGCTCCATCTGGACCAGAACTTTGGCTATCAGATGGGTCAGGCCTTGGACCATCGCTGCTTCGCGGTCGTGCTCTTCTGGTGTCGCAATGATAATTTTCAGTCCCAAATGCTTGCGGCAAAAAGCAACGATGTAACGCCACCTACGGCCTCGAATAGGACAAACCGCGAGTTTAAGGCCAGCAAGGCCGTCACGGGCACTTTGTGGTCCGAAAAGTGGATGCGTGCCAACTATTTCGACATGGCCGGGGAGGCCTTCCTCCATAATCTGTGCGGGAAGCGATTTCACAGACCCTACGTCAATGACGACTGTGCCTTGACGGAGGTACGGTGCCACTGCGGCCACAACTTCCTTTAGCTTTCCGACTGGCACTGCGAGGACGACAATGTCGCAGCCTGACGCGGTCTCAAGAGAAACAAAAGAGCCGAGCTCACTGACTTTCTGCTGCTTTTCTTCATGACGCGGGTCATAAAAATAAAGCGGCATATGAGGTGCAAGGTGGCCAGCCATCAGCCGTCCAAACGCCCCGAAGCCGATTACGCCTAAGCTCGGCGCGTTGATTGGATATGGAGAACGCTGTTGCATTCTAACATCATGCCATCGCACTACGATTCGTAGCGAGGGGGGTGGTCAAGAATTTTGCCCCCCGCAAATTCAATGGCTTGCACCGTGCAAAAGTCAGGTGCATTTCACCGGCCGCCTCGGGGCCCCGGGAGCCGCCTTTCGATCGACGCGGGCCTTAACCCGCGGGTCCCGGCCCGACAAGCCGAAGCACTGCTTCGGCCGGGCCGTTCGCCGGGAGTGCGCCAGCGCGGAGGCGAAAGGGTTCTCCGCTCGTCCGGCGCTCGCAATTCGCGCGCGCGTGCCCGGGCTGGCGTTCTTCGCGCCTGCCCCCGGGCGGGCAGGCGCGCGCGAATTTGTCGACGGCCAAATCCGCGAAGTGCAGGCGGCAATGTCGCGCCCCGATCGAATTCGGCGGCCGCTTCGGCCCGTGACATCCGCCCGCCCGCTACCAGTCGAAGCCTAGCCTCGCACATCCACCTGATCCCGCGGCGTCCACCGCGCCAGGATCCACGCCAGAATCCTCCCGCCGGAACGCGATGCACCCGGCCGTCGGCTGCCGCGGCCCACGCCAGACGTGCAGGAAGATGGCACTCCCCCGCCCCTTCACCGGGAGATGCCGGTTCCAGTCGAGCACGGCCACCAGGTCGTACATCCGGTCCGCCCGCCGCAGCGCCTCGTGCCCGAACCGGTGCGGCCGCCGCACCCGCCGGTTGTAGTCCGGATCGCTCGGATCGTCCGACCACCCGTCCCCGATCCCGATCGGCGTCCCCCGCCCGCACACCCGGTCCGGCCGCCGCAGCACCGCCTCGATCCGGTGCCGCCCGGTCGGCGTGATCCCGTCCCCCTCGGCCCGCTTCTCGCCGATCCCGCCCCAGCCGATCGCGCAGGGAAACCAGCGCCCGCGGAAGCGCGCCCCCCAGCGCCCGACCACCAGGTCGCGGCTCATGCCACCCCGCCCGTTAACCCTTCAATCCCGAGTCTTTTGCTTAGCATACGGGTTGTGCATGGGTTGTGCATGGACCGAAATCCCCTTAACCATGTGCCGGCACAGCCTCAGAGCAGGTGCCCGCTCTTCGCCGCCTTGGTATCCAGGTACCGCGCATTGAACCGCGTCCGCCCCACCTTCAGCGGCACCCGCTCCACCACCTCGAGCGCGCAGCCCTGCATCATTGCGACCTTCCTGGGGTTGTTCGTCATCAGCCGGACCTTGGAAAAGCCAAGTTTCTTCAAAATGTTGGCGCCGATGCGGAAATCCCGCTCGTCATCCTCGAACCCCAGCCGGTGGTTCGCCTCCACCGTGTCGAAGCCCTGGTCCTGCAGCGCATAGGCCCGCATCTTGTTGGCGAGCCCGATCCCCCGCCCCTCCTGGTTGAGGTAGAGCAGCACCCCCGCCCCCTCCCCCGCGATCTGCTCCAGCGCCGAACGCAGCTGCGGCCCGCAATCGCACTTCAGGCTCCCAAGCAAATCACCGGTAAAGCAGGCCGAATGCAGCCGGCAAAGTACCGGCAGCGCCCGGTCCGGTGCCCCGATCTCCACCGCATAATGCTCCTCTGCCCCATCCAGCGGCCTGAAAACCCTGACCTTTCCCGCCTGCGACACCATGAGCGGCACCCGCGCCGACGCGATCTCCTGCATCTCCGGCGAGCCGCCCATGGGCACGTCGCAGATGTCGACGACGGTCAGCCCGTCCGCTGCCAAAGCGCCTGCTTCCACCCCGCCGAGCGGCACCAACAGCACCGCCGGCAGGAGATGTGCCTGCTTGGCGAGCGCGATCGCCGCCCGATGCAGCGCCGCGCTCCCCTCCCGCCGGGTGAGGTACGGCCCCTTCATCGGCCAGGCCAGGTCCGCCGACGGATCCGCCGTCGCCTGCACCCAGTCCAGTTCCGCGTCCGCCGGCAGCACCACCCGTGCCACGTCCCCGTCGTACGCCCGCGCCTTCAGCGTCGCCGCCCGCCAGTCGGTCAGCGCCAGGTCCACCGGCCCGACGGCGCGCAGCTCCGCCAGCCGCTCGGCCGTCGCCGTCTCCGCCGCCAACGCCAGCGCCGCGCCGTCGTCGTCGCGCAGCACCACCGCCACGCCCATGCGCAGATCCGACCGGGCGCGGGCGAGCCGCTCGAGCGATGTAAGGGCCAGGCCCATGCGATACGTCCCTCCCGGGGCAGTCCGGCCCTTTCCGGCGGCCACCGGCGACAGCTCTGAAACATTCGCCGCCGGCGGGACACACTGCCGTGAACCTCCGACCAGAAATATTGCGCCCGCCGTAGGAAACCAACAACCGATGACGAAAAGGAGAGCAGTCATGGCGGCAGTGAAGAGAATCCTCCTCGTGGACGACGATCCCGACCTGCGAGAGGCGCTGGCGGACCAGCTGGTGATGACCGAGGAGTTCGACGTCTTCGAGGCCGGCGACGGCGAGGGCGGGCTCACCCGCGCCCGCGAGCAGCACTACGACCTCGTGATCCTCGACGTCGGCCTGCCCGACATGGACGGCCGCGAGCTCTGCCGCCTCCTGCGCAAGGAGGGCGTGAAGTGCCCGGTCCTGATGCTGACCGGCCATGCCAGCGACAGCGACCAGATCCATGGCCTCGACGCCGGCGCCAACGACTACATCGCCAAGCCCTTCAAGCTGCCGGTGCTTCTGGCCCGCATCCGCGCCCAGCTCCGCCAGCACGAGCAGTCCGAGGACGCCGTCTTCGGCGTCGGCCCCTACAGCTTCCGGCCGGCCAACAAGCTTCTCCTCGACGAGGCGGACAAGAAGATCCGTCTTACCGAGAAGGAAACCAACATCCTCAAGTACCTCTACCGCGCCGGCAGCGCGGTGGTGCCCCGCGACATCCTGCTGCACGAGGTCTGGGGCTACAACGCCGGCGTCACCACCCACACGCTGGAGACCCACATCTACCGCCTGCGCCAGAAGATCGAGCCCGACCCGGCCAACGCCAGGATCCTCGTCACCGAGCCCGGCGGCTACCGGCTGGTCCCCTGACCACCTGAAAGCACGCTCAGCGCACCCCGGAGGCCGCCTCCCTCGGCGGCCTCCACCTCGGTATCGACCTCGGCATGAACCCGCCGCCAGACCGGCACCGCGGCGCCGAGGAGCGCCTGCCCCGCCAAGGTCAGCGCCAGCCGACGCCCACGCCGGTCCTTGGCGTCGCTCGTGACCTCGACCAGCCCGCGCCGTTCGAGCGGCTTCAGCGCCGCCGTCAGCGTGGTGCGGTCCATGACCAGCACCGCCGCCACCGCCCCGATCGCCGGCGGCTCCGGCCGGTTGACCGCGTTCATCAGCGAGAACTGCCCGCTGGTCAGCCCGAGCGGGCGGAACGCCCGGTCGAACCGCCGCGCAAGCGCCCGCGCCGCCCGCTGCGCGTGCAGGCAGAGGCAGTGATCGCGGATCTCCAGCGTGGTCGCGTGGGGTGCTTTCTCGGGAACCGGTTTTGACATGCCGGCACTATGTTGATATCAACGTATCGACTCAAGCGGAATCGCGGATGGAGGCCATCGCCATGACCCATCAGGACAAGCTCGTGCCCGCCGAGGCCCTCGCCGCTAAGAACCAGGCGCACTTCCCCAACGAGAGCCTGGAATATCGTGCCGCACGCAACGCGCTGCTCGTCCAGGAGATCGAGGTCCGCCGCGCCACCGAGCGCGCGGCCGAGCTGCGCCGCCGGCTTCCGCCCGGCGGCGAGGTCCCGGCGGACTACCGCTTCACCGGCGAGGACGGCGAGACCACGCTTTCGGCGCTCTTCGGCGACCGGGATACCCTGGCGATCTACAGCTACATGTTCGGACCAAAGCGCAAGGCGCCATGCCCCATGTGCACGTCCTTCATCGGCGCCTTCGCCTCCAAGATCGCCGACGTCCGCCAGAGGATCGCCATCGCCTTCGTCGCCCGTTCCCCCATCGAGCGTCTCATCGATGCGAAAGCCACCCGCGGGTGGACCGACATCCCGATTTACTCCGACGGCGACGGGGCGTTCACCCGCGCCTACGTCAGCGCCGAGGACGCCGACGTCCCCGGCCTCACCGTCTTCACCCGCCGCGACGGCGCCATCCGTCACTTCTGGAGCGGGGAGATCGGCAACGAGATGGCTGACCCCGGCCAGGACCCGCGCGGCCAGCCGGAGATGGACCCGCTCTGGCTCCTCCTCGACGCCACTCCTGAAGGACGCGGGTCCGACTGGTACCCCAAGCTCAACTACTGAGCGCCGCCAGCGGGGTTCAATTTCAGGCACACATCGCGTAGTAGTCGGCCCGCGCAGCGGACCGGAGCCCGAGCATGAAGGCAGCCGTCTACAATCGCTACGGCCCTCCCGAAGTGGTGGAGGTCCGCGACATCCCGGACCCGGCTCCCGGCCGGGGCGAGCTGCTGGTCAGGGTCGCCGCCAGCTCGGTCACCACGGCGGACTGGCGGATGCGCGCCGCCGCCTTTCCCGGCATCACCTGGCTGCCGGGCCGCCTGATGATGGGGATCTTCCGTCCCCGCCGGCGCGTGCTCGGCGGCGACTTCGCCGGCACCGTGGCCGCCGCCGGCGATGGCGCGACACGCTTCGCGCCCGGCGAGCGCGTCTTTGGCTTCTCGACCACGGGGGCGCATGCCGAGTTCGTGACCGTCAAGGAAGCCGGCGCCATTGCCCGCATTCCAGATGGCCTCAGCGACGGGGAGGCGGCCGCCCTGCCCTTTGGCGCCCTCGCGGCGCTCGTCTTTCTGCGCGACTTCGCCCACGTCCGCTCCGGGCAGCGTGTCCTCGTCGTAGGCGCCTCCGGCGGCGTCGGCTGCTATGCAGTGCAGATCGCCCGCCAGATGGGCGCGGAGGTTGACGGGGTCTGCGGCCCGACAAGTCTCGACTTCGTCCGGTCGCTAGGGGCAAGCTACGTCGCCGACTACACCCGCGACGTGGTCCCTCCGCCCGGCCGGCGCTACGACGCCGTCCTCGACACCGTCGGCGCGACCGACTTCGGACGCTGCCGTGACGCTCTCACCGAGACCGGCGTCTTCGTCCCGCTGAACCTCGGCTTCCGCGAGATCCGGCAGGCCCTCGCCACGGCCCGGGGCTCGGGCCGCAAGGTGCGCATCGGGGTGAGCGGGGACCGGCAGGAAGATCTCGAGCATATCGCCGGCCTGGCGGAGCGCGGCGAGATCCGTCCCGTCGTCGACCGTAGCTTCAACCTCGCAGACATCGTCGAAGCGCACCGCTACGTGGAGGGCCGCCACCGGTGCGGCGCCGTCGTCGTTCAGGTCGCCCCGGGCCGCTGAACCCGCGCCCCTTGCCGCCCCTGCCGGCCTCCGCCATAAGGGTCCGCCGTCGGAGAAGCCCCTCATGACCCTCCGCCTCGCCACCTGGAACATCAACTCGGTCCGTCACCGCGAGGCCGCCATGCTGCGCCTCCTGCGCGAGGAGGGGCCCGACCTCCTCTGCCTCCAGGAGACCAAGACCCCGGTCGAGAAGTTCCCCCTGGAAGGCCTCCGCGCACTTGGCTACAGCCATGTCGTCGTCCGCGGCGAGAAGGCCTACAACGGCGTCGCTATCCTCTCCCGCCTGCCCCTCGAGGAGCTCCCCCACCGCGACTTCTGCCGCCGCGGTGACGCCCGCCACGTAGCCGCCCGCCTTCCCTCCGGCGTCGTGGTCCACAACCTCTACATCCCTGCCGGCGGCGACATCCCCGACCCGGCGCTGAACCCCAAGTTCGCCCACAAGCTCGACTTCCTCGCCGAGCTCCGCGCCTGGTTCGCCGCCACGCCGCCCGAGCGCGCCATCCTCGTCGGCGACCTCAACGTCGCCCCGCGCGAGGACGACGTCTGGAACCACAGGCAGCTCCTGAAGGTCGTCTCCCACACCCCCGTCGAGATCGACGCCTTCACCGCGGCGCAAGGCGCGGGCCGGTGGGTGGACGTCACCCGCGCGCACCAGCCGGACG
This sequence comes from uncultured Alphaproteobacteria bacterium, assembly GCA_963796805.1. GTDB lineage: Bacteria > Pseudomonadota > Alphaproteobacteria > Rhodobacterales > Rhodobacteraceae > Amaricoccus. The sequence goes on from CAWCNG010000007.1 coordinate 203,066, forward strand.
GGCGCCTCTACTCCTGGTGGTCCTACCGCGCCCCCGACTGGCAGGCCGTCGACAAGGGCCGCCGCCTCGATCACGTCTGGGCCACGCCCGATCTCGCTGCGCGCTCCGGAGGCAGCCGCATCGCCCGCCACGTGCGCGGCTGGGATACCCCGAGCGACCACGTGCCGGTCCTGGCCGAGTTCGAGGCATGATCGAGACCGAGATCGACGGCCCGCTCGGCCGCATCACCCTGAACCGGCCCGAGACCCACAACGCGCTGGACCAGGCCGCCATGCGCGAGCTGAGCGCAGTCCTCGTCGACTGGGCCACCTGTGACGCGCTGCGCGTCCTCGTCCTGACCGGGCGCGGCAAGAGCTTCTGCGCCGGCGCCGCCCTCGGCGACGTCAGCGACGCCGACTGGTCCGACAACCCGCTGACCCACCTCTGCGACCTGCTCGAAGCCTTCCCGGTGCCCACGGTCGCCGGCCTCAACGGCGGCGCCTACGGGGGCGGGGTCGAGCTGGCGCTGGCCTGCGACTTCCGCGTCGGCGTCACCGGCATGCGCGCCTTCGCCCCGCCCGCCCGCCTCGGCATCCACTACGAGCCGGCAGGCATCCGCCGCGCCATCGACCGGCTGGGTAGCCAGACCGCCCGCCGCATCTTCCTGCTCGCCGAGACCTTCGACGCCGAGGCCCTCCTCGCTGCAGGCTTCCTCGACCACCTCGTGGCGCCAGACGCCCTGGAGGGCAGGGTGACGGAGCTCACCGAGCGGCTCGCCGGCATGGCCCCGCTCGCCGTCCGCGGCATGAAGCGCACCATCCTTGAGCTCGCCTGCAATCGCCTCGACGCCGAAGCTGCCCAGCGGCGCATCGCCGCCTGCTTCGCCTCCGCCGACCACGCCGAGGGCCTCGCCGCCCGGCGCGAGCGCCGCGAGCCGCGCTTTACCGGCCGCTGAGCGAGCGGCAGAAATCGGGCCGGAATCCGCAGATTCAGGTACCTGCATTGTACGTACGTTGTACGTGCATTGTACGTCATATTTTTCATCGGCTTGACCAACGAACGGGACCTTCACCGTATTCACCCCGCCCGCCGCTGCACTCCCGGCGCCGGCAGTGAAATCCGGAAGGTCGACCCGCGCGACCCGGTTTCCTCCAGTACCAGAACCCCGCCGTGCCCGCGGACCAGATCCGCCGCGATGACCAGCCCGAGCCCCGAGCCGCCCTGCCGCCCGCTGCCCCGGAACGGCTGGAACAGGTTCTCCCGCGCCTTCTGTGGCAGGCCGGGGCCGGTGTCGCGGACCCGGATCTCGCTGTGCCCCAGCGCCTCCGAGGCCAGCACCGTCACAATCCCCGGCCGCTTCGTGGCCTCGATCGCCTGGGAGGCATTGCGCACGAGATTTGACAGCACCCGGAACAGCTGGTCGGGGTCCGCCCGCACGGTCAGCCCCTCGGGAACCTCCACCGCAAAGCTCACGCAGCCGGACGAGGCGGACGCAGCGCGCTCGTTCTCCAACACCTCCGCCACCAGCGGGGCCAGCGCGACATTCGCCGACTCCGGTGGCAATTCCTCCGCCTTGCCGAAGGTCAGCGTCTGCTCGCAGAGGCTGATCGCCCGGGCGAGCGAGCCTACGAGCTTGGGCGCGGTCCGCCGCACCGCGGGATCGCTGCTCGCCTCGATGCGGTCGGTCAGGAGCTGGGCGGTCGTCAGCATGTTGCGGAGATCATGGCTTATTTTCGCCACCGCAGCCCCCAGCCCCGCCAAACGTTCCTTCTGGCGGAGCGCCGAGCTCAGCTGCACCTCGAGGTCGTGCAGCGCCGTCTCGGCCTCGCGCAGCTCGCGCGCCCCGCTCTCCGGCGCGATGATCCGGCTCGCGTCCATGGGGTCGTCGCGGTAGGCGGTCATGTGCTCCACCACCCGCCCGATCGGGCGCACGATCAATCGCTGCACCGCCAGGAACAAAAGCGCCGCCGTGGCGAGCGACACGGCCAGCGAGATGAGAAGGATCCGGCGCCCGTGATCGATCATCGCCCTGCGCAGCGGCCATTCGTGGAGCGTGACCTCGATCTCGCTCCTTGCGCCCTGGTTGGTGCGCCCGATGACCCGGATGATGCGGTCATGGTCCGAGACAAACACCCTGAGCGCGTCGCGCATCAGCGTCAGCTGGTCGCTGCTGCGGAGGTCGAAGGTCTCCTGGACATGCTCCGGCATCGGGCTTTCCAGCACCAGCTCGCGCACGTCGTCACGCCGCAGCACCACGTTCAGCACGTCCGCCGTCGCCAGGAGTTCCTTCTTCAGGTCCGGGGCTACCGCCTCGTCGGGCGTGGCGAGCAGCGCCAGCGCCGCCAGCTGCGCCATCTCAAGGCGGTTCTGCAGGTAATCCTCGCGAAACCGCGCCACCGACGGCACGAAGATCAGCACCTCGGCGATCAACACGAAGAGGATCATCAAGCCCAGAAAGCGGCCTGAAAGGGTATTGAAGACCATGCCCACCACGGTTCACGAAGGCGTGGGGACTGTAGGCGGTGCGACTGCCGCCCACAAGGCACCGCCCGGCGCACGCTGAAATGGCCGAGACGAATTGACTTCCCCTGCGCGTGTTCCTAAAGACAGGCCTTCGAATTTGGGGGCGTCGAATCCGTCCCCTGGCCGGGCATTGCCCGGCGCGACCCGGAGACGTGATATGACGAAACGCACCTTCCAGCCGAGCAACCTCGTGCGAAAGCGCCGGCACGGGTTCCGCGCTCGCATGGCGACCAAGAACGGTCGGATCATCCTCAACCGGCGCCGGGCGCTCGGCCGCAAACGCCTGTCCGCCTGACCTGACGCGGGCTCCGTGGCCGCCCCGGCTGCCGAGCTTCTCCGGCTTACGACGCTCACCCGTCGCGCCGATTTCCTTGCCGCCGCCCGCGCGCGGCGGCAGTCGCGTCCGGGGCTCACGCTTCAGGCGCGCCAGCGCGAGCCGGCGGACGACCCTGACGGGATCCGCGTGGGCTACACCTGCTCGAAGAAAGTTGGAAACGCGGTGGCACGCAATCGCGCCAAGCGCCGGCTGCGCGCTGCGGCGCGCGCGATCGTCCCGCGCCTGGGGTTGCGAGGCTGGGACTACGTGCTGATCGGCCGGCCCGAGGTCACCGCCAGCCGGCCGTTCGAGCTTCTCTGCGACGATATCAGCTCGGCCCTCGCCGCGCTTCACACCGGGAAGACCTGAAGGAATGGGCGATCTCAGGCTCGTCGTCTTCGACGTGGACGGGACGCTGGTCGACAGCCAGCATCACATCATCGAGGCGATGCGGCTTGCATTCGGCCTTGCCGGCTTGCCGGCGCCGGAGCGGGAAGAGACCCTTTCCGTGGTGGGTCTGTCGCTTCCGGAGGCAATCGGCGCGCTCGTCGCCCACCTCCCAGCGGCCGACGTCGAGGCGATCGTCGGACACTATCGCGAATGCGCCACCCGGCAGCGGCTGGGCGGCGACGGGGCTGCCTCGCTCTTCCCTGGGGCGCGTGCCGCACTGGTGCAGCTCGCGGCCCGGCCCGAGACGCTCGTCGGCGTAGCGACCGGCAAGGCGAGGCGCGGGCTGGACCATCTCCTGGACGCCCACGACCTCAACCACCTCGTCGCCACGGTTCAGACTTCGGACAATCACCCCTCGAAGCCGCATTCCTCCATGCTCCTCGCGGCGCTGGCGGAGACCGGGGTGGATGCCAGCCATGCAGTCATGGTGGGCGATACCGAATTCGATGTCTCCATGGGCCGCGCCGCCGGCATGGCGACCATCGGCGTCGCCTGGGGATATCACCCGCGCGAGCGCCTCGACGCCGCCGGCGCCGACGTGATCATCGAAAGCTTCGACGCGCTCGACGCGGCCCTGGAGCGGCTTCGGGTCCGCAGCCGATGACCTGGACCCCGCGCCGCCGGTTCTGGCGCGCCGCCACACCTCGGCCCGAGGGCGAGGGCTTCACCGTCGCCCTCGACGATCGGGTGCTGCGGACGCCCGCAGGCGCACCCCTCGAGGTGCCGACTGCCCCACTGGCGGCCGCGATCGCCGATGAATGGAACCAGATCAAGGCAGAGATCGAGCCCGACCTTTTGCCCATCACCCGTCTCGCCAATTCCGCCATCGACCGGGTGGAGCCCCAGCGCGACGCCGTGGTCGATGTGATCGCCGAGTACGGCGCCACCGATCTCGTCTGTTACCGCGTGGCAGACCCGCGCGGCCTGGCGGCGCGGCAGGCCGCGGGATGGGATCCCTGGCTGCGGTGGGCGGAGCGAACCCTCGCCGCCTCGCTCCGGACGGTCGCAGGCGTGATGCACCAGGCCCAGCCCCTGGCGAGCCTCGCCGCGCTCCGCGCCGCAGTCGCGGCCGAGGACCGCTTCGGGCTGGTGGCCCTCCACGAGCTCGTCGCGCTCTCCGGCTCGCTGATCCTCGGGCTTGCCGTCAGGCGAGGCGCGCTGGATCCGGCCGAAGGCTGGGATCTGTCGCGCATCGACGAGACCTGGCAGGCCGAGCACTGGGGCTTCGACTCCGAGGCGGCCGCCGCCGCCGAGGCCGGTTGCGCCGCTTTCCACCAGGCCGCAGTCTTGTCCAGGCTCCTGGACACAAGTCCGCCCAACCGATGGGCAAACACGCAAGACTGATGCACAAAGCGCCATTTCCGCGCCTGCGGCTGGTTAACGAACCGTTACGGTGCGGCTTGACGTTTGCGCGAAGGCCCTAAAGACTGCGGCGAGGGCGGGTCTGCTTGCCCTCTCAGAAGCACAAATCGGGGTGAGACGCCCCTGACCCCGCCCAGCAGGCGGTGGCCCAACAGGAAACGAAACATGAAGCACGCCTTCCTTCTCGGTAGCTCGATCGCGCTGGCCCTGGCGGCCGGAGCTGCGTCTGCCACGACCCTCGACGATGTCAAGGCGCGGGGCATGCTGAAATGTGGGGTCAACAGCGGCCTCGCGGGCTTCGCTGCCCCGGATGCCGCCGGAAACTGGGAGGGGTTCGACATCGCGGTCTGCCGGGCGATAGCCGCGGCGGTCCTCGGCGATTCCAGCAAGGTCGAGTTCACACCGACCACCACCGAGACCCGCTTCACCGCGCTTTCTTCGGGCGAGGTCGACGTGCTGTCGCGCAACTCCACTTGGACCTTCAGCCGCGACGTCGACCTGAAGTTCACCTTCGCCGGCGTGAACTACTACGACGGTCAGGGCTTCATGGTGTCCAAGGACCTCGGCGTGACCTCGGCCAAGGAGCTCGACGGCGCCACCGTCTGTATACAGACCGGCACGACGACCGAACTGAACCTCGCCGACTGGTTCAAGCGCAACGGCATCAGCTACCAGCCGGTGCCGATCGCGACCAACGCCGAGGCGAACCAGCAATTCCAGGCCGGCGCCTGCGACGCCTACACCACCGACGCCTCGGGGCTCGCCGCCAGCCGCGCCACCTACGAGGATCCCGAGAACTGGATTATCCTTCCCGAGATCATATCCAAGGAACCGCTCGGGCCTCTGGTGCGCCAGGGCGATGACCAATGGGCCGACATCGTCAGCTGGACGCTGAACGCGCTCATCGCCGCCGAGGAATACGGCGTCACGGCTGCGAACGCCGACGAGATGGCCACCGCCTCGGAGAACCCTGAAGTGAAGCGCCTGCTCGGGACCGAGGGTGATCTCGGCGTCATGTTCGGCCTCGACAAGGACTGGGCCAAGCGCGCCATCCAGGCCCGCGGCAACTACGGCGAGATCTTCGCGGCGAACATCGGCGAGGGCACGCCCTCGGACATCGGCCGCGGCCTCAACGCCCAGTGGACCGAAGGCGGGCTGATCTTCTCGCCGCCCTTCCGCTGATCGCCGCGCCGGTCCCGGCCGCGCCCAGCGGCCGGGACCGGCGACGACCGCCTCCGGGGACCGGAGTGCCACGTCCCCGGTCCAACGCGAATCCGATGGGGTAGCCCGAGATGAGCATGGTGGAGATCCCGACCCAACAATTCCGCCTGAGCATGCTGATCTACGACACGCGGTACCGGTCGCTAACCATTCAGGTCTTCGTGCTTCTCGCCTTCATGTTGGGGGCTGCCTGGCTGATCAATAACACCGTCCAGAACCTGTCGGCCCTGGGCAAGACGTTCGACTTCGCCTTCCTCGGCACCCGCGCCGGCTACGACATCAACCAGCACCTCATCGCCTACACCAACGACGACACCCACGGGCGCGCGGCGCTCGTCGGCATCCTCAACACCTTCCTCGTCGCCATCCTCGGCTGCATCCTCGCGACTGTGGTGGGCGTCCTCGTCGGCATCCTGCGCCTGTCGCCGAATTGGATCGTCAGCAAGCTCGCGGCCGGCTATGTCGACATCTTCCGCAACGTCCCCGTGCTGCTCTGGATCCTGGCCTTCATGGCAATCCTGACCGACATCGCGCCTGCGCCCACGGCCTTCCGCGGCGAAAACGCCACCTCGCACTTGATCCTCGGCGCGGTGGCGATCACCAACCGCGGGTTCTACATCCCCTGGCCAGTGTTCGAGCCAGGCTCGAATATCGTGATCGGCACTTTCATCCTGTCGCTGATCGCCATCATGTTGTTCGGGCGCTGGGCGCGAGCGCGCCAGGAGGCGACCGGCGAGATCCTGCCCACCTTCTGGATCAAGCTCGGGCTGCTCCTGATCCCCACGATCCTGCTCGACCTTATCATGGGCCACCCGGTCCACTTCGATTTCCCCGAGCTCCAGCGCTTCAACTTCGAGGGCGGCGGTTTCATCGACAAGTCGCTGATCGCGCTCTGGCTGGCGCTCTCCTTCTACACCGCGGCCTACATCGCCGAGAACGTGCGCGCCGGCATCCAGGCGGTCTCGCGCGGCCAGAGCGAGGCGGCAGGCGCCCTCGGGCTCAGGGCGAATCGGATCATGAGCCTAGTGGTCCTTCCGCAGGCGATGCGGGTGATCATCCCGCCGTTGATCTCGCAGTACCTCAACCTCACCAAGAACTCCTCGCTCGCCATCGCCGTAGGCTACATGGACGCCCGCGCCACGCTCGGCGGCATCACCATGAACCAGACCGGGCGCGAGCTGGAATGCATGCTGCTCCTGATGGGCTTCTATCTCCTCCTCAGCCTTGCGATCTCCTCGGTGCTCAACTGGTACAACGCGCGCGTCGCGCTGAAGGAGCGCTGAGATGGCCGAAGACCTGACCTACGTTCGGCACGAGATGCTCCCCCCCGAAACCCCGCCGGGGTCGCAGATCGGCGTTATCGGCTGGGCGCGCGAGAAGCTCTTCTCCAGCTGGCCGAACAGCATCCTGACCATCGTCTCACTGACCGCGCTCTGGTGGCTCGCCGATCACATCCTGCCCTGGTTTACCCATGCGGTCTGGGACGCGGACTCCCTCAACGAGTGCCGCGAGATCATCAAGACGCGCTGGGGCGAGGGGGCGGACGGCGCCTGCTTCGCGGTCATCCACGAGCGCTGGAAGCAGTTCCTGTTCGGCTTCTACCCCAACACCATGTACTGGCGCCCGACGCTCGCCTTCGTGCTGCTCCTCGTCGCGCTGGCCCCCGTCCTCGTGTCCGAGCTGCCGCGCAAGCTCCTCTGGTTCTCCGTCATCTTCCCCGGCATCTGCTACTGGCTACTCTGGGGCGGCTCGCTCATGGTGCCGGTCACCATCTACGCGGGCTTCATCGTCGGCTACCTAGTGCACCGCGTGGTCGGCGGCTTCGGCGGGAACCTCATCGGGTTGATAGTGGCGGTCATCGCCTCGCTGGTCTGGTGGCTCTACCTCGTCGGACCGGTCTCCGGCTTTCTGGCCGGGATCCTCCCGCTGACGCTCACGCCGGTGGCCTCCAAGCTCTTCGGTGGCTTCACGCTGTCGGTGACGATCGGCATGACCGGCATCGCCTTCTCGCTGCCGCTCGGCATCCTGCTCGCCCTCGGCCGGCGCTCGGACATGTTCATCGTAAAGTCGCTCTCGGTTGGCTTCATCGAGTTCATCCGCGGCGTGCCGCTGATCACGTTGCTACTGGTCGCTACCTTCCTGCTCAACGTCTTCCTGCCCCCCGGCACCAACTTCGACATCATCCTGCGGGTCATCATCATGGTGACGCTCTTCGCCTCCGCCTACATGGCCGAGACGATCCGCGGCGGGCTGGCGGCGCTGCCGCGGGGTCAGTACGAAGGCGCCGACGCGCTGGGGCTCGACTACTGGAAGTCCATGCGGCTCATCATCATGCCGCAGGCGCTGAAGATCTCCATCCCCTCGATCGTCGGCAACTTCATCAGCCTTTTCAAGGACACCACGCTGGTCGCGATCATCGGGCTGCTCGATCCAATCGGCCTCGTCACCTCGATCCGGGCGGACTCGAACTGGAATGGCATCGTCTGGGAGCTCTACGGCTTCGTGGCGCTGCTCTTCTTCCTCTGCTGCTACGGCATGTCGCAGTATTCCCGTTATCTCGAGCGCAAGCTGCGCACCGACCATCGCTGAAAGGGACGCACCGAATGGCCGAAGCCCATCCCCTCGACGCCTCCCAACTCGAGCCGGTCCACCCGGACCGGCTGAAGGTGTCCGACGAGCCGGCGATCCAGATCATCGGCATGAGCAAGTGGTACGGCCAGTTCCACGTGCTCCGCGACATCAACCTCACCGTCTACAAGGGCGAGCGGATCGTGGTCTGCGGGCCGTCGGGGTCGGGCAAGTCGACGCTGATCCGCTGCGTCAACCGGCTGGAGGAGCACCAGAAGGGGCAGATCATCGTCGACGGCACCGAGCTGACCTCGGACCTGAAGAACATCGACAAGATCCGCTCCGAGGTCGGGATGGTGTTCCAGCACTTCAACCTCTTCCCGCACCTCACAATTCTGGAGAACTGCACCCTGGCGCCGATCTGGGTGCGCAAGACGCCGAAGAAGGAGGCCGAGGAGACGGCCATGCACTTCCTGCGCAAGGTCAAGATCCCCGAGCAGGCTGACAAGTACCCCGGCCAGCTCTCCGGCGGGCAGCAGCAGCGGGTGGCGATCGCGCGGTCGCTGTGCATGAAGCCTAAGATCATGCTGTTCGACGAGCCGACTTCGGCGCTTGATCCGGAGATGATCAAGGAGGTGCTCGACACGATGATCGAGCTGGCCGAGGAAGGGATGACGATGATCTGCGTCACCCACGAGATGGGCTTCGCGCAGGCGGTGGCGAACCGGGTCATCTTCATGGACCAGGGGCAGATCGTCGAGCAGAACGAGCCGAAGGAGTTCTTCAACAACCCCAAGTCGGAGCGGACGAAGCTGTTTTTGAGCCAAATTCTCGGTCACTGACGCGAACGCGCTTCAACCGCCTGAAATCGCTATGATTCTCGCACCCAGAATCCATATGGAAAGCGTATGGAATCCATATGGGTGTTTTCGGCCTATTCGAGCTGGCGCGGCGCTGCGAAGTCGCTGAGGCGGCCCGTGCCCCATTCCACCTCGGACCAGCCGGTCGCATCGAAGTCGATGACGGCGGTGGCGCCGGTGGGGAACTTGTCGAAGTCCGGATCGGCCGGCGGCTCGGCGAGGAGCCGGCGGGCGAAGGTGCCGATGCCAGGCTGGTGGCCGAGGAGGAGCAGGCGCTCCACCTCCGGCGCGGCCCGGAGCACGGCGAGGAGCGTGTCGGGCGCCGCGTGATAAATCTCGGGCACGTAGCTGGTGGGGGCGGCACCGACGGCCGCGACCACGCCGGCCCAGGTCTCCTGCGCGCGGCGGGCGGTGGAGATGAGCGCCCGTTCCGGGCGGTAGCCCTTGGCCTTCAGCCAGCCGCCGAGAAGTTCGGCCGCTCGGCGGCCGCGCTTGTTCAGCGGGCGGTCGAGGTCGCGCTGGCCGGGGTCGGCCCAGCTCGACTTGGCGTGGCGCATGACGATCAGGCGTCCCATTGCCTCTCCGTGCCATGAAAGGCGGCCATGTGGAAGGCCGATTGGGATTCGGGGCGCAGCCCCTGCCCCACCGGGCAGGCGCGGCGGACCGCGCAGCCCCGCTCCAGGCAGTCGCCGCCGGGGCCGGTGTCGAGGAACCTGTGGCAGGCCGCGAGATCGTAGCCGCTCTCAGCGAGCGCCCCGACCGGGCAGGCGGAGAGGCACGGCGCGGCACAGGTGTCGCAGGGACGTGGGCCGGTTGGCGGGAGATCGAGCCGACCGGGGAGCGCCAGCGCCCCGCGGTAGGAGAGAAAGAGCCCGGTGCGGGCGTGCACGAGCAGGCCTACCGGCAACTCCCAAGCAGCACCGCTCCGCCGCGCCCAGCCGGTGAAGGGGAGCCAGGGCGGCCCCCCGAAGGGATAGAGCGCCCGCGCCCCGAAGGCGGCGGCGAGACGTCCCACCACCCTCTCCGACCAGCGGTTGAGCGGGTCCGGGGCGCGGTCGCGGTACTCGTGGCTCGCTTGGAAGATCTGCCAGAAATCAGGCCCGTCCGGCCCGAGGAGCACGAGGGTGCCGCATCCGTCCGGAGCCTCGTCCTCCGGCCCCGGATGTAGTGCGCCGAGCGGCGCCAGGCCGTCCCGACGCGACGCGTCCGCGATTCCGGCGAGCGTCATCCCGCGCCTCAGCCGCGGATCAGCGTGCCGGCCCCGTGCGAAGTGAAAAGCTCGAGCAGCACAGCATGCGGGGCACGGCCGTCGAGGATCACCACCGCGCGCACACCGCGGTCGATGGCGTCGAGCGCGGTCTGGGTCTTCGGTATCATGCCGCCGGAGATGACGCCCGAGGCGGTCATCTCGCGCACGTCCCCGGCGGAGAGCTGGGTCAGGACCGCGCCTTGGGTGTCCTTGACGCCCGCCACGTCGGTGAGGAGAAGGAGCCGGTCCGCCTTCATCGCCGCGGCGATGGCGCCGGCGGCGGTATCGCCGTTGACGTTGTAGGTCTCGCCGTTCCGACCGGCGCCGATCGGCGCCACCACCGGGATGAAGTCCGAGCCGAGGAAGCTCTGGAGCACCTCGGGGTGCATCTCCACCGGCTTGCCGACGAAACCGAGATCGACCGGCGCCGCGCCGGTCCCGAGATCCTTCTCGCAGATCATCAGGTTGGCGTCCTTGCCGGACAGGCCCACCGCCTTGCCGCCCTGGGCGTTGATCGCCTGGACGATCCGCTTGTTGATCCTGCCCGCCAGCACCATCTCGACCACCTCGACGGTGGCGGCGTCGGAGACGCGCTTGCCATCCACGAAGTCGGACTTGATGTCGAGCCGCTTCAGCATGTCGTTGATCATCGGCCCGCCGCCGTGCACCACCACCGGGTTCACGTTGCACTGCCTCATCAGCACCACGTCGCGGGCGAACTCGTCCATGGCCTCGTCGCTGCCCATGGCATGGCCGCCGAGCTTGATGACGATGGTGGCGCCGTCGTAGCGCTGCAGGTAGGGCAGCGCCTCGGAGAGGGTGCGGGCGGTCGCGATCCAGTCACGCGTCTGTGCGAGGGACTTGTCCATGGGCCTTCCCTGTCCAGTTTGGCAGCGGGGGCGCGACCGTGTGTGCACTTGTGCCTGCGGCGCGACCGCCGGATACTATCCCAGCCCATCCGATACAAGGACCCGCACCTGTGCGCCTGCCTTCCAGCCTTCTCGCCGCCCTCGCCGTCGCTGCATGTTCCACGGGACCGACGACCGAAATGCCCACCGGCGCGGTCACCTCGCAGGCGAGCGGGAACGTCTGCGTGGCGCTGTACCAAAAGTTCGACATCCTGAATAAGATGTATCCCGGCCAGGGACGGCGCTACGAGCGCAGGGTGGCGCCCCCGCTGGTCGAGGCCCAGGCACAGCGCGTGCGCAATGCCGGCTGCATCACGCTGACCAGCGACCTCGCGGGGATGGACGCGGCCGGCGGCGCCCCGATCACCGATTCCGGCCCCACGATCACCCCGGTGTCGCTACATGTGGGCGTCGTCACCAACATGCAGGACGACGCCGCAGCGCGCGCCTTTTTCGAGGCGCACGGGGCTCCCGCCCGCAGCATCGGCAGCGCCCCGCTGGGCCGGCGGATCTACGTGGGGCCGTTCGCGACCCAGGGCGCGCTCGACCAGACCCGGGATCTGGCTCTGCGCGCCGGGTTCATCGCGCCCTATCCGGCGAACCCGTGATGCGCGCGGCCCTTCTCTCACTGGCGGTCATCCTGCTCGGCGGCATGTCGCCCGCCGGCCCGCGGGCGCCGGATCCGGCGGTGTGCCTGCAGCGCTTCGAGGCCTACGATTCGGCGGTCTGGCTCTACCCGCAGAACAGGTGGGGCGAGGACCAGCCGATGCTGCCTGCCGACGTGAGCCGTGCGGCGCAGGGGCTGATCCGCGGCGGCTGCCTGACCCGGTCGGCGGATCTCGACGGGATGCCGGCGCTGGCGCAGCGGCTCGCCCCCTTCGCGATCACCGATAGCGGTCCGGCGATCCGGCCGACGACGGTGGAGCTCGGCATCGTCACCGGGATCGGGACGAAGGGCGGGTCACCGACTTCTTCCGCGGGCTGGGCTACCGGTCGCGGGGGATCGGGGCGATGACGCTGGGGCGGCGGCTCTTCATAGGCCCCTTCACCAGCCAGGGGGCGGTGGATCAGGCGCTGGAGGTGGCGCGGCAGGCGGGATTCATCGCGCCGCACGTGGACCCGCACACGCGGTTCTGAGCAGGTCACGCCATTTCGGCGACAAGCGCGCGCAGCGTCCCGAGGCCGAGGCCGGTCTCGGCCGAGGTGACGACGATTTCTGGAAAGGCGGCGGGGTGGCCGGCGAGGTCGCGGGCCACGTCCGCGAGGGTGGCGGCGAGCGCGCCGGGGCCGGGCTTGTCGGCCTTGGTGACGACCAGTTGGAAGGTCACGGCGGACCGGTCGAGGAGCTGCATGATCTCGGCGTCGACCGGCTTGATGCCGTGACGGGCGTCCACCAGCACGAAGGCACGGCGGAGGGTGGGGCGGCCGGCAAGGTAGGCTTTCAGCAGCGCCTGCCAGCGCTCGACGACGGGCTTCGGCGCCTTGGCGAAGCCGTAGCCGGGAAGGTCGACCAGATAACGGGCCGGGCCGAGGGCGAAAAAGTTGATCTCCTGGGTGCGGCCGGGGGTGTTGGAGGCGCGGGCGAGCGTCCTGCGGCCGGTCAGCGCGTTGATCAGCGTCGACTTGCCGACGTTGGAGCGGCCGGCGAAGCAGACCTCCACCCGATCGGCCGGCGGCAGGCCGTCCATGGCGACGACGCCCTTCACGAAGTCGCAGGGGCCGGCAAAGAGCTTGCGGCCGCGCTCCATCGCCTCGGCGTCGGGCTCGGTCGCCTCGGTGAAGACCTGCTTCACGCCGCGGCCGCGTCGCCGAGCGCCACGCGGCCGCCGGCCACGACCTCGGCGTAGACGCCGAAGTCCTCGTGGCCCCAGCCGGAGCGGAGCGTGCCGAGGGTGTCGGCGTCGCTGATGCCGGTGGCGGGGTCGACGGTGGTGGCCTTGCAGCGGGTGATGCGCTCGCGGACGCGGAGCGTGGCGCCGCCGATGCGGATGTCCTGGCCGACGAGGTCGAACTCCGCGAACGGGGCGAGGCCGTCGAGCCAGACGTTGCCGCGGAAGCGCTCCATCGCCAGCGGCTGCCCGAGCCGCGCGCCGAGGGCGGCGAGGCTGGCGGTGTTGAGGACGGAGATGGACGGGAAGGCGCTGTCGGTCATGCCGCGGCCGGCGCGGACCACCCAGGCAGGCGGCGCGCGGTCGGGGTTGGAGAGCGGCGCCACCCAAGCGACGAGGCGTGCGGCATCCTCGGGGTCGTCGGGGTCGACCGTGAGTGGCTCTGACTGGGGGTGGGCGAGGGTGACGCGGCCGGTAGCCTCGTCGGTTACGGCACGGATCGCCATGAGCGAGAAGGACTTGGCGCCGCGGCTGAAGTTGGCGCAGGGTGCCCAGTCGCCGCGGCCCGGCGGGACTTTCGCCGCGGCGTGGGCGATGGCCCAGACCCGGTCCCAGGGCATGGTGGCGCCGGCCGCGAACTCTACCGCCGGCACTGCCTCGACGCCGTGGCCCTTGATCGGGTGGCGCCAGAGGGCGCTGACGCGGGCCTGCACGGCGCTATCCCGTCTTCGAGAGTTTCTTGAGCGGGGCGAGGATCTTGCCGAGCACGTCCGGCCGTACCCCCTGGGTGCGCATGATGGTGTACTGCTGGGCGAAGGTGATGCTGTTGTTCGCCACCCAGTAGATCACGAGGCCCGAGGCGAACTTGCCGAGCATGAACATGAAGACCCAGGGCATCCAGTTGAAGATCATCGCCTGGGTCTTGTCGGTGGGGGCCGGGTTCAGCTTCTGCTGCAGCCACATGGAGAGGCCGAGCACGATCGGCCAGACGCCGATGGAGAGGATGCCCACGGCGCTGGTGTGCGCCGGGGCGGCCCAGGGCAGGGCGCCGAAGAGGTTCATCCAGCTGGTCGGGTCGGGCGCCGAGAGATCGTGGATCCAGCCGAAGAAGGGGGCGTGGCGCAGCTCGATGGTGACGAAGATCACCTTGTAGAGCGAGAAGAAGATGGGGATCTGCAGCAGGATCGGCAGGCAGCCGGCGGCGGGGTTGACCTTCTCGCGCTTGTAGAGGGCCATCACCTCCTTCTGCATCGCCATCCGGTCCTCGCCGGCGCGCTCCTTGATCTTCTCCATCTCGGGCTGCAGTGCCTTCATCCGCGACATGGAGACGTAGGATTTGTAGGCGAGCGGGAAGAGGATGAGCTTGATGATGAAGGTGAGGCCGATGATGGCGAGGCCCATGTTGCCGATCAGCTTGTGCATCTCGTGCAGCACGCGGAAGATCGGCTTGGTCAGGAAGAAGAACCAGCCCCAGTCGATGGAATCGACGAAGCGGAACACGCCCTTCTCGTCCTGATAGTGCCGGATCGTCGCCCATTCCTTGGCGCCGGCGAAGAGCGAGGTGGCGGCTGTCTCCGAGGCGCCCGGCGCGATGGTCGCGTCCGGCAGGCGCATGTCGGTGAGGAAGGTGTCGCTGGCGGCATCGTAGCGGGCGACGCCGGTGAAGGCCTGGCCCGAGGCGGGGACGAGGATCGACATCCAGTAGTGGTCAGTGAAGCCGATCCAGCCGTTCTCGGTGACGTCCATCGACCAGGACGGGCCACCCCCGGCCGGGTCGGCCTCGAAGTCCATCGCCGCCTTGTACTTGAACTGGTTCAGCTGGTCGCGGACCCCGGGGCTTCCGTTCATGGCGAGGAAGCCTTCGTGCAGGATGTAGAAGTTCTTCAGATCCGCCGGCATGCCCTGGCGCACGATGATGCCGTAGGGGCTGAGCTTGACCTCGGCGCCGCTGTCGTTCTCCACCGACTGGGTGACGGTGAACATGTAGTTCTCGTCAATGGCAAAGGTCTGGCGGAAGGTCAGCCCCCGGCCGTTGTCCCAGCGCAGAGTGACCGGCGTTGCCTCGGTCAGCTCCTTGCCGCTCTCGACGGTCCACACGGTGGTCGGGTTGGGGACGTCGTCGGCTGAGAGCGGTGCCCAAGGGGTCCAGCCGTAGCGGGCATAGTAGGCGTGTGCCGCGCCAGGTGGCGTGAGCAGCGTGACCGTGGGCGATCCGGGTGTCACCGCGACCGTGTAGTCGAGGAGCCTGAGGTCGTCGATGCGGCCGCCGACGAGCGATAGCGAGCCGGCGACGCGCCGCGTCTTGATCTCCAGCCGCTCGCTCTGGGCCAACACGGCCTCGCGCTCCTGCGGCGTTCCGGCCACGATCTCGGCGCCGGGCACGGCGGCGGCGCCGGGCGCAGGTGGGGCCGTCGTGTCCGGTGACGTCTGCCCGGCAGGCGCCGCCGTCTCATCGACGGGCGGCGCGAAGGCGTTCGGAAAAACGATCGGGCCGACAAGGAACCAACCCAGCAGCACGAGGAAGCTGAGCGCCGTCGCCAGGATCAAGTTCCGGCTCTGGTCGTCCATTGCACGACTCCGGTCACAAAAGGCTGACCGGCGTTCAACAGCCGCAGGGCCGAAAGGTCAAGGCGTAATCGGGTCGCCTCCACCCGCCTTGCCGCGGCTCACGGAGCCGTGCGGATGCCCGCGAAAGCCAGCGAGCCAGGCGATGCTCTCGGGCAGCGACATGGGCCGTCCGAGGAGGTAGCCTTGGAAATAGTCGCAGCCGAGCTTGGCCAGCGCGTTCAGGGCGGCGTCGGTCTCGACGCCCTCGGCCAGGGTGGCGATGCCGAGGGCATGTGCCATGGCGATCATCGAGGCGGTCAGGGTCTGCTGCTCTTCACTGGTCTCGATCCCGGCGACGAAGCTGCGGTCGATCTTGATGCGGTTGACCATGAAGCGGCGCAGGTTGGAGATCGAGGCGTGACCGGTGCCGAAGTCGTCGAGCTCCACGTGGAAACCGGCCGAGGCGAGGCCGCGCAGATTGCGCACCACCATGTCGGCGTCGGTCTTGATCAGCACGGTCTCGAGCACCTCGATGGCGATGCGCCCCGGCTCGACGCCCAGCCGCTCGGTCTCCCACTTGATCTTCTCCACCAGCCGCGGGTCGCAGAGCTGCGCGAGGGCGAAGTTGATCCCGACGCGTGGCACCACGAGCCCGGCGGCATCCCAGGCGTGCAGCGCCTCGAGGCTGCGGGTCAGCACCAGCTCGCCGATCCGTTCGCTGAGGTCGGTCTGCTCGGCGAAGTCGAGGAAGGCTTCCGGCTCGAGCAGGCCGAGGGAGGGATGGTGCCAGCGCACCAACGCCTCGAAGCCGGCAAAGGCACCGGTGGCGACGTCCACCTGCGCCTGGAAGAAGGGTACCACCTCGCCGCGATCGAGGCCCTGAACCAGCTCTGCGAAGAGCGTTTCGCGCCGCTCGACCTCGAGGCGGAGGTCCTCGCGGAAGTACCGCACGCTGCCGGGGCCGGCGGCCTGCGCCGCGTTCAGGGCGATCTCGGCATTGGCCAGTGCCCGCTCACTGTCAGGGCGATCGTCGGAGAGGAGCGTCACGCCGACGCTGCAGGTGAGGCGCCGTGCGCCGCCATGGATGGCGAAGGGCTTAGTGAGCGCGGCCTGCATCCGGCCGGCGATCATGGCGGCGTCGTTGGCCTCGTCGAGCTCGCTCGTCACCACAGCGAAGTCGTCCTGCCCGAGGTAGGCCGCGAAGTCACCGGCGCGGAGCGCCTTGCGGATACGCCGGGCAGCGAGCCGCAGCACCTCGTCGCTGGTGCGCGGGCCGACCGCGTCGCGCAGCACCTTGAAGCGGTCGAGATCCACGCGCAGCACCGCGGTCTGGCCGGTGGCGCGCTCGGACCCCGCGGCGATCCGGGTGAGGTGGGCATGGAAGTAGGCGGCGTTGGGCATGCCGGTCAGCGCATCGTGCAGGAGCCGGAAGCGGTTCTCGCGGTCCTCCTCGGCGGTCCGGGCCACCCAGGCGTCGACGCGGCGGCGCGCCGGCTGCACCACCCCGAAGAGAAGAGCGGCACAGGCGGCGAGTTGGAAGGCGAGCGAGGCGAGAAGGATGTAGCGGCTCTGCAGGTGGGCGTCCTCGGCCGCGGCGCGTGTGCGGTCAGCGATGAGGTCGAGCTGCGGCTGCAGGCGCGTTTCGAACCGGATGACGAGGGCGGCGGCCTCGGCGCCAGATGGCGCCGGCCGGGCCGCGGCGGCGACGGCGGCGAGCGGCCCATCGGTCGAAGCGACATCCGGGGTCAGCGACAGGCGCCGCCCTTCGAGCACCATGAGCCGGTCAATCTCCCAGGCGAGGCGGGTCTCGGCGGCGCGGTTGTCCTTGCCGTCCGGCGCTGCGGCGAGCCGCTCGAGCGCCGCGACCACGGCGCGCGCGCCGGCCGCCTCGCTGGCGGCCGCCATGGCGAGCTCGGAGCTGTGGTTCTGGTATGCCTGGGCGCGGTCGAGGACGAGGTGTCCGATCAGGATGATGGCGATGGCGGCGCCGAAGACGAGCCCGGCCGTCCGCGCGAAAAGGCGGTCCGGCGTGGCGCTGGGCTGGGGCTTTGGTTCGCTGGCCATGGCGCTGGACGCTATCCGGACCGGGCTGCACATTCGTTAAGCGGGGCAAGGATCTGCGTCAGGCGAAGCGGAGATTTGCGCGGTATTCGACGCGAAGTTTAAAGGCTCCGGAAGTCGAAGAGGGTCGGGTCGAGCAGGTGGCTGGGGTTGGCCTGGGTGAGCGCGCGGAAGATGATCTGCCGCCGGCCGGGGCTCCGGACCTCCCACTCGTCGAGCATCCGCTTGACCTGCGCGCGCTGCAGCCCGTCCTGGCTGCCGCAGAGATCGCAGGGGATGATCGGGTAGTTCATGGCGCGCGCGAAGCGGTGGCAGTCGGCCTCGGCGACATGCGCCAGCGGGCGAACGACGTAGACGTCGCCCTCGTCGTTCAGGAGCTTGGGCGGCATGGCGGCGAGCTTGCCGCCGAAGAAGAGGTTGAGCAGGAAGGTCTCGACGATGTCGCCCTGGTGGTGGCCGAGGACGATGGCGCTGCAGCCTTCCTCGCGGGCGATGCGGTAGAGGTGGCCGCGGCGCAGCCGCGAGCAGAGGGCGCAGTAGGTTCGGCCCTCCGGGACCTTGTCGGTAACGATGGAATAGGTGTCGCGGTATTCGATCCGGTGCGGCACGCCCATTCGGGTCAGGAAGTCCGGCAGCACGGTGGCGGGGAAGCCGGGCTGGCCCTGGTCGAGGTTGCAAGCGAGGAGCTCCACCGGAAGGAGGCCGCGCCACTTCAGCTCAGTCAGCGCGGCGAGGAGCGTGTAGCTGTCCTTGCCGCCGGAAAGACAGACCAGCCAGCGGCCGCCGGCGCGGAGCATGCCGTAGGTCTCGATCGCCTCGCGGGTCAGCCGGATGATCCGCTTACGCAGCTTGCGGAAGTCGGTCGAGTCCGGCGCGCCGTAGAAGAGCGGGTGGATGTCGGGCTGGTCGAGCATGCTCAGGCCTCGGCGGCCGCGAGCGCGCGCCAGCCGATGTCGTGGCGGCAGAAGCCGCCGGGCCAGTCGACCCGGTCGAGGGCGGCGTAGGCAAGATCGCGCGCCTCGGCGAGGCTGGCGGCGCGGGCGGTGGCGTTGAGCACGCGGCCGCCGTCAGAGACGAGCTGCCCGTCGGAGCGGCGGGTGCCGGCGTGGAAGACCTTGACCCGCGGGTCGGCGGATTCGGTGATGCCGATGGCCTCGCCGCGGGCGTAGGCGCCGGGATAGCCGCGGGCGGCCATCACCACGGTGAGCGCGTGGTCGTCGGCGAAGTTGGCGCGGGCCTGGGCGAGATCGCCGGTGGCGCAGGCGAGGCAGGCGTCGAGGAGCTGCGCCCCGAGGCGCATCGCGAGAACCTGCGCCTCGGGGTCGCCGAAGCGGACGTTGTATTCGACCAGCCGCGGCTGTCCGTGCTCGATCATCAGGCCGGCATAGAGGATGCCCTGGTAGGGGCTGCCGCGGCGGGCCATCTCGGCGAGAGTGGGGCGGATGATGCGCGTCAGCGCAGCCTCCGTGATCTCGGCGGTGAGGACGGGCGCGGGCGAATAGGCGCCCATGCCGCCGGTGTTGGGGCCCTCGTCGCCGTCGAAGGCGCGCTTGTGGTCCTGGGCGCTGCCGAGGAGAAGCACCTCCTCGCCGTCGGCGAGGACGAAGAGGCTGGCCTCCTCGCCGGCCATGAAGTCCTCGATCACCACGCGGGCGCCGGGACCCTCGCGGAAGATCGCGTCGAGCGCGGCCAGGGCCTCGGCGAGCGACGCGGCGACGGTCACGCCCTTGCCGGCGGCGAGGCCGTCGGCCTTGACCACGATGGGGGCGCCCTGGGCCCTGACGTAGGCGTGGGCGGCCTCGGGGTCGGTGAAGGTCTGGCTGGCGGCGGTGGGGGCGCCGCAGGCGGCGCAGATCTCCTTGGTGAAGGCCTTGGACGCTTCGAGCCGCGCCGCCTCGCGGCCGGGGCCGAAGGTGGCGATGCCGCCGGCGCGCAGCACGTCGGCGACGCCCTCGGCCAGCGGCGCCTCGGGGCCGACCATCACGAAGTCGATGCCGTTCTCGCGGACGAAGGCCAGGATTTTGTCGCCGTCGAGAATGTCGAGCGCTACGCAGGTCGCTTCCTCGGCGATGCCGGCGTTGCCGGGGGCGCACCAGAGCCGGTCGCACTTGGGGTTCTGCGCGAAGGCCCAGGCCAGCGCATGCTCGCGACCGCCGCCGCCGAGAATGAGGATGTTCATGGGCTGCTCCAAGGGCTCCGCGCTCGCCTTCTAGAAACGGCGGCGCGAATCCGCAAGCCGCGCCGCGCCGGGGCTGCGGTGCCGGACGGCAGGAGACGACCGCGAGGCGCGATGGTCTGGCGAATGCGGGCCTCGTGCCCTATCGTCACGCCCTCGAAGGCGAGGGCGAAGAAAGATGGAGCTGTTCGAGGACGCACAGGCCGGCGGCAACGCCCCGGAGTTCACCGTTTCGGAGATCTCCGGGGCGGTAAAGCGCGTGATCGAGGGCGAGTTCGGGCGGGTGCGGGTGCGCGGCGAGATCGGGCGGATGTCGCGGCCGGCCTCGGGGCATCTCTATCTCGATCTCAAGGACGAGCGGGCGGTGCTGGGGGCGGTGATCTGGAAGACGACGGCGCGGACCCTCGCCTTCCGGGTCGAGGACGGGATGGAGGTGGTGGCGACCGGCCGACTCACCACCTTCCCGGGGTCGTCGAAGTACCAGATGGTCATCGAGGAGCTGGCGCCGGCAGGCGTCGGCGCGCTGATGGCGATGCTGGAGAAGCGCAAGCAGGCGCTGGCCGCCGAGGGCCTGTTCGACGCCGCCCGCAAGCGGCCCCTGCCCTACCTGCCGGAGGTGATCGGCGTCGTCACCTCGCCCTCGGGTGCTGTGATCCGCGACATCCTGCACCGCCTGCGCGAACGGTTCCCGCGCCCGGTGCTGATCTGGCCCGTGACGGTGCAGGGCGAGCGCTGCGCGCCGGAGGTGGCCGCCGCGATCCGCGGCTTCAACGCGCATCGCCCCCGGCGGGCCGGTGCCGCGGCCGGATCTCTTGATCGTGGCGCGCGGCGGCGGCAGCCTCGAGGACCTCTGGGGCTTCAACGAGGAGATCGTGGTGCGGGCGGCGGCGGAGAGCCGCATCCCGCTGATCTCGGCGGTGGGGCACGAGACCGACACCACGCTGATCGACTTCGCCGCCGACCGGCGGGCGCCGACGCCCTCGGCGGCGGCGGAGATGGCGGTGCCGGTGCGGCTGGATCTGATCGCCGCGGTGGCGGGGCTGGAGCACCGGCGGCGGAACGCGCTTGCGCGCACGCTGGCGCAGTTGCGGCTGCGGCTGCGCGACCTCGCGCGTGGACTGCCGCGGCCGGAGGCGTTGCTGGCCGAAAGGGCGCAGCGCGTGGACGGGCTGTCGGTGCGGCTGCCGCTGGCGCTGATCGCCTTGACCCGTCACCTGCACCTGGCGCTGAACAGGGGGGCGGCGGGACGCTTCGGGCCGCAGCTCCTAGCGGTGGGGGTGGAGAAGCGCAAGCAGCGGCTGCTGCGGGCCGAGCTTGGCCTCAGGCCGGAGCTGCTGCGGCGGAGCGTCGAGCGGCTGCGCGAGCGGCTGCAGGCGCGCGGCGAGCGGCTGGCGCGGGTTGGCGGGCGGCGGGCGGTGGACCTGCGCGCCCGGCTCGATGCGATCGGGCGGACGCTGGAGTCGCTGGGGCCGCACCGGGTGCTGGAGCGCGGCTTCGCCATCGTCCGCGACGAGCGCGGCGCGGTGCTGACCCGCGCCGCGGCGGCAGGCGAGGCCGCGACGCTGGAGGTCGAGTTCGCCGACGGGCGGGTGCGGTCGCAGCCGGAGCGGCGGACGCCCGAGCCGCGGCGCAAGCCGGGGCCGGAGCAGGGAACGCTGCTCTGACGACCTGAAGCGCTCAAATCGCTGCGGGCTGGTCACGACTGCATGAACGCCTTGAGGCCGGCGAGCAGGAACTGCATCCCCATCGCGGTCACGATCAGCCCCATGAACCGGGTGACGATGGCCTGCGTGTGGGGGTTGACGCGCGATCCCAGCTGGCTGGCGAGAAGCAGGGCCACCAACGTGGCGGCGGCACCGACCACCGAGGCTGCCAGCGCGGTCACCGGCAGGGCGGTCGGGGTGTGGACGGCCGCCATCGTAACAACTGCAGTGATGGTTCCCGGACCTGCGGCGAACATGATCAGGGGAAAGAGCGAGGTCGCGGCGCCGTCGGTATCGGCCGAGGACGGCGCGCCCTGCGCGAAGGTCTGCCTTCCGCCCAGCATGTTGAGCCCCATGTAGGCGATGATCAGCCCGCCGACGACCTTGAAGACGTCGAGCGAGATCCCGAATGCCCCGAGCACCTTGACCCCGACAAGGGCCGAGACCCCGAGAACGACCAGGATGCTCACCGCAACGCGGACGGCGGCGCGGCGCTTCTGGCCGGGATCCAGGTGCTGCGTAAGGCTCAGGAAGATCGAGCCGCACACCACCGGGTTGATGACTGCCAGAACCGTCACAATGGCTTGGGTGAGCTGCTTTGCGTCGATCGTCCCCGCGTCCGTCATGTCGGGCCCCGCTCCGGATGTTCTCGCAGGCTGCCCGCGTGCGGCGCTCCGGTCGGTCTCGGGTGTCTGGACGGGCTCATGGCGGCTCGAGACTACAAACAGTCAGCCTCGCCGCGCAAGCTGCGTGCAGAGTGTATCGATCTGCCAGGTGAGCGGTCAGCTACCGACCTTTGGGCCTGGACAGGGCAAGGGCGTTTCGTCGCGGCTGGAGAGCTCCAGCACGAATCCGGTCCCTGCCCCGTCCTCGACCAGCTCGGCGGCGAGCCCACCGGCGTCGTCGAGGAAACGCCAGCACTGGGTGTCGCTGCGCTCCTGGTAGCGGAAGCACACGCCGCCCGCCTCGGCCCACCACACCCCTTCGGCACAAGTGCCGTCGGCATAGCGCCAGAGGCTGCGGCGGCCGGGAAAGTACTGCTCCGCCCCGAAGGACCGGCCGTCGCGGCTGAAGTGGAGCACGTGCCCCTCGGCCAGCGCCTCGAACGCTTCCGGCGTCATCGGGCCCTGCGCCGCGGCGGGTGCGGCGAGCGCGAGGGCGAAGAGGAGCGGCAGGTGCGCGATCATCCTGTCCTTGTAGCAGGCCGGCCCGGCACGGAAAGGGCGTGGAGGGCGCGGAAGACCTGTGCTAACGCCAGCCGCATCGGAGGAATTCACTATGGATCTGTTCGCGGAAGTCAGGGCGCTGGTGCAGGGCGCGATCGGCCGGCTTGCAGAGGCCGGCCGGCTTCCGCAAGGCCTCGACCTCGCCGGCGTCACCGTCGAGCCGCCGCGTGACCCGGCGCATGGCGACATGGCGACCAACGCCGCCATGGTGCTGGCGCGCCCCGCGCGCATGGCCCCGCGCGACATCGCCGAGGCGCTGGCGGCGGAGCTTGGCGGCGCGCCCGGCCTCGTCTCGGCCGAGGTGGCCGGGCCGGGGTTCCTGAACCTGCGGCTGGATCCGGGCCGCTGGTTCGGGGTGATCCCCGCGGCGCTCGCCGCCGGGGCCGGCTTCGGGCGGTCGGACATCGGCGCCGGGCGGCGGGTGAACGTGGAGTTCGTCTCGGCTAATCCCACCGGGCCGATGCACGTCGGCCACGTGCGCGGCGCCGTCTTCGGCGACGCGCTGGCGGGGCTCCTCGACTTCGCCGGCCATGAGGTCACGCGGGAATATTATATCAACGACGGCGGGGCGCAGGTGGACGTGCTGGCGCGGTCGGCCTTCGAGCGCTACCGCGAGGCCCTGGGGCTGGAGCCGGCGATCGCCGAGGGGCTCTATCCCGGCGACTACCTCATCCCCGTGGGCGAGGCGCTGAAGGCGAAGTTCGGTGACAGCCTCCTCGACAAGCCCGAATCGGCCTGGCTGGCGGAGGTGCGGGAGTTCGCCACCGACGCGATGATGGCGATGATCCGCGCCGATCTCGCCGCCCTCGGCGTGGAGATGGACCTCTATTTCTCCGAGAAGTCGCTCTACGGCACCGGGCAGATCGAGGCGGCGCTGGCCGCGCTGGAAGCGAAGGGGCTGCTCTACGAAGGCGTGCTGGAGCCGCCGAAGGGCAAGCTGCCCGAGGACTGGGAACCGCGGGAGCAGACGCTGTTCCGCTCCACCGCCTACGGCGACGACAGCGACCGCCCGGTGAAGAAGTCCGACGGGGGTTGGACCTACTTCGCGCCGGACATCGCCTATCATTTCAACAAGATCGAGCGCGGGTTTCACGACCTGATCGACGTATGGGGCGCCGACCACGGCGGCTATGTGAAGCGGATGAAGGCGGCGGTGGCGGCGCTCAGCGACGGACGGGTGCCGCTGGACGTGAAGCTCTGCCAGCTGGTGCGCCTGTTCAAGGGCGGCGAGCCGTTCAAGATGTCCAAGCGCGCCGGCACTTTCGTGACGCTGCGCGACGTGATCGAGCAGGTGGGACCGGACGTGACCCGGTTCGTTATGCTCACGCGCAAGAACGACGCGCCGCTCGACTTCGACTTCGACAAGGTGCTGGAGCAGTCCAAGGACAACCCGGTCTTCTACGTGCAGTATGCCCATGCCCGGGCGCATTCGGTGCTGCGGCGGGCGGCGGAGGCGGGGGTCGAGACCGCCGACGGGACGCTGGCGGCGGCGGAACCGGGATGCCTCGGGCACCCGGGCGAGCTGAAGGTGGTGCAGAAGCTGGCGGAGTGGCCGCGGCAGGTGGAGATCGCCGCCGCCGCGCACGAGCCACACAGGATCGCCTTCTATCTCTATGAACTGGCGTCTGAATTCCACGCGCTTCAGCACCAGGGCAAGCTCGATCCCGCCCTGCGCTTCATCCGCGAGGATGCGCCGGCACTGACCCTGGCGCGGCTGGCGCTGGTGCGCGCGACGCAGGTGGTGATCGCGGCGGGGCTCGGCATCCTCGGGGTCACGCCCATGGACGAAATGCGCTAGGGCCGCCCTGCCCTGACGGAGGCCTTGTTCCGGCAGGGTTTTCCGCGCTTTCGGTTGTATTTGCGACCGGGCCTGCTATCCTGACGCCGCCCCCGGAGGGCGAGATGCGGGAAACGCATCCGTTAGGACATTTCGGGGTTGGAGCAGCGGCACCTACAGGATATAGTGTGTCAAAACAGGCAAGCACCACATGCGCGATCTCTATAGCGACGACTACGAGTCCGTTGCGGGCGGCGGCTCCGCCCGTCTGATCCCCGACGGCTTTCGCAAGCTTTCCGGCGCGGCGGTCTTTCTCGGCCTTGTCGCGGCGCTCGGGCTCTGGTCCTACCGGCTCGGCACCCGCGACGCCGCCGAGGTGCCGATCATCCGGGCGATGGAAGGCCCCGCCCGCATCGAGCCGGAGAACCCGGGCGGTTTGCAGACGGCCCACCAGGGACTGGAAGTCAACACCGTGCTCGCCGGCCGCCCGGCGCCGATGCCGCGGGACGCAGCGCCGGCGGCGGCGCAGCCGGAGGTGCTGGTGGCCGAGGACGCGCCGCAGGGTGAACTGATCCTCGCGGCACCGGCGATCCTGGCCGCGAAGGTGCTGGGCGAGGGGTCCCTGGGCGACGGCGAGGACCTGCCGATGCCGCCGCAGGAGGACACCGCGGCCACGACGCCCGAGATGGCGGTGGCCGAGGTCGTTCTCGCCGAGACCACGGAGGAGGCCGCTGCCGCCGCGGCGGTAGCAGGCCCGCGCCCGCGCAACCGCCCGGCGAACTTGGCGCGGCCGAAGAAGGCCTCGGCCCCGGTCGTGCAGACCGCGGCCGTGAAGGCGCCGGAGACGAAGGCGCCCGCGACAAGGACGCCCGAGACGAAGGCAACGCAGGTGGCCTCGGCGGCGCCGGCGGGGCGCGAGGTATCGGGCGTCCAGTCCGGCGCGCGTCTGGTTCAGCTCGGCGCCTTCGACAGCGAGGCGATCACGCGCTCGGCGTGGTCCCAGCTCGTCGCGCGCAACCCGGACCTCCTGTCGTCCAAGAGCCTCTTTGTCGAGCGCACGACATCCAACGCCCGGGTCTTTTACCGGCTGCGGGTGGCGGGATTTTCCAGCTCGGAGGAGACGCGGCAGATGTGCGAGGCGCTGCGGGCGCGCGGCGTCGCCTGCATTCCGGTGACGCTGCAGTAGATGCCGGCCCGCGCCGTCATCCTAGGCTGCGGCGGGACGGAGCTGGGCCCGGCGGAGCGGAAGTTCTTCGCCGACGCCGAGCCTTGGGGCTTCATCCTCTTCGCCCGCAACGTGGCCGATCCCGAACAGCTGCGGCGGCTGACCGGTGCGCTCCGCGACAGCGTGGGGCGCGACGCACCGGTGCTGATCGACCAGGAGGGCGGCCGGGTGGCGCGCCTGCGTGCCCCTGCTTGGCGCGAGTGGGCGCCGGCACTCGAGGAATGCGAGCGGCTGCCCATCGGCCTGCGCGCCCGCGCCATGCAGCTGCGCTACCGCCTGATCGCGGACGAGCTCATCGCCGCCGGCATCGACGTGAATTGCGCCCCGGTGCTCGACCGGGTGCATCCCGACACCCACGCCATCGTCCGCAATCGCTGCTACGGCAGCGACCCTGAGGAAATCGCGACGATCGGCCGCGCCGTCGCCCGCGGCCTCCTCGCCGGCGGCGTGCTGCCGGTGGTCAAGCACATGCCCGGCCAGGGCCGCGCCTCGCTGGACAGCCACAAGGACCTGCCGGTGGTTGCCGCCGACCGCGACGCGCTGGCCGCCGACTTCGCGCCGTTCCGCGCGCTGGCCGACCTGCCGCTCGCGATGACCGCGCACGTGGTCTATTCCGCCATCGACCCCGGCGCCCCGGCCACGCAGTCACCGGCGATGGTGCGGCTGATGCGCGAGGAGATCGGCTTTCAGGGTCTCCTGATGACCGACGATCTCTCCATGCGGGCGCTGCGCGGCAGCTTCGCCGAGCGCGCCGCGCGCTCCTTCGCGGCGGGCTGCGACATGGTCCTTCACTGCAACGGCGATCCCGGCGAGATGGCCAGTGTGGTCTCCGCCGCGCCGGCGCTCGCCGGCGCCACGGCCGAACGCGCCGCGGCCGCACTTGCCCAGCGCCAGGGCGAACCGGCGGATGCGGCAGCGCTCTTCGCCGAGTTCACCGCGGTCCGGGAGCGGGCGCATGCCTGAGGACTTCTTCGAGTCCGAAAGCACCGAAGCGCGGCTGGTGGCCGAGGCGCTGGTGGTCGACGTCGACGGCTACGAGGGGCCGCTCGATCTGTTGCTGACGCTGGCGCGCAGCCAGAAGGTTGACCTGCGGCGGATCTCGATCCTGAAGCTGGCCGAGCAGTACTTGACCTTTGTGGAGGCGGCCAAGCGGCTCCGCATCGAGATTGCCGCCGACTACCTGGTGATGGCGGCCTGGCTCGCCTACCTGAAGTCGCGGCTGCTGCTGCCGCCCGACCCGGCCGAGGAAGGCCCGTCCGGCGACGAGATGGCGGAACACCTCGCCTTCCAGCTGCAGCGGCTCGAGGCGATGCGCGACGCGGCGGCGCGGCTGATGGCGCGCGACCAGCTCGGCCGCGACGTCTTCGCCCGCGGCGAGCCGCAGGCCGTCACCCGTGCGCTCAAGGTCGTGCACACCGCCTCACTGGTCGACCTGATGCGCGCCTATGCCCGGATCAAAACCCGCGACGACTTCACCCCGCTGCACCTGTCGCGCGGGCCGGTCTACACCATGGAGGTGGCACTGGAGCGGATGCGCGGCCTGATCGGCACCGCCCTGGATTGGTCCCGCCTCTCGGCCTGGCTGCCGGCGGAATGGGCCTTGGAGCCGGCGAAGCGGCGCTCGGCGACGGCGGCGAGCTTCGCGGCAGCGCTGGAGCTGGTGCGCTCGGGACAGCTGGAACTGCGGCAGGACGGGGCCTTTCAGCCGATCTGGCTGCGGCCGGCAACGCGGGAGCAAATGCCATGAACGAGAGCACGCACGAATCCTTTATGGATGGGTTCACCGTGCCGCCGCTACCGGAGCAGGAGCGCATGGTCGAGGCGGTGCTCTTCGCGGCCAAGGCCCCGCTGACCTCGCGCGAGATCGCCGAACGCCTGCCGCAGGGGGCCGACGTGCCCGAGGCGCTCGCGGCGCTGCGCCGGCGCTACGACGGGCGCGGGGTGCAACTCGCTCGCGTCGGCGAGGGCTGGGCCTTCCGCACCGCCGCCGATCTCGGCTTCCTGATGAGCCGCGAGGTGGTGGAGACGCGCAAGCTGTCGCGCGCCGCCATCGAGACGCTGGCGATCGTCGCCTACCACCAGCCGGTGACCCGTGCCGAGATCGAGGAAATCCGCGGAGTGTCGATCTCGTCCGGCACCCTGGACCAGCTGATCGAGATGGGCTGGGTCAAACTCGGGCGGCGCAAGCTGACGCCGGGCCGGCCGATGACCTTCGTGGTGACGCAGGGCTTCCTCGACCATTTCGGGCTGGAGTCGGACCGCGACCTGCCCGGCGTCGCCGAGCTGCGGCAGGCCGGCCTCCTCGACAACCGCCCGGCACCGGGCGCGCTCGCCGGCGATGACGGCGAGGAAGAGAACGAAGAAGAGCGGGCCGCAGCACAGGACGCGCTCTTCGACTGAGCGGACGCTCCGCAGCCAGCCTTGCGTCCGGCGCGACCCGGCCGCAGGATCACGCGTAAGGAGGAGCGGTGGCGGCACCCGAGGAAATCGAGGCGATGGTCCTGCGCGTCGGGCTCGGCGACCGTGCGGCCTTTTCGCAGCTGTACGACGCGACCGCCGGGAAACTCTTTGCCGTCTGCCTCCGTGTACTTGGCAACAGGGCTGATGCGGAGGAGGTCCTGCAGGAGGTCTTCATCCGCATCTGGCAGAAGGCCGGCAGCTACGCCGCGAACGGGCTCAGCCCCATGGGCTGGCTGGTGACGCTGGCGCGGAACCTTGCGATCGACCGGCTCCGGGCCCGTAAGGCGCCCGCGCGCGACATCGAGACGGTGCCGGAGCTGCGCGACACCGGCCCGACGCCCGAGGCGGCGGCGGTGGCCACCTCAGAGCGGGCACAGATCGAGGCCTGCCTGGGCCAGCTCGACAGCGGCCGCGCGGACGCTGTGCGCGGGGCCTACCTGGAGGGCTGGAGCTATCAGGAGCTCGCCGACCGCTTCGGCGTGCCGCTGAACACGATGCGGACCTGGCTGCGGCGCAGCCTCTTGAAGTTGAGAGAGTGCCTGGGCGGATGAGCGACGCGGACAACAGCGAAGACGACGTCGCCCTGGCGGGCGAGTACGCGCTGCATCTGATGCCGCCCGCGGAGCGCCAGGCGTTCGAGGCACGGCTGGAGTCCGAGCCGGCGCTGCGGGCGCTCCTGCGCGACTGGGAGGAGAACTTCGCCAGCCTCGCCGACGAGGTGGCGCCGGTGGCGCCGCCGCCGGAGCTGAAGCGGCGTCTCGAGCAGACCCTCTTTGCCGCGCCGGCGCCGCGCCGGCGCTGGTCGTGGGCGCTGCTCGGCGGGCTGGCCGCCGCGGCGGTGGTGGCGGCGGTCCTGCTGACGGGGACGCTTCGCGAGGCGCCGCCGGGCTATGTCGCCGAGATCGCCGCCGAGGATCGCTCGCTGGTGATCGAGGCGAGCTTCGATGCCGATACCGCCACGCTGGCGGTCGAACGGGTGGCGGGACAGGCCGCCGCCGGACGGGCCCTCGAGCTCTGGCTGATTGCGGAGGCGGCCCCGACCCCGGTGTCGCTCGGGGTGCTGCCCGAAGGGCCGAGCGGCCGTATTTCGGTGCCCGAGGCCCTGGTGCCGGCGCTGGCGGGCGGGACGCTGGCGGTCAGCGACGAGCCGCCGGGCGGCTCGCCCACCGGCCAGCCGACCGGTGCGGTGCTGGCGGTAGGGCCGGTCACGACCCTGTGATCTGACACGAAACCCGGGTGATAGCCTGGAGGGCCCGCCCGGCGAGCCGGGATTGGGGCGGCGTCGCAAGGGTTAACGGCGATTTCTTCGACGTACAACTCATGTACATCGCATGTGCATTGCATGCACGCGCCGTGCACGCGCGGCCGAAAGGTTAATGGCGCGCGCTGAAACTTTCTCGCGCGCCCTCCCGTGCTTCCCTTCATGCCGGGCACATCGTCCGGCGTTGACCGGAAGGGAACGAGACATGACCCGCACCAGGATGACTTTCGCAAAGACGCTTCTCGCCACGACCGCGGCAGCGATGATCGGGGGTGCCACGCTGGCGGCGACCTCGGCGATGCCGAACCCGATGGTCGGCGGAGCGGCGATGTATTCCGAGAAGAATATCGTCGAGAACGCCGTGAACTCGGCCGACCACACCACGCTGGTCGCGGCCGTCAAGGCGGCGGGGCTGGTCGATACCCTGGCGGGGCCAGGGCCGTTCACCGTCTTCGCGCCGGTGAACGCGGCCTTCGCGGCACTGCCGGCCGGCACGGTCGACACGCTGCTGATGCCCGAGAACAAGGAGATGCTCGTCCATGTGCTCACCGCGCACGTGGTGGCCGGCGACTGGTCGGCCGAGGACATCGCCGCGGCGGCGAAGGCGAGCAAGGACGGCTACGCCAACTTCACCACCGTTTCGGGTGACGCGCTGTCGGCAAAGATGAAGGACGGCAGCCTCTACATCTTCGACGAGAGCGGCGGCGCCGCCCGCGTCACCATCGCCGACGTCAACCAGTCGAACGGCGTCATCCACGTGGTCGACAAGGTGCTCCTGCCGAAATAGGGAGCCGCCCGTCGAGCAGAGCGTCACCCGGAGGGTGGGCCGGGTGGCGCGACGCTCTTTAGCTTCACGATTTTAACGAGTGGCAGAATTGTAACGAGTGGCAGAATCGTGACGCGCCTGCCCTGCGGGGCAGGCGCGCTTTCACGCGCCAACCGGGCAACCGCCCCTCCGCCCTCCGCGCTCCAGGCGACCGGACCGGGCAACGCGTGCACTGCCTCCTGGTTCGGAAGATACGGTCCACCCGGCTGCCGGCTCAGGCCATGCGGAAGTGCTTGGAGAGCTTCAGCCCCTGCCCCTGGTAGTTGGAGCCCGTGTCGCGGCCGTAGAGGATCTCCGGCCGCTCGGCCATGTGCTCGTAGACGAGGCGGCCCACCACCTGGCCGTGGTCCAGCGCGAAGGGCGCCTCGTGGCAGCGCACCTCGAGCACGCCGCGCGAGCCGGTGCCGCCGGCGCCGGCGTGGCCGAAGCCGGGGTCGAAGAAGCCGGCGTAGTGGACGCGGAACTCGCCGACCATGGCGAGGTAGGGCGCCATCTCGGCGGCGTAGTCGGGGGGGACGTGGACGGCCTCGCGGCTGACCAGGATGTAGAAGGCGCCGGGATCGAGGATGATGCGGCGGTCCCGCGCGGTGACCGGCTCCCAGTATTCCGCCGGGTCGTAGTGGCCGATCAGGTCGAGGTCGATCAGGCCGGTGTGCGGCTTGGCGCGGTAGCCGACGAGATCGCCCGCGCGCGGCTCCAGATCCACCGAGAAGGCGAGGCCGCCGGCGATGTGCGCCTCGCCATTCACCAGCCGGTCGCTGGCGTCGAGGCGGCGCAGCGCGGCGTCGTCGAGGACCGCCGATCCGCGGCGAAAGCGGATTCTGGTTGAGGCGCATCCCCGGACGCACGAGGACGGAGAAGGAGCGCGGCGAGATCTCGGCGTAGAGCGGGCCGGTGTAGCCGGGCTCGATGCGGTCGAACTCGGTGCCGCGGTCGGTGATCAGCCGGGTAAAGAGGTCGAGCCGGCCGGTCGAGCTCTTGGCGTTGGCGACGGCCGAGAGATCGGGCGGCAGCGCCAGTCCCTCGACAAGGGGAACGACGTAGACGCAGCCCTTTTCCAGTACGGCACCGCCCGCCAGGTCGATGCGGTGCATGGCGAAATCGTCCAGCCGCTCGGCCAGCGGCGCGGCGCCCGGCAGGAACGAGGCGCGCACCCGGAAGGCTTGCGCGCCGAGGCGGAGATCGAGGCTCGCGGGCTGGATCTGACCCGGCGCGAAGGGCATCGCGGCGGTGATCTCGCCGGCCGCGAACATGCGCGCGATGCCCTGGGCGGGCACCACGCCGGCCGCCGCAGCGGAAGCATGCAGGGGTTTGGTCGGGCTAGCGAGATTCGAACTCACGACCTTTCGACCCCCAGTCGAACGCGCTACCAGACTGCGCTATAGCCCGACACGAGGCGCTTTATAGCCGGGCGCCGCGGGAGGGCAAGGGGAAAGCGGCGGGCCGGACTCAGCGTTTGCGGTCGTCGATCATCACCGCGCGCAGCGCCTGCAGCTCGGACAGGAGCGCGCGCAGCGCGCGCTTGTCCGAGGGCCTGGCGGCGGGGGCGGCGGCAGCCGCAGCCGCCGGCGCGGCCTTGGTGGCGACCGCGACCGTGGCGGTCCCGCCGCCGGCGGGCTCGAAGAGGTCGGGCTGCGGCTCGCCGCCGGCGGCGGCGTGCGCGCTGAGCGGCGCTCGGCCGGCTGCGGCGCGGGCGCCGGCGCCGGCTCGGCAGCCTCGGGCTCGGTGCCGAGGCCGATCA
Organism: uncultured Alphaproteobacteria bacterium; assembly: GCA_963796805.1. Taxonomy (GTDB): domain Bacteria; phylum Pseudomonadota; class Alphaproteobacteria; order Rhodobacterales; family Rhodobacteraceae; genus Amaricoccus. Next base: position 235,334 of record CAWCNG010000007.1, read on the forward strand.
CGTGGCGGATGCCGCGCTCGCGCAGGATCTTCTGCACGCCCTTGATGGTCATGCCGTCGTCGTAGAGCAGGCCGCGGATGCCGCGCAGCAGCCGCACGTCCTCCGGGCGGTAGTAGCGCCGGCCGCCGCCGCGCTTGACCGGCTTCACCTGGGCGAACCGCGTCTCCCAGAAGCGCAGGACATGCGGCGGCACGTCGAGCGACTCGGCGACCTCGCTGATGGTGCGAAAGGCTTCCGGAGACTTGTCCATCGCGCTCGGGGCTCCCGCGGTCACTGCTTGTTGCCGAGGTCCACGCGCTCTTTCATGATGTGCGAGGGTCGGAAGGTCAGAACCCGGCGCGGCTCGATCGGAACCTCCTCGCCGGTCTTCGGGTTCCGTCCCACCCGCGCGGACTTGCCGCGCACGCTGAAGGTGCCGAAGGAGGATATTTTCACCGTCTCGCCGCGCACCAGCGCCTCGGACATGTGATCGAGAACCATCTCCACCAACTCGGCGGATTCGTTTCGCGAAAGGCCGACAGTGCGGAAGACAGCCTCGCTGAGCTCCATCCGGGTCAGGGTCTTCTCACTCATGGCTGTCCCCCCTGTTTTGATCACGCTTTGGTTAACCTAGGGGGTATTCCGAAAGCGAGTCAATAACAACGGCTTGGGCGCGGCAGCGAATACGCCACTTACCAGCGCATCACGGCAGCGCCCCAGGCCAGCCCGCCGCCGATTGCCTCCATAAGCAGCACGTCGCCCGGCAGGATGCGCCCTTCGGCGTGCGCGGCCGACAGCGCCAGCGGAATCGACGCCGCCGAGGTGTTGCCGTGGTCCTGCACCGTCACCACCACGCGGTCCATGGGCACGCCGAGCTTGTGGGCGGTCATGGTCATGATGCGCAGGTTCGCCTGGTGCGGCACCAGCCAGTCGATGTCGGAGGTGGCGAGCCCGGCGCGGGCCAGCGCCGCGGCGCCGGTCTCGGCCAGCTTCACGACTGCGTGCTTGAAGACGTCCTGGCCGGCCATCTTCACCACGCCGGCGGTGCCGGTCGAGGAGGGGCCGCCGTCGACGTAGAGCAGATCCCGGTAGCGGCCGTCGGAATGCAGGTCGGTGGCGAGGATGCCGCGGTCGCTGGACGCGCCCTCGGACTCGACCGCCTCGAGGATCAGCGCCCCGGCGCCGTCGCCGAACAGCACGCAGGTGGCGCGGTCGGTGAAGTCGAGGATGCGGCTGAAGGTCTCCGCCCCGATCACCATCACCCGCCGCGAGGTGCCGGCCTGGATCAGCGCGTTGGCCTGCGCCAGCGCGAAAACGAACCCGGCGCAGACCGCCTGCACGTCGAAGGCAAATCCCGCTCGCATGCCGATGGCGTTCTGCACCGTCACCGCAGTGGCGGGAAAGGTCTGGTCCGGCGTGGCAGTGGCCACGATCAGCGTGTCGATGTCGGCCCCGGTCAGCCCGGCGTCGGCCAGCGCCGCTCGGGCGGCGTGGGCGGCGAGGTCGGAGGTCATCTCGCCGTCGGCGGCGAAATGGCGGCGCTCGATGCCGGTGCGGCTGCGGATCCACTCGTCGGAGGTGTCGAGCGTGGCGCTGAACTCGGCGTTCTCGACCACGCGCGCCGGCAGGTAGTGGCCGCAGCCGAGGGCTACGGCACGGAGCACGGTCATGTGGGCGAGCCTCCGCGGGCGAGGTCGGGCAGGTTCGCCGAGGGGCCGGTCGCGATCCGCGCGGCGAGGCGCTCGGTGAAGCCGTGCTCGGCCAGGGTGAAGGCGAGCTTGATCGCCGCTGAGACGCCGGTGGCGTCGGCCGACCCGTGCGACTTGATCACCGTGCCGTTGAGGCCGAGGAAGACCCCGCCGTTCACCCGGCGCGGGTCGATGCGCTTCTGCAGCCGCTGCAGCGAGGTGAGCGCGAAGAGCGCGCCGATCCTCGACAGGATCGAATAGGCGAAGGCCTCGCGCAGCAGCCCCTGGATCATCCGCGCGGTGCCCTCGCCGGTCTTCAGCGCCACGTTGCCGGTGAAGCCGTCGGTTACGATCACGTCCACCCGGGCCGAGGGCATGTCGGTACCCTCGACGTAGCCGATGTAGTCGAAGTCGCTGCTGGCCCCCACCTCGGCCAGGCGCTCGGCCGCCTCGTGCAGATCGGAGCGGCCCTTGTGCTCCTCGGTGCCGACGTTGAGCAGGCCCACGCGCGGCCGGGTGAGCCCCAGCGCGTTGCGCGCGTAGGAGGCGCCCATCACCGCGAACTTGACCAGGTCGTCGCCGTCGGCGCGGATGTCGGCACCGGCGTCGAGAAGCACGTTGTAGCCGGTGGGGTTCAGTGACGGCCAGAGCACGGCGATCGCCGGGCGGTTGACCCCCGGCGCCTTGCGCAGCGCCAGCATCGACAGCGCCATCAGCGCCCCGGTATTTCCGCAGGAGATGACCACCGGCGACTCGCCCGCCTTCACCGCCTCGAGCGCGCTCCACATGCTGGTGCCGCGGGCGTTGCGCAGCACCTTGGAGGGCTTGTCGTCCATGGCGACCACCTCCGGGGCGTGACGCACCTCGGTGCGCGCCGCAAGCGGGCTGCCCTCGCGGATGGCGGCGCCGAGCGCCGTGCCGTCGCCGTGCAGGATGTAGCGCAGGCGGGGGTTCTTCTCGAGCGACTTGCCCATGCCGCGGATCACGTCCGCGACCCCGCGATCGCCGCCCATGGCGTCGATCGAGATCACGATGTCGCCAGTGGAATCGGCCCCGCCCGCGGAATTTCCCGTGGCCGGGATGCTGCCTCGCAGGTCGGTCCGGGGCGAAGCGGAGCTCATTCCGGACCTACCTCAGGCAGGCGGGGCTCAGGCCGCTTCGTCGTCGAGATCGACCTCTTCGGTCCGCGCAACGACCTCGCGGCCGTCGTAGTGGCCGCAGGCGCCGCAGATGTGGTGCGGGCGCCGCAGCTCGCCGCAGTTGGAGCATTCGTTGGGATTGCCGGCGACCAGCGCGTCATGCGAGCGGCGCATGCCGCGCTTGGCGCGCGTGACCTTGCTTTTCGGAACAGCCATGTTTCAGCCTCGATTTCTGCCGGGCCGCTGCCCGTTTCGCCCATTCGTCGGCCCGCGAGGTAACAGATGCCGTGCGCGATGTCACGCCCTTGGCCGCCGGATCCGACAGGAAAACGAGCGGCGGACCATAGCGATTCCGCGCGCTTGCGCAAGACCCATTCCGCCGGGGCAGCGCAGCCCGTCGCTCACGATTCGCTGCCCGTCTTCCCACGCAGCGCCGCCAGCGCGGCGAAGGGCTTGGGCTCGCTCTCGTCGTCGGGCGCGGCGTCCAGCCCCAGGGTGGCGCCGGGCTTGCGCGGATAGGCCGGCAGCGCCAGCGCCAGCGCCTCGGTCGCCACGAGGCCGAGGTCGATGCGGTCGGAAAGCGGCTCGATCTCGTCGTCCCCCTCCGGGTCCACCAGAATCTCCGCGCCACGGACGGCGGCTTCGGCCAGCACCTCGGGCAGGAAGGTGCGGCGGACCTTCTGGTCTATGCGGGTGGTGACCGGGTCGAGGGTGATGACGCAGGACTGCACCACCGTGGCGCCGAGCTCGCCCTCCAGTTGCCAGCCGCCGCCCCGCGGCGTCAGCCGCCCGGCGAAGCGCATCTTGCGCACCGCCCGGGCGTCGAGCAGCCGCGCCAGCGCCTCGGCCTCGGCGGGCGTGGGCGCGATGTCGAAACCGAACTCGTCGAGGTCGCGGATCTGGCGCAACGCGATTACGCGGGCAAATTCGGGATTGTCAGGGGCGTGGGGGGAAAGCTCCGGCATCATATTCGTCCCTCGGGGCGCGCGTGAGAGCGGCGGGGCGCCGGCCCAAGTTCCTTGAATTTAGACCATGCGGGGAGTAGGGGAGCAAGGGAATTCGAAGTGCCCAGAGGGAGCCGATGCGCTTGAGCCTGCGCCTGAAATCGCTGCACTGGTCCGGGGTTGCGCTGATTTTCTGCGCGATCCTGGCCACGGGCTGCGCGCCGACGGTGCAGGTGCATGGCTACATGCCGCCGCCCGAAGACATCGCCAAGCTCCGCCCGGGATTCGACGATACCGGCTCGGTCGAGCAGCTGCTGGGGCGGCCCTCGTCCAACGGCGTCCTGCGCGACAGCGCCTGGTATTACGTGCAGAGCCGGGTCGAAAGCTACACCTACCACGCGCCGCGGGTGATCGACCGCACCGTGCTCGCGGTCAACTTCGACCAGCGCGGCGTGGTGCAGGGGGTCGAGCGCTACGGGCTCGAGGACGGCAAGATCGTCAACCTCACCACCCGCACCACCGAGACCAGCGGCCGCGAGATGGGCGTTCTGGAGCAGCTCTTCGGCAACATCCTCAACCTCGACGCCGAGTCACTCAACAACAATTGACCGGCGCAGCGGCGCGATCAGCCCGGCGGAGCCTCCGCGCCGGGCGGGCAGTCACCGGAGTTGCCGGCGTCCGCCCTCGGGCCAAAGCGGTCCTTTCAGCGCGCTCGATGTGATATGGTTGCGTCGCAGCCGGAGTAGGTCGTCATGGGAAGATTCTTACTCTTTGCGCTCGCACCTGTGTTTGCTGCGGGGTTGTTGCACGCCGGCCCGATCCATGATGCCGCGGGTGCGGGGAACGCCGAAGAGGTGCGTCGCCTGATCGCCGAGGGCTCGGACGTGAACGAGTTCGATCGGGTCACCGGTACGCCGCTTCATGCCGCGGCAGTGAAGGGACAGCTCGAGGTAGCCGAAGTCCTTGTCGCCGAAGGCGCCGCGATAGATGACCCCGCCGGAATTCTCCGGGCGACGCCGCTGCATATGGCGGCGCTCGGCGGCAACCCGGACCTGGTCGCTCTCCTTCTCGCCGAGGGCGCGGACGTCAATGCCCGGGATGGCACCCTCGACACGCCTTTGCACTTCGCCGCGGACCGGGGGCACACTACGATCGTCGAGTTGCTCATCAGCTCCGGCGCGGATCTCGACGCGCGCAACCAGAACGGCGCCACGGCAATCCAACTGGCGGGGAGGGAAGACCATTTCGACGTCGTGGACCTTCTCATCGCGCGCGGGACAGCCGTCCCGCCGGTCGAGCCGGTCACCGGGTTGCTGCGTGACGCGGACCCCGAGAACGGGCGCTTGCTCTTCACGATGTGCAAGCAGTGTCACACCATCGCGAAGGGCGATCCGGACAGCACCGGCCCCAACCTCTGGGGCGTGCTGGAACGGGGCAAGGCCCGCTCGCCCACGTTCGAACGGTATACCGGCGCTTTCGCCCGCCTCGACGGCTCATGGAGCTACGAGGATCTGAACACGTTCCTGGCAAGTCCGGAGGATACGGTGCCGGGCACGGACATGCGCATGTCCGGCCTGACGGAACCCCTGGAGCGCGCCGACGTGATCGTCTACTTGAGATCGAACGGCGACGCGCCCCCTCCTTTGCCCGAGTAGTCCACGCCCGGTTCCAAGCTCGCCTGCAGGCGGTGCCAAAATCGACACTTTTTCGGTCCGCGCGCTACTCGGGATAGGGGGTGCCGTCCTTGTGCACGAACCGGCCGTCGGCGTTGGTGCTCATCATGTCGATGTCCGAGCAGGTGGTGACGTCGGCGGGGGCGCGGGTGCCGACCTCAAGATAGACTGCCACCGCGTCCGACCGGTTGATCATGTGATGGCCGTTGCCGGTGCCCTTGGGAAACGCAGCGGCGTCGCCCGCGCGCAGAAGCGTCTCGCCGCCGTCCTCGACCAGAACGAGCTCGCCCTCCAGCACATAGACGAACTCGTCTTCGTGCGAATGCGAGTGGCGCTGGCTCGACCAGTTGCCGGGCGGCAGGTGCATGAGGTTGACGCCGAAGTCGGTCAGCCCGCCGGCGTCGCCCAGCCGCTGCCGCACGCGCTCCGCGCAGGGCGCATCGAACGGCGGCGGATAGCCCGACCCCTTGCGCTGTGGCACTGCGGCGACGTCGATCCTAGGCATGGCGGTCCTCCCGGCGATCAGGGCGCGAAGCGATCAACCTTCAATCCTGACAAAAATAGGTGCCATATGGATTCCATACGCTTTCCATACGGATTCCATACAACGCGGAATCGAATTAACCCTTGCGTCCCAAGCGCCTAGCCGCCATCCGCGATCCGCACCAGATAACGCCCATATTCTGTCTTCAGATAAGGCTGCGCCAGCGCCTTCAGCTCGTCGGCAGTGATCCACCCCTCGGCGAAGGCGATCTCCTCCGGGCAGCCAATCTTGAAGTTCTGCCGCTCCTCGATGGTGCGCACGAAATTGCCCGCATCGAGCAGACTGGCATGCGTGCCGGTGTCGAGCCAGGCGAACCCCCGCCCCATCCGCTCCACGTTCAGCCGGCCTTCCGCGAGATAGCCGTTCAGCACGTCGACGATCTCGAGCTCGCCCCTTGCGCTGGGGCGAAGCGCCCGCGCCCGCGCCGGCGCGCTGCCGTCCAGCACGTAGATGCCGGTCACCGCGAACTTCGACTTCGGCCGCTCGGGCTTCTCCTCGATCGAGAGTACCCTGCCCTCGCGGTCGAACTCCACCACGCCGTAGCGCTCGGGGTCGGCCACGTGGTAGCCGAAGACCGTCCCGCCCGCTTCGCGCGACCCCGCCCGCTTCAGCATAACCGGCAGGTCGTGGCCGAAAAAGATGTTGTCGCCCAGCGCCATGGTCGAGGCATCGCCGGCGAGGAACTCCTCGGCGATCAGGTATGCCTGCGCCAGTCCCTCGGGCCGGGGCTGGGTGACGTACTCAAAGCGCATCCCCCACTGCGCGCCATCCTTGAGCAGGCGGCGGAACTGCTCCTGGTCCTCGGGCGTGGTGATGATCGCGATCTCGCGCAGGCCGGCCAGCATCAGCACCGACAGCGGGTAGTAGATCATCGGCTTGTCATAGAGCGGCAGCAGCTGCTTCGACAGCGAGTGGGTGATGGGATAGAGCCGCGTCCCCGACCCGCCGGCGAGGATAATCCCCTTGCGTCCGCTCATGCCCCGGCCTCCTGCAACTCGTCGATGACCGCATCCAGCGCCGGCCGCCAGTCCGGCTGCGCGATGCCGTAGGCGGCGGCGATGGCGCCGCAGTCGAGCACCGAGTTGAGCGGGCGCGCGGCCTTCGTCGGCCAGTCATCGGTGGTTATGCCCACCACCCGCGGCCGCTCGCTCCAGCCGCTGCACGCGAAGATCGCCTCGGCAAAATCGGCCCAGCTCACCGCCGGCGCGCCGGCATAGTTGAAGACGCCAGGCCGGCCCCGCCCGTCGGCCCAGGCCGCGGCGATCGTCCAGAGCGCCTCCGCTATGTCGCGCGCCGCGGTCGGGCCGCCGATCTGGTCCCTAACGACCCGCATCTCCGGCTTGCCGCGGCCGACCGAGAGCATGGTGCGAACGAAGTTCCGCCCGTGCGCCGAAAAGACCCAGGCCGTGCGCAGGACGACGTGGTCGGGGTTGGCCGCTGCCACAAGCCGCTCGCCGGCGAGCTTGCTGGCGCCATAGACGTTGAGCGGCCCGGTCGGTTCGTCCTCGCGCCACGGCCGTCCGGCGGCGCCGCTCAGCACATAGTCGGTGGAGACGTGCAGGAAAGGCCGCCCGCGCGCCGCCGCGGCGGCGGCCATGGCGCCCGGCGCGGCGGCATTCACCGTCTCGGCCAGCCCCGGCTCGTCCTCGGCGCGATCGACCTGGGTGTAGGCAGCGGCGTTGACGATGACCTCGGCGTCGGCCGCCCGCACCGCGCGGGCACACGCCTCGGGATCGGCGAGATCGGCCATTCCCCGGCCGAGGAAGGTCGCGTCGATGCCCCGAACGGCCGCCACGCGCGCCAGCTCGCGGGCGACCTGCCCGGTTTCACCGAAGACCAGTGCCCGCATCAAACGACCCGCGACGCCTTCATCCACTCACTCCGTACTCGAAAGGCGACACCCAGTCGCGAAAGGCCGGCTGGCCGCGATCCTTGTCCGACAGGACCACGGCCTGGTGCGGCAGCCCCCAGTCAATGCCGATATCAGCGTCGCTCCAGACCACGCCGCCGTCGCTGGCTGCATCATAGGGGTTGTCGATCTTGTAGACGACCAGTGTATTCTCAGCCAGCGTGACGAACCCGTGCAGGAACCCGCGCGGGATCAGCAGCTGCGCGCCGTTCTCGGCCGAGATCTCCTCCGCCACCCAGCGGCCGTAGGTGGGCGAGCCGCGGCGGGCGTCGACCGCCACGTCGAGGATGGCGCCCAGCGCCACCCGCACCAGCTTCGCCTGCGCGACGGGCGGCGCCTGGTAGTGCAGCCCGCGCAGCGTCCCTGCCCGCGCCGACAAGCTCTCGTTGTCCTGCACGAAGCTGAAGTCGAGCCCGGCCGAGGCCATGCGCCCGGTGCTCCAAGTCTCGCAGAAATAGCCGCGGTGATCGCCGAAGCGGCGCGGGGTCAGGACCTTCACCTCGGGGAGGGCGGTGGCACGGATGTCCATGGCCTCTGCCTAAGCGATCGCCCGCGGCGGCGTCCAGTGCCTTCCAGCCGGATCTCCCGCAAGGCGTTGCCGAAGTGCACGATCCCTCAGGAAAAACTCCGCCGACACAGGAAGCGCGCTTGTTCACCGCAACGAATCCTTTAGGATTTAATTAACCAATAAGAACTCTTGCAGGCCGAACCGATGACGAGCACGGCGTTGCGCCGCTTCATGACGAGCCTCGTCGCCGGCTCGCTGACAATGACCGCGGTGCCAGCCGCGGGCTTCTCGCTGTTCGGGCTTCACCTCTGGGGCGACCGCGAGACGGAGGATCCCTTCGAGGTCATCGACCCCCTGAACTACACCGTCACCCTCACGGTCGTCGGCGGCGACGAGGACGGCCTGCAGGGGCGGATGGAAAACGCCTCGTCGCTCTGGACCGACCGCGAGCGGCCGGTCTCTGGGAACGGCGGGCTGCTCTCCAAGGCGCGCGGTGACTACCGGCGCCTGCTCGCGGCACTCTACGCCGCGGGCTACTACGGTCCGGAGATCAGCATCCGCGCCGCCGGCCAGGAAGTCGCCGACCTCACGCTCGCCTTCGACTTTCCGCAGGGCGTGCCGATCGCGATCCGTATCGCTCCGGGGCCGGCCTTCCGCTTCGGCGCCACCGATATCGTCAACCGGCCGCCAGCCAAGGTTCAGAAGAACGACGAAGCCGACGGCGACACCCCGGAATTGGTCGGCTTCGTCACCGGCGAACCGGCGCTGTCGGGCGTGATCGACCAGGTCTCCGCAATCTCGGTCGAGCGTTGGCGGCAGCTCTCGCGCGCCAAGGCCCGCGAGGCCGAGCGCGAGGTGATCGCCAACCACGCCGATGACCGGCTCGACGTCACCCTGACCCTCGACCCCGGGCGGGCGGCGCACTACGGCCCGGTCAGGGTCACCGGCAGGACGCGCGTCAGCCCCGCTTTCATCGTCTACATGGCCGACCTCAAGCAGGGCGACAGTTTCGACCCCGACGAGATCCAGGCGGCGCAGGACCGGCTCGGCCGGCTCGGCGTCTTCCGCTCGCTGCGCTTCGTCGAGGCCGACGAGATCGAACCCGACGGCAGCCTGCCGATGACCATCGCCGTCGAGGACCGCCGTCCCCGCACCATCGGCTTCGGCGGCACGCTCTCGACCATCGACGGCGTCGGCGTCACCGCCTTCTGGCAGCACCGCAACCTCTTCGGCCATGCCGAGCAGTTGCGCTTCGACGCCGGCATCGACGGGCTGGGCGGATCGCTGAACCCGGAGGACTACGACTACAATATCGGCGTCACCTTCACCCGCCCCGGCATCTTCAACCCGGACACCAACTTCATCACCTCGCTGATCGGCCAGCGGGTCAACTACGACACCTACCGCGAGCGGTCGGTGACCGCCTCGGCGGGGTTCTCGCGCCAGTTCGGCGCCCGGCTGACCGGATCCGCTTTCCTCGAGGCGTCGCGCGCCCGCTACGACGACGACTTCGGCATTCGCCATTTCACCACCCTCTCCGTCGTCGGCAACGCCGCCTACGACGCGCGCGACGACCCGTTCGACGCCCATCGCGGCTACTTTCTCGCGCTCGAGGCGCAGCCCTTCTACGAGTTCGAGTACGGCAACCCCGCGGCACGCGGGACGCTGGAGGGCCGCATCTACAAGTCGTTTGGCCAGGAGGAGAGCCTCGTGCTGGCCGCCCGGGCCAAGGTGGGCAGCTACGTCGGCCCGGACATCGCCGAGAGCCCGCCGGACCTCTTGTTCTTCGCCGGTGGCGGCGGCTCGGTCCGCGGCTACCCGTACCAGGGGATCGGCGTCGAGATCGAGGAGACGCCGGGGAACACCTTCGTCACCGGCGGCAAGGGACTGTTCGAGGCATCGGGCGAGGTCCGCTACCGCATCAACGAGAGCTTCGGGGCGGTCGGCTTCGTCGACTCGGGGATCGTCACCGAGAACTCCGGCCTCTCGGGCATAACCAGCAGCGTGCGCACCGGCGTCGGGCTCGGCGTGCGCTACTATACCGGCATCGGCATCCTGCGCGCGGATCTCGCCACGCCGCTCGAGCCGCTTCCCGGCGACTCGCGCATCGCGCTCTACATCGGCATCGGACAGGCGTTTTGAAGCGGCTTCTCGCAGTGCTGGGCGTGCTCGTGATCGTGGCCATCGCCGCGATGGCCCAGGACGGCGAGGGGCGCAGCGACAACGGCTTTCTCGTCAACCTCCTCGAGAACCAGCTCTCCACCCCGACCCGGCAGATCCGGCTGAGCGGCGTGTCGGGTGCGCTCTCCTCCCGCGCCCGGATCGCTCAGATCACCATATCCGACCCCGATGGCGTATGGCTGCAAATCGACGACGCCGAGTTGGACTGGAGCCGCCTCGCTCTGCTGCGCGGCCGGGTCGACATCAACCGCCTGAGCGCCGGCCGCGTCGAGTGGTTGCGTCTGCCCGGGGCGGCGCCGCCGGCGCGGAACCTGCCGACCGCCGAGGCGCAGCCCTTCGCCCTTCCGGAACTGCCGGTCTCGGTGCAGCTGCGCGAGCTCGCCCTCCCCGACGTCCGCTTCGGCGAGCCGGTCTTCGGCCAGGCCGCCGAACTGAGCGCGACCGGTTCGCTCGAGCTGGCCAGCGGCGCGCTCGACACGTCGATCGACGTCAAGCGGCTCGATCCACCGGGGGACAGCTCGCGCTGAAGGCCGCCTTCTCCAACGAAACGCGCCAGCTCGACCTCGACCTGGCGCTGCAGGAGCCGAAGGGCGGCGTCGTGGCCACGCTGCTCAAGATCGAAGGCACCCCCGCCGTCGACCTGCGCCTGCAGGGCTCGGGGCCCCTCGACCAAGTGGACGTGACATTCAGCCTCGACGCCGACGACGACCGCATCGTCCAGGGCCTGGTGGCGCTGCGCCAGCGCGACGAGGGACTGGGCTTCAGCGTGGACTTCTCGGGTGGCCTCTCGCCGCTCGTGCCGGCCGAGTTCCGCGACTTCTTCGCCGGGCCGAGCACGGTCCGGGTGGAGGGGGTGAAGCCGACCGCGGGCGGGCTGCGGATCGACAATCTCGACGTCGCCGGGGCCGTGCTGAAGCTTACCGGCGATCTGCGGCTCGGGCCGGACAACTTCCTGCGCGACCTGACGCTCTCCGGCACCCTCGGCGACCCGCGCGGGCCTGCCGTGGTGCTGCCGGTTCCGGGGGCACGCACGCGGCTGCACTCGGCGGTGCTGTACGTGAACTTCGGCGGCGCCTCCCGCTGGAATGGCCTGCTGGTCCTCGACCGGTTGCAGACCGCCGACATCGAGATGGAGGACGTGACCTTCCACATGGGCGGCCTGGCGCAGAACCTCGAGGACCCGGCCACCCGCAAGGTGACGATCAACCTCGAGGGCCTCGCCACCGGCCTCTGGGCGCCGAAGCCTGAGGTGGCGCGCGCCCTCGGCGACCGCATCGACCTCTTCGCCGACGCAACGCTGAACCCAGGTGGGCCGATCGATCTCCACCAGCTGCAGGTGAGTGGCAACGGCCTCTCGATCTTCAGCGCCGGCTCCTTCGCCGATCCTCACCTACACCGGCCGCAACGCGATCCGCGTCGCCGACCTCGCAATATTCTCCGGACTCGCCAACCGCGCCCTCGGCGGCTCGGTCAACCTGCGCGCCGAGGGCAGCGTCAGCCCGCTGAGCGGCGGCTTCGACCTGATGCTCGACGGCAGCACCTCTGATCTGGAATTGGGCGAGGAGCGGTTGAACGCGCTGATGGCCGGCCAGACCACCCTCTCCGGCCGCGCCGTGCGCGACGAGGCGGGCATCCGCACCGAGAACCTCCGCCTCGGCAACCCGCAGCTCTCCTTCGCCTCGAACGGCCAGATTTCCAGCAAGAAGACCGGCATCGGCTTCGAGGCGGCGATCGAGGATCTCTCGCTCCTCGACCCGCGCGTCCAGGGCCGGCTCACCGCCTCGGGCCAGGCCAGCGGCGAAGGCCGCCCCATCGCCGTGACCGCCTCGGCAGAGGTGTCCGACGGGGCGCTCATGGACCGCCGACTCACCAACGCGAGGCTCGGCTTCACCGGCCAGGTCGACGGCAGCAACGTGACCGGCAGCCTCTCCGGCGGCGGGGCGCTCGATGGCCTGGTGATGCAGCTCGCCGGCGATCTCGCGGTCGAGGGCGAGCGCCGCGCGCTCTCCGGCATCGAGATCGCGGTCGGTCCCAACCGCCTGACCGGTGACGTCTCCATGACCGGCAGCGCGCCCGTGGAGGGCCAGCTCGCGCTGCACGCCCCCGACATCGCCGCCGTGGCCGCGATCGGCCTCGTGGACGCGCAGGGCGCGGTGGACGCCGACGTAACCCTCAGCGCCGCCGAGGTCGGCCAGGGCGTGGGGCTGACCGCCAGCGCCAAGGAGCTGTCGGTCGGGGCGAACCGGATCGGCGCCATGAACGTCCAGGCGTCCGTGGTGGACGCGCTGGGCCTGCCGCTCATCGACGGCACCCTGACGGCCAGCGATCTCGCGCTCGCCGGCTTCGACGTGGCAACGCTCAGCGCCCGCGCCAAGCACGCCGATGGAAACACCATGCGCTTTTCGGCGGAGACGCGCCTCGCCATCGGCACCCTCGCCGATCTCTCGGGCGAACTCGCGCGCCTCGACGACGGCTTCTCCGCCACGCTCGAGACCCTGCGCATCCGCCAGCAGGCGGTCTCGGCGAGCCTGAGCGCGCCGGCCACGATCAGCATGCGCGGCGGGGCTTTCGAGCTCACGCCCCTCGCCCTCCAGGTCGGCGATGGGAGCCTGACCGCCCAGGGCCGCGTCGACGAAAGCTTCGAGATCGACCTCGCCCTGCAGAGCCTGCCGCTCGACATCGCCAATGCCATCCGCCCGCAGCTCGGCCTCGGCGGAACGGTCGACGGCACCGCCCGGGTGACCGGGCCGCGCGCCTCGCCCGACGTGCGCTTCAATCTCTCGGCCGCCGGGATCGTGTCGGGCGCCACCAGCGCCGCCGGCCTGCCGCCCATCGCCGTGGAGGCCAAGGGAACCACTTCCGACGGACGGCTGGCGCTGCAGTCTAGCGTCGCGGCCACCGGGCTCGCCGCCACCGCGAACGGGGCAATCCCGCTCGGAGAGGGCGAGCTCGACCTCGACATCCAGCTACAGTCCTTCCCGCTGGCGCTGGTCGACCGTGCCGCCGGCAACCAGGGCCTGCGCGGGACCATCACCGGCAGCGGCCGGGCGACTGGCCCGCTGGCAAATCCCGAGGTCAGCTTCGATCTCCGCGGCGAGGGGCTGACCGCCGACGTGCTGAGCAGCAATCAGGTCCCCGCCTTCGCGCTGACCGCCACCGGCAGCTACCGCGGCGGCGCGCTGCAGCTCGCCTCGGCGCGCGCCACCGCGCCTGGCGGGCTCGACCTGCAGGGCTCCGGGACCATCCCCTTCACCGGGCCGGGGCTCGATGCCAGCGTCTCCGGCTCGCTGCCGCTCAGCATGGCAAATCCGCTGCTCGCCGGCCGCGCGGCGGAGGCATCCGGCGAGATCCGTGTCACCGCCACCGCCACAGGCTCGCTGGCCGCACCGCAGCTCGCCGGCACCGTGACGCTGGCGGGCGGTTCGGTCTTCGACCCGGCGACCAACGTCCGCATGCAGAACATCTCTCTCGACGCGACGCTCGACGGCAACGCCGCGCTCCTTCGAAGCTTCCGCGCCGAGTCGGCGAACGGCGGTGCCATCACCGCTCAGGGCCGCGTCGGCTTCGCCGCGGGCTTCCCCGCCGACCTCACCGCGCAGCTGCAGGACCTGCGCTACACCGACGGCGTCTTCGTCTCGACCCGGCTCAGCGGCGATCTTTCCATGCAGGGGCCGCTGGTCGGCGGCGGCGGGATGCTTTCCGGGCGCATCGACATCGGGCGAACCGAGATCTCCGTGGCCGAAGGCCTCGGCGCCAATGCCCAGGGTGCGCTCAACCAGGTCACCCACGTCAACACCCCGGCGGGTGTTCAGGTGACGCTCGATCGCGCCGACGTGGGCACCCCGCGCTCGGCGCAGCCGAGCGACCGCCCCGGCATCGGCATCAACGTTCGGATCAGCGCCCCCAACCAGATCTTCGTGCGCGGCCGCGGCCTCGACGTGGAGCTCGGCGGCCAGTTGACCGTGCAGGGCACGACCAAAGACATCCAGCCGGTCGGCCAGTTCGACCTGCGCCGCGGCCGCATCCTCATCCTCGGCCAGCGCATCGACTTCGACGAGGGCTCGCTGCAGCTCGTCGGCAACCTCGACCCGCAGATCCGCTTCGTCGCCGAGACCACCTCCGGCGACGTCACCGCCATCGTCACCGTCAGCGGCCGGGTCTCGGCCCCTGACATCACCTTCTCCTCCGAGCCGCCGCTGCCGCAGGACGAGGTGCTAGCCCGCGTCCTCTTCAACCGCGCCACCGCCGACCTCTCCGCTTTCCAGCTCGCTCAGCTCGCCGCCGCCGCGGCAGAACTCGCCGGCGGCGGAGGCCCCGGGATCATGAGCCAGATCCGCGGGGCCACCGGCCTCGACGATCTCGACATCATCACCACCGACAGCGGCTCCACCGCGGTGCGCGCCGGAAAGTACATCAGCGACAACGTCTATCTCGACGTCCAGTCCGACACCGAGGGCGAGAGCAGCGCCCAGATCAACCTCGAGGTCAACCGCAACGTCACCGCCCGTGCCTCGGTCGGTTCCGACGGCAACACCACCTTCGGCGTCTTCTTCGAGCGCGACTACTGACGAACCCGCGACCGGCCCGGAAATCGCGGTTGACACCCCTCCCCGGAGCCTGCTGTATATCCGACAGATTCAGTCAGCTTTAGGGGAGCTTCGCATGCGTATGTCCTTGGCCGCAGCCCTTGCCGTCCTCGCGGCGGCTCCGGCCCTCGCCGACGACGTCAACCTCTACTCCTCGCGCCACTACGACACCGACGAGGCGCTCTACGACAACTTCACCAAGGCGACCGGGATCCAGGTCAACCGTATCGAGGGAACGCCGGAGGAACTGATCGCACGGATGAAGGCCGAGGGCGCTAACAGCCCCGCCGACATCTTTCTGACCGTGGACGCCGGCCGGATCTGGCTGGCCGACCGCGAGGGGCTGCTGCGCCCGGTGCATTCGCCGGTGCTCGAGGAGCGTATTCCCGCTCACCTGCGCCATCCCGACGGCCACTGGTTCGGCCTGTCCCAGCGGGCGCGGGTGATCCTCTATGCGAAGGACCGGGTGGCGAACCCGCCGCAGACCTACGAGGCGCTGGCCGATCCCGCCTACATGGGGCAGGTCTGCATCCGCTCCTCGTCGAGCGTCTACAACCTCTCGCTCATGTCGGCGATCATCGCCCACGACGGCGAGGCGGGGGCGAAAGCCTGGGCCGAGGGGCTGCTCGCCAACCTCGCGCGCGCGCCCGAGGGCGGCGACAGCGATCAGATCAAGGCCGTGGTCTCCGGCGAGTGCGACATCGCGGTCGCCAACACCTACTATTTCTTCCGCGGGATCGGGAACAAGGAGCCGGGCATCGTCGAGGGCGCCGACAACATCGGCATCGTCTTTCCCAACCAGGAGACGAACGGCACCCACGTCAACATCGCCGCCGCCGGGGTGGCGGTGAACGCGCCGCACCCTGACGCCGCGATCACCTTCCTCGAGTATCTTGCGACCCCGGAGGCACAGGCCTACTTCGCCAACCAGAACTACGAGTATCCCGCCGCGGAGGACGCCGAGGTCGCCGAGGTCCCGGCCTCGTTCGGAACCTTCAGGAGCGACACGCTGAACCTCACCGCCCTCGGCGAGAACCAGCCCAAGGCGCAGGAGATCTTCAACGAGATCGGCTTCCCTTGACCCCTAGGGAGCGGCGGCTCCCTATTCCGCCGGAACCCCCTCGGACCGAGGCGACCTGTTCCCGGCAATGGCCCGGCAAAGCAGGATCACCGGCAAGAGGCCGATCCCGGCGATGACCAGGCTCGGCACCGCCGCCGCCGCCAGCCGCTCGTCCGAAGCCAGCCGGTGCGCCTGCACCGCCAGGGTGTCGAAGTCGAAGGGGCGCATGATCAGCGTCGCCGGCAGCTCCTTCATCGTGTCGACGAAGACGATCAGTACCGCCGTCAGCAGGCTGCCGCGCAGGATCGGCAGGTGCACCTCGCCGAGCAGCGCCAGCGGCCCCCGCCCCAGGGTGCGCGCCACCGCGTCGATGCGCGGGCTGACCGTTGCCAGCCCGGCGTCGAAGGCGTTGAGCGCCACCGCCATGAAGCGGACCATGTAGGCCACCACCAGCAGCCCGATCGTCCCGGTGAAGATCAACCCGGTCGAGATCCCGAGGTGCGCCCGCGCCCAGGCGTCGATCAGGTTGTCAAGCCCGGCGAACGGCACCAGCAGGCCCACCGCAATCACCCCACCCGGCACGGCGTAGCCCAGCCCTGCCCCCAGCACCAGCGCCCGCGAGGCGCGTCCGGGGCGCAGCCGGGCGCGAAAGCCGATCAGAACCGCTCCGGTGACGGTGACCAGCGCCGCCACCCCTGCCAGCGTCAGCGAGTTGCCCACGAAGCGTAGGTAGCGCGGGTCGAGCACGCTCTGCCCCGAGCCGGCCGCCATCTTCGCCAGCAGCACCACCGGCAGCAGAAAGCCCACGAAGACCGGAAGGAAGCAGAGCAGCGTCGCCGCCCAGGCGCGCCAGCCCGCGAGCGGCTGGCGTCCGATCCCGGTCAGTCCGCCGCCGCCACGGGCATACGAACGGGTCTGACCCCGCTGCACCCGCTCCAGGACCGCGAGCACCAGTGCGAAGGCGAGTAGGCAAAGCGCCAGTTGCGCCGCCGCCGCCCTATCCTGCATGGCGAACCAGGCCTGGTAGATGCCGGTCGAGAAGGTCCGGACATTGAAATGCGCCACCGTCCCGTAGTCGGCGATCGTCTCCATGATCGCCAGCAGCACCCCGGCGGCGATCGCCGGCCGCGCGATCGGCAGGCTGACCCGGACGAACGCCCCCCAGGGTCCCTGCCCTAGCGTCCGCGCCGCCAGATAGGCCGAAGCCGACTGCTGCCCGAAGGCGGTCCGCGCCAGCAGGTAGACGTAGGGATAGTAGACGCAGATCAGCATCAGCGCCGCGCCGGGCAGCGAGCGGATGTTCGGAAACCAGTAGTCGCGTGCCCCCCAGCCGGTCACCGCGCGGAGCGTGCTCTGCACCGCGCCGGGGTGCGAGAGAAAGTCGGTGTAGGCATAGGCGAGGACATAGGCCGGGAAGGCCAGCGGCAGCACCAGGACGACCTCGAAGAGCCTCGACCCCGGAAACCGATACATCGCCACCAGCCAGGCGGCGCCGGTGCCGATCGCGGCGGTGCCGGTGGCGACCAGCGCCACCAGCGTCAGGGTGTTGGCGACATAGCCCGGCAGAACCGTTGCCACCAGCCCGCGCCAGGTCGCGAGATCCCCTGCCAGCGCCGCCGCCACGGCTGCCACGATCGGTGCGGCGCAGGCCAGCGCCACGAGCCAGGCCAGCCCGTTCAGGATCCGCTGGCCCAACGCCCCCCCTCCGGATTTCCGATCTCCGGAGTAGTCCCGCCAGACGCCGAGGACAACCGCGCGAACGCCTACGGCAAGGCCCGGACGAACCGCTGCACCCGCCCGGGGCCGAGAGCATCGGCCAGACGGTGCTGCACCTGGAGGGACACCCAGGCGAAGGCCAGGGCGATCGCGGGAAACAGCACGAGCAGCAGCGCCATTTTCGCCGCGCTGTCAACGATGTTCACGTCGGCGATCATCGCCACCGCGACCAGGAACTGGAAGACGACGGCGTGACTGCAGAACAATCGAAAGGTGAAGTGGCGCGGCACCTCGGCGATCCATCCGCGCATCGAAAGCTTTGCGACTGCCGCGATCATCAGGAATGCCCCGACAAAGCGCCGCGTCAGGCCCATCGCCGCGTTCTGGACCGAGTTCGCGCCATAGCTGGCATCCACGCGCACCGACGCAGCCGACAGCAGCAGCAGCAGGCCGAGCAGCAGGGCGACCACGAACCACGGCACCCAACGGTCGAACGCGGCTGGCATTTCCGCCAGCTGTACTTTGTGGCAGGCGACCGAGACGCCCAGGAAGAAGAAGAGCGCAAGATCGTAGCGAATGAGGGGGCGGAATTCACCCGAGCGCTTGTCCGTCACGCCGTAAGCAACCTGGGCCAGCAGCAGCACCACGCACAGCACCACGGCGAGCAGGACGTAGAACCGCGCCCGCGATTCATCTCCCACGCCCCGCGCATTCAACGCGGCGTTGACCGCCGCAAAGACCAGGCAGCACTTGAACAGATCCGCCAGGTAGTGCAGCGGAAGGTTGAGAGGCAACGCCCAGATTCCGATAATCGTGTTGATGTCGATCGATGAGATGAACGTCCAGTGCTGCCGACCCGAGAGTATATACAAACTATAATACATCGAAAAAATGATCGCGTTCCACAAAATCAGCGGCAGGACAAGTGTAATTGCCTTGTTCTTTATAAACCCATCGGTCCCGTATCTTCGTACCAGCGTAACGCAGAAATACCCCGACAGCAGGCCCAACAACGGCGAGGCGATCAGGGCCAGTCCTTCGGTCGCGAAGGTCACCAAGGTCTCGTACGTCAGGCCGATTCGACCCGACGTGAAATCGTAGATCTTTGGTATGTGCACCATCATCATGAAGCAGATCGCAAGGAACCGCATCATGTTCACTTCTCTGGACATTCGCGGCCTTTTCGATCGCA
This sequence comes from uncultured Alphaproteobacteria bacterium, assembly GCA_963796805.1. Lineage (GTDB taxonomy): Bacteria > Pseudomonadota > Alphaproteobacteria > Rhodobacterales > Rhodobacteraceae > Amaricoccus. Next base: position 254,453 of record CAWCNG010000007.1, read on the forward strand.
CGCATGCAAGGATAAGGACACGGGCCTCTCCCCCGTGCCATGTTCGTTCTCATTGACGCGGCGGTCAACGACCAGTCGGCGGTAGGCAATTTCTTGCTCTACCGGTGCTGTCAGGCGGATTGGCACCCTGGCGCGAAGAGGCACCGGCCGGTCGCGGCGGCGCAGGTATCTTGCGCCAGGCGCGGCGGAAATCGACATAAGTTTCAGAGTCATTGACGCTTGCTGCGCTGCGGCAAAATTTATCATGGTTACCGTCCGCGCGCGCTTTGACCGCGCTTTGCGTGGCTGCTAGGACCGCCCCGTGTCGAATCAGTTTTCCGAGGGTACCCGAGATATGCCTGCCAACAATCTGGCGCCGATCCCCGAACTCTACGTTTCTGCCGAAAGCGCGGCGAAGCTCAAGCTCGAGGCAACCGACCTGCCGTCCTGGGACCTTACGCCCCGCCAGGTCTGCGACCTCGAACTCCTGATGAACGGCGGCTTCAACCCGCTGAAGGGATTTCTCGACCAGGCCGACTACGACCGCGTGGTCAGCGAGATGCGCCTCGCCGACGGCAGCCTCTGGCCCATGCCCATCACCCTCGACGTCAGCCAGGCCTTCGCCGACAAGATCGAAGCCGGCCAGGACATCGCGCTGCGCGACCAGGAAGGCGTGATCCTCGCCATCATGTCGGTCACCGACAGCTGGTCCCCTGACAAGCAGGTGGAAGCCAAGGGCGTCTTCGGCAGCACCGACACGAAGCATCCCGCGATCAACTACCTGATCAACCGCGCCGGCCCGGTCTACCTAGGCGGCCCGATCACCGGCATCCAGCAGCCGGTGCACTACGACTTCCGCGGCCGCCGCAACACGCCGAACGAGCTGCGCACCTACTTCCGCAAGCTCGGCTGGCGTCGCATCGTCGCCTTCCAGACCCGCAACCCGCTGCACCGGGCGCACCAGGAGCTGACCTTCCGCGCCGCCCGCGAGGCGCAGGCCAACCTGATGATCCACCCGGTCGTCGGCATGACCAAGCCGGGCGACATCGACCACTTCACCCGGGTGCGCTGCTACGAGGCGGTGCTCGACCAGTATCCCGCCTCGACCACCACCCTGTCGCTGCTCAACCTCGCCATGCGCATGGGCGGCCCGCGCGAGGCGGTCTGGCACGGCATCATCCGCCGCAACCACGGCTGCACCCACATGATCGTCGGGCGCGACCACGCCGGGCCGGGCAAGGATTCGAACGGCAAGGACTTCTACGGGCCCTACGACGCCCAGGAGCTCTTCGCCAAGCACCAGGACGAGATCGGGGTCGAGATGGTCGACTTCAAGCAGATGGTCTACGTCCAGGAAAAGGCTCAGTACGAGCCCCGCGACGAGGTCGAGGAAGGCATGACCATCCTCGACATCTCCGGCACCGAGCTGCGCCGCCGCCTGCAGGAAGGCCTGGAGATCCCCGACTGGTTCTCCTTCCCCGCCGTGGTCGAGGAGCTGCGCAAGTCGAAGCCGCCGCGCGGCGCGCAGGGCTTCACCGTCTTCTTCACCGGCCTCTCCGGCTCGGGCAAGTCGACGGTCGCCAACGCGCTGATGACCAAGCTCATGGAAATGGGCGGTCGCCCGGTGACGCTGCTCGACGGCGACGTGGTGCGCAAGCATCTCTCCTCCGAGCTCGGCTTCTCCAAGGAGCACCGCGACATCAACATCCAGCGGATCGGCTACGTCGCCTCGGAGATCACCAAGAACGGCGGCATCGCCATCTGCGCCCCGATCGCGCCCTACGAGAAGACCCGCGCCACCGTGCGCGAGATGATCGAGACCTACGGCGCCTTCCTCGAGGTCCACGTGGCGACTTCGCTGGAAGAGTGCGAGCGGCGCGACCGCAAGGGGCTCTACAAGCTGGCGCGCGAAGGCAAGATCAAGGAGTTCACCGGCATCTCCGACCCCTACGAGGCGCCGAAGAACCCCGAGTTGCTGCTCGACACCGAGAATCTCGACGTCGACTACTGCGCCCAGCAGGTGATCCTGAAGCTCGAGAACATGGGCCTGATCCGCGCCTGAGCGCGGCGGCTGGACACCGATCCCCGTCGGCCGAAAGGCCGGCGGGGATTCTCTTTCTAGGACGCTGGGCTCCGCCGGGTGAGATGCGCGCGCGTCGCCGTCCCGCCCGGCGCCGGGCAGCTGCCCTGCTCTCGCGCCGATGCCGCCCTCCGTTATTGGCGTTGCTATGACTCGCCGCGCTCAGCGCTCGGTGAACTTGAGCTCGATACGGCGGTTGCGCGCCAGCGCCTCCGGGCTGTCGCCGGGGTCGATGGGCTGGTACTCGCCGAAGCCGGTGGCGGCCAGCCGCTCCGGCGGGATCCCCTGCTGCTGCACCATGTAGCGCACCACCGAGAGCGCGCGCGCCTCGGAAAGCTCCCAGTTGTCGCGGAACTGGCTGTCGGCGCTCACCGGGGTCTTGTCGGTGTGCCCGTCCACCCGCAGGATCCAGTTGATCTCGGGCGGGATCTGGTCGGAAACCTCGCGGATGACCTCGGCCACCCGCGCCACCTGCGCCTGGCCCGCGCCGCCGAGGGTGGCGGAGCCGGGCGCGAACAGCACCTCGGAGGGGAAGACGAAGCGGTCGCCCACGACCTGCACCCCCTCGCGCTCGCCGAGGATGTCGCGCATCCGCCCGAAGAACTCCGAGCGGTAGCGGGTCAGGTCCTGCGCCTCCGCCGCCAGCCGCTCGTTCTCCTTTGCCTCCAGCTCGGCCCGCCGCCGCTCCTCGATCGCCACCCGCGCCAGCGCCGCGTTGAGGTTCGATCCCAGCTTGTCGATCTGCACCTGCGCCGCCACGTCCTTGGCCTCGGCGGTGTCGAGCAACCCCTGCAGCGAGTTGAGCTGCTGGCGGAGCTGGGCGGTCTGCTGGTTCAGCAGCGCCACCTGCCGCTGCGCCTCGGTCGAGATCTCCGTCTGATCGGCGAGAAGCGCGTTGGCCTGGGCCAGCTCGGCCGCCCGCTTCTCGGCGTCGCTCAGCGCCGTGGTCCGGTCGCCTTCCAGCGCCTTCTTGGCGGCGTCGGCCGCGGCCAGCAGCGTCAGCGTATCCTCGGCCTTCTTGCGCTCGGCCTCCAGGCTCATGGTCATCGCGGTCAGCTCGGCTTCGGAGTTCTCGAGCTTGTTGCGCAGCGCCTCGGCCGCCGCCGCCTCCACCAGCCGCGCCGCCTCGGCCTCGTCGAGCTTCCTGGTCCGCTCGGCCACGGCAAGGCCAGCCGCCTCGAGCTGCGCCCGCTGCTCGTCGGTGAGCTTCTCCGCCGCCGCCAGCTTCGTCGCCTGCTCGTCGGTCAGCGCCAGCGCCGCGGCGAGCTGCGCCGCCTGATCGGTGGTCAGCGTCGCCGCCGTCTGCAGTTGCGTCGCCTGTTCGGCCGCCTGCGCCTTCAGCGTCTCGGAATCCGCGCGCAGCGAGGCGACCAGCGCCTCCAGCGCCTCGCGCCGGGCGGCGGCCAGCCGCGCCGCCTCGGCGCCGGCGTCGAGCTCGCTCCGGGCCTGGGCGAGCGAGGCCTCCAGCGCCTGGCTGGCGCTCAGCCGCTCGGCGCTCTCGCTCTGCGCCGCCGTCAGCGCACCGGAAAGGTCGGTGTTGCGCGCGATCAGGCTCGCCACCTGCGCCTCGAAGTCGGCGACCCGCGCCTCCGCGGCCTCCTTCTCCCCGGTCAGCGTGCCGATCTGCGCCTCGGCGGCCGCCTTCTCCCCGCTCAGCGTCGTGACCAGCGCGGCCTGGGTGTCGGCACGGCTGCGCTCCAGCCCCAGCGCGTCGGCGAGGTTCGCCACCTGCACCGACAGCTCCTCGAGCTGCTTGCCCTGGCCGGTGATGGTGTCGCGCAGCACGAACTGCACGATCATGAAGATCGACAGCACGAAGAACAGCACCAGGATCAGCGCCGTCATCGCGTCGACGAAGCCGGGCCAGATCACCGCCGGGAACCGTCCCGACCCGCGTCGGCTGAGCGCCACGGCTCTAGTACCTCCCCCGTGCCGCCACCGTGCGCAGCGCCTCGGCGAGGCTGGCGATGTCCTGGCGGATCTCCGTCACCAGATCCTGCCGCCCGGCGGACAGGTCCTCGAGGATGCGCAGCACCTGGGTGTCGATGGAGCGCAGCCGCGCCCGCGTCTCGGCGTCGATGCCGCCGCCGTCCTCGTCGCGGGCGCCCAGCGCGGCCACCATCCGCTCCTGCGCCTGGGCGATCCGCTCGAGCAGCGCCCGGTCAAGCCCGTCGGCGCGCGGATCGTGGCGCGGCTGGGCGGCGAGAAGCTGCGCCATGCGTTCCTGCCCGACGGCGATCCGCTCCAGCAGCGTGTTGTCCACCGGCGGCGCCTTGGGCGCGGCGAGAAGGGCGGTGAGCTCGCCGATGCGCGCCTCGGTCTCCGCCGAGCGCGCCGCGCCCTGCTCCACCACCTCGCGCAGCTGGTCGATATGCTCGGCGGTCTGCCCGATCACCATCAGCACGTTGGCCGCGGTCAGCGCCTCCTCCGGCTCCACCCCCATGACGCCGATCTTGGTGATCGAGGAGAGCCACTCCTCCAGCTCGCGGTAGAAGCGGTTCTGCGCGTGGCTGGCGAAGAGCTCCAGCAGCCCGACGACCAGCGAGCCCGAGAGGCCGAGGAGCGAGGAGCCGAACGCCGTGCCCATGCCGCCGAGCTGGCCCTCCAGCCCGTGCATCAGCCCGTCGAAGCTCTCCACCGCGCTCTGCCCCTCCTGCGGCGCCAGCGAGCGGATGGTGTTCACCACCGCCGGCACCACCGTGGCGAGGCCGTAGAAGGTGCCGAGCAGGCCGAGGAAAATCAGCAGGTTGATGATGTAGCGGGTGAGATCCCGCTGCTCCTCGATCCGCGTTCCGACCGACTCCAGGATCGAGCGCGTGGAGGCCGAGGTCAGCGACCGCCGCGCCCGCCGCCCCGACAGCAGCGCAGCCAGCGGTGCCAGCAGGCGCGGCGCCTTGGTGAACTCGTGGCCGGGCCGGTCGAGCGCGAAACCCTCGATCCAGTTGACCGAGGTGATCAGCGTGAACACCTGCCAGAAGCAGGCGAGAATGCCGATGATGAAGACGAGCAGAATGAAGATCTTCAGGTAGGGCGAGGCGAGAAAGATCTCCGAGACGACCGGGAAGAGCAGCACCGCCACCGCGACGGCCAGTCCAACCACGATCAGCATCATGACGATCTGCCGCACCGGCTGGGAGAACTGCGGTTCGGCCGTGTGACTGAGCACCATCTTCGACAAGTCTTCTCCCTGCGCAGGGCGCGCCGCGAGCTTACGACGGCACGGTGCGCTTTCCAACCAGCTTGTGTTGCAGCACAATCTGCGCGAAAGCGAGGGGGATTCAACCGGCGCGGCAGCCCGTGGCGCCCTCGACCCGAGGAGAGACGACCATGACGGCCTTCGGCGCTCCCGCCATCGCGATCCTGATCTTCGCGATCATCCTCATCTTCACCATGGTCAAGTCGGTGCCCCAGGGCGAGAACTGGACCGTGGAGCGCTTCGGCCGGTTCACCCGCACGCTGGAGCCGGGGCTGAGTTTCCTCGTGCCGCTGATGGACAGGATCGGCAAGAAGATCAACATGATGGAGACCGTTCTCGACATCGAGGAACAGGAGGTCATCACCAAGGACAATGCCATGGTCGTCGCCGACGCGATCGCCTTCTACCAGGTGGTGGACGCCGCCAAGGCAGCCTACGAGGTGCGCAACCTGGAGCAGGCGCTGCGGAACATCAGCCAGACCAACATCCGCGCGGTCATTGGCTCGATGGATCTCGACGAAGCGCTTTCCAATCGTGATGCGATCAATCACCGACTCCTCTCGGTGATCGACGCGGCCTCGTCGCCCTGGGGCGTGAAGGTCACCCGGGTCGAGATCCGCGACCTGGCGCCGCCGCCCGACATCTCCGAGGCGATGGGCCGGCAGATGAAGGCCGAGCGGCTGAAGCGGGCCGAGATCCTGCAGGCCGAGGGGCTGAAACAGTCGGCCATCCTGCGGGCCGAGGGCGAGCGCGAGGCGCAGATCCGCGAGGCCGAGGGCCGCCGCCAGGCGGCCTTCCTCGACGCCGAGGCGCGCGAGCGTTCCGCCGAGGCCGAGGCGAAGGCCACCACCATGGTCTCCGAGGCCATCGCCAAGGGCGACGTGCAGGCGATCAACTACTTCGTGGCGCAGAAATACACCGAGGCGCTGCGCGACATCGCCGCCAGCCCGAATTCCAAGACCATCATGGTACCGCTCGAGGCGGCGAGCCTGATCGGCTCGGTCGCCGGCATCGCCGAGCTCGCCAAGGCAGCGCGCGGGGGCGGCGCGTGACCCTCCTCGACGGCATCTCGCCCTGGTGGTGGGTGGCGCTGGCGATCCTGCTCGCCGCGGCCGAGATGGTCACCATCACCACCGTCCTGGTCTGGGCGGCGGCGGCGGCGCTGGTCACCGCCATCCTGCTCTGGATCGTTCCGGGCCTCGGCGGCTACCCGCAGATCGGCATCTTCGCCGCCCTCTCCATCGTCTTCTTCTTCGTCGGCCGCGCGCTCGTCGCCCGCTTCGGCCAGCCCGGCGGCGACCAGGCCCCCACCCTCAACCGCCGCGCCGCCGGCCTCGTCGGCCGCGAGGGCGTCGTCGCCTCCTTCGAGCACGCCGAAGGCAAGGTCACCGTCGACGGCGTCCCCTGGCCCGCCCGCCTCGACCCCGGCGCCCCCACCCCCGCCCCCGGCGACGTGGTGCGGGTGACGGCCGCCGACGGCATCGTCATCTGGGTCCGCCCGGCCTGAGAGGTCAGATGAAGTAGATGCGGTCGGGCAGCTCGTTCGCGCTGCCCTCGGTGCGCGGGAAGTGCTCGGCCAGGACCGTCCCGCACATCCCGATCGCCGCGACGAAGCCGTCGGCCACGCGGTCCTCCCGGGCGTGCGCGATCAGCGCCTCCACCGCGCCCTGCCAATGGGATTGGTGAACGCGGGCCGCGATGCCGTCGTCGGCGATGATGCGGGCATAATGCTCGGCGAGCGACACGAAGATCAGGATGCCCGAGCGGTCGCGCTTGCGCGAAACGGCGCGGGTGTAGAACTGCTCGGTCGCTACCCGGAAGGCCATCGCCCGGCGCGCCCGGCGCGGGATCAGCGCCACGCGCACCCGCGGCAGGCAGAGCACGAGCGCCAGCGCCAGGAACACCACCACCTGCCAGGAGAGGATCGCCAGCACCGGCAACGCGGTGACCCCGACCAGAACCCAGGGCGCCGCCAGGGCCGCGAGCGCGGCGAGCAGGATCGGCATCGCTCCGCTGTCGGAGGACTGCTCGGCCAGCACGCAGATGATCTCGCCGCTGGTCTTCTCCTCGACCGCGCGGATGGCGGCGGCGATCCGGTCGTGGTCGGCGGGCGACATCTCCATCACCAGCTCCCCGACGCGCCGCCGCCGCCCGACGATCCGCCGCCGCCGGAGAAGCCGCCGCCACCACCGCCGCCGCCCCAGCTGCCGCCGCCGGAGTAGCCCCCCCGCGAATGGCCGCCCGACCGGCCGCTGCCCGAGCTGACCAGGATGGCGAGGAGCACGTTGTTGACCAACCGGCGGAAGCCGCGCGACACGATGAAGAGCGTGACGAAGCCGAAGAAGGCCGCCATCAGCAGCCAGTCCGGCGGCCCGGCCTCCGGCCGGCGGTCGAGCCTGAGGTCGGGCCGCGCCTCCCACTCCGAGGCGTCCGTCGTCAGCACGGTGATGACGTCGTCGACCCCGCGGGTGACGCCGTCGCTGAAGTCGCCGGCCTTGAACCGCGGGGTGATGGCGTTGGCGATGATGACGCTCGACAGCGCGTCGGTCAGCGTGCCTTCGAGGCCGTAGCCGACCTCGATCCGCACCCGGCGCTCGTTCGGCGCGACGAGCAGCAGCACGCCGTTGTTCCGCTCCGCCTCGCCCAGCTTCCAGGCGCGGAAGAGCTCGTTGGCGTAGGGCTCGATCGCCTGCCCCTCCAGCGAGGCGACGGTGGCGACGACGAGCTGGATGCCCGACCTCGCCTCGAGCTCAGCGAGCTTCGGCTCCAGCGCCGCCTTCGCCGCCGGCGTGAGGATGCCGGCCTGGTCGACGACGCGCCCGGTGAGCGGCGGAAAGCTCAGCGCCGCCGCGACCGTGGCGACGAAGACGAGCGCGAAGGCGACCAGCCACGAGGCCCGGCGGGCGGGCGCGCGCATCGCCGTCACCGCATCAGAACTTCACCTCGGGCGGCGTCTCGGCGCCATCGCTTGCTGCGAACTCCGCCATCGGCTTGCTGCCGCGGAAGAAGGTCTTGGCCCAGATCACGCCCGGGAAGGTGCGCAAGCTCGTGTTGTAGGCGCGCACCGCCTCGATGTAGTCGCGCCGCGCCACCGCGATGCGGTTCTCGGTGCCCTCGAGCTGGGACTGAAGCGCCAGGAAATTCTGGTTCGACTTCAGGTCGGGATAGTTCTCGCTCACCGCGATCAGCCGGCCGAGCGCGCCGGAAAGCTGGCTCTGCGCCTCCTGGAACGCCTGCACCTTGGCCGGATCGGAAAGATCGTCGGCCGAGACGGTGATCTGCGTCGCCTTGGCGCGCGCCTCCACCACCGAGGTCAGCACGTCCTTCTCCTGGGCGGCATAACCCTGCACGGTCGCCACGAGGTTCGGGATCAAATCGGCGCGGCGCTGGTAGTTGTTCTGCACCTCCGACCACTTCGCCTTGGCCTGCTCCTCCAGCGTAGGAATGTCGTTGTAGCCGCAGGCCGACAGCAGCACTGACAGCAAAGCGACCGCAAGGGCGGTGCGAACGCGCGCGACGTGAGTGGTCATGATCGCCTCCTCCAGGAACCGCGAGGATAGATGCGGCGTGGCCGCGGCGAAAGCCCGCTGTCGACCCCCCGCGGCCGCCTTCGACCGAAGCAGGCCTCGGCCCGCGAGACTGCGGCCCGACAAGCCGAAGCACTGCTTCGACCGGGCCGTTCGCCGGAGCGCGTGCGCGCGCAGGCGAAGGGGTTCTCCGCGCGCCCGACGCTCGCAATTCGCGCGCCCGCCCGCCTCGACCCCGGCGCCCCCACCCCCGCCCCCGGCGACGTGGTGCGGGTGACGGCCGACGTGAGACGGCGGAGCGGAAGCGCCTCCGTCTCCGCCCGCACCGCCGCCCTTCGACGCCTGCCGGAAGCATCAGGTGGACATGGTACATCCCGCCGGCCGCTTTGCGCCAGGAGCGGTCGTCCGACGAAGCGGGCCTCGGCCCGCGAGTCCGCGGCCCGACAAGCCGAAGCACTGCTTCGGCCGGGCCGTTCGGCGGAGCGCGCGAGCGCGGAGGCGAAGGGGTTCTCCGCTCGCCCGGCGCTCGCAATTCGCGCGCGCGTGCCCGGGCTGGCGCTCTTCGCGCCTGCCCACGGGCGGGCAGGCGCGCGCGAATTTGTCGACGGCCAAATCCGCGGGGTGCGGGCGGCGAGGTTGCGCGCCGATCGGATCGGCGGCTGCATTGGGGCCGTGAGCCGACGTCCTCTCGCCAAGGTCAGGCCATGAGTGGCGGATACGCCTCATCACCGATTGTGACAGACCCTTACAGTCGTGATCGCCGCGATCACGGCATGCTTCAACCCGATGACATCCGCTCACGAGATTGAACCGGTACAATCGCCGCAGCCGTTAACGATTCAATCCTGACTATTTTAGGTGCCATATGTTTCCCATATGGATTCCATACGCTTTCCATACGCAACAAATCCACATTAACCTCTGGAATACTTGGAAATTCCCCCCGGGTCTCCCCGACCCCCCGGATTCCACCTCAGATCCCGGCGTACCAGTCGTAATTGATCGTATCCTCCCAGAACCCGCCCTTGCCCTGGCCGATCCCGGACAGGCTCGCCACCACCTCGGCGCGCATGATGAACTTGGCCTGCTTGTAGCCCAACTGCCGCTCCACCCGCAGCCGCAGCGGCGCCCCGTGGCCGACCGGCAGGTCGGCGTCGTTCATCCCCCAGGCGAGGATCGTCTGCGGGTGGAAAGCGTCAACAAGATCAATGCTTTCGTAGTAGGCGGTACCGCTGAAATCATCGGCGCAGTGAAAGACGATGTACCGCGCCTCCGGCTGCAATCGCGCCGCCTTCAGCAGCTCGCCGAGCGGGGTGCCCGTCCACTTGCCGATGGCGCTCCACCCCTCGACGCAGTCGTGCCGGGTGATCTGGCTCCGCGACGGCATGGCGCGCAACTCCGCCAGCGACAGCGCCAGCGGGTTCTCCACCAGCCCGTCGATGCTCAGCCGCCAGTCGGCGAACCCCTCCTCCACATGCCGCTGATACTCCGGCGAACGGGCATCGGTGTTGCCGTTGGTACGGAATCTCGGAGACATTTCAGAGGGATCGTACTCCCGCGCCAGCGCCTGGGACCCGATCAGCCGGTGCACGTTGTAGGACAGCCACTCGCCGGAACCGAGCACGATGTCGCGAAAACTCGGGCTCGCCCCGAGCCAGTCGCAGCCGCCAAGCAGCAGGGCGGGCGCGGCGAGGCCGGCGCCGCGGAGGAGTCCCCGGCGGGTCAGGAGGCGCGACATCATTCCTTCTCCTTCGGCAGGCGGAAGCGGCCGGTGATCATGGCGCGGATCTCGTTGAACGGCCCCGCCAGCACCACCATGACCAGGTGGACGACCAGGAACAGCACCAGCGACCAGGCGACGATAAAGTGGATCGAGCGCGCCGACTGCCGGCCGCCGAAGACATCGAGAAGCCACGGCCAGGTCGCGTCCATGCTCGGCGACATGGTCAGCCCGGTCAGGATCATCAGCGGGATGAGAACGGCGAGAACGCCGAGATAAGCGAGCTTCTGCAAGACGTTATAGCGCCGCGCCGCCTCGCCCTTCGGAAAGTTCAGCCTCGCGTGCTGCTTGATGTCATGCCAGACGTGCCCGGGCGCCAGCTCCGGGCCCTTGGGCAGCAGGTCGCGCCGCAGGTGCCCGTTCACCAGGCTGCCCAGCGCATAGGCGAGGAACCCGACCGCGAACACCCAGGCGAAGGTCAGGTGCCACCGCCGCGACAGCGCGAGGTCGTAGTTCGAGGGGATCGTCGCCCAGCCGGGGAAGGCGCGGTTCACCGCCCGGCCATCGACGGTGCGGGTGCCCAGCACGCCGGTGGTGCCGACCACGAGCTCGCCCACCCGCAGGTATCCACGCCCCTCGTCAGTCCCGATCTGCAGCCAGGCCTGGTCGTAGTTGGCCCCGTACTGGCCCCAGTAGAGCCGCGGATGCGCGTTGAAGATCATCAGCCCGCTCATCAGCATGATGAAGAAGGTGAACGCATTCACCCAGTGCCAGACCCGCGTGGAGAGCCTGTGCCGCCGCACCAGGTCGCCGCCGCGCGGCGGGGTCCCGGTCAGGAAGGGGGGGACGGCCTCGGTCATTCGCCCAGCGCCGCCCGCGCGGCATCTGCAAGCGGCCGGTTCCGATCGGAGCCGCAGGCCTTGGTGACTTCGCCGGCCCATTGCTGCGCCATTGCGGTGTCGTTCGGGTCGATCTCGTCGCCGAGCGGCTGGATCGCACTCAGCATCTGGATCTGCTGGAGCGAATCCGCGTCGACAAACTGGCCGCACTCGGGGGCGTCCATCCCCGGCTCCGGCGCCAGATCGCCCTGCAGCAGGGTCTGGCCGAAGACGGCCGGTGCGAGCGCGGCCAGGGTCAGGGTCAACAGGGGGAGGGTGCGGGTCATGGGTGGCTCCGGTTCTCGACTCGGGGAGGCGCCGGCGGGCCGGCACCTCCCACCGCGTAGCATAGCCTAATGCGGCAGCATTCCCATGGCCTCGCCGACCATCATGTCGGGGTGGTCGGCACAGGTGGACGCAACCGCCTTGGTGGTGTCCTCGGGGGACATGGCGTCGGTCGCGTCGGTCGAGGCCATCATGCCGCCCGAGCCCATCATCCCCTCGTCCATTTCGGACATCGCGTGCATCTGCCCCGCGGCGTCCATGGCGGAGAAGTCGGCGCAGGACATGTCGTCCATGGCGAAGGCCGGCGCGGCCGCGGAACCCGTCAGCGCGATGGCAAAGATAGTGCGGATCATTCCCGTCTCCCGTTGGTTGTCCCGCTCATGCGGTGCCATGCGATACGGGGCGAAGGGCGGCAGAGTTACGCGGCACGCCCGCACGAATTGGTGATCGCCCTCAGGCCGGCCGCCCGCCCACCAGCTCGACCAGCCGCGCCAGGTCGGGATCGTGCAGCCCCAGCGCGTCGAGGCTCTCCACCGTGTTGATGAGATAGTCCCGGTTCGGGCCCCGCGGCCCCACGGCGCGGGCGATGACCTCGGCCTGTGCCTCGAGGCTCAGGCCGCCGCGGTACTGCGCGTGCTCCGGGTTCGACACGAAGGCCAGCGCCTCGACCATCTCGCCGTCCTCGAGCTCCACCGGCAGCCGCGCCTCGGCATAGGCATAGGAGACGAGCTCGCGCTCCCGCAGATAGGCCAACGTCGCCGCCGCCCCCGCCGCCCCCACCTGGTAGGCGACGCCGACACAGATCCCCGAGCCGTCGCCACGGTCGAGCGCCAGCACCAGCCCCGGCGCTTCCGGCGTGCCGCGGTAGACGATCGAGCTCATGCAGAAGGCGCGCCGGTAGCCGCGCAGGGTGGCGACGCGCCGGTCGGCGAAGTCGAAGCCCGGCTGCCAGATCAGCGAGCCGTAGCCGAAGACCCAGAAGCCTTCGCCCGCCTCGCCGCCGCTTTCCGCGCCCGGAACCTTGCCCATTTCCGCTGTCGCCGCCCGCGCGCCTGCGCTAAGCCCCCGCTCGATATCGGGCACGGGGTAGGACATGCGCACACTCTTGGCAATCGTGATCCTGGCGGCGCTCGCCTGGAGCGGCTGGTGGTTCGTGCAGTCCACCGCCCGCGACCGGGCGATGACCGCCTGGCTCGCCGAACGCCGCGCCGCCGGCTGGGTCGCCGAGGCCGAGGACGTGCGCGTGCGCGGCTTCCCCAACCGCGTGGACACGGTCATCCGCGACCTCGACCTCTCCGACCCCGCCGCCGGCTGGTCCTGGCACGCCGACGGCCTGCAGGTCCTCTCGCTCTCCTACAAGCCCAACCACGTCATCGCCGTCCTCAGCGGCGAGCAGATCGTCGCCACCCCCTACGAGACGCTGCGCGCCACCAGCGACCGGCTGCGCGGCTCGGTGATCTTCCGGCCTACCCCGCGGCTCGAGCTCGACCACTCGACCTTCGAGATCGAGAACATGGCGATCACCGGCGACGCCGGCTGGACCGCCACCATCGGCAAGGCGATCCTCGCCACCCGCCAGGCCACCGACGGCACGCCCTTTGCCCACGACGTCGCCTTCAACGCCGAGAGCCTGGCGCTGCCGCAGCAGGTGCTCGCCGGCCTCGGGGCCGAGGGAATCCTGCCGGCCGAGATCGGCCCGCTCGCGCTCGATTCAACCCTCGTCTTCGACCGGCCCTGGGACCGCTCGACAGTCGAGAGCGACAACCCGGTGCTCGAAGCGGTCGAGATCCGCGACCTTTCCTTCACCTGGGGAAAGCTCGACCTGCGCGCCCGCGGCACGCTCGAGGTGGACGCCAAGGGCTTCGCTGAGGGCCGCCTCGACCTGCGCGCCCGCAACTGGGAGACGATGCTCGACGTGGCCGAGTCCGGCGGCGCGCTGAACCCGACGCTGGCAGGGGCGCTGCGCTCCGGCCTGGGGCTGATCGCGCGCCTCTCCGGCGACCGCAACGCGCTGGAAGTGCCCCTCGACTTCTCCGGCGGCATGGCCCGCCTCGGCCCGATCCCGCTCGGCCCCGCGCCGCGGCTGGCGCAGCGCTGAGGCGCCAGGTCCGGGCCTATGCCAACGGTCCTTCGGATTGACCTGTCGATCATTGGGCAGACGCTTTTCATAGCGGGGAGGCGCGGGGGTCGCCGTCCCGCCCGGCGCCCGGCGCCGGGCAGCGGCCGCCCGCCTCCCGGGCGGCCGCTTACGCGGCCCCCGCGGGCGTGCCGCTGCCCTCCTCTCCGGCGGATACCGCATTCAGGTCTGCGACGAGCGGGGTCCACAGGTACCCGTCGTGCCGCGGAACTCGGCGACGCGGGCCGTTCTACTACTCGTTGTTTTCCTTCACCGCGATCCGCCCGAAGTCCGGCGCGGCGGTGTCCTGGCCGGCCTCGATGATCCCGCGGCGGATCGCCCGCGTGCGCGTGAAGTAGGCGTGCAGATGCTCGCCGTCGCCGAGCCGGATCGCCCGCTGCAGCGCGAAGAGCTCCTCGGTGAACCGTCCGAGGATGTCGAGCGTCGCCTCCTTGTTGGCGAGGAAGACGTCGCGCCACATCGACGGGATCCGAGGCGGCAATGCGGGTGAAGTCGCGAAAGCCCGCCGCGGAATAATTGATCACCTCCTGCTCGGTCACCCGGCTCAGGTGGTCGGCAACGCCGACCATGGTGTAGGCGATCAGGTGCGGCACGTGGCTGGTCACCGCCAGCACCAGGTCGTGGTGGTCGGGGTCCATCGACATCGACCCGCGCCCCGAGCGCGGTCCAGAAATCCCGCAGCGCCGCCACCGCCGCGGGATCGCTACCCGGCAGCGGCGTCAGGATGGTCCAGCGGTTGTCGAAGAGCGCGGCGAAGCCGGACGCCCGGCCCGGAATGCTCGGTGCCGGCCAGCGGGTGGCCGGGAACGAAATGCACCGCCTTCGGGCAGGTGCGGCCCTACCGCCGCGATCACCGCGCGCTTGACCGAGCCCACGTCGCTGACGATGGCGCCGGCCTTGAGGTGCGGCGCGATCTCGGCCGCGACCGCCGCCATGGCGCCGACCGGCACGCAGAGGATGCACCAGGTCCGCGCCCTCGACCGCCTCGCCGGCGCTGTCGAAGATCTCGGCCAGCCCCAGCCGCGCCGCCTCGGCACGGGTCTCGGGCGTGCGGGCGAAGCCGGTGATCCGCACCGGGGCGCCGCTGCGACGGATGGCGTGGCTGATCGACGAGGCGATCAGCCCCAGCCCGATCAGCGCCACGTGCCGGATGGCGCATCACGCCCGGACCCGCATGAAGGCGCCCACCGCCTCGGCCACCCGGGCGCAGCCTGCGGCGTCGCCGACGGTAATGCGCAGCGCCTGCGGCAGGTTGTAGCCCGCGACCCGGCGCACGATGATCCCCGCCGCGCGCAGCGCCGTGTCGCAGGCCTCTGCCTCGCCCTGGTCGCGGAAGCGCGCCAGCACGAAGTTCGCCTCCGACGGATCGGACGGCACGCCCGACGCCGCCAACGCTGCAGCGAGCGCCCGCCGGTTGCGGACGTTCTCCGCCCGGCAGAACGCGGTGTAGTCGGCATCCCGCGCTGCTGCCTCCGCCGTCGCAAGCTGCGCGCGTGGAGAGGTTGAACGGCCCGCGCACCCGGTTCAGCACCGCGATCACATGCGCCGGCCCATAGCCCCAGCCGACGCGCAGCCCGCCGAGGCCGTAGATCTTCGAGAAGGTCCGCGTCATCACCACGTTGTCGCGCGGCGGCGACCAGGTTGGCATGGCCGTCGAAGCCGGGGACGAAGTCGGCATAGGCGCCGTCGAGCACGAGGATCGCCTGCGCCGGCAGTCCGGCGGCCAGCCGCGCCACCTCCGCCGCCGGGATCATCGTCCCGGTCGGGTTGTTCGGGTTGGCGATGAAGACCAGCGCCGTCCGTTCGGTCGCCGCGGCGAGGATCGCGTCCACGTCGGTGCGCCGCTCGCGCTCGCGCACCTCCACCGGCGTGGCGCCGGCGGCCAGCGCGCTGATCCGGTACATGCCGAACCCGTGCTCGGTGTGGATCACCTCCGTCCCCGGCCCGGCATAGGCCTGCATCAGGAAGGTGATGATCTCGTCCGATCCCGCGCCGCAGATGATCCGCGCCGGGTCGAGGCCGTGCACCTCGCCGATGGCGGCGCGCAGGCCGGCATGGTCGGTGGACGGATAGAGGTGCAAGCATTGCCGCCGCGGCACGGTAAGCTTCGACGCGCCTTCGGCGACGGGCCGAACGGGTTCTCGTTGGAGCTCAGCTTGAGTACCTGCGCGTGCCCGGCGAGCTCGCGATCGCCCCCCTGGTAGAGGGCGATCTCCAGGATGCCCGGCTGCGGGCGGATCGTCGGGTGCGGCTCGGTCATCGGCGGTCTCGGACGCTTGCGGTGCCAGCGTCTCTATCCCGAGCCGCCGCCGGATGGAAGAAGCCGGTCGCGCGCAGGCGCGCGCGGCACCAGCCGGCGGAATCCGGAGTTGAATGGGGCGGCATGCGGGATATGACAGGGCTCCGGTGCACCGGACACAAGATTTGGCTCAGCTGGAGAGGAAACGTCCAAATGCTGGTAGCAACTCTGAGAGGCACCGCCGCCCTTGCTCTTGCCGCGGCGCTTGCGGCCTGCACGCCGCCGACAGGCGGCGACATCGTGACCGCGAGCCAGGCGCAGTCGGCCCAGTCGGTGCAGTTCGGCACCGTCACCAGCGCGCGCAACGTGCTGGTGCAGGGCGGCGAAGGCACGCAGCTCCTCGGCGCGGTGCTCGGCGGCGTGGCCGGCGCGGCGCTCGGCCACGAGGTCGGCGGCGGCACGGGCCAGGACGTCGCCACCGCGGTCGGCGCGACCGCGGGCGTGGCGGCCGGCCAGGCCGCGGGCCGCAACGCCGGGTCGCGGAACTCGATCGAATGGACGGTGCAGCTCGACAACGGCCAGTTCATCGCCGTGGTGCAGGCCGAGCCCACCTTCGGCGTCGGCCAGCGGGTGCAGGTGATCAGCGGCGGCGGCTCGACGCGGCTGGCGCCGGCCTGAGCTCGCCCGCCAGTGACGCTGCGGCGCGGGTCTCCTGCGCCGCAGCGCGGGCGAGCGGCACTTCCACCCAGAACAGCGAGCCGGCGCCCTCCTGGCTGAGGACGCCGATGCGCCCGCCCAGCCGCTCGGCAAGCTCGGCGCAGATGGCGAGACCAAGCCCGGTGCCGCCGAAGCGCCGGGCGATCGAGCCGTCGACCTGCTCGTAGGCCTCGAAAATCCGCTCGCGCCGGTCGACCGGGATGCCGATGCCGGTGTCCTCCACCTCGATGCGGACGACGTCGTCCGGCCGCTCCAGCAGCCGGACCGTCACCGACCCGTGCTCGGTGAACTTCGCGGCATTGCCCACGAGGTTGGTGACGATCTGGCGCAGGCCCTGGCGGTAGCCGTGGCGCACCAGCGAGAGATCCGGCGCAAACTCGGCCCGCAGGGCCAGGCCTTCGGCGTGGGGAGAAAAGCGCGCCTCGTCCACCACCTCCTCGACCAGTTCCGCGCAGGTCGAAATCGATGTCGTCATGGGCGTCGGGAGCCTGGTCCAGGCGGAAGTAGTCGAGAATGCGGTTGATCACGTCGAGCAGATGCATCCCCGAGCTGCGGATCATCGTGGCATTGCGCCGCTGGGTCTCGTTCAGCTCGCCGGCGAGGAGCACGCTCGCCATGCCGATGACGCCGTTCAGCGGCGTGCGCACCTCATGCGAGACGGTGGTGAGAAACCGGGTCTTGGCGGCGTCGGCGGCCACGGCGCGCTCGGTCATCAGCGCCAGCCGCGCCGTACGCTCGGCGACCCGGTCCTCCAGCTCGGCCTTGTGCGCGGCGACCTCCGCCAGCGCCCGCAGCCGGTCGCGGTTGACCGAATGCACCAGCTGGCAGGTCGCGACCAGGAGATTGAGGTAGAGGACCGTCGTCACGTACTCGATCGTGTCGACCGGCCCCACGTGATGGAGGAGCATGTAGAGCGCCACATGCGCCGCCAGGAACGAGAGCAGCGCGCCATCAAGGCTGCGGTCCTGCATCGCCACCCAGAGGCAGAAGGGCACGGCCAGGAGAAGCGTGGCGCCGCTCGGGCTGATCACTTCGATGTGCAGCGAGAGGAGCAGGCCGAGGATGCCGAGCAGGGCGACCGCGAGTGCCAGGATGTATGCAGTGGGTCGCAGATCAGCCAGCACCCGGCGATACTCGCCGATGTTGGCGAGCACCGCGCCGAAGGTGAGAAGCCCCAGGGGCTCGAAGACCGCCGCCATGACCGGAGCCGGCCAGGCGTCCGGCCCGGTGACGAGCCCCGCCGCGGCACCCGCGAATAGCGTCGCCGAGATGCAGGCCGTGAAGGCGGCGATCCCGGCGAGAAAGACCAGCCACTCGCGGGTGCGGCTCTCCGGGCGCCACCGACGCGCCAGGAAGCGCATGGTCAGCGCACCGGCGAACGCGGCCAGGCCATGCGCCGCGGCGTTGGTCAGAAACTCCCCTGTCGTAAGACCCGCGATGAAGCCGCCGAGAGCGAACCCCGCCGCCGCCGCGATCACCCCGCGCCAGCGCAGGACCAACGCCGCGCCGAGCGCCATCGCCGAGGCCGGGGTGGCCCCCAGAAGGATGTCGTCGCCGAAGCCGAGCGCGCGAAGGCTCACGACCGTCGCCGCGATTGCGACGACCACCACCAGCGGAGGTCTCATTTGATGCAGGACGCCTTTTGCCGAGGACATGGCTCTCCCGTTCGGACCGCGCGCCGACCGGATGATCGAACTGCGACACTTGGTCAACCAGAACGCGCGCAGATACATCCTACAGTTGTTCAGCGTTCCAGGCCAGCCCGCTCGAAGGCAGGACGTCGGCGTTCAGAAGAAGCTCTGCGGGTCCACGTCGATCGTCACTCGCACGGCCGAGGGCACCGGCACCGACGCCGCCCAGGCGCGCAGCGCCGGCTGCAGCGGCACGCCCTTGGCGGCGCGCACCAGCATCCGCACCCGGTGCCGCCCGCGGACCCGTGCGACCGGCGCCGGCGCCGGCCCCCAGAGCTCGGCGCCGGCGGCGCGCAGGCCGTCGGAGGCGCGGGCCAGCGCGCGCGCCGCCTCCCAGGTCCTCGCCTCGTCGGTGCCGGTGACGATCACCCCGGCCAGCCGCCCGTAGGGCGGCATCGTCGCCCGCCGCCGCGCCTCCGCTTCGGCGCGCCAGAAGGCCTCGTCGTCGCCGGTCAGGATCGCGCGCAGCGCCGGGTGCTCGGGCTGGTGGGTCTGGATCAGCGCCAGGCCCGGCCGCTCGGCCCGCCCGGCACGCCCCGCCACCTGGCGGATGAGCTGGAAGGTCTTCTCCGCCGCGCGCAGATCGCCGCCCTGCAGCCCGAGATCGGCGTCGATGACGCCCACCAGCGTCAGCAGCGGGAAGTTGTGCCCCTTGGAGACGAGCTGCGTGCCGATGACCACGTCGGCGGCGCCGCGGGCGATCTCGTCGATGCGCGCCTTCAGCGCCCGCGGCCCCTCGGCGAGGTCGGACGAGAGGATGGCCAGCCGCGCCTCCGGCCAGAGCGCCGCCGCCTCCTCGGCCACCCGCTCGACGCCGGGGCCTAGGGTGGTCATCTTCCCCTCCACCTTGCAGGCCGGGCAGGCGGTCGGGATCGGCTTGCTCGCCCCGCACTGGTGGCAGACCAGCCGCTTGCGGAACCGGTGCTCGACCATGCGCGCGTCGCACTGGTCGCAGCCGACCTGCTGGCCGCAGGCGCGGCAGATGGTCAGCGGGCGCATAGCCGCGGCGGTTGAGAAACAAGAGCGCCTGCTCGCCCGCCGCCAGCCGCTCGCCAACCGCCGCCTCAAGCGGCCCGGAAATCCATCGCCCCGGCTCCGGCGGGTCCTCGCGCAGGTCGATCGCCCGCATCTCCGGCAGCTCGGCGACGCCGAACCGCTCCGGCAGATCCAGCCGCGCATACTTGCCGGCATCCGCGTTGGCCCAGCTCTCCAGGCTCGGTGTCGCCGAGGCCAGCACCACCGCCGCCCCCTCGATCGAGGCGCGCAGCACCGCCATGTCGCGGGCGTGGTAAAGCGCGCCGTCCTCCTGCTTGTAGGATCCGTCATGCTCCTCGTCGACGACGATCAGCCCGAGGTCGGCGAACGGCAGGAACAGCGCCGAGCGCGCGCCCACCACCAGCCGCGCATCGCCGCTCGCCACCGCCATCCATGCCCGCCGCCGCGCCGCCTGGGTGACGCCCGAGTGCCACTCGGCGGGGCGGGCGCCGAAACGCGCCTCCACCCGGTCGAGGAACTCCACCGAAAGTGCTATCTCCGGCAGCAGCACCAGCGCCTGCCGCCCGCGCGCCAGCGCCTCTGCCACCGCCTCGAGATAGACCTCGGTCTTGCCCGACCCGGTGACGCCCTTGAGCAGCGTCGTCCCGTAGCGCCCGGCGGCGACAGCGAGGCGCAGCGTCGCCGCGGCCTCCGCCTGCGCCGCCGACAGCGGGCGCGGATCGGTCGCCGGATCGAGCACGGGATAGGGCGCATCGCGCGGCGCCTCCTCGCGCGCCAGCACCCCCTGCGCCTCCAGGCCCTTGACCACCCCCGGCGAGACCCCGGCGAGCTGCGCCAGCTCCATCGGCGCGAAGCCGAGGTTGCCGTACTCGGCGAAGGTCGCGAGCACCCGCGCCCGCGCGTCGGTCATCCGGTCGGGCTCGCGGCCCGTCCGCCGCAGCACCGGCCGCGCCGCCGGCGGCGAACCCAGCCCCGGCGCGCGGGTGGCGAGCCGCAGCATCACCGGCAGCGGCGTCAGCGTATAGTCCGCCGCCCGGCCGAGGAACTCACGCATGCCTGCGGCCAGCGGCGGCGCGTCGAGCACGCGGAAGATGTCGCGCAGCTTGGCGGCGTCGAAACCCGCGCCTGCCCCCCCCACACCAGACCGATCAGCCGCCGCGGCCCGAGCGGCACCTCCACCAGGTCGCCCGCCCGCACCCCGCCTGCCGGCGCGCGGTAGTCGAGCGGCCGGTCGAGACCGCCCTCCACCACCACCGCGACCGGCGTGCCGGGCGCGAAGATGCGCGCGGATTCTGGCGGATTGAGGTGTTCCATCGCGCAATACCTTGGGCTACTATCAGCCGCAACCACAAGGGCTGACGCCCGGAACCCGGAGGCTACCCCCATGAAATTCTTCGTGGACACCGCTGAGATCGACGAGATTCGCGAGCTGAACGCCCTGGGCCTCGTGGACGGGGTCACCACGAATCCAAGTCTCATCAAGAAATCGGGACGCGACTTCATCGAAGTGGTCCGCGAGATCTGCGGCGAGGTCGAAGGCCCGGTGAGCGCCGAAACCGTGGCCCTCGATTTCGAGGGCATGCTCGCCGAGGGCCGCAAGCTGGCGCAGCTCGCCCCCAACATCGCGGTGAAGGTGCCACTCACCTGGGACGGGCTCAAGGCCTGCCGCACCCTCTCCGAAGAGGGCCGCATGGTCAACGTCACCCTCTGCTTTTCCGCCAACCAGGCGCTGCTCGCCGCCAAGGCCGGCGCCACCTTCATCTCGCCCTTCGTCGGCCGGCTCGACGACATCAATATCGACGGCATGGATCTGATCCGCGACATCCGCGTGATCTACGACAACTACGGCTACGAGACCGAGATCCTCGCCGCCTCGATCCGCACGGTGAACCACGTCAGGGAAGCCGCGATGATCGGCGCCGACGTGATCACCGCGCCGGCCTCGGTACTGCAGAAGCTCGCCGAGCATCCCCTGACCGACAAGGGGCTGACGGCGTTCCTCAAGGACTGGTCGGCCACCGGCCAGAAGATCATCTGACAAAAAACGTATGAGGCAGAAGGAATGAGCATGACCGAGACCGCGACGCTGGCGATCCGCGAACACATCCTCAGCGATCCCGGTCTGATCCTCGAGGACCACGAGCTGATGCGGGCGCTGC
Organism: uncultured Alphaproteobacteria bacterium; assembly: GCA_963796805.1. GTDB lineage: Bacteria > Pseudomonadota > Alphaproteobacteria > Rhodobacterales > Rhodobacteraceae > Amaricoccus. Next base: position 276,057 of record CAWCNG010000007.1, read on the forward strand.
TGCAGGCCGACCGCAGCGCCCAGGGCCGCAACGTGGTCGACCTGCGCGGCGTCCTCGTCGACCGGCTGGAGGAGCGGCTCGACCGGCTCGAGGACACCCACCGCGAGGTGCTCGCCGCCGCCTACGAGAACGTCGCCGGCATGAACCAGGTCCACCGCGCCTGCCTCGCCGTGCTCGATCCCAGCGATTTCGCCGACTTCCTCAAGGTGACTTACCCACGACGTGGCGCCCATCCTCGGCGTCGAGGTGATCCGCCTCGGGCTGGAGGCGCCGTCGGCGGCGCCCGGCGCCGGCCTCGGTCCGGAGGGGCCTTTCCGCGACACCGTCATCGCGCTGCCGGCCGGCGGGGTCGATGCCTACGTGACCCAGGGCCGCGGCCTCGGGGCGCGCCGGGTGACGCTGCGCCAGCTCGCTGAGCGCCTCGCCGGATTTCTACGGCACGGAGGCGCCGGAGATCCGCTCCGAGGCGCTGATCCGGCTCAACCTCGGCGCCGAGCACCCGGCGCTTCTCGCCTTCGGCGCGCACGACGTCAACCGCTTCCACCCGGACCAGGGCACCGACCTGCTCGCCTTCTTCGGCGGGGTGGTCGAGCGCAGCCTGAGGCGCTGGGTGGCGTGAGCGTCCCGGCGCCGTCCGAGGGGGCGACGCAACTCCTGCAGGACTGGCTGGCTCAGCTCGGCGGCGTGCGCGGCATGAGCCCGCGCACCCTGACCGCCTACCAGCGCGACCTCGCCGGCTATCTCGGCTTTCTCGCCGGCCACTGGGGCGGCCCGGCCGGTGCCGCTGCCCTCGGCCGGGTGACCACCTCCGACCTGCGCGCCTGGATGGCGCGCGAGCGCGGGCGTGGCCTCTCCGCCCGCTCGCTCGCCCGCGCGCTCTCGGCGGTCAAGGGCTTCCACGGCTGGCTGGCGGAGTCGCGCGGCCTCGTCGCCCCGGCGGTCACCGCCACCCGCGGCCCGCGGATCAAGGCGCGCCTCCCCCGCCCGGTGGCGCCCGACGCCGCCCGCGCGCTGATCGAGACGGTGGAGCTGCAGAGCATGACGCCCTGGATCGCCGCCCGCGACGTGGCGGTGGTGACCCTGCTCTACGGCTGCGGCCTGCGCATCTCCGAGGCGCTGGGCCTGAGGCAGGCCGACGCGCCGCTCGGCGACACCCTGCGCATCCGCGGCAAGGGCGGCCGCGAGCGGCTCGTCCCGGTCCTGCCCGTCGCGGCCCGCGCGGTCGAGACCTACCGCGCGCTCCTGCCGTTCACCCCCGGCCCCGCCGCGCCGCTCTTCCTCGGCGCGCGCGGCGGCGCGCTCAACCCGCGCGCGGTGCAGCAGGCGATGGCGCAGCGCCCGCATGCAGCTCGGCCTGCCCGCCACCGCCACCCCGCACGCGCTGCGCCACTCCTTCGCCACCCACCTGCTCGAAGCCGGCGGCGACCTGCGCACCATCCAGGAACTCCTCGGCCACGCCACCCTCGCCTCGACGCAGATCTACACCGGCGTCGACCAGGCCCGCCTGATGGAGGCCTACGCCGCCGCCCACCCGAAGGCGCGCGGGTAGCCCAGGCTCCCGCCTCAGCTCTGCCGATACGCCCCCTGCCGCGCGATCATCCAGCCGGGATACTCCGGCGGCAGCGCGCTCGCCTCGTCGATCGCCGCCAGGTCCTCCTCGGTCAGCTTCACCGCCACCGCGCCGATGTTGTCCTGCAGCTGATCGGCCCGGTTCGCGCCGATCAGCACGCTGGTCACCGCCGGCTGGTGCAGCAGCCAAGCCAGCGCCACCTGCGCCACCGTGACGCCCCGCGCCTCCGCCACCCCGCGCAGCGCGTCGAGCACGCCGGGCAGCCGGCCGCGGTCCACCGGTGGGAAGTCGAAGTTCGCCCGCCGCCCGTCCGCCGCCGCACCTTCCCCGTCGTACTTGCCCGACAGCAGCCCGCCGGCCAGCGGGCTCCACACCATCAGCCCCACCCCCTCGGAGGCCAGCATCGGCACGATCTCCCGCTCCAGATCCCGCCCCACCACCGTGTAGTAGGCCTGCAGCGTGGCGATCCGCGCCAGCCCGCGCCGCTCGGCGATCCCCTGCGCCTTCGCCACCCGCCAGGCCGCCCAGTTCGACACGCCGACGTAGCGCACCAGCCCCTGCCGCACCATCTGGTCCAGCGCCTCCATGGTCTCGTCGACCGGCGTGGTCCCGTCGGTGCCGTGGATCTGGTAGAGGTCGATATGGTCGAGCTGCAGCCGCTTCAGGCTCGCCTTCACCGCGTCGAGCAGGTGCCCGCGCGAGGCGCCGTTGCCGTTCGGCCCCGGCCCGGTGCGCCCGAAGGCCTTGGTGGCGATCACCACCTCCTCGCGGGCGATGCCGAGGTTCTTCAGCGCCTGGCCGGTGATCTCCTCCGACTGCCCCTCGGAATAGACGTCCGCCGTGTCGATGAAGTTGATCCCGGCATCCACCGCGGCCCGGATCAGCGCCTCGGCCTCTCCCTGCCCGAGCTTGCCGATCTTGCCCCAGAGCTCGCCCGTGCCGCCGAAGGTCATGGTGCCGAGGCAAAGCTCCGAGACCAGGAGCCCCGTCCGCCCGAGTGTGTTGTAGCGCATGTCGCAACCCTTTCATCGCGGCCCGCGCGCCGGACCGTTGCATCGGAGATGGCGCGCCGCACCGCCGGGCGATAGACGGATGCTCGCCCCCTCTTGCACGATCCGCTCAAAGCAGCCATGTTGCGGCGCGAAGGAACCCGCCGGCATGCTCCAGGAATTCCGCGACCGTCTCGCCGCCGCCTGCGCCCGCGGCGGCACCCGCACCCCGTTCCCGCGCGTCGCGCTCCTCCGCGCCGAGGCGCCCTCTTCGCCCGCCGTCGCCATCTACGACCCCGTGGTCTGCTTCGCCGCCCAGGGCCGCAAGCAGCTCATGCTCGCCGACCGCGTCTACACCTACGACCCCGCCCATTACCTGGTCGTCGCCGTCGACCTGCCGGTCATCGCCGCCATCACCGAGGCCAGCCCGGCCGCCCCGTACCTCGCGCTCCGCCTCGCGCTCGACCCCGCTCTCCTCGCCTCGATCCTGCTCGAGATGCCCGGCGCCGACGGCCCGCGCGCCCAGGGCATCGGCATCGCGCCGCTCGAGGCCGACCTGCTCGACCCGGTCCTGCGCCTCGTGCGCCTGCTCGACCACCCGGGCGAGGCGGCGCTGGCCCCGCTCATCGAGCGCGAGATCCTCTACCGCCTGCTATGCGGCCCCCAGGGCGGCATGCTCCGCCAGATAGCGCTCGCCGACAGCCGCCTATCGCAGATCTCCCGCGCCGTGGCCTGGATCCGCGAGAACTACCACCGCCCCCTGCGCATCGAGGCGCTGGCCGACCTCACCGCCATGAGCCCGGCGTCGCTCCACCGCCACTTCCGCGCCGTCACCGCGCTCAGCCCGCTGCAGTACCAGAAGCGCATCCGCCTGCACGAGGCGCGCCGCCGCATGCTCTCCCGCGAGGCCGACGCCCAGCGTATCGGCTTCGCCGTCGGCTACGACAGCCCCTCGCAGTTCAGCCGCGAATACGCCCGCCTCTTCGGCGCACCCCCCGCCCGCGACGCCGCCCGCATGCGCGCCGCCGGAACCGAGCTGCAACCCGGCGCCTGACTATACCTGCCAGAAGAGGGTCTACCGTCGGTCGGGGAAGTTCCGGTCAGCGGCGTCTTCCAGCCAGTTGCGCCCCCCGAAGGCGATCATGGCGATGTAGATCCGTCGCGCCTCGAAATCGGTACGAAACACCACCGTGATCATCTGCTCGCGTCCTCCGTGCCTGACAAGCCATCCCTCGAGTCGCCCGTCGAGCCGGACTCCCGAAGTGGGATTGTCGGCGTCGGCCCGGAGCAGATCGTCGATCTCGTCGAGCCTCCGCTCGGCGGCGGCGAGATTGCCCTGGGTGGTTTCGATGATGTAGTCGAGTATCCCCATCACGTCCCGCCGGACGAGCGGATGGCGGGTCTGGGGCATCCTCAGCGGCGATTGCCCACCTGCGCCCGGCGAAGCGCGGCAAGGCGATCCCGGGCCTCGCCGGTGACGCCGGAAAGCTCGCCCACTGGCTCCCACCGGTCGAGCGGCAGGGCGAGCCGGCGTTCGACCTCGGCGGCGAACAGCGCCGCCTGCGCGTCGCGTGCCGCCCTCGCGCGGACCATCTCGCCGGATACCGCGGCGCTGATGCTCGGGTACTCGCCAGCATCGACGAGGCTTTGTGCATAGGCGAAAGCTGGCTCGGTGAAGCTCACGGTCTGCTTGCGGGCGGTCATCGGATGCTCCGTTCGGGCCGGTAGTCTAATGGACTACCACAAGCCTCTGATGAGCGGTAGCCCCACAGAAGCCGACGCGGTGTCGGAAGCCGAGGCAACGGCCGGCCTTGCGCCGCACCGCCTTGCGGCGCATCATTTTCCGTGCAGAGTGCACAGGACGACCCCACGGGCGAGGCCCCGATGCAAGACATCCTCGACGCCTGCTCCGGCCTGCCCGAAGCTCAATTCGCTGCCGACGATTGCCTGATCCAGGAAGGCGGTCCCGGTGGCAACCTCTATGTCCTGATCTCCGGCGAGGTCGTCGTCCTGAAGGGCGAGACGGAGGTTGCGCGGGTCTCGCAACCCGGTTCGGTCTTTGGCGAGATGTCGGCGTTGCTCGGCCTGCCCTACAGCGCCAGCGTCCGCGCTGTCGGGCCGGTCCGAGCGCATCTGTCGGAAAACGCGGCGGATTTCATCGCCGCGAACCCGGCGGTGGCGCTGCACACCGCCCGGATCCTTGCCCAGCGGCTCCACGCCGCCACCGCCTATCTGGCCGACGTGAAAGCGCAGTTCGCCGATCAGAAGAACCATTTCGCGATGATGGACCGGATCCTCGAGACCCTCATGCAGCGCCAGGCATCGAGGGCCCCGCAGCCCCGCTCGGGCTCCGATGGGCGGCTCTGAGCCAGTCCGGCAGATCGGTGATCCGCTCCGGCGCCGCCTCCCGGTCGTGCAGCGAGATGCGCTCCCGGCCCTCCAGCGAGAACCACGCCGCACCGCCGGCCTCGGTGTCGATGATGACGTGCGTCGGCGCCTCGCCCAGTTGCTGGCCCATGTTGAAGACCCAGGTATCGCCGATGCGGTCCACCCATCCCCCGCCGGAGACGAACGGTGCCTGATGCACGTGGCCCGACAGAACCAGCGTCGGGGAATACTCGTCTATCCAGTCGCTCAGCTCCTGGTCGCCGTAGGACCGCTTCCCGCCCCAGCTGACCGGGCTGTCGCGCGGCGGCGCGTGATGGACCCAGACCCACGTTCCCGTCCGCCGGGCGGCATCCCGCGCCATCTGCGCCGTGATCGCCTCGCGCGTCTGCGTGCCCTCCCACCAGGGAAAGCAAGAGACCAGCGTCTCGCCGATGAGAACCGCCTGGCCATCCCGCACGATCCCCGCGACCCCGAGGCCACTCATCCAGCCGGCGATGCGCTCGCCGCCCGGCCCCTCCACGTCCAGATCGTGATTGCCGGAGCAGACGAAGACCTGCGTGATCTCCGACAGCCGGCGCAGATACTCGGTGACCACGACGATCTGCGCGTCCTGCGGCACGAGGCTGGCGCCTTCCAGCAGGTCCCCGGCAATCACCACCGCGTCGTGATCGGCGGCGACCGACAGGATCCAGTCGAACTGCTTCAGCGCGTAGTGCTGGTCGGCGACCAACAGGAGGTTCATGACAGGCCCGGTCGGTTGCAAGGTCCGCGACGCACCCAGCCATAGTCCGGCGGCGACGAAAAAGCGAGGGCAGGCCGCATGGCCGCAATCCGGCCGTTAACACTCAATCCCGACAAAAATACTACCCATACGGATTCCATACGGTTCCCATATGGATTCCATATCGAGGTTTCGGCGTTAACCCTCTCCAGTCCCTTCGGATTCCGGCACCGCCGGCGCAAACACCGTCACCGCCCCCGGATGCACCCTGAACACCGCCGGCGTCTCGGCGATCAGCTCCCCGTCGGCGTTCACCGCCCGCGGTTTGCGGGTGCGGATCTCGAACTCCGTCCCCCGCAGCGTGCGGACCTCCGACCATGCCCCGTGCGCGCCGTTGCGAAAGCTCTGCAGCATCAGCGCCAGCCTGAAGACCGTCCGGATCTCGAGGCTGTAGAGGTCGAGATGTCCGTCGTCGATCGCCGCCCGCTCCGCCACCACCGTGCCCCCGCCGTAGAAACGTCCGTTACCCACCGCGATCTGCATGGTGCGCGTCCGCACCGTTTCCCCGTTCTCGCTGACCCAGGCCGAGAACCGCTCGGCCCGCGCCAGCGCCCTCACTGCCGCCAGCGCATAGCCCGCCCGCCCCCAGCGCCGCTTCAGATCGCTCGACAGCTCCCGCGCCAGCTCGGCGCTAAGTCCAATCGAAGCAACATTAAAAAACGCCTTGCCGTTTACCGTCCCGAGGTCGATCCGCCGCCGCCCCCCCGCCAGTATGACCTTCGCCGCGGCCTCTAGATCATCGGGAATGGCGAGCGTCCGGGCCAGGTCGTTGGCCGTGCCCATGGGCAGGATGCCCAGCGTCACCCCCGTCGCCACCACCCCGGGCGCCGCCAGGCACAGGCTGCCGTCGCCCCCGCAGACGATGGCGCAGTCGACCTCTTCCTGCCGGATGTGACGTTCGATTTCGTCCGGCGCGCCAAGCTGCGCCGTCCGCACCACCACCCCGCCCCGGCGCAGCTGCGCCGCGATCCCGTCGAGCGCCTCATCCCCGCGCCGCGCCCCGGGATTGACCAGGAGAACGGCACGGCGCGGCGGCGCCGCTTCCGGCGATAGGGTCATGGCTCCCCCTTGGCCGGGTGTCCTCAGGACTTCCGCTGTTCCTCGATGAACTCAGCGATCTCGCGCCGGATCAGCTTGCGCAGGTTCCGGTTGATCCGCTCGCCCAGCTCGCCCTGCAGCTCCTCGCGCACGATCGCATTGATCATCGCCCGCAACGCCGCCTCATCGAGATTTGGTGCCGGCTCGGCGGCCGCGCCGTCGTCCTCCAGACCCTCGGCAAGAAGCTCGCTCGAGCTGGCGCGCACCCCGCTCCGCATCTCCTGGGTCAGCATCAGCACCGTCTCGCCCTCGCCCGGCCCGGCCAGCCGCGACTCGGTCTCGGCCGAAACCAGCGCCCGGATCGAGGCCAGCACCTCGGCCAGGGATTCGCCCTCTACCGATCCACCGCGGCCGGTCTCGTCGTCCCGTCCGGGTTCCACCGCCTACTTCTCCCAGCGCGCGCGGATGCGATCCACCGCCGAGGTGTCATAGCCCCCCGCCGGTCCGCTGCGGACGCGGTTGAAATAAACGTCGGGATTGTAGGTCTCGATCCCGAGGTTCAGATGCTCGACGGTCAGCAGGCCCATCGCCCGGAGCAAGCCGTAGGTAGCGACATACTCGTCGCGAAGGGCTTGGACCAACTCGGCTTCCGCCTGCAGCCGCTCCTGATCGGCGTCGAGCACGTCCAGTGTCGAGCGTGCACCGAGCCGGGCCTCCTCGGCAACGCCCTCGGCCGCAATGCGTGAGGCGTCGACCTGCTCGCGGCGCGCGACGATGGAGGCACGCGCCACCAGTAGCTGCGCCCAGGCGTTGCCCACTTCCTGCGTCACACTGCGCGCCGTGTCCTGCAACTCGAAGCGGCGCTGGTCGAGCAGCGCCTGCGCCTGACGCACCAGGCTGTCGTTTAGCCCGCCGGTATAGAGCGGCATCGACCCCTGCAGGCCGACCTGACCGAAGCCATTGCCGTCCCAGCCGCCCAACTGCGTGTTGCCCCGTTCGACGCCCGCATTGGCGGTCACAGAAAGCTGCGGCCCCTTGGCGGCCATCGCGCGGTCGAAGTCGTAAACCGCCACCCGCTCACTGAACTGGGCGGAAATGATCTTCGGGTTCCGCTGCACCCCGACCGCGGTGGCCTCCTCGACCGACTTAGACACCTGCGGCAACGGCGGAAGCGGCTCGAGATTGTTCGCGGGCGATCCGACGGCAGCCCGATAGGCCTCGCGGGAGATTTCGAGCTGCCCCTGCGCCGCGGCGAAAGTGGAGCGTGACGCTGCCAGGCGCGACTCGCTCTGGCTCACGTCGGTGCGAGTCACCTCGCCCACCTCGAAGCGGTTCCTGGTGGCGTCCAGCGTCTCGTCCAGCCGGTCCACGTCGTTGCTGGCGAGCCGCACGAACTCCTGGTCGCGGCGCACGTCGGCGTAGGCCTGCACCGCATTGAACAGCACCAGTTGCTCCACGTCCTTGAGATCGGCGCGACCGGCGGCAATCTGGTTGCGCGCGGCCTCGACCGCCGCCTTGGTCTGGCCATTGTCGAAAATGAGGAGCGAGGCGTTCAGCGCCGCCTGACTGTCGTTGAGCTGGTCTTCGATCGCCTCGGCCGTGGTCTGCGTGCTCAGCGACAGCGAAGCACCGACTTGCGGCCGCCGGGCAGAGCGCGCCTGCGGCAACCTTTCGTCGACTCCGCGAAGCGCCGCACGTGAGGAGTCGAGCAATGGGCTGGTCTGGTAGGCCTTGACCAGCGCGTCCGCCAGCGAATCTGCCCTGACCGGTCCGGCGCCGCCGAAAGCGAGCGCCACCACGAAAGTGCCCGACAAAAGAAGCGACTTCAATGAATGCCTGCGCATCGTAGATCTCCGGCGCTGCTCGCGCCACTGGCCCGTAGTCCGGGCTCGGGGCTCAGGCCGCACTATCCGGGGTATCGGCTCAGAATTCAAATGCTTTCGTCTTCGCGAAACCCGGCAGCACCGGGGCCGTTGCGTCGAAGATGCGCCGCCAGGCGATGCCCTGCTCGGTCCTGAGTCCGAGCCGCGCTTGTCCGCCTGCGCCTTGGGAAAATATCGCGCCGATCCGGCCTCCAGTCTTGAGCTGACCGACGATCGCGTCCGGCAACGTCTCGATCGACCCTTCGATCAGGATCGCGTCGAAAGGCCCGTGCTCCGCGACGCCCTCGGCCAGAGGCCCGGCCAGAACCACCGCGTTGTCCGCCGCATGGGCGCCGAGGAGCGCCTCGGCCTCGGCAGCCATCGCCGGATCCGACTCCAGCGCCACTACCGCCTCGGCCATTTGCGCCAACACCGCGGTGGAGTAGCCGAACCCGCATCCCAGATCGAGAACGAGGTCCTTCGGTCCGACGTCGAGCGCGTCGAGCAGCTTGGCGAAGACGCGCGGATCGAGCAGCACGCGTCCGGGCGTCAGCTGGACATGCTCGCCGAGATAGGCCACCGGCCGCAGCGCCTCGGGCAGGAAATCCTCGCGCGGCACCGCCAGCATCGCGGCGATGATCGGGTACCGCGTGACGTCGGCAGTCCGCACCTGACGGTCGACCATTGCTTCGCGGGCGGCGGCGTAGTCGATCATGCGGGCAGTCCCCAAGGCACTCGGATCGCCCGAGGGATGGCATATTTCCCTCGCCGGGGCAACGCGCCAGGCCGCAGTTCGCCGCGGTTTCCCGCCTTGCCTGTGCCCTGCGGCATTGCTAGATGGGTGGCCTGCGGGGCGACGTGGCGGAGTGGTGACGCAGCGGATTGCAAATCCGTCCACACCGGTTCGATTCCGGTCGTCGCCTCCAGAACCCCACCGTGGGCAGGATCGCTCGGGCTGGCAGCCATCTCGGTGCCCCCGTCCGGAGAAAATTGGGGGACGTCTTGGATAGTGTCGGCATCGGCATCATCGGCTGCGGAAACATCAGCAGCGCCTACCTCGCGGCCGCCCGGCTGTTCCCGGTCCTCGATGTGCGGGCCGTGGCGGACCTCGACCCGTCGGCCGCGGCGCGCCGCGGCGCCGAGTTCAGCGTAACAGCGGCAAGCATCGCCGACCTGCTCGCCGACCCCGCGACCGAAATCGTTATCAATCTCACGATTCCCAACGTCCACGCAGCGGTGAGCCACGACATCCTGGCGGCGGGAAAGCACGCCTACTCCGAGAAGCCGCTCGGTGTGGCCTTCGCCGAGGCAAAGGAGCTGGCGGATGCAGCGGAGCGGCGCGGGCTGCGCCTCGGTTGCGCGCCCGACACCTTCCTCGGCGGCTCGCACCAGGCGGCACGCGAATTCCTCGACAGCGGTGGGCTCGGCGAAATCGTCGGCGGCACCGCCTTTTTCATGTGCCCCGGCCACGAGCGGTGGCACCCCAACCCGGACTTCTACTACAAGATCGGCGGCGGCCCGATTCTCGACATGGCGCCCTACTACTTGACCGACCTCGTCAACCTCCTCGGCCCGGTGGCGCGGGTGGCAGCGATGGCGCCAGCCCCGCGGCCGCTCCGCACCGTCACCAGCGAGCCCCGGTCGGGGCAGACGATCGAGGTGGAAGTGCCGACGCACGTGAGCGGGACGCTCCAGTTCCACTCTGGCGCCGTCGTCGCGATCACCATGAGCTTTGACGTCCCCGGCCACCGCCACCTGCCGCTCGAGATATACGGCACCGAGGGGAGCCTGATCGTCCCCGACCCGAACTGGTTCGGCGGCGAGGTGAGTTTCCTGCCGAAGGGCGGCGACTGGGAGGGCATACCGGTGGACCGGCCCTGGACCGAGGGTCAGTTGCGCTCCATCGGCGTCGCCGACATGGCAGCGGCGATCCGGCAGGACCGGCCGCACCGCGCGTCCGGCGCGCTGGCGCTGCACGTGCTTGAGGTGATGGAAGCGCTCTCGCGCTCGGCGGAGACGGGCCGTTTCGTGGAAATCACCACCCAACCGGAGCGCCCGCGGCCCCTGGCCGAGGACGCGCCGCTGGACCGGCTGAACTGAAGGGAAATCAGAGATGAAGAAGGCACTGATCGCCTGGGGCGGCTGGTCCGGCCATGAGCCCGAACAGGGCGCGGCCCGCGTCGGCGCCATCCTCGCCGACGAGGGGTTCGAGGTCACCACCCGGCCCGGAACCGAGGCCTTCGCCGACCCGGCGCTCGCCAGCTTCAGCCTGATCGTGCCGATCCTGACCATGTCCTCTATCCAGAAGGACGAGCTTGCGAACCTTCTCGCCGCGGTGAAGGGCGGCACCGGTCTCGGCGGCTACCATGGCGGCATGGCCGACGCCTTCCGCAACGAGCCCGAATACCAGTTCATGGTCGGCGGCCAGTGGGTGGCCCACCCCGGCAACATCATCGACTATCGCGTCGACGTCACCCGGCCCGACGATCCGGTGATGGCCGGGATCGAGAGCTTCCCCTACCGCTCGGAGCAGTACTACCTGCACGTCGATCCCAGGGTGGAGGTGCTGGCCACCACCACCTTCACCGGCGATCATGCGGAGTGGATCGCCGGCGCGGTCGTGCCGCAGGTCTGGAAGACGCGCTACGGTAAGGGCCGGGTCTTCTTCAGCGGGCTCGGCCACGTGGCGAGCGAGTTCGACGTGCCGCAGATGGCGACCATCCTGCGCCGCGGCCTCGTGTGGGCGGCCGCCTGAGCGGCACCAGCCTTCCCGCTACTCCGCCGCCTCCATCCGGTTCTCGGGAGTGTAGTTGAGGATGGGCGCCAGCCAGCGCTCGACCTCGGCCACTCCCATCCCCTTGCGCCGCGCGTAGTCCTCGACCTGGTCGCGCTCCACCTGCGCCACGCCGAAGTAGTAGCTCTCGGGATGTGACAGGTAGAGGCCGGAGACCGAGGAACCCGGCCACATGGCGAAGCTCTCGGTGAGGACGACACCCGTGGTACGCTCGGCATCGAGAAGGCGGAAGAGCGTGCCCTTCTCGGTATGGTCGGGCTGCGCCGGATAACCGGGCGCCGGGCGGATTCCGCGGTATGGCTCGGTGACGAGATCCTCGGGCAGGAAGCCCTCGTCGGGCGCATACCCCCAGAACTCGCGGCGAACGCGCTCGTGCAGCCGCTCGGCGAAGGCCTCGGCGAAACGGTCGGCCAGCGCCTTGACCATGATCGAGGAATAATCGTCGTTCGCCCGCTCGAACCGCTCGGCAATCGCCACCTCCTCGATCCCGGCGGTGACGACGAAGCCGCCGACATAGTCGGGCGTACCCGCCGGCGCCACGAAGTCGGCCAGCGCCACGTTCTCCTGGCCGAGACGCTTGGCGCGCTGCTGGCGCAGGGTGAATAGGGTGGCGAGCTCGGCAGAACGGGTCTCGTCGGTGAAGAGCCGGATATCGTCGCCGACCGCGTTCGCCGGCCAGAAGCCGACCACCCCGCGCGGCACGAACCAGCGTCTCGTCGATGATCTGGCCCAGCATCGCCTGCGCGTCGTCGAAGAGCTGGCGCGCCGCCGCGCCCTGCGCCTCGTCCTCGAGGATCTTCGGGTAGCGGCCCTTCAGCTCCCAGGTCTGGAAGAACGGCGTCCAGTCGATGTAGCGTGCCAGATCGCCGAGGTCCCAGGTCTGGAAGTCCCGGGTCCCGAGGAAGCTCGGGCGCGGAGGCGTGTAGGCCGCCCAGTCGATCTTGTGCCCGTTGCCGCGGGCAGCGGCGAGGGGCAGGCGCTGCTTGTCGAGCCTCGGCACGGGCGTGGGCGTCGGCGAGCTTGCGGTACTCCTCGCGAACGGTGGCGACGTAGGGCGCCTTGGCTTCAGGGGAAAGGAGGCTGGAGACGACTCCGACGGCGCGGCTGGCGTCGGTGACATAGACGGTCTGGCCGCGTTCGTAGCGCGGGTGGATCTTGACCGCGGTATGCACGCGGCTCGTGGTCGCCCCGCCGATCAGGAGCGGGATCGAGAAGCCGTCGCGCTCCATCTCGGCGGCGACGTGCGCCATCTCGTCGAGCGACGGGGTGATGAGGCCGGAGAGGCCGATGATGTCGACGCCCTCCGCCTTCGCCGTCTCGAGGATCTTCGTCGCCGGCACCATCACGCCGAGATCGATGATCTCGTAGTTGTTGCAGGCGAGAACGACCCCGACGATGTTCTTGCCGATGTCGTGTACGTCGCCCTTGACGGTCGCCATCAGGACTCTTTCCCGCGCTCTGGCGCCCTCCGCCGCCGCCGTTCGCGAGCTTCTCGGCCTCCATGTAGGGCAACAGGATCGCGACCGCCTGCTTCATGACGCGGGCGGACTTCACCACCTGCGGCAGGAACATCTTGCCCGAGCCGAAGAGATCGCCGACCACGTTCATCCCCGCCATCAGCGGACCTTCGATCACATGCAGCGGGCGCTCGGCGGCCTGCCGCGCCTCCTCGGTGTCGACGTCGATGAACTCGGTGATACCGTTGACCAGCGCATGCTCCAGCCGCTTCTCCACCGGCCAGTCGCGCCAGGCGAGGTCGCGCTCGCGCGCCTCCCGGCCGCCGGCGCCCTTGAACCGCTCGGCGAGGTCGAGCAGCCGCTCGGTGGCGTCCGGCCGCCGGTTCAGCACCACGTCCTCGCACGCTGCGCGCAGCTCGGGCTCGATCGAGTCGTAGACGGCGAGTTGCCCGGCATTGACGATGCCCATGTCCATGCCGGCGTGGATGGCGTGGTAGAGGAAGACCGCGTGCATCGCCTCGCGCACCGGCTCGTTGCCACGGAACGAGAAGGAGAGGTTGGAGACGCCACCCGAGACGTGGACATGCGGCAGCGTCTCGATGATCCGCCGCGTCGCCTCGATGAAGTCGACGCCGTAGTTGTTGTGCTCCTCGATCCCCGTCGCCACCGCGAAGATGTTCGGGTCGAAGACGATGTCCTCGGGCGGGAAGCCGACCTCCTCGGTCAGCAAGCGGTAGGCGCGGGTGCAGATCGCGACCTTGCGCGCCTCGGTGTCGGCCTGGCCCTGCTCGTCGAACGCCATCACGACGACCGCCGCGCCGTACATCCGGCAGAGCCGGGCGTGGTGCAGGAAGGCTTCCTCGCCCTCCTTCATGGAGATCGAGTTGACGATGGCCTTGCCCTGGACGCACTTCAGCCCGGCCTCGATCACCTCCCACTTCGACGAGTTCGATCATCACCGGCACCTTGGCGATGTCGGGCTCGGCGGCGATGAGGTTGAGGAAGGTGGCCATCGCCTTGACGGAGTTGAGCAGCCCCTCGTCCATGTTGATGTCGATGACCTGGGCGCCGTTCTCGACCTGATCGAGGGCGACCGCGAGGGCCGCGGGATAGTCGCCGGCGGTGACCAGCTTGCGGAAGCGGGCCGAGCCGGTGATGTTGGTCCGCTCGCCGACGTTGACGAAGGGGATCTCCGAGGTGAGCGTGAAGGGTTCGAGGCCCGAGAGCCGCATCAGCGGCTGCACGTCCGGCACCTGCCGCGGCGGGTACTTCGCCACCACCCCGGCGATCGCGCGGATATGGTCGGGCGTCGTGCCGCAACAGCCGCCGACCACGTTGACGAGGCCCTCGCGGGCGAATTCCTCGATCTGCGCCGCCATGAACTCCGGGCTTTCGTCGTACTGGCCGAAGGCGTTGGGCAGGCCGGCGTTGGGATAGGCGCAGGTGAAGGTGTCGGCAACGCCGGAGATCTCCGCCAGATGCGCCCGCATCGCGTTGGCCCCGAGCGCGCAGTTGAGTCCGACGGTGAAGGGACGGGCGTGACGCACCGAGTGCCAGAAGGCGGTTGGCGTCTGGCCGGAGAGCGTGCGGCCGGAAAGATCGGTAATGGTGCCCGAGATCATCAGCGGCAGGCGAACGCCCTTCTCCGCGAAGACCTCCTCGCAGGCAAAGATCGCCGCCTTGGCGTTCAGGGTGTCGAAGATCGTCTCGATCAGGACCAAGTCCGCCCCGCCGTCAATCAGGCCCCGCAGTTGCTCGCCGTACGCCAGGCGCAGGTCGTCGAAGCGAACCGCGCGGTAGCCGGGGTCGTTCACGTCCGGCGACATCGAGGCGGTGCGGTTCGTCGGCCCGAGCGCTCCCGCCACGAAACGCCGCCGCCCGTCCGCGGCCTCGGCGCGCTGGGCGGCGCGGCAGACCAGACGCGCGCCGTCGCGGTTCAATTCGTAGACCACCGAGCCCATGCCGTAGTCGGCCTGCGCGATGGAAGTGGAGGAGAAGGTGTTGGTCTCCAGAATGTCCGCACCTGCCATGGCGTAGGCGTAGTGGATCCCCTCGATGGCATCGGGCTGGGTGAGGATCAGAAGGTCATTGTTACCCTGCTGGTGACAGTCGCAGACGCCGAAACGGTGGCCGCGGAACTCCTCCTCATGGAAGTGGAGCCCCTGGATCTGCGTCCCCATGGCGCCGTCAAGGATCAGGATCCGCTCGCGCGCGGCCGCCTGCAGCGCCGCGAGCGCCCCCGGCTGGCGGTTGGCGGCACCGGCCTCGAAAGCCATGCGCGCACTCCTTCACTGGATACGGTTTACCGGCGCGCGACTATACCGGGGAACGGACGGGAATGGAAAGCACGTGGCCGGCCGGGCGTCCTGCGTCCTCAGTCGAGTGAACGTGCGGATCCGCCCGTGCCGCGCTAACCCTTCGGCCCCGGGCGCACTGCGCGTGCATGCATTGTGCATGCGTTGTGCATCAAAAAAATGCCGTTAACCCTTGCGGCACCACCTCGATCCCGCGCCTGCGCCAGCGCGTGTAGGCAGCGCAACTGCGCCGCATCCTCCGTCCCGAAGTCCGCGAGCGGGGACGTCGGCGCCAAGCGGATCGTCAGGGAATGCTCTTGTCCGCGACCTTGAGCGGGAAGGGTTCGAAACCCCGCACCTGCGAGGCGCGCATGGCAAGCAGCAAGCCGAAGAACACAATCGCCCCGAAGAAAACATGCGAAATCAGTAGTATGCGATAAGGGTTGAGCAGGAACCAGCTCGGGTCGACAAACGCAAAACCCACCAGGAAGAAGCTGATCCCGAGCAGCGCGCCCTTGGCCCCCGACTGCGGCGCCCAGACCGTCGTCAGCGGTAGCATCACCGCGAACATCGGCAGGAAGATACCGTAGTGATGGTCCCAGGCGACCGGCGCCGCAATCGTGGCGGCAGCAAGCATCGCAGCGAGATCGACAATTCCTGTGGAGCGACGCCGCCATCCCACCGGATCGAGCGCAAGCAGCAGGATCACCACCGATGATACCATGGTCACCAGCCGGATGCCCGCATGATCCGGCGCGAAGTCGCTTTGGAAAGTGCCCACTGGCGGCACGATTACGCCGTTTTCCAACCAGCGGTTGAGCAGGCCGTTCACGCTCTGGTTGAGATACAGGCTCTCCCCGTGACGAGCGATTTCCCGCAGCACCTCGACATACGCCCAGTGGTCGGCAAACCCGAAGCGCCACAGGCTCAGTAGCAGTCCGAGCGAAATACCCAGAGCATAGCCCAGCGAGAACCGGTGCTCACGCCGCCAGAGCGACCATAGCAGGACCATTGCAAACTGAGGCTTGATGAGAGTGCAGCCTGCAAGGATGACACCGGACCACCCGCGCCGCCCCTTGATGAAGCTCAGGATCGCAAGGGCGACGCCGGCGTCCAGAAAGACCTGGATCTGCCCGAGTCTGTAACCGTGGACGATCGGATAGAAGGTCGCTGCGAGCGGAAACGCCAGCACGAACAACAGCAGGCGGCCGGCCGACCCGGCCTGCTTTTGCGGAGAGTGCAGCCTGTCCTGAACTGAGACGATAAGGTAGGCCGATATTCCCCAGGTCGCGATGACCGCCAAGCGGGACGACCATGACAGCAGTTGCAGTAGTCCATCAGCAATCTGCCGATCGTCCGTCGCCAGAAGCCACGCGCTGGGAAGCTGCTCGCACAGGAGCAGCGCGCTCGGCGGATACTGGAACTTCACGCCGTCATTGAATACCGCATAAAGGCTTTCATCTGGCTGCATCAAATGATGGCTGCAAGCCTTGATCATCGGCCACCAGGAATCCACCCAGGTCGTGGTCTTCAATCCGATGAGGCGTCCCGTCGGCAGGTGCTCGATCGCCGAGCGAAGCGTCTCGCCTTGGGCGAGAAGACCAAGAAAGATCGGAACGTTGATCGCCGTACACACCGCCAGCGCAATGACCAGCCAGCGAACGGTCGTGCTATAGGTTGCCGCGGAGAGCTCTCCTTGGGACCCGTAGTCGCGCCACCCCGGAGGGCTTGGAGCGGTCGTCATGCGAGCCGCCCCTTAAGCCGCCGCCGTACGGCAGGCTGAATTTCCCGTGCATCGCGCCATCCCCGCGGGTATCGCGCCGACAGGGCTTCCCTGGGACACGGCCATTTGGCCACGTCGCTACGACATTCGAACGATTGCCGGGAAGAATGGTTTCGATGCCCGTGCACAGTCATCGCGTGGTTTCGACTGGGTTGTCCTATTGGGGTCCGCCAGCGCCAGAGCCGCGCCGACCGAGGCGATCGAATCTGTTGATAAGGGTCTACTGACCGATCGGGTATCCCATGGTTTGCTGTCGCCCGCGACTGAAGGAACGGCCCGCACTCCCTCGCGTGGCAACCACGCAATGCTTGGCTCAAAGCTAGGAGCGCTTGTTGAGTAGACGCACCGTGCGTGGCAAAGATCTCTATCACCATGTGATCTCTCATGAATAGCGCGCCGTTGACATCGATTCGGTCGGCAGCTACCACGACACCACGGACTCGTAGCTCAGCTGGATAGAGTGTCGCCCTCCGAAGGCGAAGGTCGCGCGTTCCAGAATCGCGCCGAGTCCGCCACAAGATCATCTGCAAGCTCGGGACTATCGCGACCTAGGCATTGATTTTGCTATATATCCCCGGTCCTACCTTGACTGCGAAGGCAGATAAGAGCTTCGGAATCCCGGGTGCGCCGTTCCCCCATGGCGGAGGAGGCCCTTGTGGCGCAGGCACCGGTCGCCGGGCAGGTATGGACAACGGCCCCAGGGGACGCGATGAAGCCGCAGCCGGCCAGCGATCCGCTCGACCCCGCTAGCGCTGGGATCGCCGACTTCGGCATTCGCATGGCCTTCTGAGGCTGCCCTCAGCCGGCAAGCGCGGCGAGCACCCGGGCCCAGGAGCGGATGCCCTTGTGGAAGCTCTTGAGCTCGTACTTCTCGTTCGGGCTGTGGATGCGGTCGTCCGCCAGGCCGAAGCCGACCATCACCACGTCGACGCCGAGCTTGTCCTTGATCAGCGTCGTTACCGGGATCGAGCCGCCGCCGCCGATGAACGCCGCCTCCCTGCCCCATTCGTCGGTGAGCGCCCCTTGCGTCTTGCGGAACACCGCGCCCGAGGTGTCGAAGGCTACCGCCCGGCCCGAGCCATGCTCGTGGAACTCGACCGAGCAGTCGTTCGGGATGCGCGCGTTGACGTGTGTGCGGAAGGCGGCGCGCACCTTGTGCGGGTCCTGGTCGAACACCAGCCGGAACGAGAATCTTCGCCATCGACTGCGCTGGGATCACCGTCTTGAAGCCCGCACCCTGGTAGCCGCCGCCCATGCCGTTCACCTCGCAGGTCGGCCGCGACCAGGTCATCTCGAGCACCGAGCGGCCCTTCTCCCCCGCAGGCATCGACAGGCCGACCTCGCCGAGGAACGCGGCCTCGTCGAAACCGAGCCGGGCCCAGCTCTCGCGCAGCGCGTCCGGCAGCTCGGGCACGCCGTCGTAGAAGCCGGAGAGCGTGACGCGCCCGTCGGCGTCGCGCAGATCGGCGATGATCCTGGCCAGAAGCTGGTTCGGGTTCGCCGCCGCCGAGCCGTAGAAGCCCGAATGCAGGTCGCGGTCGGCGGCGTGGACGACGATCTCCTCGCCGCAGAGGCCGCGCAGGCTGGTGGTGATCGCCGGGGTGTCGGCGTCCCACATGTTGGTGTCGCAGATCAGCGCATAGTCGGCGCGCAGCTCCTCGAGGTTGGCGTCGAGGAACGGCGGCAGGTTGACCCCGCCGGATTCCTCCTCGCCCTCGAGCAGCACGGTCACCGGCAGCGGCAAGGCCCCGGTCACCGTCTTCCAGGCGCGGCAGGCCTCGACGAAGGTCATGAGCTGGCCCTTGTCGTCGGCGGTGCCGCGGCCGACCAGCATCTTCGAGCCGTCCGCGCGGGTGACGATCTTCGGGTCGAAGGGATCGTTCTCCCAGAGCTCCAGCGGATCGACGGGCTGAACGTCGTAGTGGCCGTAGAAGAGTACCGACGGTGCGTGCCCCCTGGCGCTGGTGGCCCACGACCATCGGATGCCCGGGCGTGTCGCGCACGCTCGGCATCGAAGCCGATCTCGCGCAGGTCCGCGGCGTGCCACTCGGCGCAGGCGCGGGTTTCGGCGGCATAGGCCGGATCGGTCGAGATCGACTTGAGCCGCAGGGTGGCGAACAGCCGCTCGAGCGCGTTGTCGAGATCGGCGTCGATGGCGTCGAGCACGCGGTCGAGATCGGACATGGGTTTTCCCCACGGTATCCGTTGTCAGGTGTCGTCAGGCCGGGCCGAGCGGCAGCCCGAACCACTGCCAGGCAACGAGCAGGAGCGTCCAGAGGACGAGCAGCACCACCGTATAGGGCAGCATCAGCGAGACGATGGTGCCGATGCCGGCGTCCTTCTGGTACTTGGCGGCGAAGCCCACCATCACCCCGAGATAGACGTTGAGCGGGGTGATGACGTTCACCGGCGAGTCGCCGACCCGGTAGGCGGCCAGCACCAGGTTGGGATCGCCCCCAAGCCGCATGAACAGCGGAATGAACACCGGCGCGAAGATCGCCCACTTCGCCACGGCACCGGTGATCAGCATGTCGATCAGGAAGATGGTGACGACGAATATGACGATGTAGCTCGTCGCCCCCAGCGGCACCGTCTCGAGGAAGTCGGCGAGGTTCGCCGCCAGCACGGTCGCGATGTTGGTGTAGCTGAAGAAGGCGATGAACTGGGCGATGACGAGCAGGAGGAAGATCAGCCCCGCCATGCCGGAGAAGGTCTTCACCACCATGTTGATCGCCACGGTGAGATCCTTGATCGTGCCGGCGCCCTTGCCGTAGGCGTAACCCACGGTGAAGAAGAGCAGCGCTGATCAGCACGATCAGCCCCGACATGAACGGCGAGCCGGAGAGGATCTCGCCGGTCTCGGGATGCCGGAGCGGCGCACCCGGCGGCGCGGTGAGAAGACCGATCACCACGACGAAGCCGAGCAGCGCCCAGCCGGCGAAGCGCAGGCCCCGCATCTGGGTCGGCGTCAGCGCCGCCTGCCGCCTCGGCCGGCACGCCGCCTTCGTAGGGACCGAGGTGCGGCTCGATCACCTTGTCGGTGAGGACGGTGCAGACGATGCCCATCAGGATCGAGGACGCGATCATGAAATAGAGGTTGCCGACCAGCGTGACCTCGCGGCTGGGGTCGACCAGCCGGATCGCGTCGTTGGTCATCTCGGCCAGCAGCGCGTCGGTCGGCGTCACGAAGAGGTTGACGAGAAAGACCGCGGCGACGCCGGAGAAGGCGGCGGCAAGACCGGCGAGCGGATGCCGGCCGAGACTGTGGAAGGCGGCGGCGCCGAGCGGCACCAGCACCAGATAGCCGGCGTCGGCGGCGATCGACGAGGTGACGCCCAGCATCACGATGATGAAGGTGAAGATCGACTTCGGCGCGACCTCGACGATCTTGCGGACCAGCGTGGCGATGAGACCCGAACTCCTCGGCCACGCCGACGCCGATCATCGCGACGATGATCACGCCGACCGCGCCGAAGTTCATGAAGTTCGGCACGATCGAGGTGAAGAGGAAGCGGATCCCGTCGGCGGAAAGGAGGCTCCGGACCGCCGCGGTGCGCGTGACGACCTCATGCGTGGCGGGATCCACCGCCTCGTAGGTCGCCGACCAGCCGATCAGGCTCAGGATCACCGACAGGACGATCACCATCCCGATCAGGATGAAGAAGATGATCGCAGGATGCGGGACCTTGTTGCCCACACGCTCGATCCCGGTCAGAAAGCCGTCAAGGAACCCGCCCTTTGACCGCGTGTCAACACTCGACGGTCCCGTGGTCATCTCATTCCCCCGACTGGATGACGGCCGGATTTACTGGTGTTCCATCAACGGTTTCCGGTCCGAGCGGCAGTCGCGCCAGCATTGCAGGAGCGCGATTGCGCTGGCAAGCCAATTGTGCCACACGCCCGGACGGCGGAGGTTCCACCGCCTGCTCGGCGGTGGGGATTGCCTTGACCGACATCTGGATCGTCTTCGCGATCATCGCCGGCGTGATCGGACTGTTCATCTGGGACAGGCTGCCGGTGATCGCCGTCTGCGTGGGGTGCGCCATGGCGCTCTGGGCGACGGGGGTGCTGACGCTCAACCAGGCGCTCGCAGGCTTCGGCGACCCCGCGACCATCTTCGTCACCTCGCTCTTCGTGGTCAGCGGCGCGCTGGAGAAGACCGGGCTGACCGCCTGGACAGGGCAGGTCCTGGCGCGGGGCGCCGGGTCCAGCCGCCCGCGGCTGATCGCGCTGATGATGCTCTTCTGCGGGGTGCTCTCGGCGCTGATCAGCGTCAATGGTGCCGTGGCCGCGCTGCTGCCGGTGGTGGTGGTGCTGGCGGTCCGCCTGAAGCGGCCGCCTTCGCAGCTTCTGATGCCGCTGGTCTTCGGAGCGCACGCCGGTTCGATGCTCGCCCTGACCGGCACGCCGGTCAACGTGCTCGTTCTGGAGGCCTCGCTCGAGGCGGGCGAACGCGGCTTCGGCTACTTCGAGTTCGCCTATGTCGGCGTGTTCATGCTGCTCGGGACCATCCTTCTGGCGCTCCTGCTCGGCTCCCGCCTCCTGCCGGTACGCGAGAACCGCTCGCTGCCGCCCGATTTCAGCCAGCATGCCCGCACGCTGGTGGAGCAGTTCCGGCTGGACAGCGACGTGCATCAGCTCCGGGTCCGCCCGGAGTCACCGCTGGTCGGCCGGCCCCGCGCCGAGCTCGACATCGGCGGCCGGGAGGGGGTGACCCTCCTGACGCTGCAGGAGGCCGGCGGCAGCGGCGCCGCCCGGCTCGGGGTGATCGAGGCCGGCGATCTCATGGCGGTCAGGGCGGACGCGCAGGCCGTGGCGGAGCTCGCGGCCGACCTGATGCTGAGCCCAGCGGATGCCAAGGGCGTGAAGTTCGAGGCCGGCCTCTTCACCACCGCCTCGGGTCTCGCCGAGGTGGTGATCCCGCCGCGCTCGCCGCTGATCGGCCAGCGGCTCTTTCCGGGAATGGTGACGCCGAGCGGCAATCTGGTGGTGCTCGCGATCCACCGCCAGCATCGCGACCTGCCGCCGGGCGAGGCGATCGACAAGGGCGACACGCTGCTTCTCCAGGGCACGTGGGACGCCCTGGAAACCTATATCGCGCCGCCCGAGGCGCTGGTGGTCGACAGCCCCGACCTCGTCCGCCGCCAGGTGGCGCCCATGGGGCGCGAGGCGATGATCTCGCTCGGGATCATGGCGGTGATGGTGGTCCTGCTCGCCACCGGCATCGTGCCCGCGGCGGCCGCCGGCATCCTCGCCGCCGGGGCGATCCTGCTCTTCGGCATCCTGAACCCCGACGAGATCTACCGCGCAATCAACTGGACCACCGTGATCCTCGTGGGCGCGATGATGCCGCTGTCGACCGCCATCACCCAGACCGGCGCGGCCCAGATCCTGGCAGAGGGGCTCATCGCCGTCGTGGGCGGCTTCGGGCCGCGGGCGCTTCTCGCAGGGCTTTTCATCCTGACCGGGGTGCTGGGACAGGTCATCTCCAACACCGCCACGGCGCTCATCATCATCCCGATCTCGGTGGTGGCCGCGAAGGAGATGGGCATCTCCCCGCAGCCCGTGCTCATGGCCGTGGCCATTGCAGCGGCCGCCTCCTTCCTGACGCCGGTGGCGACGCCGACCAACCTCATGGTGATGGAGCCCGGCGGCTACCGCTTCGGCGACTACTGGAAGTTCGGCCTGCCGATGATGATCTGGTTCTTCGTCATCGCCGTCGGCCTGGTGCCGTTCATCTGGCCGTTCTAGGCAGGGAACTCATAAACCCGATCTGCAAGCCGCGAACGGGTGACGGCTCACCGGCCCGAAGTGGTCTCCGATTTGATTGGCGCGCAACCTCGCCGCTCGCACCTCGCGGATTTGGCCGTCGACAAATCCGCGCGCGCCTGCCCGCCCAGGGGCAGGCGCGAGACGTCTGGGCGATGGACTTCAAGGGCTGGTTCCGCACCGGCGACGGGGTGCGCTGCGACACGCTGACGCTCGCGGACGCCTGCAGCCGCTACCTGCTGCGCTGCCAGGCGGTGGCCCGGCCCGACACCGGGCACGTCTGGCCGATCCTCGACGCCGCCTTTCGCGAATACGGGCTGCCGCTGCGCCTGCGCTCCGACAACGGACCGCCCTTCGCGACCACAGGAGCCGGCGGGCTGTCGCGGCTTGCGGTTCTGGTGATCAAGGCCGGGGTGGTCCCCGAGCGCATCGCTCCGGGCAAGCCGCAGGAGAACGGCCGGCTCGAGCGGCTGCACCTGACGCTCCTGCAGGACACCGCCAGCCCGCCGGCGGCGAGCCTCGCAGCCCAGGCGAAGCGGTTCCGGACGTTCCGGCGAACCTACAACGAGGAGCGGCCGCATGCAGCCCTCGGCAACGCCACGCCGGCGGAGCACTACCAGCCGTCGCCGCGGCGCTGGGATGGCCGCCTGCGCTCGCCGGAGCCCGAGGCCTGCGCCGCGCGGCGGGTGAGGAGCAACGGCACGATCGCCTGGCGGGGCATCCGCGTCTTCGTAAGCGAGGCCCTCGAAGGCGAACCGGTAGCGACTCGACGAGATCGACGGCGACCGCTGGGAAGTGCGCTACGGCCCGATCCTGCTCGGCTTTCTCGCCGATCGCGGCCGCCGGCTGATCCGGCCGAAGAAGGCCGATGGGCTTGTGGACAACGCCAAGGCGTTGCCCACAGGGCCCACACCCGCCACAACCACAGACAGCGAAAACGTAAAGTGAATTGTGTCAGGGATGTCGTCGGTCAGAACTGTCAGGGATGTAGCCGGTTGCGCGACTCCGCGCCAGCCCGGGCAGGCGCGCACGGACTGCGAGCGTCGGGCGAGCGGAGCACCCCTTCGCCTCCGCGCTCACGCGCTCCGGCGAACGGCCCGGCCGAAGCAGTGCTTCGGCTTCTCGGGCCGCTGACTCGCCGGCCGTGGCCCGCTTCAACCGAGGCTGCTCCTGACGCAAAGCAGAAGAAGACAGCGCGAACCTGCGGCGGAAGTTCATGGGTACACGCCCTATGACGATATCAGGCCGAGACCGTCCTATCCCCCCTCATCGCCTCGATCGCCTTCAGCTGCATGCAGTCGGGCATGATCTGCATCAGCTCGATACGGTTGCCGTCCGGGTCCTCGATCCAGGCCTGCCGGTTGTAGTCGGCGCCCATCTTCTTCGGCATCAGCAGCGGGATGTCCGCGGCCTCGATCTCGGCCACCACCGAGTCGAGGTCGTCGACCCCGAGGCAGAAGTGGTTGACGCCGGTAGCCTCGCGGCCGGGAGCCCGCTCGCCGGCGCCTTCGGGGAAGAGCTCGAGATACTGGTCGTCGGTGATGCGCAGGTAGACCAGCCATACGCCGCCGCTGCCATCCGGCTTGGGCAGGCGCATCATCTCGGTGAACCCGAGCTTGCCGGCGTAGAAGTCGAGCGAGCGGTCGAGGTCCTTGACCTTGAGCGCCACATGCGCGAGCTGGGTGAAGCCTTTCATCGTGATTGCCTTTCGTTGCGTGTCAGTGGAGCGCCAGCGCCTCCGGCGGGCGGCCGGCGCGCAGGTTCGCGACGGCGCGGAACTGGATGCAGTCCGGCGCCATCTCCATGATCTCGATGCGGTTGCCGTCGGGATCCTCGATCCACATCCCGCGGTTGCCATCGACGCCGCGGCCCGTCGCGCCGCGGCTGGCTGAGTTCGATGCCCTGGGCGCGGAGGCCCGCCTCGGTGGCGTCGAGATCCTCGGAGGTCAGGCAGAGATGGGCGAGCCCGGTGCGGCGGGCGTCGGGCACCCTGCCGCCCTGCCCGCCGGGAAAGAGTTCGAGATAGAGCGCGTCGCTGACCCGCAGATAGACGATCCAGGGTTCTCCCTTCTCGTTCAGCAGGCGCAGCATCTCGGGAAAGCCGAGCCGGGTATAGAAGGCGAGCGACGCATCGAGATCGGTGACGTTCAGCGCGATGTGGCCGACGCCCTGGAAGAGCGGCATTGAGATTTCCCTCGGTGTTTCGGGAGGGCGGCCCGGCAGGGCGCCCTCCCCGGTCGATTGGATCAGAAGATCGCGCCGTACTCTTCCTTCAGCATGGCGATGGCGTCGTCGGTGGTCATGTCGGGGTCGCCCTGGAAGGTGAACATCGTGTTCCAGACCGAGTTGATCCAGTCGGCATCGGCGATGTAGAACGGGTTCTGCACGCTGAACCGTCCTTCTTCAGCGAGTCGAGCACCAGCTTGTTGCATTCGTCGAGCTTGTCGGTCGGCACGTCGATGCGCACCGGGCTCGATCCCTTGTAGACGGCGAACTCGGCGTTGATCTGCCGGATCGACGACCTTGGCCGGCGAACTCCTCCTCCGCCTTCGAGCGTCATCGTCGTCCACGCCGCCGAGGATGCCCAACGCAGTCGACCGTCACCGACAGCGCCTTGGTGCCGGGGATGTTGATGCAGCCGAAGTCGTCGCCGGCCGTCTTGCCGTTGGCCCGCCACTGCCCCTTCATCCAGTCGCCGTGGATCTGCATCAGCGCCTGTGCCGGCGATGACCGTGTTGGTGGTGTCGTTCCAGGCGCGGTTGACCCAGCCCTCGTCGGCCTGCGCGGTGATCTTGCGGAAGATCTCGATCGCCTCCCGCACGCGCCGGCTCGTCGAACACCGTCTTGTCGGGCTTGCCGTCGGCGCCGCCGTAGAAGCGATTGTAGATGTCCGGTCCGGCGACGGCGGCGAGCAGCGCGTGGAACAGTGTAGCCGGCCTGGAAGGTGTTGCCGCCGATGGCGATGAAGGTATAGCCGGCGTCCTTGACCTTCTCCATGTCGGCGAACATGTCGTCGAGCGAGGTCCAGTTGGTCGGGTCGACGCCCGGCCGCCTCGGCGACGTGCTTGTTGTAGTAGACCATGCCGTCGATATGGATGGCGGTCGGGATCTTGCAGCACCTCGCCGTCGATGGTGATCGCGTCGCAGCACGGTCTTCGGGAAGCCTGGGTGGCGCCGATCTCGTCGAACAGCTGGCCGACGGTCTGGCCGATGCCCCTGGTCGTCGAGATCGCGGAAGAAGCTCGGCGTCGGCCGGTCGAGGAAGAGGTTCGGCGGCGTCCCGGCGACGAACAGGCTGACCGAGCGGGCTCTCGCCGGCCGTGCTCGTGCGGCACCGACGGCTGCGGTGATCTTGTTGCCCGTCTCGGCCTCGAACGTGTCGCACGAAGGCGTTGAGCGCCTTCATCTCGCTCTCGTTCGACCAGGTAGTGGAAGATGCGTCAGGTCGGCGGCGCCGGCCGCCGATCGCGACGCGCCAGCGCCAGTCGCAGGCGCCGAGCCTGCGAGTCTTGTTCCAGCATCATGCTTTCCTCCCTGTGTGTACTGTGCGTTGTCGGCCGGTTCAGAGTCCGCCGCTCCGGTCGCGGCGTCGAAAACGTTGAGCTGGTCGCGCGGGAAGCTGCGCCCGGATCGTCTGCGCCGACCTTGAGCAGCCGCGCAGATGCGTCGTGGTCGACGCGGACCGCGATCAGCTGCTCGCCGGCGTCGAGAAACGCGGTGGCGTCGCTGCCGGTCTTCTCGCTGTAGCTGGACCGGCAGCTCGAACGACGCGCCGCGCCGTCCGCCGCTGATCGCGCCGACGGCGAAATGCTCGGGCCGCAGCCCGACGACGACCGTCGTGCCCGTCGCCGGCGGCGCCGTGCGAAGCGGTAGCCGCGAGAGGTCCATGCGCGACGCCGGTCGGCGCGTGCAGCGCTGCGACGGCGTCGCCGTCGCGCGTCGATCGTCGGCCGTCGAGGATGTTCATCGCCGGCGAGCCGATGAAGCGGGCCACGAAGAGGTTGGCCGGCGCGCTCGTAGATCTCGTCGGGCGTGCCGATCTGCTGGATCACGCCCGCGTCCATCACCGCGATGCGGCGTCGCCATCGTCATCGCCTCGATCTGGTCGTGGGTGACGTAGACGATGGTCTGCTGAAGCTCGTCGTGCAGCTTCTTGATCTCGAGCCGCATCTCGGTGCGGAGCTTGGCGTCGAGGTTGGACAGCGGCTCGTCGAACAGGAACACGCCGACGTTCTTGACCAGCGCCCGGCCGATCGCGACCCGCTGGCGCTGGCCGCCGGAGAGCTGCGCCGGCTTGCGGTCCAGCAGCTGGTCGATCTGCAGCAGCTTCGCCGCCCAGGCGACGCGCCGCTCGATCTCGGCGCGGTCGAGCTTCTGCGCCGACAGGCCGAACCGCAGGTTCCCGCGCACCGTCTTGGTCGGGTAGAGCGCGTAGGACTGGAACACCATCGCGAGGCCGCGGTCCTTGGGGTCGAGATCGGTGACGTCGCGCTCGCCGATGATGATGCGCCCGCCGGTCACCTCCAGCAGCCCGGCGAGCAGGTTGAGCAGCGTGGTCTTGCCGCAGCCGGAGGGGCCGAGCAGCACGAGGAACTCGCCGTCCTCGACGCGCGAGGTCGAGGTCCTCCAGCACGGTGAGCGCGCCGAAGCGCTTGACGATGTTGCTCGAAATCGACGTCCGGCATGCGCCTACCCCTTGATCGCGCCCGGCGGTGATGCCCTGGACGAAGAACTTGCCCGAGGGCGAAATAGACGACCAGCGGCGGGATGGCGGTCAGCAGCGCCGCCGCCATGTTGACGTTGTAGGATCACCTCGCCGCGCGAGGTGACGACGGTGTTGGCGAGGATCACCGTCATCGGCTGCGCGCCGATGCCGCCGAAGGTCAGGCCGACCAGGATAGTCGTTCCAGACCGTGGTGATCATCAGGATCAGCACCACGATCATGATGTTCGCCGACATCGGCAGGACGATCTCGAGGAAGATCTTCCAGAAGCTGCCGCGAATCCATGATCGCGGCGTTGATAAGCTCGCGCGGGATGTCCTTGTAGAAGTTGCGGAAGATCAGCGTCAGCAGCGGCATCGCCAGCGACCGCAGTGCACCAGCGCGATCGCCCAGACCGTGCCGTAGAGCCCGAGCTGGCGACGATCATGATGCAGCGGGATCATGATGATCTGGAACGGCACGAAGGCGCAGATGAAGAGGACGAAGAGGAAGCGTGCCGGCCCAGCGCACGTTCCAGAGCGCCAGCGCGTAGCCGGTGACCGAGCGACAGCGCGATCGACAGGAACAGGCTCGGGAACAGGATCTTCACCGAGGTCGAAGAAGCCGGTCTTGATGCCGTCGCAGGCCAGGCCCGGTGCACACCTCGATCCAGGCCTTGTGCCAGGGCTCGATGGTCCACGGCACCGGCAGCGCGAAGATCTGGCCCAGCGTGATCTGGTCCATCGTCTTGAACGAGGTGACGATCACCACATAGAGCGGGATCGCCACGAAGAGCGGCGCACATCGTCAGGAAGACGAGGATCGCGATCGACGAGCCGCGGATGCGCCGCGCTGCGGCGGCGGGCGGGCCGCACGGCCGGCCGCGCGGACGGCGGCGTGCGGTCATCGCCGCCGCCTCGCGCCGTCGCGCCTGCCAGGCCGTCAGCAGGACCAGCGGCAGGAAGATCAGCAGCGTGATGACCAGCATGATCACCGCCGCCGCCGAGGCGAAGCCGATGTTGCTGCGGGTCGAATAGGCGTTGATGGCGAAATAGGCCGGCGTCCAGGTCGAGGTGCCGGGCCCGCCGTTGGTCATCGCGACGACGATGTCATAGGCCTTGACCACGCCGAGCGACGAGCAGGATCGCGCAGGTCAGGAAGGTGAACTTCATCATCGGGATGATGATCTCGACATAGAGCCGCCAGAAGCTGCACGCCGTCGAGCCGCGCCGCGCTCCAGATCTCGGTGTTGATCGACTTCAGCCCGGCCAGCATCAGCGCCATGTAGAAGCCGAGCCCGTGCCAGATCGAGGCGAGGATGATGCCGTACATCGCGGTCTCCGGCGCGGCGAGCCAGTTGAAGTTGGCGCTCTCCCAGCCGAGCTCGTGCAGGAAGTTCTGGATGCCGAGCGACGGGATTGAACATCCAGCGCCAGACGAGGCCGGTGACGATCAGCGAGACCGCGAGCGGATAGAGGAAGATGGTGCGGAAGAACCCCTCGCCGCGCTTCTCGCGCTCGATCATGCGCGGCGAGGATGAAGCCGAAGACGATGGCGAGCGCGCTGCCGAGCGCCAGGACCACCAGGTTCTTCAGCGCGGTCGTCCAGGCCTCGTTGTCGAAGAGCCGCTCGTACTGCGGCCCAGCCAGCCGGATCGATGGTGTAGTCGGGGAAGCGGCGGCTGCGGGTGAACGACATGTAGATCGTCCAGCCGATCGAGCCGACGAAGGCCGACCAGGCGTGACCGCGAGCGCCGGCGTCAACGCCAGTTGCGGAGCGACCCTGCTCCACCGGATCGCCATCCGCTTCCTCCCCGTCAGACGAACTTATTCAGATTTGAACGCCGTCTGTGTCCATTTGAACTATACGTCCGGGGATGAAGCAAGTCAACGCCGCCGGCGCGCGGCCAGGGCGCGTACCCATAAAAGGAGCTGGCCGGGTCGGCTCTGCGCCAGAAGCAGCCGTCCGACGAAGCGGGCCTCGGCCCGCGGAGTTCCAGCGGCCCGACAAGCCGAAGCACTGCTCGGCCGGGCCGTTCGGCGGAGCGCGCGAGCGCGGAGGCGAAGGGGTCTCCGCTCGCCCGGCGCTCGCAATTCGCGCGCGCGTGCCCGGGCTGGCGCTCTTCGCGCCTGCCCACGGGCGGGCAGGCGCGCGCGAATTTGTCGACGGCCAAATCCGCGGGGTGCGGGCGGCGAGGTCGCGCGCCGATCGGATCGGCGGCTGCATGCGGCCGGTCACGTCTATACCAGCGCCGTCGACGCGCGGGGAGATCAAACATTGAGCGGCCATCCGCAGGAGCACCCGCGCGAGCCGCGGCGGCTCTCAGGCAAGGAGCAAGACCGATCCGTTCGTCGGGAGGCCAAGGTGAACATGGGTCCCTGGGGCAGGCGGAGAAGCTGTGTCAGCGGACAAGAGGAACAGCTGGCCGGCGACCGTCTCAAGCTCGATCTCGGTGTGGCTTCCCGCGTAGGTGGTCTT
Source organism: uncultured Alphaproteobacteria bacterium (assembly GCA_963796805.1). GTDB lineage: Bacteria > Pseudomonadota > Alphaproteobacteria > Rhodobacterales > Rhodobacteraceae > Amaricoccus. The sequence continues at coordinate 305,963 of CAWCNG010000007.1, forward strand.
GGTGACGACGCCGGGCAGCGTGTTGGCGGTGTCGCTGGCAATCGCGAGGCGGTGCGGGCGGATCGAAAGGCGCGCGGGTCCGGGGGATAGTCCGCGGGACGGAAGATCGAGCTCAACCGGGCCGGCTCGCACCCGGGCGACGCCGTCGTCCACCGATACGATCTCGCAGGGAAGAATGTTCGAACTCGCCGATGAAGTCGGCGACGAAGGCGGTGGTGGGGGCATCGTAGAGGTCGCGCGGCGTTCCCTCCTGGGCGATCACCGCACGGTCCATGACGATGATCCGGTCGGAGACTGCAAGGGCCTCGGCCTGGTCGTGGGTGACGTAGACGACGGTGAGGCCGAGCTTCTGCTGGAGCTCGCGGATCTCGTCGCGAACGCGGCGGCGGAGCTTGGCGTCGAGATTGGACAAGGGCTCGTCGAAGAGCAGCACCTGCGGCTCGAGGACGAGGGCGCGGGCGACTGCGACGCGCTGCTGCTGGCCGCCGGACAATTCGCTCGGGAAGCGCTTCTCGAAGCCGGTGAGCCCGACCAGCCCCAAGCCGTCGGCGGCGCGGGCGGCGGTCTCGCGCTTGTCGTACCCGGAGAAGTGCAGGCCGTAGGAGACGTTTTCCATCACCGTCATGTGCGGGAAGAGCGCGTAGGACTGAAAGACCATTGACACGTCCCGATCGGTGGCCGGCAGGGTCGTCACGTCGGCGTCGCCGATCAGCACGCGGCCCGACGTCGGCATCTCGAGGCCGGCGATCATCCGGAGCGTCGTGGTCTTGCCGCAGCCGGAGGGGCCGAGGAGGGTGACGAGGGTGCCGGCGGCGACCTGGAAGGAGACGTCGTTGACCGCGGGCGTGGTGCCGCCGGGATAGACCTTGGTGACGTGATCGAAGACCACTGAGGCAGCCTTGCCGGTGAGTTCGACCATGTCAGCCCGCTCCCGCGATCGCCACGCCCTGCTCGGGCGGCATGTTGGTCCGCATGCCCGAGGGGCCGGGCCCGCCGCTACCGCGGCGGCCGATCGCGCGGCTGCCGACGACAAGCTGCATCAGGCCGATGACGACGAGCATGACGACGATGAGCACGGTCGCGTAGGCGATGGCGATGCCGTACTCGTTGTTCTCGACGCGCCCGACGATGTAGCTCGTCGCCATGTCGTAGCGGCCACTGACCAGGAAGATGACGGCGCTGATCGCGGTCATCGCCCGGACGAAGGAATAGACCAAAGCCGCGAGGATCGCGGGCTTCAGGAGCGGCATGACCACGCGGCGGAGGGTTGCGAAGGAGCCGGCGCCGAGGGTCAGCGAGCTTTCGTCGAGGCTCCGGTCGATCTGGGCCATCGAGGCGATGCCGGCGCGTACCCCCACCGGCATGTTACGGAAGATGAAGGAGATCACCAGGATGATGCCGGTGCCGGTCAGCTCGATCGGCGGGACGTTGAAGGCGATGACGTAGGAGACGCCGATCACCGTGCCCGGGATCGCGAAGGAGAGCATCGACCCGAACTCGAATGCCCTCTTGCCTCTGAAGTCCTGCCTAACCAGCAGCCAGGCGGTGAGAAGGCCGACGGCGGCGGTGAGGGGTGCCGAGACCAGCGAGATCCAGATCGTCGTCCAGAAGGACGACCAGGCGGAGCCACGCCAGAGAAGGCCGTGCTCGGTCCACTCGAGGCCGAACGCCTGGACGTAATGCGCGAGCGTCAGCGACTGGTCGACACCCCAGAGCCTGACGAAGCTACCGTAGACGATGGTGCCGTAGATGATCAGTGTGAGAACCACCCAGAAGCCGACGACCGCATAGAGTGCCAGCCTGAGCGGTCCGGGCAAGACCGGGTGGATGCCGGCATCGCCCTTGCCCGACACGGTGGTGTAGGAGCGGCGGCCGAGCCAGAAGCGTTGAGCATAGAAGGCGGCAAGCGTAAAGACGAGGAGAACGACGGCCAGCGTCGCGGCCATGCCGGGGTCATTCTGGGCGCCGACGATGGCGAAGAAGATCTCCGTCGAAAGCACGTCGAAGTTGCCGCCAAGGACAAGCGGGTTGCCAAAATCGGCCATGCTCTCGATGAAACCGAGCAGGAAGGCGTTGGCGAGGCCCGGGCGCATCAGCGGCAGGGTCACGGTAACGAAGGTCTGCCAGCGGCCGGCGCGCAGGGTCTGGGCGGCCTCCTCCATCGAGGGGCTGACGCCCTCGACGACGCCGATCAGCACCAGGAAGGCGATGGGGGTGAAGGCCAGCGTCTGGGCGATGAGAAGGCCGGGCAGGCCGTAGACCCAGCGGGTGGGCTGGACGCCGAAGAGATCGGCCCAGAGCTGGGTGAAGAACCCCGAGAGGCCGAAGAGCAGGATCACCGCGAGGCCGATGACGAAGGCCGGCGTGATGATCGGCAGGACGGTCAGTGCCCGCAGGATGCGGCGGAAGCGGAAGCCGGTCCGGGTGGCGACCAGCGCGAAGGCGAGGCCGAGAAGCGTGGAGAGAAGGCCCACGACGACCGCGAGGAAGAAGGAGTTCCAAGCGACGCCGCAGCGGGTCCCGCTTGACATGCAGCCGAGCGACCACAGGCGATCGGAGAAGAGGCGTTCGCCAAAGGCGGCGAGGGAGTAGCCGCCGTCCTCGGTGATCAGGGCGTTCACCAGCATCTGTACGATCGGCATGAAGACGAAGAGGGTTACGGTGGCTATGACGAATCCGATGGAGCCCACCACGAACACGTCGCCGCCAACGGCGCCGCGGGCGGCGATGCCGAGGGTCATGAGAAAGAGGAACGCGAGCCCGGTCAGGAGCGCGCCATAGCCCATGCCGAACTGGCGGTCGTCGAGCTTGCCGAAGATCTCGGTGAGCCAGGGGTAGCGCCATCCCCGCAGACCGATGCCGAAGCCCTGGATCAGGAGCCAGACGAGGCCGAGGGCACCGATGACGACGAGGAGTCGGCCGAAGCGCGGGTCCGCCTTGCCGCGCCCCCAGGTGAGCAGCGGCAGCAGCACGAAAATCCCGAGGGGCGCCAGCCAGAGCTTCTCACCCTGGAGGACGAGGCCGAGTGCCGGCGCCACGTCGGAGTCGAGAGGCCAGCCGTCGATGAGCCAGCGAAAGCTCCAGAAGCCCCCCTCGACCGCATACCAGGGCAGGATCGCGAAGCCGACGATCCCCACCGCCATCCACAGGATGACGGTCGGGTCGAGAGGCCGGTCGCGGGTGGACGCCACCTCTACTGCGGTAGCGCGGACACCTCGTCATCCCATTTCTTGAGGAGCCGCTTGCGCTCCTCGCTTGAGCCATATTTGGCGAAGTCGTAGTCGATGAGCTTGATCGTCGAGAGGTCGGGGGCCAGCGGCGACTGGGTCGCGCTCTTGTTTGACGGCAGCTGGAACGAGTTTACCGTCTGGGCCCGCGACTGCACGTCGGCCGTCAGCGCCCAGTCGTAGAACTTCTTCGCCTCTTCCTCGTTGCGGGCGCCGGCGATGATCGACATCGAGCCGATCTCGTAGCCGGTCCCCTCGCAAGGCGCGACCGGGACGATCGGGAAACCCGCCGCGGCTTGCGCGACGGCGTCGTGCAGGAAGACGATGCCGATCGTGGTCTCCCCGAGCCCGGCGGCCTTGATCGGGGCGGAGCCGGACTTGGTGTACTGGTTGACGTTCTTGTGGAGGGCCTTCATGTACTCGAAGCCGCCCTCCTCGCCCATCAGTTGCACCATCGTCGCGAGCGTGGTGTAGGCGGTGCCCGAGGAGTTGGGATTGGCAATCTGGATATGGCCCTTGTACTCGGGCTTGATGAGATCGGCCCAGCACTTCGGCTCGGGCAGGTTGTTCTTGGCCAGCAGATCCTTGTTGTAGCCGAAGCCGAGCGCGCCGGAATAGACGCCGACGGTGCGGTGGTCGCCGGCCTCCGCCTGCTGGATCGCCCAGTCATTCAGCTCGCTCATCATCGGCGACTCGTATTGTTCGGTCAGTTCCTCCTGCGCCGCCTGCAGGTGCGGATCGCCGGTCCCTGCCCACCAGATGTCGCCCTTGGGGTTCTGCGACTCGGCCTTCACCTGCGCATAGATTTCGCCGGAGCTCTTGCGGGTCATGTCGACCGTGATCCCGGTCTCCGCCTCGAAGTCCTTGGCCATCAGCTGGCACCAGGCCTCGTCGGCGGCGCAATAGAGCGTCAGGCTGTCGGCCATCGCCGGCGCCTGCCCCAAGCTGCCGAGCAGCGCGAGCGCGCCGGTAGAGATCATCAGCTTATGCATCGGAAATCCTCCCCCATTTTATCACCGTCCTCCGACGCGATGCGCGGGGCGGCGATCCCAAGGTCTTGCGAAAATCGGCTTGATGCAATCGCGTTCCGACGGAAATGTTCAAAAACAGCCTTGGGACGCAAGGATACGAGAAGTAGATCATTCACAGGTGGTCAAAGCTTCAGCCCGGCAGCGCTCGGCGGAGAGGTGGATGGACAGCCTTTATTCACATTATTCAGCGAACACGAGGCCCGTTGCCGCCGCAAACAACCCGGCGATTCCGGGTACGGCGGCGATCACCGGACCGCCGTCAGCGAGGCTACCAAGGGTTAGGAACGGCCCGGCACGCCCCCCGGCCTCCTCCACAAGAAGAAGGCCGGCGAGGCAGTCCCAGGCGTTCATGTGCACCTCGGCATAGCCGTCCGACCGCCCGTCGGCGACCCAGGCGAGGCCAAGCGCGCCGGACGCTCCTCTGCGCACGTTGGCGCCGAGGTCGAGCAGCGCCTGCATCGCGGCAAGATAGCGGTCGTTCGGCACTCGCGTCGACCAGCCGAGCTCGACGCAGGCCGCCGAGAAATCGTTGGTCTGCGCGACGCGGATCGGCGCACCGTTGCAGGTGGCGCCACCGCCGCGGCGGGCGAAATGGAGTTCGGCCAGCGCCGGGTTGCAGATGGCGCCGATCTCGGTCCTGTCGTCGCGAACAAAGGCGATCGAGACACAGAAGTGTCTGATCCCGCGCGCAAAGTTGGCCGTGCCGTCAATAGGGTCGACGACCCAGGTTTCCACACCGATGCTGCCGCCGGTCTCCTCGCCGAGGAAGCCGTCGCCGGGAAAGGCCTCTGCGAGGGCCGCCCGGACATGCCGCTCCACGGCGGCGTCGGTCTCGGTCAGGAAATCTTGCGGGCCCTTCATGTGATGGCTGCCGGGCACCTGGCGTTCGAAGCCCGCCATCGCGACTCGGCCGGCCGAAAGCGCCAAGTCTCGGCAGAAGTCGGCCCGGACGTCGAGGTCGGAGCATGCATCAACGTTCATCGAATTGCGTCCTTGAGAAAATTAAAGACGGGGGCGGCGACGGCCATCCGACAGTCGTCAGTGACCCGGTTGCGCCAAGTCGAGCATTGGCACCGGCGCCGGACGACGCGTGCGGAAATGCAACTGCGGGTCACGAATGTAAGTCATACCGTGAATCCGGACAGGGGTGGCGAACTTTTTTGCTGACCTGTTTCGATAGGCGTGACCCATAGAAGTTCCATCTTCTCGACGATCAGGCGCACTGGGGCGACGGCCAAGCGGACGACGTAGACCGGACAGCATCTGACGGAACGACCGCTATGGGAAGCCGCGGCGCCGAGCACATTGAGCTGCGAATGACCGTTGTGGGCCGAGCCTGTTGTCGATGGCGAGGCAATCGCCCCGCAGGGCGCCGGCGGCAGAGCTCGACGAACTGCGCGCAGGTCCGCCGGATGGCCGGGCCATTGTCGCGCCGGAAATCGGCGATCGTCTTGTGATCCGGCACCAGGCGGCCGGTCAGCCACATCAGCTCGACGTTGCGCCCGGCCTCGCGCTCCAACCGGCGGCTGGAGGGAACCTGGTTCAGGTAGCCGTAGACGAAGAGCTTGAGCAGGACCGCCGGGTGGTAGCCAGGACGCCCCGTCCGCGCCGGCGTGGCCGGCTCAAATCCCAGCCCGGACAAGTCCAGCTCTTCGACGAACAGATCGACGACCCGGACCAGATGATCCTCGCCGACCCAGTCCTCCAGCCGTTCCGGAAAAAGCGTGGACTGCCCGCGATCGATGCCCTCGATAAACCCTGCCATGCCTGCCCCTGCCTTTTCCGCAGAGTATACGTCAAGCAGGCGTTTTCACACAGGCTCGGCCGAGAGCCGACAAAGCGTTCGAGGCGAAAGGCCCGCGGAAATTTATGAGTACACGCCCTAGGCGACCTCACCGTTCGTCCGCGCCACCAGCCAACGCTGCCCCGCGGCCTCGCTTGGCGCGGCCATCACCGGGATGGCAAATCCCACGCCGGCAGCAAGATCGAGGCAAACTTCCGGCCGTCGCGCAAGCCGGAGGCGTGCGGAAAAGGCCCGCGCAAGCGGCGCCGCGTCCGGCAGGGGCTCGAGCGTCCAGACCTCGCCGGCCCGGTTCAGCATGACCTCGCCGTCTTCGTCAGCGTGCACCCCCGCGGTCATCGCCGGGCCGCGGAACATCGTGCTCAGGCGGTAGCCGCCGTCCCCGACAGGGGTGAAGCGCCAGAGCTGCCCGGAATAGGCGCCGATCGGGGTCATGAACCCGAAATCGACCCGGTCGTCGCTCTGGATGTCGAGCGCGTAGGCGAGGCCCAGCGCCTGCGGGGCCAGGAGCTTGTAATAGTAGCGCGGATCGGGCAGCGGCATGCGCGGGCCTCCGAGGTCTTGTGAGATCGTTGAAGGGCAACGGAAATGAGCTGTGGCGAAAACGTCTCGGGGACGTAGGGTACAATCGGCCCGCGGCAAGCCCCGTCACGCACCCAAAGAGGTCCCGATGCCCGAGAGCCCGCCGGACCACATTCTCGAGACCGCCCTTTACGCCGCCGACCTCGACGCGGCGGAAGCCTTCTACGGCGGCATCCTGGGGCTGGAGCGCGTGACGCGTGCCGGAAACCGGCACGTCTTCTTCCGCCTCGCCGACGCCATGCTCCTCGTCTTCAACCCCGACGAGACCGAGCTGCCGCCCTCGGGCCTCCCCGTCCCGGCGCATGGCGCCCGCGGGCCGGGACACGTCGCCTTCGCCGCCGGCGCCGCGGCGCTCGACCGCTGGCACGAGCGTCTCACCGCCGCCGGCATCGCCATCGAGGCCGACTTCCTCTGGCCGAACGGCGCGCGCTCGATCTACGTCCGCGATCCGGCCGGCAACTCCGTCGAGTTCACCGAGCCGCGCCTCTGGGGCTTCGGCGCGGACCGCTGAACCGGCGAACGGAGCGTCCCCGTGGTTCGTTAACCTTTCGGCCGCGCGCGTCAGTCGCGTACGTGCGATGTACGTACGATGTACCTGAGTTGTACATCGAAGAAATCGCCGTTAACCTTTGCGGCGCCAGCTCAAAACACGACTCCTCAGCGCCGCAGTGTCATGGTGTCGCCCGCGATCTCGATGCCCGAGAAGCGGTTGAGATAGGACATCCCCAGCAGCGAGGTCTCCAGCGGCCCGTCGCTGACGCTCGCCTGCACGTTCGTATCGCTGAAGTCGCCAAACCTGACCGCCCCCAGCCGTACCGCCGTCGTCCCCACCGGCCCGTTCGCCGTCTGCGCCCGGCCGGCAAAGGTCAGCGCGCCGGTATCGATCCCCACCCGCCGGGCATCCCGCAGCGACAGCACCATGTCGGAGGCGCCGGTATCGACCATGAACCGCACCGGCTGGCCGTTGACCTCGAGCTCGGCGTGGAAATGCCCGTCCGACCCGCGGCGCAGCTCGATCGTGTCCGGCGCCACCTGCACCATGGCCGCGGGCAGGAGCTCCTCCCGCAGCACATCGCGAAACCCGTAGGCGATGACCACCATGGCGAAGATAAGCACCCAGATCGAAAGATCGCGCAGCGACCGGCCCAGCCGCCCCCGCCGGCTCCAGAGGAAGAATCCCCCCACCCCCAGCAGCAGCACGGCAAGGTAGACGAACCGCCCCAGCGTGTCGGGATCGCGCAGCATCAGCCCGACATCACCCCGGCACCAGCCCGTAGTCGCGCAGCCCGTCCAGCACGAACTGCACCGACAGCGCCGCCAGCAGGATGCCGAAGAGCCGGGTCAGCACCACGATCCCGATCTGTCCCAGCACCCGCTCCACGAAGGGGCTCACACGGAAGAGCAGGTAGGTCATGGCGAGAACCAGCGCCATGACGACGTGGATCCCGATCAGCGCCGGAACGTCGCCCGCATGCCGGCTCGACAGCAGCACCATGGTGGCGAGCGCTCCCGGTCCCGCGATCAGCGGCATGGCCAGCGGGAAGACGGACGGGTCCGAGGGCGCCTCGCTGGCCCGCTTCTCCCGCCGGTCGGTGCGGCGCTCGAAGAGCATGTCGAGCGCGGTCAGGAAGAGCAGCAGCCCCCCCGAGATGCGGAAGGCGGGGATCGAAATGCCGATGGCGGTCAGCAGCTGCTCGCCGAAGAGCCCGAAGGCGACGAGAAGCAGAAACGAGATCACGACCGCCCGCCGCCCGACCCGCAGCCGCTGCTCGGGCGTCATGCCCTGGGTCAAGGCGATAAAAAGCGGCGCCAACCCGATCGGATCGATGATCACGAAGAGCGTGACGAAGGCGGGAACCAGCATCTCCAGCATCAGCCCGCCCCCACTGCGTCCAGCCGCTCCTGGGCAGCCAGCCACAGCGCCTCGGCCCGGGCCAGCCCGTCCTCGACCTCGGCGCGCTTCTTCTGCAGCCGCGCCACCACCTCGGTGTCGCCGCGCGAATAGAGCAGCGGATTGGCCAGCCGCCCGTCGATCTCCGCCCGCATCGCCTCGAGCTTGGCCACCCGCGCCTCGCACTTCGCGACCTCGGCCCGGATCGGCGCCACCTCGCCCCTCGCCACCGCCCGCGGCCTCGGCTTCTCCTCGCGCGACCGGAGCGGCGTCCCGCCCCGCTCCGACAGGAGCAGCCGCCGATAGGCGTCCATGTCGTCCTCGTACGGCCGCACCCGGCCATCCTTCACCAGCCACAGCCGGTCCGCCACCAGTTCCACCAGATGCGGATCGTGGCTGACGAGGATCACGGCACCTCCATACTCGGTCAGCGCCTCCACCAGCGCGTCGCGGCTCTCGATGTCGAGATGGTTGGTCGGCTCGTCGAGGATGATCATCTGTGGCGCATCGAGCGCCGCCAGCAGCAGCGACAGCCGCGTCTTCTGCCCGCCCGACAGCCGCCCCACCTCCGTGGTCACTATGTCGGCGCCGATTCCACCCGCCGCCAGCCGCCCGCGCAACTTGCCCGGCGGCTCGTCCGGCCGCAGCCGCTGCAGATGCTGTAGCGGCGTCTCGTCCAGCTCCAGCTCGTCCACCTGGTGCTGGGCGAAATACCCCACCCGCAGCTTCGACGACGCCACCTTCCGCCCGCCGATCGGCGCCAGCCGGTCGGACAAGAGCTTCGCCAGCGTCGATTTCCCCTGCCCGTTCTGCCCGAGCAGCGCGATCCGGTCGTCCTGGTCGATCCGCAGGTTGAGATCCCGCAGCACCGCCCGCCCGTCATACCCGACGCTCACGTCCTCCAGCCGGATGATCGGTGGCGACAACTCCTCCGGCGTCGGGAAGTTGAACGCCGCCACCTGGTCCTCGACGATGGCCGCGATCGGCTTCATCCGCTCCAGCGCCTTGATCCGGCTCTGCGCCTGCCGCGCCTTCGATGCCTTGGCGCGGAACCGGTCGACGAAGCTCTGAATATGCGCCCGCGCGCGCGTCCTGCTTGCGCTTCTCCGAGACCAGCTGCTCCAGCCGCGCCCGCCGCGTGTCCTCGAAGGTGTCGTACGGCCCCTGATAGAGCACCAGCTTCCTGCGATCGAGATGCAGGATCGCCCCCACCGATCGGTTCAGGAGGTCCCGGTCGTGGCTGATCACCAGCACCGTATGCGGATACCGCGCCAGGAACGTCTCCAGCCAGATTGCGCCTTCCAGATCGAGATAGTTCGTCGGCTCGTCCAGCAGCAGAATATCCGGCCGCGCGAACAGCACCGCCGCCAGCGCCACCCGCATCCGCCACCCGCCGGAGAACTCCGCGCACGCCCGCGCCTGAGCGGCCGCGTCAAACCCCAGCCCGTTTAGAATGGACGCGGCCCGCGCCTCCGCCGAATGCGCGTCGATGTCGGCGAGCCGCGCGTGGATTTCTGCGATCCGGTGCGGATCGTGCGCCTCCTCCGCCTCGGCCATCAGCGCCGCGCGCTCCACGTCCGCCTCCAGCACCGTGTCGACCAGGCTCATCCGCGTCGCCGGCGCCTCCTGCGCCACCCCGCCGATCCGCGCCCGCTTCGGCACCTCGATCTCGCCGCCGTCCAAGGCCATCTCGCCACGGATCAGCCTGAAGAGCGTCGTCTTCCCGCTGCCGTTCCGCCCGACGAATCCCACCTTGTGCCCCGCGGGGATCAGGGCGGAGGCATCCTCGAAGAGCTTCTTCCCCTCGATGGAAAAGCCGATGTTCTTGAAGGCGAGCATGGCCGGCCATGTGACCTTCCGCCCGCGGCTTGTCAACCGAGGCCGATTGCGCCACCACTCAGCCCCTCACGAACCCCCGGAGCCCGTGCGTGCGCAAAATCCTCCTGCTTCTCGTCCTAGCCGCCGCCGGCGTCACCGCCTTCTTCGTCTACTACCACCCGCCGATGCGGCTGATGCCGCCGCCGCTCCTCTTCCAGGCCGGCGGCGAGCGCGTCTTCGACATCGCCCCGGAGATGGCCGGCGGCGAGATCGAGATCTTCTACGCCTCCAGCCGCCTACCGGTGGGGCCGCGCGACGACCGCATCTACAGCGTGGCGCCGGACTGGCGGCTGCACCTCGGCAAGTCGACGCTGCGCATCGGCGAAGAAGAGACTACCCTCGAACAGATCCGCGAGTGGACAACACGCAACGACGGGTCCGATCGCCCTTTCATCCGTCTGGAGCGGATGAAGGAATACGCCACAATCTCAGACCGCGAGGACGTCGGTCCCGAGGCCGACGCCTGGCTCGCCGAGATCGACGCCGCGCTGGCGGCCAGCCACGCACGCGACATCATCCTCTACGTTCACGGCGCCAACACCACCGTCGAGCGGGCCGCCGGTCAGGCGGCGCAGCTCAAGCATTTCGCCGGGCGCGAGGCGGTGGTGGTGCTCTTCGTCTGGCCCACCGCGGAGAACTTCCTGCGCTATTCTCGCGACATCCGAACCGCGCTCGGCAGCGCACCGCAGTTTGCCGATCTGATCCGCCTGCTCGCCGCACGCACCGACGCGGCCAAAATCGACGTCTTCACCTACAGCGCCGGCGCCACCGTCGGCAGCGACGGGCTGGCACTCCTCGGCCGCGAGGACCCCGCCGCCGCCGCCCGGCTGGGCGAGGTCTACCACGCCGCACCCGATGCCGATTTCCGCAGCTTCGTCGACGACCTCAAAGACTACGCCCCACACGCCGGCCGGGTGACGGCGGCAGTGAACCTCGGCGACAGTGCGCTCCGCCTGGCCCAGGCCATCAACCGCGCCTCGCGCGCTGGCCGCCCCGACATCCGCGAACTCTCCGCCGAGACCAGCGAGCGGCTCCTCGCCGCCGCCGCCGATGGAGAGATCGAGATCGTGCAGGTTCATCCTGACCGCATGCCCGAGCTTTCCGCCACCTCGCACACTTTCTGGTATGACCATCCCTGGGTAAGCAACGACGTACTGCTGACGCTGCTTTTCGGCCTGCCGGCCGCGACGCGCGGCCTCGATCCGGGCACCGCCCCCTCAGGCGCGCACTACTGGACCTTTCCGCCTGACTATCCGGCCCGGATGCCGAAAGTCGTGCAAGCGGTGCAGGCGGAGATTGCGGCGCAGCAATGAGCGCGATGCGTTCAACCCCTAGGTGGGGACGCGCGCTTCCAGATCGAACCCCGCCTCGCGCATCAGCGCGTTCGAGGCGGTCTCCAGTACCTCCTCCATCTGCGGCATGAACTCCGCCACGGACAGCCCCGGCGCGATGGGGTCGAGAAACTCCACGACCGCCAGCCCCGGCCGGCGATAGGGGCTGCGCCGCCCCCAGAAGACCCCGGCGTTGGTCGCCGCGGGGACGCAGATCACGCCCATGCGCTGGTAGAGCACGCCGGCCCCCACCTTGAACGGCAGCAGCGCCCCCGGCGCCACCCTCGTCCCCTGCGGATATATGACGAGCTGGCGCGCCTCTTCGGCTTGCTCGGCGTGTTCGACCATCGCCTTCATCGCCTTCGACCGGTCGCCGCGCGACACCGGGGTCGAGCCGATGCGGAGCGCGTAGAGCCCTAGGACCGGTGCCCAGCGCAGCTCCTTCTTCATGATGAACTTCGGCCGCGGCAGCGCCTCGAACAGGATCAGGATGTCGAGGAATGACTGGTGCTTGGCGGCGACCAGCACCTCGCCCTGCGGCACCTCGCCGCGCACCTCGACCCGCAGACCGCAGATCACCCGCAGGCAGAAGAAGACCGCCCGGCAATAGGCCCGGCAGACCGCATAGGCGCCATCCACCGACCATAGCGCCAGCGGCGCCCCGACGATCCCGATTATCGCCATCAGCGTGTAGATGACGGCATCGAAGACGAGCGACCGGATCAGCAGCACCCGCGGGTTCCCCTCAGCTCCAGCGCCGCAGGCCGCGCCGGGTCGCTGCCCAGGCCGCGCCCCAGGCGATCGCCACCGCCGCTACCGGCACACTAAGCGGGATGAGCCACGGCCAGCCGGCAAGACCTATGCCGGTGAGGAAGAACCCCGCCTCGTTCGTCGGCGGCAGCAGCGCAAGCAGCGCCATGCCCGCGGCGCTTCCGACCAAGACGCCGATCCCGGCGCGCAGGCCGAGCCGCCGGGCAAAGCCCTGCGCGATGAACCCGTCCTCGGCCCCCACCAGCCGCAGCGTGCGGATCGATACTGCGTTCGCCGCCACCGCCCGTTGCGTAGCCAGGATCAGCGCCGCGGCCAGCGCCAGCGCCAGCAGCCCGAGGCTCGCCAACGCGAAGCGCTGCAACCGTTCGGCGGTGGCGACCAGTGGCAGGCGCCAGGCGGTGTGATCGTCATAGACCGCCCCCGGCGCCGTGTCCGCCAACCGCGCCACCAGCGCCGGGGCGTCGAGCGCGTCCCGGTCGGTCTCCACCTCGATCAGCAGCGGCAGCGGCAGGCCCTCCATCGGAATCTCCGGCCCCAGCCACGGCTCGAGAAGCTTCTCCTGCTCAGCCATGTCGAGCATCCGCACCGAGCGCACCCCCGGCGTCTCGCGCAGCACGGCGAGCGCCGCCCGCGCCTGTTCCTCGATGGCATCATCGGCGGCAAAGACCTGCAGGGTGGCGGTCTCGCCCGTCTCCCCGTCCCAGGTCGCCGCCAGCCGCCCCGCAGCCAGCCCCAGCGCCAGCGCCAGCACCGCGAAGAAGGCGAGGACGGCCGCCAGGACCCCGAGCGTCGCCCCCGACCAGCCCGCCGGCGGCACAACGCGCGCCGCCACGCGATCGCCGAGCAGCCATGCCATCCGCCCGGTCACGCCGCTGCCTCGTGGCCCAGGACGCGGCCCCGGTCCAGATGCATGACCCGCGCGCCCACCGCGCCCATCACCTCATGCACGAGGTTCGGGTCATGGGTCGCCACCACCACCGTCTTGCCCATGCGGTTCAGCTCGACCAGGAGCGACATCATCGCCTGTCCCGTCGCCCGGTCGACGCTCCCCGTGGGCTCGTCGGCCAGGATCACCTCCGGGCTCAGGATCACCGCCCGCGCCAGCGCCGCTCGCCGCCGCTCGCCGCCGGTCAGCTCTCCCGGCAGCGCCCGCGCCCGGTGGCCGAGGTCGACCCAGGCGAGCAGCGCCTGCACGTCTTCCGCGCGCTCCGCCGGTGCGATCCCGCTGACGCTGAGCGGCAGCGCCACGTTCTCCGCAATGGGCAGGTGGTCGAGAAACTGGCAGTCCTGCTGTACCACCCCCACCGCCCGCCGCAGGCCAGCAATCGCCTTGCGATCACGCGGCCCGATCGAGCGGCCGAAATGACGAATCCGACCCGACGTCGGCGCCACGTCGAGATAGCACAGGCGGAGCAGCGTGGTCTTGCCCGCACCCGACGGGCCGACGAGAAAATGGAACGAACCGGGGGTCAGCTCCAGCGTCACGTCGCCGAGAACGGTCTTCCGGCCGTAGCTGAACCCCGCTTTCTCGAATTCGATCACCGGGTCCTCTCCGTCGCCTGCCGCGCGAGTTATACAGACGCCGCCCGCCGGTGCAACGGTGGCGCGGCTTGGAATGGCGGGATGCCGCAGCTAGAACGGGAGCACCTGATTCGGCCGCCCCCGCGGCCCCCGACCGAGGTGGCGATGCGACTGACCTGCCCCAACTGCACGGCCGAGTACGACATCGCCGACGGCATGGTCCCTCCCGCCGGCCGGCACGTGCAATGCACTGCCTGCCATACCCGCTGGTTCGTCCGCGGGGTTCCGGGAACCGGGCTGACCGAGGAGCAGATCCTGCGACGCCTCGAGACCTGGTCGCCCGGCGCCCGCACCGCGATCGAGCGACCGGCCGCGCCTGTCGCTCCGGTCCCGTCGCCGGCTCCCGCAGCCGCCGAACCCGCACCCGCCCCTGCCGCGCCACCGCCCGCCGCCGCCGAATCGCCGCGCAACGATCCCCCCGTGGTCGTCCACCTGCCGCCCCGCACGCCCGCGCTGGCCAAGCCCGCCGACCGCCCGGCGGTCGCCCAGCCCGGCCAGCTCCTCACGGCGGCCCGGCCCGCCACCCGGCTCGATCTCGGCGAGCCTGCGGCACCGCCGCCCGCGGCCGAGGCACCCCTTGCGTCGCGCAGCCGCTTCGGCCGCGGGCTCGTCGTCGCGCTCGTGCTCACAGGCATCGCCCTCTCCGCGTACATCTACCGCGACTTCATCGTCGCGCGCGTGCCTGCAGCCGGTCCTGCCCTGCAGGCCTACAGCGAGACGATCGACCGCTGGCGTGACGAACTCGAGGTGCGCATCGCCCCGTTCCGTCCCGCGCAAGGGACCGGCACAGCGGGCTAACCGTCAGAACAGGTCCAGCAGCCGCTGCAGGTAGTCGAGTTCGATCCGCGGCCGCGTCTGCTCGCCGGCGCGCCGGCGGATCTCGTCAAGCAGCGCCCGCGCCCGTGCCGCGCTGTCGGCCTCGGGCAGCATGTTGTCATTGCTGCCGATGCCACCCCGCTGGCCGCTCGGCCGGCCGAGCGGGTCGCGGCCGTTTTCCGAGGTGGTGGTTCCGTCCGCGTCCCCCTGCTCGCCCTGCCCGGTCCCCTCGGCCCGGCGCAGATCCTCGCCCATCTGGCGCATGCCCTCGCGCAGGTTGTCGATCGCCTCGGCCTGGCGGTCGAGCGCTTCGGCGGTGTCACCATCGCGCAGCCCCTCGGCCGCGTCGCCCATGTTGCGCTCCGCCTCGCGCAGTGCCTCGCGCGCCGCCTCGCCCGCGGCGCCCGGCAGGCTGCGCTGCAAGTCTTCGGTGAGCCGGCGCAGCGCCTCCTGCCGATCCGCCAGCGCCCCTTCCTCGTCCCCCTGGCCGCCGCCCTGGGCTTGACCCTGCGGCCCGTCCCCTTCGCCCTGCTGGCCATTGCGCCCGCGCTGGAACTCCCGCTGCAGCCGCTGGAAGCTTTCGTCGGCCAGGCCCTGCTGCTCGCGCAGCGCGTCTGCCATGCCCTGCATCGACTGCTGGCCCTGCCCGTTCTCGCCTGGCCCGCCCTGGCTCTGGCCCATCATCATCTGCATGTTGTCGAGCATCTGCTGCAGCATCTCGAGCAGCGCCTCGGCCTCGGCCTTGCGCCCCTGCTCGGAGAGCTCCTGGATGCGGTCCATCAGCTCCTGGATCTGGTCCTGGGACATGGTCTGGCCCGGTGGGATCTCGGCCTGCTGCATCTCGCCGTTCTGCATGGCGTCGCGAGCCATCTGCTCCATGTAGTCGCGGGTGGCCTGGCGCAGCTCGTCCATCAGCTGCGCGATCTCGTCGTCCGGGGCCCCCTCGCGCAGCGCCTGCTGCAGCCGCTCCTTGGCACGCGCCAGCCGCGCCGCCGCGTCCCCGAGGTTGCCGTCCTCGATCTGCACCGCCGCCTGCCACAGCGCCTCGGCCACCTCCTCCTGCACCGCAGGCACCGTGCCCGCCTGCTGTGCCGCCGCCAGCTCGCGGATTGCCGTGCGCACCACGAGATAGGCCCGCGGGCTGTCGAAGGCCTCGTCGGGATGGTTGGTGACGGCGCGCAGCACCTGCGTCACCCGCCGCGCATTCTCCGTCGACCACAAGAGGTCGCGTCGCTGCTCGATCAGCGCCCGCGCCATGGGATCGTAGAAGCGTCGCATGGGCAGAACCGTCGCCGACGGCGCGCTGGAACCCACCTGCCCCTTGGCATCCTCCGCCGACAGCGTCACCGTGACCGGCAAGCCGGCGAAGGGATGCTTGGAAAAGTCCTCGACCAGCGTGTCGGCCACCTCGCGGCTGCCGCCGGAAAGCGGCATGGGCAGGTCCGCCACCAGCGGCGGCCGGGCGCCCGGCTCGGCCGCCAGGCCGTAGCTGCGGTCCACCGTCGCCAAATCCAGCGCGATCTCGGCGTGCGCGGCGCTGATCCCGTGGTCGTCCTTGCCTTCGTAGGGCAGCTGCGCCTCGCCGCTCGGCGCCGCCTCTATCGGCTCGGTCAGCCGGATCTCCGGCGGCTGGTCCGGCTCCATGGTGAAGGACCACGCGCCGATCTCCCGCCCGCCGCGCAGCAGCTTCACATCGCCGCTCGCCGCGACCGGAAACTCGACCGACCCGATCCCCGGTGCCGCCTCCGCCAGCGCCGCCGGAGTGCCGCCGGAGACGTTCTCCTCGATGTCGAACCGCTCCGGCTCGCCATAGACCCGCAGCGTCACCCGCGTACCCTCCGGCACCGCCACAGGCGTCCCGCCGGGCACCTCGGGCAGGTAGAGGGTCGGGCGCCCGGTATAGGCCGGCGGCTCGGCCCAGCCCTCAAAGCTCGGCCCCGCTGCCACCGCCGTGGCGGCGGGAGGGTGGAGGATGGTCGCCACCGCCTCGGCGCCGCGATCGCGGGCGAAGACGACAGCGGCGATCAGCGCGACCAGCGCCACCAGCCGCAGCGCCCAGGGGTCGTGCGCCGCCAGCCGGAGGTCCGCCGCAACCGGCCGCGCCTGTGCCGCGACCCGTCGCATCCGCGCCAAGTGCGCGGACCAGACCCCGCGCGCCGCCGGATCGTCGCTGCCAAGCGCCGGCGTGTCGGCCAGCGCGGCCAGCGGCCGCCCCGGCAGGGTGGCATCGATCCGCGACCGCGCCGCCGCGGCGGTCGGCCAGTGGAAGCGCCGGAGGCCGCGGATCAGCAGGAACAGCACCACCGCGCCGCCCGCGCCCACCGCCGCCATGAGCTGCGGTCGGGTCGTGATCTCGGCAAGGCCGAAGGCCAGCGACGCCCAGAGCAAGGCCAGCGCCACACCGAGCGGCCAGAAGGCCCGGGTGAAGGATTCCAGCGCCATGGCGGCACGGCTGCGCCGCAGGATCCGCGCCAGGGGGTCGCGACCCCGCTCCGCCCGGCGCTCCGCCCTCATCCGCTGCGCTTTCCTGCTCCTGCCACGGCTATTCTCCGGGGGCGGCGGCTCGCGTTCGCCCGATCCATTCAGGGATGCTATCGCGCTTCAGCATCTCGTCAAAGCTTGGCCGCGCCCGCACCACGTCGAAGTGATCGCCCGCCACCAGCACCTCCGGCACCAGCGGCCTGGAGTTGTATTCCGACGCCATCACCGCACCGTAGGCGCCGGCCGAGCGGAAGGCCACGAGTTCCCCCGGCCCGATGGGCGGCAGCGCACGCTCGCGGGCGAAGGTGTCGCCGGTCTCGCAGACCGGACCCACCACGTCGATCGGTGCCGTCTCCGCCCCCGCCGCCGGCTCGAGTACCGGCAGGATGTCGTGCCAGGCCTCGTACATGGCAGGCCGCACCAGGTCGTTCATCGCCGCATCGAGGATCAGGAAGTCCCGCCCTTCGCCCGCCTTGCGATAGATCACCCTCGCCAGCAGCACCCCGGCGTTGCCGGCGATCAGCCGCCCCGGCTCGATCTCGATCTCGCAGCCGAGGTGCCCCACCGTTCGGCGGATCACCTCACCATAGTCGAAGGGCAAAGGCGGCAGCTCGTTCGACGCCCGCCGGTAGGGAATGCCGAGGCCGCCGCCGAGATCAAGCCGCCGGATGACGTGCCCGTCGGCGCGCAGCACCCCGGTCAGTTCCGCCACCTTGCCGAAGGCCGCCTCGTAGGGCGCGAGCGCCGTCAGCTGGCTGCCGATATGGACGTCGATCCCCACCACCTCGATGCCCGGCAACGCCGCCGCCCGCGCATAGACCGCCCGCGCCCGCCCGAGCGGCACCCCGAACTTGTTTTCCGCCTTGCCCGTCGCGATCTTGGCATGGGTCAGCGCATCCACGTCGGGATTGACCCGGACCGACACCGGCGCCACCCGGCCGAGGCTCGCCGCCACCTCGCTCAGCGCTTCGAGCTCCGGTTCGCTCTCGACGTTGAACTGCCGCACCCCGCCTTCCAGCGCCAGCCGCATCTCCTCGCGCGTCTTGCCCACGCCCGAGAAGACAACCTTCTCGCCCGGCACCCCGGCCGCCCGCGCCCGCCGGTACTCGCCCGCGCTCACCACGTCCATGCCGGCCCCGAGCGAAGCCATCAGCGCCAGAACCGCCAGGTTGGAGTTGGCCTTCACCGCATAGCAGATCAGGTGGTCCATGCCCGCCAGCGCCTCTTCGAACACCCGGTAGTGCCGGGCGAGCGTGGCGCTGGAATAGACATAGACCGGCGTTCCCACCGCCGCCGCGATCTCCGGCAGCGGCACCGTCTCGGCGTGCAACACCCCGCCGCGATAGCCGAAATGATCCATGGGCGGGTCCCTGAGAACGACCCCGATCCCGTAGCCCGGCACGCGTCCCAACTCAAGCGCCCCGCCCCGAAATCGGGCGGGGCGACGCGCTCGCCCCTACTCCACGCTGATGTGATAGATCTGCCAGATCCACCAGTCGTCCGGCATGTCGGCGAGATCCGCCCGCTCACCCCGCGGGAAGACGATCTGCGTCGGCCCAAAGCCGCCGATCCCCAGCGCCTTGCCGTCGCGCTCCAGCGCCACCACCGCGCCCTTCTCGACCATCTCCTGCAGCGGCACCTCGACGGCATAGCCGTCCATGGCGCGAACCGTCACCATCTTCCCCTCGGCGCCGGCGGCCGCCAGTACGTCTGCGAGCAGCGGCCCGCTGAACTCGGTCTCCGCGCCGCCTTTGGGGAAATCGGCGTGCACCACTGCCTGCGGCAGCTTCTCCAGCGCGCTGAGATCGAACTCCTTCGCCCTCTCGAAGCTGACCTCGTTGAACATGAAGAGCTTGTCCTGATCCGGATTCACCGGTCCGCGGTTGGGCTCGGAGATCTCGCCGCTGACGGTCAGAAGCACCGGCCCCTCGGCCAGCGCCGGCGCGCCGGCCCCGAGGGCCACGGTCAAGGCGAAGGCGATCAGACTGCGATGCGAGGCATAAAGCATGGACGGCCCTTCCTGAGCTTGCGTTTCCGCGGCGCCACCCGCGCGCCCGCCTCAGGAGGCCTGCGTTCGCACCTCGGGCTCGGGCGGAACGGGATCGCCCTTGATCCCGCAGGCCGCCAGCGCCACCAGGGCCAGACAGAGGCCTACTTGGCGCAAGACCCGTCGGCTCATCCGAGAGCATCCTGCCAGCGCCGTACCTGCGCGAGCACCTGAACCGGCGCCGTGCCACCATAGCTTGCACAACTCGCCACAGAGTTGTCTACCCCTAAGAACTGGTAAACCTCCGGTAAGATCCCCGGATGCACGGCCTGCATCTCCTCCAGGGTCAGCGCCGCCAGGTCCACCCCCTTCTCCTCCGCCAGCTTCACCAGCGCCCCGGTCACGTGATGCGCCTCGCGGAAGGGCAGCCCCAGCCGCCGTACCAGCCAGTCGGCGAGATCGGTGGCGGTCGAGAACCCCGCCCCCGCCGCCGCCCGCAGCCGCCCGGCGTCCGGCGCTATGTCCGCCACCATCCCCGCCATGGCCGCCAGCGCCAGCATCAGCGAGTCCGCCGCGTCGAAGACCTGCTCCTTGTCCTCCTGCATGTCCTTGGAATAGGCCAGCGGCAGCCCCTTCATCACCGTGAGCAGCGCCACCAGCGCTCCGGTGATGCGCCCCACCTTCGCCCGGCACAACTCCGCCGCATCCGGATTGCGCTTCTGCGGCATGATCGACGACCCGGTGGAGAACCGGTCCGACAGCCGCACGAAGCCGAACTGCGCCGAGGTCCAGACCACCATCTCCTCGGCGAGCCTGCTGAGATGCGTGGCTGAGATCGCCGCCGCGCCGAGAAACTCCAGCGCAAAATCCCGGTCGCTCACCGCATCGAGCGAATTTGCCATCGGCCGGTCGAACTCCAGCGCCACCGCCGTCATCTCCCGGTCGATGGGAAACGAGGTCCCCGCCAGCGCCGCCGCCCCGAGTGGGCTCTCGTTCATCCGCGCCCGCGCATCCCGGAACCGTCCCCGGTCCCGCGCGAACATCTCCACGTAGGCCAGCATGTGGTGCCCCCAGGTAACCGGCTGCGCCACCTGCAGGTGGGTGAAGCCCGGCATCACCAGCCCGGCCCCCGCCTCCGCCTGCGCCACAAGCGCCCGCATCAGCGCCACCAGTGCCCCGTCCACGGCGTCGCACTGCCCGCGCACCCAGAGCCGGAAGTCCACGGCCACCTGGTCGTTGCGCGACCGCGCCGTGTGCAGCCGCCCCGCCGGCGCCCCGATCAACTCCTTCAGCCGGCTCTCCACGTTCATGTGGATGTCCTCGAGCGCGCGGCTGAACGCAAAGCCCCCCGCCTCGATCTCTGACAAGACCGTGAGCAACCCTTCCCGGATGGCGGCCGCGTCGGTATCAGTCAGGATGCCGGTCGCCCCCAGCATCGCCGCATGCGCGCGGCTCGCGGCGATGTCCTCGGCGTAGAGCCGCCGGTCGAAATCGATCGAGGCGTTGATCGCCTCCATCACCGCATCGGGCCCGCTGGCGAAGCGTCCGCCCCACATCGCATTGGAATCCGTCGTGTCCGCCATGCCGCCCCTGCCTGCCCTTCGCCTGCCCTTGCTGGCGGCATTGCTATACGCCGGGGCCACTCTCGGCGCAAACGTCGGCGCAAGCGCCGCTGACCTCGACGCGCTGCGTACCGGCGAGATGCGCAAGCTCGTCGTCCAGTCCCCACCGGTCCCCGCCCCCGACACCGCCTATACCGACCCCAGCGGCCAGCCCACGACGCTCGCGGCCTCCGACGGCCGGGTGCGCTTGGTCAACTTCTGGGCCACCTGGTGCGCCCCCTGCCGCAAGGAGATGCCGGCGCTGGACGCGCTCCAGCGCGACCTCGGCGGTCCCGGCTTCGAGGTCATCACCATCGCCACCGGCCGCAACAGCCCCGAAGCCATCGCCGCCTTTCGCGAGAAGGCCGGCATCACCGCCCTCGGCAACGCGCTCGACCCCAAGGGCAGGCTCGCCGCCGCCATGGGCGTCCCCGGCCTCCCCGTCACCGTCCTTCTGGACCGCGAGGGCTCCGAGATCGCCCGCATGATCGGCGATGCCGACTGGAACGGCCCGGAGGCCCGCGCGCTGATCGAGGCGCTGGTAGTGGCAGACTGACGGTATTCAGCCCCAAGGCAAGCGTCGGCAGGCAAGCGTCGGCAGTCGAGCCGCAAGGCAACCCTCTATTAGGCAGGATCCTCGATGTACTGCGCGACTTCACGCACGAGGAGGCGGACTGCTCGTTGCCCTACTGATATAACACGCCTGATCGCAAACCTCGATCAGGTTGCGAGCGCCGAAAATTCGCCCGGCACGCCGACCTAAGGTGGGAATGCGTTCAGGCCGTCGATGGAGGCGATTCCGAGGCATACGGTCGGGCCTCGCATCAGTCCTCCAGCCGACGCGCCTCGTCGATCAGCATGACCGGAATCCCGTTGTGGATCTGAAACGCCAAGCCGGCGCCCTTGGACACCAGTTCCTGGCGCGCCGGATCGTAGACAAGAGGCCCGCGCGTGACCGGGCAAACGAGAAGCTCCAGCATTTGACGGCACGCCTGCCCGGGAGCGGCGCGTTCGGGCTCGCTCATTGCATCGCCCCTTCGTCTCCGCTCGAGCGCAGCGCGAACTCCATGAGTGTCACCAGCGTCTCCCGGCGGTTGCCGAGCGTCGGCGCCTCCAGGAGTGCCTGCTTCTCCTCCGGATCGAAGGGGCAGAGGATCGACAGCGAGTTGATCAGCAGCTCGGGATCCGCTTCCTTCAGGCTGTCCCAGTCGGATGAGAGCTGCGCCGAGTCGAAGAACCGCGCCAGCACCTTCAGAAACGCCGGCCGGTCGAAGTCCGGGTCCTTCTCAGTCCGCCCGAGGTCCCGCTCGAAGCTCGCCCAGTCAACCGACACGCGCAGGTAGGGGGTGAAGCCCTCCTGCGTTTCACCCAGGCGGTACCGGCAGATCCCCGAAAGGGTGATGAGATACCGCCCGTCCTCGGTCTCCTGCATCGCCGTTACCCGCCCGGCACAGCCGATCTGGTGCAGGCGCGCCTTCGCCGGGTCGCCCTCGGGCCCGCCGCATGGCTGGATCATGCCCACCAGCCGGTGCTGCGTCTTCAGCGCATCCTCCAGCATGGCGAGATAGCGCGGCTCGAAGATGTTGAGCGGCAGGCGTGCGCGCGGCAGCAGCAGCGCTCCGGGCAGCGGAAAGATCGGAATCGTCTCCGGCAGGTCGGCCAGGCTGAACTTCCGCCCCATGCGCCCCTCCCGGGCCGGCCTCAGGCGAAGATCATCGAGCTGAGGCGGCGCCGGCCCTTCTGCGCCTCCTCGCTCTTCGGTCCCAGGCTGTCGAAGATCTTGAAAAGCTGTGTCTTGGCCGCCCCGTCGTTCCATTCGCGGTCGCGGCGGAAGAGCTCGATCAGCGTGTCGATCGCCCCGGCCTGGTCGCCCTCGCCCACCTGCGCCAGCGCGAGGTCGTAGCGTGCCTGGTGATCGCTTGGGTTGCGTTCCAGCGCCGCGCGCAGCTCGGTTGTCTCGCCTGCGCCGGCGCTCGCCTCTGCCAGCTCGATCTGCGCCGACGCCGCCAGGATCGCCGCGTCGCTGGCCTTTTCGGCCGGCGCCAGTGCCAGGATCTCGCGCGCCCGCTCGGTCTCGCCCAGCGCCAGGTGCGCCCGCGCCAGCCCGGCGATCGCCGCCACGTTCGCTTCGTCCTCGGCCAGGATCGCCGCGAAGGTCTGCGCCGCGTCCGCCACCGCGCCCTCGGCCAGCATCTCCTCTGCCACGCCCAGCGCCTCCTCCAGGCCGGCATTGGCGCCCGACGTGGCGATCAGCCGGTCGACGAAGGCCTTGATCTGCGCCGGCGGCTGGGCGCCCATGAAGCCGTCCACCGGCTGCCCGCCCACGAAGGCAAAAACCGCCGGGATCGACTGTACGCGCATCTGCGCCGCGATTCGCTGGTTCTGGTCCACGTCGACCTTGACCAGCCTCACCTTGCCCTTGGCCTCGGTCACCGCCTTCTCCAGCGCCGGCGTCAGCGTTTTGCAAGGCCCGCACCACGGCGCCCAGAAGTCGACGATCACCGGCACCTCGTTCGAGGCCTCGATCACGTCCGCCATGAAGGTCGCCTCGGTCGCGTCCTTGATCAGGCTCGGCTTGGCAGGGGCTGTCAGGTCCATTGTCTCGCTGTCTCCTCGCGAGGCCCGAAGGCCTTGGCTTGCGGCTTACGTGGGGTAGAGCACCCCTTGCGTCAAGCGGAAACCCGGTACCGGATGGCCGCGCCCGCGTCTATTGTTGAGTGTTTTACTACCCATACGGATTCCATACGGATTCCATACGCTTTCCATATGCTTTCCATGCGCGAAATTTCATTGCCCCGCCAATGCCTTGGATAGCTCCGCGTGCCTCTCGACAAAAACCCGCCTCACCTCACCCGGCGCCCGCAGCACCAGCCGCATCTCCCCCAGCCCTTCGACCTTCGGCACCCCGAAGAAGCGGTCCGCCTCTCCCGCCGCGAACCCCGCCAGATGCACCGCCTCCAGCCAGGCCGAGATCCGGTCCGCCCTTTTGATCTGCGCCTTCACCAGCTTCGGCAGCTCCGCCGGCAGCCCGAAGCGGATATGCACCGCCCGCGCCAGCCGCTCGTCCAGCGCCGCGTACTCCGGCCCCACGGCCGCCTTCACAGGCGAGATCATGTCCCCGATCACATACTCCGGCGCATCGTGAAGCAGCGCCGCCAGCCGCCACCGCGCCTCTGCCCCCGGCACGATCCGCGTGAACAGCTCCTCCACCAGCAGCGAATGCTCCGCCACCGAATAGGGATGCTCTCCCCGCGTCTGCCCGTTCCAGCGCGCCACGAACGCCAGCCCATGCGCGATGTCCTCGATCTCCACGTCGAGCGGCGAGGGGTCGAGCAGATCCAGCCGCCGCCCCGAAAGCATCCGTTGCCACGCCCGCGCAGCCATCGCCTACCGGAACACCGTCAGATCGTCAGGAAACCGGTCGAGATAGGCGCAAGTCTTTCCCAACGCAAGCAAATGCTTGACCAACATCCGCCGCAGGAAGACCGGGTTGCCGTGCGGCAGGGTCCCGTCCGGCCCCACTGGCTGATCCGGAAAATGCGCCGCCATGAACGCCCGGTACGCCCGCTTGAAGCGTAGCGGAAGCTCCCCCCGCTCGTCCTTCCACGGCTTCCGCGGCCCGATGAAGTGCACGACGTTCGCATCCTCCATCGCCTCGAATAGCCGCGACGCCCAAGTGTACTGCCAGTTCCATCGCGGCGACAGTTCAGCACAGTCGCCCCGCAGTGTCAGGTTGAGCAGGCTCTGGTCGTTCAGGACCAGAGCCTCGGGGTGTTCCCGCCCGGTATCGAGGCAGCGTTCGAGAACCTTCTGGTCATGCCAGGCCGGTACGTCGACCAGAAGAACACCGCCGTTGAAATATGCGGCCGCCGGCAGACCCAGCCGCCGGAATTCCTCCGGCCGGCGCGAGGGCGTGCGCCACTGGCTGTTGTCACGCACTGCCGCAACCGCCCGGCCACCAAGGTCGAGTTCCAGCAGCGCGCCGAGGTCGCCGCCCTGTACGAAAACGTCCGAATCGAGATAGAGCAGCCGGCGATACTGCCCGGTAAACGCCGCCGGCAGCGCCAGCCGCAGGTAGGTCGCCTCGGTCCGCCGGGCGTCGAGCGACAGCGCGCCGAAGATCCCTGCCGTCGAGACACGGCAGAGCCGCAAGCCGAGGGCGGAAAGGCCCGGCGCCGGCGCCAGATCCTCGTCCGGCGCGCACAGGCAGATGTCGAAGTCCCGATCGGGATGCAGCCGGTCGATCTGTGCCGCCGCGAAATACGCGAACCGCGCGTAGTTGCCATCGCAGGCGAATACCACGGCGCGGTCGAACCGAGCGGGGGTCGCGGCCTCCAATACGATAGCCATGGCGAACTCCGTCGGTGCCCGGCGGGCTTCTATCGGCCCCGCTCGCGGTTGTCGAGCGCGAGCCTTCTTGCTAAGGGCCATCCGTCCGGGGCCGGAGCCCCTCAGGAGAGTTTTGCGTCATGAGCAAGGATTACGTCGTAAAGGACATCGCCCTCGCCAATTTCGGTCGTAAGGAGATCGAGATCGCCGAGACCGAGATGCCCGGCCTCATGGCGCTGCGCGCCGAGTTCAGCGCGGCCAAGCCGCTCAAGGGCGCCCGGATTTCCGGCTCGCTGCACATGACGATCCAGACCGCCGTCCTCATCGAGACCCTCGTCGCCCTCGGCGCCCAGGTTCGCTGGGCCTCGTGCAACATCTACTCCACCCAGGACCACGCCGCCTCCGCCATCGCAGCCGCCGGCGTGCCGGTCTTTGCCATCAAGGGCGAGACCCTCGAGGACTACTGGACCTACACCGACCGCATCTTCGACTTCGCGGACGGCGCCAACATGATCCTCGATGACGGCGGGGACGCCACCATGTACATTCTTACCGGCGCCCGCGTCGAAGAGGGCGAGACCGACCTGATCGAGAACCCCGACAGCGAGGAGGCGGAATACTTCTTCGCACAGATCAAAAAGCGGATGAAGGCCTCCCCAGGCTGGTTCATCAAGCAGCGCCACGCGATCAAGGGCGTTTCCGAGGAAACCACCACCGGCGTCCACCGCCTCTACCAGTTGATGGAGAAGGGCCGTCTGCCCTTCCCGGCGATCAACGTCAACGACAGCGTCACCAAGTCGAAGTTCGACAACAAGTACGGCTGCAAGGAATCGCTGGTCGACGGCATCCGCCGCGGCACCGACGTGATGATGGCCGGCAAGACCGCGCTGGTCCTCGGCTATGGCGACGTCGGCAAGGGGTCGGCCGCCTCGCTGCGCGGCGCCGGTGCGCGCGTCATGGTCACCGAGGTCGACCCGATCTGCGCGCTGCAGGCGGCGATGGATGGCTACGAGGTCACCACCCTGGCCGACGCAGCCCCCAGGGCGGACATCTTCATCACCTGCACCGGCAACAAGGACGTCATCACCCTCGACGACATGAGGGCGATGAAGGACATGGCCATTGTCGGCAACATCGGCCACTTCGACAACGAGATCCAGGTCGCTCAGCTGAAGAACCTGAAATGGACGAACATCAAGGACCAGGTGGACATGATCCACTTCCCCGACGGGAAGCGCATCATCCTGCTCAGCCAGGGCCGGCTCCTGAACCTCGGCAATGCCACCGGCCACCCGTCCTTCGTGATGTCCGCCTCGTTCACCAACCAGACGCTGGCGCAGATCGAGCTCTGGACCAAGGGCGACCAGTACGAGAACAAGGTCTACACGCTGCCGAAGCATCTCGACGAGAAGGTTGCCCGCCTGCATCTCGGCCGCATCGGCGTCAAGCTCACCGAACTTCGTCCGGAGCAGGCAGCCTATATCGGCGTCGAGACCCAAGGCCCCTACAAGCCCGAGCACTACCGGTACTGAGGCCGCCGGCAACGCTTTGATAACCTTAAGTTCTAGACGCTTGCCGATTGACTGGGGCGGCGTTTCTGGCATAGTCGGACCCATCGATGGCCGCGGCAGAAACGCCCCCCTCTTCCCATCGCCTCCACACCGATCGCAGAGTTTGCACCCAACGGGTTCTCGGGACCCTGGAGGGGTCGTGCGGGTCGGCGAGGTTTCCGGCTTTGCGGCAGTTATAGGGTCCGACGGTTTGTGGGGGCCGCTCGCTCCCGCCGCGTCGGGCAGACCTTCCGGACGTGGTCCAGCACCCGCATGAGCGGGGTCGGGGGAGCCCTTTGAGGGGAGGGCTCTCCCGATCTCCGTTTTGGGATCCCCTCAAGATGTGGCCGCCAATTCGGCGGCGGGGCCGACGAGGGGCCGGGATTGAGGTGGCGGCGCAAGGGTTAACGACGATTTCTTCGACGTACAACTTACGTACATTGCATGCACATTGCATGCGCGCGCCGTGCGCGCGCGGCCGAAAGATTAACGAACCGCGGGGCGGATGGGCGGGCGGGGCAGTACCGTTGCCCCGGATCGCGTATCAACCGTCCTTGCGGAAGAACTTCTTCTCGCGCGGCTTACCGTCCCAGCCGGGCTTGCCACGCGGGCGCTCTTCCCGATCGGGGGCGCGATAGGGCTTGCCGCCGCCCTCACGCTCGCCGCGGAACGGCCTGGCGTCGCTGCGCGCCGGCCTCTCCTCCTCGCGGTGCTCCCACTTCTTCAGCAGCCGCGCGTCGAATGCGTCGCGCCCTATCGCTCCCTCGTGGCACCAGACGCAGGCCACCTGCTCGCCGTCTACGCCCTCGACCACCATGCGCATCGACCCTGACGTGAGGACGACGAGGTCCCCGATCTCCGGCTTTTCCATAACGTAACGTGCCTCGCTGCGGCGCCTGCCACCGGCGCACCGGGCGGAACCGCCGCCCCCGACTCAAGGGCCGTGGCTTACGCCCTGGCGCGCCTCCGGGCAAGCCGGCCGCTGCTTGGCCTACAAGGACTTTTGCGTCGCAGCCGGATCGGGCGGGCCGGTGCCTTCCATCAGGTCGTCGATGAAGAGACTGAGCAGCTGGGTGCGGCCGTTGACGCCGGCCTTTCGATAGATCGCGTTGGAATGCGCTTTGATCGTTCCCTCGCTGGTGCCGCGCAGCCTGGCGATCTCGGCGATGCTGAGGCCTTTGATGCTGAACCAGGCAACGTCGCGCTCCGAGCGGGTCAACCCCCAGCTGGTGAACCGCTCCTCCAGGAGCGCGGCGAAGGCGCCCGAAACCTGCCGCAACCGGTCCTCGACGGCGCGATTCCGGATGAAGGTCCGCACGAGCAGGATCGCACCCAGCACCACGCCGATGACCAGCCCCACCGCGGCGCCCATCTCCATGAGTTCCCGCGTTTCCCAGGCCATCGGTTCGCGCCTCAGCCCGAGAACGCCTGCAACGATGTCCCAGACGAAAAACAGCGTGCAAAGGCTCTGGACCCCGACCACCAGCAACAGCAAGGCCGAGGTCCCAGAGAAACCTCGCCGCACCTGGCTCAGGCCTTCCGGGCGCGGTGTAAACCGCGCGTGATGTCAGCCGCCCGACTGATCGTCCGAAGCGTCGCCGCTCGAGCCACCATCTCCATCATCCGAGCCGGATCCCGCGCCTTCCGAGGAACCGCCACCGAACTCACCGCCGCTTTCGCCGCCACCGGAGGATCCGCCGCTGCCGCCGCCGGAGTCGCTGCCGCCGGACGACCCACCGCTGCTGCCGCCGGAATCGCCGTCGCCGGACGATCCGCCGCTGCTGCCGCCAGAGTCGCCGCCGCCGGACGACCCGCCGCTGCTGCCGGAATCGCCGCCGCCGGACGACCCGCCGCTGCTGCCACCAGCGTCGCCGCCGCCGGACGATCCGCCGCTGCTGCCGCCAGAGTTGCCGCCGCCGGACGACCCGCCGCTGCTGCCACCAGAGTCGCCGCCGCCACCGGACGACCCGCCGCTGCTGCCACCAGAGTCGCCGCCGGACGATCCGCCGCTGCTGCCGCCAGATTCGCCGCCGCCGGATGATCCGCCGTTGCCTCCGCCAGCGTGACCGCCGCCGGACGACCCGCCGCCGCTACCGCCCGCGTCACTGCCGCCCGAGGATCCGCCGTGGCCGGCGGAGCCGTCGCCGCTCGAGGCGCTCGGTGCCTCGCTGGAAACGGCGGACGGACGCCCGCCGTCCGTGGCAGCGCCGGCAGGCGAAGGGCCACCACGCGGCTTTCCGGAACCTCCGGTCGCGCCGGGGACCGCTGCCGCCGGAGCGCCGGCTGCCGGACGGGTGCGGACCGCTGGGGCTGGCGGCTGTTGCCGCACGGGCGGTTTGGACAGGTGGCCGATGCCGCGCTGGATGACTTCCTTGAGGCCCTGGGGCCGGGCCGCGCCCGTGGCCTTGTCCTTGACCAGATCCCTGCGGATTTCACCCGTGACGCGGTCGAAGACGATCTCACGCCGGGACCCGTCGGTCTCGGCAGTGATCTGTATCCGCCCGAGCCACGTCCTCTGGACCTCGACGATCTTGTAGCCCTGCTTCTGCAGGTCTCCCGAGATCACGTCCAGGGGGTCGGCAACGGCTGAACTCGCCGTCATCCCGACGGCAAGTCCCATGAGGCCCGCGAATATCGTTCGGCGCGCTATCGCTCTTGCTCCCGTATCGTGTCACGCGAATGACCCCGCCCGGTTCCTCCCGGACGGGGCCATCAGCACCCACACACCACGATCGGCGACGGACGATTCCGCGACCGATCGCGCACCCCTCAAAACCACTCGCTACACGTCGGCGCGATCCCCTCGCCCCGGCGACCGCCCTCGCCCCATACAACGGTTCGATGTCCGCTCGCGAATACGAGATGAACCGACTCCGATGGTGAAAGCGATTGGGCTGCGGTTGCATACTGGCAGATCCCGCCTGACGCTTAGGCACCTAAACCAAAGATATAGGCGAGCACGACATCTCAGAGAGTCACCCCCAAGGCGTCGGCAACGGTAAAGATGTCCTTGTCTCCCCTTCCGCACAGATTTATCACCAGCAGGTGATCCGGCGGCAGGCCGGGAGCGATCTTCGCCACATGTGCCAGGGCATGCGCCGGTTCGAGCGCCGGAATGATGCCTTCGGTCACGCAGGCGAGCCGAAAAGCCTCCAGCGCCTCCTGGTCGGTGACACTGACATACTCCACGCGGCCCATGTCGTGCAGCCAGGCGTGCTCCGGGCCGATGCCCGGATAATCGAGACCGGCCGAGATCGAATGGCCCTCGATGATCTGGCCGTCGGCGTCCTGCAGCAGGTAGGTGCGGTTGCCGTGCAGCACGCCCGGCCGCCCGCCGGTCAGCGAGGCGGCGTGCTCCATCCGCTCGTCCACCCCGTGCCCGCCGGCCTCGACCCCGATGATCCGCACCTCCGGATCATCGAGAAACGGATGGAACAGCCCCATGGCGTTCGATCCGCCACCGATGCAGGCCACCAGCGTGTCCGGCAGCCGTCCCTCGCGCTCCTGCATCTGCTCGCGGGTCTCCTTGCCGATGATCGACTGGAAGTCGCGCACCATGGCCGGATAGGGATGCGGCCCGGCCACGGTGCCGATGCAATAGAAGGTGTCGGCGACGTTAGTCACCCAGTCGCGGAGCGCCTCGTTCATCGCGTCCTTGAGCGTGCCGCGGCCGGATGTCACCGGCACCACCTCGGCGCCGAGGAGCTTCATGCGGAACACGTTGGGTTTCTGCCGCTCCACGTCGGTGGCGCCCATGAAGACCACGCACTTGAGCCCGAACCGCGCGCAGACGGTCGCGGTCGCTACCCCGTGCTGGCCCGCGCCGGTCTCGGCGATGATGCGCTGCTTGCCCATGCGCCGCGCCAGCAGGATCTGGCCCAGCACGTTGTTGATCTTGTGCGCACCGGTATGATTGAGCTCGTCGCGCTTGAAGTAGACCTTGGCCCCGCCCAGCCGCTCGGTCAGTCGCTCGGCGAAGTAGAGCGGCGAGGGCCGGCCGACATAGTGCTTCCAAAGGTCGTCCATCTCGGCCCAGAAGCGCGCGTCTGTCTTGGCCCTCTCGTACTCGGCCTCGAGCTCGAGGATCAGCGGCATCAGGGTCTCGGAGACGAAGCGGCCGCCGAAGTCGCCGAAACGACCGCGCTCGTCGGGACCGGTGCGGAAGGAATTGGGCTGCTGCAGGTTCATCACGCTCCCCTAAGGCCTGGCCGCGTTCTTAGCCCCGGCCGCCCGCCCCGTCGAGGGCGTCAGGCCTCGAGCCGCTCGGCCTCGCGCGCGTTCTTCGCGAAAGCCAGGATCCGCGCCGGATCCTTGTGTCCGGGGCGACTCTCAACTCCCGACGACACGTCCAGCTGCTCGGCGCCGGTCACCTGCACCGCGACGGCCACATTCTCGGGCGTGAGCCCGCCTGCCAGCATCCACGGCCGCTTCCACCTCTGGTCGCGGATCAGCCGCCAGTCGAAGGCCGCCCCGTTGCCGCCCGGCGAGTTGGCGCCGCGCGGCGCCCGGGCATCCAGCAGAATCTGGTCGGCCACGTTGGCATAGTCGTTGATCTGCGCGAGATCCGCCGCGCCGGAGATCCCCACGGCCTTCATCACCGGCAGCCCAAAGCGCGAGCGCACCTCCGCGACCCGCTCCGGGCTCTCACGGCCGTGCAGCTGAAGCATGTCGATCGGAACCTCCTCCAGCAGCATCTCAAGGGTTTCGTCAGTCGGGTCGACGATCAGCGCCACACGCAGGACGCCAGCGGGCACCGACGCCACAACCCATCGCGCGTCGGCGAGGGTCAGGTTCCGGGGTGAAGGCGGGAAGAAGACGAGGCCCACGTAGGCGGCGCCTGCCTCCGCGGCAGCGGCGACGTCCGCGCGCGACCGGAGGCCGCAGATTTTTATCCGCATCGCCGCGTCAACTGCCGATGAGCGCGAGCACGTCGTCTTCGGGCTTGCCGGATCGCCTGCGGAGCCGGTCGACCTCGCCACTGAGCTCGGCCGCCTCACGCGTCTTCTGTGATGCCCGGCGCCGGTGCTTGTGCTCGCGCAGCCACTCCAAGAGGTAGCCCACCAGCAGTCCCACCAGGACCGAGATCAGCACCACCACGAACAGAGGAACCTGCACCGACAGCGGCATGATCCGGGCCATTCCGCCCGGCAGAAGGTGCAGCGTGACCACGTCGCGGTTCGCGAGCGACAGCACGACCAGACCGACCAGGATCAGGACGAGCAGCAGGTACTTGAGTGTCCGCATGATGTCTCCGCGTGACCGCCCGAGGGTCAGCCTCCGTTCCCGTTCAGCCGATCCCGGAGCAGCTTTCCCGTCTTGAAGAACGGTACGAATTTTTCCTCGACGGTGACCGCGTCGCCGGTGCGCGGGTTGCGCCCCTGGCGCGCCTCGCGCCTCTTGACCGAGAAGGCGCCGAAGCCGCGCAGCTCAACCCGGTGACCGGCGGCCATCGCCTCGATGATCTCGTCGAACACCGTACCGACGATGCGCTCGACATCGCGCTGGAAGAGGTGCGGGTTCTCCTCGGCGATCTTCTGAATGAGCTCGGACTTTATCATCGGCGACACCCTGATCCCATGACACCTGCCCCCGCGGTCACCCATCGCTTCGAGCGACCGCCGCCATACTGGCAGGAATCAGGGGCCGATGGAATAGAGCTTAGGCCCCGTCCATCGCGATATTTCCCCGAGAATCCCGCCGCTTGAGCCAATTCTGCCGACGAGGCGGGTCGCAAGCGGCTCGTCGCGCTCGACCTGCCAATCGCGGACCGGCAGGTCGGCCAGCCCCTTCTCGCGCGATTCGAGCCAGGCAAGAGCCTCCGGCTCGCCGCCGATCTCGTCGATCAGGCCGTTCTCAAGCGCGAGCCTGCCGGTGAAGACCGCGCCGTTCGCCACCGAGTCCAGCGCGCCGCCTTGCAAACCGCGCCGGTCGCCCACCAGGCCGCGGAACCAGCCGTAGCTTTCGGCAACCAGCGCCTCTTCGAGCGCTCTTGCCGCCGGGCTCGTCGTGCGGAACGGCGACGGCTCGGCCTTGAGCTCGGATGAGCGCACCGTCTCCAGCTCGA
This sequence comes from uncultured Alphaproteobacteria bacterium, assembly GCA_963796805.1. Classification (GTDB taxonomy): domain Bacteria; phylum Pseudomonadota; class Alphaproteobacteria; order Rhodobacterales; family Rhodobacteraceae; genus Amaricoccus. Next base: position 338,884 of record CAWCNG010000007.1, read on the forward strand.
TGCCCAGCCGCTGCATCACCTGGGTGAGATCGGGGTACTCCATGATCACGCCGATCGAGCCGGTCAGCGTGTTGCCGCGGGCAACGATGTGGTCGGCCGCGATCGCCGCCACATAGCCGCCGGACGCGGCCACCTCGGCCAGTTGGGCAACCAGCGGTTTCTTTTCCGCCACCTGGCGGAGGGAGGCGAAGAGCGCCTCCGATCCCGCCGTCGTCCCGCCGGGCGAATTGATCCGGACTACCACTGCCTTCGCGTGGTCGTCCTCGGCGAGTTGCCGCAGCATCTCGTCGCGATCGGGGTCGTCGGAGATCAGCCCCGCGATTTCGATGCGCGCGATGTGGCTCCGCGCCATTTCGAGACCGCTGGAGCCGGCCCAGGCCGCAATGATGATCGCCAGCACCGCCGCCACGAGGAAGCCGCGCCAGAAGGCGGAGCGGCGCCACTTGCGGCGCCGCTCCTCGTAGAAGTCACGTTCGAGAACGTCCATGTGCTCAGGTGTTGTCCTTGCGCTTCAGCGCCGCACCCAGGATGTCGCCGAGCGAGGCGCCCGAGTCGGACGAGCCGTACTGCTCCACGGCCTCCTTCTCCTCGGCGATCTCGCGCGCCTTGATCGACAGGCCGAGCTTGCGGGTCTTGGCGTCGATGTTGGTCACCCGCGCGTCGACGTGATCGCCCTTGGTGAACCGCTCCGGGCGCTGCTCGCTGCGATCACGGCTGAGGTCCGACCGGCGGATGAAGGACTTCATCCCGTCGTACTCCACCTCGATCCCGCCGTCCTCGATCGAAGTTACGGTGACAGTGACGATGTCGCCGCGCTTCACGCCGGCGACCGCATCGGTGAAGGGATCTCCCTCGACCGCCTTGATCGACAGCGAGATGCGCTCCTTCTCGACGTCCACGTCGGTAACCACCGCCTTGACCATGTCGCCCTTTTGGAAGCCCTGGATCGCCTCTTCGCCCGACCGGCTCCAGTCGATGTCCGACAGATGCACCATCCCGTCGATGTCGCCATCGAGACCGACGAACAGCCCGAACTCGGTGACGTTCTTGACCTCGCCCTCGACCTGCGTCCCGTTCGGATGCGTCGCCGCAAAGTTCTCCCACGGGTTGCCCTGGGTCTGCTTCAGGCCCAGCGAGACGCGCCGCTTCTGTCCGTCGATCTCGAGCACGATGACCTCGACCTCCTGGGAGGTGGAGACGATCTTGCCCGGATGGACGTTCTTCTTGGTCCAGGACATCTCCGAAACGTGCACCAGGCCCTCGATCCCCGGCTCCAGCTCCACGAAGGCGCCGTAGTCGGTGATGTTGGTGACGCGGCCGGTGTGCTTGGAGGCGATCGGGAACTTCTCCTCGACCGTGTCCCAGGGGTCCGCCTGCAGCTGCTTCATGCCGAGGCTGATGCGCTGGGTGTCCTTGTTGATCTTGATCACCTGGACCTTCACGGTCTCGCCGATTCCGAGGATCTCGCTCGGATGGTTCACCCGCCGCCAGGCCATGTCGGTGACGTGCAGCAGACCGTCGACGCCGCCGAGGTCCACGAACGCACCGTACTCCGTGATGTTCTTGACCACGCCGTCGATGACATCGCCCTCGGCCAGCCGCGCGACGATCTCGGCGCGCTGCTCGGCCCGGCTCTCTTCGAGCACGGCGCGGCGCGACACGACGATGTTGCCGCGGCGGCGGTCCATCTTCAGGATCTGGAAGGGCTGCGGCATATGCATCAGCGGCCCGGCGTCGCGTACGGGGCGCACATCGACCTGCGAACCCGGCAGGAAGGCCACCGCTCCGCCGAGGTCCACGGTGAACCCGCCCTTGACCCGGCCGAAGATCGCGCCCTCGACCCGCTCTTCCTTCTCGTAGGCCTTCTCGAGGCGGTCCCATGCCTCCTCGCGCCGCGCCTTCTCGCGCGACAGCACCGCCTCGCCGCGGGCGTTCTCGACCCGGTCGAGGTAGACCTCGACGATGTCGCCGACCTCGATCTCGGGGGCCTTGCCCGGAGGGGTGAATTCCTTGATATCGACGCGGCCTTCCATCTTGTAGCCGATGTCGATGATGGCCTGTCCGGCCTCGATCGCGAGCACGGTGCCCTTTACGACCGTCCCCTCCTCGGGGGTCTCCAGCTCGAAGCTCTCGTTCAGCAGCGCCTCGAAATCATCCATGGTTGCCAATGCTGGCATGCAGTTCTCCAATTTTAATGTTGCGGGCCGGGCGGTTGGCTCCGCCGGTCTTTGCCTTCGCGTCCAGTCGTCGCTAAACGGCGATCCCGGAAGTTGGGCTCAGGCCCCTCCCCTGCGAAATCGAGTCTCCACGAACGCGACGGCCTCGGCGACGGCGGCGTCTATAGACAAATACGTGGTGTCGAGCAAGAGCGCATCCGTCGCGGCCTTCATCGGCGCCACGTCACGGCCGGCGTCGCGGGCGTCCCGGGCCTGCAGATCCGCCAGCACCTCCTCGAGGCTCGCCGCCCCCAGCTCGGCCTGCCGTCGCACCGCCCGCGCCTCGTCCGATGCGGTGACGAAGAGCTTGGCCTCCGCCTCGGGACAGATCACCGTGCCGATGTCGCGCCCGTCGAGCACCGCCCCGCCCTCGCGCCGGGCGAAGCGCTTCTGGAAGTCGAGGAGCGCCGCCCGTACCTCGGGCAGCGCCGCCACCTTCGAGGCCGCCTGCCCCGCCCGCCCGGTGCGAAGGTCAGGGCGCGCAAGATCCTCCGGCGCCAACCGCCGCGCCAGCTCCGAGGCCCAGTGCGGGTCGATCACCCCGCGCCCGTCCTGCAGCGCCTGCACGCCGACCGCGCGGTAGAGAAGCCCGGTGTCCAGGTGCCCGAACCCGAAGTGCCCCGCCAGCGCCCGCCCGATCGTCCCCTTCCCCGACGCCGCCGGCCCGTCGATCGCGACCGTGAAGATCATGCGGACGGCCTCCACTTTGGCGGCTGCGTCTCGAGGAAGCTCTGCCGTCGCGCCAAATCTCCGACGATCCGGTCCAACACGTCCAGTCGCCATGTGCGGGCACCGCGGGCATCGGCCCAGAGAACGAGGCAGGCCGCCGCGACGCCCGACAGGGTGACGCCCTCGCGAAGCCCACGCCCGCCCGCGCCGGCATCGAGCCACCCAAGGACCGAGCCGACCCGTGCGAGGTTGCGGGCTCCGGGGTCGTATCCGACCGTGTTCGACCCGACGGGCCCCAGCCCCGCCCACTGCTGATAGAGCGCCGAGACCAGGGCATCGCCACCCTGCAGCACGGACAGCAACGCCTGACGCTCCGCCTCCGGCGCATAGGCCGCCGCGGGCGCCCCCGCCATCGTCCACAGTTTCTCCAGCACCATCAGGGTGGGAAAGACCTGCTCGTCGCCGAGGTCCAGGACCGGCACCTGCCCGAGCGGGTTCACCGCAAAATGCGTCTCCGGAATGGGAAACGGCGCCTGTACTTCCGAAATCGGCAGCTGCCACTCCCGTACCAGCACCCGGGCCATCCGCGCGAACGGTGACCCCGGGGTATAGAAGAGGCGTCCTTCGCTCACTACGTCAGCCGGGCGCCGAGCCCGCGCATCAGCTCCACGAAGTTCGGAAAGCTCGTAGCGATCGTCGCTGCGTCGTCCACCGCGATCGGTGCCTTGGCCGCCAGACCGAGGCAGAGGAACGACATGGCGATGCGATGGTCGAGCCGGCTCGCCGCCGTTACGCCTCCCGCCACCCCCCCCGGGCCGCGGCCATGCACGATCACATAGTCCTGGCCCTCCTCGACCTTCACCCCGCAGGCCTCGAGCCCGCGCGCCATGGCGTCGATCCGGTCGCTTTCCTTGACGCGCAGCTCCCTGATGCCGCGCATTATCGTGGCGCCGTCAGCGGTGGCGGCGAGCACCGCAAGGATCGGATACTCGTCGATCATCGAGGGCGCGCGCTCGGGCGGAACCTCGATGCCGCGGAGCGGCCCGAACCGGACCCGCAGGTCGGCGGCGGGCTCGCCGCCTTCCTCGCGCCGGTTTTCCAGCGTGATGTCCGCACCCATCTCCTGCAGCGTAACGTAGAGCCCCGCCCGCGTCGGGTTGAGCCCGATCCCCGGCACGGTGATGTCCGAGCCCTCGACCAGAAGGGCTGCCGCCACCGGAAAGGCCGCCGAGCTCGGATCGCGCGGGATGGCGATCGACTGCGCCACCAGCTCCGGCTGGCCGCGCAGGATGATCACCCGGCCCTCCGGGGTCGTCTCGGTGCGCACCGTGGCGCCAAAGCCGCGCAGCATCCGCTCGGTATGGTCGCGCGTCGGCTCCTTCTCGATCACCACCGTCTCGCCGGGCGCGTTCAGCCCCGCGAGCAGCACGGCCGACTTGACCTGCGCCGACGGCACCGGGGTCGTGTACTGCACGGGCATCGGGTTGGCGGCGCCGGTCAGGGTAATCGGCAGCCGGCCGCCCGCCGCCCGCGCGCCTCGGCGCCGAAGAGCGCCAGGGGCTCGGTGATCCGTCCCATCGGCCGGCCGCACAGGCTGGCATCGCCGGTGAAGGTGGCGGTGATGTCGGTGGTGGCCATGGCGCCCATCACGAGCCGCACGCCGGTGCCGGAATTGCCGTGGTCGACCACGTTTCCGGGCTCCTGGAAGCCGCCGACGCCCAAGCCCTCCACCCGCCAGGCGCCCGGCCCGGTCCGCTCGACCGTGGCGCCGAAAGCGCGCATCGCCCTGCCGGTATCGAGTACGTCCTGCCCTTCGAGGAGACCGGTGATCCGCGTCTCCCCGACCGCCAGCGCGCCCAGGATCAGCGCCCGGTGCGAGATCGACTTGTCGCCGGGCACCTCCGCCTGGCCGCGGAGAGGCCCCGAGGCCTCGGCCTGCATCGGTTTCAACTCGCCATGCCCAGCCACTTGCGACCTCCCGCACTTCGATCGGATTTCCGCCTCAATAGGGGATCGAACGTTGGTGGTCCATCGGACTCGGGAGGCACGTGAGCCGGGCACTTGCAGTCACCAAGATGCGCTTTCGCGTTGCGCGAGGCCAGACCAGCCACTGCCGGGAGGCCGGCGGCGCGCTCGTGGCTCAGAGACGGCGAAAAATCAGGTACTGCGGTCGCCGCGCGACCGCCAGGGCCTTCGCCTCGTAGCGCGTGCCGGGCCAGCCGGGCCATGGCGTACCGCCCACGGCCACGATCTCGAAGCCCGCCGTCGCCTGCACTGCCTCCAGAGCATGCCGGGCATAGTCCGCGATGTCCGTCGCCAGCCGCAGTTCCGCCCCCGGTGCCATGACCCGGTGCAGAGCTGCGAGGTTTTCCGGGCTCGCGAACCGGCGGCGATGGTGGCGCGCCTTGGGCCACGGATCGGGATAGAGAAGGAAGACGCGGTCGAGCACCCGGTCCGGCAGGACTTCGATCAAATCGCGCGCGTCGCCGGGATGCAAGCGCACATTCTCCACGCCCGCTTCCGCGATCCGGACGAGGGCCATGGCGACGCCGTTGACGAAGGGCTCGCAGCCGATCAGCCCCACTTCGGGATGCGCCGCCGCCTGATGCACCAGGTGTTCCCCCGCCCCGAAGCCGATTTCGAGCCACAGCGGCCGCCGCGAAGGGCACGCGCGGCGGCAGCGACGTCCGCTCCGGGTTCTCGATCGGGGCAACCCCCGGGATAGCAAGCCGCGGCAGCAGGTCCTCGAGCATCCGCCGCTGCGAGGGCTTCAGCTTTTTGCCGCGCCGGCGTCCATAAAGGTTGCGGCGCGAGGTATCCGCGCTGCCTTCCGGGTTGCTCATGAATATCTCCGGACGGGCTTCGCGCCCGCCGTCGGTCAGACCGCCTTGGCCAGCGCCTCGGTCAGGTCGGTCCGCTCCCAGGAGAAGCCGCCCTCGTTGTCCGGCGTGCGCCCGAAATGGCCATAGGCCGAGGTGCGCTGGTAGATCGGACGGTTGAGACCCAGCTGCGTCCGGATCCCACGCGGCGTGAGAATCCATGACCTCCGCCACCGCCCTCTCGATCTCCGTCTCCGCGACCTGGCCGGTCCCGTGGGTGTCGACATAGATCGACAGTGGCTTCGCCACGCCGATGGCATATGAGAGCTGCAGCACGCACCGCTTGGCGAGGCCCGCGGCCACCACGTTCTTCGCCAGGTATCGCGCGGCATAGGCGGCCGAGCGGTCCACCTTGGTCGGATCCTTGCCCGAGAAGGCCCCGCCGCCGTGCGGTGCGGCGCCGCCATAGGTGTCGACGATGATCTTCCGCCCGGTCAGCCCCGCGTCGCCGTCCGGTCCGCCGATAACAAACTTGCCCGTAGGATTGACATGCCAGATCGTGTTCGCAGTCAGCCAATCCTCGGGCAGCACCTCGCGGATGTAGGGCTCGACCATCTCGCGCACGTCTTCCGACTCCATGCTCTCGTCGAGATGCTGGGTCGAAAGCACGAGGCATGAGGATCTCGACTGGCTTGCCGCCGGCGTAGCGCAGCGACAGCTGTGCCTTGGCGTCGGGCCCCAGCCGCGGCTCGGCCCCACTTTTGCGAGCCTCCGACAGCCGCCGCAGGATTGCGTGCGAATAGTGGATCGGCGCCGGCATCAGCTCGGGCGTCTCGTCGGTCGCGTAGCCGAACATGATGCCCTGGTCGCCCGCGCCCTCTTCCTTGTTCTCGCCGGCGTCGACGCCCTGGGCGATGTGCTCGGACTGGCCGTGGACATAGTTGTGCACGCGCAGGTTGGCCCAATGGAAACCCTTCTGCTCGTAGCCGATGTCCTTCACGCAGTCGCGGACGATCTGCTCGATGTTGCCGAGGATTTCGCCGGGACCGCGCACCTCGCCGCCCACGACCACCCGGTCGGTGGTGGCAAAGGTTTCGCAGGCGACCCGTGCCTCGGGATCCTCAGTGAGGAAGGCGTCGAGCACCGCATCGGAGATCCGGTCGCAGACCTTGTCGGGGTGTCCCTCGGACACCGACTCCGACGTAAAGAAGTAATCGCTGCGACTGCTCATCTCGAACCCCAAGTTGACGATCGCCATCCCTACGCAGGGAGGCAATGGTGGTCAACCGGCGATGCGCTACTGCCCGCGCGGCGGCCTGATGGTGAGATCTGCGGCCAGCGAGCGCACGAGTGCCAGCACGGACGCCCTGGTCTCGGTGTCCGTGATCGCGGCGAAGGCCTCGTTGAGCATCATGAATTCGTCGCGGCGCGCGCCACCGTTGACCTGCCCGCCGGGCGAAGCCACCGTCTCGTCGCTGTCTTCCAGGCCCTCGAAGAGATAGCTCGGCGGAACCCCGAGGTAGGCGGCGATCTGGTAGAGCCGCCCCGCCCCGATCCGGTTCGTGCCCTTCTCATACTTCTGGATCTGCGAGAAGGTCAGACCAAGGTGCCTTCCCAGCCGTCCCTGGCTGACCCCGAGTGCCTCCCGGCGCCGGCGCATCCTCAGGCCGACGTGACGATCGATCTCGCTTGCTGATTTTGACACCGGCACACTCACCTCACCACGTACCCGCGACCCCGTCACACACTGCGCGCATCGCGCAGCGTCCTCGTTGCACCTTGCGCTCGTGCAAATCCCCCGGAGGTCGCCCCCGAATTCAGCTATCGCCGCAACCTTCCGAATTTGCCACCGTAAAAGATTGAAACAGTTAATCCTAAAAGGCCTACGATCGCAGTCAAAGCCCACAAATCGCCGTAACGGGAGTATAGAGTCGGCGGCAATGGACCCGGCAGCTCCACATCGAGATGGCCTGCCTCACCGAGACCGAGACTGGCCTCCACCCGGCCATAGGGATCGATCATCGCCGAGACCCCTGTATTGGCAACACGCGCCAGCGGCAGGCCCTGCTCGATCGCCCGCATCCGCGCCTGGGCCAGGTGCTGATACGGCCCCGAGGCCTCGCCGAACCAGGCGTCGTTCGTCACCTGCAGCAGCCACTCGGGGCGCCCCTCCGGCGCCCGAAGCCCGTCGGGGAAGATCGCCTCGTAGCAGATGAGCGGCAGGAACGGCGGGACCCCCGGAACGGATACCAGATGCGGCCCCGACCCCGGCGTGAACCCGCCCCGGGTCAGCGTCGAGAGCGCCGGAAGGCCGAGCCGCGCGATGCCTGCCTGGAACGGAATGTACTCTCCGAACGGCACCAGGTGATGCTTGTCATAGACCGCTTCGGCCGTGCCGTCGGGGCGCAGCACCGCCAGCGAATTGAACCAGCGGTCGCCCTCCGGGGCCGGCTCGACACGTTGGATGCCGAGGATCAGCCGGCCCGGCAGCGCAGCGGCGGCGGATTCGGCGAGAAGCTCCGGCGCGTGCCCAAGCACGAAGGGAACCGCCGTCTCCGACCAGATCACCACGTCCGGCGGCGTATCGGCCGGCGCGGCGGTGAGCGCCAGGTGCCGCTCGTAGAAGGCCTGCTCCATGCCCGGCTGCCACTTGAGTTCCTGGCGTGCGTTGGGCTGCACCAGCCGCACCAGCAGTGGCGGTGTCCGCACCGGCACCGGCTGGGCAAGCCGCCAGACGCCGAAGCCCCAGCCGGCGGCAACCAGCGCCGCAGCGGCGGCGACCGCTCGCCAGGTCGCCATCCCCGGCAGCGTCGCCGCCACCAGCGTCAGAAGCCCCAGAAGATGCGGCCCGAAGAGCGAGGCCGCCTGCGCCACTGGAGTCTCCACCCAGGCATAGGCCACGAGCCCCCAGGGGAACCCGGTCAGGACCTGCGAGCGCGCGTAGTCGCAGAGCGTCCAGAGCGCCGCTAGCACGAACACGCGCGCGACGCCCTGCGGCCACCAGGCCCGCGCCAGCGCGAAGGGCACGGCCCAGAAAAGCGCCAGCCCCCCGGCCATCCCGACCAGGGCGAAGGGCGCCATCCAGCCGTAGACGTCGGGCTCGACCAGGAACGGATCGACGATCCAGAAGAGCGCCGCCACGAAGTGTCCCGCGCCGGCCGCCCACCCGATCCCGAAAGCGGCGCGCGGCCCCCCGGCGCCGTCGAGAAGCCAAAGCAGCACCGGCAACGCCGCAAAGAGTGCGACCGGCCAGGAGACGGGAGGTTGGGCCAGCGCCATGAACGCGCCGCAGGCGGCCGCCAGAGCCAGCCGGAGCGGCCCGGTCAGTGCGGCGACCCGGCGCTCGATTGCGATCACGCCCGGCGACGGCCTATTCCGCGGCCTTCGCCGGCGCCCCGGCCCCGGATCCGACGGCGGCGGCCAGCCGGACCCGCACGCGGTTGATCCGGCGCGCGTCGGCATCCACGACCTCGAACTCGTGGCCCTCGGGATGGAGCACCATCTCGCCGCGCGCCGGCACCCGGCCGGCGAGGCGGATGACGAGGCCGCCGAGCGTATCGACCTCCTCGGCGAGCTCCGGCGGCACCAGCCGCGCGTCAGCCATGGCCTCGAACGCGTCGAGATCCATGCGCGCCTGCGCCAGGAAGATGCCCGGCGCCTCCTCGGCCCAGAGCTGGCTCTCATCCTCGTCGTGCTCGTCGGCGATGTCGCCCACGACCTGTTCCAGCACGTTCTCGATCGTCACCAGGCCGTCGACGCCGCCGTACTCGTCGATGACCAGCGCCATGTGGATCCGCTGCGTCTGCATCTTCTGCAGCAGCACCCAGATCGGCATCGACGGCGGGGCATAGAGCAGCGGGCGGATCAGGCCGCTGAGATCGAAGACGCCCGTCTCCACCCCGAAGCCATATTTCAGCGCCAGGTCCTTGAGATGCACAAGCCCGAGCGGCTGGTCGAGCGTCTCCGAATAGACCGGCAGCCGCGAGAAGGTGCTTTCCTGGAAGACCGCCAGCACCTCCTCCAGTGTCGCGTCGTCGGAAATCGCGACGATATCAGCGCGCGGTACGCTCACGTCGTCCACACGCAGGCGGCGAAGGTTGCGAAGGTTTAGCAGCGGTCCGCGTGCGCCCGACGACCCACCCCGGCCAGCCAACTCTGGCTCGCCTGGCGATTCGTCGTCCTCGGAAGCCTCGCGGCGAAAGATGCGGGAGAAGAAGGACCTGGCCGGACTGTCGGGGTCGGCGTCTTCGGGCAACGCCGTGCCAGGGCCCGCCTGCCCGTCTGATGTCTCGCCCATATCTCCTGTCCGGCAAAACGCCCAAGTGGCGCCCCTAGGCGGAATATGGGTTTGCCACCCCCATACTGGCAAGCACTTTCGTCTCGATTGCCTCCATCGCCTCGGCCTCGTCGTCCACCGCATGGTCATGGCCAAGAAGGTGCAGGACACCGTGCACGACGAGGTGCGCGGCATGATCACCGAGCGAGATTCCGGCAATCCCGGCTTCCTGCGCGCAGGTCTCGTAGCCGAGGGCGATGTCGCCGAGAAAGAGCGGACCCTCTCCCGGCAGTCCGGGCGGATCGGGCACCTCCTCGGCAAAGGCCGGCCAGCTCAGCACGTTTGTGGGTCCGGCCTTGCCGCGGAATGCCTGATTGAGCTCGGCGATCCGCGCGTCGTCGCAGAGCAGGAGCCCGATCTCGTGCTGGTCCGGGTCGCGGCCGACCTCCGCGAGCGCCGCCCGCGCCGCCCGCTCCGCCGTGTCCGGGATTCCTTCGGCCTGCCAGCGGGCATCCTCAACCACCGGCTCGGTGGTTTCAGGCATCGTCCGGGCGGGCGCTGTCGTAGGCGCGGATGATTCGCGCCACCAGCGGGTGGCGGACCACGTCCTCGGCGGTGAAGCGCGTGAAACCGACGCCGGCCACGCCCTGCAGGATCCGCTCGGCCTGGACCAGTCCGGAGGCCACACCGCGCGGCAGGTCGATCTGCGTCGTGTCGCCGGTCACCGCCATGCGGCTGCCCTCGCCGAGGCGGGTGAGGAACATCTTCATCTGCATGGTGGTGGCGTTCTGCGCTTCGTCGAGCACCACGTAGGCATTGGCGAGGGTGCGACCGCGCATGAAGGCCAGGGGCGCTATCTCGATCTGCTTCTCCTCGATCAGCTTCGCCACCTGCTTGGGCGGGAAGAAGTCGTTGAGCGCGTCGTAGAGCGGCTGCATGTAGGGGTCGACCTTCTCCTTCATGTCGCCGGGCAGGAAGCCCAGCCGCTCGCCGGCCTCCACCGCCGGGCGCGACAGCACGATGCGGTCCACGTGGCCGTCGATGTACATCGAGGCCGCTGCCGCCACCGCCAGATAGGTCTTGCCGGTGCCCGCCGGCCCGACGCCGAAGACCAACTCGTGCCGGAACAGATTGCGGACATAGGCCTTTTGCGTTGCCGTTCTCGGCTCCACCAGCTTGCGGCGGGTGCGGATCTCCAGCGGCTCGCCGGAGAACATGTCGAGCTGGCTTACCCGTGCCTCGGCTGCCGGCGGTGGGCCGGAGCCCAGCCGAATGGCCGCCTCGATGTCGCCAGACGTGACCGGACGGCCCTGCTCGAGCCGCTGATACATGCCGCGCAGCACCTGCTCGGCCGCCTCCCGCTCCGGTGCCGGCCCGTGCAGCGCCAGGTGGTTGCCGCGGCGCTGGATCGCCACGCCGAGGCGCAACTCCACCTGCACGATATTGCGGTCGAGCTCGCCGCAGAGATCGATCAAGAGGCGGTTGTTAGGGAACTCCAAAACTGTCTCGGACGGATCATCCGGGTTCGAGGCGGGGTTCGGGGCGGTGATCGCCAATGGGCCTCCGGCAAGTGCTTGGACTTTGACCGATTCCAGACTGCCCCAGCCGTGCCGGCCACGCAAGCGTCTTGGGTCATTCAACCGAGAATTGAACCCACGAGTGGGTCGCATCTCCAAACACGGCGTTCTTAAGCACACCCCGAACCTGCGGTAACAAAGTATATACGAACGACACGGTTTAGAATCAATGTGTTAAGGGTAGTTCACGCGGGACAGCCGCAATTGAGCCCTTCTGAATAGCACCCGGGTCGCTGCTAAGCGTGCCGGCGAGCGAGTTCGCCTCGGCATGTCGAATTGCAACCGGCACCAGCGACCCTATCAGGTCCGCCCCCGCCGCCAGGTGCACTGCGTTGAGGTATGGAGACTTCCCCGCCACTTGACCCGGCTCGCGCCCCGGCTTCTCGATTAGGACCGGCAGAGTGCGCCCGACCATCGCCTGCTGGAACGCTTTCTGTTGTCCTGCCAGAAGCCGCTGCAGCCGCTGCAGCCGCTCCGCGCTCACCTCCCGATCGACCTCGGGCCGTGCTGCCGCGGGCGTCCCCGGCCGGGGCGAATAGGCGAACGAATAGGCCTGCGCATACCCCACTGCCCGGACCAGGTCGAGCGTCGCCCGGAAGTCCTCCTCCGATTCGCCCGGAAACCCGACGATGAAGTCCCCCGACATCGCTATGTCGGGCCGCACCGCCCGAATTCGCTCGATCAACCGCAAGTAGTTCTCGGCGCTGTGCTTCCGGTTCATTCTCTTCAGCACGCGATCGCTTCCTGATTGCACCGGCAGGTGAAGGAACGGCATCAGCTTCGCCTCCTCCCCGTGCAGGTCGATCAGATCCTGCCCCATGTCGTTGGGGTGCGACGTGGTGTAGCGGATCCGCTCCAGCCCCGCGATCCGAGCCAGCCGCCGCACGACCCCCGCCAGCCCCACTCCGTCCAGATCCTGGTAGGCATTCACGTTCTGGCCCAGAAGCGTGATCTCGACCACGCCCCGCTCCACCAGCGCCCGCGCCTCTTGCTCGACCCGCCCTGCTGGCCGCGAGACCTCAGTTCCGCGAGTATAGGGAACAACACAGAAGGCGCAGAACTTGTCGCACCCCTCCTGAACCGTGAGGAAGGCCGCCGGCGCCCGCCTTGCCCGCCGGTCTGGCGGCAGGTGGTCGAACTTGTCCTCCTCGGGAAAAACCGTCTCCACCGGTCGCTCACCCGCTGCCCGCCGTGCCAGCATGTCCGGCAGCCGGTGATACGCCTGCGGTCCCACCACCAGATCAACAAGCGGCGCCCGCGCCAGGATCTCGGACCCTTCAGCCTGCGCCACGCACCCCGCCACACCGATCCTCAGCTCCGGTCGCACCGCCTTCAATTGGCGCAGCCGGCCGAGTTCGGAATAGACCTTCTCCGCCGCCTTCTCGCGAATATGACAGGTATTCAGCAAGATGAGGTCAGCATCCTCAGCCTCACCCGTAGCCTTGTAGCCCTGCTCCACCAGGACAGCCGTCATCCGCTCGCTGTCATAGACATTCATCTGACAGCCATATGACTTCACGAACAGCTTCTTGGCGGCTTCCGTCATCGCCGTTCCCCGAAATGCAAAGGCGCGCGGACCGTTGCTCCGCGCGCCTCTCTATTCCGTCGAGGTGTCGCCCTGCAAGCGCCCCTGGGCCTTACCGCCGGCTTACCGCGGCCGGGGCTTGCGGCCGAGACCGATCTTCTTCGCCAGTTCCTGCCGCTTGGCGGCATAGTTGGGCGCAACCATCGGATAGTCCGGCTTCAGACCCCAGCGCGCCCGATATTCCTCGGGTGTCATGCCGTAGGCCGTCATCAGATGCCGCTTCAGCATCTTCAGCTTCTTGCCGTCCTCGAGGCAGATGATGTAGTCGTCGGTGACCGATTTCTTGATCGGCACCGCAGGTGTCAACTCCACCGACGCGGCCTCTTCGCCGCTGGCCAGTTCGTTGATCTTGTTGTAGACGGACTGGATCAACTCCGGAACGTCGTTCTGAGTGACGGCATTGTTGGCCACGTGGGCAGACACAATCTCCGTCATGAGAGCGAGGATTCTCTCCGCGCCCTATCACTTGCTCTTCAGTCATTCGTTTTCATCCCGACCTCGGCATCCTCAAGCAGTAACTCCGCTTGCGGCTGCATTGTTCCGAGCACCCCGTACTTCTCTCGCTCGTAGATGCTTCATAGACATTATTAAGCCGGCTCGACCTTGACAAGAGACGTCGCCAAACTTTTCCAAAAAATTTTCATCACCCGTATTTGAAATTCGCTCGACGTCGATCTGTGCAAGTATGCAAGCATTTAACGTGCATGGGTGCGCGTCGTTTTATGGCAAACCTTCGTCGTATTCCTAGTCGATCCAGCCACTCTGCGCAGGTTTCCGCCTATCGTGCCTTCCGCACAACGAGACCGCGCTGCTCGAGGAGCGCCTCAATGCCCGGCATCCTTCCGCGGAAAGAACAGTAGAGATCTTCGGCATCCCGCGATCCCCCGGCGCTCATAATGCAGTCGGCGAGGCGCTTAGCCGTCGCCGGATCGAACACGTCTCCCGTCTCCTTGAACGCTGCGAAGGCGTCAGCGTCCATCACCTCGGACCACATGTAGGAGTAGTACCCAGACGAGTAGCCGTCACCCGAGAAGACGTGCTGAAAGTGCGGCGTTGCGTGTCGCATCACGATCGCTCGCGGCATTCCGAGCCGCGCCAGTGTCGCCGCCTGGGCCGCCATCGGATCCGCTGGCGCGGGACCAGCGTGGAAGTCGAGATCAACGAGCGCCGAGGCCAAGTATTCCACCGTCGCGAAGCCCTGGTCGAAGTTGCGCGCCGCGATAAGGCGGTCCACCATCTCGCGCGGTATCGGTGCGCCGTTGCCGGCGTGGCGGGCGTGCGCCCCCAGCACTTCCGGCGTCTCGAGCCAATGCTCGTACAGCTGGCTTGGAAGCTCCACGAAATCCCGCGCGACGCTGGTGCCGGACACGAACTCGTAGGTCAGGTCCGACAGCAGCGCATGCAGCGCATGACCCATCTCGTGAAACAGCGTGTGGGCATCATCGAAAGTCAGAAGAGTCGGTTCCCCCTTTGGCGCCTTGGCGAAGTTGCAGACGTTGACCACAATCGGCCGGACATCGCTATCAAGCCTGTTCTGCCCGCGGAACGACGAGCACCAGGCTCCGGATCGCTTCGAAGAGCGGGCGAAGTAGTCGCCTATGAAGACCCCCATGTGTCGATCCCCCTTCCGCACATCCCAGGCCCGGGCGTCCGGATGGTAGAGGGTGGCTTCGGTCGGGTGGAAGCTCAACCCGAACAGCCGAGCCGCGACATCGAAGGCGCCCTCCAGGATGCCGTCGAGCGACAGATAGGGTTTCAGCGCCGCCTGGTCGAAATCGTGCTCGCGTGCCTGCCTGATTGCCGCGTAGTAGCGCCAGTCCCACGGCTCCAGGGCACCGTTGATTCCGTCGGCGCGCATCAGTTCCTCCAGCCGCTCGGCGTCGGCCAGCGCTTGGGCTTGCGCCGGAGCCCACACTGCCGTCAGAAGATCGCGCACGGCCTGGGGCGATTTCGCCATCTCGGTTTCGAGTTTGTAGGACGCGAAGTCAGGATAGCCGAGCAGCCGTGCCCTCTCTTCGCGCAGCGCCAGGGTCTCGGCTACCACTGCGCGGTTGTCGTTGGGACCACCGTTTTCGCCGCGCGCCACCCAGGCTCGGAATGCCTTCTCGCGAAGATCGCGGCGCGGCGAGAACTGCAGGAAGGGTACCACGAGGCTCCGCGACAGGGTGATCACATGCCCCTCGAGCCCTCGTTCGGTCGCTGCGGCGGCCGCCGCAGCGACAAGATCAGCAGGCAATCCAACCAAGTCCCCCGCGGAGAGCGTCATCGACCATGCCTGCTCCTCCGCCAGCACGTTCTGCCCGAATGCCGTGCCGAGGCTGGCGATCCGCTGCATGATCTGCTTCAGCCGCTCGCGCTCAGGCCTTGCCAGCCTGGCCCCGGCCCGGACGAACATCCGGTGATAGAGTGAAAGGACCCGATCCTGCTCGGCGGTGAGGGCCTGCGCTTCGCGCCGTGTGACCAGATCGTCAATTCGCGCAAAGAGCGCGGGGTTCATCATGGTCTCGGAATGATGCGCCGCCAGCCTGGGGCTGAGATCTCGCTGAAGCGCCTCGATGGCATCGGTAGTGTCGGCACCGGCGAGATTGAAGAACACTGCCGCAATCCGATCGAGGCTTCGTTCGGCGCGCTCCATGGCCTCGATCGTGTTGGCAAAGGTCGGGACATTTGGATTGTTCGCGATGGCATCGGCATTCGATCGCCCTTCCCGCAGCGCTACCTCAAAGGCGGGCGCGAAGTGCTCGGTTCGGAGCTCGCCGAACGGCGGCATCCCGAACCGGGCGGTCCAGTCTTGCAGGAGCGGGTTCATGTGGCTTCTCCGGCGGAGGGTCATGCCGGACCCTTGGCTGGAGCGAAAGGCAGGGTCAAGGCATGGTGGCGCTCAACGTTTGCGCCGTTCCCCGGGCGAAGGCCTGCACGATCGCCTGGTAGTATTCGGCGCTGGTCGGCTTGATGCTGACGATGTTGCTTCCGGGCGGAAGATAGTTAACCACATCCTGCGAGGTCGCGGTCACGTTGTAGACCGCGGCATTCGTGCCATCCGGGTTGATCAGCGTGACCTCGCCGGACAGGCGAGCCGTCTCTGCCGTCGCTCCACTTGCGAACGGAGAGTTGAGAGAAATCTCGTCAACATCTACGGCTATGCGTTTTCCGCCAGGATCGATCCTACCGACGAACTGGGCGGCAATCGCGGTCTCGAGATCGCCGCTAAGGTTCTGCCAGTACCCGACGGCCTGCCGGCTGCCGACCGCAGGAAGGTCCGCCTGCACGGTCACTTCGGATATCGTGAGTGGCTCGTTCTGCCGCGCGCCACCACAGGCCGCCAGCATCAGAGCGGCAGCCGTCAATAAGCCCAGTGTCCTCAAAGTCCGCATTCGACTTCCCTCCAAGTTGTCCCGCGGTCAAACTCTGCGGACACCCAAGTTACCCTGAGCGAACGCCCGTACCCGCCGCAAGTTCCCGCCGGCGCGCGGGTCCGGCAGCTTCGGCTGACAGGCTCGGGCCAAGAGAATGCCCGAATCAGCGCCCATGGCTGATGCTGGCCATCGGGGTAAAGCTCGGCTAGCCTGCAGCCAACGAGGATGAGGGGAGGCTTCGCATGCGTCTGACTGCATCGCTGGCTGTCGTGTTGGCGCTTGGCGCGAGTTCGGTTTCGGCCGGGGTGCTGGATAGCATCAGAGAGAGTGGCTCGGTTCGGTTTGGGTATCGCGAGGATGCGGCGCCGCTGTCTTATGTGGGCGAGGACAAGAAGCCGGCGGGGTATTCGGTGCTGGTTTGCGATGCGGTGGCGGCGAGTTTGGCGCAGCAACTGGGGATTGAGCCGCTCACGATCGAGTGGAAGCCGGTTACCGCCTCGGACCGCTTCGATGCGGTGGCGGGTGGCGAGATCGACCTTCTCTGCGGGGCGGCGACGATCACGCTGACGCGGCGGGAGAAGGTGGATTTCTCGCTGCCGACCTTCGTCGATGGGGCGGCGGTGATGTTACCGCGGGGCGCGGAGCCCGAGTTCGACGCGCTGGCGGGCAAGAAGATTGGCGTGCATTCCGGCACCAGCACCGAAGAGATTTTGAACAACTCGCTGCAGGCCAAGGGGATGCAGGCCGATGTGGTCGTATTCGACTCCCACGACGCGGCGCTGGCGGCGCTTGAGGCGGGCGAAATAGATGCGTATTTCGGCGACCAGTCGATCCTTTTCGGGCTGTTCTTCGAGAGCGACCTTTCGGAATCCCTAGTAGTCTCGGAAAACACTTTGACCGTCGAGAAGCACGGACTCGCCATGCCGCGGGGTGACAGCGACTTTCGCCTGGCGGTCGACCGGGCGGTGAGCGAGCTCTACGCCACGGGAAAGATGGTCGAGTTCTTTAAGACGGCCTTTCCCGATGCCTCGCCGGGCATCGCGCTCAAGGCCCTTTTCCTCCTCGGGCCGGACCTGCCCTGAGCACAGGAGGACGGTGGGGCGCGGCGTCAAAAGCAGCGCAAAACCGGACGCAACATGCATGCACAACGTATGCACGACCTATGCACCAAGTATGCACCGAGTATGCACGTGAATCTGCACCACCTCACACCTCCGGCGCGGGCGTAGCGCGGATCACCTCGGCGAAGAGGCCGGCGTCGACGTTGCCGCCGGACGCAACGCAGATGACGGCGTCGCCGGCGATCTCGTCGCTGCGGAAGAGGGCCGCGGCCAGCGAGACGGCGCCGCCCGGCTCCAGCACGACCCGCAGGTGGCGGAAGGCGAGGGAAATCGCGACGAGCGCCTCTTCGTCGCTGACCGCCAGTCTCGGACCGGCGAGGCGCTGCAGGACGGGGAAGGTCAGCGCACCGGGGCGCGGCGTCAGGATCGCGTCGCAGATCGAGCCGGTGGCGGCGGGGTTGCCCTGACGCTCGCCGGCGGCGAGCGAACGCGCCATGTCGTCGAAGCCGACGGGCTCGGCGGTGCGCACCCGAAGGCCGGGCGCCTCGGCCTCAAGCGCCAGGGCAATCCCGGCGCTGAGGCCGCCGCCACCGCAGCAGACGAGAACCTCGGCGCTGTCCAGCCCGGCTTCCGCCGCCTGCCCGGCGATCTCGAGCCCGACGGTCCCCTGCCCCGCGATCACGTCGGGATGGTCGAAGGGCGGGATCAGGCTGAGGCCGCGAATTTCGGCCAGCTCGGCGCCGAGCGCATCGCGGTCCTGCCCCGCCCGATCGTAGAGCATGACCTCGGCGCCGTAGGCGCGGGTTCCGTCGATCTTCACCTGCGGCGCGTCGGTGGGCATGAGGATCACCGCCGGGATCGCGTGTACGGCTGCGGCCCAGGCCACGCCCTGGGCGTGGTTGCCCGAGGAGTAGGCGAGCACGCCTTGCGTCCCACCTGATGCGGTGAGGGCCGAGACCGCAGCCCAGGCGCCGCGCGCCTTGAACGAGCCGGTTACCTGCAGGCACTCGGCCTTTACCAGCACCCGCCGCCCCGCGATCCGGTCGAGGGCCGACGCGGAGAGGAGCGGCGTCCGACGTATGCCGCGCGCCCGCGCGGCCGCCGCGCGGATGGTGGCGATGTCGGTCACGCCTCGACCCGGGCGAGGACCGCCGCGAGGGCGGCCTGCGCCTCGGGCTCGTCAAGAAAAGGCACGTGGCCGCGGTTCGGAACCTCGGCGACGATCAGGTCGGGTCGGCGCGCCTGCATCTTCCCCACCGTCTCCGCGGTCAGAAGATCCGAATTGGCCCCGCGCACCACCGCAACGGGCAAGTCCTGGAGCGCGTCGAAGAGCGGCCACATGTCCGGCGCCGGCTGGCCCGCGGTCGCCTCGATGTTGTCACGGATGCGGGCATCGTAGTTGAGCACGAGGCCGTCCGGACCCTCGTCAAACCAGCGGTGTGCCAGGCTCAGCCACTTCTCCTCGGAGATGCCGGGGAAGCGGCCGGCCATCCGGGCCTTGAGCGCCGCGACGACTTCCGGATAGGTGCGCGCCGTCGGCGGCACGCCGAGGTAGCTCAGGATGTTGGCGAGACCTTCCGGTGCGAGCTCGGGACCGATGTCGTTGAGAAGAACGCCGGAGAGGCGGTCCTTGACGGTGGCGGCCATCACCATGGCGATGAGGCCGCCGCGCGAGGTTCCGACGATCACCACGCGCGAAAGGCCGAGGTGGTCGAGGAGGTCCACGACGTCGCGCGCCTCGACGGCCACGTTGTAGTTGGCCGGGTTGGGGTCGCGGTCCGAGAGGCCGCGGCCCCGCAGGGTCAGGCGGATCAGCCGGTGCCGTCCGCCGAGCGCCCCCGCCAGCTCGTCAAAATCCGTTCCGTTTCGGGTCAGGCCCGGCAGGCAGAGGATCGGCAGGCCGGCGCCGTCATCGCTATAGGCGAGCGACAGGCCATCCGAGGTCGTGTAGCGTTTCATCATTCACTCGCGAGTTCGGGGAGGCCGACGAGATCGGACAGCACACGACGCGGCGTCCAGGGCAGGCGGTCCATCGGCTCGGCTGCGCGGTTCACCCAGACGGTGTCGAAGCCGTAGCCCGCAGCGCCGGCGGCATCCCAGCCGTTCGAGGAAACGAAGAGAACACGCTCCGGCGACACGCTGAACTTCTGGCCCACGAGGTCGTAGACGGCGCGCGCCGGCTTGAAAACGCCGGCGGCCTCGACCGAAAGGACCGCGTCGAGCAGGGCGCCGATGCCGGCGGCGGTGACGGCGGCATCGAGCATCTCGGGCGAACCGTTGGAGAGGATCGCGGTGCGAAAGCCGGCGGCCTTGAGGCCCGCGAGCATGTCGGGCACCTCGGGATATGCGTCGAGTTCGTCGTAGAGGGCAAGGAGGCGCGTCCGCAGGCCGGTATCGGACAGGCCCGCCGCTTCGAGCGCCCAGTCGAGCCCGTCCTCGGTGACGCTGCGGAAATCGGCGTGTGCGCCGGTGATCGCACGGAGCCAGGTGTACTGGAGCTGTTTGGCCCGCCAGTCGCGGACAATCTGCGGCCAGACCGCGGCAAAGTCTTCCTGCCCGGGCTCGGCAGCCAGCCGGCGCGCCGGCCCAGCCACGTCGAATAGCGTGCCGTAGGCGTCGAAGACGACGACCTCGGCGGCACTCACAGGTATTCCGGCTGCGCCATGCCCAGCACGTGGAAGCCGCCATCGACGAAGATCACCTCGCCGGTGGTGCAGGCGCCGAGCTCCGAGGCGAGATAGACCGCCGTGCCGCCCACCGCGTCGAGCGTGGCGTTGGCGCGCATGGGGGCGTTGAGCTCGGTGGCGCGATAGACCTTGCGGGCGCCGGCGATGGCGGCGCCGGCCAGGGTGCGCATGGGTCCGGCGGAGATGGCGTTGACGCGGATGCCCTCGGGTCCGAGGTCGTTGGCGAGGTAGCGCACGGCGCTCTCGAGCGCGGCCTTGGCGACGCCCATGACGTTGTAGTTGGGCGTGACGCGCTGGGCACCGAGGTAGGTCAGCGTCAGCACCGAGCCGCCGTTGGTCATCAGCGGCGCAGCGCGGCGGGTGAGATCCACGAGGCTGTAGCAGGAGATGTTGAGCGAGTTGAGGAAGTTCGCCCGGGTGGTGTCGAGGAAGCGGCCGTCGAGCTCGGCCTTGTCGGAATAGGCGATGGCGTGCACGAGGATGTCGAGGCAGCCCCAGTCGGCGTCGATGCGGGCGAAGAGTGCGTCCAGCGAGGCCGGATCCTGCACGTCGGCCGGCACGACGATGTGTGCGCCGAGGCTCTCGGCCAGCGGGATCACCCGGCGACCGAAGCCTTCGCCCTGGTAGGTGAAGGCGAGCTCGGCGCCCTGCGCCGCGAAGGCCCGGGCGATCCCCCAGGCGATGGAGTGGTCATTGGCGACGCCGAGGATCAGCGCCCGCTTCCCCGAGAGCAGTCCGGCCTGTGCCACGAGCTACTCCACGTGCCGGCTGAGCAGCAGGGAGGCGTTCGTCCCGCCGAAGCCGAAGCTGTTGGTCATTACCGTGTCGAGCTTCGCGTCGTCGACGCGGGTGGTGGCGATCTCGCCGGGCCGGATGCCCGGGTCCAGCGTCTCGACGTTGATCGAGGGGGCGATGAAGTCGTCGCGGAGCATCAACAGGCAGTAGATCGCCTCCTGCGCGCCGGTGGCGCCCTGGCTGTGGCCGGTCATCGACTTGGTGGAGCTGATCGGTGGCGTTCGGCCCTCGCCGAAGACGCGGCGGACGGCCTCGACCTCGCTCACGTCGCCGACAGGCGTGGAGGTGCCATGGGCGTTGATGTAGCTGATATTGCGGCCTTCGGGGAGCGTCTCGAGGGCGAGGCGCATCGCCCGCTCGCCGCCGATGCCGGAGGGGGCGACCATGTCGTGGCCGTCGGAGGTGGCGCCGTAGCCGGTAACCTCGGCGTAGATTTTCGCACCCCGGGCCTTGGCGTGCTCCAGTTCCTCCAGCACCACCATGCCGCCGCCACCGGCGATGACGAAGCCGTCCCGATCGGCGTCGAAGGCACGCGAGGCGCGCTGGGGGTCGTTGTTGAACTTGCTGCTCATGGCGCCCATGGCGTCGAAGAGGCAGGAGAGCGTCCAGTCGAGCTCCTCGCCACCACCGGCGAAGACGATGTCCTGCTTGCCCCACTGGATCTGCTCGACCCCGGCGCCGATACAGTGGGCGGAGGTGGAGCAGGCGGAGGTGATCGAGTAGTTGACGCCCTTGATCTTGAACGGCGTGGCGAGGCAGGCCGACACTGTCGAGGACATGCAGCGGGTGACCATGAACGGCCCCATGCGCTTGGGGCTGCCCTTCTCGAGCACGGTGCGGTGCGCTTCGAAGAGGTTGCGGGTGGAGGGGCCGCCGGAGCCGGCGATGAGGCCGCTGCGCGGGTTGGAGACGTCGCTCTCCTCGAGGCCGGCGTCGGCGATCGCCTGCTGCATGGCGAGATAGGCGAAGGCGGCGCCGTCGCCCATGAAGCGGAGCTGGCGCTTGTCGATGAGCGCGGTCACGTCGATGTCGGGCTTACCGTGGACATGGCAGCGGAAGCCGTGCTCGGCGTAGTCCGGGGCGAAGCTGATCCCCGAGTGGCCGGCCTTCAGCGAACGGGCGACGTCGTCGGCGTCGTTGCCGATCGAAGCGACGATCCCGATGCCGGTGATCACGACACGGCGCATGCCGGTCCTCCTTCAGTCCTGAAACAGCCCGACCTTCATGTCGGCCGCGGTGTAGATCAGCTGGCCGTCGGCGCGCATCTCGCCATTGGCGATGCCGAGCTTGAGCTTGCGGTCGATGACGCGGGTGAAGTCGACGGTGTATTCGATAAGCTTCACCTTCGGCGTCACCATGCCGGTGAACTTGACCTCGCCCACGCCGAGCGCGCGGCCGCGGCCCTGCATGCCGCGCCAGCCGAGGTTGAAGCCGGTGAGCTGCCAGAGGGCGTCGAGGCCGAGGCAGCCGGGCATCACCGGGTCGCCGAGGAAGTGGCACTGGAAGAACCAGTGGTCGGGCGTCACGTCGAACTCGGCGATCACGTGGCCCTTGCCCTGGGATCCCCGGTCGGCCGAGATGTCGGTGACACGGTCCATCATCAGCATCGGCGGCGCGGGAAGCTGAGGGTTGCCGGGGCCGAACATCTCGCCGCGGGCGCAGGACATCAGGCCTTCGTAGTCGATACGCGTCGGCCTGTCCGTCATCTCTGCGCTCGGCTCCCTTGCGGGTCCCCCGCCCGTTGCGTCGCGCGACCTCTAACATCCGCGCGCGCGCTGGCGCAAGAGCTTGGCGCCGCCGCGGTCCCGGCCGGGCTGCCTGCACGCGGGGCTGGAACTGAGCGTCACAATCTGATTATTTTGCAGCAGGCATCGCCGCGGACGAGGAAATGCAGGCTGCGAAGACCCAGGATCGTCGGCCGGCCCGGATAAGGGCAGTGGCGTGGCTTGCCGGCGCGGGCCTGCGCCCGACCCGGCAGCGGCTGGCGCTCGCCGAGCTCTTGGTCGGCGACGGGCGCAACCGGCACGTGACCGCCGAGAGCCTGCACGAGGCGGCGCACCGCTGCGACGCCCCGGTCTCGCTCGCCACCGTGTACAACACGCTCCGGGCCTTCTGCCAGGCGGGGCTGGTGCACGAGGTGACAGTGGACGGCACCCGTTCCTACTTCGACACCCGCACCGACGACCACCCGCACTATTACTGGGAGGAGGACGGCCGGCTGACCGACGCGCCGAACGACGCGGTGGTGCTCGCCGGGTTGCCGATGATCCCTGAGGGGGCGGAGCTCGACCGTATCGACGTGGTGATCCGGCTGCGCCGCCCACGCTGATGCGCCGGCGCGGGCACGCACGCCCAGCGGCCTATCATGTTGATACGCAACGGACATTTTTCTCTCCCGCACGACGGGAGGCGGTCTTCTTGTGACTGCGGAAGGTCCGCTCCTTGATATCGTCACGATCGTTTACCGCCGGGAGATCCCGTTCCTGCACCTGCAGGCGGCGTCGATCGCGCGGTATCTCGATCCTGCCGGCATAGGACGCATCGTTGTCGTCGTGAACGACGTCGACGAGGCGGCCTGCGTCCGGCTGGTGGAGGCCCTGCGTCCTGAGTACGGGCCTTTTGCCCAGAGGCTGGAGGTCGTTTGCCCGGACGCGCTGTTCGATGCGCGACCGCCGGCGAACGGCCCGCGCGGGCCGCGCCAGCGGTTCCGGCTCTGGTTCGCCCGGCACCGCCAGATCTATCCGTTCGGCGTCAAGCGGGGCTGGCGTGGCAATCGCGGCTGGAGCGTGCAGCAGGCGCTTAAGCTCGCGGTCGCCCGAGATGGCGACAGCCCGTTCATCCTGCTGCTCGATGCGAAGAACCACTTCGTGCGCCCGGTCGCCCTCGCGAGCTTCGTCAGTCCGGACGGCCGGCCGCTGAGCTATGCAACGGTCCCGAGCGACAAGTTCCATGGGTGGATCGTCGGTTCGTTCCTCCTTCTTGGCCTGAACCCGCCTGACCGCGACCAGCCAGCGCCGCCGACCATAACGCCGGTCTGCGTGCCGCGTCCGATCCTCCTCGGCGCCCTCGACGCGCTCGAGCATCGGGTCGGGCCGGCCGAGGCCTTCTTCGCGCGGGCGCGGTCGGACGAGTCGGAGTTCATGCTGATCTACGCCTACGTCACCGGCTTCCGTAACGGCTGGGATGCCGTGTTCGAGCCGGGACTGAACCCGCCTGCGTCAATCTTTCGCACCACCGACAGCGCGACCGTGGACCGCGTGCTGACGCGCGTCGAGGCAGGTGAAGCCGACGTCTTCTCCGTGCACGTCGCGCGTGTCGCGACCCTGACGCCGGGGGAGCGCAGACGGATCGCCGCCATGTGGCGCGCCCGCGGACTGCCGGCGGACGTTCTCTTTCCCGATCCGGGCGATCAATGAACATCGGTCACGCCGCCGACGTCGCACGCCACGGGGCGCGGCCCTAGAGCTTCTCCACGAGCTTTCGGAAATACCGTCCGGTCTTCGTCGCGAAGGGCGGGCTCTTGTCCACGATCCCGTCGTGGCCGCCCCACTTGCCGGCGTAGGAGCGCAGCGCGAGCAGCGCCTCGTGCCGCAGCTGGTAGATGTGGTTCCCCTTGGACATGGGCAGCACCATGACGTGGCCGGCGACCTTGCCGGGATGTTCGTCCACCACCGCGTCGGGGCCGGCGTGCACGCCTTCCTCCGAGGTGAAGTCCTCGGTGTCGATGAAATGCTCGAGGATCGCGAGGATGATCGAGATTGCGAGCGGCAGCGGCCAGATGATGTAGAGCCACGACGCGTTTTCGTCGATGTAGCCCCAGGTATCCTGGAAATCCACCAGGTCGTGGGTGCCAGAGGTCAGGTAGGTGGCATGGCTGCCGCCGGCGATGTAGACGGCAACGTCGACCACGTCCCGCGCCTTCCGGTCGGGATCGGCCGGGTCGGGCACCGGCTGGGGGATGAATTTCAGGATATCGGCGTCCTGGTATTCCTCGTGCACCGAGGTGATGATCGCATGCGGCGCCACCCGCAGGATGGCCTGGCCATCGCTGCTCGCCCCCGCCGGACCAAGCAGCTCGCGGTCGAAGACGAGGCAGCAACCTTCGTCATCACCCTCGTGCTCGTTGTCGAAGATCGCGGTCTGGTAGCGCTCGAAGTCATTGTAGGCGTAGAAGAAGTAGTATTCGAGGAAGGCGAAGCGGGTGACCGCGCCCCAGGCGACGCGGTCGAGGCGCCAGCCGGCGGGCGGCTCGGGGAACTGCTGGCCCGCCTCGTGCGCCGCGATGGCCTCGAGCAGGAACTTGCGCTGCTCCGCCGCCGGGAAGTCCGCCGTGGCCGTCGTCTCGCGGCGCAGCAGGCTTGGAATGATGTCGAACCCGCGCATCCCGTCGGGCGGATAGTCGAACCCGCCGGCTTCCGCCTCGGCGATGGCCAGCTCGTACTTCAGCAGATCGAGGAGGTTGAGCAGCGCGGCCATGGGGGTGACGCGGGGCCGGCGCTCGTCCGGAAGCGCCGGATCGGGCTCGTCGGCGCGCGGCTTCCAGGGGTCGCCCTCGGCCCCGACGGCGTTCCCCGACATCGTCCCGAGCGGGCCGAAGAACTGGCTGGAGCGGCCGAAGCTGGCGCCATGGGTGATGACCGCGTCGCTGCCGACCTCCGACAGCCCCAGGGTGGCGCGGCCGGGCGTGCCCTCGTTCAGCACCCGCACCGCCTTGCGGAACTGGGTCCCTCCCTGCGGGGCCGGCACCTGCACCGTTCCATCGGGCACGTGGACGACGGGCGGGTCGAAGGCCTGGAACACCCCGCCCGACCCGGCGCGGACGAGCTTTGTCACCCGCCATTCGTCCTGCGCCTCCGGGGGGAGGCGGGCGAAGCCGTCCTCTGCCATGGCGAACATGTCGTCGAGCGTCACCGGGTGGAAGCGCTCGTCCCAGTAGAAACGCATCTCCGGCAGCCAGTACTCGGCCAGCCGCACCGTGCGGGCGTGGTTGAGCGGGGCGGTCAGGCCGAAATCATGATCGGCGGCGAATTGCTGAAGCGCTGCGAGGTCGGCCACGTCAGTTCCCTCCCGCCACGCTGCGCACGATATCGGAGGCCTCGGTCAGCAGTGACCCTATCTCCGCGAAGGCCTCGCGGTCCTCGGCGCTCGGCTCGAGAAGGGCGCGGCAGTCATCAGGCACGATCTCCATGGCGTCGATCTCGGCTGCGAGCGCGGCAAATTCGAGCGGCCGGGCGTCGCGCAGGAAGCGCAGAAAGGCGGCGAACGGGTCGAGGAAGCTCTCGGCCGGGGTAAATTCGCCGGTCCGCAGCATGCGCACGAGCGCACCTCCCGCCGCAGTGGCGAGCGCGTGCGCCTCCACCGCCTTGGGACGAAACGGACCGGCAGCGGGACCCGCCTCCGCCGTCCAGGGCTGCGAGAGGGTCTGGTGCGCGCCGGCCATAAACGCGCGGAGGCGTTCGAGCACCTTCATCGCATTGCCGAGGATGCGCAGCCGGCAGCGGTTCTGGTCCGCCACCGGCTTCGTCTTCGGCAGCAGCTTGGAGAGATGCGCCATGGCATCCGGCCGCTCCAGCACCCGCACGAAAACGCGCGAGATGAGGTAGAGCGGCTGCGGCGCGGCAGGTGCGGCCGGCATGCCGAAGACGACCCGGTCGACCGGGAACATGGCACCGGGCGCCGTGGCGTTGTGGTAGGCGGCGAGCCGCCCGTCGATAAGCAGGCGCGCCTGGCCGCTGGTGTGCCAGTCGAAGCGGATTCGGCGAAGCGCAGCGCCGGCAGCACGACGTTGCCGAGGTTCCTGAACCCAGCGCCGATCCAGACGCGCGCCAACGCCTGCGTGCCGCTGCCGTCGGACAAGGGATGCGAGACGGGCCAGAACAGGAGTTCGGCGCCGGGTCCGAGGCGGATCACCGGAAACATCTGCGGCTGCGGGTTGACCGGGTAGATCATCCGTACGCGGACGCTGATGCCGATGACCTGCGGCAGCGCGACCGCCAGGACATGCTCGAAGCCGGTGCCGGGGGCGATGGTGACGGCGTTGCCGCCGGCCAAGGGATCCCCGGCGGGGGCGAGCGTCAGGGATGCGGGCGTCGGGACGCCGGGGAGCGCCTGGAAGTTGCGTATCCGCTGGTCGATGAACTCATGCAGGAAAACCGACCGCCACATGCCGCCTCACCCTGCGCCGGGACGATGGGAGGAGTGTAGGACGACGCGGGGGTATCCGGAAGGGGTGTTGCGGCGGGGCTTCGGCGCTGTTCCGCCGCCCCTGCCCGGCGGCTATTCGATCGCCTCGTCGGGCCCCACGCCCCAGAGGACGGCGCGCGGCAGCCAGCCTTCGACGCCCGCCGGCGGCGATCTCGCACCAGTCATTGCGGCAGGACTTGAGGCGGGCCGACCTACGCCGGGTTCGGCCATGGCCCGCACGCTGGCCGCGCTTCGGTCGGACCGGCCCGCAGCGCTACGGCGGCGTCGCCTCGCACCAGCGCCGTCCTGACACCGGAGAGGAGTGCGTGGTGGACCCAGCCGCCGGCGCCGTCGGCGTCGCGGACCCGCCGCCACTGGCCGTACTCGGCGGTGACCTCGAGCGGCAGGCCCTGCTGGACGAACTCCCAGTCGACCCGCTGGTCGAGGCTGGGCCCCCGCCGGGCGTTGGCGCTTTCGCCGCGCATTGAGACGAAGCGCGGCAGCGGCAGGTTGGTGACCGGCCCGCGGGCCGCGTCCGCCGCGGTGGCCGGCGCGGCCGGCGCCAGTGCCGCCGCAAGGATGAGAAGAAGTGCCGTCAGCCCGACCCGGCGCCTGGAAGGTGCGACCGTCATGCTTGTCCTGCTCTCGTGCCCGTATCTCGTGCCCGCATGCCGGGAAGTGTCTGGATTTCTCCCGCCTTCCCGTGCAATTATGCGTCGACCATAACGATAATCCGAGCGTCTCGAAACAGGAAATCGCATGCAGTCTGCCCGAATGCGCGTGGTGGTGACGCGGCGCCTGCCTGCGCCGGTCGAGGCGCGTATGCAGGAGCTCTTCGACGTCGCCTGAATGCCGACGACCAGCCGATGACGCCGGAGGAGCTTGCCCGTGCCATGGCCGAGGCCGACGTGGTGGTGCCGACGATCACCGACCGGATCGACGCGCGGGTGCTCGCGCAGGCCGGGCCGGATCTGCGGCTGATTGCGAACTATGGGGCCGGCTTCGACCATATCGACGTGGCGACGGCACTGCAGCGCGGGATCATGGTCTCGAATACGCCAGGGGTGCTGGCCGAGGATACCGCCGACATGGCGATGGCGCTGATCCTCGCGGTGCCGCGGCGGTTGCCCGAGGGCTGGGTCAAGATGCAGAAGGGCGAGTGGGAAGGCTGGAGCCCGACGGCGATGCTCGGGCACCGCATTGCCGGCAAGCGGCTCGGCATCCTCGGCCTCGGCCGCATCGGCCGTGCGATCGCGCGACGTGCGCGGACCTTCGGCTTGGAGATCCACTATCACAACCGCCGGCGGGTGCATGGCGACATCGAGGCGGACCTCGGCGCAACCTACTGGGAAAGCCTCGACCAGATGCTCGCCCGCATCGACATCCTGTCAATCAACGTGCCGCATACGCCCTCGACCTTCCACTTAATGAACGCGCGGCGGCTGAAGCTGATGAAGCCGGACAGCTATATCGTCAACACCGCCCGCGGCGAGGTGATCGACGAGAACGCGCTGACGCGGATGCTGCGGGCGGGCGAACTGGCCGGGGCGGGTCTCGACGTCTACGAACACGGCCACGACATCAACCCGCGCCTGCGCGACCTGCCCAACGTGATGCTTCTGCCGCACATGGGCTCGGCCACCATCGAGGGCCGGCTCGAGATGGGCGAGAAGGTGATCATCAACATCAAGACTTTCGCCGACGGCCACCGCCCGCCGGACCAGGTCGTCCCAGCGATGCTTTGAGCGCGCGATTCCTGCCGCCGTTTAGGAAAATGCAACACGTTCCTTGGGGACCTGTCCACCTCGTGCTAGCCTGCGCATGCGTGTGGGGGGCAGGCTATGTTGCGGATTTTGCTGGTCTGTCTTGTGTTTTTCGCGATCGCGCCGCCGCATCTTCAGGCGCACGCTGAGGAGCCGATCTTCGAGGCGTTCGACGCCGCGACGCTTGATGCCTCGGAGAAACGGCTGCTCCAGACGGCGCTCGCGGTGGCGGGAGACTATCGCGGTACGCTCGACGGAGCCTGGGGGCCGCGGAGCCAGGCGGCGATCGAGGCCTATGCCGAGCGGGAATTCGGCTCCGCGGCGCTCAATGCCCATGCCGCCGCCCTGGTCCTCGCCTTCATCGACGAGGTGAGCGCCAGCGGCTGGGACTTCAGCTATCTGCCCGACCTCGACGTCTCGCTCGCCCTGCCGCTGGCGCGGCTGGGCCGTGCCGAGTCCGAGGAGGGCGGCCAGCGCCGCTGGACCGATGACGGCAGCCTGACCGTCCTCACCCACCGGTTCGACGCCGAGGAGACGCAGCGCTGGCACGGCGCGGCGGTCAAGGCCAATGCCCGCGCCGAGGCTCTTTTCACCGAGCGGCGCCCGGGGCTACTTGTCACCCGCGGCATGCTTCGGGACGGGCGCAACTTCTTCACGCGGTCGGAGCGGCGCGGCGATCATTGGGCCACGGTTTTCCTGGCCGGCGAGGCCGATCAGGCG
The DNA here is from genome assembly GCA_963796805.1 of uncultured Alphaproteobacteria bacterium. Lineage (GTDB taxonomy): Bacteria > Pseudomonadota > Alphaproteobacteria > Rhodobacterales > Rhodobacteraceae > Amaricoccus. The sequence continues at coordinate 368,591 of CAWCNG010000007.1, forward strand.
GATGCTGTCAATCTGGCCGCTGCGAGCATCCGTGCAGGTCATCCGCTTCCCTGGGATCTGCCCGAACATGGCCGGCTGAGCGGTTTTGTCATCGAAACCGAGGCCCTGCTCGCGAGCTCGGCACCCGATGGCACCATCCCTTGGACCACCGCGGCGCCGAGCTCGCCACGGGCGGAGCCGCTGCCGGGCGAGGACCTGGGAGGCACCCGCACCGGCTCGGGCTTCTATCTCGGCGCGCGCACGGTGGTGACGGCGCACCATGTGGTCGAGGGCTGCACTCGTGTCACCCTCGCCGACGGGCGCGCGCTGGAGGTCATTGCCTCCGATTCCGACCTCGACGTGGCGGCGCTGCGGGCGCCCGGACCGGTCGGCCACTGGCTTTCGCTCGCCAACGGCGCGCTGCGCCTGGGCCAGCAGGTCCACGCCGTGGGCTTTCCTTACTACAGCATCGCCGGAACCTCGCTCAATCTCACTACGGGCAACGTCAGCGCGCTGGCGGGAGTGGACGACGACTGGCGGTTCTTCACGTTTTCGGCCCCGGTCCAGCCCGGAAACAGCGGCGGTCCGCTGATCGATTCCCGCGGCGCGGTGCGTGGGCTGGTGGTGGCGCGGCTGTCGGAGGACTACATCGCCGAGACGACGGGGAGCTTGCCGCAGAACGTCAACTATGCCCTCGGCGAGGAGGAACTGGAGGGGTTCCTGCGGCAGAACGCCGTGGAACCGACGCCGGGCGGGCTCGGCGGGTATGATATGGCCGACGGCGCTCCGGCGGAGTTCGGCGACGCGGTGGTGCCGATCGTCTGCCACTGAGGGGATGCCGCGATAGGAAAACGTCCCCGGCGGTGGGGTCGGCCAGGGGGTCGGATTACGGAGGCACCGCAATGGTTAACGGCGATTTATTCGACGTACAACTCAGGTACATCGCATGCACATCGCATGTACACGCAGGGCGCGCTCGGCCGAAAGGTTAACGAAGGACGGGGGGCAACGCCGTTCGCCCGGATCTCGAAGGCGGGAGCTTCAGTGGCCGGCGTGCGCGGCCACCGCGGCGCCGAAGGCCTGGAACAGCGGCCGCGACACCGGATCGTTGGCGGCGTTCCACTCCGGATGCCACTGCACCGCCATGGCGAAGCCGGGTGCGGATTCCACGATGATCGCCTCGGGCGTCTCGTCGGGGGCATAGCCCTCGATCACGATGCGCCCGCCCTTGTCGAGGATGCCCTGGCCGTGCAGCGAGTTCACCATCACCTCGCGCGCGCCGAGGACGCGGTGAAAGGCGCCGCCGTCGGAGAGGCTCACGACGTGGCGGTGTTCGAACCTCTCTTCCAGCGTGCCGTCGGGCGGCATGCGGTGGTTCATCCGGCCGGGGATCTCGCGGATTTCGGGATGGAGCGTACCGCCGAAGGCGACGTTGAACTCCTGGAAGCCGCGGCAGATGCCGAAGACGGGAACGCCGTGCGCGACGCACTCGCGGATCAGCGGCAGCGTCACCGCGTCGCGGTCAGGGTCGAACGAGCCGTGCTTCTCGGTCGGCTCGTGCCCGTAGTGGCTGGGATGGACGTTGGGGCGCCCGCCGGTGAAGACGAACCCGGCGCAGACCTCGATCAGGTCGCTGATCGCGCCCACCCGGGGAAGCGCCGGTACTATCAGCGGGATCGCGCCGGTGAGATCGGCGACCGCTTCGATGTTCGAGACGCCCACCGCCTGGACTGGGTACTGGTCGTTGATGAGATGAGAGTTGCCGATGATGCCGATTACGGGCTTGGCCATATTCCGCCGCTTCGAAATGCCGCTCCACATCAAGGATAAGTCAGGCTTGCCCATTCGTCGAGTCGTCCGGTCAGAGAGCGGTTGCAGCGGCGTGAATGGTGCCGTGCCAGAGGCTTGGCGCGAAGTCCGGTACCGGCTCGGCCCTGAGCTGCAGCGCCAGCGAGCCCCAGAGGGCAAGGGCGAGGACGTAGGCAATGGCAATCGGATGGCGGCGCAGCATGACGGGTCCCCCTTTCCAGCGGTCACCTGTATGAAACGCGGCTGTTGCAGTTTCCCGCCGCAGGCTCGCGGGATTGTTTCAAACGTCGCAGATGCGGCGCGCCGGAGCGCGGGCTTGACGGCTTCCGCCGCGGCGCTACAGCCTTGAGGCTCACCATTCGGGAGAGATGCGCCATGCGCGTCGATGCTCAGGCTCCGACCATCCGGCTGGCCGACTACCGGCCGCCTGCGTACCTGGCCGATACGGTCGAGCTCACCTTCGTGCTGGATCCGGCCGCCACCCGCGTCCGCACGCGCGTGGCCTTCCGCCGCAACCCGGCGCGAAGCGGTGAAGGCCCACTCGACCTGCGCCTGGACGGACGCAACCTTCAGCTCGTGTCGGCGGCCATCGATGGCGCGGTCGTGCCGCAGAATGCGCTGAGCCTCGACGACGAAGGCCTGACGGTTGCGGCCGAGCACGTGCCGGAAGCCTTCACCTGGGAGGCGGAGACCGAGATCGCGCCGGAGGCCAATTCCGCTCTGGAGGGGCTCTACATGTCGCGGGGCATGTACTGCACCCAGTGCGAGGCGCAGGGCTTCCGCAAGATCACCTACTGGCCCGACCGCCCGGACGTGATGGCGACGTTCCGGGTGCGGATCGAGGGCGAGACGCCCGTGCTGCTGTCGAACGGCAACCTGGCCGCCTCCGGACCGGGCTGGGCGGAATGGGAGGATCCCTTCCGCAAGCCCTCGTACCTCTTCGCGCTGGTGGCGGGTGATCTCGTCGCGGTCGAGGACCGTTTCGTCACCCGTTCCGGGCGCGAGGTGCTGCTGCAGATCTGGGTGCGTCCCGGTGACGAGGACCGCTGCGGTTACGCCATGGACGCGCTCAAGCGTTCGATGGCCTGGGACGAGCGCGCCTATGGGCGCGAGTATGACCTCCACCGCTTCATGATCGTGGCGGTGGACGACTTCAACATGGGGGCGATGGAGAACAAGGGGCTCAACATCTTCAACTCGCGCTTCGTGCTGGCGAGCCCCGAGACCGCGACGGACACCGACTACAAGTCGATCGAGACGATCATCGCGCACGAGTACTTCCACAACTGGACCGGCAACCGCATCACCTGCCGCGACTGGTTCCAGCTCTGTCTCAAGGAGGGGCTGACCGTCTTCCGCGATCAGCAGTTCTCGGCCGACCAGCGCAGCGCCGGGGTGAAGCGGATCGAGGACGTGCTGCGGCTGCGCGGGGCGCAGTTCCGCGAGGATGCGGGGCCGCTGGCGCATCCGGTTCGGCCGGAGGAATACGTCGAGATCAACAACTTCTATACCCCCACGGTCTACGAGAAGGGCGCCGAGGTCATCGGAATGCTGCGCCGGCTGGTCGGGCCCGAGACCTACGCCAAGGCGCTCGATCTCTATTTCGAGCGGCACGACGGCGAGGCCTGCACCATCGATGACTGGCTGAAGGTCTTCGAGGATGCCTCGGGCCGCGATCTCGCGCAGTTCAGGCTCTGGTATTCGCAGGCAGGGACCCCGCGGCTCCGGGTCGAGGAGCACTGGGACGGCGCCCGCTACCGGCTGGAGCTGGCGCAGGAAACCCCACCCACGCCCGGCCAGCCGGACAAGGCGCCGCTGGTGATCCCGGTCGCTTACGGGCTGCTCGACGATAGCGGCAAGGCCGTCGCCGAGGGCGTGCTCGAACTCGACCAGGCGCGCCAGTCGTTCACGTGGGACCTGCCGGCGCGGCCGGTGGCCTCGCTGCTGCGCGGCTTCTCCGCGCCGGTCATCCTGGAGCGGAAGGACGACGCGGCGGAGCGGGTGTTCCTTCTGGCGCACGATACCGACCCGTTCAACAAGTGGGAGGCGGGGCGCACCTCGGCGCTGATCCTGCTCGCCCGCATGGCCGCCGACCCCGAGGCGCTGCCCGACGCCGATTTCCTGGAGGCGCTTGGCGCGGTGGCGGACGATCCCGCGCTCGATCCCGCCTTCAAGGCATTGGCGCTGGCGCTGCCGCCCGAGGAGGAGGTGATCGGGCACATTGCGGCGCAGGGACGCGCGCCCGATCCGCTGGCGATCTGGGAGGCGCGGCGGCGGCTGGAGGCGGCTGTGGCACGGGGGCTCGGCGGGCGGCTCGCAGCGCTCTACGCGGAGAACGCGGTGCCGGGGCCTTACAGCCCGGACGCGGCAGCGGCGGGGCGGAGGGCACTGCGCGCGCGCGCTCTCGCCCTGCTGACCGCGCTCGACCCCGACGCGAAGGAGGCGCGGGCGCAGTTCGCGGCGGCGGGCAACATGACCGAGCGGATGACGGCACTGGGGCTGCTCGTCGCCTGCGGGCAGGCGGAGGAGGCGCTGGCGGAGTTCCATGCGGCCTGGGCGCACGACCGGCTGGTCACCGACAAGTGGTTCTCGGTGCAGGCGGCGGGGTCACCGCCCGAGGGGGCGGTCGCAGTCGTGGAACGGCTGTCGCGCCACCCGGCATTCGACTGGAAGAATCCCAATCGGTTCAGATCGTTGATCGGCGCATTTGCCATGGCGAATGCGCCCGGCTTCCATGCCCCTGATGGCAGCGGCTACCGGCTGCTGGTGGACTGGCTGGTCCGTCTCGACCCGGTCAACCCGCAGACGACGGCGCGGCTGGCCGCGAGCCTGGGGAACTGGCGGATCTTCGATGCGGGGCGGCGGGCGCTGATGCGGGGCCAGCTGGAACGGCTGGCGGCGCTGCCAGGACTGTCGCGGGACACCGGCGAGATCGTCGGCCGCTTGTTGCGCGGCGATGAGGGCTGAAACCGGGGCGCTTGTCACTGCGTTGTCAAGCTGCCACGATAGGAGGCATCATGCGCGAGATCGTCGACCAGCTGATCGAGGAGCGGGCGCCGTGGTTGCGCCGCCGGGGGCCGCTGGTCACCGTCGCCCGCCCCATTCTGCATTCGGTGCTGCAGTACGACCGGACGGTCAAGGTCGGCGAGGCGCTGGAGCCGTTGCCGGGAACGGCGGTGCTGCAATCACTCTACGACATGCTGTGCCAGCACGTGGAGGTGACGGGACTCGAGAACGTGCCGCGCCAGGGGCCGGCGATGGTGATCTCCAACCACCCGACGGGCATCGCGGACGGGATCGTACTTTATGGTGCGCTGGCAAGCGTCAGGCCCGATCTCTTCATCTTCGCGAATGCCGATGCGCTGCGGGTGATGCCGCAGCTGGAGGAGGTGATCGCGCCGGTGGAGTGGCGGCCGGAGCAGCGGACGCACAAGCAGAACCGGGAGACGATGGAGTACGCGCGGCGGGCGTTCGAGGCGGGGCGGATGGCGGTGCTGTTTCCGTCCGGTCGGCTGGCGAAGCGGCGGTGGTGGTCGCTTCATGAACGGCCGTGGATGGCCTCGGGCGCGATGATGGCCAAGCGCTTCAACCTGCCGGTGGTGCCGCTGCACATCACGGCACGGAACTCGGCGCTGTTCTATTTGTTCGACCGGATTCATCCGACCTTGCGGGATATTACCCTTTTCCACGAGGTGCTTAACAAGCGTCACCAGAGGTATCGCCTCAACCTCGGGACGGTGATCGAGCCGGAGACGCTGCCGGCCAACTCGGCGGAAGCGATCGAGGTGCTGCGGGCGCGGACGCTGGAGCTGGGCGGGCGCAAGCCGCAGACGGTGCTGACGGCGCCGGTGTATGGTGGAAGGCTCAAACCGGCGCGACTCTCGGTTTAGCGGGGCATTGCTGCGCCGGGGCGGCGGCAGTAGAAGGGCGCCCTGACCACGACGGACGGACGCGACCGCATGCCCGAGCTTGCCTACAAAGAGCCGGAACCGACGATCATCGCCGGCGCCAAGGGCGACTGGGAGCTGGTGATCGGGCTGGAGGTGCATGCCCAGGTCGCCTCGGCGGCAAAGCTCTTTTCGGGCGCGTCCACCGCCTTCGGGGCCGCGCCCAACTCGAACGTGAGCCTGGTGGACGCGGCGATGCCGGGGATGCTGCCGGTGATCAACGCGTACTGCATCGAGCAGGCGGTGCGGACCGGGCTGGGGCTGAAGGCGAAGATCAACCACTTCTCGCGCTTCGACCGGAAGAACTATTTCTATCCGGATCTGCCGCAGGGCTACCAGATCAGCCAGCTCTACCATCCCATCGTCGGCGCGGGCGAGGTGATCGTCGACCTCGGGCCGGGGGTGGCGCGGAAGGTTCGCATCGACCACATCCACCTGGAGCAGGACGCGGGCAAGTCGATCCACGACATGGACCCGGACCTGTCGTTCGTGGATCTCAACCGCACCGGCGTGGCGCTGATGGAAATCGTGTCGATGCCGGATATCCGCTCGGCGGAGGAGGCGGCGGAGTATGTGCGCAAGCTGCGCCAGATCCTGCGCTATCTCGGCACCAGCGACGGGAACATGCAGGAGGGAAACCTGCGCGCCGACGTGAACGTGAGCGTGCGGCCGAAGGGATCGCAGGAGCTCGGGACGCGCTGCGAGATCAAGAACATGAACTCCATGCGCTTCATCATGCAGGCGGTGGAAGTCGAGGCGCGCCGGCAGATCGGCATTCTCGAGGACGGCGGCGCGGTGGAGCAGGAGACGCGGCTCTACGACCCGAACCGGGGCGAGACGCGGTCGATGCGCTCGAAGGAGGAGGCGCACGACTATCGCTACTTCCCCGATCCTGATCTCCTGCCGCTTGAGCTGGAGCAGGGCTGGATCGACGCCATCGCCGCCAGCCTGCCCGAGCTGCCGGATGCGCGGAAGGCGCGCTATGTAGCGGACTTCGGAATGACGGAGTATGATGCGGGCGTGCTGACGGCGGAGGCCGAGACCGCGCAGTTCTTCGAGGCGGTTGCCGCGGGGCGCGACGGCAAGCAGGTGGCGAACTGGGTGATCAACGAGCTTTTCGGCCGGTTGAACAAGGAAGGCCTCGGCCTGGAGGCGAGCCCGGTGGCGCCGGAACAGCTCGGCGGGCTGATCGATCTGGTGGGGTCGGGCGAGATTTCCGGCAAGACGGCCAAGGACGTGTTCGAGATCCTCTGGACCGAGGGCGGCGATCCGGCCAGTATCGTGTCGAGGCTGGGACTCAAGCAGGTAACCGATACCGGCGCTATCGAAGCGGCGGTCGACGCGGTGGTGGCGGCCAACCCCGAGAAGGTGGAGCAGGCGCTTGCCAAACCGTCGCTGGCTGGCTGGTTCGTGGGACAGGTGATGAAAGCCACCGGCGGCAAGGCCAATCCGCAGGCGGTGAATGCACTGGTGAAGGCGAAGCTCAGGATCGAATAGGGCCGGGGCGCCTTTGGGGGGAAAAACGATGAACCACTACGAATACAAGGTGGTGCCGGCGCCGAAGCGGTCCAAGAGGGTGCGCGGCGTGCGCGGCCCCGAGGATCTGTTCGCGCTGACGCTGACCGATGCGATCAACGAGGTAGCGCGGCAGGGCTGGGAGTATGTCCGCGCCGAGCATCTGCCGGCGGAAGCGCCGGGCGGGTGGTTCCGCGGCGGCACTTCGGGCGAGCAGACGGTGCTGGTCTTCCGCCGCGACCGCGAAGCGCTGGGGCCGCGGCTGGCCGCCGTGCGCACCGATCCAGATGCCGGGGCGCCGCAGATGTCCGAGACCATGGCCGGCTCGGTGGCGGCGGAGCGGGCGGCCGTCGAGCGGGTGCAGGCGCACCTGCGCCACCGCGAGTTCCGGGCGGAGCCGCGGCTGGGCGAGGCAGCCTCGGAGCCCCCGACGCCGCTGCGCCCGGCGCCGCGGATCGGGCCGGCCGACGGCTGAACCACAGTCCGGCACGGCGCCCCCGCCCATTTACGGCTGCTGCCCTCGCACCGGGGGATGTGCGTTCCTATCTGGGATCGGGGTCAGTTTCCGAGGTCGAGCGCCAGGGCATGGACGCGCAAGGCCAGCTCGTCGGCGAGCACCTTGTGTACGGCGCGGCTGCGCTCGACCCGGTTGAGGCCGTGGAGGCTGGGCGCGCGCATCACCACGCGGAAGTGCGTCTCGCCCCCCTCGCGCCAGCCGCCATGGCCGCGGTGGCTCTCGCTCTCGTCGATCACTTCGAGGTGGTCGGGAAGGAAGGCCGCGGCGAGCTTTTCGTGCAGGATCTCGGCGATACGCCTGTCGGTTGAGTGCATTTTGATCTCCTCGCCCGCGACGGGCCTTGGCCCGCCGGGGAGAAAGTTTAAACTCAGGCGCCCGAGTTCGCCCACGAACGCAAGGAACGGCCTGCAGATGAGTCGCCGCTCGCCTTTCGAATTCGACATTTCGGTCACCGCCGACAAGAAGCGGCGTGCCCGCAGCCGTGGTTTTTCCGGTGCCGTCGAGACCTCGGCGCGCCAGTGCGAGCGGCCGGGCTGCAACAAGCCGGGCAAGTTCCGCGCCCCGAAGAGCCCCGACAACCTGGACGACTTCCACTGGTTCTGCCTGGATCACGTCCGGGAGTACAATCTGAAGTGGAACTTCTTCGAGAGCCATTCCGACGCCGAGCTGGAGCGGCAATTCGCCGCGGACCGGGTCTGGGACCGCCCGACCCGGCCCTTCAGCCGCGCCGAGCAGCACGTCTCCGCCCAGCCGCATGCCGAGGGCCGCGCCTGGCAGCGGTTCGGCTTCGACGACCCCATGGAGCTCTTGGGTGACAAGGCGACGCTCAATCCCGGCACCGACCGGAGCGCGGCGCGGCGGCAGCGGCGGCTGCCGCCGACCGAGCGGCGGGCGCTCGAGATCCTCGAGGCCAGCGACAGCCAGTCGAAGGCGGAGATCCGCCAGCAGTACAAGGCGCTGGTGAAGGACCTGCACCCCGACATGAACGGCGGCCGGCGCGACGACGAGGCGCGGCTCTCGGAGGTGGTCTGGGCCTGGGAGCAGATCAAGGCGAGCCGCAGCTTCCGCGACTGAGGCGACGGCCGGTCTGGCCGGGCGCCGGTCCGGCCGGGCGTCAGTACCCGGTCGCCGAGGCGGGCTGGGTGAACTGTACTTCCTGGAGCACCGGGGGCTGAGGCCCGCAGGCGGCGAGAACGAGGCCGGCCGCGACGAGGAAAATGGCGATGCGCGATGCCATGGTACACTCCTTCCGAACACAACACGAAGGACGAGTGTCCACCGCGGCGGGGCAAGGTGTCAAGCGAGGCGGGACCGGGTAGTTAGCGCCGGCGCGCAAGGCGGGGACGGTGCCTTGCATCGACGGCGCAATTGCGACACATACCCCGAGTGGCGCTGTGCGGGTCGGGGACCCTTGGGGCCACGGACGGAGGGGCCAATCGATGGCGGACGGCAACATGGAAATGGCGGCGGAACCGACGGTCGACATGAGCGTGCGCGATCTTTTCGGGATCGACAGCGACATGACCGTCAAGGGCTTCGCCGAGCCGACCGACCGGGTGCCGGACATCGACCCGACCTACCGCTTCGACCGCGACACCACGCTCGCCATCCTCGCCGGCTTTGCCCACAACCGCCGGGTGATGATCCAGGGCTACCATGGCACCGGGAAGTCCACGCACATCGAGCAGGTGGCCGCGCATCTCAACTGGCCGTGCGTGCGGGTGAACCTCGACAGCCACATCAGCCGCATCGACCTGATCGGCAAGGATGCGATCAAGATCCGCGACGGGCTGCAGGTGACCGAGTTCCAGGAGGGGATCCTCCCCTGGTGCCTGCGCAACCCGGTGGCGATCTGCTTCGACGAGTACGACGCCGGGCGGCCGGACGTGATGTTCGTGATCCAGCGCATCCTCGAGGTGGACGGCAAGCTGACCCTGCTCGACCAGAACAAGGTGATCCGGCCGCATCCCTATTTCCGTCTGTTCTCGACCGCGAACACAGTGGGGCTGGGCGACACTACCGGGCTCTATCACGGCACGCAGCAGATCAACCAGGGGCAGATGGACCGCTGGTCGATCGTAGTGACGCTGAACTATCTCGCCCACGACGCCGAGGCCGAGATCGTGCTGGCGAAGTATCCCGAGTACGCGACGGCGGAGGGGAAGAAGACGGTCAGCCGCATGGTGACGGTCGCGGACCTGACGCGGGCGGCGTTCATGAACGGCGATCTCTCGACGGTGATGAGCCCGCGCACGGTGCTGGCCTGGGCGGAGAACGCGCGCATCTTCGGCGATATCGGCTTCGCCTTCCGACTGACCTTCCTCAACAAGTGCGACGAGCTGGAGCGGCAGACGGTGGCCGAGTTCTACCAGCGCTGCTTCGACAAGGAGCTGCCGGAGAGCGCGGTGAGCGTGAGCCTGGGCTGACGGCGGCCCGCGGGGGGCCGCCGGGGCGGGTTCAGGCGGCGCGCGTTCAGGCGGCGGCGCGCTCGCCCTCGCCGGCGCGGGCCGCCATGGTGGCGCGGGTCCACCAGTTCAGGTCGTCGAGCATGGCGCGGGCGCCGGGCAGGATGTGATCCTCGATTTCGGAGATCGGGGCGTTGCCGCCCATGGGATGGACTTTCATGAAGTCGGCGCCGAGGATGTGCACGCCATGCCGGATCGGCACCATCTGAAGCTCGATCGCGATCGTGCGCAGGTGCTCCGCGGCCCGGGCGCCGCCGGTGGCGCCGTAGCCGAGGACGGCGGCGGGCTTGCGGACCCATTCCTTGTAGGCCTGGTCGAGGGCGTTCTTCAGCGAACCGGGCACCGAGCGGTTGTATTCGGCGGTGACGAAGATGAAGCCGTCGAAGGTCGCGAGCTTCTCCTGCCAGGCGACGGCGCGCGGATCCTTGCTGGGGGCCCAGAGGTTCGAGGCGGCCTCGTTGAAGAGCGGCAGGTCGAAGTCGCGCAGGTCGACGAGTTCCACCTCCCAGTCGTTGCGCTGGCTGGCGAGATCGGTGATCCAGTTCGCCGGCTTGTCGGCGAAGCGGGTATCGCGGGTCGAGCCGACGATGACGGCGATCCGGGGTTTCGTGCTCACTCTTGGTCTCCTCTTGAAACTGGTATCGAATCGATACCACATGAGATATCGTTCGTGACCGGATCGGCAAGGAGGCACCGGAATGTGCCCAGGTGACCCCGAGGATACCTCGCAATGCGAGCAGATCAGCGCGCTGCTTTCGCGCGTAGGTGATAAGTGGACGGTTCTCGTCGTGCGGTCGCTCGGGCGGGAGCCCATGCGGTTCAATGCCTTGCGCCGTTCGATCGGCGACATCTCGCAGAAGATGCTGGCGACGACGCTGCGCAACCTCGAGCGCGATGGCTTCGTCACCCGCACCGTGACCCCGGCCAATCCGCCGCAGGTCGAATATGCGCTGACGGACCTCGGCAGCGGTCTGCTCGAGCCGGTGCGAGCGCTGGCGATGTGGACGCTGGACAATGCCGACCGGATCGAGGCGGCGCGGCGCGCCTATGCGGAGCGGAACGCGCCTGATCCGTCGGCAGCAGCGGGGTTCAGCTGACGCTCGGCGCGAGCGCACTTCGGTCGTGTCGAAGATGCGGGTGTGGTGCGGGCGGTTGACGCTGATGCCGAGGGCGGCGGTCGACAGATCGTCGCCTTCGAGGACCCGGCGCGCGATGCGGAGCTGCGCCGGGGAGAGGCCCTAGGCCAAGCCGGCGGCGGTGCCGCCCCCTGCCCGCTCAGCCGGCCGCGTGCCGACCCTGCGACGAAGGCCATATCCCCTTGCGCATCTCCCCCGGCCGATGGTCTACCGGAGCCATGTCGAAGCCCGCCGAAAGCCCTGCCGATCCGTTCAAGAAGGCGCTCGCCGAGGCCACCCGCGCCATGGCCGGCGAGCGGGAACTGGCGGTTGCCTATTCGGTGGACCCGCCCGGCTGCGCCGCCGGCGCCATGCGGCTGCCGCAGGTGACCCGGCGGCTGACGCGCGAGGAGGTGATGCTGGCACGCGGCACCGCCGACGCATTCGCGCTGCGCCTGCGTTATCACGACGACCGGACCCATCGCCGCTATGCCCCGGAGGGCGAGACGACCGCCTCGGCGCTGTTCGACGCGATGGAGACGGCGCGCTGCGAGGCGGTGGGGGCGCGGGCGATGCCGGGAACCGCCGGCAACATCGACGCGCGGATCGCCGAGGACGCGCGGCGCATGGGATACGGCGAGATCACCGATCCGGCGCAGGCACCGCTTGCGCAGGCGGCGGGTTACCTGGTGCGGCACCTCGCCACAGGACGCCCGCTGCCGAAGGCAGCGCAGAACGTCATGGACCTGCAGCGGGGGTATCTCAACTCCCATGCCGGCGGTACGTTCGAGGGCCTCGACGGCGTGCTGGAGGACCAGCAGGCCTTCGCGCGCCTGGCCCGGAAGGTGATCGCCGATCTCGGCTACGGCGAGCAGCTGGGCGAGGATCCCGATCGGGACGACGACGAGAAGGACGAGGCCGAGACCGAGGAGGCCGAGGAGAACCCCGAGGAGGCGGGCGGGGATGCCGACGAGGAGAGCGAGCAGGACGACGCCTCGGAGGATGCGCCCTCCGACCAGCGCGCGGAGCCGCAGGACATGCAGGCGGCACTCGACGAGGCGGGACTCGGCGGACCTCGCCGAGGAGCTGGAGGTCGACGAGGGCGAGGCGCCCGAGCGCCGGCCGCCGCCGCCGCATTCCGAGGCGGACCCGACCTACAAGGTGTTCCTCACCCGCTTCGACGAGGAGATCGCCGCCGAGGACCTGGCCGATCCGATCGAGCTGGAGCGGCTGCGTGCCTATCTCGACCAGCAGCTGGAGCCGCTCAAGGGCGCGGTGGCGCGGCTGGCCAACCGGCTGCAACGGCGGCTGCAGGCGCAGCAGAACCGCGCCTGGGACTTCGACCTCGAGGAGGGCACGCTCGACGCCGGGCGGCTGGCGCGTGTGGTCGCCAATCCGATGACGCCGCTTTCGTTCAAGATGGAGCGCGACACCGAGTTCCGCGACACGGTGGTGACGCTGCTCCTCGACAATTCCGGCTCGATGCGCGGCCGGCCGATCTCGATCGCCGCCATCTCGGCGGACGTGCTGGCGCGCACGCTGGAGCGTTGCCAGGTGAAGGTGGAGATCCTCGGCTTCACCACCCGCGCCTGGAAGGGCGGGCAGAGCCGCGAGGCATGGCTGGCGGCGCAGCGGCCGCAGCTGCCGGGGCGGCTCAACGACCTGCGCCACATCGTCTACAAGTCGGCCGACGCGCCGTGGCGGCGGACGCGGCCGAACCTCGGGCTGATGATGAAGGAAGGGCTGCTCAAGGAGAACATCGACGGCGAGGCGCTGGAGTGGGCGCAGCGGCGGCTGATGCAGCGGCCGGAGGCGCGGCGGATCCTGATGGTGATCTCCGACGGCGCGCCGGTGGACGACAGCACCCTGTCGGTCAACCCCGCGAACTATCTTGAGAAGCACCTGCGCGACGTAATCGCGATGATCGAGCGGCGGCGGCAGGTCGAGCTGATCGCCATCGGCATCGGCCACGACGTGACCCGGTACTACGGGCGGGCGGTCACCATCACCGACGTGGAGCAGCTGGCTGGGGCGATGACGGAGCAACTGGCCGCGCTTTTCGACAACGATCCGATAAGGGTCGCACGGAGCGGCCGGCCGCGCGCTCGGGCCTGAGGGGAGAGGAAGAGGACATGCATATCAACGTCACCGGCATCGGCGGGTTGATCCTGCTGGGGCTCGACATCTGGGCGCTGATCTCGGTGATCGGTTCGGCCGAGTCCACCGGCAAGAAGGTGATCTGGGTGCTTGCGATCCTGTTCCTGCCGCTGCTCGGCTTCCTCGCCTGGCTGCTGTTCGGCCCGCGCGCCCGCGCCTGAGCCATGAAGCTCTCGATCTGCGCGAACTGCGGACAGCTGCTGCAGTTCGAGCATGCCGCCTGCCGTGGCTGCGGCGCGCAGCTCGGCTTCATTCCCGGCGACATGGTGCTGACGACCCTCGCCTCCGGCGAGGAGGGGCGGGTAACGGCGGCGTCGCATAGTGGGAACGCCTGGCGGCGCTGCGTCAATGCCGGGGCGGCGGGCTGCAACTGGCTGGTGTCCGAGGAAAGCGCCGACCCGCGCTGCGCCGCCTGCCGGCTGAACCGCAACCTCGCTGACATGCACGACCCCGGAAACCGCGAGAAGTGGCGGCTGCTCGAGTGTGGCAAGCGGCGGCTGCTCTATGCGCTCATGCGCTTCGGGGTGCCGATCGCCTCGAAGAAGGACGGCGAGGCGCGGGGGCTTGCCTTCGACTTTCTCGTCGGCTCAAAGGGCGCGCCGGTGATGACCGGGCACGCCAACGGGCTCATCACCATCAACATCGACGAGGCCGACAGCGCCGAGCGTGAGCGCGTGCGCCTGGCGCTCGGCGAGCCCTACCGGACGCTCCTCGGCCATTTCCGCCACGAGGCCGGGCACTACTACTGGGATCTGCTGGTGCTCGACGGCGGGCGGCTGGAGGAGGGCCGGGCGATCTTCGGCGACGATTCTGAGAGCTACAGCGAGGCGCTGGAGCGCTATTACGAAAACGGGCCGACCCCCGGGTGGGAGGAGAGCCATGTCAGCGCCTATGCCACGATGCACCCCTGGGAGGACTTCGCCGAGACCTGGACGCACTATCTGCACATGGTCGACACCCTCGATACCGGGGCGGGTTTCGGGCTTTCGGTGAACCCCACGGTGGGCGAGGACCCGCGCAATGCCGCGGTCATCGATTTCGATCCCTACCGGCCGCCTGCCCTTTCCAGCCTGACCCGGGCCTGGCTGCCGCTGACCGCCGCGGTCAACAGCCTCAACCGAAGCATGGGCCAGCCCGACCTCTATCCGTTCGAGCCGAGCCCGAACGTGCTGGCCAAGGTCGCCTTCATCCACGATCTCCTGCATCCGGGGGGCAACCCGGACGGCGCCTGAGCGTTATCGCGGCCGAGGCGCGGCCGCCGGCCGCGCGACATTTGTATAGCAAGGACCCGCAATGAAAACCTTCTCCTGCCAGAACTGCGGCCAGCTGCTGCATTTCGAGAACGTCGTCTGCATGCGGTGCGGTATGACGCTGGGCTTTCTACCCTCGTCGATGACGCTGTCGGCGCTCGATCTCGCCCCTTCGGGGGAGCACTGGACGGCCCGGGCGGACGGAAAGTCCTGGCGGCAGTGCGCGAACCAGAGCGAGGCTGCGTGCAACTGGATGGTCCCGGAAGGGGAGACGGACAAGTTCTGCCCGTGCTGCGATCTCAACCGCACCATCCCGGACCTCTCGGTGCCGGGCAACGGCGAGCGCTGGCGGGCGCTCGAGACGGCCAAGCGGCGGCTGGTCTATGCGCTGAAGCGGCTCGGGCTGCCGTTGTCGAGCCAGAACGACGACGCGGTCAAGGGCCTCGCCTTCGATTTTCTCGCCGACGCCGACCCGAGCGAGCCGGTGATGACCGGGCACGACGACGGGCTGATCACCATCAACATCGCCGAGGCGGATTCGGCGGAGCGGGAGCGGCGGCGGCTGGAGCTGGGCGAGCCGTACCGGACGCTGCTCGGCCATCTGCGGCACGAGGTCGGCCACTACTACTGGGACGTGCTGGTGCGCGACGGCGGCCGGCGTCGCCGCGGCGCGGGCGGTGTTCGGGGACGAGAGCGTCGACTACCAGGAAGCGCTGGAGCGGCACTACAAGGACGGCGCGCCGGCGGGGTGGGAGACGGACTTCGTCAGCTCCTACGCCACCATGCACCCCTGGGAGGACTTCGCCGAGACCTGGACGCACTACCTGCACATGGTCGACACGCTCGACACCGCCGCGAGCTTCGGGCTGGCCATCGATCCCGGCGACAGCGACGATCCGTCGCTGGAGGCCGAGATCAGCTTCGACCCCTACCGTGCGCGCAACTTCGACCGGCTGGTTCGGGCCTGGCTGCCGCTGACCGTAGCGGTGAACAGCCTCAACCGCAGCATGGGTCAGCCGGACCTCTATCCGTTCGCGCTTACGCCGGGCACGATCGAGAAGCTGCGCTTCATCCACGAGCTGGTGCACGGCCGGGCGTGACGGAAACCCGCGGGTGTGAGACATTGCCGGCCATGGCCAGGGTCGCCTTCACCGCGAATCTTCGCCGCCACCGCGAGGCGCCGGAAGCCGAGGCGGAGGGTGCGACCGTGCGCGAGGTGCTGGACCGCGTGTTCAGGGGGGATCCGCTGCTGCGCTCCTACATCCTGGACGAGCAGGGAAGGCTGCGGCGGCACGTCAATGTCTTCGTGACGGGGCGGATGATCCGGACCGGCGGGGCCTCAGCGACGCTGTGGGGCCCGACGACGAGATCTACGTGCTCCAGGCGCTTTCGGGAGGGTGAGCGCATGTCCGACGGGCTGTTCGTGGCGACCCGCAAGGGGCTATTTGCCTTCCGCAGGCTGGATGGCGGCTGGACGGCAGGGACGCCGGCGTTCCTCGGCGAGCCGGTCTCGGCGGTGCTGGAGGATCCGCGCGACGGGTCGGTCTATGCCGCGCTAAACCTCGGGCATTTCGGCTGCAAGCTGCACCGCTCGGACGACGGCGGCATGAGCTGGCAGGAGCTTCCGGCCCCCGCCTACCCGGCGCAGCCCGAAGCCGGCGACGATGCGCCGGCGCTGCAGATGATCTGGACGCTGGCTGCGGGCGGGCCGGACGCGCCGGGGGAGATCTGGGCGGGCACGCTGCCCGGCGGGCTCTTCGTCAGCCGCGACCGCGGCGAAAGCTGGACGCTGGTGGAGGCGCTCTGGGACAAGCCCGAGCGCAAGCGAATGGTTCGGCGGCGGCTATGACCATCCGGGGATCCACTCGATCCTGCTCGACCCGCGCGATCCGGCACGGATGACGGTGGGCGTCTCCTGCGGCGGCGTGTGGAAGAGCGACGACCGCGGCGCGAGCTGGCGGCTGGCCGGCAAGGGCCTGCGCAACGCCTACCTGCCGCCCGAGCGCGCGTACGAGGGGCACACCCAGGATCCGCACCTGATCGCGGCCTGCGCGGCCGATCCGGACGTAGTCTGGTGCCAGCATCACAACGGGATGTTCCGCTCCACCGACGCGGCGGAGACCTTCGTGGAGATCGACCCGCCGCCGCCTTCGGGCTTCGGTTTCGCGGTGGCGCCGCACCCGGCCGACCCGCTGACCGCCTGGTTCGTGCCGGCGGTGAAGGACGAATGCCGGGTGCCGGCCGACGGCAAGCTGGTGGTGACGCGCACCCGCGACGGCGGCGCAAGCTTCGAGACGCTGGACGGCGGCCTGCCGGCTGAGGCGAGCTGGGACCTGGTCTACCGCCACGCGCTGGTGGTGGACGCCGGCGGCGAGCGGCTGGCCATGGGGTCGACCACGGGCAACCTCTGGGTCAGCGACAATGGTGGCACGGCCTGGATGCAGGTGGACGGACACCTGCCTCCGATCGCACAGGTGGCGTTCCGCTCGGGCGCCTAGTCGCTACGACGCCGCACCTGCCGGGCCGCTTCCGGCTGACCGCGCGGACGTGGCGCCCGGGCTTTCGGCACGCGCGCCGTCGGCTTGGCAGACGACGGCCATGCCTACGACGATCAGCAGGAGTCCGGCGAGCTCGCGGAGGCTGTAGCGCTCGCCGAGTGCCACGGCGACGCCGGCGGTGATGATGACCTCGGAGGCGAGGATCAGGAGCACGACGATCCCGAACCGGTTCGCCGGCAGCGCCAGGCTCTCGAACCAGGCGGCCACGCCCAATGCGGCGAAGACCGGCAGCAGGAGCAGGGCGAAAGGGACGCCGCCGCCCAGCTTCATGATCGCGGCAGCCGCGACGTAGAAGGCGGCGGAGATGGCACAGAGGGCGAGAAGGAGGGGGGCCGACATGCTGCACCTGATCCCGATGGCTTGTCCGTACAACGAAGCCTACGACCGGAACCGCACCGGATCTGTGACCGCGATCACACCGCGGGCAGGCGGCCGGGCGCTAGCGGCGGTAGAGGGGACGCTCGCGGGTGAGCCAGATTCCCGTCGCGATCGCCGCTAAGATGAGCGCGATTGGCAGCGACAGGACGAAGGCGCCCACCGGGTTCCAGGCAAAGGGCACGCCGCTGGCCTGCAGGCTTGCGACGAGGTTCTGGTAGTCCTCCGGCCAATAGTGCGAGATCAGGCCGCCGATGGTGCCGGGACGGAACGCATAGCCCACGCCGATGGTGGCCTGCCAGTCGACGCCGATCCGCCAGATCGCCGCGGCAACGAACAGGAGTGAGAGAATGGCGCGCATGGTGTTCCCTTCTACCTGCGGGCGATTCCGATGCCCCGAGCCTAACCTGATTGACCCAGTGGCCCCACCGCCGGTAACAGCATTGTCTTAACGATTGTTGAAGGGTCGCCATGCTGCAGGACTTCCGCCGCCGGACCACGCCTGATACCGGCGCCGCACGCCTGGAGGCGCTGCGCTCGGCCATGACCGACGCCGGGGTGGATGCCTTCCTGGTGCCCCGGGCCGACGCGCACCAGGGCGAGAACGTGGCGCCGCGTGACGAGCGGCTGGCCTGGCTCACCGGCTTCACCGGCTCGGCGGGCCTCGCCGTCGTCACGGCGGACCGGGCGGTCGTCTTCGTGGACGGGCGCTATCGGCTGCAGGTGCAGGGGCAGGTCGACACCGACCGCTTCGAGATCCGCCGCATTCCGCAGGACAAGCCGTCCGACTGGCTGATGGAGGCCCTGCCCGGCGGCGGGCGGCTCGGCTTCGATCCCTGGCTGCACACGGCGCGGGAGGTCGAGGAGCTGACCGAGGCGCTGGGGCCGCGGCAGATCGGGCTCACGCGGGTGGCGAACCTGATCGACCGCGCCTGGCGCGACCAGCCGCCGCCGCCGGCGATGTCGATCGTGGTGCATCCGGTGTCGCTGGCCGGGCGCGACTCCGCCGGCAAGCGGGGCGAGATCGGCAAGGGCCTCATCGAGCGGGACCTGTCGGCGGCGGTGCTGAGCTTGCCCAACTCGGTTGCGTGGCTGCTGAACGTCCGCGGATCGGACATCGCGCGGACCCCGGTTCCGCTCGCCTTCGCGATCCTGCACGCCGACGGGCGGGTGGATCTCTTCGCCGATCCGGCCAGGTGCGACGCCGACGTGCGCGCGCATCTCGGCCCCGAGGTGCAGGTGACGCCGCCGGAGGGCTTCGGCCCGGCGCTCGACGCGCTGAAGGGGCGGGTGGCCGTGGACAAGGCCAGCGCGCCGGCCTGGATCTCGGACCGCATCGAGGCGGCGGGGCGCGCGGAGGTGGTCTGGGAGCGCGATCCCTGCATCCTGCCGAAGGCGATCAAGACCCCGGCCGAGATCGCCGGCGCCCGTGCCGCGCACCTGCGCGACGGTGTGGCGATGGCCGAGTTTCTGGCCTGGCTGGACCTGACCGCGCCCGAGGGCGGGCTCGGCGAGATCGACGTGGTGCGGCGGCTGGAGGAGATCCGTGCCGCTGGCGGCAAGCTCCGCGACATTTCCTTCGAGACGATCTGCGGGGCGGGACCGAACGGGGCCATCGTGCACTACCGGGTCACCGAGGCGACGAACCGGCAGGTGGTGCCGGGGGAGATCCTGCTGGTGGACAGCGGGGCGCAATATGCCGATGGGACCACGGACATCACCCGCACCATGGCGGTGGGGCCGGTGCCGCATGCGGCGGTGCGGCCGTTCACGCTGGTGCTGAAGGGGCTCATCGCCATGTGCCGGCTGAACTGGCCCGAGGGGCTGGCGGGGCGCGACATCGATGCGGTGGCGCGGGTGGCGCTCTGGCGGGCGGGGATGGACTATGACCACGGCACCGGGCACGGTATCGGCGCCTACCTCGGGGTGCATGAGGGGCCGCAGAGCCTGTCGCGCCGCGGGCTGGAGCCGCTGCTGCCGGGAATGATCCTGTCGATCGAGCCGGGCTACTACCGCGAGGGCGCGTTCGGAATCCGGCTGGAGAACCTGGCGGTGGTGCGGCCGCCGCAGCCGGTGGCCGGCGGCGACCGCGACATGCTGGGCTTCGAGGTGCTGACGCTGGCGCCCATCGACCGGCGGCTGATCGACGCCAACCTGCTGGAGCCGGCCGAGCGGGCCTGGCTCGACGCCTATCATGCGCGCGTCGCCGAGACGCTGACGCCGCTGCTGGATCCCGAGACCGCGCGCTGGCTGCGTGCGGCCTGCCTGCCGCTATGACCCTCGAAAGGACATGCCCATGCCGTTTTCCGCTCCCGTGATCGTTGCTGCCGATGGAACCTGGGTGGTGCGCGCCGGCGGGGCGGTCATCGGCGAGAGCACGCGGGCGCTCGAGCTGATCGAGGCGGACGGGCCGGGGGTGATCTACTTCCCGCGCGAGGACCTGGGCATGGCCTTCCTGGAAGGCTCGGCGACCACCGCCGAGAGCGCCGTGCTCGGCACGGCGCGCTACTTCGGGATCGTGACGCAGAACGGGCTGATCCCGGACGTGGCCTGGTCCTACGAGGCCCCGCGCGACGGCGCGGAGCGCATCGCGGGGTTGATCGCGTTCGACGCGAGGCGGGTGGCGATCGAGGAGGTCTGAGGCGAAAATCCGGGGGATCGCAGGGGGCCGGATTGAGCCTAGTGCCGCGAGGGTTAGCGGCGATTTCTTCGATGCACAACGCATGCAGAGGAGCGACCATGACGAAACGACCGCGCCGGAACACACCCGGCCTTCAAGGCGAAGGTGGCGATAGCGGCCATTTACAATGGCAAGAGGCCCCATCTTCGCTTGGCGGGAAAACTCCCGATCAGGCTTACATCAGCTGGGCGACGCCAATCCCGGCGGCAGCCTGAAACCGGCGGCTGATCCACTCGGGAAACACTCCCGACGGTGTTCAGACAAACCGAGCCACCTCTCAACGCGAGCCCGAGCGGGACGGACCCGTGGAGCCTCGCCCGATCAGCCGAGCCGGGACGATAATGCTGATCCCTTCCTGAGGTCTGTGTGCACCGGTGGTGATGGCAACAATACGCAGGGCCTCGTCGACCATTGCCGGTGCATCCTGCTCGAACGTCGTGAGGTCGTATGCGGCCCACGATGCGGCCGGAATGCCATCGAAGCCGGCGATCATCACGTCATCGGGAATCTGCAGGCGAGCGTCCTTCCGGATCGCGTCGATCGCCCCCATCGCCATGAGGTCGTTGGCGCAGAAGATCGCGTCCGGGACATGGGGCTGCGCCAGCATCGCTCGCGCCGCCTCCACCCCCGCTTCGTAGTGGAAGTCGGCCGCGGCGATCTCGAGATCCTCGAACCCGTGCTCGAACAGGCGGGCGCGGTATCCGGCGAAGCGGTCCTCGTTGGCGGGACTGCCCGAAGGACCGGTGATGTAGCCGAAGGACCTGGCTCCGCGCGCCATGAAATGATCGGCGATCGCGCCGCCGGCGGCATGGTTGTCGCTGGAGACCGAGGAGACCCACTCATTGCGAAGCGGTGAGTTGAACGAGACGAGCGGGATGTTGAGCCGGGCGAATTCGGCGGCGGCGTCGGCGGTAAGGACCGCGAGGGCACTGACGACCGCATCCACCCGGTAGCTCGCGAGCTTCGTGATCGCCTCGTCGAGGGAGTACCCACTGTCGACATGAACGAGCAGGACCTGGTCGCCACTTTCCTGCAGCTTGGTCGCGAACTGCTCGAGCACCGTGGAATAGAAGGGATTGTACAGGCCACCAACCACCATCGCTACCAGGTGCGAGCGGTGGTTGAGCATGATCTGCGGGATGAGGCTGGGGCGGTAGCCTAAGGCTTCGGCTGCCTCCAGCACCTTGCGCCGGGTCTCGACAGATACGCTGGCGCCGGGGCGGTACACGCGCGAAACGGCCGACTGCGACACACCGGCCAGGCGTGCGACGTCAGTCGAGGACGTGTAGCGCGGCATCGGAACGTTTGCTCCTGGTCGAGCGCGGAAACGTCTCCGTCTCGGCAGGCGCGGTCGCGTTTTCTGGGCGTCTTCGAGCGCCGGGAATCACCTTGACCCCTGAAATGACCTATGCGTAGCTAGCCCTGCATAGCTAGTCAAAGCGGCTTTGCCAACGAATTCCCCGCCGCCTGCAGCCGGAGGCCTGCACGCTGAAAGGGGAAGAGTGCCTGGGGGGAAATTGGACGTCCGTCGCCTCATTGAAGCGTTCGCGGCGAGCGGCTCCGTGCCGGGGAACACCTAGCGCCGTGGCCGCCACGAACTCGAGGTTGCGCCTTGACGGCATCGGGAGGTCCTTCGGGTCGTCACGGGCCCTGAGCGAGGTCAGCTTTGAGGTCGAGCCCGGCAGCGTCCATGCGCTCGTCGGCGAGAACGGCGCGGGAAAGTCGACGCTGGTCAAGATCATCACCGGAATTCTCGAAGCGGACGAGGGGCAGGTCTTCCTTGATGGCGAGCCAGTGCGCTTCGCGACGCCGATAGAGGCCCGCCGCGCCGGGATTGCCGCCGTCTACCAGGACCCGAAGCTCTTTCCGCATCTCGACGTGGCAGAAAACATCGCCATGGGAGACGAGCCGGTCACCAGACTTGGGACAGTTGATCGCGACAGGATGCACACCCGCGCGCAGGCGGCGCTCAGGCAGCTCGAGTCGGGCATCAACTCGCGGGCTCTGGTGGCAGGGCTCTCCGTGGCTGAACTGCAGTTCGTTGAAATCGCGCGCGCGCTGGTCGCCGACCTGCGTCTTCTCATTCTCGACGAGCCGACCTCGGCGCTGACGCCTGCCGAGGCAGGGAAGCTCTTCCGGATCGTCGACCGGCTCCGGCGGCAGGGGACGGCAGTGATGCTGATCACCCATCGCCTAGAGGAGGTGGAGGAGATCGCCGACACGGTAACGATTCTCCGCGACGGCGCACACGTGGCGACACGGCCGCTGAGCGAGATCACGCGATCCGAGATCGTGCAGACGATGGTAGGTCGCCCGCTGGATGCGCTCTACGCGCCGCGGCAGGGGCGCACGCCCGGCGCCGAGGCCCTGCGGGTCGACCGTCTATCGCTCGAAGGTGTGTTTCACGACGTTTCCTTTTCGCTGCGGGCGGGCGAGATCGTGGGAATGGCCGGGCTGGTCGGCGCCGGCCGTTCGGAGATCGCCCAGGCCTGCTTCGGGCTAACGCCGCCGACTGGCGGGCAGGTTCTCATCGGCGGCGCGGCCGTGACGCCGCGCTCGCCGCGCCAGATGCTGAAGCTCGGGCTCGCCTACCTTCCGGAGGACCGCGACGGTCAGGGCCTGATCATGGCCGAGACCATCGTCGGCAACATCACCCTGCCGGTGATCGATCGGCTGAGCCTCTTCGGATTCGTGGACCGCGACGGCCAACGGCGCCTGGCGCTCGAAGCGGTGAAGACATACGACGTGAAGGCGACGGGAATCGAGCAGGTTGTGGCGCTCCTCTCAGGCGGCAACCGGCAGAAGGTTGCCTTCGCCAAGTGGCTCGCCACGAAGCCGCGCGTCCTGATCCTCGATGAGCCGACGCACGGCATCGACGTGGGCTCGAAGGCGCAGGTGCATCGCATCATCGAGGAACTGGCGGCGCAGGGTCTGGCGATCCTGATGATATCGTCAGACCTTCCCGAGGTGCTGGCGATGTCCGACCGCATCTTGGTGATCGCCGAGGGCGAGTTGGTCGCCGAGCTTGGTCGCGATGCGGACCAGGAAGATGTGATGAATGCTGCGACGCGCAACACCCGGGAGCCGGCTGATGTCGGCTGAGTCCGCCCCGCCGCCGGCGGACGTCCGCCAGCGCAGTCTCGGGCAAGTCGCCCTGCGGCTGCGGGTGAGCGGGGTGGTGGTGTTCCTGCTCATGCTCGGGGCGGCCTTCTCCCTGCTGACGCCGCTGTTTCTCACCGGCCAGAACCTCGGGGCCATCGTTTCGAATGCAGCCATTCTCGCCATCGTCGCTGCGGGTCAGGCGGTGGTCCTGTTTACGCGCAATCTCGATGTTTCGGTCGGGTCGATAATGGGCCTCGCGGCCTACCTTACAGCGGATTTCGCCGCCCAGCATCCCGGAGTGGGACCGGTCCTGATCCTGATGCCTCTTGTGATCGGCGGCGTGCTCGGAGCGATCAACGGCCTGCTCGTCGCCTACGGCCAGGTCTCCCCGCTGATCGCGACGCTGGGGACCATGTCGCTATACCGGGGGATCACCTACATCTATGCGCGCGGCCAGGAAGTCACCGCCAGCAATTTGCCGCCGTGGATGGTTGAGTGGATCAACCTGCGCTTCGCCGGCATCCCGATCGTGGTGCTGCTCTCGCTTGCGATCGTCATCCTCCTGGCGCTCTTCCTGCGGTTCTATCCCATCGGGCGCCGGATCTACGCCGTCGGCTCCAACCCGGTGGCCAGCGCCTTCTTCGGCCTGCGAACGGCACGCATCGTGCTCTTCGCCTATGTCATCACCGGAGTGCTCTGCGGCCTCGCGGGATTCCTCTATGCCGCGCGCGTCGGCACCGTGACGGTGGTGCTCGCCTCGGGCTGGGAGCTGACCTCGCTCGCCGCGGCAGTGATCGGCGGAGTCAGCGTCACCGGCGGCTCGGGCACGGTGATCGGCGCGGCACTGGGCGCGATCGTGCTTGCCACGATCGACAACGGCCTCGTGCTGCTCCGGGTGCCGGAATTCTGGCGCATGTTTATCCAGGGAAGCGCCATCGTCCTCGCCGTCACCGCCGACGTCCTGATCGGAACGCAGATCCGTCGCTCGCTGCGCATCCGCCGCCGAGAACCTGCGAGGATCCCATGATCCGACGTCTGACCCCATGGGAGATCACGCTCGCGGTCCTCACGCTCTGCGCCGGCGCCTGGTCCGCCTACCTTTCGCCCTACTATCTCAGTCCGGACCAGATCGCCTATTCCACAAGGCACTTCGTGTTTGCGGGAATCCTCGCGCTCGGACTCGCCGTGATCGTGATCCAGGCCGAGATCGACATCTCGCTCGCCTCGACGCTCGCCGTCAGCGCCGTCCTACTGTCGAAGTTTCACGCCGCAGGCGTTTCGATCTGGCTGGCTGTGCCTTGCGTGATCGTCGCCTGCGCGCTGCTCGGGACGCTGAACGGCGTGCTTGTTGCCCGGCTTGGACTTCCATCGCTGGCGGTCACGCTCGGAACCATGGGGGCGTACCGCGGGCTCGCCTTCATCATCGGCAGCGAACTGGGTTACACCTCCTTCGACGAGGCCTATACTTGGGTGGGCTCGACCAAGCTCTGGGGCTCGCTGCCCGTTTCGTTCCTCCTGTTCCTGGTCCTTGCCGCGGCCGTCGTCATTCTGATGCACCGCACCGTGTTCGGTGCCCGCTGCTATGCCATCGGCAACAACGAGATCGCCGCCTGGGCGGCTGGCGTCGACGTGCCCCGACTGAAGATTCAGGCCTACGCACTCGCCGGGGCGCTGGCGGGTGTCTCCGGGCTGGTATGGATCGGGCAATATGGCTCGGCGCGCGGCGACAATGCCGATGGATCGATCCTGTTCGTCGTAACGGCGGTAGTCCTCGGCGGCATCGACATCAACGGCGGCAAGGGGACCATTCTGGGGGTGGTGCTCGCGCTCTTCCTGCTCGGGACCCTGCGCAACGGCATGGGCCTCGCCAATATCGCCGGACCGACCCAGACCGTGGTCCTCGGCACGCTGCTGATACTGGGCGTCCTGCGCCCGCTGATCGCTCGCAGCCTTTCCCATGCCCGCCGCTTGCTCGCTCCGGCAATCGGTTCGCGATGACGTTACGACCGACCAACACGGACATCAGAGGAGGAAAGCCCGTGAGACTTTATCTGATCGCTGGTGCAAGTGCGCTAGCCATGCTCGGTTCGACAGTGACCGCAGCGTGGGCGCAAGAGTCCTACAAGCTGATGATGACGCCGAAGTGGACCGGCTTCCCCTACTTCGAGCTGGCGGCCGAAGGGGGACGGGACGCGGCCGCCGAGCTGGGCGACGAGTTCATCTACGCCGGTGCCGATCATGCCGACACCACCCTTCAGGTTGAGACGCTGGAGAACTTTCTGACCCAGCAGCCCGACGCGATCATTCTCGCCGCGATCGATCTGAACGCGGTGGCGCCCACCCTCAAGGAGGCCCGCTCGCGGGACATCGTGGTGACAACCTTTGACGCCGATGCTGCGGCTGATGCTCGCGACATGTTCGTCAACCAGCTCTCCTATAAGCAGGCCGCCCAGACGATGCTCGACTGCGCGCTCCTCGACGCGCCGGACGGCGGCGAGGTGGCCTTTGTCGCAGCTTCGCCATCGGCACCGAACCACACCGCCCATATCCAGTTCATGAAGGAGTTTATCGAGACCGACCCAACCTATCAGAAGTTCACCGTCGTCGACACGCAGTACGCCAATGATGATGACGCCAAGAGCTACGACGTCGCGATCAACCTGATGCAGGCACATCCGAACCTGAAGGTGATCATTTCGTCGTCTGCGGTCAGCGCCCCGGCCGGCGCTCGTGCGATCCTGGCGGCAGGCCGTCAGGGCGAGGTCTTCTCCACCGGCTTCGCGCTGCCGAGCGCAATCAAGACCTACCTCGAGGATGGCTCGCAGAAGTGCTTCGCGCTCTGGAGCCCCTACGAGCTTGGCTATCTCGCCACCTACGCCACGCATCTCAAGCTTGCGGGCAAGCTGGACCTGACCCCCGGCACCACGTTCGAGGCCGGCAAGGCGGGAACCTACACGGTAGGCGAGGGCGGCGAGATCGTCTACGGCAAGCCGCTGATGTTCACCAAGGAGAACATCGCCGAAAACGACTTCTGAAACGACGTACGCGGCGGAGCGTTCGCTCCGCCGCGTTGCGCGGGCCATTGTCCGGCGCAAGCGCGCGGGCCGCTGCCTGCACCGGACCGCAGTCCCAACAGGAGATCACCCATGGCAACCCCTGCCTGCACGCTGACGGCAACGCTGCACGCCAAACCCGAGAAACGTGACGAACTGATCGAGCTTCTCGCGAGTTTCGTCGACCGCTCCCGGTCGGAACCCGGCTGCGTCGAGTACCACTTTCACATCAGCAGCGACGACCCGAACGTGTTCTATTTCTACGAGAACTGGACGACCCGTGCCGACCTCGACGTCCATCTCCAGCTTCCCTACCAGAAGGAGTGGTTCGGCCGGCACAAGGACTTCCTGACCCAGCCTGCCGAACTTCGCTACTTCGAGATGCTCAGCGCGTACGACAAGTAGCGGTGACCCGACGCGACTCGAATACCGCGCCGCTTGGCGCGATTTGCCATCCGCGAAACGCCGCTTCGAGCCGATGCGTCACGGCCTGCCGCGCAAGGAGGGAAACACGATGATGACGAACGACGAGCTGCGCGAGCACAACCGGAGTCGCAACATCTACCAGGTCGCCTGGGTTACCCGCGACCTGGAGAAGAGCATGAAGGCTTGGGTCGAGCACCTGAAAGTCGGCCCCTGGCGCGTGTATCGCTTCAACAACGAGACGGTGAAGAACCTGCGTGTGGGCGGCACGCTAGTGGACGAGCCCTTCGAGTTCCGCATCGCCATTTCATGGATCGGTGATATGGAGGTTGAGCTTATCCAGCCCGTATCCGGCCCAACGATCTACCAGCGCTTCATCGACGAGAAGGGCGAGGGACTGCACCACATCAAGGAGCAGATAGCCGACAAGCAGATGGCCGAAGTGGTCGAGGGCTACGCGGTGCGCGGAATCCCCGTGACGCAGACCGGACAGTTTTTCAAGGACTTCCATTTCTATCTCGACACCGAGCCATGGGTGGATTTTGTCTACGAGCTCGGCAATTGCCCGGTGCAGGATCTTCCGCCGGGGATGTACTCGATCTTTCCGCCCGAGGACAGCTAGGCGCGCTGCTCAAGCACGACGAATTTGACTGCGGCGATCGTCATCACAAGTCATCCCCTCGCTTTTGGTCCCGAAGGCAAAGAAGGCTGAGTTGCGAGAAGATGGTCGTCGCCTCGCAACGAAGGCGTTTGCTTGCGACCAGCACAACCTCATCGAATTCGGAATGCGGGGTCTCATGTCCTATCGCTGCCGCGCTGATGCCCGCTGATCGGCACGACGGCTCGATTGACCCCAGAGCGGGCAACCGGCTAGACAGGCGACCGTGACCTCGTAGCTCAGTGGATAGAGCAACCGCCTCCTAAGCGGTAGGTCGGCGGTTCGAATCCGCCCGAGGTCGCCACACGCGTGAGACTTGAGACAGCATGACCGAGGACGGCCCGAGCTCCCCCGACTTCAGCCTCGAGAGCGGTGGGCCACATCCCGTCTGCGGGATCGACGAGGTGGGCCGCGGACCGTGGGCGGGGCCGGTGGTTGCCGCCGCCGTCATCCTCGACCCGCTTACCATCCCCGATGGTCTGAATGACAGCAAGCTGCTGACAGCTTCGCGCCGCGAGGCACTGGCCACCGAGATCCGGCGGGCGGCCAGCGTCGGGGTCGGGGTGGCGAGCGTATCCGAGATCGAGGCGATGAACATCCTGCAGGCCAGCTTCCTCGCGATGCGCCGGGCCGTCGCCGCCCTCGGCCGGCGCCCGTCGCTAGCACTGGTCGACGGCCACATGTCGCCGCCGGGCCTGCCCTGCCCTTCTCGACCCGTCGTCGGCGGCGACGGCCTCGCGCTCTCCATTGCCGCCGCCTCGATCGTGGCGAAGGTGACCCGTGACGGCATCATGGTTGCGCTTTCGCAACAGTTTCCTGGCTACGGCTGGGAAACCAACATGGGCTACGGCACGCGGGGGCATGTGGAGGGGTTGGGGAGGTTGGGGGTAAGCCCTCACCATAGGCGGTCCTTTGCACCGGTGCACAAGATGTTGTGGGAAGGGGCTTTGGTAAGTTCTTGATTCAATTAATTTGTTTGACGGTGATTTGCGAATGAATCATCGTCGGGTGCAGCCGCAGGAACGGGATGCCTCCAGATGCCGAGAACGAAGAGAGCCGCCGAGACCCGCGATCTCGAAACCGACGTGGTCCTGGGGGGCGACTGCGTCGAGGTGATGCGGATGATGCCCGATGCGAGCATCGACCTGGTCTTTGCCGACCCACCCTACAACCTGCAGCTGCGAGGCGACCTGCACCGGCCGGACAATTCCCGCGTGGACGCGGTGGACGATCACTGGGACCGCTTCGCCTCGTTCGCCACCTATGACGAGTTCTCGCGCGCCTGGCTGTCCGAAGCGCGGCGGGTGCTGAAGCCGGACGGGGCGATCTGGGTGATCGGATCCTACCACAACGTCTTCCGGCTCGGCGCCACGCTGCAGGACGCTGGCTTCTGGATCCTCAACGACGTGATCTGGCGCAAGACCAACCCGATGCCGAACTTCCGCGGCAAGCGGCTGACCAACGCGCACGAGACGCTGATCTGGGCCGCCAAGTCGGACCAGTCGAGATACACCTTCAACTACGAGGCGATGAAGGCGCTGAACGAGGGCGTGCAGATGCGCTCGGACTGGACCATCCCGCTCTGCACCGGGGCAGAGCGGCTGAAGAACGCCGACGGCGACAAAGCGCACCCGACGCAGAAGCCCGAGGCGCTGCTGCATCGGGTGCTGGTCGCCTCGACGAGGCCGGGGGACGTGGTGCTGGATCCTTTCTTCGGGACCGGGACCACCGGCGCCGTCGCCAAGCGGCTGGGCCGGCGCTTCATCGGCATCGAGCGCGAGGCGGAATACCGCGCGGTCGCCGAGGCGCGCATCACCGCAGTGCGGCCGCTGGACGCGGAATGCGCCGCCATCACCACGCCGAAGCGGTCCGAGCCGCGCATCGCCTTCGGGCAGCTGGTGGAGCGGGGGCTGCTGGCGCCTGGCGAGGTGATCCATTCGCTGAACGGCCGCCACACCGCCCGGATCCGGGCGGACGGCACGCTGGTGGCCAGTGGGATTCGCGATGTGCGGGGGTCGATTCACCAAGTCGGCGCCGCCTTGGAGGAGGCTCCGTCGTGCAACGGCTGGACTTACTGGCATTTCGAGTGCGGCGGAGACCGAGTTCCTATCGACTTCTTCCGCCAGAAGATTCGAGCGGAGATGCGCGAATGACCCTTCGCTGTTGAGCTTTCCCCGCAATCAGGGCCGCGGTGAACTGGAATCCCTCCGGTTTGAGTTGGGCGATGAGCGGCAGCGCGGGGCCTGCAAGAGGTGCGCGGTTGGAGGGAGCTAGCCTCGAGGAGGCGCGGATGGAGGGGGCGAACGTTCTCGATTCCGACTTCAGGCAATCAGACTGGGCGGACGCATCGAACCAGGCGCCCGCCCACTTCGCCGATCTTCATGTGCAGAGAATTTGACCCAGCCCCAGCTCGACGAACTGATCGGCAACAACTTGACCCTCCTGCCGAAAGGCCAGTTCTACATATGGAGCTGCTGGGAAACGCCTCCCGAGGGCTTTGATGCGCGCGGCCGAACGGGGAACGGACCACCGCCAGGCCATCCGCGCCGAATTCCTCTGCGGCCCCGACAACCCACGCCGCAAAACCGGCACCCCCCTCGCCCTCGACGCTCCCTACCCCGAAAGCCATCCCCTTGCCGACCGTTAACACTTAATCCTGATAAAAACTTTTAGCATATGCGTTGTGCATGGCTTGTGCATGCATTCTGCATCGAACGATCCCTCGTTAACTATTGAAAACCCTACCAACCACCGCCCGCCGCAATCCCCGCTTCCCCTCCCCGCCCCCCATGCTACCTCCCGCGAAATGGCCGAGCCCCTGACCCTCTACCTCGCCGCCCCGCGCGGCTTCTGCGCCGGCGTCGACCGGGCGATCAAGATCGTCGAGATGGCGCTGGAGAAGTGGGGCGCCCCGGTCTACGTCCGCCACGAGATCGTCCACAACCGCTTCGTCGTCGACGGCCTCAAGGCCAAGGGCGCTGTTTTCGTTGAGGAAATCAGCCAGTGCCCCCCCGACCGCCCGGTGGTCTTCTCCGCCCACGGCGTCCCCAAATCCGTGCCCGCGGAAGCCGAGGCCCGCAACATCTTGTACGTGGACGCCACCTGCCCCCTAGTCTCCAAGGTCCACCGCGAGGCCGAGCGCCACCACGAGACCGGCCTGCAGATGGTAATGATCGGCCACGCGGGCCACCCCGAGGTCATCGGCACGATGGGCCAGCTCCCCCCCGGCGCCGTCCTCCTAGTCGAGACCCCCGCCGACGTCGCCACGCTGGCGCCGCACGACCCCGGCCGCCTCGCCTACATCACCCAGACCACCCTCTCCGTCGACGACACCGCCGAGGTCGTCGCCGCCCTGCGCGCCCGCTTCCCGACCATCGTCGGCCCGCACAAGGAAGACATCTGCTACGCCACCACCAACCGTCAGGAAGCCGTCAGGGCCATGGCCCCCAGGGTCGACGCTCTCCTGGTCATCGGCGCGCCGAATTCATCGAATTCCCAAAGGCTTGTCGAAGTCGGCCGCCGCGCCGGCTGCGGCTACGCCCAGCTCGTCCAGCGCGCCGCCGACATCGACTGGCGCGCCCTGACCGGAGCCCGCGCCGTCGGCATCACCGCCGGCGCCTCCGCCCCCGAGGTGCTGGTCGAGGAGGTCATCGCCGCCTTCCGCGCCCGCTACGAGGTGACCGAAAAGCTGGTCGAAACCGCCACCGAAAGCGTCGAATTCAAGGTCCCGCGCGCACTACGCGCCAAGGTCGCCTGAGGCACCTTGCCCGAGCTTTTCGCCTACACCGACGGCGCCTGCTCCGGCAATCCCGGCCCCGGCGGCTGGGGCGCCGTTCTGGTCGCCCGCGACGGCGAGCGCGTCGTCAAGACCCGCGAACTCTCCGGCGGCGAGGCGCAGACCACCAACAACCGCATGGAACTCATGGCCGCCATTGCCGCCCTCGAGGCGCTCGACCGCCCCTCCCGCCTCACCGTCGTCACTGACAGCGCCTACCTCCGCGACGGCGTAACCCGCTGGATTTACGGCTGGAAGCGGAACGGCTGGCGCACCGCCGACCGGAAGCCGGTCAAGAACGAAGACCTCTGGCGCCGTCTCGACCTCGCCGCCGCCCGCCACGAGGTCGCCTGGGACTGGGTCAAGGGTCACGCCGGCCACCCCGAGAACGAGCGCGCCGACCAACTCGCCCGCGACGGCATGGCTCCGTTCAAGTTGTGATTTTACCCATAAGCAACAAAAATCTCGACCCATAAGCACACCATAAGTTGAGATGTCGAGATCGCGCAACCAGTGGGCGAGTTCGCTGAGGTACGGCTTTTCAACCAACCTTCCGCATCGGAGATGCGGAGATGCAATACGAGAAAGAGTGGCTGGCCCGCGTCACACCTAACCGCCCTCTCAACGTGAGCTGTCGTTTATCGGACGTTCGCTGTATCGGCGCTCCGACCACGGGCCACTCCGTAGCGGACCTGTGCGATGGCTTCCTGACTTCCCCGCCCCAACGCTTCCGCCTAAGCTGATCAGCCCGCTCTGGCTCTCGGGTATCAGAGCCGTGCCTTCACTTGATCTTGGCAGAAATGTAGTCGGCTCTTTCCCTATTCCGTTTCTCTCCGGCATCCTTCAGCCCCTTGCGGACTTCGCCGAGATAGCGCCGACCGCGTCCGGTCCTCGCCGCTTCGTCTATCAATGAGATAGCAAGACCGCCATCGTCGGTCAGGCGGCCGAAGGTCTCCGGATCGAGATGCCGGTCGATGAAACGACTTACCACCGTCTCTCTCAATCGGGAACAGTTGTCCCAGCCGAACCAGCTACCCCCAATCCAGGCGCGATGTGACCATGCGCTCAAAGGGAGATCCGTGACCAAGCACTCGCAACGATCGGATCGTCCTGTAGCGCCCGGTTGTGTCCCATGACGTGGTGTAGCTGACGAATGCCACCACGAGCACCGGCGAAGTCCGGGCCGATCAGTCCGCCATGGCTGGCAGGCCGATGGCGGGATCATCGGCGATCGGGGCGATGGTCTCAAGGGTCATGTAGCGGGAGCGCTGGACGGCCCACTCGTCGTTCTGCTCGAGGAGGATGGCGCCGACGAGGCGGGTGATGGCGGCCTCGTTGGGGAAGATGCCGACGACCTCGGTGCGGCGCTTGATCTCGCCGTTGAGCCGCTCGAGCGGGTTTGTGGAGTGCAGCTTTGCCCGGTGCTGCTGGGGAAAGGTCATGTAGGCGAGAACGTCCGGCTCGGCTTCGTCCATCAGCGCGGCGAGCTTCGGCACCTTGGGGCGGAGCTGGTCGGCGACGCGGCGCCATTGCTGTTTCGCGCTGTCGGCATCGTTCTGCGCGAAGGCGGTAGCGACGAAGGCAGAGACGACGCGGCGGCCGCTCTTGCCGGCATGGGCGAGCGCGTTGCGCATGAAGTGGACGCGGCAGCGCTGCCAGCTGGCGCAGAGGATCTTGGCGGTCGCGGCCCTGATGCCCTCGTGGGCATCGGAGATCACGAGCTTGACCCCGCGCAGGCCACGGCGGGCGAGCTTGCGCAGGAAGGCGGTCCAGAAGGGCTCGGCTTCCGAGGGGCCGATGTCCATGCCCAGCACCTCGCGCCGGCCGTCGCTGTTGACGCCGACCGCGACGATCACCGCCACCGAGACGATGCGGCCGTTCTGGCGCACCTTCAGGTAGGTCGCGTCGATCCACAGGTACGGCCAGTCGCCTTCCAGCGGCCGTTCGAGGAACTCCGTCACCCGCTCGTCGATCTCGGTACAGAGCCGGCTCACCTGGCTTTTCGAGATGCCACTCATCCCGAGCGCCTTCACCAGGTCGTCGACCGACCGCGTCGATACGCCGTGGATGTAGGCCTCATGGATCACCGCCGTCAGTGCCTTCTCCGCCATCCGCCGCGGCTCCAGGAAGCCGGGGAAGTACGAGCCCCTCCGCAGCTTCGGGATGCGCAGCTCCACGCTCCCGGCTCGGGTCTCCCACATCCGCTCCCGGTAGCCGTTGCGCTGGACCAGCCGTTCTGGGCTCTTCTCGCCCCAGGCCGCCCCGGTCAGGCCGCCCACCTCCAGCTCCATCAGTCGCTCGGCCGCAAAGCCGATCATCTCGCGCAAGACATCGGCGTCCGGGGTCTTCTCCACCAGCTCGCGCAGGTTCATCATCTCGTCGGTCATCGTGAGGTCTCCGATCAGGTTGGCGTTTGCAAACCCGACCAACACCGACGACCGCGCGATGACCACCGCGTCGCCGCCTGCCTGCCAGCGCGTCAATCCGCGCAGGCAGCCGGCGACGCTACCGTCGAGCTACACCACCACCCGGGACACGACCTAGCGCCCTTGGGGACGCACGTTCTGGAGGCCGCAGACTGTCTGGTTCGAGCGGAGTTCTCCGCAACACTCTTTGCAACGTGTCACTGGATCGACGTCGAGGGAGCCAGCGACGAGCAGTAAGCTCGTCGAACGATGGAGGTCGCTGATGAGAATCAGGCTGCCGCTCGCGAACGTTGCGATCGTCTCAGGCGCGGCGCAATGACGGGTCACGAGGTGATCCAGCTCCTTCACGAGGCTCAGAAAGTCCAAAGTCGGTAGCCGGGAGGTTTTTGCCTCGGATCACCGGATCCGAACAAAATGCCCTTTTGGGTCGAAATGTCGGATCAGACCGTGCTTTTGGGTCGAAAATCAGGTTCGACGTTGTGGGTCGGTTTCGGCTAACCCACGGAAGCGACTCGGTCGCAGTTTCTGGCTTATGAGTTGTTTCACACGAAGTGTGATTTTACCCAAAGCACGAAAAGTCTCGACCAATAAGCACACCATGAGTTGAGTTATTGCGGTCGCGCAACCAAGGGGAGAGTTCACTGAACGCGGCTTTCCAACCAACGTTCCGCGTCGGTGATGCGATACGGGGAAGAGTGGCTGGCCCGAATGGCTTCGCGAAAACCAACGCGTCATCGGCCAACGGCCAACCCGTCAAATCCCCGCAATCAGCCATCGTCAAGCTGCACGTTGTCAGGTTGAACATTGACGGGGACGGGGTGCCGCGCGGCAAGAGCGGGCCGGATTTGGATAGGCACGAAGCGTATGCGTGCGACGGAGGCGACGGCGTCATTCGATGTCGTACCGTCGTTGGCGACACCTTCGAGCTCCTCGATCGAGCTCCTCGATGTAAAATCCGCCGAAATCGAAGGAGACGCTCTTCTCGTGGTACCCGCGCGCTGACTGGCCCATCGCCCGATCCGCGCGCAATCCCAACATAACACATTCCTCGTCACCGAACAGTGCGACCAGCTTTGCGTCATTTGCTCGCAGCCACCGGAGCCGCGGCATGTGGACCTGTTTTCGTTTCTCCAAACGGCCGCGCTCCTCGCGCCGAAGGATGCACCTATTTGGTCTCTCCGACGGAGAGCGAAGCTGTATAGGGATGAGTTGTTCAGCTTCCTCGAAAAAAGACGGCTTCGGCAAGACCCGACCTGTCTTTCCACATTCTGAGGAACGCCCAGCACTTCGAGACCAGCACTTGGCGCGCCTCAGGCGCATGCGGGGCATCCCAATTCTCTGGGGCGTGCCGATCTATGCCAGCGTTGCGGACGTCCACGACAGGATCGCTCGGCTGCCATTCGTCGGTGTATGGGCAATCATGCAGCTCGAGAACATCGGCTTTGGGCGGGACGGACTGTTCGTTGACAGTTCGCTTGACTTTTCCGACATCGCCTTCGCGCTGAACCATGCCAGAATTCGAGGGGACCGAGACGCTTCTGGAATTCCTGCTATGCACCGTGCCGGCAGCGTACCGCTGCGTCACCCAACGCACATTTCCGACTGGAAGCAGCGAGATCTCGGGTGGCGCGGGGGTTGCGCGGAGCGCACGCGCTGAGGTGGCTTCTTCGAGTGGTATCCCGAGGACAAGGCTTTCAAGGGGGATGGCACGCCTATAAGCAAGCGACGTTTCCTCATTCCGACCTTGTTGGCTGCTGGATTCGTGCCGCTCAAGGTCGAGGCGAATATGGTCCCCAGCCGCTGGAGCGGAGACAGGGCGACCTCCGCTTACGTCCGCCAGCGGCCGGCGCTCGCCGCGCTGACCCCAAAGCGTGCCGCGGTCGCGCGATGGCTTGCCCCCGCCGCGACGGCGGCGAGAACGCGAATGCAGAGATCGACCGAGAGCGCTCTTTGACATGCCTGCCCGCCTCCTCTCCGGCAGACACTTATCAGATCTTCTTTAGCCGTCGAGCAGCGCGCGGGCGGCGGCGCGGGCTTCGTCGGTGATCACGTCGCCGGCGAGCATGCGGGCGATCTCTTCCACGCGCGCGGCGGGGGCGAGGCCGGCGATTTCGGTGCGGGTGGCGCCGCGCGCCGTGGTCTTGCCGACCTGCCAGTGGTGCGCCCCGCGGGCGGCGACCTGCGGCGAGTGGGTGACGACGAGGACCTGCGCCCCCTGCCCCAGCGCTCTCAGGCGCCGGCCGACGGCGTCGGCGGTGGCGCCGCCGACGCCGCGGTCGATCTCGTCGAAGACCAGGGTGAGGCCGGGTGCGCGGGCGGCGAGGCAGACCTTAAGCGCGAGCAGGAAGCGTGAAAGCTCGCCGCCGGAGGCGATACGGTCGATGGGGCCGGCGGGGGTGCCGGGATTGGTCGCCACGGTGAAACGGACGGCGTCGGTGCCTTCGGGGCCGGGGTCGGCGGGCTCGATCTCGGTGGCGAAGCGCGCGGGCTCGAGCTTCAGCGGCGGCAGCTCCTCGGCCATGGCGCAGTCGAGGCGCTTTGCCGCGGCCCGGCGGCGGGTCGAGAGCGCGGCGGCGGCGGCTGCGTAGGCGGTTTCGGCGGCGGCGAGCGCGGCTTCGAGCGCCGCGAGACCGGCGGTTCCGGCGTCGAGGGAGGCGAGGCGGGTGCGGAGGTCGTCGGCGAGCGCGGCGAGATCGTCAGGCGCGGCCTGGTGCTTGCGCGCCAGCGCGCGGATGGCGAAGAGGCGCTCCTCGACGCGATCGAGCTCGCCCGGCTCGCCATCGAGGCCGGAGAGGACGTGCTCGACCTCGGCGCTTGCCTCGCCCAGTTCAGCGAGGGTGCGGCCGAGCGCGTCCAGCGCCGGGTCGAGGCTGCCCTCGGCCTCGCCGGCCACCGCTTCCAGCCAGCGCAGCGCCTGCAGCAGCGGGCCCTCGGCGCCGTCGGGGCCGAGCGCCTGGCCTGCGCGGGCGATATCCTCGCGGATGCGGGCGGCGGCGCGGAGCTGGCGGCGGCGGGCGTCGAGCGCGGGCTCCTCGCCGGGCTCGGGGGCGAGCCGGTCGAGCTCGGCGACGGCGTGTTCGAGAAAGTCGCGGTCGCGCGCGCCGGCGGCGACGGCTTCGCGCGCGGCGTCGAGCGCGCGCACGGCGCCGGCGCGGTCGGCCCAGGCTTCGCGGACCGGGGCGGGGTCGGCCTCGGCGAAGGCGTCGAGCAGCGGGCGGTGGCCGCGCGCGTCGAGGAGGCCGCGGTCGTCCTTCTGCCCGTGCAGCTCGACGAGGGCGTCTGCGAGCGCGCGCAAGGTCTCGGCCGCGACGCGGCGGTCATTGGCCCAAGCCTGCCGGCGGCCGTCCGCCGAGACGCTGCGGCGGAGGATGAGCTCGTCGTCGGCGGGGACGCCAGCGCCCTCTAGGACGGCGCGGGCGGCGTGGCCGGGGGCGAGCGCGAAGGCTGCGGTCACCTCGCCGTCGGGCGCGCCGGCGCGCACCTCGCCGCGGCCGCGCCAGCCGAGTACGAAGCCGAGGCAGTCGAGCAGGATAGACTTGCCAGCGCCGGTCTCGCCGGTCAGCACGTTGAGGCCGGGCCGGAAGCGGAGCTCGGCCGTCTCGATCAGCAGCATGTCGCGGATCGCCAGAGTCTCGAGCATCGCCTAGCGCGTCAGCGCCATTTCCCCTGCACGACCTGGCGGTAGGTCTGGTTCAGCCAGCTGTCGCCCACGTTGGCCGGCCTGAGGCCGCGCCCGGTGAGCAGCGCATAGCTGTCGGCGTACCAGATCGAGCCCTGGAAGTTGTAGCCGAGGATCGCCGCCGCCGTCTGCGCCTCGTGGTCGAGGCCGAGCGAGAGATACGCCTCGACCAGCCGGTGCAGCGCCTCCGGCGTGTGGGTGGTGGTCTGGTAGTCCTCGACCACCACGCGGAATCGGTTGATGGCGGCGGTGTAGAAGCCGCGGCTCAGATAATAGCGGCCGACCTCCATCTCCTTGCCGGCGAGGTGGTTGAGCGCCAGCTCGAACTTCAGCTGCGCCGACTTGGCGTATTCGCTGTCGGGATAGCGCTCGATGATGTCGCGCATCTCCTGCAGTGCCTCGAAGGCGTCGGTCTGGTCGCGGCCGATATCGACGATTTGGTCGTAGTAGGAGAGTGCAACCAGGAACTGCGCATAGGGCGCGTCCACGTCGGCGGGGAAGAACTCGAGGTAGCGCTCGGCGGCGGCGCGGCTCTCGGCATATTGCGCCGCCTCGTGATAGGCGAAGGCGGACATGAGCATCGCCCGCTTGGCCCATTCCGAATAGGGATAGAGCCGCTCCACCTCGGAGAATTGCTGGCCGGCGTCGCGCGGGTTGCCTTGGTTCAGCATTGCCTCGGCGCCGAGGTAAATCTGCTGCGGGGTCTGGCTCTCCAGCGGCGCTTCTCGATTGCCGAAGCCGAGCGAGCCGGGCATCGATCCCATCGATCCCGTCGAGCCACCGATCCGGCTGCAGGCCCCCATGCCGATGGCAAGGCCGAGGACGGCGGCAAGTGCCAGAAAACGACTTGCCAAACCCGCTACCCCCTGCTTCTCGCCTGCTTTTTCGTGCCCGCACCCGGGGCCGCCTGCGGCCGCTCGGGCCGGATCGAGTTAGCACAGGTTTCGGGGGTGTTGAAACGAAAAGCGCAGCCCACCGTGGGGTCCCTGGGGGCCGCGTCGCAAGCCGCGGACGGCCTGCCTCAGCCGGCCCGGCGCAGGTCCGCCGTGCCGATGCCCACGCCGGGCAGCTGCTGCGCCGCCTCCGCGTCGAGCGAAACCAGTTCCCAGGCGCCCGGCGTGGCGAAGAGCCGTCGCAGCAGGCGATTGGTGACGCCGTGCCCGGCCTTCACGCCGCGGTAGGCGCCGAGGATCGGCGCCCCGGCCAGCGCCATGTCGCCGAGCGCGTCCAGCATCTTGTGCCGCACGCACTCGTCGGCGCGGCGAAAGCCGCCGCGGTTCAGAACCGCGTCGCCCTCGACCACGATGGCGTTGTCGAGCGAGCCGCCGAGCGCCAGCCCGTTCGCCTGCATCGCCTCCACGTCGGCGCGGCGGCAGAAGGTGCGGCAATCGGCCAGTTCGTGGACGAAGCTGCCGTTCTCCATGGAGAGCTTGCGCGCCTGGTGCCCGATGGCGGCATCGGGGAAGTCGATCTCGAAATCGATCGAGAGCATGTCGGAGGGCCGCAGCTCGGCCCAGACGTCGCCCTCGCCCTCGCGGACCGGCTTCAGCACCCGGATGGCGACCGGATCGCCCGGCAGCACGCGCAGGCCCGTGCGCAGGATCGCCTGGACGAAGCGGCGGGCGCTGCCGTCCATGATCGGCACCTCCGGCCCGTCGATATCGACGATGGCGTGGGTGATGCCGGTACCCGCGAAGGCGGCCATGATGTGCTCGACGGTGCCGAGCGAGACGCCGGCGTCGTTGCGCAGCAGCGTGCAGAGCGTGGTGTCGGCCACGAGATCAAACCGCGCCGGGATGACGTTGTCCCGGTCGGTGACGTCCACCCGCCGGAAGCGAATGCCGCCCTCGGTGGCTGGCCGCAGGACCATGCGCGCCGGCCGGCCGGAATGGAGGCCCATTCCGACAACGGTGATCTCGCGCTTGAAGGTCGTCTGCATTGACCGCCCCGGTTCCAGGCTGCGTCCGAACTCCGGGCGCCTCGATCCTGTTGCGATGCAATGTAGGGACACAAACGAATTGGAACAAATCAAGCTTTATGACAGATTGCAACAGGCGTGCGACGTCGCGCAACCCCCCGACCTGCAATGAAAAAGGCACCCGGCGGGGGGGATGCCGGGTGCCTTCAAGTGGGGCGCAGCAAGAGGTGGGGAGGGTGCGCCCCTCAGTTGGCCTGCCGTCTCAGGAAGGCGGGGATGTCGACGCGTTCGCGTTCGGTATCCTCGAAGTCCGGCTCGATCTGGCTGGCACGAGGCTCGCTGTCGGCGCGCCGCGGGGCGGCCTGCTCGCGGCCGACCTGGCCGGTCATCTTGTGGATCAGGCTGTTGATGGTCAGCCGGCCGGTGCCACGCTCGGGCTCGCGCGCCTGCGGTGCGACCGGGCGGACCATCGGCTGGGCCTTGGGCACGTTCTGTACGGCGGCCTGGAGCCGGCGCAGGGCATCCTGCGATGGCTCGCCCGTCCGCCGCTCGCCGTCCTCGAGCTTCGGCTGGCCGAAGGGCGCGGTACGGTGCGGCACCGACGGCTGCGGCACCACTGAGGCCTCGGGCTCAGCGAAGAGCTCGTCGCGCTCGACCTCCGCCGACTGGTGATGGTCGGCGAAGCTCGGCTCACGGGCCGGCGCGGCCAGCGGCTCGGCCCGGAACTCCGCGGCCACGGGACGCGGTGCCGGCTGCGGCGCGGGTGCCGCCGCCGCGGCGCGCTGCGACGGCGTGGCGACCGGCTCGGCGACGCGGCGCGGCATCGGCATGGCGTCGGACTTCGCCACGGCGTCGATGCCGGTGGCCACGACCGAGACCCGCATCATCCCGGCCATTTCCGGATCGAGCGTGGAGCCGACCATGATGTTCGCCTCCGGATCGACTTCGGCGCGGATGCGGTTGGCCGCCTCGTCGAGCTCGAAGAGCGTGAGATCCGGTCCGGCGGTGATGTTGATCAGCACGCCCTTGGCGCCCTTGAGGCTGATCTCGTCGAGGAGCGGGTTGGCGATCGCCTTCTCCGCCGCCTGCACCGCGCGATCCTCGCCGGCGGCCTCGCCGGTGCCCATCATCGCCTTGCCCATCTCGTTCATCACCGAACGGACGTCGGCGAAGTCGAGGTTGATGATGCCGGGCCGGACCATGAGGTCGGTGACGCCCTTGACGCCCTGGTAGAGCACGTCGTCGGCGAGCGCGAAGGCCTCGGTGAAGGTGGTCTTCTCGTTGGCGAGGCGGAAGAGGTTCTGGTTGGGGATGATGATCAGCGTGTCGACATGCTGCTGCAACTCCTCGACGCCGCCCTCGGCCTGTTTCATCCGCCGCGAGCCTTCGAACTGGAAGGGCTTGGTGACGACGCCGACGGTCAGGATGCCCATCTCGCGGGCGGCCTTGGCGATGATCGGCGCCGCGCCGGTGCCGGTGCCGCCGCCCATGCCGGCGGTGATGAAGCACATGTGGCAGCCGGAGAGGCGCTCGACGATTTCCTCGATCGACTCCTCAGCGGCGGCTGCGCCCACCTCGGGCCGGGCGCCGGCGCCGAGGCCCTCGGTGACCCGCGCGCCGAGCTGCAGCTTGTTGCCAGCCTGGCTCTGCTGCAGCGCCTGGGCGTCGGTGTTCGCCACGACGAACTCGCAGCCCTCGAGCTGCTTGTCGATCATGTTGTTGACCGCGTTCCCGCCGGCACCGCCGACGCCGATGACGGTGATCCGGGGGCTGAGGTCCTGGGTTACCGGTATGCTGAGGGTTAGTGCCATGGTGTCGTCCGCCTGTTGCTTTGGCCTCGGGAACCGCGCCCCCGCGCGATGAACTTGTTTCTTGATTCGAGAGCGTAGCCGAAATGACCTCTAGGGTCACGCAGATTCCGGTTAACACCCACAATATATTGGGGTTCTGCACCAGATAGATGGAATATTGCGTGTTCCTCCACTAGTTACCAGTTTTCCTTGAACCACCTGAGCGCGCGGGCCACGCGGCGGGTGCCGTGGCGGTCTGCGGGCATCTCGAAGTCCCAGCATTCGTCCTGCGGATGCGACACGTGCATGGCCAGTCCCACCGCGGTGGCGAAGGCCGAGCCGGTGGCCGACTGCGGCAGTCCCTGGACGCGCAGCGGCTTGCCGAGGCGGCATTGCCGCCCGAGGATATGGGTCGCCACCGTCTCGAGGCCGGGGATCTGCGCCGAGCCCCCCGTGAGCACGATGCGCTGGGAGGGCAGGTATTCGAACCCGGAGGCGTCGAGCCGGGCGCGCACCTCCTCGAGGATCTCCTCCATGCGCGGGCGCATGACCCCGATGAGTTCGGAGCGCGAGATTTGCCGGCGGTCGTTTTCCCAGTCGCCGAGGATCGACGGCAGCTCGATCATGTCGCGGTCGTCGAGCCCGGTGGCGATCAGCCCGCCGTGCATAGACTTCAGCCGCTCGGCGTCGGCCATGGACACCTGCAGTCCCTGGCAGATGTCCGATGTGATGTGCACCCCGCCCATGCGCACGGCATCGGCGTAGATCATCTGCCGCCGCACGAAGATCGAGACGCCGGTGGCGCCGGCGCCAATGTCGACGCAGGCGGCGCCGAGCTCCTGCTCGTCCTCCACCAGCGACGCGAGCCCGCTGGCGTAGGGCGACACGACGATCCCGCCGAGTTCCAGGTCGCAGCGGCGGATGCAGTGGAGGATGTTGCGCAGGGGCGTCGAGCCGACGGTGACAAGGTGCATGTCGACCGCGAGATCGCGCCCGATCTGCCCGCGCGGATCGGTGAGCCCGGAGCGGTCGTCCAGCACGAAGTTCACCGGCAGCGCGTGCAGCGCCTCGCGATCGTGGCCGTAGTCGGGGATCTCGCAGGCCGCCAGCACGTGGCCGATGTCGCGCTCGGCCACTGCGCCATGCTCGACCTCGATCTCGCCGGAGCAGCCGTAGGAGCGCGGCCGCCCGCCGGAGAAGCTGACGATCACATGATCGACACGCAGCCCGGCCATCTTCTGCGCCCCCTGGATCGCCGTGCGCACGGCACGCTCGGCTTCCTCCATGGAGGCGATCTCGCCGAAGGCGATGCCGCGCGAGCGGGTGTTGGCGGCGCCGATCACCCGGAAGGCGCCCTGGGTGAGGACGGGCCGGGCGTCGAGGCCGTCGCCCACTTCCTCTGGAACGAACTGCAGCACCAGGCAGGCGACCTTGGAGGTGCCGATGTCGAGCACGGCGATGACACCGCGGCGCAGCGCCGTCTCGCGCCGGGCCCGCATCGCCCGCTGCACCTCGTAGAGCTGCCGCCTCATGCATCCTCTCCCTTGTTGCCGGCCCGCAGCCGCTCCAGTTCCGCAATCGCATGCTCAGTCAGCCGCAGCATCGGCCGCGTCGGATCGCGCAGGTCGAGCACGCTCAGGTCGCGCGCGAAGAGCTGCTCCGCCGCGTCGAGCGCCATCGCCCGCTTCAGCGCGGCTACCGGATCGGCCTCCGGCAGCTTCACCACCTGGCCGCGGTCGAGGACGAGATCCCAGCGCCGCTCGCCCATGCGCACGAGGCCACGCAACCGCTCGGCGACGGGGCGGGTCTCGGCGAGGAGCGCCAGCGCCTCGGGCACATGCGTCTCGGCGCCGGCGCCGGCGATGAGCGGCAGGTCGGGCCGGCGCACGCGGCTGTCGACCTCCGCTACCCGCACGCCGTTTTGGTCCAGAAGTTCGAGCCCCGCCGCCGAGCGCCAGACCACCACCGGCACCCGCTCGATGGCGCGGATCTCCAGCACGCCGCTGGCCAGCGCACGCACCCGCGCCCGCTCCACCGCGTTGAGGCTCTCGATGCGGTCGCGGACCGCGTTTACGTCGAGCTCGAGGCTGGAGGCTGGCAGCCGCACGAAGGCGGCGACACGGATCGCTTCGGCGAGATCCTTGCTCACGTCCGGGACGCTGATCTCGGTGATGGTGAACTGCGGGCGCTGCACGATGGCCTCGCGCGCCTGCTCGACCAGTCCGACCA
The DNA here is from genome assembly GCA_963796805.1 of uncultured Alphaproteobacteria bacterium. Classification (GTDB taxonomy): domain Bacteria; phylum Pseudomonadota; class Alphaproteobacteria; order Rhodobacterales; family Rhodobacteraceae; genus Amaricoccus. The sequence continues at coordinate 412,011 of CAWCNG010000007.1, forward strand.
CCCGGCCGCGCAGGTCGTACTGCGCCATCACCGTCCAGGCCGCGAGCACCCCGGCCAGCATCGGGACGCCGAAGTTGACCGTGCGCCGGAAGCGCGGCCGTAGCCAGAGGCGGGTCAGCCGGTACTGCAGCCGCGAGGGGGCCGGATCGCGGCGGGGAGCGGTCCTTACCGGGAGCACGAGGCGTCCTCTACCAGCCAGCGCACCAGCGCGCCGAACGGCATCCCCACGTGCGCCGCCTGCTCGGGCGCGAGCGAGGTGGGCGTCATCCCCGGCTGGGTGTTGATCTCGAGCAGATAGAGCCCGGCCGGCCCGTGCGCCTCATCCCAGCGGAAGTCGGACCGGCTGAGGCCGCGGCAGCCGAGCGCCCGGTGCGCGCGCAGGGCGATGTCTAGGCAGGCCTCGGTGATCTCAGCGGGCATTTCGGCCGGCACCACGTGGCACGACCCGCCGGGCTTGTACTTGGCGTCATAATCGTACCAACCGTCGACGATGATGTCGGTCACTGCCAGCGGCCGGTCGCCGAGCACAGCCACGCTCAGTTCGCGCCCCGCCACATACTCCTCGACCAATACGCTTTCGGGCATGTCGTCGGACAGGACGGGCGGCCGGTTGGCGCCTGCCGGCACGATATAGACCCCGACCGAAGACCCTTCCGCGTTCGGCTTGACCACGTAGGGCGGCTCCATCGGGTGCGCCGCCCGCACATGTTCGCGGCAGGCGAGCATGCCGCGCGGCCACCGGCAGCCCGGCCGCCGCGAAGACCTGCTTGGCGCGGGTCTTGTCCATGGCCAGCGCCGACGCCAGAACGCCGGAATGGGTGTAGGGGATCGCCAGCCACTCCAGCAGCCCCTGGACGCAGCCGTCCTCGCCCCAACGGCCATGCAGCGCGTTGAACACGACGTCGGGCTTCGCCGCCTTGAGATCCGACACGAGGTCGGGTCCGGCGTCGATCTCGACGACCTCGAATCCCTCCTGCCGCAACGCAGCCGCGCACTCGCGACCCGAGCTGAGCGATACTTCGCGCTCAGCCGAACGGCCGCCTTCCAGCACTGCGATGCGGGCTGCTGTCCTGCTCGACATGCCCGCCTCAATCCTGTCCCCGTGGCCTTGTGCCGGCCTTCTCGGGTCCGTCGTCGTCTTTTTTCGTCTTGTCCGCGGGCCTTATGTTCGGCCGACCCGCATGATCTCCCACTCTAGCGTTATTCCGGTTGATTCCAAAACCTTTTTTCGCACCAATTCGCCCAAATTCTCCAGGTCGGCGGCTTTCGCCCCTCCGGCGTTGATCAGGAAGTTGCCGTGCATCGGTGACATCTGCGCTCCACCCAGGGTTGAGCCCTTCATGCCGGCACTCTCGATCAGTTTCCACGCCTTCAGGTCATGCACGTCGTCAGCCCGCCCGGTGGATGAAAAGCCCGCCGGATTGCGGAACGTCGACCCCGCCGAGCGCTCCCTGGTGGGCTGGCTCGCGTCCCGGCGCGCCAGCTGCTCCTCCATCCGCCCGGCCAGCGCCGCGGGGTCGCCCCGCGGACCCGTGAAGGTGACTTCGGTGATGATCAGACCCTCGGGCAACGTCGTGGAGCGGTAGGCAAAGCCCATCTCCGCCGGCGACAGCTCCACCGCCTCACCGCTCCGCGTAACCCCGCGCGCCGCCACGAAGGCGTCGGCGGTATAGGTGCCGTAGCAGCCGGCGTTCATCTTCGCTGCCCCGCCTACCGAGCCTGGGATGGTGCGTAGAAGGT
>CAWCNG010000008.1:0-75284 GCA_963796805.1 uncultured Alphaproteobacteria bacterium
CAAAGGGCGCCAAAAACCCCCGAAAAGGGCTGTAATTGCCGGACTCGACAATCAAGCTGGGCCCCCGTCACCCGCACGTCCCCACGTGCCCGCAGGAGGTGCAGAAGTCGCACCCGTCGCGCCGGATCAGGGTCGGGTGGCCGCACTCGGGACAGGTCCGCCCGCTCACCTGTGCCGGACCGGTCCCTGGCGCTGGGGCGTCGCTCCAGAGCACCGCCGTTCCCGCCGTGGGATAGCCGGCGGCATCGAGCACGCCCAACATCTCGTAGCGGTGGATCAGGAGCCGCGCCACGTAGGCCAGCGTCGAGGGCTGCACCGCCTGCTTCTCGCTCCCCGGCTGGCGGGCGAAGAAGTCGCCCTGCGCTTCAGGCAGATCCTTCAGCCCGCGCAGCTTCTTGCCGATCCAAGCCGGGTCGATCACCCGCATATCGAGGCTGAGCGACTTGGTAAGTCCGTTGAACTCCAGCGGGTATGCCCCTGACAGCCATACGGAAAACGGCCTCTTCGATCCGTCCGGCAGCACGCACTCCTTGACGAACATGGCGAAGTCGTCGCCGGTGGCCGGGTTTAGGATGTCCACCGTCCAGCTCAGCGTCCCGTCCACCCCCGACTTCGGTTCCTTGCGCGAGAACATGGCGTCGACCAGCGGCGTCTCGCCCTCCTCGCCGTCGAAGACCCCGAGCGCGAGGGCGCGGTACTCCACCACCTTGACGAAGGCGCTGACATTGCCCGCCACCGGCACCGCCGCCCCGTCCGGGGGCATCGCCACCGAGAAGGGTGCGCCGGGCGTCTTGGCCAGGCTGTCGAGCTTTAACTTCAGCCACGCCCGGTCCTGTGCGCGCATGTCCATGCTGAGGTTCTTGGCCAGCGCCGCCAGGCCCCTGGGGGTCTTCTCGCCATTGACCCAGACCTCGAACGGATGCCGCCCGCCGTTCTCCACATGGCCGACGAAGACCGCAAACCGGTTCTCCGGCGCCTCGACCATATAGGTCCACGAGGGCGAGCCTGCCGTCAGCTTCGGCCGGTGCGGCCAGCGCAGCGCCGCCAGCGCCACCTGCGGCGCATCGGCAATACGGATCCGCCGGTCGGGCTCGGTCTGGTCGAGATCCTGCGGAACGTCCACCGACAGGACCGACCCCAGCACGCTGTTCGGCCGGTAGGTGGTGATCCCCTTCAGCCCCGCCCGCCACGCCTCGAGGTAAAGATCCTCGAACGCCTCGAAGGGATAGTCCGCCGGCACGTTCACCGTCTTCGAGATCGCCGCGTCGATATAGGGCTGGATCGCCGCCTGCATCGCCATATGGTCGCGTGCCGAGATCTCCAGCGCGTTGACGAAGGCGGGCGGCAGCTCCGCCCCGTTGCCGCCCCGCGCCCGCCACAGCCGCCAGGCGTGATCCTCCACCCGGTACTCGCGCATCGACCCGTCCGGCTCGCGCTTCTTCCGGGTGTAGAACCAGGAATAGGCCGGCTCGATCCCGTTCGAGGCATTGTCGGCGAACGCGAGGCTGATCGTCCCCGTCGGAGCGATCGAGAGCAGGTGGCTGTTGCGCATGCCCTGCGCCCGGATCTCCTCCCGGATCGCCTCCGGCAGCCGCCCGGCATTGCCGGACTCGAGACAGCGCGCGGCATCGAAGAGCGGAAATGCCCCCTTCTCCCGCGCCAGCGTCACGCTCGCCCGATAGGCCGCGTCGCGCATCCGTCGCGTCAGGTCCGCCGCCATCTCCCGGGCGGCCTCGGTATCATAGCGCAGCCCCATCAGGATCAACGCATCCCCGAGCCCGGTGAAGCCCAGTCCGACCCGCCGCTTGTTCGCCGCCTCCCGCGCCTGCTCCGGCAGCGGCCAGACCGTCGCGGTCAGCACGTTGTCGAGCATCCGCACCGCCACCGCCACCACCGCCTCGAAGCGCGCGAAGTCGAACCACGCCCCCGCCTCGAACGGGTCGGTGACGAACTTCGTCAGGTTGATCGAGCCGAGACAGCAGCAGCCATGATCGGGGATCGGGATCTCCCCGCAGGGATTGGTCGCTTCGATCCGCTCGCAATAGTGGAGGTTGTTCTCCGCATTGATCCGGTCGAGAAACAGCACCCCGGGCTCCGCCGCCTCGTAGGTGTTGCGCATGATCGCCGACCAGAGCTCCCGCGCCCGGATCGTGGCGTAGACCCAGAGCCCGTCCGCCCGCTGGTGCGCGCCGCCCGCGACCTGCGCCACCCCCGGCTCGGCCTTGTGCGTGAGCTCGAAGGTCCCGTCCGCTTCCACCGCCCGCATCAGCGCGTCGGTGACGCCGACCGAGATGTTGAAGTTGTTGAGCCGCCCCGCCTGCCGCTTGGCGCCGACAAACTCCATGATGTCGGGATGATCGCAGCGCAGCACCCCCATCTGCGCCCCTCGTCGCGAGCCGGCGCTCTCCACCGTGGCGCAGGACTGGTCGAAGACGTGCATGTAGCTGATCGGCCCCGAGGCCGCGCTGTCGGTTCCGCTGACCCGCGCCCCCCGCGGCCGGATCGCCGAGAAGTCGTAGCCGACCCCCCCGCCCCGCCGCATGGTCTCCGCCGCCTCGCGCAGGGCGATGTAAATCCCCGGCTTGCCGTCCACGGTCTCCGAGACCGAATCGCCCACGGGTTGCACGAAGCAGTTGATAAGCGTGACGTCGCGAATCCCCGACCCCGCCGCCGAGTTGATCCGCCCGCCGGGAATGAACCCGTCCTCCAGCGCCTTCAGGAACGCCGGCTCCCACGCCGCCGGGTCCGCCTCCACCTCGGCCAGCGCCCGCGCGACACGCTGCCGCACCGCCCGCGCCGCCTCCGGCCCCTCCAGATCGCGCTCCAGGCCCTTGGCATACTTCTCCCGCAGCACGTCAAGGCTAACCTCCTGCCATGGCAGGTCGGCGGGCGTGACCTTGAGACGCGGTTCGGGCTTGTTCATCGGTTGCCTCGCTCCGCCGGACGGCATATCTTGCGGATTGCTGAGACCCCATATCTAGCGATAGGCAGGCATGCCCGCAACCACTCTGCATCTCCTGAAACTGTGCGTCGGCGCCGAGGGCATCGAGGATCTCACCACCTGGCAGGCCGAACGCATGGCCGAGCGCCGGGCGGCCGGCCTCGACCCCTCCCCTTTCCATGTCACCCGCATGCGGCCGAAGCAGGCCGATGCCCTTCTCCACGGCGGCTCGCTCTACTGGGTCTTCAAGGGCCTCGTCCTCGCCCGCCAGCGCATCCTCGGGCTCGAGCCGCGCCGCGGCAAGGACGGGATCGAGCGCTGCGCCATCCGCCTCGACCCCGAGGTCGTCCGCACCGTGCCGCAGCCGCGCCGGGCCTTCCAGGGCTGGCGCTACCTCCGCCCCGAGGACGCGCCCCGCGATCTCATGCCCACAACCGCCGGCGACGTGCCGCCCGAGCTCGCCGCCGGGCTCGCCCAGATCGGAGTGCTCTGACATGCGCCATCTCGCCCCGCTCGGGGCCGCAGCCCTCGCGCTCCTTCTCGCCCTGCCTGCCCCGGCTGCCCAGCGCAGCAAGTACGACTGGGACGCCCTCGGCGCCGAGTTCTGCCGGCTGACGCTGGCGGGCGACATGGCCGGCCTTCGCCCGCTCCTCAGCAACGGGCTGGCGGCGGACATTCAGGCGGCGGCGAACAACACCGAACTCCTCCCGCCCAACGTGCTCTTCCAGAGCTACACCAACGTGGTCCCGGACTGCGAGGCGCACACCCGGAGCGCCGCGATCGTCGAATCCGCCGCAGCAAGCCCGGCGGCGCCGCGCCAGCCTGGACCGAGTACCTCGTCATCGTGCCCGAGGCCGACGGCACCAGCCGCGTCGACGACGTCCTCTTCGCCACCCGCCGCAGCGACACCCTGCGCAGCCGTCTCGCCTATCTAGCCGGCTCGCGCTGAAGCAGCCGGCCCGGCGGGGAGAACCTCGATGACGCGTCCCGGCCCACCGCCAGCTCCGTCCCGCGAGCGCGACCACGTCATCAGGGATTTCGCCTTCCACGACGGTCAGGTGCTGCCCGAGCTCAGGATTCGCTACCGAACGCTAGGCGATGCCACCAGCGAGCCGGTCCTCGTTCTGCACGGGACCATGGGCAGCGGCGCGGGCATGCTCCGCGAAGGCTTCGCCGGGGCCCTCTTCGGCCCGGGCCAGCCGCTCGACGCCAGCCGCTGCTTTCTGATCCTCCCCGACGCAATCGGCGCCGGCGGCAGCTCGAAGCCATCGGACGGCCTACGCGCCGCCTTCCCGCGCTACAACTTCGACGACATGGTGGAGGCGCAGTACCGCCTGGTGTCCGAAGGACTCGGCATTCCCCACCTGCGGCTGGTGACCGGCACATCGATGGGCGGGATGCACACCTGGATCTGGGGCGTGAGGCATCCCGGCTTCATGGACGGCCTCGTCCCGATGGCGTCGCTGCCCGCCCCGATGGCCGGGCGGAACTGGATGATGCGGAGGATGATCATCGATTCCGTGCGCAATGACCCCGCCTGGCGCAACGGTGACTATGCCGACCAGCCACCAGCGCTGCGGCTCGCCAGCTTCTGGTACGCCATCGCGACCGCAGGCGGCAACCAGGAGCTTTTCGCCAAGGCGCCGACCAATGCCGCGGCCGACGCCTGGCTCGATGCGCGGATGGCCGAGGCCACCGTCGGCGATGCGAACGACGTGCTGTACCTGTGGGAGGCCTCGCGCGACTACGATCCCTCGCCCGACCTGGAGAAGATCCGGGCGCACGTCCTCGTCATCAACTCGGCGGACGACCTGCGCAACCCGCCCGAGCTCGGCATCCTCGAGAAGGCCCTGCCGCGGATCGCCCATGCCGAGGCATACCTCATCCCCGGGGGCCCGGACACCACCGGGCACCTGACCGCGTCGGGCCAGGCGCACCTCTACGCCGGGCGCCTCGCCGCGTTCCTGACGGCGCTCCCCGACAGCCGCCTCAGGACGCCGGCTCTCGCTGAAACCCTGCCGGAGGCCTGAGCCCCGACCGGGCGCAGAGCGCCGCGAGGGTGGCCTCGGCTGCGCTGTCCCAGGGGGCGGCGCGCGACAGGAACAGCGTCGCCTGGCTGCGCAGGATCACCCCGTCGTCCAGAACCCGCAGGTGGTTGTCGCGCAGCGTCGAGCCGGTGGTGGTGATGTCGGCCACCGCTTCGGCGGTCAGGTTCTTCACCGACCCTTCCGTCGCCCCCTGGCTGTCCACCAGCTGATAGTCCGCCACCCCGTGCCGCTGGAAGAACGCGCGCGCCAGGTGCTGGTACTTCGTCGCCACCCGCAACCGATGTCCGTGGCGCGCCCGGAACTCGCCCGCGGCAGCGTCGAGGTCGGACATGGTCGTCACGTCGAGCCAGAAGGCCGGCACCGCCACCACCAGGTCGGCAAAGCCGAAGCCCATGGGTGCCAGTTCCACCAGCTCCCCGGACCAACGCGGGATCTCCTCGCGCACGAGGTCCTGCCCGGTGACGCCGAGATGCAGCCGTCCCGCCGCCAGCTCGCGTGGAATCTCCCCCGCCGAGAGCAGCACCGGCTCAACCCCCTCCACCCCCCGCACCGACCCGCGGTACTCCCGCCCGGCGCCGGCGCGCGCCAGCGTGATCCCGCGCGCCCCGAACCAGGCGATCGTCTCCTCCTGCAGCCGCCCCTTCGACGGAACCCCTAGTTTCAGCCGCACCGCTCTGCTCCGAGCACTGCCAACAGCGCCTCGGGCCGGATGACCCCGCCTACCGCGGGGATCCCGCGCCCCCGCCCAAGCACCCGGGTGAGGGCGTCGTACCGCCCACCGCTCGCCACCGGCGGCAGATCCTCGCGGCCGCGCGGCATCGCCCCGAAGACCATCCCGTCGTAATATTCCAGCGAGGTCCGCCCGAAGCTCGCCTCGAAACGCAGCCGCTCGGGCGTGATCCCCCGTGTCGCAAAGGCGTCGAGCCGCGCCTCGAACCGATCGACTGCCGCCGCCAGCCCCGCCCGCCCCGCCGCCAGCGCCCGCAGCGCGCCCACAGCCTCGCTCGCCGGGCCCTCCACCGCCAGCACCGCCTCGATCCGCGCCGCCTCGCCAGCGGCGAGCGGCGGCGTCGCCGCTTCCTCCGCCAGCCGCGCCACCCGCGCTATAACCTCGTCGGCTCCGCGCCGCCCGACTTCCACGCCGGCAGCCACCAGCACGTCCGTCCGCCCTTCCGCCTCGGCGGTCAGGAGCTCGGCCCGCCGCTGCCGCTCGACGCCATGCTCCTCGCCGAACCGCTGCAACAGGGCGTGGAACCGCGCCGGCCGCCACACATGCCGCCGCAGCGCCGCCTTGCGCGCAGCACTTGTGTCGAGCGCATCGATCGCCGCCAGGACCAGCCCGAGATCGCCGGTGACGAGATCGACCGGCGCATCCCCCAGCGCATCGACGATCACCCCCAGCACCTCGGCATCGTGCGCCGCCGGGTCGCCGCCCTCGAAGACCTCGAAGCCCGCCTGCAGGAACTCCCGCGGCCGCTCCGACCCCGCCTCCTGTCGCCGCCACACCGGCCCGCAATAGACATAGCGCGCCGGCTCCGCCCCCGCGTCCATGTGCAGCCGCACGATCGGCACGGTGAAGTCCGGCCGCAGCATCATCTCCGCCCCCTCGTCGCCGGTGACGAAGGCGCGCGCCCGGATGTCCTCGCCGTAGAGATCGAGCAGCACGTCCGCCGGCTGCAGCGCCGCCGGCTCCACCGTCATCGCCCCCGTCGAGCGCAGCACGCCGAGGATGCGCGCCACCTCACGGTCCAGCCGGGCCAGCCCCGGCCCCATCCGCGCGCCTGCGAGATATGCCCGATCCGCGACCACGGGGCGCCTACACCGACCGCGCCAGCATCGCCCGCACCGCCTCGACCAGCCCGGCGCGCGGCACCTCCACCTGCGCCGGCTGCGCGGCCCAGTCCTCGTGCGTCGAAATCTCCGCCGCCAGCCGCGCCCCGAGCGCCAGATCCTTGAGCTGCACCACCCCGCGCACCCGCTCGTCGCCGCCCTCGATCACCGCCACCGCCGCCGCCCGCTGATCGGCATACTTGAGCTGCCGCGCCATGTTGCCGCCGCCGAGAAACACCTCCGCCCGGATGCCCCCGGCCCGAAGCTCCGCCGCCATCGCCTGATAGGCCGCCATCTCCGAGCGGTCCATCACCGTCACCACCACCGGTCCCGCCTCCTCCGCGGTCAGCCGCCCCTTCTCGCCCAGCGCCGCCAACAGCCGGTCCACCCCGATCGAAACCCCTGTCGCCGGCACCGCCTCGCCGGTGAACCGCCGGACCAGGTCGTCGTACCGCCCACCGCCGGCCACCGACCCGAACTGCCGCGGCTTGCCGTCGTCGCCGACCACCTCGAAGGTCAGCTCCGCCTCCACCACCGGCCCGGTATAATATCCCAGCCCGCGCACCACCGATGGATCGATCACGGCGGAGGCGCCCCGTGACTCAAGCAGCTCAACGATCTGCTCGAGCTCATTGACGCCGGCCAACCCGATCTCGGAGCCGCCCACGACCTCTCGCAAGTTGGTAAGGGTGCCCGAGTTGGAGGTCGAGCGGGCCTGCATGAAACTGAGGATGCGATCGGCATCCTCCCCAGCGAGTTCCATGCCAGGTATGAACGCGCCGGACTCGTCCCGCCGGCCCTCCATCAGCAGCTCGCGGACCCCCGCCCTTCCCACCTTGTCGAACTTGTCGATCGTCCTAAGAACGCCGTCAAGTTTGGATTGGTGATAGACGTCTGACAATCGGGCCCGCTCTTCGCTCTGCGGATTGAAGTGAGGGAAGACGACATCGAGCACCCCGTTCAGCACCTTGCGATTGTTGATGCGGATGGCGTAGTCGCCCGGCGCGATGCCCGCAGCTTCCAGCGCCTCGCCCAGCATCGCGCACATCTCGGCGTCCGCTGCCACGCTGGCCGAACCCACCGTGTCCGCATCGCACTGGTAGAACTGCCGGAACCGCCCCGGCCCGGGCTTCTCGTTCCGCCATACCGGCCCCACCTGGTACCGTCGATAAGGCGTGGGCAGGTTCATCCGGTGCTGCGCGAACACCCGCGCCAGAGGCGCCGTCAGGTCATAGCGCAGCGCCAGCCACCGCTCGTCCTCGTCCTGCCAGGCGAAGACGCCATCGTTCGGCCGGTCCACGTCGGGCAGGAACTTGCCCAGCGCCTCCACCGTCTCGACCGCGCTCGTCTCCAGCGGATCGAAGCCCCAGGCGTGATAGACCTCGCAGATCCGTGCCAGCATCGCCTGCCGCGCCCGCACCTCGGCGCCGAAATGGTCGCGGAAGCCCTTGGGCGTCTCCGCCCGCGGGCGGCGCGGTTTCTTCTCTTTGTCCTTGGCCATGACGGGTCCGGGCTCGGGTTCGGGCGCCCTCCTACCCCGGAGAGCCGCGCAAGGGCAAGCTCAGCCGCTGCCGAGCCCGCTGTACTGGCCGCGGTAGTAGAGAAGCGGCGGCAGATCGGCCTGCTCCAGCCGCAGCACCTCGCCCACCACGATCAGATGGTCGCCGCCATCGTGCCCCGCCGCGTGCCGGCACTCGAACCGCGCCGTGCAGCCGGCGAGCAGCGGCGTCCCGTCATACCCCGAGGCGAATTCGATCTCGGCGAACCCGTCTCCCGGCAGCGCGAACCGCTCCGCCAGCCCCTGCTGGTTCTCGCTCAGCACGTGGATCGCGAAATGCGACGCCGCCTCGAAGGCCGGAAAGCGCCGCGACTTCCGCGCCGGCGACCAGAGCACCAGCGGCGGCGCCAGCGAAACGCTCGCGAAGCTGTTGGCGGTGATCCCGAGTGGCCCCCGCGGCGTCATGGTGGTGACCACGGTGACCCCGGTGGCAAAGCGGCCCAGCGCATCGCGCAGCAGTCTCTCGCTGAAGTCGGGCAAGCGCTCCCCCGCCGGTTCGGCGCGGCCCGTTTAGACCGTGCCGTTCACCCTGTCGATGCTAGACTGCCCGTGCCGAAGCCCCCGGAGGCCCCCGCCATGGACCAGGATGCCCGCGTCACCCAGCTCGAAACCGCCATCGCCCACCAGGAGCGGCTGAGCGAGGAGCTGAGCGACGTGGTGCGCGAGCAGGCCGACCGGCTGGCGGCACTGGAACGGCGGATTGCGGCCGTCCTGGACCGGCTGGCCGCACTCGAAGCCGGCGGCCCCGCCGAGCCGCCCCCCGACACCCGGCCGCCGCACTGGTGACGGCTGGCCGGCGAAGCCTCAGCGCTTTCCCATGAACATGCCGACCAGCGCGGTCAGGATGCCGCCGCCGCCCACGCCGCCGATCAGCTGGGCGATGAGCTGCCCCATGTCCATCCCGCCCGCTGCGCTGACCGCATCCGCCGCTGCGTTCGGATCGACACCCGAGCCGCCGAGAAGCGCGCCCAGGATCGAACCGCCGGCGACGCCGCCGATGGCGCCCGAGATCAGCTTCGGTAACAGCGCCATGCCCGCGGTCTTGACCATATTGCCGACCAGCCCGCCACCGACGGCGCCGGCAATGGCCTGCACGATGATCGCAACAAGGCCTTCCATACGATGTCCCCCTGTCCTTGTGTGGCCCGGAGTTCCTACCGGGCATGCCACCAAAGCACATCCCGGCAAGGCCCGCCAGCATCGCGGCGCGCTTCTACTCCGCCGGGCGTGCATGCGGCTACGGTGCCCCCGGCTTAACCACCAGCGGAAAATTGCCGGCGATTCCTGTGCTTGCGACAACTTTTCTCTACCCTTGAGACGCGTACAGGATTAGGACTCGCGCAGTAAGGTCGCGGGAGGTCCCGGGCCGGTCTTCAGATGCTGGAATGCCGCGATGTATCTTCCCGAGACCAACGCGCAGATGTTCGACATCCTGACCGAGCTGCGGATCTATGCCGCCATGAACGGCATGCCGCACCTTGCCGAACGCCTGGACGATGCACTGATTCTGCTCCTCACCGAGAGCCGCGATCCGACCCGTCCCGTCCGCGCCGGTCTCGGTGCCGCCGCCCACGACGGCCTCTAGGGGTCTGCCGGGCGCCGGCAACCGCCGGGCAGCCGCTCCCGCCATCTTGACCATCGCCGCAAGCGGCGGTCACGCTGATCCGGCGATGACCACCTTCCGCGTGCGCCACGTCACCACCTACAGCTACCGGCGTCCGGTGCGGTTCGGCCGGCATCAGCTCATGTTCCGTCCGCGCGACAGCCACGACCAGCGGCTGATCAGCGCCGATCTCACCGTCATGCCGCCGCAGGGAGAGGTGCGCTGGATCCTCGATGTCTTCGGCAACTGCGTGGCGCTGGTCGACATCCCCGGCACCGCCGACGAACTGCGCTTCGAGACCCGCATCGCGCTCGAGCATATCCCGCAGAACGAGCTCCACCTCGAGATCGATGCCGAGGCCCTCGGCTACCCCTTCGCCTACCACCCGGAGGAGGCGGCCGACCTAGCGCCCACGATACGCCCGCACTATCCCGACCCCGAGGTCGAGCGCTGGGCCCGTCGTTTCCTGCACGCCGGCGGGCGCACCGAGACCGGGCGCCTGCTGATGACCCTCTGCTTCGCCATCCACGAGAGCTTCGTCTACTCCCGCCGGCAGGCGCCCGGCACCCAGCCGCCGCGCCTCACCCTCGCCATCCGCCGCGGCACCTGCCGGGATTTCGCCCTGCTGATGATGGAGGCGGTGCGCAGCCTCGGCTTCGCCGCGCGCTTCGTCACCGGCTACGTCTACGTGCCCGATCGCGACGCGACCGAGACGCGCGGCGGCGGCGCCACCCACGCCTGGTGCCAGGTCTACCTGCCCGGCGCCGGCTGGGTGGAGTTCGATCCCACCAACGGCATCGTCGGCAACCGCGACCTGATCCGGGTGGCGGTGACCCGCGACCCGAGCCAGGCCGTGCCCCTCAGCGGCAGCTTCCACGGCGAGAGCTCCGACTTCGCCGGCATGTCGGTGCAGGTCAACGTCACCACCGAACCCCTCGCCGGACCGCTCCCGGCGGCGTGACCGGCTGCGCCGGCGCCGGAACCAGCCGCGGCACCCGGCGTTGTCGTGGGTGCTCCCTCTCCCGGGGGCGAAACCCGGAGGGGAGGTCCACCGAATGCGGATACGAGCGGGATACGAGCTGAGCTACGAGTGCCCACAGCCGACACCGATGCTGCTCGCGCTCAACATCCATCCGTCGCGCCGGGTCGACCTTCTGACCAACCAGGTCCTGCGCTACACGCCGTCGGTGCGGTCGCACGACTACACCGATGCCTTCGGCAACATCTGCACGCGGATCGTGGCCCCCGCCGGGCGCCTCACGATCTCGACCGAGTTCGACGTCTTCGACCACGGCCAGCCCGACGAGGTAGCCCCCGAGGCGCGCCAGCACGATATCCGCGAACTTCCCGACGAGGTGCTCGTGTTCCTGCTCGGCAGCCGCTACTGCGACACCGACCGCCTTGGCGACTTCGCCTGGGCAACCTTCGGCACCACCCCTCCCGGCTGGGCACGCGTGCAGGCGATCTGCGACTTCGTGCACGACCACATCACCTTCGACTATCAGCAGGCCGACCCGCTCCGTACCGCCCACGGCGGCTTCTGCGACAAGACCGGCGTCTGCCGCGACTTCGCGCATCTGGCGATCACCCTCTGCCGCTGCATGAACATCCCGGCGCGCTACTGCACCGGCTATCTCGGCGACATCGGCATCCCGCCGGTGGACTATCCCATGGACTTCAGCGCCTGGTTCCAGGTCTGGCTCGACGGCCGCTGGTTCACCTTCGACGCCCGCCACAACACCCCGCGCATCGGCCGCATCCTCATGGCCACCGGCCGCGACGCCACCGACGTGGCGCTGTCCACCAGTTTCGGCGCCTCGTCCCTCGTCGGCTTCAAGGTCGTCACCGACGAAATCCCCCACGCCGCCCCACAACCACGGGTCAACGGCCACGAGGGCGTGCAGCAGCAGTTCCAGTCCGCCATGCCCGTCCCCGCACGCTTTGCAGCCTTCGCCGAGGCCGAGCCCGCCCGGAACTGACCGCACCAGCCCCTGCGGCGCGGCACATCCGCGCCACAGGGCCACCGTGTTAACACTCCAATCCTGACTCTTTTAGGTGCCATATGGATTCCATACGGATTCCATACGCTTTCTGGGTCGAGCGAATCCCCGTAAACCCTTTTCCCCCGCGGCTATTCCGCCGCCACCCGCCGCGCCCGCAAAAGGGCGGCCAGATACTCCCCCGTATGGCTCCCCTTCGCCCGCGCCACCTGCTCCGGCGTCCCGGTGGCAACGATGGTCCCGCCCCCGTCGCCGCCCTCCGGCCCGATGTCGATGACATGGTCCGCCGTCTTGATGACGTCGAGATTGTGCTCGATCACCACCACGGAATTCCCCTGCTCCACCAGCTCGTGCAGCACCTCGAGCAGCTTGCGCGTATCCTCGAAATGCAGCCCGGTCGTCGGCTCGTCGAGGATATAGAGCGTCCGCCCGGTCGAGCGCCGCGCCAGCTCCTTCGACAGCTTCACCCGCTGCGCCTCGCCGCCCGACAGCGTGGTCGCCGACTGGCCGACCTTGACGTAGCCGAGCCCCACCCGCATCAGCGTGGTCATCTTCTCCCGGATCGCCGGCACCGCCGCGAAGAACCCTTCCGCATCCTCCACCGTCATGTCGAGAACGTCCGCGATACTCTTGCCCTTGAACAGAACTTCCAGCGTCTCGCGGTTGTAGCGCTTGCCCTTGCAGGTCTCGCAGGTGACGTAGACATCCGGCAGGAAGTGCATCTCGATCTTGATGACCCCGTCGCCCTGGCAGGCCTCGCAGCGACCGCCCTTCACGTTGAAGCTGAACCGCCCCGGCTTGTATCCCCGCGCCTTCGACTCGGGCAGCCCGGCGAACCAGTCGCGGATCGGCCCGAACGCCCCGGTATAGGTCGCCGGATTGCTCCGCGGCGTCCGCCCGATCGGCGACTGGTCGATGTCGATGACCTTGTCGAGATACTCCAGCCCCTCCACCGCCTCGCAGGGCGCCGGCGTCTGCCGCGCCCCGTTCAGCCGCATCGACGCGGTCTTGAACAGCGTCTCGATGGTCAGCGTCGACTTGCCTCCCCCAGACACCCCCGTGACGCAAGTGAAGGTCCCGAGCGGAAAGCTCGCCGTCACCCCCTGCAGGTTGTTGCCGGTGGCGTTCACCACCTTCACCTTCTTCCCGTTCCCCTTCCGCCGCTCCGCCGGGACCGGGATCGCCCGCTGCCCGGTCAGGTACTGCCCGGTCACCGATGCCGGTGCCGCCGCGATGTCCGCCGGCGTGCCCTCGGCAATAATCTCGCCGCCATGCACCCCCGCCCCCGGCCCGATGTCGATGACATGGTCCGCCTCGCGGATCGCCTCCTCGTCATGCTCCACGACGATCACCGTGTTTCCCGCATCACGCAGGTTCTTCAGCGTCGTCAGCAGCCGCCCGTTGTCGCGCTGGTGCAGCCCGATCGACGGCTCGTCGAGCACATAGAGCACCCCCGTCAGCCCCGACCCGATCTGGCTTGCCAGCCGGATCCGCTGGCTCTCGCCGCCCGACAGCGTCCCCGCATTCCGCGCCAGCGTCAGATAGTCGAGCCCGACGTTCACCAGGAACCCCAGGCGCTCCCTGATTTCCTTCAGGATCGCCCGCGCGATCTCGTTGCGCTGCGCCGTCAGCGCCTCCGGAACCGTCTCCACCCACGCCAGCGCCTCGCGGATCGACAGCCGCACCACCTCGCCCACGTGCCGCCCGCCGATCTTCACCGCCAGCGCCTCCGGCTTCAGCCGGAAGCCATGGCAGGTCCCGCACGGCCGGTTGTTCTGGTAGCGCTCCATCTCCTCGCGCGACCAGGCCGAGTCCGTCTCGCGGTAGCGCCGCTCCATGTTCGGGATTACCCCCTCGAACGGCCGCTCGATTTCGTAGACCCGCCCTCCCTCGTCGTAGCGGAAGCGGATCTTCTCCCCCTCCGACCCGTAGAGCAGCAGGTTCTTTGCCTGATCCGACAACTCCCGCCAACGCTTTTTCGCATCGAATTCGTAATGCCGCGCCAGCGCCTCGATCGTCTGCCGATAGTAGGGCGACTGCCCCTTCGCCCAGGGCGCAATTGCCCCGCGCATCAGCGTCAGCCCCTCGTCCGGCACGATCAGCCGCGGATCGAAGAACAGTTCCACCCCCAGCCCGTCGCAGGCCGGGCAGGCCCCGAACGGCGCATTGAACGAGAAGAGCCGCGGCTCGATCTCCGGGATGGTGAACCCCGACACCGGACAGGCAAATTTCTCGCTGAACGTGATCCGCTGCGGCTCCTCGCTCTCCCCGTTCTCATTGGCCGCAGGCGCCGTCTCGAGAATGGCGATCCCGTCGGCAAGATCGAGCGCCGTCCGCAGCGAATCGGCCAGCCGCGTCTCCAGCCCCTCGCGCACGATGATGCGGTCCACCACCACGTCGATGTTGTGCCGGTACTTCTTGTCGAGCTCCGGCGGGCTGTCGAGGTCGTGGAACTCCCCGTTCACCTTGACCCGCTGGAATCCCTTCTTCAGCAGGTCCTGGAATTCCTTGCGGTACTCGCCCTTGCGGTCACGCACGATCGGCGCCAGCAGGTAGGCGCGCGTCCCTTCCGGCATCGCCATGGTGATGTCCACCATCTGGCTGATCTGCTGCGCCTCGATCGGCAGCCCGGTCACCGGCGAGAACGGCGTCCCAACCCGCGCGAACAGGAGCCGCATGTAGTCGTAAATCTCCGTCACCGTACCCACGGTCGAGCGCGGATTCTTCGAGGTCGTCTTCTGCTCGATGGAGATCGCCGGCGACAGCCCGCTGATATGATCCACGTCCGGCTTCTGCATCATGTCGAGGAACTGCCGTGCATAGGCCGACAGGCTCTCCACGTAGCGCCGCTGCCCCTCGGCATAGATGGTATCGAAGGCGAGGCTCGACTTGCCCGACCCCGAGAGCCCGGTGATCACCACGAGCCGGTCGCGCGGAATGTCGACGTCGATCGACTTCAGGTTGTGCTCGCGCGCCCCGCGGATCTCGATGAACTTCTGCTCAGGCATGCCTCGCTCCTGTGGACGCGCCCTTAGATAGCGTCTCGCGGCGAATATGCGAGTCGCAGTGTGTGAACAAAACACGAACCGAAGCAAGCCTGCTGACAGCGATTCCGAAAGCTGCACAGGAAATAGGCGCGGGGCCGGCGGCACCTGCGCCTTGCCTCGCGCCGGCGGCCGACTCAGCGGCCTAGAATGGCCTTAACGTAGTTGCGCGTCTCGGCGTAGGGTGGCACGCCGTGGTACTGCTCCACCGCGCCCGGCCCGGCATTATATGCCGCCAGCGCCAGCCGCCAGTCGCCGAAGCGCCGGTACTGCTGGCTGAGATAGCGCGCCCCGCCCTCCAGGTTCTCCTTCGGATCGTGCGGGTTCACTCCCAGGTTCCGCGCCGTATACGGCATCAGCTGCGCCAGGCCGATGGCGCCCTTGTTGGACTTCGCCGTAGGGCGGAAATTCGATTCGGTGCGCACCAGCCGCAGGAACAGATCCTCCGGCACGTTGTGCCGCCGCGCCGCCGCCCGCGCCATGTCCTGGTACACCCCGGAGGCGCCGCTATAGATAGGAATGCCCGCCCATTCGTCGGCCTCGAGCCGCGACGGCCGGCGCGGCTGCCCCGCCAGCGCCCCCGGAATCGGCGGGCGGATCAGGTCGCGATACTGTGGCGAAAGGCTGGACTGGCTGCGCAGCAGGCTGCTCAGCCGCGCATCAGCCGCGGCTGCCTCGCTCGCCGCCAGCAGTAAGCCAAGCGCAATCAGTAGGTTCCTCATTGTCCCTCGTGCTCCTGTACGGCGGGCTGCCCTCCGCCGCCCGGGCTTTGCCGGGAATTTGCGGCGAACTATGGCAAAAAACTTTTCGCATGTCAGCTTTCATCTGCCTTCATCCTCCGTTAACCGTTGCCCGCAGAAGCTCCGCCCTCGCACCTGCCGAATGGCGGGGCGCAGTGCGGCGTCTGACGGGAGGAGAAGGTCGATGGCTGGCAGCGTGAACAAGGTTATCCTGGTTGGCAATCTTGGCCGGGATCCGGAGGTGCGCAGCTTCCCCAACGGCGGCAAGGTGGTGAGCCTTCGCGTCGCCACCTCGGAGAACTGGCGCGACAAGCAGAGCGGCGAGCGCAAGGAGCGCACCGAGTGGCACTCGGTGTCGATCTACAACGACAACATCGCCCGCATCGCCGAGCAGTACCTGCGCAAGGGATCCAAGGTCTACCTCGAGGGCCAGCTCGAAACCCGCAAGTGGCAGGACCAGTCCGGCCAGGACCGCTACTCTACCGAGGTCGCCCTGCGCTTCAACGGCCAGATGACGCTGCTCGACGGCCGCAGCGAGGGCAGCGGCAGCTACGAGCAGGACCGCGGCACCAGCCTCGGCGGCGAAACCCGCAGCCCGGCCGGCGCCCTCGACGACGAGATCCCGTTCTGAGCCCCACCGCCGCGCCGGCGATCCCGGCTTGAAGCGCTTCCGCCCGGGTCCGGCGCGAACCTCGGTCACGCAGCCATGAGAAGATGAGGTTGGCGTTCAGCGCATAGCGCCGAGCCACCTGCGCCACGGAAACACCCGGAACAGTCTCTGCAGACAAACCGACCGCTTCTCCTCAACGGTCCAGAGCCGCTTCGTTCGACGCGCCATCAAGATGCCCATAGTGTCCACTACACACAGCGGACACTATCCAACCCTTCCATCACTCGGCAGGGCGGTCACCCCCGGACGCTTACGGACAACCTGACCGCCGGGCCGGTGCTGGAGACGATCTCCCTCGCCTTCAGAATAGCGCAGCGCCTCGTCGAGTCCGACCTGGTTCCGCCGGCGATGGCGTCGGCCGACCATGAGATGTGCAGCTGGATCTCGCCCCAGAGCGGCCGAAACGGGTGGGTGTGCCCGGCATACTGCGAATAACCCGAAGAAGCGTTCGATCGTGGACGGGTCGATGGTGCCGGCGTCCGTCGTTACCTGGGCCGCCGCAGGCGCGGCGATCAGGACGAGCGCGACGGCCGTCTCAAGTGCGAGACGTGACGTGGCCAATCCCCCCCTTTCAGCTCGGGCCGTACCAGATCGGTGAGGAGTAAGCGCGTTGCTGCGCCTTCAAGGGTATGTCGTCCGGCAGGTCGAGGTCAAACTTGACCGCGTCGTAGGCGGTCCAGCGCGGGGTCGGGATCTCGATGACGCGGGCGTAGTAGAAGGCCTTGAGGGCGGGGTCGAAATCCGGATCCTCCCAGACCGCGCCCAGTTCCGAAGCGCCGATGGTGTTGGTCCAGCTCGGGATCGACAAATCCACCGTGTCGCCGACCGGCGGCAGCTTGCCGTCGGCGCCCGGCAGGCGGTCGTCGGACGAGGCAACGTCATAGACCTGCTCCTGCGGCTGGCCGGCGGCGTCGAGCCAGCCCTTGACGATCTGCACGCCGTCGAGGTTGGCGCCAATGGGGTCGCGCATGGCGTAGACGAGGAAGTTCGGCGCCTTGCCGTCGGGCGCGGCGGCGGGCAGGTCGCTGCCCATCGGCACGCCCTTGGTGTAGCCGACGAGGGCGAGGTCGCGGCGAAGCGCGTCGCTTTCGGCGAAGTCGAAGCCGCCGAAGAAGCGGACGCGGATGCGCGGGCCGGTGGTGGCGTAGACTTCGCGGCGCTCCATGGCGTCGAAGATGGCGCCGCGGCTGTTCTCGGTGGCCCAGACCGCGGTCCGGCCCGAGGTGATGTATTGCCAGACGGCGATTTGCAGGCCGAGTTCCTTGTTCAGCTTCGACAGGTGGACGCTACCGTCCTCCTTGATGAGCCGGTGCGGCGACGGCTCGTAGGGGGTGAATTTGTGGAAGAAATTGTCGTCGTCGGGACTGGCGAGACCGTTGTGGGTGTCGCCGGCGCCGAGCATGCCGAACTTGAACGGATTGACCCCGAGTTTCGCCTCGAGCTCCAGGCCGCGTTTCAGGCCCGACCGGGCATATTCGGCGGGCAGCATCTCCGGCGTCTAAGCCTGGGTGAGATCGAGATTGCCGACATCCCAGGTCTCGAAGGCGGCGAATTCGTCGCCTGGTTGAAGGCTTCGTGGAAGCGCTTGCCGTCGGGGTCGGCCATGACGTCGGGCGCGCCGCTGATGATGTCGGTGATCGCCCCCATCGCGTCGGAATGGTCGGTGATCATGAAGAAGTCGAAGGGCGTCCGCAGCTTCACCGGCTGGCCGGTGTTCGACGTGACCTGTTCGCCACGGGCGTAGCGGTAGGCGTCGCGCGGCATCAGCGTGGTGCCCGAGCCGCCGGCGTCGGCGGAGAGGCCGGTATGGACGTGGGAGTCGCCGAAATAGACGTTGGTCGGAAAGGCGCGGTCGGCATTGGGCGAGTAGGGCCGGCCCCTTCAGCACCGCGGCGGCGCCGTCGACGGCGGCGGTGTCCTGCGCCTGCGCGGCGGCAGCGAGCGTGGCGAGCAGGCTGGTGCTCAGGAGCAGCTACAGCATGGCGGGTCCCCCTTTGAGTTTTTCGTTCAGCCCGCCGGATCGCACCAGATCGGCGAGGTATAGGCGCGCTGCTGGGCTTCGAGCGGGATGTTCTTGGGCAGGTCGAGGTTGAATTTCACCGCATCGTAAGCGGTCCAGCGCGGGGTTGGGATCTCGATGACGCGGGCATAGTAGAAGGCCTTGAGCGCCGGGTCGAAGTCGGGGTCGGTCCAGACGGTGCCGAGCTCGGCGGCGCCGATGGTGTTGGTCCAGCTGGGAATCGAGAGGTCGATGGCGTTGCCGAGGGCGGGCAGCTTGCCGTCGGCGCCGGGCTGGCGGTTGTCGGACCAGGCGACGTCGTAGACCTTCTCCTGAGCCGCGCCGCTCGCGTCGAGCCAGCCCTTGATGATCTGCACGCGGTCGAGGTTGGCGCCCGCGGCGGCGCGGAGCGCGTAGACGAGGAAGCTTGGCGCCTTGCCGTCGATGGCGGCCGGCAGGTCGGCGCCCATCGGCACGCCTTTGGTAGCCGACGAGGGCGAGGTCGCGGCGCTCGAACAGGCCGATCATCTCGACCGACGCCGCCCTGGCCAACTCGCCGCCCTTGTTGAAGTGACGGCCGGCGGGGTCGGCAAGGATGTTGGGGGCGCCGGCGATGATGTCGCCGATCGCACCCATCGCGTCGGAGTGGTCGGTGATCATGAAGAAGTCGAGCGGCTGGCGCATCCTGGCCTGTTGGCCGGTGTTGGTGGTCACCTGTTCGCCGCGGGCGGAGCGGTAGGCGTCGCGCGGCCAGAGCGTGGTGCCGGCGCCGGCGGCGTCGGACTTCCGGCTCCCGAGGCAGCCTCGCGGAGGATCAGCTTCTCCAGCGTCAAATCCCAGACCGCCTTGCGCAGCCATTCGGTCTCCTTCTCGAGGTCCTTCAGGCGCTTCACCTGGTCCGACTTCAGCCCGCCGAACTCCTTTTCAGGCTAACTTCATCGCCTTCGAACACCCCGCGGCCTCCGAGCCCTGGTGCGGAAGACATCGTCGTCGGTCTGCCGAAGCAGAACGTCCGCAACTCTATGATCGACCTGCTCGCAGGAAGGCGAGGGGTTTTTCGACCGCGTCTAGGAGCCGCGCCCCGCGGCGGCGGCAGGTGCGAAGGGCGGGCGTCAAGCGACATTCTGGGTACGCTACTGTTAGTAACGTTTCCTTCCGCCGCTCGTCTGGTAAAAGGTCCCTCACTTCCGACCGTCAGGGGAGACTATTGTCATGAGCGATACGAAGGGTCCGGCGATGCCGGTCTCGGCGGACGAGCTGCGTATGTCCATCCTCCAGAAGGAGATGGACAAGATGGATGTGGAGCGCAAGGCGCGGGAGGCGGAGGAGAAGCGGCTTCGCGCCTTGACCCAGGATTTCCTGCAAAAGCACGTCAGTGATGACGAGATCGCCATGGTCAACCGTCTGGTGATGAACGCGGTGAAGGACGGCAAGATGGAGGCGATGGTCTACAGCTTTCCATCGGAGCTCTGCACCGACAGCGGGCGGGCGATCAACAACAACGACCCCGGCTGGCCCGAGACGCTGCAGGGCAAGGCCAAGGAGCTTTACGACCGCTACCAGGAGCGCGCCAAGCCGCAGGGGTACAAGCTGAAGGCGATGGTGATCAACTTTCCCGGCGGGGTACCGGGGGACATCGGCTTCTTCCTGAACTGGGCTCCTCCCGCGGTGTGAGGTGAGATCCGGGTGATCGCCTCGGGTCAAAAGAGGCCCCGAAGCGGAGACCGGATTCCCGTGAAGCCGCAAGGGTTAACGACGATTCCTTGGACGTACATCTTATGTACATCGCATGTACAATCCATGCACGTGCGGTGCGCCCCGGAGTGAAATGTTAACGAGTGCAGGGTGCGCACTGGGCGCACCCTGCTTGACACGCTCACGGCCCAGGTCGGCGTCGCACCGTTTCTCGGCCTTGTGCGTCAGGGCAGTTCCTGCCGTGCTTCAGAATACCACCGGCACCACTTTCCGGGCGGTCCGGTCGGCGACGTAGTCGTCGGGCCGCTTCTGGCGCTTGCCGAGCTTCGGCTCGTCGTACTTGACCTTCTGGTAGGGGATCGACTGGAGGAGGTGGGTGAGGCAGTTGATGCGCGCGGCCTTCTTGTCGTTGGAGTTCGACCGTCCACCAGGGGGCGTGCGGGGTGTCGGTGAGGCGGAGCATCTCGTCGTAGGCGGCGCTGTAGTCCCACCAGCGGCGGTATGAATTCCAGATCCATCGGCGAGAGCTTCCACTGGCGGACCGGGTCGTCGATTCGCTGGCGGAAGCGGCGCTCCTGCTCCTCCTCGCCGACGGTGAGGAAGTATTTCAGCAGCGTGATGCCGGACTCGGTGATCAGCGCCTCGAGGTGCGGGATTTCCTGCAGGAACCGCGTCGCGGCGTCCTCGGTGCAGTAGCCCATCACGCGCTCGACACCCGGGCGGTTGTACCAGCTGCGGTCGAAGATCAGCACCTCGCCGGCGGCGGGCAGCTGCTCGATGTAGCGCTGCATGTAGAGCTGGGTCTTCTGCCGGTCGGACGGCGCTGGCAGTGCTACGACGCGGAAGACGCGGGGACTGACCCGCTCGGTGAGGCGCTTGATCATGCCGCCCTTTCCGGCGGCATCGCGGCCTTCGAAGATGATGACGATGCGGGCGCCGCTGGCCTTTACCCAGGACTGAAGATGGGCGATCTCCACCTGCAGGCGGCCTATCTCGGTCTCGTAGGCCTTGTTGCGGGCTTTTTTCAAGGCGGCTGGGTCTGGGGCCGCTCTTTCCGGTTTCGCCTTCTTGTCCTTCTTGCTCATGCGTTTCCTCCGGGGTTGGCGCTGCCCGCCCTGAAGGCGCGCAGCGCATCGTCGAGATCGTCGAAGATCAGGTCGGGACCGACGGCGGCAAGGAGGCCCGCGCGGTCGAGCAGGTCGCGGACCTCGGCGTGCAGCTCGGCGAAACCGAGGCGCAGGCCGCGCGCTTCAAGGTCGGCGCGAACCTCCTCCAGCATCGCGGCGGCGGTCGAGTCGATCTGGGTGACGGCGCTCGCGTCGAGAAGGAACCACCGGGCGTCCGCCGGCATGGCGTCGGCGATGTCGACGAGGCGGCCCTGGATGTTCTCGGCGTTGAAGAAGAGCAGGTCGCCCTCGATGAGCACGATGGTGAGGCCGGGCACCGGCAGCGCGTCGGTGCGGCGGTGGAGCTTGTAGAAGCCGTCGCGCCCGGGAACACGGCCGAGCAGCGCATCGCGCGGGTACATCATCTTCCGCAGGAGGTACGCGAAGGTGGCGCCGATGGCGATGAGCACGCCGTTGAGCACGCCGAGGGTGATCGGGGCTATGAGCGCGATCATGGCGAAGACGAACTCGATGCGGCTGATCCGCCAGACCTCGCGAAGGGCAGGAATGTCGATCAGGCTCAGGGCGGCCGCGATCAGGATGGCCCCGAGGGCGGGGATCGGCAGGATCGCCAGCGCAGGCCCCAGATAGAGAATGGTGACGAGGAGCGTCGCCGCCGCCACCACGCCGGCCAGCTGCGACCGGCCGCCGACGCTGGCGTTGATCGCGGTGCGCGAGTCCGAGGCGGTGACCGGGAAGGCGGAGAAAAAACCGGCGGCGATGTTGGCGGCGCCGAAGCCCAGCATCTCCCGGTCGGCGTCGACCGGGTAGCCGCCGCGCTGGCCGAAGCTTCGCGCGGTGACGACGCCGGCAGCGAAACTGACGAGGAAGATCGCGACGGCGCCGAGGAGGAGCTGGTCGAGGGAGGCTCCGCCGCTGGCGGGGAACGCGAGCGCGGGGACGGCCGAGGGGATGTCGCCGACGGTGGCGATGCCGTGGCCGGGAAGGTCGAGAAGGGCGGAGAGGGCGACGGCGAGGACGACGACGACGACCGGGCCGGGGATGGGCAGACGGAGCCGGCGGGTGGCCTCGAGGACGCCGAACATCGCCGCCGCCAGCGCGAGGGAGGGCCAGTGGATGAGGTCGGCCTTGCGGACAAGGTCGATGAAGGGCGCGATCAGGCCGTCGGAGGTGACGGGCGCGCCGGTGATGCGCTTGAGCTGGCCGGTAATGATCGAAAGCGAGATGCCGGCGAAAAAGCCGACCAGGATCGGGCGCGAGAGAAAGGTCGAGAGGACGCCGAGGCCGAGCACCCTGCCGCCGAGGTAGAGGCCGCCGACGATCAGCGCGAGCATGGCGGCGACACCCGCGCGGTCGGCGTCCGCCAAGCCTGGCACGGTGGCGAGGACGGCGGCCATCACCGTGATCGTCGCCGCGTCCGGGCCGACGATCAACTGCCGCGACGGGCCGAAGACGGCATAGGCGACGAGGGGTGCTATCGAGGCGTAGAGGCCGGTCTGCGGCGGCAGTCCGGCGATGGCCGGGTAGGCGATGGCGGTGGGAAGGCCGACCGCGGCGATGGCGAGGCCGGCGGCGACGTCGCCCTTGATCCAGCCCGGCCGGTAGCCGGCGAGGCTCGCCAGCACCGGCCGGGTGGCGGGGGCGCCGCCGACCGGCATTTAGTGGCCGCCGAGCACGAGCGTCTGGACCGGCAGCATCATCGCCTGCATCCGCAGGATCATCGCGTGCACCAGCGCGACGGTGTCCACGACGTGCAGGAACACCCACCGCCCGGTGCCGATGTTCGGATCGGCGAGCGCATCGTGGTTGTTGGTATAGGCGTTGGCGATGCAGCTGCTGCCCGGCGGCACGCCGATCATCTCGCCGGCGAAGAGCGGCTCGAGGAAGACGGTGATCGTGCCGGGCACGGCCATCTGACTGGACGTCGACCAGCTGATCGGTCGGCCGGATCTGGCCGGTGGCGATCACCTGCTGCACCTCGGACACCACCATCGGCAGGATGGTGAAGGGCTTGGCCGCGCAGGTCGCCTCGGCGATCATGCCGACCTTCATCACCTGCGCCTCGATCTGGTTGAAGCCGGCGATCAGGCCCGTCGCGATGCGCGTCGGGCACGAGGATGCCGCCGGTTCGGATGATCGGGTTGACGACGTCGCCGGGACGCAGCAGGAACTGCTGGACCATGCCGTCCACGCCGGCCGTGACCAGCGTCTTGTCGAGTTCGACCTGGGCTTGCGCGAGGGCGGCCTCGGCGCTCGCCTTCTGTGCCGGCAACGCCGAGGCGATGCGGGTCTGCTGCGTCGCCTTGTTGGCCAGCGCCGCGTCGAGCGAGCCCTGGCGGCCGTCGACGACCACCTGCAGCCGCTCGATCTCGCGCATGGCCACGGTGTCGGGGTTGCGACGGCGCAGCTCGGTGCGGACGTCGAGCTCCTCCTGCGCCTGCGCCAGCGCAGCTCCGCGCCTCGGCAATCTGGCCGTCGGCAGTGGCGAGCTCGCTCTCGGCGACCACCGTATCCGCCTCGACCTCGGCGATCCGCCGCCGGGCGGTCTCTACCGCCGCCTGCTGCTCGCGGTCGTCGAGCCGGAACAGCGGCTGGCCGGCTTTGACCCTCTCGTTGACGTCCACGTAGACTTCCGCGACCCGGCCGAACGAATTCGGGCAGGATGGTGACGCTGCGAAAGATCGCGGTGACGTTCTTCGTCGCCGGGTGGAAATAGAAGATCACCGTGATCAGCGAAATGGTGAGCACGAGGCAGCTGACGATGCCCCAGCGCAGTTCGAACCACACCGTATAGAGGTTGATCTCCTTGCCGAGCCGCTTGCCCTGGGCATAGCGGCGGTAGAGGTAGTCCGGCACGACGGTCAGCATCGAGCAGAGGATCAGTTCGAACATCGGTCAGGCCTTCGCTTCCGGTGCCGGTTCAGCAGCCGGCAGCGGATCGGGCGGCGGCGCTTCCTCGTCGGGCTCCTCCAGGAGCGGGTTGTGCAGTTCTGGATCATGCCGGCCGGAGAGCTTCTCCAGCGACTCGGCGATCGAGATCATCGGGGTCGAGAAGTCCGGGATGCGGATGAAGGCGAGCAGGAGGCCGATGATCCAGAAGATGTGGTTGTGGGTGAAGAGCGAGATCAGCGCCAGCACGGCGACGATTTCCATCTGCACCACGTTGGCGCGGTGCGACATGCGCTCCGGCAACGCGTGCAGGCGCAGGTAGAAGTTGCCGATCACGAGGATCGCGATCACGAGGAAGATCGCCATGGCGTTGAACAGCCAGTCGGTCTGACCCGGCGCGGTGATGAAGATCGGCAGATGCTCGGTGGCGGTCGGGTGCAGCAGGGGCACGTCCGAGGTTGCCATTCAGGGTGCCTCCATGGCCCGATTCGATGTCGGCGGCATCATGCGCCGACTGACGGGTCGGGTGCCAGCGGTGTCGCATCCGCGGGCACGGGTTCAAGCCGCGTCCATGCGACGACGAGCTCGTAGAAGACCGAAAGCACCACCGGGCCGAGGAAGAGACCGACGAGGCCATGGGTGAGGGTGCCGCCGATCACGCCGGACAGGATGACGAGCATCGGCGTGGTCAGGCCGCGGGCCATCAGGATCGGCTTCAGGACGTTGTCGACGAGGCCGACCGGGACGAGCAGCAGGGTGAGGATCAGACGGAGAAGCCCGTCGCCTGGGTCATCCAGATCCAGACCAGTACCGGCAGCGAGGACGGGGGCGGCGCCGATCTGGACGATGCAGAGCAGGAGGACGACGAAGGCGATCAGGCCGGCGCCGGGGATGCCGGCGACGTAGAGGATGACGCCGGCGAGCAGCGCCTGCAGCAGTGCTACGCCGATGACCCCGCGCGAGACGTTGCGGATGGTGGCGCCGGCGAGGTCGACAAAATGCGCGCCGCGCGGACGCACGAGCCGGCTGGCGAAGGCGCGGGCGCCGGCGGCAAGGCGGGGCGCGGGGAGGAAGAGGAATCCGGCGATGACGACGGAAACGACGAACTTCAGAATGTCGGCGCCGATCGCGGCCACCTTGCCGAGCACGGCGCCGCCGGCGGGCATGACCGCGGGACCGTAGCGCAGCACGGCGTCGTCGAGGTTGCTGGCGGCGAGGGCCCAGGCCTCGTCGATCTCCTTGCCGACCAGCGGCCACCCGGCGACGCCGGCCGGCGGGGGCGGAACCTTGAGGGTGCCGGACGCGAGCCCGGAAGCGAGCCATTCGACCAACTCGGCGAGGCTGGTGGCGAGCACGCTGACCGGGCCGAGCACGATCGCCAGCGAGATCAGGGTGATGACGGTGGCGGCAAGACCCCGCCGGTCGCCGAGCCGGCGGGCGAGGCCGGCGTAGGCCGGGTAGAGCGCAACGGTGAGAAGGACGGCCCAGATGACGATGGGTGCGAACGGGCGCACCAGCTCCAGCGACCACCAGGCGAAGAGACCGAGGAAAGCGAGGCGGATGATGAAGTCGGTGGCGCTCGCCTCGAGCCGGTCCTTGTCGATGCCGGTCTCGGGCAGTCCCGGACGTCTCACGCCGCGGTCCCCCGTTCGGGCACGTGGAGGCCGGCCTTCGCGAGCCCCGCAACGAGCAAGGGAACAAGCTCCGGGGCGACGTGCCGGCTCGCGAGATCCGTGGCGACAAGCGCGCCACAGTCGGGGTCGAGGATCGCGGCGACGGCGTGCGCCGCCTCGTCGGCGGGAAAGGACCGGTTGCGCTCGCCGGCATCGAAGGCCGGGCACGCGAGGACACGTCTCATATCAGCTCCGCCCGAACGGCGTCGGCTGAAACCGCCTGTTCTTCCCGCACCACGATCTGGCCGCCATGTCCGATACCGGTTCCGGCGCCGAGTATCGCACAGGGGCAGCGCGCCCGAAACCTGAAGCCGAGATGTATTAGACAGTAACCTACGCAGCAGCGCATCCGGCCCGGCAGAGCGCGCGGTCAATCCCGCGTCAGGACCTCCGGTCCGGCGGCGCCGACCAGTACCGTATCCGAGACGAACGCGTCGCCGCGCCCGGTCCCCATCAGCCACGACAGGACGTGAAAGCTCATCCCGGTCTCGATCACGAGGTCGCTGTCATGCCGGAGCCCGGTCACCGTGTTGCCGCCGGTCCAGGACGGCGGCACCCCGACACCCACCGCGTAGCCGCAGTGATGGCGCCGGTAGTGACCGAGACCGGCGGCGTCGACCGTCGCCTGCCAGGCCGCGTAGACCTCGCGCCCCCGCGCCCCCGGCCGCAGCGCCGCCACCACCGCCTCGAACGCCACGGCCGCGGTCTCCGCCATCGCCGCATCCTCCGGCGCTGCGGCCCCGATCCGCACCAGCCGCCCGAGCGGCGCGTGGTAGCGCGACACGCAGCCCGACAGCTCGAGAAACACCGGCTCGCCGGCGCGGAACCGGCCGTCGCCCCAGGTGGTGTGCTCCTCGCCGATCCGCGCCGCCGGTCGGATGAACGGCCCGAAGCCCGGCGGATGCCCGCCGGCCCGGATCATCGCCGACACGCACGCGGCCGCCACCTCCGCCTCGCGCGCCTCGTCATGGATTGCCGCCAGCGCCGCCTTCACGCCGGCCCGGCTCACCGCCGCGGCCCGGCGAAGCAGCACCTGCTCCTCGCCGCTCTTCACCAGCCGCAGCCGGTCCACCATCCCGGAAACGTCGCGCCAGTCCGCCGGCACCAGCGTCTGCAGCCGCGACGCCAGCCCGTGGCTCATTCCCGATGTCCACGCCTCAAGCCCGATCCGCGCGAGGCCCCGCTCGGCGAGCACCCGCGCCGCCACGTCCGCCGCCGTCTCGCTGTCGGTATGCCCGGCGAACGCCGCCGACCGCACTTGCCGCTCGATCGCCACCCGCTCCATCGCACGGGTGACGAGAACCGGCTCGCCCTCCCGCGGCACAACCAGGAGATGCGGCGCGAAGTAGCCCCAGTGGTCGAGGCCGGTCAGGTAGAAGACGTTCTCCGGCGCCGCGATCACCGCCGCATCCAGCCCGCGCTGCGCCATTTCCGCCCGTACCCGCCCGAGCCGGCCGGCCAGTTCCTCCGCCGAAAACGGGTTCCGATCCACCCCTCGCCTCCTGATGTGCACAACTAAGCGGCACGCCGCATGACAATCATACAGTATATTCAAGGCAGACAGAATAGTCGTTGCGCCGTGCGTCCGGTCGGGGCATTGTGTTGTACACAACATGCCTTGACAGAACGCCGTCGCCAGAGCGACAGCCCACAGGGGAGAATAGCATGGACATGCCCAAGATCACCCGCCGGCACTTCACCGCAGCCGCCGGCCTCGCCCTCGCCCTCGCCGCCACGCCGGCCACAGCACAAACGACGCTGGAGAAGGCCAAGGCCGACGGCTACATCCGCGTTGGCTTCGCCAACGAGGCGCCGTTCGGCTTCGCCACGCCCGCGGGCGAGCTCACCGGCGAGGCTCCCGAGGTGGCCAAGGCCGTGCTCGCCAAGATGGGCATCCCCGAGGTGGACGGCGTGCTCACCGAGTTCGGCTCGCTGATCCCCGGCCTCAAGGCCGGCCGCTTCGACATCATCGCCGCCGGCATGTTCGTCAACCCGGCGCGCTGCCAGGAGATCGCCTTCTCCGAGCCTTCCTACGGCATCGGCCAGGCGATGCTGGTCCCGGCGGGCAACCCGAAGGGTATCACGGACTTCTCGAGCTTCACCGAGAACGGCGACCTCAAGCTCGCGGTGATGGCCGGTGCCGTCGAGGCCGGCTACGCCAGCGACGCCGGGGTCGCGAATGGACCAGATCGTCAGCCTGCCCGACCAGGCGAGCCTCGTCGCCGCCGTCCAGGCCGGCCGGGCAGACGCCGCCTCGCTCACCGCGCTGTCGATCGCCGACATGGCCTCGAAGGCCGATGGCGTGGAATCGACGAAACCGTTCGGCGAGGTCGCCGGCAAGTCGGTCAAGGGCCACGGCGCCTTTGGCTTCCGCAAGGAGGACCAGGACTTCGTCGACGCCTTCAACGCCGAGCTCACCGCCTTCCTCGGCACGCCCGAGCACATCGCGCTCGTCGAGCCCTTCGGCTTCGGCGCCGACTACCTGCCCAACCTCACCACCGCCGAGCTCTGCGCCGGCGAGTAGCCGGCGGAATCCGATGGGCATCCGCACCCTCACCGGCATGCTGATCGCCGCCCTCGCGGCGATCAGCCTCCTCGCCCTCTCGCCCGCCTACGCGGTCTTCCTGCCGCAGCTCCTGCAGGGCGCGGTCCTGACCGTCGAGATCGCCGTCCTCGGCTGCCTTCTCGCCGTCGTCGCGGGCGTCCTCGCCGCCCTCGCCCGCATGTACGGTCCGCGCCCGCTGCGCTGGCTCGCCACCACCTACGTCGAGATCTTCCGCGGCACCTCCGCGCTGGTGCAGCTCTTCTGGCTGTTCTTCGTGCTGCCGCAATTCGGGGTCACCCTGCCGCCCTTCCTCGTCGCCGTCCTCGCCCTCGGTCTCAACGTCGGCGCCTACGGCTCGGAGGTGGTGCGCGGCGCCATCCTCGGCGTCGCCCGCGGCCAGTGGGAGGCGACGACCGCGCTCAACATGACGCGGCCCCAGGCGCTCCGCCGCATCATCCTGCCGCAGGCCTTCGTCGCGATGATCCCGCCCTGGGGCAACCTCTTCATCGAGCTCCTGAAGGCGACCTCGCTGGTCTCGCTGATCACGCTCGCCGACCTCACCTTCAAGGCGCAGACGCTGAACCAGTCGACCTTCAAGACCGTGCCGATCTTCACCCTGGTCCTGCTCATGTACCTGGCACTCTCGCTCGTCGCTCACCATCGGCATGCGCTGGCTGGAGAACCGCGCGGCACTCGGCCTCGCCCGAGGGAGCGGCCGATGATCTGGGACTGGTCCTTCGCCTTCGAGATCCTGCCGCTGCTCGCCCGCGCCGCCGTCGTCACCATCGAGGCGACGCTCCTCGGCTTCCTCATCGCCGCGGTCCTCGGGCTCGTCCTCGCCTCGCTGCGCATCGCCTTCCCGGTCACCGCCTGGCCGATCTCGGTCCTCGTCGAGCTGATCCGCTCGACGCCGCTCCTCATCCAGATCTTCTTCGTCTACTTCGTCTTCCCGAAATGGGGCATCGTCATCGACGCCTTCGCCGCCGGCGTAATCGCCATCGGCATCCACTACGCCGCCTACTGCTCGGAGGTCTACCGCGCCGGCTTCGACAACATCGCCCGCGGCCAGTGGGAGGCGTCGATCGCGCTCAACCTCTCGCCCTGGACCACGTTCCGCGACATCATCATCCCGCAGGCGATCCCGCCCGTCGTCCCCGCGCTCGGCAACTACCTCGTCGCCCTCTTCAAGGAGACGCCGCTCCTCTCCGCCATCGCCGTCCTGGAACTGATGCAGACCGCCAAGATCATCGGCTCGCAGACCTTCCGCTACACCGAGCCGATCACCCTCGTCGGCGCCTTCTTCCTGGTCATGAGCCTCGTCTCCGCCGCCGGCATCGGCGCGCTCGAACGCCACCTCAACCGGAGGCCCTCCCGATGACCGACCCGACGCCCGACGCCCCGATGGTCCGCTTCGACAACGTCTCCAAGCGCTACGGCGCCCACACCGTGCTCGACGAGCTCTGCCTCGACATCGGCCGCGGCGAGAAGGTCTCGATCATCGGCCCCTCGGGCTCGGGCAAGACCACCGTGCTCCGGATGCTGATGACACTCGAGACGATCAACGACGGCGTCATCTGGGTCGAGGGCGAACCGCTGACCAGCATGGAGCGGAACGGCCAGCTCGTTCCGGCGAGCCCGGCCCACATCCGCCGCATCCGCGCCAAGATCGGCATGGTCTTCCAGTCCTTCAACCTCTTCCCGCACATGACCGCGCTGCAGAACTGCATCGAGGCGCCGGTCACCGTGCTCGGCATGTCGAAGGCCGAGGCCACCGAGCGCGCCGCCGACCTCCTCGACATGGTCGGCCTCGCCGACAAGAAGGGCCACTTCCCCGCGCAGCTCTCCGGCGGCCAGCAGCAGCGCGTCGCCATCGCCCGCGCCTGCGCCATGCGGCCGAAGATCATGCTCTTCGACGAGGTCACCTCCGCGCTCGACCCCGAACTCGTCGGCGAAGTCCTCGAGGTCATCCGCAAGCTCGGCGCGCGAGCACGACCTGACCATGCTGATGGTCACCCACCAGATGGGCTTCGCCAAGGAATTCTCCGACCGGGTCTGCTTCTTTTACGCCGGCAAGATCGCCGAGCAGGGCCCGCCCGCCGAGCTCTTCGGCGCGCCGAAGAACGAGCGCACGCGGCAGTTCCTCAGCGCGGTGATGGAGGCGGGATGACGGTTCAGGACGCCGCCCCTGCCGAGCGCTCCACCGCCCGCGCCCGCTCTGAGCGCATCTACCAGACGCTGCGCGACCGGATCTGCCTTCTCGACTACCCGCCCGGCGCCCGGCTCTCCGAGGAGGAGATCGCCACCGAGTTCGAGATCAGCCGCACGCCGCTCAGGAAGGTGCTCGCCCGGCTCGAGGCCGAGGGCCTGATCGGCTCGGTGCACGGCGTCGGGACCATCGTCACCGACGTCGACGTCGAGGAACTGGGCCAGGTCTACGCGCTGCGCATGGAACTCGCGCCGCTCATCGGCAAGCTCGACCCGATCCCCTTCTCCCCGGCCAAGCTCGACCGACTGCGCGCCATGGTCGCCCAGTGCGACGCCATCGCCGAGCGCCGCGACGCCCGCGCCTTCGCCGCGCTGAACATGAAGTTCGTGCAGGAGGTGAACCAGCTCACCGGCAACCTGCCGCTCCGCGAGATCTGCGAGCGCCTCTACATCCAGGTCGCCCGCGTCGTGCTGAAGATGATGCCCGAACTCAGCCGCGCCGCCGAGTTCCGTGCCTTCCGCCAGGAGATCGTCGAGGTGCTCGCCGCCGCCGAGATCGGCGACTGGGACGCGATCGGCCACATCCGTCGCGCCCATATCTCGATGAGCTTCACCCGCATGCT
The DNA here is from genome assembly GCA_963796805.1 of uncultured Alphaproteobacteria bacterium. Lineage (GTDB taxonomy): Bacteria > Pseudomonadota > Alphaproteobacteria > Rhodobacterales > Rhodobacteraceae > Amaricoccus. Next base: position 31,191 of record CAWCNG010000008.1, read on the forward strand.
GCAAAACGCCCGCGCAAGGGCGAACTCCTGAGGAAACGCCGTGCCCAACCCCACCCCGCGCTTCACCTCCGCCGAGTACGCGGAGCGCCTCGACCGCACCCGCGCCGCCATGGCGACCCGCGGCATCGAGCTCCTGATTGTCAGCGACCCCTCCAACATGCACTGGCTGACCGGCTACGACGGCTGGTCGTTCTACGTCCACCAGGCCGTCGTGGTGCCGCCGCACGGCAACCCGGTCTGGTTCGGCCGCGGCCAGGACGCCGCCGGCGCCCAGCGCACCGCCTGGCTGCCCGACGCCGACATCGTCGGCTATCCCGACCACTACGTGCAGTCGACCGAGCGCCACCCGATGGACGTGCTCGCCGGCGAGCTGGCTTCGCGCAGGCTCGACAAGCTCGCCGTCGGCGTCGAGATGGACAACTACTGGTTCTCCGCCGCCGCCTTCGCGGCACTACAGAAGCACCTGCCGAACGCGCGCTTCGCCGACGCCACCGCGCTGGTCAACTGGCAGCGCGCGGTGAAAAGCCCGGCCGAGATCGGCTACATGCGCAACGCCGCCCGCATCGTCGAGGCGATGCACGCCCGCATCGCCGAGACCGTCCGCCCCGGCCTGCGCAAGTGCGACCTCGTCGCCGAGATCCTCGCCACCGGCACCCGCGGCGTCGAGGGCTTCGGCGGCGACTACCCGGCCATCGTCCCGCTTCTTCCTTCCGGCGCAGATGCTTCCGCCCCGCACCTCACCTGGGACGACAAGCCGATGAAGTCGGGGATGGGCACCTTCTTCGAGATCGCCGGCTGCTACCACCGCTACCACTGCCCGCTGTCGCGCACCGTCTTCCTCGGCAAGCCGACGCCGGAATTCCTCGACGCCGAGGCGGCGACCCTCGAAGGCATGGAAGCGGGGCTCGCCGCCGCCAGGCCCGGCAACACCTGCGAGGACATCGCCAACGCTTTCTTCGCCGTCCTCGACCGCCACGGGATCGTCAAGGACAACCGCACCGGCTACGCGATCGGCCTCTCCTACCCGCCCGACTGGGGCGAGCGCACCATGAGCCTGCGCCGCGGCGACCGCACCGAGCTCAAGCCCGGCATGACCTTCCATTTCATGACCGGGCTCTGGCTCGAGACCATGGGCCTCGAGATCACCGAGTCGATCCTGATCACCGACACCGGCGTCGAGTGCCTCGCGAACGTCCCGCGCAAGCTCCTGGTCATCGACTGATGCGCCCGTCGCCCGTCACCGCCACCATCGACTTCGCCGCCGCCGGCAAGCAGCACGGCTTCCTGCGCCTGCCCTACAGCCGCGACGACAGCGCCTGGGGCTCGGTGATGATCCCGATCGCGGTGGTCCGCGGCGGCGCCGGCCCCACCGCTCTCCTGACCGGCGGCAACCACGGCGACGAGTACGAGGGCCCACTCGCCCTCTTCGACCTCGCCCGCACCCTCGACCCGGCGGACGTCACCGGCACCGTCGTCATCGTCCCCGCGCTCAACGCCCCAGCCTTCCGCGCCGGCACCCGCACCTCTCCGATCGACCGCGGCAACCTCAACCGCAGCTTCCCCGGCCGCCCCGACGGCAGCGTCACCGAGAAGATCGCCGACTACGTCACCCGCCACCTGCTGCCGATGGCCGACCTCGTGCTCGACTTCCACTCCGGCGGCCGCACCCTCGACTTCCTTCCCTTCGGCGCCGCCCACGTCCTCCCCGACAAGGCGCAGGAGGCGCGCGGCTTCGCCGCCGTCGAGGCCTTCGCCGCCCCGTTCTCGATGCGGATGCTCGAAATCGACGCCGTCGGCATGTTCGACACCACCGCCGAGGAGCTCGGCAAGACCTTCGTCACCACCGAGCTCGGCGGCGGCGGCACCGCCCGCGCCGCCACCGTCGCCATCGCCCGCCGCGGCACCGCCAACCTCCTCCGCCACGCCGGCATCCTCGCCGGCGCCCCCGACCCCGCCCCCACCACCTGGCTCGACATGCCCTCGGGCGACTGCTTCGCCTTCGCCGAGGACGACGGCCTGATCGACCCCGCCGTCGACCTGGGCGCCCCGGTCGCCGCCGGCGACCTCCTCGCCCGCATCCACCCCGTCACCCGCACCGGCCTCGCCCCCGTCGAGATCCGCGCCCGCCTCTCCGGCCTCCTCGTCGCCCGCCACTTCCCCGGCCTAGTCAAGGCCGGCGACTGCGCCGCCGTCGTCGCCGTGCCCGCATGACCGTCCCGCTGGCCCCTCCTCCAGGCTTTCATACGGCCTTGAAACCTGGAGAGCAGTCGTTTCGCGCCAACAGGCGCGAAACGAGCAAAGTAACAATGCGCGCACCGCGCGCTCCTTATGGCCGCAAAGGCGGCCTCCCACGCCAGCCCAAGCGCCGCGCTCCATGACGCTCCCCCTCACCCTCGCCGACATCCTCGCCGCCCGCCGCGCCATCGCCGGCACCGCCGTCCGCACCCCTCTGGTTCCCTCGCTCCACCTCGGCGAGGCAACGGGCGCCGAAGTCCTGCTCAAGCTCGAGTCCTTCCAGCCCACCGGCGCCTTCAAGCTCCGCGGCGCCCTCAACGCCGTCGCCCGTCTGCCGTCCGAGACCCCCGGCGTCACCTGCTGCTCCACCGGCAACCACGGCCGAGCCGTCGCGTTCGCCGCCCGCGCCCGCGGCCTCAGCGCCGTCGTCTGCATGTCGAGCCTCGTCCCCGCCGCCAAGGTCGACGCCATCCGCGCCCTCGGCGCCGAGGCCCGCATCATCGGCCGCAGCCAGGACGAGGCCGCGCTCGAGAGCCGCCGCCTCGCCGAGGAGGAGGGCCTCGCCGAAATCCCGCCCTTCGACGATCCGGACGTCATCGCCGGCCAGGGCACCGCCGGCCTCGAGCTGATGGAAGACCGCCCCGACCTCGCCACCGTCCTCGTGCCGCTCTCCGGCGGCGGCCTCGCCGCCGGCGTCGCCCTCGCCGTCAAGTCCGCCAACCCCGCCACGCGCGTCATCGGCGTCTCCATGGACCGCGGCGCCGCCATGCACGCCGCCTTCGCCGCCGGCCACCCGGTCCCGGTCGAGGAGGTCGAGAGCCTCGCCGACTCCCTCGGCGGCGGCCTCGGCACCGACAATCGCCTGACCTACACCCTCTGCCGCGCCCTCCTCGACGACATCGTCCTCGTCACCGAACCCGAGATCTACCGCGCCATGCAGGCGCTCTACTGGCACGACCGCCTCGTCACCGAAGGCGCCGCCGCCGTCGGCGCCGCCGCCCTCCTCACCGGTCGCGTCGCGCCCGCCGGTCCCACCGCTCTCCTCGTCACCGGCCGCAACGTCGACATGGCCCAGTTCACCCGCATCGTCACCGGCCAGCCCGTCACCCTCGGCCCCCTCACCGTCGAAGGCGCGCCCCATGCCGCATGACGTCCTCCTCGTCACCGAGGCCGACCTCCGCCGCGCCGTCCCGCTCGATCTCGCCGCCATCGACGTCACGAGCCGCGCCTTCGCCGCCCTCCACGCCGGCGGCGTCGTCATGCCCCCCATCCTCTCGATGGCGCTCCCGGCGGTGAACGGCGAGGTCGACGTCAAGACCGCCTGGATCCCCGGCTTCGACGGCTTCGCGATCAAGGTCTCCCCCGGCTTCTTCGACAACCCCAGGCTCGGCCTCCCCTCCCTCAACGGCCTGATGATCCTCTTCTCCGCCACCACCGGCCTCGTCGAGGCGCTCTTTCTCGACAACGGCTACCTCACCGACGTGCGCACCGCCGCCGCCGGCGCCGTCGCGGCCCGCCACATGGCCCCCGCCACCGTCGACGACAGCCGGCGTCCTCGGCACCGGCGTCCAGGCCCGCCTGCAGCTCCAGGCCGCCCACCTCGTCCGCCCCTTCGCCCGCGCCCTCGTCTGGGGCCGCGACCCCGCCAAGGCCGCCGCCACCGCCGCCGACCTCGCCGAAACCCTCGGCATCGACGCCCGCCCCGAGCCCGACCCCGCCCGCCTCGTCGCGAGAGCCAGCTCGTCGTCACCACCACCCCCGCCCGCGAACCCATCCTCCAGGCCGACTGGCTCCACCCCGGCCTCCACATCACCGCCATGGGCTCCGACCAGTCCGAGAAGAACGAGCTCGACCCCGCCATCCTCGCCGCAAGCCGACCTCTACGTCTGCGACCGCGTCTCCCAGGCCGAGGCCCTCGGCGAGCTCCGCTCCGCGCTCGCCGCCGGCCTCTGGACCCGCGGCACCCCGCCCGAGCTCGGCGCCGTCGTCGCCGGCGCCATCCCCGGCCGCCCCATCCCCGACGCCGTCACCGTCGCCGACCTCACCGGCACCGGCGCCCAGGACACCGCCATCGCCACCCACGCGCTCGCCGCCTGCCGGGCGGCCGGCATCGGCACCGTGACCCGATGCTGAAGCTCGACGACCGCGACCTGAAGATCCTCTCGGTCCTCTCCACCGAAGGCCGCATCGCCAAGGCCGACCTCGCCCGCAAGGTCAACCTCACCGCCACCCCGCTCTGGGAGCGCCTGAAGCGCCTCGAGGACGCCGGCATCATCCGCGGCTACCGCGCCGAGATCGAGCTGGCGAAGATCGCCCCCCACGTCGAGATCTTCGTCACCGTCGAGCTCGGCAGCCACACCCCCGCCCACTTCCAGACCTTCGAGGCCGCCGTCGCCCGCCTCGACGCCATCACCGCCGCCTGGTCGCTCGGCGGCGGCATCGACTACCTGCTGCACGTCATCGCCCGCGACATCGACGCCTACCAGCGCCTGATCGACACCCTGCTCGAAAGCCGCGCCGGCATCGCCCGCTACTTCACCTACGTCGTCACCCGCTCCGTTAAGATCCCCCGGCGCGCCGCCCTTTGCCGCCCTTCTCGACGATCCGCCTGCCTGACCCACCGGCGCCGCAGACGATCCGTCTGCCGCGACCCCGGCTTCAGACGTTCCTCCTGCCGAAAACGCCGCCAGAATGACCGGCAACCGACCGGAGACGCCGCCATGCCCTGACGCTCGACGCCCCCCTCGCCGACGCCCGCCTGCAGCGCAGCTTCGCCTACGTCGCCGGCCGCTGGACCGCCGGCGAGGCGAGCGCCACCTTCCCCGTCACCGATCCCGCCACCGGCGAGACCATCGGCCACGTCGCCGCGCTCACCGCCGCCCAGGCCCGCGCCGCCACCGACGCCGCAGAGGCCGCCTTCCCCGCCTGGTCGACGCTGCTGCCGCAGGAGCGCAGCGCCATCCTGCGCCGCTGGCACGCGCTGATCCTCGCCGCCCGCGACGACCTCGCCCGCCTGATGACCCGCGAGCAGGGCAAGCCGCTCGCCGAGTCCCGCGGCGAGATCGACTACGCCGCGAGCTTCGTCGAGTTCTACGCCGAGGAGGCCCGCCGCCCGAACATCGAGGGCGTCACCTCGCACCTGCAGCGACGCCGAGGTCGAGCTCTGGCGCGAGCCCGCCGGCGTCGCCGCCCTGATCACCCCGTGGAACTTCCCCTGCGCGATGATCACCCGCAAGGCCGCCGCCGCCCTCGCCGCCGGCTGCACCGTCGTCATCCATCCCAGCCACGAGACCCCGTTCTCCGCCCTCGCGCTCGCCGAGCTCGCCGAGCGCGCCGGCATCCCCGCCGGCGTCCTCAACGTCGTCACCGGCGACGCGCCCGACCATCGTCCCGGCCTGGACCGAGGACCCCCGCGTCCGCGTCCTCTCCTTCACCGGCTCGACCGAGGTCGGCCGCCTGCTCTACCGCGCAGTCCGCCGACACCGTGAAGCGCCTCGTCCTCGAGCTCGGCGGCCACGCCCCCTTCGTCGTCTTCGCCGACGCCGACCTCGACCGCGCCGTCGCCGAAGCGATCAAGGCCAAGTTCGCCACCTCCGGCCAGGACTGCCTCGGCGCCAACCGCTTCCTGATCGAGCGCCCGGTCTACGCCGACTTCTGCCGCCGCTTCGCGCAGGCCGCCGCCGCCCTGACCACCGGCCCCGGCGACGACGACCCCGACCTCGGCCCGCTGATCAACGCCCGCGCCGTCGCCAAGCAGGAGGCCCAGGTCGCCGACGCCCTCGCCAGGGGCGCGCGCCTCCTCACCGGCGGCCAGCGCCTCGACCTCGGGCCCAACTTCTACGCCCCGACCGTCCTCGCCGACGTCCCCGCCGACGCGCCGATCATGCACGAGGAGACCTTCGGCCCGGTCGCCGCCCTCGCCCCCTTCGACACCGAGGCCGAGGCGGTCGCCCGCGCCAACGCCACCGAGTACGGCCTCGTCGCCTACCTCCACACCCTCGACCCGCGCCGCATCTACCGGATGACCCGCGCGCTGCAGTTCGGCATGGTCGCGGTCAACCGCACCAAGGTCACCGGCGCGCCGATCCCCTTCGGCGGCTTCAAGCAGTCCGGCCTCGGCCGCGAGGGCGCCCGCCTCGGCATGGAGGCCTTCATGGAGGTGAAATACGTCTGCCGCGACTGGGGCTGAACCCGGTCCCGGATCCGAAATCGTGTACATGCGATGTACATGGAATGTGCACGCGATGTACGCCCTCTTTTTCGAGTGAGAACAAAGCCATGCTGACCAACGACACCCTCGCCCTCTGGGACCGCGAGAGCTTCTTCCACCCCTCGACCCACCTCGCCCAGCACGCCCGCGGCGAGACCCCCTCGCGCATCATCACCGGCGGCTCCGGCGTCTACATCGAGGACCGCGACGGCAAGCGCCTCCTCGACGCCTTCGCCGGCCTCTACTGCGTCAACGTCGGCTACGGCCGCCCGGAGATCGCCGACGCCATCGCCGCGCAGGCGAAGGAGCTCGCCTACTACCACGCCTACGTCGGCCACGGCACCGAGGCCTCGATCACGCTGGCCCACATGATCCTCGAGCGCGCGCCCAAGGGCATGTCCAAGGTCTACTTCGGCCTCGGCGGCTCCGACGCCAACGAGACCAACGTCAAGTTGGTCTGGTATTACAACAACATCCTCGGCCGCCCCGAGAAGAAGAAGATCATCTCCCGCTGGCGCGGCTACCACGGCTCCGGCCTCGTCACCGGCTCGCTCACCGGCCTGAAGCTCTTCCACGACAAGTTCGACCTGCCGCTCGACCGCATCCTCCACACCGAGGCGCCCTACTACTTCCGCCGCCCCGACGCCGCCATGACCGAGGCCGCAGTTCACCGCCCACTGCGCCGCCGAGCTCGAAGCCCTGATCGAGCGCGAAGGCCCCGACACCATCGCCGCCTTCATCGGCGAGCCCGTCCTCGGCACCGGCGGCATCGTCCCGCCGCCCGCCGGCTACTGGCAGGCGATCCAGGAGGTCCTCGCCCGCCACGACATCCTGCTCATCGCCGACGAGGTCGTCACCGGCTTCGGCCGCCTCGGCTCGATGTTCGGCTCCGACCACTACGGCATCCGCCCCGACATCATCACCATCGCCAAGGGCCTCACCTCCGCCTACGCCCCGCTCTCGGGCTCCATCGTCGGCGACAAGGTCTGGAAAGTGCTGGAGAAAGGCACCGACGAGAACGGCGCCGATCGGCCACGGCTGGACCTACTCCGCCCACCCGATCGGCGCCGCCGCCGGCATCGCCAACCTCAAGCTCGTCGACAGCCTCGGCCTCGTGCAGAACGCCGGCGACACCGGCGCCTACCTCCTCGCCGCCCTCCGCGACGCCCTCGCCGCCCACCCCCACGTCGGCGACGTCCGCGGGGAAGGCATGCTCGCCGCCATCGAGTTCGTCGAGGACCCCGCCGCCCGCCGCCTCTTCGACCCCTCGCGCAAGATCGGCCCCGCCGTCGCCGCCGCCCTCCTCGCCCGCGGCGTCATCGCCCGCGCCATGCCCCAGGGCGACATCCTCGGCTTCGCCCCCCCGCTCTGCCTGACCCCCGCCGAAGCCGACACCATCGTCGCCGCGACCGCCGACGCCGTGACGGAGGTGCTCGGCTGAGAAGCCGCCCGCCGCGAGCCCGCGATCTCGCGGGAGCCGCCGCGTGGCGGCCCCCGCGCCCCAATTCCCGCCTGCGCACCGGCGGCGACGCCCGCGAGGGAATCGAATCGACCCCGGCGAAGACGCAGCCAGCAAGGCCCCCAATGCACCGATGGCGACAAGATTGGCTTCTGCGGGCTGCAGGAAACTGCTGCATCCCGCCCACTCAAACCGCTATGGTGATTGGCGAGGGGGTGCGCTCCCTAGCCTCAGCCGACCATAGCTGGTGAGGAATTATCTTGCCGAAGTACAAATTTGATCAAAAGCCGGCTACTACTATTACATCACAAGACCGAATACTGTAGAAAAGCAATCATTTCTTCTCCTTTCTCTTGCCTTATCGGTCCAAATAATTCTGGCAAGTCTTTCGTTCTCAAGAGTTCTTGTTGTAGACATTGGAGACAAGGCCAGCTATCTAGGACTCGCCCGGTACAACAACTTCAATTCTCTAGCTCCATATTCACCCAGACCAAATAAGGCAAAAGAATGGTACAGAACTTTTGTAAGTCAATTTAGAGAGTCTTAACCAGAACATTGACAATTCACCATTCAACATCCAAGAGGCGATCGCAGAGCTAGTGGATTGACCGGAACGAAAGAGTCCGATTTGGGATTCCGCATCTGCGCTTGTGCTGTGCAAATTTGGTGCATGCGCACAGGGATATCCGTTTCGACGTCCTCGGCCGCCGATCGTCGGCGTCTTGAGGCCATCGTCGCCGACCCCAAGACCCCGCAGAAGCACGTCTGGCGGGCGCGGATCGTGCTTCTGACCGCCGACGGCCTCGGCACCTCGGCATCATGACGGCCACCGGCAAGTCGAAGACATGCGTGTGGCGCTGGCAGGAGCGGTTCATGGACGAAGGCGTCGACGGCCTGCTGAGCGACAGGACGCGGCCGCCGGGCAAGGCGCCGATCGCGCCGGACCGGGTCGCCGAGGTCGTCCGCCTGACGCTGGCGCCACCGCCGGCCGAGGCGACCCACTGGACGGTCAGGGCGATGGCGAAGGCTGCCGGCATGGCGGCATCCACGGTCCAGGACATCTGGAAGGAGCATGGCCTCGGCCCGCACCGCTGGCGCAGCTTCAAGCTCTCCAACGACCCGGCCTTCGCCGAGAAACTTCACGATATCGTCGGCCTCTATGTCGCTCCGCCGGCCCATGCGGTGGTGCTGTCGATCGATGAGAAATCGCAGATCCAGGCGCTCGACCGCACCCAGCCCGGCCTGCCGATGAAGAAGGGCCGCGGCGGCACCATGACCCACGACTACAAGCGCAACGGCACCACGACGCTGTTCGCCGCGCTCAATGTGCTCGACGGCACCGTCACCGGCCAGAACATGCAGCGCCACCGCCATCAGGAGTTCATCCGCTTCCTCAACGCGCATCGAGCGCGAGATGCCGGCGGACAAGGCCATCCACGTCATCCTCGACAACTACGCGGCCCACAAGAAGCCAAGGTCCGCGCCTGGCTCGCCCGCCATCCACGCTGGACCTTCCACTTCACCCCGACGTCGTGCTCGTGGCTCAATGCCGTCGAGGGCTTCTTCGCCAAACTCACCCGGCGCCGGCTCAAGCACGGCGTCTTCCATTCCGTCGTCGACCTCCAGGCCGCCATCAACCGCTTCGTCCGCGAGCACAATACCGAAGACCCGAAACCCCTTCATCTGGAAAGCCGATCCCGACGACATCATCGCCGCCACGAAACCGAGGGTTCCAAACGTTGGAATCAATCCACTAGACGATGATCGTCGAGAACGCCTTTTCGCGATTGTCAAGATGATACAGGGATCAGAGCTACAGCCTTGAACTATCTGTTCCAGATAATAAGATGTCGCAACGATATATATCATGTGATGGGCACAATTTCTCGTTTGCTAGCTCTGGCTTAAGGTTGGTTGTATCTATCGAAACGAGCTTGCTCGACACGACCTACACCCACTTCTTCATAGACGAACCGGAACTTGGCGTTAGTCCGCGGTTGCAGGGACAGTTCGCCGATTTCATTTTTGATTAGAGATCAGGAATAGGTACTTTCCACATGCAAGGTCCATTACTTTTGCAACCCACTCTTCTCTGTTTTTTGGATCGAGATGAAGTGTCCAACAATTTTATTATCTCAAAGAGTGGCGATGAGGTCTCAGTCAAGACGTTATCTTCTATCTCTTGATTTCAACCAGATACACTTCTTTTTGCTTGGGTAATCGTTCATAAAGTCTGTTCCTACCCTCTCTAATCATCTTTGTTGAAGGACAGACCGACAGAGGAAGTGTTCATAAAGCGAGTGCTGGAGAGCAGGTACCCTGATCTCAGCGTGAGTTTGATCAACGCAACGAACACAGTGAGATGAAACGATATGCTCACATGGTATCGCAGTTATTCCCTGAATTAAAGCATAGTCCCTATAAGGATCGCATCATACCTATTCTGGATTTAATTCACGGCGCTGGAATAGTGAACGATTTGGTGAAGAAGGGAATAAACAGTCAGAACATTATATGCTGGTCGCGCAATGGGATCGAACATTACTACCCGGAAGAGATCATGAGAGAAATATTTGGGGGCATTGGGCCTACGTTGATTTTGGGAGACGAAGTTACAATGGCTGGGACTACCGAGAGAAAGCTCGATCTATCCAAGAAAGTTGCCGCGAGACTTAATCGAGATACGGTTTACCCCCAAGAGTTTGCCGATAAATTTCTTTCCCTCATTGATAAACATCAGAAATAGGGAACTGAACGCGAGGCATGGCTCAACCCGCCCGACCTCGTCACCCGCGTCCCCGAGGTCGTCCCCGGCTACCCCGACCGCCTCCTCCCCAAGGACGACGCCGCGGCGGAGGTGCTGAAGAAGCGCACCCTCACCAACCTCTACAACCAGCGCCCCGCCTGGCTCGACCACCTCCACCGGACGGCTCGACGAGGCGGTGGCCGAGGCCTACGGCTGGGGCGACGACTGGCGGGCCGGCCGCCTGACCGACGACGAGATCCTCGCCCGCCTCTTCGCCCTCAACCAGTCCCGGGCCGGAGCCCGATCATGATTTTCTGGTACCTGCGTTGTACGTACGATGTACGTACGTTGTACCTGTTCCGGTTCGGAAACAATCCCGGTGATCCGGCCCGTTTCCAGCCAGAAGCACCCTCAGTGCGGGACACGCCCCAGCACCGCCTTGCGACCCCCGGCCGGCCTGCCTAGGCTCGCGCCCATGAAGATCGCCTCCTTCAACATCAACGGCGTCAAGGCCCGCCTGCCCGCCCTTCTCGACTGGCTGCGCGACGCCGATACCGACGTCGTGGTGCTGCAGGAGATCAAGGCGACCGACGACCAGTTCCCCCGCCTCGAGATCGAGGAGATGGGCTACAACATTGAAACCCATGGACAAAAGGGCTTCAACGGCGTCGCCATCCTTTCCCGCCTGCCGCTGGCGGACGTCCGCCGCGGCCTCCCCGGCGACGACGGCGACGAGCAGGCCCGCTGGATCGAGGCCGAGGTCGCCGGCATCCGCGTCTGCGGCCTCTACCTGCCCAACGGCAACCCCGCCCCCGGCCCGAAGTACGACTACAAGCTCGCCTGGATGGACCGCCTCCAGTCCCGCGCCGCCGCCCTGATCGCCAATGAAGAAACAGCCGTAGTCCTAGGGGATTACAACGTAATTCCCGAACCGAAGGACTGCTGGAACCCCAAGGTCTGGGCCACCGACGCCCTCTACCTGCCCCCCACCCGCCAGGCCTACCGCCGTCTCCTCCACCTCGGCTTCACCGACGCCCTGCGCGCCGTCGACCAGGGCCCCGGCATCTACACCTTCTGGGACTACCAGGCCGGCGCCTACCAGAAGAACTGGGGCATCCGCATCGACCACGTCCTGCTGACCCCGCAGGCCGCCGACCGCCTCATAACCTGCGGAATAGACGCAGAAACCCGCTCCCGGGAAAAGCCCTCCGACCATGTCCCGATCTGGGTCACCCTGGAGCCCTGAGCCTCCGGAACCCGCGACAATCCAATGACTTGGCCGTCAGTGCGCCGGCGCCTCGGCCGCCGCCGGCTGCTCCACTCCGTTCATGGTCTCGCGCACGTCGTGCCACCCCTCCCAGATCATGTGGAGCGCCACGTAGAGCACGATCAAGAGGCCGACCCAGGCAATCCAGCGGTGCCGCCCCAAGAGCCGCGCGATCAGCGACGCTGCCAGCCCCATCAGCGCGATCGACAGGCCCAGCCCGAAGATCAGCACCGTCGGATGCTCCCGCGCCGCCCCTGCCACAGCCAGCACGTTGTCGAGCGACATCGAAACGTCGGCGATGATGATCTGCGTCACCGCCTGGCGCAGTGTCTTGCGCGGCGCCCCCGGCCACCGTTCCGTCGGCATCGAGGTCGCTCTCCGCCAGCGCCTCCACCGCCGCCGCCTGGTCGGCGGCATGCCCGGCGCGCAGCTCCTGGTACATCTTCCAGCACACCCACAGCAGCAGGAAACCACCGGCCAGCAGCAGCCCGGTGAGGTTCAGCAACTGCGTGGCGATCAGCGCAAAACCGATGCGCATTATCGTGGCGGCGAGGATGCCGATGATGATCGCCTTGCGGCGGAGGTCGGAGGGAAGCCCCGCCGCGGCGAGGCCGATGACCACCGCATTGTCGCCCGCCAGCACCAGATCGATCATGATGACCTGGAGGAGCGAGGTCAGAAATGCGGCATCGAACATAGGCTCGCTTCCCCCCGGTGCCGGGCGAGATTGGCCAACCGGGGTTCACTGTCAACCCGCGGCGGTCACGTCGCCGCCATAGAGCCAGTCGAACCGGCCGGCGAGCCAGCCCGGCGCCAGCGCGGACGCCGCCGCCAACCCCGCCTGCACCGGGGCGCGCAATCCTGGCCCAAGATGATAGATCCGCCCGTTCCGCGCAGCCGCGCGCTGCACCCGCGTGGCGCGCGGCAGCCGCGCCGCCGCATAGGCGGCGAGGCCCTCCTCGGGGTCGACCGCGCGGTCCAGCGCAGCGGCCAGCACCCAGGCGTCCTCCAGCGCCATGGTGGCGCCCTGGGCCAGGAAGGGCAGCATCGGATGGCAGGCGTCGCCGAGCAGCGCCAGCCGCCCCGCCGTCCAGCGCGGCAGCGCCGGGTGGTCGAAAAGCCCCCAGAGAAAACAGTCGTCCACCGCCGCGAGAAGCGCGCCTGCGGCCCCGCCCCAGCCTGCAAAGCCGCGGCGGAGATCCGCCGGGTCGGCCGGCACCATCCAGCCCTCGGCCGTCCAGGCCGCACGCTCCTCGACCGCGACGACATTGATCAGCCTGCCGCCCCGCAGCGGATAGCTCACCATGTGGCGCCCCGGTCCCATGGTCACGCCGGTGACCGGCGCGGCCGCCTCGGCCGGCAGGCGCTCCGCCGGCACCAGCCCGCGCCAGGCCACATGGCCGGTGAAGCGCGGCGGCCGGGCGGAGAGGCCCGCGGCGTCGCGCAGGCTCGAGCGCACGCCGTCCGCAGCCACGGCGATGGCCGCTTCATGCGCGTCCCCATCGCCGGCGGCGAGGCGCACGCCCGCGTTCGTCCGCTCCACTGCCGTGACCCGGCAACCGAGGCGGAGATCGACCCCGGCCTCGGCGGCCCCGCCTGCCAGCACGGCGAGAAGGTCGGCGCGATGGAACTGCCAGTACGGCCGGCCGTAGCGGGCGAGACAGTCGGCGCCCAGCGGCACCCGCGCCACCAGCCGGCCGGCCCCGTGGTCGCGAAGCTCCACCGCCTCGGGAACGCTCGCAACCTCCGCCGCAGCCGCCCCGAGCCCCAGCGCCTCGAGCACGGCCACCCCGTTCGGTGCCACCTGCAGCCCGGCGCCCACCTCCGCAAGCACCGCCGCCTGCTCGAACAGCGCGACCCGCGCCCCCCGCTGCGCCAGCGCCGTCGCGGCGGCGAGGCCGCCGATGCCGCCACCGATGACGGCGACCGCGCGCCCGGCGAGGCTCATTCCGCCGGCGCCTCCCCGGCCCAGGCCGCCTCGAGCAGTGCCCGGATCGCGGCACGATCCACGGGGCGCGGATTCCAGTACGGATTTTCCACCGCCAGCTCGGCCGCCCGGTCAAGATCGGCCGCCGCAAGCCCGAGGTCGCGAAGCGCCCGCGGCGCGCCGATCTCACTCGCAAGCGCAAAGAGTCCCGCGCCGGGCGCCGCTCCCCCAGCGCCGCGCTGACAGGCGCCAGCAGCTTCCCCGCCGCCCGCGCGTTGTAGGCGGCGGCGTGCGCCAGGATGACCGCGTGCGTCTCGGCATGCGGCAGCCCGAAAGAGCCGCCGAGCACATGGCAGAGCTTGTGATGCAACGCCATGCTGGTGCCACCCAGCACCGCACCGCAGAGCCAGGCGCCAGTGAGCGCCCGGGCGCGGGCATCGAGGTCGCCGGGACTCCGGGCCAGCACCGGCAGCGCCTCGGCCATCGCCGCGACCGCCTCGGCGGCGAACAGGCTGAACACCGGATTGCGATCGCGGGCGTAAAGCCCCTCGACAGCATGGGCGAGCGCATTCAGCCCCGAATTCGCGGTCAGCCCCGGCGGAAGGCCCAGCGTCAGCGCCACGTCGTAGATCACCGTCTCCGGCCGGATCGCCGGGTCGCGGCGGGTCGTCTTCCGGCCATCGGCCGTCTCGCCGAGGATGTCGGTCATCTCGGAGCCGGCGTATGTCGTCGGCACCACCACCTGGTCGGCGCCGGTGCGCAGCGCGATCGCCTTGCCGAGCCCGATGGTCGACCCTCCGCCCAGCGATACCACGCAGTCGGCTCCGGCAGCGGCATAGGCCGCGAGCGCCGTGTCGGTCACCCGGACCGGCGTATGGGCCTCGGCCCCGGCGAAGACGCCGGCGGCGCCGGTCCTGAGATCAGCCGCCAGCCGCTCCGCAGCCGCGCCGTGGCCGGGAGTCGCCAGCACCAGCGCCCGACTGCGTCCCAGGCGGGCCATCTCCGGCCCGACTTCGGCGAGCGTTCCCTGCCCAAAGATCACCCGAGTGGGAAGGCCGGAGAAAGTAAAGCTGTCGATGGACATGGGCACCTCGCGCGCCCGGCGATCGGGCGCGGCCCATCTGACACCCGATCGGCGCGATGGTGAAGGGCCTCAGCGGCCGGCCGCCGCGAGGAGACGCCGGACCTCCGCCCGGATGTCGTCGGCGCGTAGAGCGAAGGCCTCGATCGCAAGCTGCGCCTCTCCTGACTTTCCGGCCGCCGCCGTGGCCGGGTGGAATTCCGCGGGACGAATCGCTGTGACCATGCCGACCAGCCGGCCGCGTCCGTCGAGCATCGGACCGCCGGAGAAGCCGGGCCGCGCCCCCGGCAGCCAGGCGACCAGGCCAGGCCCGAAAGCGGCAATGTCCTTGCTGGGGTCGAGCACCACGCCTTGAACCGACAGGCGCTGGCCTGCGCCGTCGACGCCCGCGTCGATGCCCGCCGCGGTAACCTCGAGCCCGGCCACCAATTTTGCATCCTCGGCGGCGACCTTGGGGATGAAGCCCCGTGGCACGCGCAGGAGCGCCAAGTCCATGCGCGGGCTGATCGCGATCACCCGCGCCTCTGCCTGCCCGCCACCGGCACCGGAGGCCAGCAGAAGCACCACCGCGCCTGGCCGCAGGCTGCGGACCACATGCCTATTTGTGACCGCCAGGTCGTCATCCAGCAGGAAGGCAGACCCGACGAGGTCGCCGTTCAGGACCACCGCGTGATGGTCGAGCGGACGCCAGCGCCCCTCGGCGCGCATCTCCGCCGGCCCGGCGGCCAGCAGAGCGACGACCAGACCCTTTGCAATCCAACGCCCCAGCCGCGCGCGCATGGCGCCGCGGCAAGGTCCCCACCGGTTCCCCATGCCTTCCCCCACCCTCGGCGCCCTGTCCCCACAGAGGCGCCACCCGAGAGCAGGCTAGGCTCGCAGCCGTTGCCGAACCGCTAATCCGCGGCTGTCAAATCGTTCAAATCGTTGGTTAAGACTTGCGGCCATGCCACCCAGGCGCTGAGTGCCACAAGATTAAGATTGATTTTTCGTCGCTTTACGCAGATACAACCAGCGGTTGCAGTTTCCTGAGTAGGCTCGCGTGAAGATACCCCCCCTCCTTTCCGGGTTGCGGCTCCCCGCCCGCGCTCTTGCGCTGCTCGGCGCCTCGCTCGCCACCCTCGCTCTGGCCGAGACCGCCCGTGCCGGCGGACCGGAAGGCGGCGCCGTCGCCAAGGGGACAGCGCGGATCGCCGCAACGGCGGGCCGCACCACCATCCGCCAGACCTCGAAGCGGGCGGTGATCGACTGGAAGGGCTTCGACGTCAGCCGCGACCACGAAGTCGTCTTCGCGCAGCCCGGCCGCAGCGCCGCCACGCTCAACCGCGTGCAGTCCGTCAAGCCCAGCATCATCGCCGGCGCGGTCAAGGCGCCAGGCACCGTCATCATCCAGAACGCGGCCGGCGTCCTCTTCACCGGCAGCGCGCGGATCGACACCGGCAGTCTGGTGGCGACGTCGAAGGGCGTCGACGCCGCTCGTTTCCAGCGCGACGGCGGGATCAGTCTCGGTGGCGGCGAGCGCGCCGGCGCCCGCGTGGTCAACGAGGGCCGGATCACCGTCGGCGAGGCCGGGCTCGCCGCGCTCGTCGGCGGCGACGTCGAGAACGCCGGCGCCATCGTCGCCCGGCGCGGCACCGTGGTCCTCTCGGCTGGCAGCCGCACCGCCATCGACTTCACCGGCGACGGCATGGTGCGGATCGCCGTCGAGGGCGATTCCGGCCGCGTCACCAACCGCGGCAGCATCGACGCCGACGGCGGCCGGGTCGTCCTTTCGGCCGGCGATGCCGCGCGCACCCTCAATTCCGCCATCAACACCTCGGGCGTGATCCGCGCCGGCTCCGGCGGCCGCATCGAGATCGCCGGCGGCGGCGGCAAGGTGCGTATCTCCGGCACCCTCGACGCCTCCGGCCCGTCCCGCGGGGGCGAGATCACGGTCACCGGCCAACGCGTGACCGTCGCAACCGGCGCCCGCGTCACTGCCGACGGCGGCACCGACGGCGGCCGCATCCGCCTCGGCGGCGACCGCCAGGGCCGCGGCCCCCTCCCCCGCGCCCGCACGCTCGATCTCGAAGCCGGCGCCGTCGTCTCCGCCAGCGGCAGCCGTGGCCGCGGCGGCAGCATCGTCGCCTGGTCGGAGACCGGCACCCGCGTGGACGGCAGCATCTCGGCCACAGGCCCCGCCGCCGGTGGCTTCATCGAGACCTCAAGCCGCGGCGCGCTGGCGCTCGGCCCGACGGCCAGCGTCTCCGCCGGCGTCGGCGGCTTCTGGCTGCTCGACCCGCGCGACGTGATAATCGACAACGTCAGCAACGCGCCCGCCATCGGCGGCGGCACGCTGACGCCCCCCGCCGGCGGCACCGCATACACCGTCAGCCTCATCGCCCTGCAGAACGCGCTGAACGCCGGCAGCAACGTGACCGTCACCACCGTACAGCCTGCCGCCCACATGCAGGGCGACATCACCGTGAAGAGCCAGCTCGGCTGGAGCGGCCCCGGCGGCCTCACCCTCCTGGCCGAGCGCGACATCGCCATCAACGCCGCCGTCTCCGCCGGCGGCGACTTCACCGCCATCGCCGGGCGCAACCTCAACGTCGGCGCCGACGTCACCGCCACCGGCGACGCATCCGTGGCGCTGACGGCGCAGGCCGGCGACCTGACCACGAAGCGGTCGCAGGCGGGCAACCTCGCCATTACCACCGAATCCGGTACCCTCGCCCTGACCGCCGGGCATGATGTCATCATCCACCGCGCCAACACGCAGCGCGGCGGCATCCAGGTCGATTCCGCCACCGGCGATCTCACCATCACCGCCGGCCACAAGATCTGGCTGAGGGGAGGCGACAAGGACGACCAATGGGTCCGCGTCGGCACCGAGGGCAGCGCCAGCACCACCACCCTCCGCGCCCCGCAGGTCAAGGCGTGGGGCGGCGCCGGCGACACCAGCTTCGCAGAGCTCGTCACCGGCGCCGGTGGCGCCATCTCGGTCCTCGCCGATCTCGTCTGGGTCAAGGACCACGCCCAGGGATCCGAGGCGCGCATCGCCGCCCGCGACGGCGGCAGCCTCACCCTCGATGCCACCACCCAGACCTGGGCCGGCGTGGTCCAGTCCGGCCGCGACCTCTCCGACGGCGGCGACGTGCGCCTCTCCGGCGCCATCACCGCGACGGTGCGTCCGCTCTTCAGCCTCGCCCCCGGCGCCGACTTCGTCTTCGCCCCCGCGACCCCCGGCGGCGCGCCCTCCTCCTACAGCTCCAGCCTGCCGTTCGCGGTCTCCACCACCGGCACCGGCAGCATCACCCTCGGCGCCCCGGTCACGGCGAGCCAGGTGACCCTCGTCTCCCAGGAGCAGGTCCGCCTCGCCGCCGGCGCACGCGTCACCGGCACCGCTGCCGGAGACGCCGTCGTCATCGCCGCCGGCCGCAGCTTCGACAACGCCGCCGGGCCTGGCGCCCTCGTCACCCCGCACGCCGGCGCCCGCTGGCTCGTCTACGTCGACAGCTTCGCCTCGCCCACCGGCACCCTGCCCGGCTCGCGCGAGTACGATCTCTACGGCCGCACCTTCACCGCCAACCCGCCCGGCGTCCTCGGCTTCGCCGGCAACCGCATCGTCTACGCCGAACGCCCGACGCTGACGCTCACCGCGGAGACGCTGCACAAGACCTACGGCCAGACCGCCGCCCCCGGATACACGGCCAGCGGACTTCGTATCGGCGATAGCCTGGCCACCGCGCTCGCCAGCGGCCCCAACGTCACCAGCTCCGGCACCGCCGACCGCGCCTCGGCCCGGAGCTACCTCACCCGGGTCGCCGCCACCGCTTCCGCCCAAGGCTACCTTCTCGTCCTCGCCAACGGCACCCTCATCGTCGACCCGGCGACCCTCACCGTCACCGCCCTCGACTCCACCCGAACCTACGGCGCCGACAACCCCGCCTTCTCCAGCAGCATCGATGGCTTCCTCCCCGGCGACGGCACCGAACTCATGAGCGGCACTCTCACCTACTCCACGTCAGCCACCCGCAGCAGCCCGGTCGGCCGCTATACCGTCACCCCCGGCGGCCTCATCGTCCCCTCCGGCAACTACGCCATCTCCTTCCGCCCCGGCACGCTGGCCATCGACCCGGCGTCGCTCACCGTCACCGCGCTGGACGCCGCCCGCAGCTACGGCGGCAGCGACCCCGACTTCAACGTCCGCTACGCCGGCTTCGTCCTCGGCGAGGACGCCGGCGACCTCGGCGGCGCGCTCGGCTTCTCCACCACCGCCACCCGCTCGAGCCCGGTCGGCCGTTACAGCGTCACCCCCGGCGGCCTCACCTCCGGCAACTACGCTATCTCCTTCCGCCCCGGCACGCTGGCCATCGACCCGGCGTCGCTCACCGTCACCGCGCTCGACGCCGCCCGCAGCTACGGCGGCAGCGACCCCGACTTCAACGTCCGCTACGCCGGCTTCGTCCTCGGCGAGGACGCCGGCGACCTCGGCGGCGCGCTCGGCTTCTCCACCACCGCCACCCGCTCGAGCCCGGTCGGCCGTTACAGCGTCACCCCCGGCGGCCTCACCTCCGGCAACTACGCGATCTCCTTCCGCCCCGGCACCCTCGCCATCGACCCGGCGTCGCTCACCGTCACCGCGCTCGACGCCGCCCGCAGCTACGGCGGCAGCGACCCCGACTTCAACGTCCGCTACACCGGCTTCGTCCTCGGCGAGGACGCCGGCGACCTCGGCGGTGCGCTCGGCTTCTCCACCACCGCCACCCGCTCCAGCCCGGTCGGCCGTTACAGCGTCACCCCCGGCGGCCTCACCTCCGGCAACTACGCGATCTCCTTCCGCCCCGGCACCCTCGCCATCGACCCGGCGTCGCTCACCGTCACCGCGCTCGACGCCGCCCGCAGCTACGGCGGCAGCGACCCCGACTTCAACGTCCGCTACGCCGGCTTCGTCCTCGGCGAGGACGCCGGCGACCTCCGCGGTGCGCTCGGCTTCTCCACCACCGCCACCCGCTCCAGCCCGGTCGGCCGTTACAGCGTCACCCCCGGCGGCCTCACCTCCGGCAACTACGCGATCTCCTTCCGCCCCGGCACCCTCGCCATCGACCCGGCGTCGCTCACCGTCACCGCGCTCGACGCCGCCCGCAGCTACGGCGGCAGCGACCCCGACTTCAACGTCCGCTACACCGGCTTCGTCCTCGGCGAGGACGCCGGCGACCTCCGCGGTGCGCTCGGCTTCTCCACCACCGCCACCCGCTCCAGCCCGGTCGGCCGCTACGGCGTCACCCCCGGCGGCCTCACCTCCGGCAACTACGCCATCAGTTTCCGCCCCGGCACGCTGGCCATCGATCCGGCGTCGCTCACCGTCACCGCGCTGGACGCCGCCCGCAGCTACGGCGGCAGCGACCCCGACTTCAACGTCCGCTACGCCGGCTTCGTCCTCGGCGAGGACGCCGGCGATCTCCGCGGCGCGCTCGGCTTCTCCACCACCGCCACCCGCTCAAGCCCGGTCGGCCGCTACAGCGTCACCCCCGGCGGCCTCACCTCCGGCAACTACGCCATCTCCTTCCGCCCCGGCACGCTGGCCATCGACCCGGAATCGCTCACCGTCACCGCGCTGGACGCCGCCCGCAGCTACGGCGGCAGCGACCCCGACTTCAACGTCCGCTACGCCGGCTTCGTCCTCGGCGAGGACGCCGGCGACCTCGGCGGTGCCTTGGGCTTCTCCACCACCGCCACCCGCTCGAGCCCGGTCGGCCGTTACAGCGTCACCCCCGGCGGCCTCACCTCCGGCAACTACGCGATCTCCTTCCGCCCCGGCACGCTGGCCATCGACCCGGCGTCGCTCACCGTCACCGCGCTGGACGCCGCCCGCAGCTACGGCGGCAGCGACCCCGACTTCAACGTCCGCTACGCCGGCTTCGTCCTCGGCGAGGACGCCGGCGACCTCGGCGGTGCCTTGGGCTTCTCCACCACCGCCACCCGCTCGAGCCCGGTCGGCCGCTACAGCGTCACCCCCGGCGGCCTCACCTCCGGCAACTACGCCATCTCCTTCGTCAGCGGGCGCTACACGGTTCGGCCCGCCGAGGCAGGTCCCTCCACGCCGGCACCGACGCTGGCGGAGAACTTCGGCGCGCTTCCGTTCGGACGCGGGGTGCCGCCGCTCACGCCGGGCGACGCGAGCTTCCGCACCACCGTGACCGAGGCGCCGCCCGCCCTCGCCAACCCCTTCGACCTGACCTACTCGCTGGGCGAGATCGTCCAGCTCGCACCCGCCGGTGGCGCGGGTACCCAGGGCTTCACCCCGGCCGCCGGTGGTGCCGATACCCAGGGCTTCGTGCCGGCGTCCGGCGGCGCCGGTGCCCGGGCCGAGCAGGAAGAGCGCCGCTACACCGGCTGCAGCGGCGCCGTGGGCCGCGGCGGCGACGACGGCTGCGAGCGGCAGACCGTCACCGAGACCTACTGGAACACCTCCGCCACCGGAGCGCCATGACCCTGCGCCGC
This sequence comes from uncultured Alphaproteobacteria bacterium, assembly GCA_963796805.1. Taxonomy (GTDB): domain Bacteria; phylum Pseudomonadota; class Alphaproteobacteria; order Rhodobacterales; family Rhodobacteraceae; genus Amaricoccus. The sequence continues at coordinate 52,599 of CAWCNG010000008.1, forward strand.
CTCGCCCTCGCGACCTCCCTCACCCTTGGCGCAGCCGCCGCGGCCCTGGCACAGCCGGCCACGGACTATTTGCCGCGCGAGCCGGGCATCGGACGCACGCCGGTCCCCCAGGCCGAGCCGCCAGCCACGCCCGCGCCGCCGGCTCCTGCCCCGGCGCCGGCCGCCGCGCCCGGCTTCGTGCTCCGCGCCGTCACGGTCGAGGGCGCAACCGCGATCCCCGCCACCACGCTCGCCCCGATCTGGGCGCCCTACATCGGCCAGCCGGTCTCGCTCGCCACCCTCTCCGACATCGCCGACCGTATCGCGGCGGCCTACCGCGCCGAGGGCTACGTGCTCTCCCAGGCCGTCCTGCCCGAGCAGACCATCGAGAACGGCTCGGTACGCATCCAGGTGATCGAGGGCTTCATCGACCGCGTCGACATCGACGGTGGCGCGCCCAACCAGCAGGAGGCCGCCGCCCGCCTCTTCGGGCCGGTCGCCACCGACCGGCCGCTGCGTCTCACCACCCTCGAGCGCAGCGTGCTGCTCTCCCGCGACACCTTCGGCGACGCCGTCGAGACCCTGCTCGAGCCCTCCCCCGCCACCTTCGGCGCCGCCGACCTGACGGTGCTCCTCGAGCCCGACCCCTTCACCGGCTTCGCCGCCATCGACAACCGCGGCTCCCGCCTCTACGGCCCGCTGACCGTCGCCGCCGGCGGCAGCGCCTATAACCTCCTCGGCCTCAACGAGCGCCTCGACGGCCTCGTCGCCGGTGCCCCCCACGGCAACGACCTCGCCTTCGCCCAGGCCCTCCTCGATCTGCCGCTCCCCTTCCTGACCGGCAGCTGGCTCGACGGCGGCCGCCTCGAGGTCTCCGCCGACGCCTCCCGCGGCGAGCCGGATCTCGCCAAGAGCGGCACCCCCGACCTCACCGTCACCACCAACGAGAAGAACCTGCGCGCCGGGCTGATCGTGCCCTTCATCCGCACCCGCTCGCAGAACCTCTACGGCCGCCTCGGCCTCGACTGGCAGCAGAGCGACAGCGTCACCGGTTTCGGCGCCAGCCGGGCGGACAGCACCGACCGTCTGCTCGTCCTGCGCGCCCAGCTCACCTGGGACCGCGCCGACCGCTTCGGTGGCGTCAACCTGGTCGACGCCGGTTTCCGGCAGGGCCTCGACGCCGCCGGCGCCCACATCGAGGCGGAAGGCCCCGCCGCGGGCGACCCCACCTTCACCCTCGCCACCCTCACCCTCTCCCGCCTGCAGCGGCTCGGCCAGGGCGACTGGTCGCTGTACGCCGAGGCGATCGGCCAGCTCACCGACGACGTGCTGCCCAACTCCGAGCGCTTCGCCCTCGGCAACTCCACCATCGGTCGCGGCTACGCCCCCGGCAACACCACCGGCGACAGCGGCTGGGGCGGCCGGCTCGAGCTCCGTCGCGACGTGCCCGGTGCCGCCATGGGCGGCAAGGTCGAGGCGGTGGAACTCTACGCCTTCTCCGACTACGGCCGCGCCTTCGACAATTCCGTCGACCACGACGGCGATACCGTCCAGGACCTCGGCTCGGTCGGCATCGGCGCCCGCATCGACGTCCGCCCCTGGCTGACCCTCACTCCCGAGATCGCCCGACAGACCAACGGCATCGCCACCGACACCACCGACCCCGACCACGAGACCCGCTTCTACATCGGCGCCATCGCCCGCTTCTGAAGCCGCCCCGCGGCTGGACGCCGCCCCGCCCGTTGCCTAGAAGGGCCGCGGATCAGGGCAAGGGACGGACATGCGCATTCTCCTCACCAACGACGACGGCATCAGCGCGCCGGGCCTTGCCGTCGCCGAGGAGATCGCGGCGGATCTCGCCGGCCCCGCCGGCGAGGTCTGGGTGGTCGCCCCCGCCTTCGAGCAGTCGGGCGTGGCGCACGCGGTCTCCTACGTCCGCCCCATGCGCATCGAACGTCTCGCCGCCCGCCGCTTCGCCGTCGAAGGCTCCCCCGCCGACTGCGTCCTCGCCGGCCTGCACGAGTTCCTCAAGGACACCCCGCCCGACCTTGTCATCTCCGGCGTCAACCGCGGCCACAACGTCGCCGAGGACACGCTCTACTCCGGCACCGTCGGCGGCGCCATGGAGGGCGCCCTGCACGGCTTCCGCTCGGCTGCGCTCTCCCAGTACCACGGCCCCGCCACCGCCGCCGGCGACCCCTTCGCCGCTGCCCGCGCCCACGGCGCAGCCGTCCTGCGCAAGCTCCTCGACACCCCCGCACCCGCTGCCGGCTCCTACGCCGTCTTCTACAACGTGAACTTCCCCGCCGTCCCCGCCGCCGAGGTGCGCGGCACCCGCGCCACCTTCCAGGGCCACCGCCGCGCCGCCACCTTCGGCGTCCTGCCCCACACCGCACCCAACGGCCGCAACTTCCTCTGGCTCACCCACGGCCACGGCAACGCCGACACGCCGCCGGGCTCCGATTCCCGCGAGTGCCACGACGGCTACATCACCGTCACCCCGCTCTCGGCCGACCTGACCGCCCACGACGTCATCCTTCCGCTTGCACAGGCGCTGAGATAGCGCGAGGCTTCCGCCCATGCTCCCCGCCGAACAGCAGATGCAGTTCGTCTTCACCCTCCGCTCGCGCGGGGTGACCAATGCCAACGTGCTCAACGCCATGGAGCAAACGCCGCGCAACGAATTCCTCGAAGGCATCTTCCAGGAGCGCGCCTACGAGGACACGCCGCTCCCCATCGCCTGCGGCCAGACCATCAGCCAGCCCACCGTGGTCGGCCTGATGACGCAGGCGCTGGACGTCACCCGCCGCTGCAAGGTGCTCGAGATCGGTACCGGCTCGGGCTACCAGGCCGCGATCCTCGCCCGCCTCGCCCGCCGGGTCTATACCGTCGAGCGCCACCGCCGCCTCGCCCGCCGCGCCCGCGAACTCTTCCAGAAGCTCAGCCTGCACAACATCACCGTCGTGCATGGCGACGGCTCGCTCGGACTGCCGGAGCAGGCCCCCTTCGACCGCATCATCCTGACCGCCGCCGCCGAGGACCCGCCGCAGCCGCTGATCGACCAGTTGCGCGCCGGTGGAATCATGGTGCTGCCGGTGGGACAGTCGAACGCAGTGCAGACGCTGATCCGCATCGAAAAGACGCCGCATGGGCTTGAATACACCGACCTCGGCGCCGTCCGCTTCGTTCCCCTTGTGGAAGGGGTCGCTCAGGACGTATTGGATTGACCGGGCAGCAAGAAACCGGAGCATTGTGATGACCGAGGCCAATACGCACCGGAACACCGTGCCTGTCGCGGTCCTGATGGCGTTCGCGGGCACCCTGGCGCTCTCGGGCTGCGGCCAGATGCACAACCCGTTCGGCTCCGACGCGCCGGCCGCCGACTCCGCCGCCCCGGCGATCCCCAACGCGGCGCCGGATTCCCGCGGCGTCATCACCTACGCCACCTATCAGGTCGCGGTCGCCCGCGACGGCGACACCATCGCGACGGTGGCGGCCCGCGTCGGGACGACCACCTCAGAACTCGCCCGGCGCAACGCCCTGCCCGAGGACTACATGCTGCGCACCGGCGAGGTCCTGCTCCTGCCCGACAGCGTGCCGCGATCCTCGTCCGTGACCGGCACCGGGCTCGAGACCGGCGGAGCGATCAGCACCCAGCCGCTCGGCGCCGCATCGACCGCCGCAGCGCCGCCCCCGTCCAGTCCCTTCCAGAACGGCCAGACCGATCCGCTGATCGACCCCGTGCGCCACCGTGTCGAAGCCGGCGAGACCGCCTACTCCATCGCGCGGCTCTACGGCGTCTCGGTGACAGCACTTGCCTCGTGGAACGGCCTCGGGCCGGATTCTCGCCGTCCGCGAGAACCAGGAGCTCTTGATCCCCATCGTCAGCGACGCCAACAAGATCTCCAGCAGCGCCACGCTCGACACCCAGCCCGGCCAGGGCACACCGGTGGCCCCGCCACCCAGCGCCGCCGCCCCGCTGCCCGCCGACATCACCGCCGCGGTCGATCCCGCTTCGCCCAACCTCGGCGCCCTCCGCACCCCGCCGGGCGGCCGCCTCTCGCCCCCGGTCTCGGCCACGGTGACGCGGCAGTACAATCCCTCAAATCCGAACGGGGTCGGCTTCGACGTGGCAGCCGGCACCCAGGTGCACGCCGCCGCCCCCGGCGAGGTGGCGCTGGTCTCCGAGGCGCTCGGCGGCCTCGGCACCATCGTGCTGGTGCGCCACAAGGACGACCTGATCACCACCTACTCCACCCTCGCCAACGTGCGGGTCAAGGAAGGCGACCGGGTGCAGACGGGCCAGGTGCTCGGCGTCGTCGCGCCGCGCGACAAGCCCGAGCTCCAGTTCGATGTCTTCCGGGGAACGACCAGCGTCGATCCGACTCCCTATCTCGGCGGCTGAGCCTCAGCCGCCCTTGAGCACGGCGGTGGCGGCGTTGTTGCAGGCCGAACCGGCGCGGTCCGACCGCGCATAGAGGCAGGCGAAGACGCGCGCATTGCCCGCCGGGATGTTCGGGCAGAGACTGGCGGCCGGCGCCACGCAGGACTGCGGCAGCGGCGCGGAGAACGAGGGATCGAGCGCCCGGCGGACATAGGCCGGCGTTAGCCGGCCCTGCATCACCGAACTCGACCTCCGGCCGGCAGGCAGACCCGAGCTGCGCCATCTCGCTCGCGAGGCAGGCCGAGATCCGGCCCCGCCCGCGCGACACATCCGAGCAGAACCTCTGTATCTCCGGGGCGCAGGCGGACATCATGTCCGCTCGCGCCGGCGCTACCGGCGCGGCAAGCACGGCAAGCGTGCTGAACGCGGCGAGAAGCGGCAGAAGGCGGCGGGTTCCCGTCATCGGTAACGTCTCCAGCAGCAGGGGTCCGGCCCCCCGTGTATCCCATCGCGGACCGCTTGCGAAGGCCCCGCCGACCGGCCGCGCTGATCGGTCACGCATGCTCCGCCAGGAGCCCGTGCAACTGCGACGGAAAGGCCTGGTAGATCCAGGTTTCCGACATCGCCTGTCCGTCCTGCCGCAGGTACATCCTGAGGTCGATCGGCTCGTCCCCCTCTCCGGGCGGTCCGATGTCGAGATCGAAGGTGACCCGCCAGCGGTCGGTGGTGGCGATCGGGAAGGCGTAGACCAGGCTCAGCGTGCCGCGGCTCGCCTGCACCATCGCCTCAACGCCGCTCGAGCGGTCCATCCCCTCCAGCCCCTTGCCGTCGAGGTCGCAGACGAACTTGACGACGTTCGCCGGCCGCGGCTGCCCCGGCACCCCGCCCGCCCCGATCCGGGTGGCGATAAAGCGCGCCACCGCCTGCGGCGGCGAGTCGTCCACCCATTCCAGCCCGTACTGCAGGTCATAGCGGTTGCCGTCCACCGCCGGCTCCGCCGGGTTCCAGAACGCGCCGATATTGTCGTGGATCTCGTCGTTGGTGGTCAGCTCGATCAGCATTACCGACCCCGCGCCCCAATCGTTCTTCGGCGTCACCCAGCAGGTCGCCCGCTTCTCGTAGAAGACCCCATCGTCCTGGTACTGCTCGAAGCTGCGCTCCCGCTGCGCCAGCCCGAAGCCCTTCAGTCCGTCCGCCCGGAAGCTGTTGGCCATCACCCGCGGCGGGTTGTTGAGCGGCCGCCAGATCCGCTCGCCCGACCCGAGATGCATCTCCAGCCCGTCGCTGTCATGGATCTCCGGCCGCCAGTCCGGGCCGACGAAGTGGTTGTTCTTGCCGTACCAGAACATCGAGGTCAGCGGCGCAATGCCCAGCCGGTCGATCTGCCCGCGCAGGAAGATGCTCGCCTCGATGTCCTGAAAGACCCCGTCCTTATGGGCGGTCGCCATGCGATAGGCCCCGGTGGTGCGCGGGCTTTCGAGCAGCGCATAGATTACGATCCCGCCCTCCGGCGCCTGCTCCAGCCAGAAGCGCGTGAAGCGGGGGAACTCCTCCGGCCCCGGTCCACCTGAATCGATCGCTAGTCCCCGCGCCGACATCCCGAACTGGCCCGAATAGCCCGATGTCCGGAAATAGGACGCGCCCAGCACCGCCATCCAGTCGTTCTTCGCCTCGGGGTCCATCACCGCGAACCCGGCGAAACCGGCATGGGTCAGCTTCCGCGCCGGATGCCCCTCCGGCATGTCGAAGAGATCGGTGGAAAACAGCAGCTCCCGCGCGGTCCCGTCCTCGACCACGCTGATCTTCACCGGCTCCTTGAAGTAGCGCCCGGGGTGGAAGAAGCGCACCTTCGCCGCCCCAGGCACGTCGCCCCAGAGCATCGCGTCCTTCCGGTAGGTGATCTGGTTGTGCAGGTCATAGTCGATCGAACTCGAGCAGCTCCGCATCCTCGACCGCCGCCGGCGCAAACGGCGCCTCGGCCAACTCGCGCGCGGTGTCGCGCAGGGCGTCGAAGGAAAAGGGAACCGGCGAGCCCGTCTGGACCCCCGCGGCCGCCGCCCAGCGCGGCAGGAGCGGCAGCGCCCCCGCCGCGGCTCCGGCGGCCAGGATAGTGCGGCGGGTGGTGCGGAAGTCCATGTCGAGCTCCGGCTCTGCTGCCTGACGGTCGGGCGACGGATGCTATCCGCCGGCCGCCTGCGCCTCAAGAGGCGCCGATTCCGCCAAAACACCCATATGGATTCCATACGGATTCCATATGGTTTCTGGGTGCCATTTTCGCAGCGTTTTCAGACTGATGCGCCACATCCACCCCACGCGCCCCAAAATCACGCCCGCCGACACTCCCGGAGCCGCTCGGCCCATACCGAACCGCCTCTTCCGCTCCAGGTCGCGCAAGCTTAGGCTCCCGTGCCGGAAAGGAGAGGCCATGACCCAAGCCCCGGAGGATACGAACGAACTTCTGGCGCGCGAGGCGGCCCTGCGCGCCGGCAGCGCGAGCCTGCGGATGCGAGACGCCGCGACCGCCCTGGGCGTGCCCGAGGCTGCACTGGTCGAGGCGCGGCGCAGCACCGGGACGGCGCGCCGGCTGAGGCGGTCCGACAGCCCCGACGGCTTCGGCGCCGTGATCGCCCGGATGCCCGAGGCCGGCGAGGTGATGGCCCTGACCCGCAACGAGGCCTGCGTACACGAGAAGCATGGGCGCTTCAGTCCGCCGGCCATCGAGGGGGCCATGGGCCAAGTAGTGGGCGAGATAGACCTGCGCCTTTTTCTGCGCCACTGGCGCTATGGGTATGTTCTAGAAGAGGAAACCCGCTCCGGGTTCCGGCGGAGCCTGCAGTTCTTCGATGCGGCCGGCGTCGCGGTTCACAAGATTTACGCGACTGCCGGCACAAACGCCGCCACCTTCGCTCGCATCGCCGACGACTTCGCCGACCCCGACGCCCTAGCCGCCACCTTCGAGGCGGCCACCGCCGCCGGCGAGCGGCCTGATGCCGAGATCGATGTCGAGGGCTTCCGCGCCGCCTGGGGTGGGCTGAAGCACACGCATGAGTTCGTGCTGCTCCTCCGCCGCTTCGGCGTGACCCGTGCCCAGGCGATGCGCCTTGCGCCCGCCTTCGCCCGCCCGGTCAGGCCCGGCGCGGCGCACGACCTGCTGAGCCACGTCGCGGACAGCGGTTTTCCCATCATGGTCTTCGTCGGAAACCCCGGGTGCGTGCAAATCCATTCCGGCAGGGTGCAGAGAGTCGAACTGGTGGGACCATGGCTCAACGTGCTCGACCTGCGCTTCAACCTCCACCTGCACCAGGACCTGGTGACCTCAGCCGCGGTGGTGCGCAAACCCTCGGTGCATGGCGACATCCATGCACTCGAGCTCTTCGATGCCTCCGGCGACACCGTCGTGCAGTTCTTCGGTACGCGGCCGACGCAGGGTCCAGAGCGCGCCGAATGGCGGGCCTTGATCACCGGCTTACCGGCGGAGTGACCCGGCGCTCTTAGGCAACGGCCGCGCGTCGCGGGGACCGGCGCGTTGGAGTCCGCGGCCCTATCATCCCGGCACGAAATTCGGCTCAACGTCGGGGCGCGCAGCGATGGCAGGCATCGCCTCAAATGCCGCCTGAAGGCGGCGAAGACGCGGGGAAGGGCGTCAGGGCGAGACCGAGGCCGTCCGCCGAATGCATCTTCGGCACCAGGAAGATCTCGGCAAGTCCCGGAGCCCGCTCCGGCCCGCGGGCGGCCAGAGCTTCGCTGGTCGCCGGCCCCCGATCCAGTGCCGGCCCCAAGCATCGAGCGCGTCCTGATCTTTGCCGTACTGCCGCTTGAGATAGCGCAGCACGCGCAGGTCCTGCAGCGGGTAGACGTCGCTGGCGATCACCTGTTCGAAGGCGCGCACCCAGGCGCATGCGTCCTTGTCCGGCGCAGGAACGGTAGCTCCGGCCAGGTCTCGTCAAGCCATTCCACGATCGCCAGCGACTGGGTGAGAACAAGCCCATCCGCCTCCAGCACCGGCACCATTCCCTGCGGATTGACCGCCCGGAATGCCTCGCCTTTCTGGTCTTCCTGCCTGAGATGCACCTCGCGAACTGCCAGGTCAGCCGTTTCAGGTCCAGCGCGATCCGAAGCCGATAGGCGGCCGAGCTGCGGAAGTAGCCGTGGAGGATCATGCCTGCCTCACGCGATCAGGTAGCCCCCGTCGATCACCAGGAGCGCACCGGTGACAAAGCTCGCGAGCGGCGAGGCGAGAAAGACCACCCCCGTTGCGACCTCGGCCGGGTCGCCCCAGCGTTTCATCGGCGTGCGGTCCATAATCGGCGCGCTCCGCGTGGGATCATCGCGCAACGCCTGGGTCAGCGGCGTGGCTATCCAGCCCGGCGCCACCGCGTTCACCCGGATGCCGTCGGCGGCGTAGGCGATGGCCAGCGACTTGGTCAGCTGCGCCACCCCGCCCTTGGACGCGGAATAGCCCGGCACCAGCCCGCCGCCGAAGAAGGTCAGCATCGAGGCGGTATTGATGATGCAGCCGCCGGTCTCCTTCAGGCGCGGCCGGGCGGCGGCGCAGGCCCGCATCGAACCGGTGAGGTTGATGTCGACGACGTCGGCGAAGACCTCCGGGTCGAGCTCGCCGCCCCGGCGGATCACTCCGGCGTGGAGCGCCAGGCGGGCTTCGCCAAGCGGCGGGGCAAGGCCTTCTTCGGTTTCAAGGCGCACCTGGCGGTGGACGAGGGCTCGGGGCTGGTGCGGCGTGCGGTGCGCACGCCGGCGAACGTGAACAAGAGCGTCGTGGCCGACGGGCTGCCGATCGGCGACGAGGCGGCGGTCTACGCCGACAAGGGCTACGACAGCGCGGCGCGGCGAGCGCTGCTGGCCGAGCGCGGCGTCTTCGACGGGATCACGCGGCGCAGCCACCCGCGGCGGCCGCTGACCGCCGAGGAGCGCGCCCCCAACGTGCGCTCGTGCCGATCCGCTCGGCAATTGAGCGGGTCTTCGGCACGCTCAAGCGAAGCTACCGCTGGACGCGGGTCCGATACCGCGGCCTCGCCCGGAACGCCGCCCACCTCGATCTGCTCTGCCTCGCCCTCAACTTGCGCCGGGTGGACGTCCTCACCCGCTGAGGCCTCACGGCCCGGGGTGACCCGCCCACGGCGGATGCACCAACACCCCCGAACTAGCGTCGAAACCAGCGCAACAGCCCCTGCTCGATCCATCGCTCCGCCCCCCCTTTCGCAGAGGTCTCTCAAAGGTCCATCCGCACGTAGCGGTCCCGCATCTCGCGCGGCGAGACGCCGTAGGCTTCGCGGAAACGGTGATAGAATTGGCTCGTCGAGGTGAAGCCGGAGGCCTCGACCACCGCCGGAATAGCCATCGTGCTCTCGACGAGCAGCGCCCGTGCCCGCATCAGCCGCATCCGTGCGAGGAACTGGCGCGGCGGGATGTGCATGACCCGGCTGAACAGTGTGACCGCATAGTTCTCGTGCAGCCCGGTGACGGCGGTGATGTCGGCGTTGCGCAACGGCCGATCGAGGTTCTCGAGGATCAGGCGGATCATCTCGACGACGTGCCTGACATGGGTGGAAGTCAGCCCGCGCTCGGCGTTCCAGTCGATCCGCGGGGGCACGAGATAGCCGAGCGGCTGGGTCAGCAGCCGGCGGAACAGGGCGTTCATCTCCATCTTCACGACCTCGACGCGCTCGAAGCTGCCCGAGCGGTAGTCGCGATACCAGCGGCCGATGGCAGCGCCGTCCCAAGGCTCGGGCGGGACCGACACGATCGCCCCCGAGAAGAGGGCGACTTGGAGATGGCCGACGAAGGACATGAGCAGGAAGCTGTCGATCGGGAGATAGATGTTGCGCAGCAGCGGCTCGCCTCCGCTCGTCGGCTCAACTGCGACAAGCTGGTGCGGCACGCCCGCCCAGAAGCACGCGGTGGTCCCTGCAGGCACCCGCACGGCCTGCCCGTTGAAGTCGTAGAGCAGATCCGCGTCGCAGAAGTTGAGCTCGATGTGCCCGTGCCAGTGCGCGGCCTCCATCAGCTGCGGCCGGAACTGCCGAATCCCGAAGCGCCCGAAGGCGCGCGTCCGCGAGTAGAACCGCCGCTCGTGACTTCGCGATCCCTGCCTGCCGCTCATCATCCTTCCCGGTCGACATCCTTCCCCAAATCTTAGAAAGCCGGAAAAGATTATCCCGAACCGACATTGCTACGCGAGAGTGCTGCGTGACATCCTCGCGTTGCCCCGACCGTCGCTGTCGCGGCCGGCCGGGGCCACGGCGCAAACAGAATGAACGGGCCCGGATGAACGGGCACCAGGAGGAAAGATGATCCACAGAACGCGGCATGCCGCCCTCGCGGCGCTGTTGATTGGCGTCTCGTCGCTGGCCGTCCAGGCCCAGGACGCCGCGCCGGCCCCGCTCCCGGCTCCGCCGGACTTCCCGGCGCAGGGCAAGCCGACGCTCGTCACCCGCGCAGACATCCTCGAATACAAGGCGCTGCCGGCCTACGCCGAGCCCGAGTGGATGACAAAGCAGTTCGTCGAAGCCGGCAAGCTTCCGCCCGTCGCCGAGCGCCTGCCCAAGGAGCCGCTGGTTTATAAGGCCGCGAACATGCCCGATGGCGTCGGCATCTACGGCGACGTGATGCGCCACGTTATCGGCGGCCGGCCCGAGGGTTGGAACTACATGGCCGGCCAGAACCAGGGCTGGGGCGGCATCGACATCGGCATGTACGAGTGCCTGACCCGTACCGGACCGCTCTTCGAGGTCGCCGCCGAAGACCTCAGCCGCTCCCTAACCTAGCGAAGAGCTGGGAATGGTCGGAGGACGGCAAGGAGCTTGACCCTCCACCTGATCGAAGGGGCGAAATGGTCGGACGGCGCGCCCTTCAACGCCGACGACGTGATGTTCTACTGCAACGACCACGTGATGGACCCCGAGCTCACGCCGCTGAACGGCGCCTCGCCCGAGACCTTCGGCGTCGGCACGACGCTGACCAAGGTCGACGACAATACCGTCAAGTTCACCACCGAGACGCCCTTCCCGCAGGGCCTCGTCTACGCGCTCGCCTACGGCAACTTCTGCCCCGGCCCGAGCCACATCATGAAGCCGCTAGCACCCGAAGTACTCGGACAACACCTACGACCAGTACACCAACGCCTTCCCGCCGACATTCATGAACTTCCCGGTGATGGGCGCCTGGGTGCCCGTCGAGTATCGCCCCGACGACATCATCGTCCTGCGGCGCAACCCCTACTACTGGAAGGTCGACGAGGAGGGCCACCAGCTCCCCTACCTCGACGAGCTCACCTACCGCCTGTCGACATGGGCCGACCGCGACGTGCAGGCGGTGGCCGGCACCGGCGACTTCTCCAACCTCGAGCAGCCCGAGAACTTCGTCGAGTCGCTGAAGCGCGCCGCCCAGGACAGCGCCCCCGCCCGCCTGGAGTTCGGCCCGCGGATCATCGGCTACTCGATGTACCCGAATTACTCAGCCAACGGCTGGGGCTAGCCCGACGAGCGCGGCCAGGAGGTACGCGAACTCAACCGCAACCCCGACTTCCGCAAGGCGATCACCTCCGCCATCGACCGCGCAGCCGCCTGGGCAACTCGCTGGTCAAGGGGCCGTTCACCGCGATCTATCCCGGCGGCCTGATGGCCGATGCGGCCTACTACGATGCCGACAGCACGGTCTACTATCCCTTCTCCACCGAGGCGGCGAAAGCCGGCCTCGCCAAGGCCGGCCTCGACGACACCGACGGCAACGGCTTCGTCAACTTCCCCTCCGGCACCGCGGCGGGCAGGACGTGCAGCTCGTGCTCCTGACCAACGGCGACTACCAGACCGACAAGACCATCTCCGAGGCGTGGTGGCCATGCTCGGCGACATCGGCATCAAGGTGGCGCTCAATACCCAGAGCGGCAACAACCGCGATGCCGAGGAGCATTCCGGCAAGTTTCGACTGGTCGCTCCGCCGCAACGAAACCGAACTCGTCACCGTGGTCCAGAACACCTCGCGACTCGCGCCGGTGGGCCCGCGGACGGCGCGGATGCACATGGCGAACGACGCGGGCGAGCTCGACCTGCTGCCGTTCGAGCAGCAGCTCGTCAACACCGTCAACGCCTTCATCGCTAGCCGCGACGCCGACGAGCGCAAGGCGCTGATGCAGGAGTACCAGAAGATCTACACCGATAATGTCTATGCCGTCGGCCTGACCCAGTATCCGGGCGCGCTGTCATCAACAAGCGCTTCTCCAACATCCCGCCGGGCACGCCGATCATGATGTACAACTGGGCCGAGGACAACATCATCCGCGAGCGCCTCTGGGTGCCCGCCGACAAGCAGAGCACGGCGGAGCTGCACCCGAACACGCTGCCCGGCGAGCCCGGCGGCGCCGGCCCCGTCTCCGAGTAGCCGCACTCGGGAACGACCGCGGCGGCCTTGCCGCCGCGGTTTCCCGCGGGCATCCCTTCGAGGGCCGCCCGCTCCGTCCTCCCACGGCGAGGCTCCAGAGATGATCCGCTTTCTTCTGGTCCGCATTCTCCAGTCAATTCCGGTGCTGATGGTGATGAGCCTCATCACCTTCCTCATCATCAACGCCCCGCCGGGCGACTACGGCGACTACATCCGCAACAGATGATCACCCAGGGCAACGCCAGCTTTGCCGCCGCCGACGCCGCCGCCGAGCAGTACCGTGAGGCGAACGGGCTGAACGACCCGCTGATCGTCCAGTATTTCCGCTGGATCGGCGGCATCGTCACCCGCGGCGACTTCGGCTGGTCGATGTTCTACAACCAGCCGGTCTCCGAGGTAGTCGGCGAGCGTCTGCCGAGGACGATCGCGATCGCGCTCACCTGCCACCTGCTCGCCTCGGTGCTCGGCATCGGCTTCGGCATCCTCGCGGCGACGCGGCAGTATTCGTGGATCGACACCGTCCTGTCGTTCTTCGCCTTCCTCGGCATGACGATCCCGCGCTTCCTCCTGGCGCTGATCATCCTCTACATCCTCGCCTACCGGCTGAACGTCCAGGAGATCGGCTCGTTCTACTCCTCGCAGTACGGCGGGCAGCCTACTGGCGGGCTGGTACGAGTTCAATGGGCAACTGTGGAACCTGATCCAGCATGTCTGGCCGGTTGTCGCCGTCGCCACGATCGGCGGGCTCGCCTACAACATGCGGGTGATGCGGGCGAACCTGCTCGACACGCTCAACGCCCAATATGTCGAGACCGCCCGCGCCAAGGGCCTGTCCGAAGGCGCCGTCGTCATGCGCCATGCGGTGCCGAACGCGCTGCATCCGCTCGTCGCCTACCAGGGCGTGGTGCTGCCCTACATGCTGACCGGCGAGATCGAGGTGGCGATCGTCTTCTGCCTCGCCACCATCGGCCCGGCGATCGTCGGCTCGATGTCGATCGGCGACGTCTATGTCACCGCGACGCTGCTCCTGGTCCTCGGCGCCACGCTCATCGTCGGCAACATCATCGCCGACCTGCTGCTCGCCGCGCTCGACCCGCGCATCCGCGTGGGGAACGACGCATGAGCGGACGCGCTTCCGGCACGGCATCTTCGATGGGCCGATGCCACGGCGTCGGCCGATGACCACGGGCCACCATCTCCGCCCATCGAGGACCCGCTCGTCCCCGAGCGGAGCATCGGCGACCAGATGGTACCCGAGGTCGCGAACGGGACCCATTTCCGTCACGACGGAGGAGGAGGCTGACGCCCGCCTGACCACCGTCTCGACCGAGAGCCAGAGCTACGCGGCCTGGTCTGGCGCCGTTTCCGCAAGTCGATCCCCGGCATGCTCGGGCTTCGTCCTGGTGGCGATGCTTCTCATCGTCTCGTTCTTCGCCGACTTCTTCGCGCCGATGAATCCGAACGAGCCGCCGACCTCCTTCGCGCCGCCCGACCGCATCAGCTGGTACGTCCCCGGCCAGGGCTGGCGGCTTGACGGCCGGTGGCCTATTCCGATCACCGAAAGCGACGAACTCGACCCGATCACCTTCCAGCCGCTGATCGGCCCCGACTTCGCCAACCCCCGGCCGATCCGCTCTTCGTCCACGGCTGGGACTACAAGCTGTTCGGCCTCGATTCCGGCCAACCGCCACTTCGTCGGCCTCGCCGACGGCACGCCGCTGCACCTCCTCGGCACCGACAAGCTCGGGCGCGACATCCTCTCCCGCGGCATCATCGGCTCCCGCATCTCGCTGGCGATCGCACTGTCCTCGATCGCACTGATCACCATCATCGGCACGCTGACCGGCATCACTTCGGGCTATATCGGCGGCCGCTTCGACCTTTGGTTCCAGCGCTTCGTCGAGATCATCCTCGCCTTCCCGCAGCTCCCCTTCTACCTGACGCTGGCGACCCTCATCCCGGTAACGCGCCCCGTCCAGCCTGTTCCTCACCTTCGTCGTCCTGGTCATCGTCTGCCTCGGCTGGGCGCAGCTCTCCCGCGAGGTGCCGGTCCAAGACCATGGCGATGGCGCGGGTCGACTACGTGCGCGCCGCGATGGCGGTGGGCGCCAGCGACAGCCGCATCATCACCCGCCATATCCTGCCGAACGTCTCAGCCACGTCATCGTCGCGATCACCCTCGGCATCCCGACCATCGTGCTGCTCGAGAGCTTCCTCGGCTTCCTCGGCTTCGCGGTGAAGCCGCCGCTGATCTCCTGGGGTCTGATGCTGCAGGATGCCGGCACCTTCTCGGTGATCGGCTCCTACCCGTGGATCCTCTCGCCCGTCGGCTTCGTGCTGGTCACCGTCTTCGCCTTCAATGCCCTCGGCGACGGCCTGCGCGACGCCATCGACCCCTATTGAGGCGCCCCCGATGAACGCACCCGCGAAATCTTTCGGCGACATCGTCCTCGACGCGAGCCAGCGTCGGCGTTTCCTTCAAGGTCGACGGCGGCACCATCGAGGCCGTCAGTGACGTCTCCTTCCAGCTCCGCAAGGGCCAGACCATCGCCCTCGTCGGCGAGTCGGGCTCGGGCAAGTCCGTCACCGCCCGTGCCGTCATGCGCCTCCTGTCCAAGCGCGCCCGCGTCTCGGACCAGACCCAGATCGCCTACGCCGGCAACGACATGGCCCATATGTCGCTCGCGCGCATGCGCCAGCTGCGCGGCAACCGCCTGTCGATGATCTTCCAGGAGCCGATGTCCTCGCTGAATCCGGTCTACACCATCGGCAGCCAGATCTGCGAAGGCTCCGCCTGCACCAGCGGCTCGGCCGCGCCGAGGCGATGATCCGCGCGCGCGACCTCCTCGAGGAAGTCCAAATCCCCGACCCCGACGCCCGCCTCCGGCAGTACCCCCACCAGCTCTCCGGCGGCCAGCGCCAGCGCGTGATGATCGCCATGGCGCTGGCCAACCGCCCCGACGTGCTGATAGCCGACGAGCCGACCACTGCCCTCGACGTGACGGTGCAGGCGCAAATCCTCCACCTGATCAACGACCTCAAGTCGCGCTACGGCATGGGCGTCGATGCTCATCACCCACGACCTCACCGTCGTCCGCCAGTTCGCCGACCACGTCTACGTCATGCAGCACGGCGAGGTCCGCGAGGAGGGCCCGACCGAGCAAATCTTCACCAGTCCGCAGAACCCTTACACCAGACGCCTCCTCGCCTCCGAGCCCAAGGGCGTCGCCAACCCGCTCCATAGCCACCGACGAGACGGTGCTGAGGGGCGAGAACATCCGCGTCACCTACACCCTCCGCCGCGGTGGCGCCTTCCGCGGCTCCAACTACGCGCTGCAGGCCGTCGACTGGTCTCTCGCTCGACCTCAAGCGCGGCGAGACCCTGGGCGTCGTCGGCAAGTCCGGCTCGGGCAAGACCACTTTCGGCCATGGCGCTGATGCGTATCGGCAAGCTCACCGGCGGCCGGGTCGTCTTTCTCGGCCAGGACATCGAGGACTTCACCCGCAAGGAGATGCAGCCGCTGCGCTCGCGGATGCAGATCGTCTTCCAGGATCCCTTTGCCTCGCTCAACCCGCGCATGTCGGTTCGGCAGCTGATCGAGGAGGGGCTGATCGTCAACGGCATCGGCAACGGCGCCCGCGACCGTTTCGAGCGGGTGAAGACGGCCTTGCGCGACGCCGGCCTCCCCGACACCATCACCTCTCGCTTCCCGCACGAGTTCTCCGGCGGCCAGCGCCAGCGCCTCGCCATAGCCCGTGCCATCGTACTGGAGCCAGAGTTCATCCTCCTCGACGAGCCGACCTCTGCCCTCGACCTCTCGGTCCAGGCGCAGATCATCGAGCTCCTCCGCCGCCTTCAGCGCGAGCGCGGCCTCTCCTACCTGTTCATCAGCCATGACCTGAAGGTCGTTCGCGCCCTCTGCCACCGTGTCATCGTAATGCAGAATGGGCGGATCGTCGAGCAAGGCCCGGTCGCCGACGTGCTGGTGAACCCGCAGACCGACTACACCCGCCGGCTCGTCCGCGCGGCCTTCGACATCGCAGTTGCTTGAGGCTCACATGACCAAGATCACCTTCGTCGGCGCCGGCTCGACCGTGTTCACCAAGAACATCGCCGGCGACATCCTGCAGCGTTCGGCCCTCGCCAACGTCGAGATCCGCCTGATGGACATCAGCCCCCAGCGCCTCGAGGAGTCTGAGATCGTCGTTG
Organism: uncultured Alphaproteobacteria bacterium; assembly: GCA_963796805.1. Lineage (GTDB taxonomy): Bacteria > Pseudomonadota > Alphaproteobacteria > Rhodobacterales > Rhodobacteraceae > Amaricoccus. The sequence continues at coordinate 69,569 of CAWCNG010000008.1, forward strand.
GCAAGCTCGCCCAGTCGCTCGGAGTCCCCGCCACAGTGCGCACCTTCCGCGACCAGCGGGCCGCCCTCGACGGCACCGACTTCGTCGTCGTCTGCTTTCAGATCGGCGGCTACGACCCCTGCACGATCACTGACTTCGAGGTCCCGAAGAAGTTCGGCCTCCGACAGACCATCGCCGACACCCTCGGCATTGGTGGCATCATGCGCGGCCTTCGCACCGTCCCCCACCTCTGGTCGATCTGCGACGATATGCGCCAAGTCGCACCGAACGCCATCATGCTCCAGTACGTCAACCCGATGGCAATCAACACCTGGGCGATCGCCGCCAAGTACCCGGACATCCGCCAGGTCGGCCTCTGCCACTCAGTCCAGGGCACCGCGATGGAGCTCGCCCGCGACCTCGACATCCCGGCGGGCGAGATCCGCTACAAGGCCGCCGGCATCAACCACATGGCCTTCTACCTGAACTTCGAGCATCGCCGGCCCGACGGTGGCTACCGCGACCTCTACCCGGCGCTCCTCGAAGGCTACCGCTCGGGGCGCATCCCCAAGCCGTCGCACTGGAACGCGCGCTGCCCGAACAAGGTGCGCTACGAGATGATGACCCGGCTCGGCTACTTCGTGACTGAGAGCTCAGAGCACTTCGCCGAATACACCCCGTGGTTCATCAAGCGCGACCGCCCCGACCTGATCGAGAAGTTCGGCATCCCGCTCGACGAATACCCAAAGCGCTGCATCGAGCAGATCGCCCGCTGGGAGAAGCAGGCCGCCACCTACAAGACTGCCAACACCATCGATGTCGAGAACTCCAAGGAATACGCCAGCGCCATCGTGAACTCGGTCGTCACCGGCGAACCCTCGGTGATCTACGGCAACTTCGGGAACCGCGGCTACATCCCCCAGCTCCCCGACGGCTGTGCGGTGGAGGTCCCGACCCTCGTCGACGACAGCGGGCTCCAGCCGACCATCGTGCATAACATCCCGCCCCAGCTCGTCGCCCTGATGCGCACCAACATCAACGTTCAGGATCTCACCGTGCAGGCGCTGCTCACCGAGAACCCCGAGCACATCTACCACGCCGCGATGCTCGACCCGCACACCGCGGCCGAACTCGACCTCGACCAGATCTGGGCGCTGACCACCGATCTTCTCGCCGCCCACGGCGACTGGCTCCCTGCCTTTGCCCGCGTCGTTAGCCGCAAGGCCGGATGATGCAGGGAGGCTGGCCAGCCAGCATCGCCATCGTCGGCGGTGGGACCGCCGGCTGGCTGGCGGCGCTCGTCCTCGGCGACGTCGCCCGCCGCGCCGGGCGGGCCACCGCGATCACGGTGGTCGAGAGCTCGAAGCTTGGCACCATCGGCGTCGGCGAGGGCACGACCGCGGTCTTTCGCTCGATGCTCAAGCGCCTCGGCATCAACGAGGTGCGCTTCCTCGCCGAGACCGACGCCACCATCAAGTACGGCATCCGTCACCGCGACTGGCGCCGGGTCGGCCACAGCTACGACGGCCCGATCGACGACCCCAACATGGTCACCGGCGGCAGGGGTGGCACCTTCCTCGACCAGTACCAGATCGCCCATGGTCGCCCGGTCGGTGAGACCCACCTCTTCGGCTACCTGATGGAGCGCCGCAAGGCACCCTACGCCCTGAAATCGGGCCGCCCGGTCCCGCTCGGACCCTTCCACTACGCCTACCACTTCGACCAGGCCGAGGTGGGCAGGTTCCTCCGCCGCCAGTCCGCCGGTGTTACGATCGTCGACGATCAGGTCACCGACGTCCGCCTAACGGAGACTGGCGAAATTGCCAGCCTCTCGCTGGAGTTCGGCGCCGAAGTCACGGCCGACTTCTATCTCGACTGCACCGGCTTTCGCCGCCGGCTGATCACCGCCCTCGGCGCGAAGTGGCAGTCCTTCGCCGACGTCCTGCCGGTCAATCGCGCCATGCCCTTCTGGATCGACCTGAAACCGAGCGAGGAGATCGATCCCTTCACTCTCGCCTGGGCGCAAGCCTCCGGCTGGCTCTGGAAGATCCCCACCGCCCGCCGCTACGGCTGCGGCTACGTCTACTCCGACGCCCACACCACCCCCGATGAAGCGAAGGGCGAGATAGAAGCGAAGCTCGGCCATCCTATCGAGCCCCGTAACGACATCCGCATCGACGCCGGCCGCCTCGATCGCGCCTGGATCGGCAACTGCGTCGCCCTCGGCCTGGCCTCCTCCTTCCTCGAGCCGCTGGAGGCGACCTCGATCCACGGCACCGTCGTCCAGCTCATGTGGCTCACCGAACTCCTCGGCCGGCCTTCCGCCCGCAACCCCCGACGCTACAACGACTGGACCGCCCGGCAGGTCGACGACTTCCGCGACTTCATCCGCCTGCACTATGTCACCGAGCGGCGCGACACGCCGTTCTGGCGCGACGTGGCCGCCACCCATCCCGACCCGGTCCGCCAGCGCCTCGCGCTCTGGGCCGCGAAGACCCCGGGCCCAGAGGACTTCCCGCCGTTTCCGATGGGCCTCCCCCACACCGGCCACAACCTGCACGTCCCCGTGCTCGACGGCCTCGGCCTCCTCAGCGCGCACGCCGCCAAGGCCGAGCTCGCCGCCCGGCCTGCCCTGCGCGCCCACGCGCGCAAGACCGTTCCCGACCTGATCCGCGAGTACCGCATTGCCGCGGGCAGGGCCGAGGGACATCGCACCTTTCTGGAAATCGCTGCGCGAGGAGATACCCGCATGAGCTTCAAGATCGCCATCATCGGCGCCGGCAGCGTCGGCTTCACCAAGAAGCTCTGCTCCGACATCCTCAAGGTGCCGGAGTTCGCCGACATCGAGATCGCGCTGACCGACATCAACGCCCACAACCTCGACATGATCGCCCAGATCATCCGCAGGATCGTGCAGGCGAACGGCCTGCCCACCAGGGTCACCGCCACCACCGACCGCCGCGAGGCGCTGGCCGGCGCCCGCTACGTGATGAACTGTGTCCGCATCGGCGGCCTCGAGGCCTTCGCCGACGACATCCGCATTCCGCTCAAGTACGGCGTCGACCAGTGCGTCGGCGACACCATCTGCGCCGGCGGCATTATGTACGGCCAGCGCGGTATCGTTGCGATGCTCGACTTCTGCCGCGACATTCGCGAGGTGGCGGAGCCCGACGCCCTTCTGCTCAACTACGCCAACCCTATGGCGATGATGACCTGGGCCGCCATCCTGCACGGCGGCGTCCGCACCGTCGGCCTCTGCCACGGTGTCCAGAACGGCCACCGCCAGATCGCCGCCGCCCTGCGCGTGTCCATGTCCGACGTGGACATCGTCTGCTCGGGCATCAACCACCAGACGTGGTACCTCGACATCCGCGTCGAAGGCCGCCGCGTCGAGGCGGCCGAGCTCCTCGCCGCCTTCGAGGCCCACCCGGTCTTCTCCCGTCAGGAGAAGGTCCGCATCGATGTCCTGAAGCGCTTCGGCTACTACTCGACCGAGTCGAACGGCCATCTCTCGGAGTACCTGCCGTGGTACCGGAAGCGGCCCGAGGAGATCATGAACTGGATCGACCTCTCCGACTGGATCCACGGCGAGACCGGCGGTTATCTGCGTTACACCACCGAGAACCGGAACTGGTTCGAGCTGGACTTCCCGAAGTTCGTCGGAGAGGCGGCGAAGCCCCTCGTCGAGCACGAGCGCACGGACGAGCACGCCAGCCACATCCTCGAGGCGCTGGAGACCGGCCGCCCCTACCGCGGGCATTTCAATGTCTGGAACGGCGGCATCATCACCAACCTCCCGGACGACTGCATCATCGAGAGCCCCGGCTTCGTCGACCGCTTCGGCATCAACATGGTCGAGGGCGTGACCCTTCCGCTCGCTTGCGCCGCCACCTGCTCGGCGAGCGTTCACGTCCAGCGCATGGCCGTGCAGGCGGCGGTGACCGGCGACGTGACCCTGTTGAAGCAGGCCGTTCTCCACGATCCTCTCGTCGGCGCGATCTGCACCCCCGAGGAGGTCTGGCAGATGGTCGACGAGCTTCTCGTCGCCCAGGCGCGCTGGCTCCCGCAGTATGGCTCCGCGATCCCCGCCGCGGCCGAACGGCTGAATTCGCCCAAGGTCCGCACCCGGGACTGGGAGGGCTCCGCCCGCCGAGCGGTGCGCACCGTGGAAGAGCTGCGATCGGGAGCCCAGCCTGCGGCATCGGTCGGGCTCGGTGGCAAAATCATGGAGTAGTCCGGATAATGGAGTAGTCCGGAGTTCGTGAAAACGGTCGGGAACGTGCTAAACGGCCGTATGCGCAAATCTTGGGCCTACGGAGGGCACGGCTGCGAACGACCGGTCAGGGCCGAGCGTGTGTAGAAACTCCTTCGCAGGGCCGGGGTTGGAAGGAAGCGATTGCGTCGGGGGACCGCGTTTTTTGGAGAAGCAGTCGCGGGCTTCAGCTCGGGATCGCGGCCAACAATCGGCGGACTCCGACCAGGGAGATCATCCGCTTGATGTTGCAGGCAAGGTGTAAGCGCGACGTCGGTGCCCTATGCGGCGAGGCTTGACGGCTGATCGAAGCGCCAAGGCATCAGCTGCTCGATGAGGTTCTTGGGTTGCCTTCGAGGATGGCGCGGAGGGTGGCCGCGCGGTAGTCGATGGGGTTCACGTCGGACATCTTGCAGGTGGCTTCCAGCGAGGCGAGCATGGCCCAATTCTGGGCGCCGACCTCGTTGCCTGCGAAGAGCGTGTTCTTGCGGGTCAGCGCGATCGGGCGGATCTGGTTCTCGACCGGGTTGGTGTCCAACTCGAGCGTGCCATCGTCGATGGGAACCGGATCAGGCCGGGCCAGTGCGCTCAGGCCGGGCCAGTGCGCCGAATGTTCGCCCCGAGCGGCCAGGCGCTTGGTCGGCTGCTTGGCGCGCACGGATTTCTCGACTGACAGAGCAGCGCGATCTGCCGCAGCATCGCTTCGGCGATGGGTGAGCCCTCGTTCTCGAGGCGCTTCACGAAGCGGCGGCGGACATGCGTCCAGCAGTAGACCAGCTGCCACGGGCCGCCGTGGCGCGCGATGTCGTTCAGCGCGGTGTAGGACTGATAGGCGTCGCATTGCAGGAACCGCCCGCGGCATTTGGCGAGGAACTTCAGCGGATGCGCCTGACCGCGGCCCGAGGCGTAGTGGAACAGAACGATGGGCGGGCCGGCGCCGCCATGGCCGCGATCATCGGCGACCACGGCCCGAGAAGTATTCGCTTTTGGTGGCCTTCCGGCCGGTGTCCAGCACCGGCGCGCGGGTTTCGTAGACGAAGATGCGGTTTGCGCCCGGCCCGCATCTGGTCGAGGTGGAAGCAGGCGCGGCCGACCAGTTGCCGAGTGTGCCGCGGTCGAGCGCGATCCCCTGTCGCCGGAAGATCTCGGCCTGGCGATAGAACGGCAGATGGTCGCCGAATTTCGAGACGATGATCCAGGCGATGAGGAGCTCCATAAGCAGCCCGCCGGGCACGACATGCTCGGGCGCATGCGCCTGTGCCACGACTTGCGAGCAGCGGCGGCAGGCGTGCGGCGCGTCACCGGCACCCGGAACTGCGCTGGAATCGCGTCCAGCCGCTCGGACACGTCCTCGCCGATCTTCGTCATCTCGCCGCAGCCGCAGGGGCAGTGCGTGCTGGCGGGCTCGATCACCCACGCGACCCGGGGCAGATGCAGCGGCAGATGCCCACGGTTGCGCCGGGGCCTGCGGGGCGCCTCCGCGCC
>CAWCNG010000009.1:0-214095 GCA_963796805.1 uncultured Alphaproteobacteria bacterium
ATAATGTCGGCTACGGCGACATGGGACCCTATGGCGGCGGCGAGCTGCGCGGCATGCCGACGCCGGTCACCGACCAGCTGGCCCGCGACGGCATGATGCTGACGCAGTACCTGGTCGAGCCGTCCTGCACGCCGTCGCGCGCGGCGCTGATGACCGGCCAGTATTCGATCCGCAACGGCCTTTCGCTGTTCATCATTCCCGGCACGCCGAACACGCTGCCCGGCGACGCCTACACCATGGGGCAGCTCTTCAAGGATGCGGGTTACGCCACGGCGCTCTACGGCAAGTGGCATCTCGGCATCGAGCCGCAGAGCCTGCCGGGTGCGCACGGCTTCGACACGTTCTACGGTATCCCGCCGGACTCGTCCTGGAGCGATGCGACAACCGTGCCCGGCGTGGTTCTGACCCACAGCGCCGGCGATATTCCCGAGAAGGACCTTATCGAAAAAGGCCCCTGGATCATGTCCCAGGATGCGGGGGGCGAGTTGAAGAAGGTCAAGCCCTTCACGATGGAGGAACGCGCCGAGATCGACGTCGATCTGACCGACCGTTCGGTGGCCTTCATCAAGGAACAGGCCGCGGCCAAGAAGCCGTTCTTCCTCTACCTGCCGTTCTCGATGGGCCACTCGCCGAACCTGCCGTCCAGGGAGTTCGCCGGCAAGTCGCGGGTCGGTGACTATGGCGACAAGATCATGGAAGGCGACCACCATGTCGGCCAGGTGCTCGACGCGCTGGCGGCGGCGGGTGTCGAGGACAATACCATCGTCGTCTTCGCCTCCGACAATGGTCCGACGGGGCCTGAGTTCAGCAACTGGAGCGCGCTCGGCGTTCCGGACATGGGCAGCGCGGGGCCGTTCCGCGGCAGGCTCGGCGCGGCCAGCGAAGGCTCGGTGCGGACCTTCGCCTTCATCCGCTGGCCGGGGCATGTGAAGCCTGACTCGAAGTCCTATGCGATGTTCTCGGAAATGGACTTCCTGCCGACCTTCGCGGCGATTCTCGGCGAGAAGCTTCCTGATGACCGGCCCATCGACGGCGTGGATCAGTTGAAGGTGCTGACCGGCGAGAGCGAGTTGGGCGCGCGGGAGACGATGCTGAGCTTCGTCGGCGCGGACCTTGTCGCGGCCCGGTGGAAGCAGTGGCGGATCTACTTCAAGGACGAGTCCTGACCGGCAACGGGCAGTTGCAGCTTGGCGGCGCCGACACCGGGCTCGTCAATATGTCCTATCCATCGGTCTACAACGTCGAAATGGACCCCCACGAGGATCTGAATGTCAGCGGCAATTTCATCTGGGCGATGGAGCCGGCGCTGAAGGCGGTCGTGGAATACGAGGCGACGCTGAAGGACCATCCCAACCCGCCCGCCGCCAATGTGACCAACTTCAGCAGCAGATAGCCAAGGGGCAGCGGCGATGTGCGAGAACCGATAAGGCCAGGCGCGCTCGCGATCGCCGCGCTGAGCGTGATGAGTGCCGGGGGCTTCGCGCCGCCGGCAGTAGCTGACGAGGGCGGCGTGAGCTTCTGGCTCCCGGCAGTACGCGAGCTTCGCCGCCATCGCCCCGGCGCCGGGGTTCTCGTTGCCGATGCAGAGCTACTATTATTCGGGCGGCGCCGGGGCAAACAAGGCGCTTGACCGGGGGGGCAGGCGAGTTTCGGCGTCGATACCGATTTCTTCGGCCAGTTCATCTTGCCGACCTGGACGCCGGACACCAAGGTTCTTGGCGCGCGCCCGAGCTTATCGCTGGCGTTCTTTCCCGGCTGGAACCGGACCTCGGCCGATGTCGGCGTGGGGCCGCTCGCAGCCAGCCGGACCGACAGCGTAACCGGCTTCGGCGACCTCTACCCCACGGCGCAGCTCTTCTGGAACGAGGGCGGCGTTCACAACTGGATGGCGTATCTCACCGGCGACATTCCGGTGGGCGCATACGACCCGGATCGGCTGGCCAATCTCGGGCTCGGCCACGCGGCGATCGACGCAGGCGGCGCTTACACCTACCTCAACACCAAGACCGGCTGGGAATTTTCCGCCACCGCTGGCCTCACCTACAACTTCGAGAACACCGACACCGAATACACCAGCGGCATCGACTCGCATCTCGACGTCGGCGCGTCGCGTTTCCTGAACGAGCAGTTCTTTGTCGGTGCAGTCGGCTACGCCTACGTCCAGCTGACGGCCGACGAGGGCCAGCCAGACGTTCTCGGCGACTTCAAGGGGCAGACCTTCGCGCTCGGGCCGCAGATTGGCTACAACTTCAATGCTGGCGGCGTGCCGATCTACACCAACCTGCGCGGTTACTATGAGTTCGGCGTGGAGAACCGGACCGAGGGCGGCAGCGTGTTCCTGACCGTGAACCTGCCACTGTCGGCGCTGGCGCATCACACGAAGTAATCGACAGGGACCAAAGTCCGCCAATGGGTTTGCCGGTTGCTTCAGGAGAAGCTGGGAGATGGACTTGCTGCCCGAGCAAGAACCGCGAGGATTGGCTGTTGCGGTTCAATACAGCGCACGTTGCAATACGCGCGACGCTGAAGGAATGGGCCGTGTCGCGGCGGTTCTCGCCGGTAGGCGGCATAGGCTCGGGCGTCTGGAACACGACCGCGCCGATGATGCGTCGCCTCGAGGGGCGGAAAACGGCCATTCGCGACGTTGCTCCGGGACCATCAACCCTACCAGAAGCGGTCATCCAAGCCTTTCATGCCTGCCCAACCCGTTTTGACTGCACTTGGCCTTCCGGAGGTAAATCATTTCTTTTGACGGTTGCACAATGGCCGTATTGCAGCGGGCGTTGATGGGGCCGATTGCGGAGATATCGCGAGCAGGGCGCCGACAACGGTGGTCTGGCCGATCTCAACGCCGATATTGGGCAGCGGCACCAGCGGGATGTCGCTCTGGCTGCATGGCCAAGGCGCGCAAGGCGCCTCCGAACCGAAGCCGCTCAGTATGCCGAAGGCGAGGTGACAAACCAAGGGTAGCGGATGGCGAGGCTGGTGGAAGCCGCTCGCGGCGGGCCGGCTCGATTCGAACCAGCGTCGCTGGAAAGCGAAGAATGGGTGGTCTACTCTTGCCGCCGACAACGCTCCGCGGCCAAACACGTCCGCTTGGACGACGTATCCCGAAAGGATTGCCGGTTCGATGCCAGAAGCGGCTCCCGCAAAACTCGGAACGCTTTCGACGCTTTCGATCGGCATCGGCGGGATGGTTGGCGGCGGGATCTTCGCCGTCACCGGGCTGACGATCGAGGTCACGAAGGGCGCGGCGCCCGTGGCGTTCCTGATCGCGGGCCTCGTCGCGCTGCTGACCAGCTACTCCTATCTCAAACTGACGCTCGCCTTCCCCGGTGAAGGCGGCACCGTCGACTTCATCAATCGGGCGTTCGGTGGGGGAATTCTGACCGGGGCAATCAACATCCTGCTGCTGCTCAGCTACGTGGTGCTGCTCGCGGTCTACGCCTATGCGTTCGGCAGCTACGGCGCCGACATGTTCCCCGAAGCATCGCAGCCCTTCTGGCGGCACGCCCTGACCAGCGGCGTGATCGTTGGCCTGCTCGCCGTGAACGTCTTTGCGGCACGTCTCGTCCTCGGCTCGGAGAACGTCTTCAATGCGATCAAGATGCTCCTGCTGGCGGGGTTCGTGCTGGCGGGCCTGCTGACGCCGATGGACTGGTCAAGGCTCGATCCGGTGGGGGCGGTGCATCCGATGGCCGTTGTCGCCGGCGCGATGCTGATCTTTCTCAACTACGAAGGCTTCGAGTTGATCGCCAACGCCTCGCAGAGACGTCGCCAACCCGAAGCGATCGCTGCCGATCGCCTATCTCGGCGGCGTGCTCATCGTGATCGTGCTCTACATGCTGATCGTCGGCGTCGTCCTCGGCCACATGAGCCTCGCAGAGGTCGGCGCCGCCCGCGACACCGCTCTTTCGGCGGCGGGGCGCGAAATCCTCGGTCGGGCGGGCTATGTCGCGATCGTCGTCGCGGCGCTGCTGGCGACCAGCTCGGCGATCAACGCGACGTTCTACAGCACCGGACGGCTGGCCTACGTCGTCGCCAAGACCGGCCAGCTGCCCCGCGAACTGGAGCGCAACATTCGCGGCGAGCATTCGGAAGGGGCGATCATCTGCGCGGTCCTCGCCCTGGTCATCGCCAACTTCGTGCCGCTGGAGGCGATCGCCACCATGGGCAGCGCCGGGTTTCTGATCCTGTTCATGGTGGTCAACCTCGCGAACGTCCGGCTGGCGCGCACGACACGCAGCCGTGCCTGGCTGTCGGGCGTGGCCGCGCTCAGCACCGCGGTGGCGCTGGTCGTGCTCTGCGTCAAGGTCGACGAGAATCCGGCGACGCGGAACCATCTGTGGATCCTGGCCGGAATGATCGCCGTGTCGCTCGTAATCGAATTGGCCTATCGCGGCTTCACGGGGCGCAGGATCGACCTGCACGGTCCCCGTCAATCTCCGGCACCGCCCTGAGTTCGGCGGTGGATCAGGCGGGCGCCGAACACCAGGGCGACGATGGCAAGGATTGCGACGGCGAAGAGCACCCAGAGATATTCCTCCACGAAGGCGACCGCGGCGGCGGCCACGGCGAGCGCAATCCCGATGACCACGAGCCGCCAGGTTCCGTGCACGCCGGCGAGGAAGGTGCCGAGTGCGAGGATCAGGCCGTTCGCCAGGCCGGTATCGGCATTCGCGAACCGGCCCGAAGCGACGAAATAATAGACGAGCTGGATGGTCACGAAGACGCCGAACCAGTGCAGGACAATCCTCGCGGCGGTTCGGGTATCCATGGCGGTACGCCCGGAATAGAGCCACTCGGCCGCCAGAGCGCCGCGCCAAAAGCCACGACCAGAATGGTCCAGTAAATCCGCGATCCCGATGCCGACACGTCCGACGCCGCGATGGCGGAGAACCCCGCGACCAGCATGACGGCCCCGGCGACGGCTTCAACAATGATTCCGGTCGGCCTGGAATGATCTCGAATGGCCCCAGACCCCACATGTCGCCATGCTCCGCGCAATCTTTGCGACACAAGTATCATATGATCCCGGAACCTGGCCACCAGGTTCGTGCCAACTATCCTGCGATTCCGCACTGACATTCGATTCAATCGTTGCCGGACATTGGGGTGCGAGGTTTCGGCGGCAATGTTGTCCGACGGTCGGGGGCTTGCACGAAGCAAGCATCGCGCAAATCAGGTCGTCGAGCGGAGCGGGCACGTCTCCATTCCGCTCGTCACTCGGCAGCTCAACGACGCTGAAGCACCGCGGGATCAGGTCGCGGATCTCGCCGCGTACATGGCGCCAGACTCCGCGACCACCGCTATTGCGGGTCGCGGCGAATGCAGCGAAAGCCGATATGGCTCATGCCGCTCTCGACCATCTGCGCATGCCGTGCGGCGGGGCGATAGCGACGGCAGTAGTTCGGCGCGCAGAGAAACGAGCCGCCCTTGACCACGCGGCGCGGAATGCGGACCCGGGGCTGTAGCGGGTCGAAGCTGGCCTCGAGCGCGGGGCCGCGCGGGTCGGTCACGGCACAGCACGACGGCTTGGCGGGGTCGGCGGGGCTATGCTTCGGGACGAACCAGTCCGTCGTCCATTCCCAGACGTTGCCGCAGACCTCGTAGAGCCCGTAGCCGTTGGCGGGAAAGCTGCGCACCGGGCAGGTGCCGGCGAAGCCGTCCGCCTCGAAGTTGCGCCAGGGGAACGGGCCTTGCCAGGTGTTGGCGAGATGCCGGCCGTCCGGGGTCAGCTCGTCGCCCCAGGCGAACTCCGCACCGTCGAGGCCGCCGCGGGCGGCATACTCCCATTCCGCCTCGGTCGGCAGGTCCTTGCCGGCCCAAGCGGCGTAGGCGGCGGCGTCCTCGAAGGCGACCTGGACGACCGGATGGGTCTCGCGGCCGGCGATGCCGCTCCCGGGGCCTTCGGGGTGGCGCCAGCACGCGCCGGGCGTCCAGGCCCACCAGTTACGGTAGTCGCTGAGATCGACCGGGCCGTCGGTCATACGGAACACCAGCGAGCCGGGCACCAGCATCTGCGCGTCGGCGCCCGGATAGTCGGCGGGATCGATCGGCCGCTCGGCGACGGTGACGTAGCCGGTGGCCTCGACGAAGGCGGCGAAGTCGGCGTTGGTTACCGTCGTCTCGTCGATCCAGAAGCCGGCTGATCGACGACCTTGTGCGCCGGGCGCTCGTCCGCGTAGTGCCGGTCCGACCCCATGAGGAACGTGCCGCCGGGGATCTGGCGCATCGCCGTCCGAGTGTAGACCTTTGCTACATCGTCCTTCATTTCCGATCTCCTTGGGAGAAATGCCGATCTGTCATGGCATGGTTAGTGAGACGCCGTCTTCCGGCGGGGTCCAGCCGGCGTCGCGCAAGCCCTTCGACCAAACGCCTCGACGATCGCGTCGTGGCGTGATGCATGCGGTAGGCGGCGGCGGGGTCGCGCGCCAGCAGCGGCCAGGCCTCGGCCATCGCGGCAAGCTCGGCGCGCGCCGCCGTCCATGTCGCCGAGCTTGGCGTGGCTCATCGCGGCGAGCGACAGGCCGACGGCCGAGCCGACTTCGAGGACTTCTCGGCCGCGGCGAGGGCGCGCGGCGTAGTCGCCGTCGAGATAGGCGTAGACCGCGATCAGATGGTAATACCAGCCCGGCGGATTGGCGCTGCGCGCCACCGCCTCTCGAGATATGTCGAGGCCCTCCCGGTCGCCGCGCACGGCCAGCCGCCAGCCGAGCTGGGCGAGGGTGTCGGGATCGTGCGGATTGAGCGCCAGCGCCTCGCGTTGCAGGCCTCCGCTGCGGCGTAGTCGCCTTGGAGAACGTGATGGCCGCGAGCGCCTCCAGCGCCCGCTGGTTGCCGCGGTCGAGATCGACCGCGTGCGAGGCCGCGTCGAACGCCGCGGCCATCTCGGCCGGGCGCTCGGCCGCGGGCACCATGTCCTGCCGCACGGCGTCGAGATGCAGCCAGCCGAGCATCGCCCAGGCGTCGGCATAGTCAGGATCGCGCACGACCGCCTGCTTCAGGCAGGCCAGGGCGGGCGCGAAGAGCGCATCCTCGAAAGCTCCGCCGGTAGTCATAGGCGCGCAGGATGCAGGCGTAGCTCGGCATGCTGGGCGCGTCGCCCCGGGTCAGGCGCCACGCGGTGGCATGGTTCACGACGCCGTAGGGCTCGCCGAGCTCGGTCGCGATGGCCGACGCGAGTTCGCTCTGCACGTCGAGGAGGTCGCCCGGGGTCAGCGCCCGGTCGTAGCTCCCGCTCCAGAGGATTTCGCCGGTCTTCGCGTCCGCCAGCTGGCCGCGCACGCGCAGCTGGTCCGCCGACGATTGCACGCTGCCGCTGACCACATAGGCGACCCCGAGCTGGCGGCCCAGGTCGACGGCGGCGGCGGTCTTGTCCTGCCGAAAGCTTGCCGGCGCCGAATAGAGCCGGAAATCGGGAAAGCGCATCAGGGCGGTGATCAGCTCCTGGGTCATGCCGGAGGCGATGAGCCCGATGTCCGCCGTCCCCCGACGCCTCGAACGGAAGCACGATGACGGATGGGCCCGCGCGCGTCCACCACCTTCTGCTCACCAGCGCGCAGCGAGTACCAGGCAGCGGCGCCCCCGGCGAGAATGGCGAGAACAGCGAGGGCCACGATCGCACGACGGCGAAACCAGCCCGCGAGAAGCGCCGGTTTCGCCGGTTCGGTTTCCGCCGCCGAGGGACCCGGGAGAGTGTCGGCCGGAGCGTCGAGGGCCAAGGAGCGTTCGGGGGCCGTAGCGTCGGCGGAATCGCCGGATTCCGGTTCTGGCGCTCGAAGTGCGGGACATAGGCCCCCTTGGGGATGGTGATCCGCAGGGCATCGTGCCTGCCTTCATCGACATAGTAGGTGTCGAGGGAGCGCCGGAGCCGTCCCGCCTCGAGGCGGACGACGGGGTCCGCCCCGGTGTCGAAGGCCGCGTCGCGGCCGAAGACGGCAAGCGCGACGCTGTAGCCCTTGAGTTGGTCGGCGCGGCCCGCCAGCGTTTCCTCGACCAGAAATTGCAGGAGGTCGCGCCTGCGGGCGCTGCCCTGAAGGCCCGGGCATCTGCAGGATGCGCTCCAGCTGCTCGCGAACCTCGTCCGCAGAGGGTTCGGCCGTCAGCCCCGTACCCTCCCGCCGGGCGTGTCGATCGTCCGCACTCATCAAGTATCCCCCGAGGTTGGATCGCCGTCGACCGCAAGCACCGTAGCGCAGCGGCCACCGAACTTGAAGGTCCGCGGAACGTGATCGCAGCTGGCGCGACGTTTCGCCCGAGCCGGCATCCCCAGACCGATCGCCGAAGCCCGCCCTGACAAGGCCCACGATCTCCCAATTCTTTTCAATCGGATAGTGCCTGGTCTGTCGGAACCGCCCTGACAAGGTGGCCGTCCCTTCAAGGGGGGTACGTACTGTACCGGGGGGGGGTACGTACCGTACCGCGCTTGCTGCGACCGACTTTTGGGCGGAGCGTCGCGTCTCTGGCGGGGAATGTTTGCACCGATCACGGGGCGAAGCGGTGATGAAGATCGCGGCCATCGTCGGGAGGCTGCCAGAGCAGGAACTGGCGATCCGAAGGCTCTGCAATCGGGATCCCGACTTTCTGGGGATCTGCGAGGACTATGACGATGCGGAGACTGCGCTGCGCCACTGGGAGGCGGCTGGGGATGCCTACGCCGCGCGTGCCGAAGAGTATCGCCAGCTGTTGGGCGAGATCGAGGAAGAGGTCCTGCAGGGTCTCGCGCAGCACGGAATTCCGGTCCGCAGTCACGAATAGCCGCGTGGCCTTGACTCGAGGCGGAAGGAGACGCGCGGGACAGCGGTAAGAGCGCCGAGACGGAAGCAACGGGAGATCGAACGATGACGCGACCACGACAGAGAAGCACTCTGACCCATGCGAGCGCGCTCGCATTGGGCCTTTTGGCGTTTGGGGCCACGGCTCCCGCGTTCGCGCAGGATGCCGCCAAGCCCAACATCCTCTTCATCATGGGCGATGACATCGGCTGGATGCAGCCGTCGATCTACCACCGCGGCCTGATGGTCGGCGAGACGCCGAACATCGACCGCATCGGCAACGAAGGCGCGATGTTCACCGACTACTACGCCGAGCAGAGCTGCACGGCCGGCCGCAACGCCTTCTTCACCGGCATGCAGCCGCTCCGGACCGGCATGATCATGCCGCAGCTGCCCGGCAGCCCGAGCTACCTTCAGCCCGGCACGCCGGCGCTGTGCGAAGTTCCTGCACGACCTCGGCTATTCGACCGGCGAGTTCGGCAAGAACCACCTCGGCGACCATACCGACGCCCTGCCGACCGCGCACGGCTTCGAGGAGTTCTGGGGCTATCTCTATCACCTCGACGCGATGCAGGGGGTGAGCTTCCCCGACATCAACTCCTCGCCGACGGACCAGGTCGTGGCGCCGCCCTGCAAGAACACGCCGGTCCCCGGCCTTGCGGAAGTTGCCGGCGCGGTGGACCCGAAGACGACCATCTGCCTGACCCCGCCGCGCCCGGTGATCCATTGCACGTCGAGCGACGGCACCGTCCGCCAACCAGACCTGCACCGACGAGGGGCCGCTGACGCTGGAGCGCTCGAAGACCGTTGACGAGGAGATCTCGGCCCAGGTCATCGACTTCCTCGACCGCAACGATCCCGAGAAGACCAACAAGCCGTTCTTCGTCTGGTACAACCCGGCGCGCATGCACATCACCACCGTGCTGTCGGACAAGTACGCCGACATGATGGGCACCAAGGGCGGCAAGGACTGGGGCGCCAACGAAGCCGGCATGAAGCAGATGGACGACAACATCGGCTACGTGCTGAAGAAGCTCGAGGACATGGGCGAGCTCGACAATACCATCATCGCCTTCACCACCGACAACGGCGCCGAAACCATCACCTACCCCGACGGCGGAGTCACCCCGTTCGCGGGCGGCAAGCTGACCACCTGGGAAGGCGGCATGCGCGCGCCGATGGTCATTCGCTGGCCTGGCAAGATCAAACCCGGCACCATTCTGAACGACACCTTCGCGTCGCTCGACTGGCTGCCGACGCTCGTCGAAGCGGCCGGTGGCCCGAAGGGCAACGAGTCTGAAGGCCGACAATCGAGAAAGGCGAGTATCCCGGGATCGTCAAGACGACGCTCGATGGCGTCAACCAGATGGACTATCTGACCGGCGAGTCGGACAAGCCGGCGCGGGACTACTTCATGTACTACTCCGGCAAGGACCCGTCGGCGGTTCGCTACAAGAACTGGAAGATGTACTTCGCGATGGTTTCCCAGTCGCCGGAAGGCTTTACTGCGGGCGTGCTGCCCTACCACTGGACCCAGGTCGTCAACATCAAGCGCGATCCGTTCGAGGCCTCGATCGGGGCGCATACGAAGACGCTCGAAGGCATGGGCGGCGCGCTCGCCGGACCGATCACCGCCTACGCCTACGACTGGAACATGCTGCCGATCGGCCAGCAGCTGTGGCTCAGGGAGCTTGAGACCTATCGCGACTTCCCGCCGATGCAGGACCCGGCCAGCTACAACCTGGAACAGGTCATCCAGCAGGTGAAGAACATGAACACCTCCAGCCACGCGGGCCAGTAGGCAAGTCGAAGGCGGGCGCCGATCTTCGGCGCCCGCGCACAATACCCCGATTCACAACCGCAAGACCAGGAGACCGACCATGAAACACTTCATCGCCGCCATCGCTCTCGCCGTCGCTCTGCCGGCCGTCCCCGCTCTCGCCCAGGAGGAGGTGACCTGCGGAGACTACTCGATCATGGACAACGCCCAACAGATGGAGACGATCGCAGCCATCGAGTCGGTGACCAGCGAAATGGCCAGCGAGGAGCAGCTGACCGCCGACGCCATCCACGAAAAGCTGGCGGCAGACTGCAAGGACAAGGTCGATGTCCTCGTGATCGACGTGGTCAAGGGCTACAAGTCCTGACGTGCAGGGTCGGGACACGCGCGGCTCCGCCGCTCGGTCCCGATCTTCGACCGCACCGCGGCAAGTCTGACCTGACGCCCCCTCGGCGCCAGCTCGTCCCCTCATCCAGCAAGGATACGAAATTGAAAACGGCTGTCCTGGCACTTACCGCCACCCTGATCGGGACCTCGGCCTTTGCCGACTTCGGCGCCGATCTCGGCGTGCTGACCTGCAAGCTCAAGGACGTGCACAACGACATCGTCTACAGCTCCGAGGCGTTCGCCTGCGAGTTCAAGCCGAAGTCCGGCGACGCGCAGGAATACACCGGCGAGATCAAGAGCCTCGGCGTCGACCTGTCGGTCACCAAGGACATGACGCTGGTCTGGGCCGTGCTCGCGCCCACGGCCGACTTCCGGCTCGCCGGAAGCGCTCAAGGGCCGGTACGTTGGCGGTTCGGCGGCCGTGGCGCTTGGCGCCGGCGCCGGGGCGAACGTGCTGGTCGGTGGCGGCCACAACTCGGTCACGCTGCAGCCGCTGAGCGCGTCGGGGATCGTCGGCAGCGGCGTCTCGGTGGGCATCGAGGAATTCGAACTGCGCTGACTCTTTCTGACATCCTGATGCCTGTGCGCGGCGCGCCGATCGAGGGGGAATTTACGGAAATGAACAGGATCGGGTGGCACTTCTCGGCAACAGCGACCGCGGTGGGCCTGGCCGTCGCTGCACCGGTTCTGGCGCAGGACGCGGCCAAGCCGAATATCCTGGTCATCATGGGCGACGACATCGGCTACTGGAACATCTCCGCCTACAACCGCGGCCAGATGGGCTACCGCACCCCCAACATCGACCGGCTGGCCGAGGAGGGCGGGCTCTTCACCGACTACTACGGCCAGCAGTCCTGCACCGCCGGCCGCGCCGCCTTCATCACCGGCCAGAGCCCGATGCGCACCGGGCTCCTGAAGGTCGGGCTGCCCGCCGCGCCCGAGGGCCTGCAGGCCGAGGACCCGACCATCGCCGACCTCCTGAAGCCGCTCGGCTACATGACCGGCCAGTTCGGCAAGAACCACCTCGGCGACCGCAACGAGTTCCTGCCGACGGTCCACGGCTTCGACGAGTTCTTCGGCAACCTCTACCACCTCAACGCCGAGGACGAGCCGGAGCATCCCGACTATCCGAAGGGCACCGAGTTCCGCGAGA
This sequence comes from uncultured Alphaproteobacteria bacterium, assembly GCA_963796805.1. Lineage (GTDB taxonomy): Bacteria > Pseudomonadota > Alphaproteobacteria > Rhodobacterales > Rhodobacteraceae > Amaricoccus. The sequence continues at coordinate 12,098 of CAWCNG010000009.1, forward strand.
CCTTCGGGCCGCGCGGGGTGATGCGCTGCCAGGCCACCAGCGAGGTCACGCCCGGCGGGGACCCGCGCTTCGGGGACTGGGGCAAGCAGACCTGCGAGGACACCGGCCCGCTCGACATCAAGCGCATGGAGACGGTGGACGAGGAGTTCCTCGGCGCCACCCTCGACTTCATCGACCGGGCGCATGAAGCGAACAAGCCGTTCTTCGCCTGGTTCAACCCCAGCCGGATGCACATCTGGACCCGGCTGAAGCCGGCGTCGCAGGGCGTGACCGGCCTCGGCCTCTATCCCGACGGCATGGTCGAGCATGACGGCCAGGTGGGAGAGCTCCTCGACAAGCTCGACGCGCTCGGCATCGCCGACAACACCATCGTCATCTACACCACCGACAACGGTGCCGAGACCTTCTCCTGGCCCGACGGCGGCACCACGCCCTACCGCGGCGAGAAGAACACCAACTGGGAGGGCGGCTACCGGGTGCCGGCGCTGATCCGCTGGCCGGGCCAGGTGCAGCCGCGAAGCGAGTTCAACGGCATCGTCTCCGCCGAGGACTGGCTGCCGACGCTGGTCGCCGCCGCCGGGGTCCCGGACGTCAAGGAGCGGTTGCTCGAGGGCTACGCCGCCGGCGACGCGACGTTCCGGGTCCACATCGACGGCTTCGACCAGCGCGGCATGCTGGAGGATCCGGAGGCCGAGGACCCGCGGCGGGCGTTCTTCTACTGGACCGACGACGGCGATCTCGCCGGGCTGCGCTACGACCAGTACAAGGCGGTGTTCATGGAGCAGCAGGCGGACGGCCTCGAGGTCTGGATGCAGCCGCTTGGTGCCGCTGCGCGCCCCGAAGATCTTCAACATCCGCTCCGACCCCTTCGAGCGCGCCGAGCACGAGGCCGGCGGCTACGACCGCTGGTTCGTCGAGCATCTCTTCGTGCTGCTGCCGGCGCAGCGCATCGTCGGGCAGGAGCTCGCGAGCTTCCGCGACTTCCCGCCGCGGCAGAAGCCCGGCAGCTTCTCGGTCGACCAGGTCATGGACATGCTGACCGACCAGAACAGCAACTGACGGGAGACCGAGCATGCTGGACATGTTCCGTTTGATCCTCGGCCGACGCCGCCTGATTCAGGGGGCTATCGCGGCACTCGCCTTCGCGATCCCGCTGCCGCTGGCGGCGCAGGACGATCCGCTGCCGTCCTGGAACGACGGAGCGGCCAAGCAGACGATCCTCGCCTTCGTCCAGGACACCACCACCGAAGGCAGCGCCGTCTACGTCGCGCCCGAGGACCGCATCGCCACCTTCGACCAGGACGGTACCACCTGGGTGGAGCATCCGCTCTACGGCCAGGGCCTGTTCGCCCTCGACCGGCTGGCCGAGATGGCGCCGCAGCATCCCGGAGTGGAAGGATACCGAGCCGTTCAAGGCGGTGCTGACCGGCGACCACGCGGCGATGGCGAAGTTCTCGGAGAAGGATTGGCTGGAGATCGTCGCCGTCACCCACGCCGGCATGAGCACCGCCGACTTCGAGGCCATCGTCGCCGACTGGATCCCGAAGTCGAAGAACCCGGTCTTCGGCGTGAATGTCACCGATCTGGTCTACCAGCCGATGATCGAGGTGATGGACCTGCTGCGCGCCCACGACTACCAGCACTTAGATCGTCACCGGCGGCGGCCAGGAGTTCGTCCGGGTCTATTCGCAAGACGTCTACGGTATCCCGCCCGAGCAGATCATCGGCTCGAGCATCATCACCAAATACGAGATGGTCAGGATGGCAAGCCGGTGCTGATGCGCGACCCGAAGCTGTTCTTCAACGACAACAACGACGGCAAGGCTATCGGCATCAACCTCTTCATCGGCAAGCGCCCGCAGATCGCCTTCGGCAACACCGAGGGCGACAAGGAGATGCTGCAATGGGCCACCTCCGGCGACGGCGCCCGGGCGGGCTTCCTGGTGCTGCACGACGACGCGGAGCGCGAATTCGCCTACGGCCCGGCCAACGGCCTGCCCGACACATCGGTCGGCACGTTCAGCCAGGCGCTGATGGACACCGCCGAGGCCAGCGGCTGGACGGTGATCAGCATGAAGGACGACTGGAAGACGATCTTCGCCGGAGACATCCACAAAGCGAAGTGAATGGCGCCGAGCGCCGAGGACGGAGGTGTTGATACGATGGAACGCATCTTGCAATCATCCGCAAGTTTCCTGCCGGTTGTCGCGGCGGTCGCCTTGATCGCCGGCGCCGCTGCGGCTCAAACCGCTGCACCGAAGCCGAACGCTCCGCTGGAGAAGGCCATCGGAGAGGTGACCCAGACCGGTCCGGTGGCGTCGCTCTTCGTCCTGAACGCGCGCGGCGCGGCGCTGGCGGACGGCAAGCTGACTCTGACCGGCGTGTCGCCCAGTTCAATCGCCTTCGCCGACCGGCCGGTGCGCGCCGCCGGTCATATCGAGACGGCGCAGTTCGTCAACAAGTGGAACGAGGGCGAGGACCAGGCCAACATCGACCCGCCGAACGCTACCGTCTCGGTACTGGACGGCGCGGACGTCGCCGATGCCGTCGTCACCATCTCCGCACCTGTGCTCGATGGCGACACCCTGACCTTCGACGCCGTCGTGCTGGAAGGAGCGCTCACCGGCGCCACCGGCCCCGCGGCGCTCTTCATCGACCGCGGCGGCTTCGGCGGTTTCCACGGCGGCGGCATGGCCGGCGGCTTCCACGGCGGCGGCGATTTCCGCAGCGGCGGCGGAGGCGACCATTTTTCGAACTACGCCCACGTCCAGGATCCGCACGCTGCCTGGTATCGCTCGGATTCGGGCAACCGGACGGTGGACTACGACCCGCACAACAACTTCTATGGCGGTGGCGGCTACGACGGTGGCGGTTACTATGGTCATCCGTGGGCCGCGGGCGCGGTCGGTATGGCAGCAGGCGCTGCGATCGCCAACCGCAACAACTACTACGACAATCCGTATCCCTACCCTTACTGCGGCTACCCGCCCTATCCACCCTGCAATTGACGCCCGCGGCGCGGCAAGATCAGAGAGACCCGCAGCATTTGAACTGAGCTGACCGCTCTGACTCGCCGCGGTCCGTTCGGCATCGCCATGGCGAAGTGACCGAGAGAAGACACCCGGACCAATCGCGCGTTGGTGTGCGTACAAGCAAGAGCAGGGAGAGCTACCAATGCGAGCCTATCTGGCCCTGAGAATTCTGGTGGCCGTCGTTCTCCTCGCCGTTCTCGGCGCGGCGGCCGGGGCGGTCATCTACAAGTTGTATCCGGACCAGATGGCCAAATACGGCGGCATGGCGTTCAATTTCTACCGGAGCTTCGACGCCCCGAAGGGCACGCTGGCGACTGAGGCGAACCCCGACCATCCGGGCGCAGCGATCCGAGCCGCATCGCCGCCTGAAACGCCGGCACCCCAGGATACGGACTGGCCGAGCTTCAATCGCACCGTGACGTCGGACCGCTACTCGCCGCTGGCCGAGATCACCACCGCGAACGCAGGCCAGATGAAGGTTCTCTGCACCTACGACACCGGGGTCTTCACGGTCTTTGAATCCGGACTGATCATGGTGGAGGGGGCGCTGATCGGAACCACCGAGTTCGACATCTTCTCGCTCGATCCGGCGACCTGCGCGGAGAACTGGCGCACCCACGAGGACATTCCGCCGAGCATCCTGGGGGTCAACCGGGGCGCCGCCTATCTCGACGACATGCTGTTTCGCGGCACCCAGGACGGGCGGGTGCTGGCATACGACTTCAAGAGCGGCAAGCGGCTCTGGGAAACGACCATCGCCGATCCTAGTATCGGCGAGACGGTTCCCGCCGCGCCGATCGCCTGGGACGGAATGGTCTATGTCGGCCAGGCCGGCGGCGACTACAAGGGCGTCAAGGGCCGGATGTATGGGCTCGACGCCAAGACCGGCAAGATCGTCTGGGAGTTCTACCTCGTGCCCTATGCCGAGGGCGACGTCGTCCGCGGCCCGCTCGGGAAATCGCCGCTGACCGACGCCTCCTGGAACACCGGACCTGGCATTCCGATCAGCGGCGGCGCTACGTGGACGTCGACCACACTCGATCCGGAAACCGGTGCGCTCTATGTCCCCGGCGGGAATCCGGCGCCGGACTTTGCCATCGGACCGCGCGAGGGCGTCGACGACAAGGCCGCGAACCTCTATTCCGGGTCGGTCGTCGTCCTCGACGCCAAGACCGGCGACTACCGCAGCCACTACGACATTTCGCCCGACGACTGGCACGACTGGGACGTGTCGAACACCCCGATCCTCGTGCGGTCGCATGGCGGCAAGGATCTCGTGGTGGTCACGCCCAAGGACGGGCATGTCTACGGCATCGACCGCGCCACCGGTGAGCATCTCTACCGTGTCCCGGCAACAACGATAGAGAACGTCGAGGCGCCCTTCGTGGTGGGTAAGCCGGTGCGCTTCTGCCCCGGCTCGGTGGGCGGCGCGGAATGGAACAGTCCGGCCTACGATCCGACGACCAACCTGATCCTGGTCGGCGAGGTTGACTGGTGCTACGCGGTGACGCTCGAGGACACCAAGAAGCTCGAGACGGCCCCGATGGGGACGCCCTGGTCGGGCATGTCAGCGCTCAATCCGTTCAACGATTTCGGCAACCCCCTCGAGGGCGACAGCGACTGGCATGGTTGGGTCTACGCCGTCGACGCTGATACCGGCGAGTGGGCCTGGCGGGCGCAGCTGAACTACCCGGTCCTCAGCGGCATGACCCCGACGGGGGGCGGGGTGGTGTTCTTCGGCGACGTCGACGGCAACTTCTACGCGCTCAACGCCGCGACCGGCGAGAAGTTGTGGGGCCAGCACATTGGCGGCGGGATCGGCGGCGGCGTCATCACCTACACCGCCGGTGGGGCCCAGAAGGTCGCGGTCGCCGCCGGCTTCACCTCGCCGATGTGGCCGACGAAGATCACCACCGCGAAGGTGATGGTGCTCGGGATCGACGAGTAGCGTAGCCGGCGCAAGCGCGAGGCCGCTTCGGTAATCGCGGGACGAAGGAGGCCATCGGATGGAACTCGACCCGGTCATTCTGTCGCGGATCCAGTTTGGCTTCGTCATCAGCTTCCACATCATCTTCCCGGCCTTCACTATCGGCCTGGCGGCCTGGCTCGCGCAGATCGAGGACGTGAATTCTAAGTCTTTGCTGTGTCCTTCGGCCCGGGCGACGTCACCGGCATGGCTTTCCAGTTCGGCACCTTTCCGGTCGACTGGCGCTTTGCGTCGGGCCGAATGTTTCTTGGGGACATTGACGATGAAAAAGAAGATCTTTGTGGCGGTCTTGTTTGTTGTCGCATTGCCTGTCTGGCTGCTTCTGCCAGACGTCGCTTTTTCCCAATCCGCCTCATTCCTTGACCCCGGCGGCGAGATCGCGGCGGGTCAGAAATCGCATCTGATCCGGATCACGGCGCTGACCATGGTCGCCATCATACCGGTGTTCTTGTTGCTGCCGTTGATCCTGATCAAGTATCGGCGCAGCGGGAAAGGCAGGGACTACAAACCGACGTGGGATTTTTACCTTCCATTGGAAATCATGATCTGGGGTGTGCCTGTCGCGATTGTCGGCTTCATGTCCTGGCATTTGTGGAAATCGACCCACGATCTCGATCCCTATAAGTCAATTGAAAGCGCCAGTCCGACGATCAACGTTCAGGTAGTCGGTCTGGACTGGAAATGGCTATTCATTTACCCGGATCTGGGGATTGCGACGGTGGGTGAGATTGGCATTCCGGTCAAACATCCGGTGGCGATGACACTGACAACCGATACGGTCATGCAGTCCTTCATCATCTCGGCGCTTGTCGGTCAAATAAACGCCATGGCGGGCATGACCACCAAATTGAACTTCGTGGCCGATCATGCGGGCACCTTTGAGGGCGAGAACATGCTCTATAATGGCATCGGCTTCGTCGACCAGAAGTTTGATGCCATCGCCATGGACTCTGAAGCTTTTGAAACCTGGGTGCGAAAGGTCAAGGCCGAGGGCGTGGTTCTGGATCAAAACGCCTATAACACACTGGCGGTTCAGGGCAGCGCCGCAGCCGCTCATGCGAGCCTTGGCAGCAACACGGATTCGGACAGAACGATCTATTTCACGTTGCCCGACGCGCAACTGTTCCACAACATCGTCGTGAAATATCACAACGGCGCACCTCTGCCGCTGGACCAGCAGCCAGGCACCTCCGCTTTCAATGCGGCCGTCAAGGGGGAAGCATCGCAATGACCTACGAACATATCTTTGGCCGCCTGAGCTTCGACTCGCTGCCGCTTTCCGCCTTTCTCAAAGATCCGAGCGTAAACGAAGGCGTCGCCAATGCGGCGGGAGGCGTCTTCGTATTCGGCGCCCTGATAGTGCTTTTCGTTCTGTTCCGATACCGGCTTTGGGGGCCGCTTTGGCGGGACTGGCTGACCAGCACCGACCACAAGAAAATCGGCATCATGTATATTGTTTTCTCGCTGGTGATGATCACCCGCGGCATTATCGAAGGCATGGTGATGCGCTTCCAGCAGGCCTTCGGTCTGGGAGGCGGATTTCTGCATCCAGACCATTTTGGGCAGCTTTTCAGCACCCACGGCACGATCATGATCTTCTTCGTGGCAATGCCGTTCGTGGCAGGGGTAATCAACTATGTGATGCCGCTGCAGATCGGCGCGCGGGATGTGGCATTTCCGGTGATGAACCAGATCAGCCTCGGCTTGGTCGTGTCGGGCGGCATGATGCTGATGGTATCGCTGGTAGTCGGAAAATTCTCAACCGGCGGATGGTCGGCGCTTCCGCCCTTTACCGGGGCCGTCTTCAACCCCGGTGTTGGCCCGGATTACTGGATATGGGCAATTGTGGTCTCCGGCTTGGGGACGACGATGGGCGGGATCAACTTCGCCACGACGATCTACAAGATGCGCGCGCCCGGAATGACGTTCATGCGCATGCCGCTCTTCGTCTGGACGGTCGCCTGCTCATCGCTTCTGATGGTCTTCGCCTTGCCGCCGCTCAGTGTCGCCGCTTTGTTGCTGGCGCTGGACCGGTACCTGGATTTCCATTTTTTCACCAATGATCTTGGTGGGAACATGATGAACTTCCCCAATCTCTTCTGGCTGTTCGGCCATCCGGAGGTCTATCTGCTGGTCTTGCCGGCCTACGGGATTTTTTCGGAAGTCTTCGCCACTTTCTCGGCCAAGCGGCTTTACGGGTATCCCGCGCTGGTCATCGCCACCATGTCGATCGCGGTTCTGTCCTTCACCGTCTGGCTGCACCACTTTTTCACCATGGGACAAAGCGCTCTGATCAATGCGGTATTCGGCATGGCATCCATGCTGATCGCGATCCCGACCGGGATAAAGGTCTATGACTGGATGGCGACCATGTATCGCGGGCGGATCAGGTTTTCGGGGCCAATGCTTTACGGCATCAACTTCCTGATCCTGTTCGTGATCGGCGGTCTGACCGGAGTGCAGCTGGCCAATCCAACGATCGACTTCCAGGTCCACAATTCCCTGTTCCTGGTGGCGCATTTCCACAACGTGCTGATCCCCGGCGTGCTGTTCGGCCTGCTGGCGGGCTACAATTACTGGTTCCCCAAGGCCTTCGGTTTTCGTCTGAATGAGCGGTTGGGCCGGCGCTCCGCCTGGCTGTGGCTGATCGGCTTCTCGCTGACCTTCATGCCGCTTTACGCGCTTGGTCTGATGGGCATGCCGCGCCGGTCGTACAGCTACACCGACCCGGCCTTTGTGCCCTACATGATTGTCGCGGTGATCGGCGCGCTCTGCATTTTCGGGGCCTTGCTGACCATCCTTCAGCAGCTCTGGGTCTCGATCCGCGAGCGCGACCAGAGCCGGGTGCCTGTGGGGGATCCCTGGGATGCGCGTACACTGGAATGGTCGATTCCGTCGCCACCCCCGGAATACAATTTCGCCCTAATCCCTCAAGTGCAGGACCGCGACGATTTCGCGGCCGCCAAGATCGCGGGCCGCGCCTATGCGGCAACTGGCCCATACCAGGACATCGAAGTGCCCAAGAACACGCCGATCGGCTTCGTGCTCTGCGTACTCAGCGGAGTATGGGCGTTTTCACTCGTGTGGTGGATGTGGTGGCTGGTCGCCCTGTCCACGGCCGCGATCATTCTGTCGGTGATCCTGTGGAGCTTCGGCATCAACAGCAGGCGCACCATCCCCGCCAAAGAGGTCCGTCGCGAACATGAAAAGTGGCTTGACCTGATCCGCAAAACTCCGCCCGCCGATCGTGACTCGGAATTTGAGGTGGCCAATCTGGGCTTTGCCAGGACCGAGCTGGGAGGATGAGTATGAGCACCACTGACACACACCAGTATCCGGGTCTGAACCTGACCCATCACGATGATCTGGCGACCGAGAGGACCGGCACTCTCATTTTCGGCTTCTGGGTCTTCTTGATGAGCGACCTGGTCTTTTTTGCTCTCATGTTCGCCATCTACATCACCATGATCGGGGCCCCTGCCGGCGGCCCCGGGCCGAAAGAGCTGTTCAATTTCACGACTTTGGGTCTGCAGACCGGGGCGCTCTTGCTCAGTTCCCTGACCGCCGGCATGGCCTCGCTGTCGCTGAAATATGAACTAGGCCCTGCGCGGATCGTGGGATGGCTCTTGGTGACGCTGGGACTGGGCCTGTGTTTCCTGACGCTGGAAGTGCGCGACTTCACGTCGATGATCGAAAAGGGCGGTGGTCCGACCCGCAGTGGTTACCTGTCCGCGTTCTTTGGCATTGTTCCTCTGCATGGATTGCATGTCGCCATGGGATGCCTGTGGTTGGTGGTGCTCTTGATCCAGATGTCCACCTTCGGAATGGTCACGCAGATCAAGACGCGCCTGATGCGGTTTGCGTTGTTCTGGCACTTTCTTGACCTGATCTGGGTGGGTATTTTCTCCATCGTCTATTTCGGAGGCTGGATCTATGGATAAACGCGCAGCATACCACCGCGACTTGCGCACCTATTTGACCGGATTTGCGTTGGCGATAGCCCTGACGGTCGCCTCGTTCTGGGTTGCCCTTTCCGGGAGATTCGCCGCCGGAACCATGCTCGTAGCCATCGGCGCCCTGGGACTCGCACAATTGTCGGTGCATTTGCGGTATTTCCTGCATATCGACCGCAGCAGACAAAAGCGCGAAGACCTTGATCTGATCCTGTTTACCTCACTTGTGGTACTGATAATTGTTCTGGGAACGGCTTGGATTCTGGGCAATCTGTACGAAAGAATGCATATGAACATGTAAGCTCGTTGTCCGGAAGGATGAACCTGAGGTTGGTAACGGCCGGCATAATTGTTTTGCGAGCAGCGAAGGCCGACGCGGCGATACTCGACACCAAACAACTGGCGCAGACCGTGTTGCTGGGCGGAAGGCAAGGGTTCGCGTAGGCGCGGCTGTCAATCCCGGACCAAAATGGGGCCATTGCCCGGCGTGATACTGGGCCATGACTTTGGTTTGGCATGCGCCTTGGCGCGCGTGGCCCCCACATGCCTGACGCGTGCCAAGGCGCACTGGCCAAAGGCCAGTTCACGGGGAGTTGCGGTTTTGAGTTCAGGGATTGCGCTTGCGGCTCTGTCGGAGCCTGAAGCTCCCGCCGTTCATCTCGAGGATGTGGACGTGATGCGTCAGGAGGTCGAGGATGGCGCCGGTCAGGCGCTCCGATCCGAAGACCTCGGTCCACTCGTCGAAGGGCAGGTTCGAAGTGATGATGATCGAGCCACGCTCGTAGCGCTGGGAGATGACCTCGAACAATAGCTCGGCGCCGGTTTTGGAGAGCGGCACGAAGCCAAGCTCGTCGATGATCAACAGGTCATGGGTGGCAAGGCTCTTCTGGAGGCGCTGGAGCCTGCGATCGTCGACAGCCTCCATGAGTTCGTGGACCAGGATCGCGGCGGTGGTGAAGCCGACCTTCCGGCCCTTCTGGCAGGCGGCCAGACCGAGCCCGAGGGCGACGTGTGTCTTGCCGGGGTAGCGTCCAGACTTTCGCACTTTCGCTCATGCGATGGCGGCTCCGTAGGCTTCGTTTTGGACCGCGCGGAGCGGCGCCATGTTCATGTACTTGCGGGTTGACCACTGGGTTCCGGCGATGTGCCGGAGCCGGGCGGCAGCGAGATTGAGACAGGACTGGCCGTCGGGGAACGCGCCGACCACGCGGGTTCGTCGTCGGATCTCGCGCATGATACGCTCGAGCGGATTGTTGGTGCGGAACTTGATCCAGTGGCAGTCCGGGAAGGCATAGTAGGTGAGCGTCTCGGTGATGTGCGCGTCGACGAGGTCCGCCGCGCGCGCCATACGCTGGCGACGGAGCTCGTCGACGACCGCCGAGGCCTTGGCCTCGGCGGTCACCCGGGTCTCCTGGGCGTGGATCGCCTTGAGCATGTGGCTGACCTCGCGGACCTTGCTCGTCGGCACGTGGCTGAAGACGTTGCGGTAGAAATGCACGACACAGCGCTGCCACCGGGCGTCCGGCAGGTACTCCGCGACGCTCTCGACGAGGCCGCGACAGGCGTCCGAGATGATCAGCTCCACGCCCCGCAGCCCGCGGTCCACGAGGTGGCGCAGGAACGCCGACCAGCCGGACTTGTCCTCCTTGGCACCCTCGCAGATGCCGAGGATCTCGCGGTAACCCTCGGCATTCACGCCGATCGCCACCAGCAGTGAGACGTTGCGCACCTCGCCGGCCCAGGTGCGCTTCATCACGATGCCGTCGAGGAAGATGTACGGATGCTCGCCCTCGATCGGCCGGTTCCGCCACGCCTCGATCTTGGCGTAGATCTTCTTGTTGAGATTGGAGACCGTGCTCGGGCTGACCCGGGTGCCCCGGAGCGCCTCGGTGATGTCCTCGAACCGCCGCACCGAGACGCCGGCGAGATACATCTCGATCAGCGCCTCCTCGACCGAGCTCTCCCGCCGCCGGTAGCGCTCGATGTTCGCCGTCTCGAAGGTCTGGCGCCGCAGCTTCGGGATCTTCAGGCTCACCTGGCCAGTTCGCGTTTCCAGCGATCGTTCATAGCTGCCGGCGCGCGTGTCCTTCCGCGTCTCGCTGCGCTCGTAGCGTCCGGCGCCGCACAACTGGTCCGCCTCGGCGTCCAGCATCGCATTCAGCGCCTCCTCAACCGTCCCGCGAACCATCTCGCCGAGGTGATCCCTGATCCGCGCTTCGTCGATCTGGATAACCCGTCCCATCGACTTCGTCTCTGCCTTCTCGTCCATTCCCAGCTCCTCTCAGCTATCCTGATAGGAGCCGCCTCGCTCGGCAAATGTGCGAAAAATCCTGTACGTCATCCTTGCCGGTGCCGCTCGGTCCCAGAGCGATGACATTCTCGCGGCGGTCGATGAACTCGCCCCGCGCCAGCTCCATGGTCAGCGCCTTGTTGAGGGACGGGATCGCTGCGAAGTCGAGGCTCTTGGTGGCCGGGAACGGCGGCGCTGATCTCGCGGAGATGCGCCTGCATGGCCGGCGTGTCGCACCAGGGCATCACCAGGCCGGCGCCCTTGCCCTCTTCCGGGCAGATCGCGCCGAAGATGTAGGCCCACTTGGTGCGCTGGTCGTGGGGCGCCCGGGGCCGCGTGCCGCGGCGCGCCCAGCGGCGGGTGATCTTGTTCTTCTGCCCGACCCGCGCCTCGTCCTGCCACCAGAGCTCTATAGGCGTGCCGGCGGGGAGACGCGACCGGATGGCCGCGACCGCGTCCGGAAGGCTTTTTTGAACTGGTCGGCGGCCTCCGGGTCCTGCGCGTAGTGCCGCGGGCGGGCGGAGAGCTTGGCATAGCCCATCGCCCGCAGCTCCCGGCCGAGCGTCTGCCGGCTCACGGAAAGACCAAAGCGATCCCAGAGCCACTGTACGAGGTCGACGAGGCGCCAGCGCACCACGCCATCGAGATAGGGCTTCGGCCCAGCCTCGACAGCCGCGGCGAGCGCCGCGCGATGCTCCGCTTGCAGCAGCGCCGTCTTCCCGGGCGCCTTGCGGTCGACCAGCCCCGGCGGGCCCTCCGCGTTGAACCGCAGCACCCAGTCCCGGACGATCTGCAAGGTGACCCCGCCGACCCGCGCCGCCTCCGTCCGCGCGCCGCCGTCGTAGATCACCGCCAGCGCCAGCAGCCGCCGCGTTTGCCGGGCATCCCGGCTCGCCCTCGCGAGCCGCCGCAGATCGCCCGCACCGTAGTCCGCCCTGAGCACGATAGCCGCCGCCATGAAGAACCTCCCTCTGTTCTCCATGTTGAATCAGTTCACGAGGCGGCTGGGAATCCCTCTCGTGAAGTCAACCTCACGGGGCGCTGGTATTAGTCCATAGAATTCAGAATTATGTCGTTTGAAAATAGTCCGTAACAGCCTGAATCCGGGCCTCAGGCGGGCACGTCTATGGTCTGCAGGTCGTGCGCCGGAGCGCCGCCAATGGTGCGGACGACAGCGTCGGCAAGCGTCATCCCGGCGCGACGGAAATCCTCCTGGACCACCTCGATCTCGCGGCGGAATTTCTTCATCAGGTTGAAGGATTCCTTCACCGCGACGTCGAAGTCTTCCCCGATGGTGCAGCCGGCCTCCTCGGCGGCGCCGACCGCCGAGATGGCAGCGGAGGCGCTGCCGCAGACGATGCCGTCGGGACGCCGGCGCGAGGTCATCAGCCGGGCGATCTCGCTGCGGATCGCCTCGTCCGGGCTGTCGGTGGTGACCGCGCGGATCGGCACGTCGATGAGGTCGAGCCGTTCCACCGCCCGCTGGAAGCCGGCCGTCATGTGTCGCGAGTAGGTGAGATGCGTGGGCGGCCCGAGCAGCGCCAGCTGACGACGGCCGCGCGCCGCCAGCCGCTCGACCGCGAGTTCGGCATAGCGCGCGTTGTCGAAGTCGAAGAAGGGGTGCTCGATGCCCATGTCGCTGCGGCCATGGGTCGCGAAGGGAAAGCCGTGCTCGTGGAGATAGCGCACCCGCGGATCCTGCGGCTCGATGCGCGAGAAGATGATCCCGTCCGCCGAGCCCGTCTCGACGATGTAGCGCACCGGGTCGAGGGGATCGCTCCGCAGACTGTAGGGCGTAACGATCAGATGGTAGGGCGAACCCGCGAGATACTCCGAGATGCCGTAGACGAGGTGCGAACTAAGGCCGAGGATCTCGGTCTCGACCGACAGGATCAGGCTGATCACGTTGGTCTTGCCGGTGCGGAGCCGCACGCCGGCGCGGTTCGGCCGATAGCCGATCTGCTTGGCGACCAGCCGCACCCGCTCCTTGGTCGCCTGGCCGATGTCCGGAGCGTCATGCAGCGCGCGCGAGACGGTCGTGACACCCAACCCGGTCATGTAGGCGATGGTCTTGAGCGTAGGGCGCGCCGGTCCTGCCGGCGCGGCGAACTCGGTTTTGGAGTCGTCCCTATCGTCCACGTTTCGGGTATCCTTGGCGCTGCGCGCGCCGAATCACAGGTTACCCGGTTGCTGCGGCTGTTCAAGCTGAAACGTTACAGTCGCGGAATCCCGTCGCGATCGAGCGTTGCAGCGCAGCATTCAGGACCGAGGGGGACAGGCTTTGCCCTAGCGCCTCAGGTGCTGCGGTGCAGCAACAACTGATTGACATATCAGCGTTTCGAGCGCGCTTCCGGTCGCGCCGGTGAAAGCGCGCACGCGGCTTCGGCTAGCAGCCAATTCCACCATTGCCTTCTGGCAGCGGCTCCCGTAGCATTTTACTGCAACGATGTAGAACTGGGAGGTTCACAATGAAATATCGCTCGCTGGTCGCCGCGCTCGCGGCGTCGGCCGTCCTGCCGCTTTCGGCCGCCCACGCCACCGATCTCGAGGTCACGCACTGGTGGACCTCCGGCGGCGAGGCCGCGGCGGTGGCCGAATTCGCCAAGGCCTTCGACGCCACCGGCAACCACTGGGTTGACGGCGCGATCGCCGGCGGCGGTTCGACCGCACGGCCGATCATGATCAGCCGCATCACCGGCGGCGACCCGATGGCAGCCACCCAGTTCAACCACGGCCGCCAGGCCGAGGAGCTGGTCGAGGCCGGCCTGATGCGCGACCTGACCGACCTCGCCACCAGCGAAGGCTGGGCCGACGCCGTCGCCGCGCCGTCGCTCCTGGCGAGCTGCACGCTCGACGGCAAGATCTACTGCGTTCCGGTCAACATCCACTCCTGGCAGTGGCTGTGGCTGTCGAACAAGGTCTACGAGGACCTGGGCATCCCGGTGCCGACCAACTGGGACGAGTTCGTCGCTGCCGGACCGGCGCTGCGCGCGGCCGGCAAGGTGCCGCTCGCCATGGGTGGCCAGGCCTGGCAGACGTCGGGTGCCTTCAACGTCCTGATGAACGCGCTGGGCGGCATCGACCTCACGATGCAGGTCTACGGCGACAAGAATGCCGAGGTCGCCGCCGGTCCCGAAGTAGCGAAGATCTTCGCCGCGGCCGCCGACGCCCGCGAGCTGTCGCAGGGTTCCAACGTGCAGGACTGGAACCAGGCCACCAACATGGTGATCACCGATGTGGCCGGCGGCCAGATCATGGGTGACTGGGCGCAGGGCGAGTTCCAGGTGGCGGGCGAGGTCGCCGGCAAAGACTACACCTGCCTGCCTGGTCTCGGCGTCAACGAGATCATCTCGACCGACGGCGACGCCTTCTACTTCCCGGTTCTGAGCGATCCCGAGAAGAGCGCGGCGCAGGAGGTGCTCGCCTCGACCATGTTCAACAAGGACGTGCAGGTCGCCTTCAACCTGAAGAAGGGCTCGCTGCCGATCCGCAAGGACGTGGATCTGGACGGCCGCCAACGACTGCATGAAGAAGGGCCTCGCGATCCTCGCCAAGGGCAACGTCGTGACTTCCACCAACCAGCTCGATCAGCCCGGACACCAACACGCAGATCGAGGGGCTGATGACCGAGTTCTTCAGCGACATGAGCATCACGCCCGAGGACGCGCAGGCGCGCTTCGCCGAGATCATCGCCAACGCCGACTAACAACGACGTCTGGTCGGCCGCCGGATCGCCTCCGGCGGCCGCCATTCCATCTTCGGCCATCCCGGGGGGAATGCGCCACATGTCCAAGCGTCCAAGCCAGCTCTTCCGCAACGTCAGCGCGAAGATCGCCTCGATTCCGATGATCCTGACCGCCGTAGTGATCTTCCTCGGCGGCACGATCTGGACGGTGGTCTATTCCTTCACCGACTCGAAGCTGCTGCCGCGGCTGCGCTTCGTCGGCCTCGACCAGTACGAGCGGCTCTGGCACACCAACCGCTGGCTGATCTCGATCGAGAATCTCGCCATCTACGGCATTCTCAGCCTGATCTTCAGCCTGCTGATCGGCTTCATTCTGGCCGCGCTCCTCGATCAGAAAATCCGCTTCGAGGACACCTTCCGCACGATCTTCCTCTATCCTTTTGCGCTCAGCTTCATCGTCACCGGCCTGGTGTGGCAGTGGCTGCTCAACCCCGACCTCGGCGTGCAGAGCGTGATCCGCAAGCTCGGCTGGACGAACTTCAACTTCGACCCGCTCTACAACGCCGACATCGTCATCTACGGGGTGCTGATCGCCGGGCTCTGGCAGGGGACGGGGCTGGTGATGTGCCTGATGCTCGCCGGCATGCGCGGGATCGACGAGGACATCTGGAAGGCGTCGCGGGTCGACGGCATCCCGATCTGGAAGACCTACCTCTTCGTCATCATCCCGATGATGCGCCCGGTCTTCGTCACCACGCTCGTCATCATCACCGCCGGCATCGTCAAGCTCTATGACCTCGTCGTCGCCCAGACCAGCGGCGGCCCGGGCATCGCCTCCGAGGTGCCGGCGAAGTACGTCTACGACATGATGTTCCTTGGCCAGAACCTCGGCCAGGGCTTCGCAGCCTCTACGATGATGCTGCTCACCGTGGCGATCATCCTGATCCCCTGGGCCTACCTCGAGTTCGGAGGCAAGCGCCATGTCTAATCCCAGCACCGTGGCTGGCGCCGTCCTCGCCGACACCGCCATTGAGGCGCATTCCCATGCCGGCCCGCGCGGAGCGCGGCCACGGCGTGTTCTGTCGCGGCGCAATATCTTCCTCTACGGCACGCTCATCGTCGTGGCGCTCTACTACCTGCTGCCGCTCTACGTGATGGTGGTGACCTCGCTGAAGGGGATGCCCGAGATCCGCCTCGGCAACATCTTCTCGCCGCCAGTGGAAATCACATTCCAGCCCTGGGTGAAGGCCTGGGCCGAGGCCTGCACCGGGCTGAACTGCGACGGGCTCTCCCGGGGTTTCTGGAACTCGGTCAGGATCACCGTGCCTTCGGTGATCCTCTCGATCGCCATCGCCAGCGTCAATGGCTACGCGCTGGCCAACTGGAGGTTCAAGGGTGCCAACACCTTCTTCGCCATCCTCATCTTCGGCGCCTTCATCCCCTATCAGGTCATGCTCTATCCCATCGTCATCATCCTGCGCGAGATGGGCATCTACGGGACGCTCTGGGGCCTGATCCTGGTGCACTCGATCTTCGGGATGCCGATCCTGACCCTGCTCTTCCGCAACTACTTCACCTCCGTGCCGGAGGAACTCTTCAAGGCAGCCCGCGTGGACGGGGCGGGGTTCTGGGGCATTTACTTCAAGATCATGCTGCCGATGGCGCTGCCGATCTTCGTGGTGGCGATCATCCTGCAGGTGACCGGCATCTGGAACGACTTCCTGTTCGGCGTCGTCTACGCCAAGCCCGACACCTATCCGATGACCGTCCAGCTCAACAACATCGTCAACTCGGTGCAGGGCGTGAAGGAATACAACGTCAACATGGCCGCCACGATCATCACAGGTCTTGTTCCCCTCTTCATCTACTTCGTCTCCGGCAAGCTGTTCGTCCGCGGTATCGCCGCCGGCGCGGTCAAGGGATAAGCGCCATGAACCAGATGACCAGCAATGTATCGACCGGCCCGAGCGTGGCGGTGAAGGATCTCCACCTTGCCTACGGCAGCGTCAACGTCCTGAACAAGCTCAACCTCGACATCGCCGAGGGTGAGTTCATCGTCCTGCTCGGGCCGTCCGGATGCGGGAAGTCAACGCTCCTGAACTGCATCGCCGGCCTCCTCGACATCACTGACGGACAGATCTTCATCAAGGGCAAGAACGTCACCTGGGAGGAGCCCAAGGACCGCGGCATCGGCATGGTGTTCCAATCCTACGCGCTCTATCCGCAGATGACCGTGCGCGGGAACCTGTCGTTCGGGCTGAAGAACGCCAGGCTCCCCAAGGCCGAAATCGACAAGCGGATCAAGCGCGCCTCGGAGATCCTGCAGATCGAGCCACTGCTCGAGCGGAAGCCCGCCGCGCTCTCCGGCGGCCAGCGCCAGCGCGTTGCGATCGGGCGGGCCCTGGTGCGGGACGTGGACGTGTTCCTGTTCGACGAGCCGCTGTCGAACCTCGACGCCAAGCTGCGCTCCGAGCTGCGGGTGGAGATCAAGCGGCTGCACCAGCAGCTCGAGAACACGATGATCTACGTCACCCACGACCAGATCGAGGCGCTGACGCTTGCGGACCGCATCGCGGTGATGCGCGGCGGCTACATCCAGCAGCTCGCCGATCCCAAGACCATCTACAACAAGCCGGCAAACCTCTTCGTCGCGGGCTTCATCGGCTCGCCGGCGATGACGATGCTGAAGGGCCGGATCGCCGGGGGTGGTACCTTCGCCATGGAGGGCGTCGAGGTTCCGCTCGCGGGCTATGACGGCCGCGTGCCTTCCGATGGCACCGAGGTCATCCTCGGCGTCCGGCCCGAGCACGTCACCGTGCTCACCGAGGGGGACGGTCTGCCCGCGATGATCGACATCGACGAGCCCATGGGATCGGACAGCCTGCTCTGGATGACGCTCGACGGGCAGTCGATCTCCGCGCGGCTCGGCGCTGATCATCCTTTCAGGCACGGCCAGGCGGTGCGGCTCGGCTTCGACATTACCCGCGCTTCACTGTTCGACCTGAAGACCGAACAGCGCCTCTGACATCCGCCGAAAAGACTGCCACAAGATCGGACCCTCGGGGGGAGATGCTCGACCTTTCCGGAACCTGGTCGCTCGCGGACGAGCGGCGTGAATGTGAGCTGTCGGCCATGGTGCCGGGAGACGTGCATTCGGCCCTGCAGGCGGCGGGGCTGATCCCCGACCCCTACCAGGGGCGGAACGAGTACGGCGTGCGCTGGGTCGCCGATCGCGAGTTCCCGATCGCGGCGCTGGAGGCGGACGAGATCCTCGCCTTGCGCTGGAGGGCGGCCAACGGTATGGCGGGCGGCGAGGTCTTCACCCCGGTCCGCTGGAAGAACCTCACCTTGCGTGACCCGAGGATCGGTGTCACCACGACCACCGACGGCGGTACGCTCACCGCCCGGCTCACCGCCGAGGCGGTGGCCCTCTTCGCCACGCTGGAGGCCGACCGCCCGGGCCGGTTCTCGACCAACGCCGTCACGCTCTTTCCCGGCCATCCCGCCGAGATCACCTTCACCCCCGCCGACGGCGACGCCGCCGGCACCCAACTGACCGTCCGCGATCTCTGTTCCAGCTTCGCGACCACCTGACGCCACGGAGGGCGACATGACCGACTTCTCCTATCAGCTCTACTGCTCTCGCAACTTCCCGCCCCTCTCGAGGACGCTGCAGATGGTCGCTGCCGCCGGCTACAAGAACGTGGAGGGATACGGCGCCCTCTACGCCGACGCTTCCAAGGTCGCCGAGCTCAACGCGCACCTGGCCGCCAGCGGCCTGAAGATGCCCACCGGGCATTTCGGCATCGACCAGCTGGAGAACGAGCCCGACCGGGTGCTGGAGATTGCCGAGGCCGTAGGCATCGAGACGATCTACTGCCCCTTCCTCCCTCCCGACCAGCGCCCGGATACCGGCAAGGGCTGGTATGAGTTCGGACAACGCCTGCAGAAGGCCGCCGCCCCCTACCGCGATGCCGGCCTCGGCTTCGGCTGGCACAACCACGACTTCGAATTCCGTAATACCGCTAACGGCGCGCTGCCGCAGACGGCGATCTTCGAGGGCGGCCCCGACCTGGAATGGGAGGCCGACATCGCCTGGGTGATCCGCGGCGGCGCCGATCCCCAGGAATGGATCCGGACGATGGGCAAGCGCATCACCGCGGTGCACGTCAAGGACATCGCCCCCGCCGGCGAGAACAAGGACGAGGACGGCTGGGCCGACGTCGGCCACGGCATGGTGGACTGGCAGAGCCTGATGACCGCGCTGAAGGAGCGGACCAGGGCGAAATACTACGTGATGGAGCACGACAACCCCAAAGACGACAAGCGCTTCGCCGAGCGTTCGCTCGCCGCCGCCGAGAAGCTCTGAGGAGACAGGAAATGACCAAGACCCTCGGAATCGGCGTCATCGGTTGCGGAAACATCTCCGCCGCCTACTTCCGCCTTGCCCCGCTCTTCAGGGGGCTCGAGGTGCGCGCCTGCACCGACATCAAAATGGCCGCGGCGGAAGCGCGCGCCCAGGAGTTCGGCGTAAAGGCCGAGGACATCGACGCGCTCCTAGCCGACCCCGACGTGGACGTGGTGATCAACCTGACGATCCCCGACGCGCACTACGGGGTGACCCTGCGCGCGCTCGAGGCCGGCAAGCACGTCTATTCCGAAAAGCCCTTCGTGCTCACCATCGACGAGGGAAAGCGGCTGAAGGAGATCGCCGACGCCAGAAGCCTGCGCGTCGGCTCCGCCCCCGACACCTTCCTCGGCGGCGCACACCAACTCGCCCGCAAGCTAATCGACGACGGCTCGGTCGGCACCATCACCTCCGGCACCGCCCACGTGATGAGCCACGGCATGGAGATGTGGCACCCGAATCCGGGCTTCTTCTTTCTCCCGGGCGCCGGCCCGATGCTCGACGTCGGCCCCTACTACGTCGCCAACCTCATCAACCTCATCGGTCCGGTAAAGCGGGTGGCTGCCTTGGCTAACTCCGCCACCGCCACCCGCCGCGTCACCGCCGACGGCCCGCTCAAGGGGCAGGACATCCCGGTCAGGACGCCCACCACCATCCACGCCCTCCTCGAATTCACCAGCGGCGCCGCCGTAACCCTCGGCGCGAGCTGGGACGTCTGGGGCCATGGCCACCGGCCCATGGAGCTCTATGGCACCGATGGCGCGCTCGTCATCCCCGACCCCAACTGGTTCGGCGGCAAGGTCGAGTTGGTGAAGCCCGGCAAGCCAGCCGAGGAGGTGCCGATGTGGGACCACCCCTTCGCCAAGCCGAACGACATCCGTCCCAACGTCTCCTTCGCCAACTACCGGACTGCCGGCCTCGCCGACATGGCGCTCGCCATCATTGAGGGCCGCGATGCGCGCTGCGGGCTGGAGCGCGCGCTGCACGGCATCGACGTGATGACTTCGGTGCTGAAGTCGGGCGAAACCGGCGCCTTCGTCGATCTCACGACCACCTGTACCCGCCCCGAGCCGCTTGGCCCCGAGGCGGCCCGGGCGCTTCTGGTCTGACGCGATGACATATGTCCCGGACGACTCCCGCTATGATGGCCGCATGGCCTACCGGCGCTGCGGCGCCAGCGGCCTGCATCTGCCGGTCATCTCGCTCGGCCTCTGGCACAACTTCGGTGGCGACGCGCCGCACGAAGCCAAGCGCGAGATCTGCCGCACCGCCTTTGACGCGGGGATCACACACTTCGACCTCGCCAACAACTACGGCCCGCCGCCGGGATCGGCGGAGACGGCCTTCGGTGAGATCCTGAGAACTGACCTCGCCGGCCACCGCGACGAGATCGTCGTCTCCTCCAAGGCCGGCTACCTGATGTGGCCCGGCCCTTATGGCGAGTGGGGGAGCCGCAAGTACCTGCTTTCCTCGCTCGATCAGAGCCTGAAGCGCATGGGGATCGACTATGTCGACATCTTCTATTCGCACCGCTTCGACCCTGATACGCCACTTGAGGAGACCATGGGCGCGCTCCACACCGCCGTCCGCTCGGGGCGCGCGCTCTACGCCGGGCTCTCGTCCTACAACTCGGCGAAGACGCGCGAGGCCGCCGCGATCCTGAACAATCTGGGCACGCCCTGCGTGATCCACCAGCCCAGTTACAACATGATCAACCGCTGGGTGGAGCGCGACGGGCTGAAGGACACGCTGAAGGACCTCGGCATCGGTTCGATCGCCTTCACACCGCTGGCGCAGGGAATGCTGACGGGAAAGTATCTCAAGGGCATCCCCGAGGGCAGCCGCGCCACCCAGGGCAAGTCGCTGCGCCGCGAGTTCCTCAATGACCGCGCCATCGCCAACATCCGCAAGCTCAACGAGATCGCCGAGGCGCGCGGCCAGACGCTGGCGCAGATGGCGATCGCCTGGGTGCTCCGGTCCGGCGGGATTACCTCGGCGCTGATCGGCGCTTCGCGGCCCAGCCAGGTCGAGGACTGCGCAGGAGCCGTGAAGAACCTCGAGTTCACCGAGGCCGAGCTTGGTGAGATCGACCGCTACGCGGACGAGGAAAACATCAACCTGTGGGCGCGCTCGTCGGGAGGGGCCTGAATGGCCCCTCCTCTAGCGCATGGGAGGGATCGACGGGCCCGAACCTGACCGCTGCGCCAGCGTCTTCTTGAAGACGACCAAGGGAAGGACCAGGACGGCGATGACGCCGAACAGCCAGACAACCAGAGTGGCGATCACCCAGGTTGAGAACCCGGTGATCTGCAGCCCGTCGGTCAGCCCGGTGGTGACTAGAAGCCCGACGAAGGTCGTCACCAGCGCAATGCCGCCGGTGATTGCTCGCACGTACCTAAACGAGAGCTTGAAGATCAGCGGTGCCAGGATGAACCGCGCCAGGGTGAAGACAACGATGACCCATAGAAAGCCGGTCGGCGTGATGACGAACCCGGGAAGCAGCCATTTGGCCACGAGCAGGCCGATGGCATTGGCCACAAGCTCCACTGCCGTTACTGCGAGCAACCGAACCATGGGACACCTCTCGCGGCAAACCCTATCCGGCGTCAATTCCCAAGGCAAGAAGGAGGCAATGCGATGATCCGCAATCCCATTCTCAAGGGTTTCAACGCAGATCCTTCCATCTGCCGCACCGAAAACGATTACTACATCGCCACGTCCACCTTCGAGTGGTATCCGGGCGTGCAAATCCACCACTCGCGCGATCTGGTGAACTGGCGTCTTGTCGCCCGTCCGCTCAGTCGCGCCAGCCAGCTCGACCTCCGCGGCGAGCCGGACAGCTGCGGGGTATGGGCGCCCTGCCTCTCCTGGGCCGACGGGCTCTTCTGGCTGATCTACACCGACGTGAAGCGATACGACGGCAACTTCAAGGACGCGCACAACTATCTGGTCACCGCCCCGGCCATCACCGGCCCTTGGTCGGACCCCGTGTACCTGAATTCCTCGGGCTTCGACCCTTCGCTCTTTCACGACGACAACGGGCGGAAGTGGCTCGCGAACCAGCAGTGGAAGCACTTCACCGACAGCGTCGGCGGCCGGCCGCGCGGAACCGCCTTCGACGGCATTCTCCTCCAGGAATACGACCCTGTCGCCCGCCGCCTCAGCGGGCCGATCACCAACATTTTCGCGGGCTCGTCCCTTGCGCTCGTCGAAGGCCCGCACCTCTACAAGCGGGAGGGCTGGTACTACCTCACCACCGCCGAAGGCGGCACTGGCTACGACCACGCCGTCACCATGGCGCGTTCGCGCTCGCTGACCGGACCCTACGAGCTGCACCCGAACACGCACCTGCTGACCTCGAAGGACGCGCCGGACGCGCCGCTGCAGCGCGCCGGGCACGGACAGATCATCGAGACGCCGGATGGCGCCGTCTACCACACCCATCTCTGCAGCCGTCCGCTGCCGGGGCTTCGTCGTTCGCCGCTCGGCCGCGAGACCGCGATCCAGAAGTGTGTGTGGAAGGAAGACGGCTGGCTCTACCTCGAGCAGGGCGGCGTCGTGCCCGCCCTCGAGGTTGCGGCTCCGGCCGGTGCGCCCGAGCCGGAACCGGACCATCCATCGGAGTACCGGTTCGATGCGCCCGCGCTGCCGCAGGACTTCCAGTGGCTGCGCACCCCCTACCCCGAGCGCCTTTTCACTCTGACCGAGGGCATCCTTCGCCTGCACGGGCGCGAGTTTGTCGGCAGCTGGTTCGACCAGTCTTTGGTCGCGCGCCGCCAGGAGCATCATGCCTATCGCGCTGAGACGCGGCTCGCGGCGTTCGCGCCTGACACCTATCAGCAAAATGCCGGCCTCACGACCTATTACAACCGCTACAAGTTCCACTTTCTCGCCGTCACCCTCGACGCGGCGGTCGGGCGCGTGCTCACCATCCTCTCCTGCCCCGGCGACTGGCCAGATGGCCGCCTGAGCTTTCCGTTGTATCCTGCGATCCCACTGCCCGATGGGCCGCTTGACCTTGCCGTCGAGGTCCGGGGCGCGTCGCAGCAATTCTTCTGGCGCGCCGGGGGCGAATGGCAGCCCGCCGGCCCCGAACTCGACGCCTCCGTCATCTCGGACGAGGGCGGGCGCGGCGAGCACGGCTCCTTCACGGGCGCCTTTGTGGGCATGCTCGCCTTCGATACCTCCGGCCGCGCCGCGACGGCGGACTTCGCCTCGTTCAGCTACACGCCGGGATGAGGTGCGGAACGCGCGCGGCGGGACGGCGCGGCGGCTCGGCCTGATGCCCGGCCGTCGGCGCGTCCTTGCGCTCCTCGCGGCCACGCCCGCTCTTGTTAACATGCGTCCGGGTCGCGCCGCGGCGCAGACGGCAGAGCTGATCGCGAGAATGACACTCGAGGAAAAGCTCGGTCAGCTCACCATCCTCAGCGCCGACTTCACCGCCACCGGCCCCGCCGTTCCGGGCAACGTCGACGCCGACGTGCGGGCCGGGCGCGTAGGCAGCCTGTTCAACCTCTGGGGCCGCGACGCCGTCCGCCCCGCGCAACGCGCCGCCGTCGAGGAGACGCGCCTCGGCATTCCGCTCTTCTTCGCCCTCGATATCCTGCACGGGTTCCGCACCATCTTTCCGATCCCGCTGGCCGAGGCGGGCGCGTTCGACCCTGGACTCTGGGAGGAGACCGCGCGCCTCGCCGCCGAGGAGGCTGCCGAGGCCGGCATCGACCTTACCTTCGCCCCGATGCTCGACATCGCCCGCGATCCGCGCTGGGGCCGTATCGCCGAGGGGCCTGGCGAGGATCCGCAGGTCGGGGCTCGTTTCGCCGAGGCCAAGGTCCGCGGATTCCAGGGCACCGGCCTCTCCGGGCTCGTCGCCACCGCCAAGCACTTCGTCGCCTACGGCGCCAGCGCCGCCGGCCGCGACTATGCGCCCGTCGACATCTCCGAGCGCGCGCTCGCCGAGCTCTACCTGCCCCCCTTCAGGGCGGCGGTCGAAGCCGGCGCGCTCGCGGTCATGCCCGCCTTCACCGACATCGCCGGTGTCCCGTTGACCGCGCACCGCGACCTGCTCACGGGGGTCCTGCGCCAGCAGTGGGGTTTCGACGGCGTCATCATCAGCGACTACGGCGCCATCGGCGAGCTCCTGAAGCACGGAGTCGCCGCCGATGCCGCCGAAGCAGCCGCTCTCGCGCTGAACGCCGGCGTCGACATCGACATGATGTCGCGGGTCTACCTCACTGGGTTGCCCGAAGCTGTCGCGCGCGGCCTCGTCACGTCTGCAACCATCGACGCGGCGGTGGAGCGTGTCCTCAACCTGAAGCATCGCCTTGGCCTCTTCGATGATCCCTATCGCCGCTGCTCCGGCCCCGAGCTCGCGATTTCGCCCAACCGGCCTGCGGCCCGTGACGCTGCCATCCG
The DNA here is from genome assembly GCA_963796805.1 of uncultured Alphaproteobacteria bacterium. GTDB lineage: Bacteria > Pseudomonadota > Alphaproteobacteria > Rhodobacterales > Rhodobacteraceae > Amaricoccus. Next base: position 36,868 of record CAWCNG010000009.1, read on the forward strand.
TTCGATGGTGCTGCTGCAGAACGATGGCGCGCTTCCCTTGCCCGTGGCTCCTCGCCGCATCGCTCTCCTCGGCCCGCTCGCCGATGCGCGCGGCGAGATGCTCGGGCCGTGGGCCGGCGCCGGCCGCAGTGGGGAGGCGGTCAGTGTCCTGGAGGGCCTGCGTGCCGCGCTCCCTGATGCTGTCCTCGATCATGTTCAGGGTGTCGCGATCGAAGGCGATGCCCCCGACACCATCGCCGGCGCGGTCGATGCCGCGACCCGTGCCGACCACGTACTTCTCTGCATCGGCGAGGCCGCCTGGATGAGCGGCGAGGCGGCCAGCCGCGCCCGCATCGACCTACCTGGCCGGCAGGCCGAGCTTGCCACCGCAGTCCTGGCCACGAGGAAGACAACGGTCATCATCCTCTTTTCGGGACGGCCGATCGCTATGCCGGAGGTCTTTGCCGGGGCCGCTGCCGTGGTCGCGTGCTGGTTTCCGGGCAGCGAGGCCGGGCACGCCGTCGCCGACCTGCTGACCGGGAGCGCAAGCCCCTCGGCGCGGCTGCCGTTGAGTTGGCCCCGAGACGTCGGGCAAGTGCCGATCGTTTATTCCGCGCCGGCGGGCGGGCGGCCCGAGAACCCGGCCGACAAGTACACGAGCAAGTATCTCGACCTGCCGAACAGCCCGCAGTTCGCGTTCGGCCACGGGCTCGGATACACCAGCTTCGCCCTTGCTGCTCCGGAGGTGACCTTGTCCGGGCGGATCGTGGTTGGGACGACGGTCACCAACACCGGCCCGCGCGCCGGGACAGCGACCGTCTTTCTCTTCATTCGCGACCCGGTGGCGCGCATCGCGCGGCCCGTGCTCGAACTGCGCCGCTTCGAGAAGGTCACCCTGGCTACCGGCGCAAGCCGTCGGGTCAGCTTCGAGCTTGACCGTGCCGATTTCGCCTACCCCGACACCGCCCTGCGGCCGGTGGTCGAGCCGGGCCGCTTCGAGATCCATGTCGGCCTCTCCGCAGAGCCCGCCGGGTTGCTCGGCACGACCATCACCCTCGATTGAAGTGCCGCGCGCGCCGGCCGCTCTTGACGGCGGGCCCTTGCGTGCCAAGGTTCACTTGCCCCGGGGGAGCCCATGATCGAAGACAGCAGCACCATCGACCGGACCACCTTCGACCAGACCTTCGACGTCTGCATCATCGGCGCCGGCCCCGCCGGAATCACCCTGGCGCGCCGCCTGGCCGCAGCCGGCGCCAGCGTAGCGCTGATGGAGGCGGGGGGGCTCGAGATCAGTGAGGAGAGCCAGGACGTCTACCGCGGCAGCAACGTCGGCATGGAGTATTTCGATCTCGACATCTGTCGTCTTCGATACTTCGGCGGCACGTCGAACCACTGGGGCGGTTGGTGCTGCGCCCTCGACGCCGCGGACTTCCGCCGCAAGTCGTACGTTCCATTGTCCGGCTGGCCGATAGGCCAGCTCGATCTCGATCCCTACCGGGCGGAAGCGGACGAGATCCTCGACATCCCGTCGTCCACCGAGGCACCCGACCTGCCGGTGCGCCAGAGTGACTACGACTTTCACCGTTTCCAGATGCGCTTCGGCCCGCCGACGCGCTTCAACGAAAAGTATCTGGCCGAGCTTGAGGCTTCCGAACCGATCCTGTTGGTTCTCAACGCTAATCTCGTGGATCTGCGCCTTGATGAAGCGCTCTCGACGGTTACCGGCGCGGTCTTCAGGAGCTACGATCCGACCGACGCCGGCTTCCCGGTAAGGGCGCGGGCGTACGCTCTCTGTACCGGGGGGATCGAAAACGCTCGACTGCTCCTGAACTTCACCAGTCAGATCCCCGAGGGTATTGGAAACCGCTCGGGCTGGGTCGGCCGCTGCTTCGGCGACCATCCCCACTTCGTCTACGCCGAATGCCTGCTGCGCGTCCTCATCCGGGAGACGGAGTTCTATGCGCCAACGGAATTGTTCATGGAGCGGCACGGCTGCCTGAACTTCGGCCTGCGCCTCGAGCCGCGCTGGATCTGGCCGAACGAGCTGCCTGCCCTCTCCCGCGAAGACATGCCCCCTGAGGACTTTACCATCCTGCTCGAACGCCTCGTGCGCGCGCCGCTGATCGACGAGGCCCTGACCGACCGTCTCGTCCTCCCACGGCCGAACGGCCAGACCGGCGTCATCCGCATGGCCTCGGAGGCGGCCCCGAACCCGGACAGCCGCATCACCCTCGGTGCCGAGCGGGACGCTTTCGGTCTTCGCCGCCCCACGCTCGACTGGCGTCTTTCGGAAATCGACATTGCGACGATGCGGACTGCAGTAACCAGCTTCGGCCAGCATATGGGCGAACAAGACATGGGGCGGTTGCGGATCGCCGACTGGCTCCTCACTGACCCGCCCCGCTTCCCTGGCGTTGCCGACGACGAGGTCGGCGGCAAGCACCACATGGGTACGACGCGGATGTCGGCCGACGACAGGACCGGCGTCGTCGATGCCGACTGCCGGGTGCATGGCATGAACAACCTCTACATCGGGGGGTCGAGCGTCTTTGCCTCCACCGGACACTGCAACCCGACCTATACCCTTACCCAACTCGCGCTTCGCCTCGGCGACCATCTGGCCGCGCAGTTGGCGGGGTAGCGACCGGCGTGCCGGTCGGCTCGGGAAGGAGCGCGATTTCAGTCCTTTGGCAAAATCGCCTTAGGCACAATGCACGTACAACTCATGTACAACGCATGAGCGTGCCGACGCAGGTCGGAGCCGTGCCCGGCACGCGGCATAGCTTCAGCCGGCAGCCGCTACCGCGCGGGCGGTCAGGACACCGATCAGATGCGCTCGGTACTCGGGCGTGCCGTGCAGGTCTCCGATCATACCGTCGGCCGAGGCCTTCAGGCCCTTGACCGCTTCGGGGCGGAAATCCTCGGACAGGGCCGCCTCGGCCTCCGTCCAGCGGAACACCCCTTCTTCAGATGCGCCGGTGACCGCGACCCGCACACCTTCCCCGAACTGCGCCACGAAGACCCCGACAAGGGCGAAGCGTGACGCGGGCTGGCGGAACTTCTGGTAGTTCGCCCGCTCCGGTACCGGGAAACGCACCTCGGTGATGATCTCGCCGGGCTCCAGCGCGGTGGTGAACATCCCCTGGAAGTAGTCGTCCGCGGCGATCTCGCGGGCGTTGGTGACGATGGTCGCTCCCGACGCGAGCGCCGCCGCCGGATAGTCGGCGGAGGGATCGTTGTTGGCGAGGCTGCCGGCGACGGTCCCGCGGTTGCGGACCGCGGGATCACCGATGTGGCCGGCGAGCGCCGCCAGGGCCGAATAATGCGCGGCCGCCTCGCGGGCGACCTGGGCATGGGAAGTGCCGCCGCCGATTTCGAGCGCGCCCTCGTTCATCGCAACGCCCCTGAGCGACGCGATCCCGGTCAGGCTGACCAGCGTCCCGGGCTGCGCTAGGCGCTGCTTCAGCGTCGGGATCAGCGTCTGCCCGCCGCCCAGCGCCTGCGCCTCTTCGAGGGCAAGCGCCGCCACGGCTTCTTCGACCGTCGTGGGCTTGACGAAGCTGAATGCGTACATGCCCTGCCTCCCTAGTTCGCCGCCTGAATCGCCGCCCAGACCCGGGCGGGCGACACTGGCATGTCGATGTGATTGACCTTGATTCCGCCGGCGTTCAGCGCGTCGAGGACCGCGTTCACCACCGCCGGCGGCGCGCCGATTGCCCCGGCCTCGCCGCAACCCTTCACCCCGAGGGGGTTGTGGGTGCAGGGGGTGACGCAGGAATGATCAACGGAGATCCCCGGCACGTCGTCGGCCCGCGGCATGGCATAGTCCATGAACGACCCGCTGACGAGCTGGCCGCTCGCGTCGTAGACCGCGTGCTCGAGCATCGCCTGGCCGATCCCCTGCACCACGCCACCATGCTGCTGACCGGCCACGATCAGCGGGTTGATCACCACGCCGAAATCGTCCGCGGCCCAGAAGCCGACCACCTCGACCGCGCCAGTCTCGGGATCGACCTCCACCTCGCAGCCATAGGCACCGGCGGGGTAGACGAAGTTGGCCGGGTCATAGAACGCGGTCTCCTCCAGCCCCGGCTCCATCCCCTCGGGATAGTTGTGCGGGACGTAGGCCGCCAGCGCGACGGTCGCCCACGGAACCGACTTGTCGGTGCCCTTCACGGTGAACTTTCCGTCCGCCACCTCGATGTCGGCGTCCGACGCCTCCATCAGATGCGCGGCGAACTTCTTCGCCTTGGCAATGACCTTGTCCGTTGCCCGGAAGATCGCCGAGCCGCCGACGGCCGCCGAGCGGGAGCCGTAGGTCCCCATGCCGAAGGGCGTGTTCGCCGTGTCGCCGTGGGCGATGTCGACAAGGCTCTCGTCGATCCCGAGCTGTTCGGCGACGATCTGCGCGAGGGCGGTCTCGTGTCCCTGGCCGTGGCTGTGGACGCCGACGAAGACGGTGATGCCACCGGTCGGGTTCACCCGCACCGTGGCGGAGTCATAGAGGCCGGCGCGGGCACCGAGCTGCCCGATCAGGCGCGACGGCGCCAGTCCCGACGCCTCGACCCAGGTGGAGAAGCCGAATCCGCGCAAGCGTCCTCGCCGGGCCGCTTCGGCCCGCCGCGCGGCAAGGCCGGCGTGGTCCGACATCTCCAGGAGCTTGTCGAGCGTGGCGTGATAGTTGCCCGAGTTCGTAAAGCACCGCCAGCGGGGTCTGGTAGGGGAACTCGTCCGGCTTGACGAAGTTCTTGCGCCGGATCTCGACCTGGTCGATGCCCATCTCGCGGGCTGCCTGGTCGACCAGCCGCTCGAGCTGATAGGTCCCCTCCGGGCGGCCGGCGCCGCGGTAGGCGTCGACCGGGACGGTGTTGGTGAAGACAGCCTTCACGTTCACGTAGGCGAGGGGCGTCCGGTAGGGGCCGCCGGCCGCCGGGCCGTGCAGGTAGGTCGGCGTGACGGTGGCGAAGAGCCGGAGATAGGCGCCGACGTTGGCATAGGTCTCGGTGCGGAAGGCGAGGAACATGCCGTCCTTGTCCAGCGCGAGTTCGATCTTCGTGACGTGGTCGCGGCCCTGCGCGTCGGTGATGAAGGCCTCCGACCGGCTCGACGTCCATTTCACCGGCCGCCCGACCACCTTGGCGGCATGGATTACCAGGGTCTCTTCGCTGTACTGCATGATCTTCGAGCCGAAGCCGCCGCCAACGTCGGGAGCCACCACCCGCAGCTTGTGCTCGGGGATGTTCAGCACGAAGGCGCCCAGCACCAGGCGCGCCACATGCGGGTTCTGGCTGGTGGTAAAGAGCGTGTGCTGGTCGGTGCCGGGGTCATACTCGCCGATCGCCGCGCGCGGCTCCATCGGGTTGGCGACGACCCGCTGGTTGACCAGATCGAGCGTCGTCACGTGATGCGCGGTTTCGAAGGCGGCATCGACGGCCGCCTTGTTCGAACTCGATGAACCCCCAGTCGAAGCAGAGGTTGGACGTCAGGCTTTCGTGAACCTTTGGAGCGTCGGCAGCCAGCGCTGCCTTCATGTCCACGACCGCCGGCAGTTCCTCTATGTCCACCTTGATCGCCTCGGCCGCGTCGCGCGCCTGGGCGAGGGTCTCGGCCACGACCGCAGCGATCGGCTCGCCAACGTGGCGGACGACCCCTTCGGCCAGGACGGGGTGCCGCGGCTCCTGCTGCGGCGAGCCGTCGCGGCTGGTGATCAGCCAGGCGCAGAGCAGGCTGCCCTTGTCCTTGAAGTCCTCGCCGGTGAAGATCCTGAGGACGCCGGGCATCGCCGCGGCGGCGCTGACGTCGAGCCTGGTGATGTTCCCGTGCGCCACGTCCGAGCGGAGGAAGTGGACGTAGGCCTGGCCCGGCCGATTGATGTCATCGGTGTAGCGGCCCTTGCCGGTCAGGAAGCGGATGTCCTCGCGGCGCTTTAGCGGTGCGCCGATTCCATGGTCCTTGGGCATGATGTTCTCTCCCCCGCGCCGGTTATTCCGCCGCGACGCGGCTGGACTTAAGCTCGTCGGCCGCCGCCTGGATCGCCTTGACGATGTTGTGGTAGCCGGTGCAGCGGCAGATGTTGCCCTCGAGATATTCGCGAACCTCCGCCTCGGTGGGGGAAGCGTTCTCGCCGAGAAGCGCTGCCGCCGACATGACCATCCCCGGGGTGCAGAAGCCGCACTGCAGGCCGTGGTGGGTCTGGAAGGCGGCCTGGATCACGCCAAGCGAGCCATCCGGGCTAGCCATGCCCTCGATGGTGCGGACCTCGGCTCCCTCGACGTCCAGCGCGAAGACGTTGCAGGACTTGACCGCGGCCCCGTCCACGTGGACGACGCAGGCGCCGCACTGGCCGGTATCGCAGCCCACGTGGGTGCCGGTGAGGCGCAGGCCGTCGCGCAGGAACTCCACCAGCAGCGTCCGGCCTTCGACGTCGCCGGACACGGGACGACCGTTCACGCTCATGGAAACTGTCGGCATTGCATCCTCCCAAGGCAGGTCTTCGACCCGTTCCGTCCGGCTCGGCGCCGAATCCATGACGGATCTTCAGCGTCGGAGTTTGAAGCGGAAGCTGGCTGGATGCCAACAGTCTTTTCGCGACAGTTTGCCCCACTGCCTTGTTCAGGTGCGGGAAACGGCCTAGTCCTTCCGGCATGATCGGCCGCCTCAATCACGTCGCCATTGCCGTGCCGGATCTGGCGGCGGCCGCGTCGCGGTACCGCGATACGCTCGGCGCCAGGGTCGGCGCCCCGCAGGACGAGCCGGATCACGGGGTGACCGTGGTCTTCATCGAGCTGCCGAACACCATGATCGAGCTGCTGCATCCGCTGGGCGACGCCTCGCCGATCGCGGGGTTCATGGCGAAGAACCCGTCGGGGGGAATCCACCACATCTGCTACGAGGTCGATGACATCCTGGCCGCGCGCGACCGGCTGCAGGCGATGGGGGCGCGGGTGCTCGGAAACGGGGAGCCGAAGATCGGGGCGCACGGCAAGCCGGTGCTGTTCCTGCACCCGAAGGACTTCGCCGGGACGCTGGTGGAGCTGGAGCAGGCATGAACGTCGTTTCGGGCTTCGTGCTGTTCGCGGTCATCTGGTTCGTGACGCTGCTGGTGGCGCTGCCGATCGGGGTGACGACGCAGGAGGAGGCGGGCGAGGTGGTGCCGGGGACGCCGGCTTCGGCGCCGGTGGACGCGATGATGCGGAAGAAGTTCCTCTGGGTGACGGTGGCGAGCGTGGCGATCTGGGCAGCGGTGGCCGCCTTCATCGTCTGGGGCGGCGTGAGCGTCGAGGACATCGACTTCTTCAACCGCATGTGAGGATGCGGTGCATCCCGCGCATACGAGCCCGCGTGCCACGACCGCCGGTTCAGGCCCGGATGCGCGCGTTGTCGGGGTCGTAGGGGGCCTTGAGGAACACGCTGGCCGGGACGCGCTCGGTGGCGACTTCCAATTCGTAGCTGCCGGAGAGGAGGTCGTCGCGGGTGAGGCCGTTCTCGGGGTCTCGGACGTAGCCGTAGCCGAGGCTGGCGTTGACGGTATGGCCCCAGCCGGCGCTGGCGAGCCAGCCCACGCGCTGGCCGTTGCGGTAGATGGTCTCGCGGCCGAGGAGGATGATCTCGGGGTCGGCGACCGAGAAGCCGGCGAGGATGCGGGTGAGCGGGCGGGTGCGCTGGGCCTCCAAGGCGTCGCGGCCGAGGAACGGGGTGTTGCCGCGCAGCTTAGTGGCGAAGCCGAGGCCGGCCATGAGCGCGGAGTGGTCGGGACCGATCTCGGCGGCCCAGGCACGGTAGCCTTTCTCCAGGCGCAGGGTCTCGATGGCGCGGTAGCCGGCGTCGGCGACGCCGGTGGCGGCGAGCGCGTCGTAGACGGTGGCGGCGAACTCCACCGGGATGTGCAGCTCCCAGCCGAGCTCGCCGACGTAGGTGATGCGGAGCGCGATGACCGGGGCGCCGGCGATGGAAACGCGGCGGACCTGGCCGAAGGGGAAGGCGTCGTTGGAAAGATCGCCGTCGGTGAGGGGGGCGAGGATGTCGCGGGACCTGGGGCCCATGAGGGCGAGGGTGGCGTAGGCGGACGTCACGTCGGTCAGCCGCGCGTCAGCGCCCGCGGGGATGTTGCGGGCGATCCAGGCGAAGTCGTGGGTGGCGAAGCCGGTGCCGGTGACGATGTAGTAGGCGTCTTGCGCCAGGCGGGCGACGGTGAGGTCGCATTCGATGCCGCCGCGGGCGTTGAGCATCTGGGTGTAGGTGAGGGTGCCGGGGGCGCGGGAGGTGTCGCCGGCGCAGGTCCAGGCGAGGGCGGATTCGGCGTCGCGCCCCGTGAGCATGAACTTGGCGAAGGAGGTCTGGTCGAAGAGGGCGGCGGCCTCGCGGCAGGCGCGGTGCTCGCGGCCGACCGCGGCGAACCAGTTGGGGCGTTGCATGGAGTAGATGTCGCGGGGCTCGTCGCCGGGGCCGGCGAACCAGTTCGGGCGCTCCCAGCCGAGCTTTTCGCCGAAGACGGCACGCTTGGCGGCGAGACGGTCGTAGAGGGGGGAGCGGCGGAGCGGACGTCCGGAGGCGTATTCTTCGCTCGGCCAGGCAATGGTGTAGTGCTTGCCGTAGGCTTCCAGCGTGCGGGTGCGGACCCAGGGGGTTGCGCGGTGATTGCGGCCGAAGCGGCGGATGTCGACCGGCCAGAGGTCGTAGGGGGGCTCTCCCCTGGCCACCCATTCGGCCAGGGCCATGCCGGCGCCGCCGCCCGAGGCGATGCCGAAGGCGTTGAAGCCGGCGCCGACGAAGAGGTTTTTGACCTCGGGGGCCTCGCCGAGGATGAAGTTGCCGTCGGGGGTGAAGCTCTCGGGGCCGTTGATGAACTGCTTGATGCCGGCGTGCTCCAGCGCCGGGACGCGGCCGAGGGCGAGCTCCATGATCGGTTCGAAATGGTCCCAGTCGTTGTCGAGGAGCTGGAAGGCGAAGTCGTCAGGGACGCCCTGCTCGGCCCAGGGCTTCGGATTGGGCTCGTAGCCGCCCATGACGAGGCCACCGACCTCCTCCTTGTAGTAGGTGAGGCGGTCGGGGTCGCGCAGGGTGGGCAGGCCGGTCGGGACGCCTTCGATCTTCTCGGTTATGAGATACTGGTGCTGGACGCTGACGAGCGGGACGTTGACGCCGGCAAGGGCGGCGAGCTGGCGGGTCCACTGGCCGGCGCAGACGACGACCTTCTCGCAGGCGATCATGCCCTGGTCGGTCTCGACGCCGGTGACCCGGCCGCCTTCCGTGCGAATGGCGGTGACGCGAACGTCCTCGCGGATCTGGACCTTGTGAGAGCGGGCACCGCGGGCAAGCGCCTGGACGAGATCGGAGGGGGAGGCCTGGCCGTCGGTGGGCAGGTACGCGGCGCCGATCACGTCGTCCACCTGCATGATCGGCCAGAGGTCCTGGGCCTCCATCGGGGTGAGGAGCTGCATTTCGAGGCCGAAGGAGCGGGCGGTGGTGGCCTGGCGCTTGACCTCGGTCCAGCGGTCGGGGGTGCAGGCGAGGCGGAGGCCGCCGTTCATCTTCCAGCCGGTGGCGAGGCCGGTCTCGGCTTCCAGCCGGTCGTAGAGGGCGACGGAGTAGCCGAGGAGCTGGGTGATGTTGGCGCTGGTGCGGAGCTGGCCGACGAGGCCGGCGGCGTGCCAGGTGGAGCCGGAGGAGAGCTTGTGGCGTTCGAGGAGGAGGACCTCGTCCTGGCCCATGGCGCCGAGATGGTAGGCGGTGGAGCAGCCGACGATGCCGCCGCCGATGACGACGATGCGGGCGGAGCTGGGAAGGGTCATGGGGTTTCCTCGAAGGCGGCGAGGGCGGCGTCGAAGCGGGCGCGGTTCTCGGCGGTGTAGGCGGCGTAGTCGAAGTCGAGCGTGGAGTGGAGTTCGGAGACCATGCTCCACATGGTTTCGCGCAGAAGCGAGGCGGCGGTCATGATCGTGGCCTGGCGCAGGAGCGCGGGGCCGGGGGGCTGGCCGTAGTAGACGGTGAGGAGGGCCTCACGCTCGTCCGCGGTCATTCCGGCGTTGGAGGCGAGGCCGCCCAGGTCGAAGAGCGGGGTGTTGAAGCCGGCATACTCCCAGTCGACGAGCCAGAGGCGTAGGCCGTCGTCGATGAGGTTGGCGGGGAGTAGGTCGTTGTGGCCGAAGACGATCTCGACCGGGCCGAGGGCGGCTTCGAGGCGCTCGGCCGCGGCGGTGAGGGGCGCGAGATCGGCGCGGGCGCCTGCGTCGGCAAGGGTGTGGGCGTAGTCGCGCAGGACCTGAAAGACCCAGAAGATCGGCGCTGGGCCGCGGTAGTGGCGAGGGATCGCGCGGTGGCAGCGGCGGACGAGGGTGGCGAGGCGGTCGAGGTTCTTCGGGTCGCGAACATCGTCGGGGGTGAGGTTGCGGCCGTCGATGAAGTCGAGGACGAGGGCGCCCTCCTCCCAGTGGCGGACCGCCGGCGAGAGGCCCGCCGCCTCTGCGGCACGGGCCGCGGCGAGCTCGAAGCGGCGGACGACGTTGTGCTCGGGGATGTCGCCGCCGATGCGCACGAGATAGCGGCGGCCGGCGTCGCGGACGGTGAAGTTGTGGTTGGTGATGCCGCCGGCGAGGGGCTCGGGTTCGACCGGGCCGGTCCAAAGTGGCAGCCGGGCGGCGCGTTCGAGGGGGGTCATGGACGACCCCCGGCGGGGTTTTGCGCGCGGGTTGCGCCGTGCCGCCCAGGCCCCGAGCCCGGGCAGCGGCCGACCGCCCCCCGGGCGGCCGCTTCTCGGCCGCCCGCGGTCGTGCCGCTGCCCTTTTCGCGGACGGATGGTGAAGCCGGGTTGGAGCATGTCATCGCGCCAGCCCGAGGCGGGTGCGGGTGCGGGCGGCGGCGGCGGTCATCATGCCGGTCGGCGATCATCGCGAGCATGGCGATGCAGGCACCGGCGACGAGGCCCTGGCCGACGTCGGCGCGGGTCAGCGCGATGTAGACCTCCTGGCCGAGGTCGCGGGTGCCGACCAGCGCGGTGATCACCAGCATGGAGACGGCGAGGAGGATGGTCTGGTTGATGCCCAGGAGGATTTCGGGGAGCGCGAGGGGCAGTCGGAGCTTGAGCAGGCGCTGCGTGGGCGTGGTGCCCATGGCGCGGGTGGCCTCGACCAGGGCGGGGTCGATCTCGCGGATGCCGAGCGCGGTGTAGCGGATGGCCGGCGCGAGCGCGTAGAGGACGATGGCGATCATGGCGGTGAACTCGCCGACGCGGAACAGCATGACGACAGGGATGAGATAGACGAACGAGGGGAGCGTCTGGAGGGTGTCGATCACCGGCTGGACGATGCTCCAGGTGCGCGGGCTAAGGCCGGAGGCGATGCCGATGGGCACGCCGATCAGCGTGGCGATGAGGACGGAGGTGCCGACGAGGTAGATGGTGATCATCGCCTGCGGCCAGTAGCCGGTGAAGGCGATGAAGAGGGCGAAGGCGGCGGCGATGGCGCCACGGCGGGGGCCGCCGATGCGAGACATGGCCAGGGTGATGATGATGGTACCCCACCACCAGGGGATGGCGGTGAGGACACGGCGGATGGGGACGAGGAGGTTGACGAGAACCCAGGTCTTTATCGCCTCCAGGGTGTCGAAGAAGGTGACGTTCAGCCACTCGATGAGCGAGGCCCAGAAGGCAGAGGTCGAGATCTCGAGGTGCTCGGGATAGCGGGCGATGCTTGGGAAGGCGAGGGCGACGGCCCAGAGGGCGAGGGCGGAGACGGCGGCGGCGGCGAGGAGGCGGCTGCCGGAGGGAGCACGGGTGGCGAAGGTCTGGCTGAGGCGGTCGAGGACGACGGCGAGGAGCACGATGGCGACGCCGGCCTCGAGGCCGCCGCCGATGTCGAGGCGGCGGAGTGCTGCAAGCACGTCGTAGCCGAGGCCGCCGGCGCCGATCATCGAGGCGATGATCACCATGTTCAGCGAGAGCATGATGACCTGGTTCACCCCGACCATGAGCGGGGCGCGGGCGGCGGGGAGCATGACCTTCCAGGTGAGCTGGCGGGGGGTGGCGCCGGCCATGCGGCCGAACTCGACGATCTCGGGCGGGACGCCGCGCAGGGCGAGAAGGGTGATCCGAACCATGGGCGGCATGGCGTAGATGACGGTGGCGATCAGGGCAGAGACCGGGCCGAAGCCGAAGAGGATGAGGATGGGCAGGAGGTAGGCGAAGACTGGGACGGTCTGCATGGCGTCGAGGAGGGGAGCGAGCGCGCGGTCGACCCGGCGGTGGCGATAGGCGGCGATGCCGAGAAAGAGGCCGCCTGCGATGCCGAGCGGGACGGCGACAACGATGGAGGCCAACGTGATCATGGCGCTCTGCCACTGGCCGAAGACGGCGAGGTAGAGCAGGGCGGCGCCGACGAGGGCGGCGAGGCGCCGGCCGCCGGCGTGGAGCGCGACGAGGGTGGCCGAGATCACCACGGCGAACCAGGGCAGCGGGGGAAGAAGCTGGACGGCGGCCGAGCCCTGGCCGCGGAGGAGGCCGGTGGCGAAGAGGGCGTTTGCGGCTTCGAGCGGGAGCGCGAGAAGTGCTGCGATCGCGCGGGTGAGGTCGCGGAACGAGACCGGGCCGAGGCGCGCATCGTTGACCAGCCAGTCCATGACGGCGGAAATCCAGGCGGCGAAGGGCAGGTGGAGGCTGGGGGGGACGTCCTTCCAGAGGCCGTCGAGGGTGCCGCGGGGCAGCTGGGCAAAGGCGAGGGTGAGGGCGAGGAGGGCGAGCCAGAGGAGGCGGGCGGGCCATGGGTTCTCGGCCGGGGCGGCGAGGGCCGTCATGCGGCGGCCGGAGGGCGGCTGGTGGGGCGGGACGCGGCTGATGCCGCGTGGCGGCCTTTGCCGCCACAGGGAGCGCGCAGGTGCGCGCATTCTTTCTTTCTTTGTTTTCCGCCTGTTGGCGGAAAAAGACTGCTCTCCAGGTTAGCAAACCTGTATGAAGCCTGGCGGTGGCGCGGTGGCAGGCTCAGGGCGCGTGTCACTGGCGGCTCTCCAGGAGGACGGCCATGACCTCGGCGCGGCCGACCTGGCCGATCGCCCTGCCCTCTTCGACCACGGCGAAGGGCTGGCCGGCAGCCTCGACCTCGCGGGCGAAGTCGGCGACCTTGGCGCGGGCCTCTATGGAGCCGGCGGTGGGCTGGCCGTCGAGGGGGCGCATGACGGCGCGGGCGGAGAGGATGCGGGCGCGCGGGGCGTCGCGGGTGAAGGCGGCGACGTAGTCGTCGGCGGGGGCGAGGATCAGATCCTCGGCGGTGCCGGATTGGACGATGCGGCCGTCGCGCATGATGGCGATGCGGTCGGCAAGGCGGATCGCTTCGTCGAAATCGTGGGTGATGAAGACGATGGTCTTGTGCAGCGTGGCCTGCAGGCGGAGGAACTCGTTCTGCATCTCGCGGCGGATCAGCGGGTCGAGGGCGGAGAAGGGTTCGTCGAGGAACCAGACCTCGGGGCCGACGGCGAGGGAGCGGGCGATGCCCACGCGTTGCTGCTGGCCGCCGGAGAGCTCGCGCGGGAGGTTGGCCTCGCGGCCGCCGAGGCCCACGAGCTCGATCATCTCGCGGGCGCGGGCCTCGCGCTCCTGTCGGCGGATGCTTTGGACTTCGAGCGGGAAGGCGACGTTGCGCAGCACCGACAGGTGCGGCAGGAGCGCGAAGTTCTGGAACACCATGCCCATGCGGTGGCGGCGGATCTCGATCAGCTCGCGGTCGGAGACCTTGCGGAGGTCCTGGCCGTCGAAGCGCACCTCGCCGGCGGTGGGCTCGACGAGGCGCGATAGGCAGCGGACCAGGGTCGACTTGCCCGAGCCCGACAGCCCCATGATGACGAAGATCTCGCCCGGGCTCACCGCCAGCGTCGCGTCGATCACCGCGGGCACGAGGCCCGCGGCGGCGATTTCCTCCGGCTCCGGCGGCGTCGAACGCCCGGCGACGAAGTTTTCCGCGCCGGGCCCGAAGAGCTTCCAGAGGCTGCGGCAGGCGATCCGCGGCTCAGCCGCCTCCATTCCCGACCTCAGCTTACTGGCCGATCCAGCCCTTCCAGCGCGCCTCGTTGGCGCCCATCCATTCGTCGACGACCTCCTCGAGGTTGCGTCCGTCGAGATCGACGGCGGCGATCATGTCGCCCATCTCCTGGTTGTCGATCTGGAACGCCTCGATGGCGGTCTTGGCGTGCGGCCACTTGTCGCCGAGGCCGGCCCAGGCGACCTTCCAGATCGGCCCGCGCGGCTTGCCGCAGTCGTGGGTGGCGTCGGGGTTCAGGCCCCAGGCGGGATCGGTGTAGCAGTCGGGCTCGTAGGGGGGAAAGGCGACCCATTCGCCCTCGTACTTGATCGGCGCCCAGTGCGGAGCGTAGATCCAGAGCATAATCGGATCCTGGCGCTGGTAGGCGGACTCGAGCTCGGCGAAGAGCGCGGCGTCGGTACCGGCGTGGATCACCTGGAACGGGAGGCCGAGCGCCGCGATACGCTCCTCGTCGAAGCCGCCCCATGTCACCGGGCCGCCGAGGTAGCGTCCGTCGGGCAGGGTGTCGGGCGTCGCGAAGGCCTCGGCGCAGTCGGGCTCGAGGAGCGCGTGCCAGTCCGGAAGGCTCGGGCAGGCCTCCTTCATGTAGAGCGGATACCACCACTCCTCGATCGCCTGCATGCCGGTCTCGCCGAGATTGACCACCTGCCCGGTCGCCACCGCCTCGTCCATCGCCCCGCGGCCGGTGGTCTCCCAGATCTCCATGGCCACCTGCAGGTCGCCGGTCTTCAGCCCGGCGAACTGGGCGAGGTAGTCGGCCTGAACGTACTCCACGTTGAGCCCGGCGTTCTCCAGCACCTCGCCCATGATCCGCGTGGTGATGAGCTGCCCGGTCCAGTCGTGCAGCGTCAGGCGGATCGGATCCTGCAAATCCTGCGCCGCCGCCGGCGGCAACGCCGCCAAGATCAATGCTCCCGTGAGCGCGGAAGTCTCCAGTATCCGTCGGATCATCGCCAAGTCCCCCTGTTGCGGCCGTTGCGGCCTGCTCTTCTTCCACCCTCGGCCGGATGGTTCGACAGAGGCTCCTCTGCGTCAACAGATTTCCGTCCAACTGGTTTCTCAGAGCCGGCGCAGGACCACCACCCGGCTCAGGGCGTTTTCGGCCCGTCCCGGCATCGAGCTGTAGGGAAATGTCTCGTCGATGCGCTCCAGGGTGCCGGCCACTGCAAGTTCCCCGATCCGGGCGGCGAAGCCTTCGTTCCAGGTCTGGTCCTTGACCGTCAGCACCAGGACGCCGCCCGGCCGCACCACCCTGAGGAGTTCGTCCAGCCCCTCGGCCCCGACGTGCCCGGTGGTGAAGACCCCCGAGCAGACGGCGGCGGCGAAGCGGGAGTCCTCGAAGGGCAGGCGCGCGGTCAGGTCGCCGGTCTCGAGCCGGTCGTAGATGCCCTTGCGGGCGGCCATCTGGAGCATGCCCGGCGAGAGGTCGACGCCTTCAAGCGGGCCGTAGCCGGTGATTTTCAGCCATTCGCCGATCAGGCCGGTGCCGGCGCCGGCGTCCAGCACCGGGCCGGAGCCGGCAGGCAGGTGGCGGGCGAGCAGCGCCAGGCAGATGGTGGGGTGGCGGTAGCCGAGTTCGGCCATCTCGGCGTCGTAGGTGGTGGCCCAGGCGTCGTAGGTGCGGGCGATCTCGTCGGGGCTGGTGGCGGCGTAGACGGCGTCGAGCTTGCCGGGCTGTCGCTCGCTTTCCAAGGGCTCCTCCGTCGCAGGCTGCGGTTGACGACCTTGCGGCCAGCATAGTCATCTCGCCGGGAAAGGGAACGCCGGGGGACGCGATGCAGGACGAGGCGGAGGCGGCGATGCGGCTCGTCCCGGGGTACGAGGGCGTGCCGGTCGAGGAGACGGCGCGGCTGGGCGGGCTGACCAACCGGGTTTACAGCGTGCGCGCCGGCGGCGACACGCTGGTGCTGCGCGTCCCCGGCGAGGGGACGGAGGCCTATATCGACCGGGAGGTCGAGGCGGTGAACGCACGCGCGGCGGCGGCGGCCGGGGTGGCGCCGGAGGTGCTGCACGCCGATCCGGCGCGCGGGCTGATGCTGACGCGGCACGTGGCGGGGCGGACGATGACGCCGGAGCTGTTCCGCGAGCCGGGCGCGCCGGCGCGGGCGGCGGCGGCGTTCCGGCAGCTGCACCGGAGCGGGGTGCGGTTCGATTTTCGCTTCGAACTCTTTGCGATGATTGAGGAATACCTCAAGGTTCTGGCCGAGTTGAAGGCGACGCTGCCGGAGGGGTACCACGCGGCGGTGGCGGAGGCGGAGGCGGTGCGGGCTGCGCTGGATGCGCAACCGGCGGAGCTGGCGCCGTGCCATTGCGATCCCCTGTGCGAGAACTTTCTCGATACCGGCGAGCGGATGTGGATCGTGGACTGGGAGTATTCGGGGATGAACGATCCGCTGTGGGATCTGGGGGATCTGTCGGTGGAGGGGGAGTTCGGGGCGGAGCAGGACGAGGAGATGCTGGCCGCGTATTTCGGCGGGGCGCCGACGGCGGCTGAGCGGGGGCGGGTGGTGGCGTACAAGGCGATGTGCGACCTCTTGTGGACGCTCTGGGGGCTGATCCAGCATGCCAACGGCAACCCGGCGGACGACTTCTGGGCCTATGCCACGAACCGCTTCGAGCGCTGCCGGCGGCTGATGCGGAGCGGGGATTTTGCCGGGCATCTGGCGGCGATCCGGGCGGGGTGAGGCAATCGCCTGAAAAGGCTGCGAAAATCGCACCCAGAAAGCGTATGGAATCCGTATGGAATCCATATGGGTGTTTGTATGGGTTCTTGCGAACAGAACGGAAACAGGGCTTGATGCGCGGCGATGGATGACGGTGCGCCCTTCCCTGCCTATCTCGACCGGCTGAACGACGCCCAGCGCGCCGCGGTGCTGCACGGGGCCGAGCCGCTGCTGGTGATCGCGGGGGCGGGTTCGGGCAAGACCGGGACGCTGGCGCACCGGGTGGCGCACCTGATGGTGGAGGGGGTGGATCCGCGGCGGATCCTGCTCCTGACCTTCTCGCGGCGGGCGGCGGCGGAGATGACGCGGCGGATCGAGCGGATCGCCGGGGAGGTGCTGGGCGACAAGGCGGCGGCGCTGACGGCGGGGCTGGCGTGGGCGGGGACCTTCCACGCGATCGGGGCGCGGATGCTGCGCGAGCATGCGCCGCTGATCGGGCTGGAGCCGGGCTTCACCCTGCACGACCGCGGGGACAGCGAGGACCTGATGGGGATGGTGCGGCACGGGCTCGGGTTCTCGCGCACCGAGAGCCGCTTTCCCGGCAAGGGGACGTGCCTCGCCATCTACTCGCGGGCGGTGAATGCGCGGGAGCCGCTGGAGGAGGTGCTGAAGCGCTTTCCCTGGTGCGCCGCCTGGGCGGCGGAGCTGAAGGCATTGTTCGCGGGCTACGTGGAGGCGAAGCAGGCGGGGGCGGTGCTCGATTACGACGACCTGCTGCTCTACTGGGCGGAGATGCTGGCGGACGCCGCGGTGGCGGCGGAGATCGGCGGGCGGTTCGACCATGTGCTGGTGGACGAGTACCAGGACACCAACCGGCTGCAGGCGGAGATCCTCGCGGCGCTGAAGCCGGAGGGGCGCGGCGTGACGGTGGTGGGCGACGACGCGCAGGCGATCTACGGCTTCCGGGCGGCGGAGGTGCGGAACATCCTCGATTTTCCCGGGCGGTTCGAGCCGCCGGCGCGGGTGGTGACGCTGGAGCGGAACTACCGCTCGACGCAGCCGATCCTGGCGGCGGCGAACGCGCGTGATCGGCGAGGCGGGGGAGCGGTTCGCCAAGGAGCTCTGGTCGGAGCGGGCCTCCGGCGAGCGGCCGCGGCTGGTGACCGTGCTCGATGAGGCGGCGCAGGCGGAGTACGTCTGCGGCGAGGTGCTGGCGGCGCGGGAGGAAGCGGTCGCGCTCAAGGCGCAGGCGGTGCTGTTCCGCACGGCGCACCACAGCGCGGCGCTGGAGGTGGAGCTGGTGCGGCGGAACATCCCCTTCGTGAAGTTCGGCGGGCTGAAGTTCCTGGAAGCGGCGCACGTGAAGGACCTGCTGGCGGTGCTGCGGCTGGCGGAGAACCCGCGCGACCGGATCGCCGGGTTCCGCGTGCTGCAGCTCCTGCCCGGCGTCGGGCCGGCGGCGGCGGAGGAGATGCTGCGGGCGATCGCGGCCGGCGAGGAGGTGCGGGCGCCGAAGCGGGCGGCGGAGGACTGGCCCGGCTTGCGCGACCTGCTGCGGCTGCTGGGGCGAGGGCGATGCGGGCTGGCCGGCGGAGATCGAGGCGGTGCGGGTCTGGTACGAGCCGCACCTCGCGCGGGTCCACGAGGATGCCGAGGTGCGCAAGGGGGACCTCGCACAGCTGGGGCGGATCGCGCTGGGGTTCGCCTCGCGGCGGGCGTTCCTGACCGAGCTGACGCTCGATCCGCCGCAGGCGACGAGCGACCTCGCCGGGGTGCCGATGAAGGACGAGGACTATCTGGTGCTGTCGACCATCCACTCGGCCAAGGGGCAGGAGTGGAAGCCGGTCTTCGTGCTCAACTGCGTCGATGGCTGCATCCCCTCCGATCTCGCCACCGACACGCCGGCGGAGATCGAGGAGGAGCGGCGGCTGATGTACGTGGCGATGACGCGGGCGAAGGACGCGCTGCACCTGCTGGTGCCGCTGCGCTTCTACGTGCACGGGCAGGCGGCGCGGGGGGACAAGCACGTCTATGCGGCGCGGAGCCGGTTCCTGCCGCAGCACCTGCTCGATCGGTTCGAGCAGGTGGCCTGGTCGCCACCGGGTGCTGGTGCTGCTGCCGCGGGGCGGGCGGCGGCGCCGCGCGACCTCAAGGTCAGGATGCGCGGGATGTGGGGCTGAGGGAACGCGACGTGTCGTATCGCTCGGGGTGATTGCATTGGCCGTGGCAGGCACCCCGAACCGATTGGGCAACGCATGCACGAAAAGGCAACGCATGCGTTGACCGGTTAGTCGCTTGGAGCGCGCGAGCGCGGAGGGCGAGGGGGGGTGCGGCCTGGACGGACGGTTTTGCCAATCGTCAAGATCGTGAAGTGAGCGCGGTATCAGCGGTCCTGGTGCGGTCCTATGGCTGCGCTACGGAAGGTCGTGGCACTGCGCGAGGACACGGCGCTGCGGTTGATACCCGCGCTTTCCTCCTGGCCGGCGACGTAGGAGTCGAGCAGGACCTTTTCGTAGTTGCCGATTTCGAGATCGAGGCAGACGGCGATGTCGTGCTTGTCCACCGCCCAGACCCGGATATCGTTGCCGAACTGCCAGTCCTTGGTCTCGATGCCGGTGAAGCGGGTGTGGTAGAGCCGCTCGGCGCCCGGGGCCGCCTGAGATCCTCGGCCACGCGGCCGTCGTCGCGGACGAGAAAGAGCAGGGGCCGCGGCAGCTTGTAGTAGTGACCTTCGTAGGAGAATCCGTAGATGCGGGCGAAGAGGCCCTGGTCCTCGACCTTGCGCAGCGCCTGCTCGACCCGGCCGGGGGGCATCGCCAGCTGGTTGCCTCCGAAGAGGCCCTGCACCGGCTGGGAGGTGTAGGACTCGAACTCGCCGACCGCCGGTCCCACGGCCTGCGGCGGGGCCATGACCGTGGGGTCGTAGGACAGGGCCGGGAACTGCTTGCCGAAGAGGAAGATGCGCGTCGGTTCGAGAAAGGTTTCGATGAATGGATCGACGTTGGGAAAAGACATGGTCACCCCCTGAATGGCCGGCGGCGGGGCGATAAATCCTGACCCGCCAGTGGTCCATTCTAGCGCAAGCGGCGGCTTATCACCAGCGCCGGCCGGCGGCGCCGACGCGCTGGCTGTAGGAGGTGAGGCCGCCGCGAAAGCCGGTATCGATGCCGCGCCAGGCGAGGTTCTCGATGACGAGGTTGCGGCCGGCCCCGCCGGTGACCGCGGCGTCGGCGTCGAGCATGGCCGCGGCGACGCCGCTGAAACTCACGTCCCAGGCCAGCCGCCGCCAGGTGCCGGCGAGGAGGCCGCCGACATAGTCGCGCGCATCGAGGAGAGCGGCCTTGAAGGCGTCGTGGCGGCCGGCGTAGGCGCGGTCGAAGCCGGCCTGGACCTCGTCGACGGGGGCGTCCCTGACCTCGCGCGACGTTTCGTCGAGCGCCGGGCTGATGAAGCCCCCTTCCATGAGGAACTTCTGGAACACGTCGACGAGGAGGTCGAAGACGGCGCCGGTCAGCGGCATGCCCAGGGTGTGGCGGTCCGGCTGGCTGAGACGTGCAGCGGGGGTGCGGGGGTCGGGAACGTCGGCCATGGTCAGGGAGTGGCTGGCGGTGCGCAGCTGCTCGGTGTCGGACAGCTCGCCGATGCGGTTGAGTTCGTTGGGCAGGTAGATGTTGCCGTGCGAGGTGGCGAGCAGGTCCTCGACGACGGAGTCGAAGTGCAGGACGGCGATCATCGCCGTACAGTCGGCGGCGGATTCGTGGAAGGCGAGGAAGTGGCTGCTGAGCCGGTTCTCCGGCGGCAAGCCGAGGAGCGCGTAGACGAGGGCGTGGCCCAGCTCGTGCGCCAGGACGTCGAAGTCGAGGCAGAAGGGGTGCGACGGCCCTCCGTCGAGGCGGGCGAAGCCGGTCTCGATGAAGCCATAGCCGCACTGGGCGTTGTCCCACTCGACCACGGGGACGAGCTCGAGCCGGTCGAGGTCCTCGGCGAAGTGCCAGGGGATCTCGCCGCCGAGATAGTGCTCCCAGACGTCGAGGACAAAGCGGATCGTGCCGTACATGTGCGCCGCCATGAAGGCGCGGCTGCCGGGTTCGAGGTGGTCGAAGTGGCCGCCGGGGCCGGGCGCCACCGGCGGGTTGCTGGCGCCGCGCCAGGGCGGCAGGTCCGGCGGGTCGTAGGGGCGGTTCTTGGCGATGGCGTCGATCACGTACATGCGGTGGTCGGCGGGGCCGGGCCGCAGCGAGCCGGCGGGGGGAGAGACGCGGACGATCTCGGGCCGGCGGGTGGGCGCGAGGGGTGCCTGCGGGTAGAGAAGGAAGCGCGTGCCGAGGGCGTCGAGCGCGCCGCGGTGGTAGGTGTTGGCGGAGAAGGCGCTGGCGGTCATGCGCCGGCTCCGGCGGGCTGGGGTTCGTCCGAGCCGTCATGGAACAGGTACTCGGCGAAGGCGGCGCGGTGGAACTCGGCGGCATCGGCGAAGCCGGCGTCGCGCATCCAGCGGTCGAGGTCGGGCGGGACGGGGGTGCCCGCGACGCGGGCGAAGTACCAGTCGCGCAGGTCGTCCTCGCCGAGGTGCCGGCACTGGGATGTGTCGAGGCGCAGGGCGGAGAGGAGGGACGCCGCGGTGGGCTCGGCGGCGGTGCGGAAGGCGGTCTCGGCGCTGTTCCAGTAGGTGGTGCGCTCGAAGGCGAAGGCGGCCTGGGCCGGCGGCGGATCGGTGGCGAGGAAAGCGCGCATGGCTTCGAGCATGGCCAGCGCGTCGAGGCGCTTCTGGTTGATGCGGCCGGGGGGCAGCCAGCGTTCGAGGGCGGCGATCTCGGGTTCCGGCAGGCCGCCGGCGCGGGCTTCGGCGAGGAGGCGGGGGTAGGCGCGGTCGGGGAAGAAGGTGGCCTTCGCGGTGGCCACGAGGGCGCGGCGGGTGGGTTCGGTGATAACGCCGTCCGCCGCCGCCCGGTCGAGGGTGCAGCGGATGTTGACCATCGCCTCGGAGGCGCCGAGGTAGCCGCTCTCGCGCGGGCCGTGCACGACGGCGACCTCGTCGTCGTCCTCGAAGGGATCGTCGACCGGGTCGGCGGTTCGGTCATTGGTGGGGCCGGCGAGGCGGCCGTCGCGGTAGGCCTCGAAGATGCGGCCGACGCCGTGCATGCCGAAGGGGGCGAGCTCGGCGGCGCGGAGCGCGCCCATGCTGGCGGCGCCGAAGACGTGCACCCCCTGCCCGATCGCCCAGAGGATCTCCTTGTGCCAGACCGCCGGCGCCCACTGGAAGTAGCCGTCGACAATGCCGATGGCTTGGGGCGCGTGCCGGGTGACGGCGCGGTAGACGTCGCCGAGCTTCACCGGCGGGAGGGCGATGGCGTCGAGGATGTGCGAGGCGTCGGCGGCGGGCAGCGTCGGGCCGAGGAAGAGGCAGACGGTCATGGCGCGAGACCCAGCCGGCGCGCGCGGGGGCCGGGGGTGTAGTCGCCGCCTTCCTCGTAGAGGCTTTCGAGGCCGGGGACGACGATACGGGCGACCGAAAGGCCGATGCTCTCCTTGCCGAGGTCGACGGCGATGGCCTGGTTGATGCCCGCCGCGCGGAGGCGGGCGAGGAGCCAGGCGAGGTCTTCGGCCAGCGTCGGTGCCGTGAAGGTGGGCGCGCCGGTGAAGGCGGCGCCGGGCGCGGGGGCGGTGTCGAGGTCGGTGCCCATGGTGTCGAGGCGGCGGCGGCGGTAGGAGGCTTCCCAGGCGTCCACCGGGAAGTCGTCGCGGGTGCCGGAGATGTAGGTGGTGCGCGCCTGCGCCGCTTCGGTCAGGGCGCGCAGGAGCGCCACCTCGCGTGCCGGGTGGCAGCCATTGCCGTATTCGGGGTCGGCGTATTCGCCGCTGCGTTCCGCCACCAGGCAGCAGAAGCTCGCCACGCCGAGGTCGCTGGTGGTGTCCCAGATACGTACCGCGAGATCGGCGGCGGCGAAGCAGTCGAGCACCCGCCGGCAGGCAGGATCGGTGACGGTGTCGGGGTCGACCGCGCGGCGGTCGCGCGCTTCGCCCGAGAGCCGCCAGAGGGTGGAGGCGTCGCGCTCGATGACTTCGCAGAGGCCGTGGCAGATCGCCTCGAGCGGGTGGTTGCCGGAGGCGAGGCCGTTGGTGCTGGCCTGGAAGCAGCCGCTGCCCGGCGGCAGCGGCAGGGTGTAGTCGGCGCTGACCAGCTCGAAGGGAAGCCAGACCGGCCCGCCGCCGATGAGGTCTTCGCCCTCGATCCAGAGGAGCCGCAGGTCGGGCGTGAAGGTGCCGCCGGCGGCGTGGGGGAGAAGGTCCGGATCCGCGACGCGGTGCTCGCGGCGGAGTTCGTCGAAGCTGGCGAGCTTCAACGGCAGGGTGATGTGTTCGGCGTGCCAGAGTTCCGCCGCCTCCATGGCGCCCGAGGCCTTCGCAGCCGCGAGCGTCAGGCCCTTGCCCTGGGAGACGGCGACCGAGCGGGCGTTGGGGCGGACGACCATCACCACCGGAACGCCGGTGCGGTCGAGGCCGGTCACGTTGGCGATGCGGGTGATGCCCATGCGGGGGAGCAGGGGCTGCAGGCGCGCGAGCGTTTCTTCCGGGCTGCAGGTGCGGTGGGTGCCGAGGGTGAAACGCTTGCGCGCCTCCGCGCCGTCCCGCGCGCCGGCCTCCGCCAGCATCGCCCCGGCCTCGGCGGTCATGGCAGGGCCGCGAGCAGCGCCCGCGCGTCGCGAAGGTCGGGCACGTCCTGGCCGCGGGGGAAGCCGGAGCAGGCATCGCGCAGGCGCGCGGCGTCGAGGCCGGCGTCCAGGTCACGGTTGAGCCGCGCGAGGCTGGCGGCGGCGCGCAGGACGAGAAAGAGCGCGCCCTGGGTGCGCGCCTCGGCCAGGGCCTTCTCGAAGCAGCTCGCCGCGGCGGTGCGGTCGCCGCCAGAAGCGAGGATCAGCTCGCCCCGGCGCCGGTGCAGCTCGGCGTTCCAGTAGACGAGGCGCCCGCGCTCGGCCTGGGCGAAGCCCTTGCTCACGGCCTCGAGACCCTCGTCGAAGCGGCCGGCCCGCTCGCAGCCCTCGGCGAACATCTCGTAGTAGAGCGGAAAGTCCTCCGGGGTTCCGGCCTCTTCCTCCCAGGTGAGCGCATCGCGCATCTCGGCGAGCCCGGAGGGGACATCGGCGAGCTGCGCCCGCGCCCATCCGCGGAAGAGCTTGCCCTTGGCCTGGTGCTCGCTGAGGCGCTGCTCGTCGGCGAAGCAGATCATCTCGGTCGCCCGGCGCGCCACTTCGGCGGCATCGCGCCGCAGGCGGTGTATCTGCAGCCCGTAGTCCATGGCGTGCACGCGGCTTCCCACGTGCGCGAGCGCCTCGGCCCATTCGAGGGCGAGGCCGACGCTGGCGACGCTTTCGTCCAGGCGCCCGAGGAGCCAGCACGCCAGCGCCCGCTCGCCGAGGGCGCAGACCTTGGGGTCGTGCCCGCCGTAGAGGTGCGCCTGCGTCCGGTGCCGTTCCGGGTCGTAGAGGCGGATCCCCTCGTCGGCGTGCCGGCAGCACTCCTGGTGCGCGCCCAGCATGTAGAGCGTAGCCCACTGGCAGTGGTGCGCCTGCACCAGATGGGCGGGGTCGCCGAGCTGCCGGGCCAGCTTCAATAGGTCGTCAGCGCGCTCGAGCCCGGCGCGGTGGTCCATGGCGGCGCGCCACCGGCCCCAGCGGGCCGCGAAGTGGATCGGCGACTTCGGCCTCTCCTCGCAAAGCTCCAGCGCACGGGCGTAGAGGCGCGCCACCTCGGGGGTCCCTGCGCCCGTCACCATCATCAGCGCCGGGCCGAGCGCCAGGAGCAGGGCGAGCTCGCGCTCGCGCCGCTGCACCGGGTCGGGGAGACGTTCCAGCAGGTCGACGCCCTTGCGCAGATGCCCGATCGCCTCGCTGTATTCCGAGCGCTCGCAGGCCCGCTCGCCGGCCGCCAGCCAGGCGGCTACCGCCCGCTCGGCGTCGCCGGCCTCGGTCCAGTGGTGCGCGAGAAGCTCCGGCGCGTCGCGGGCCAGGTGCGGGAACTGTTCCTGCAGCACCCGGCCGATCTGGGCGTGCAACTCGTGCCGGCGCCCGCGCAGCAGGGTCTGGTAGGCGACCTCCTGCACGAGCGCGTGCTTGAAGGCAAAGACCTCGCCACGGGTCGCGCCCTTGTCCTGGACGAGCCCGGCATCCTCCAGCGCCTGCAGCTCCGCGCGCAGCCGCGCCTGCGGCAGGGGCGCGATGGCGGTGAGGAGCCGATAGCTGAACTCGCGCCCGATGGCGCTGGCGAGTTGCGCCACGAACTTCGCCGGGCCGAGCTGATCGAGCCGCGCCATCAGCGAATCCTGCAGCGTCGAGGGAATGGCGAGCGCCGGCAGTGGCGCCTGCAGAGCGGCCGAGCCGCGGCGCTGGTCGTCGAGGATGCCCAGGCCGAGCACGGCGCGGGTGAGCTCCTCGATGAAGAGCGGAACGCCGTCGGCCCGCGCCACCACCTGGTCGAGCACGGCCTTCGGCATCCGTCCGGCCCCGGCCACGTTCTCCACCAGGGTGAGTGCGGGCTCCCGCGGCAGCCGCAGCAGCTCGCGGCTCTCCACGTGTTCCGCTCGCCACGGCACGGCGAAGTGCGGCCGGAAGGTCAGGATCGCCAGCGCCGGCAAGTCGTCGATGCGCCGGACCAGCACCGAGAGGAACTCCATCGTCGTGGGGTCGGCCCAGTGCAGGTCCTCGACGAGGATGAGCGGCGGGCGGGCCGAGGCCTGCCGCCGCAGGAGCCGAAGCAGGGCGTCGAAGGTGTCCTGCTTCTGCCGCTGGGCGCTCATCGCCGGGAGCGGCGGCGCCACGCCGGCAGGGATCGACAGGAGGGCGGCCAGGATCGCCAGGTCGCGGTCGCCGTCGTCCCCCCGGTTCAGCCAGTCGGCGAGGCTCGCGAGCCTGGCCGCCGGCGGATCCTCGGCGCCGATGCGGGCGGCCTGCTCGATCTGCTGGATCACCGGATGCAGCGCTCGGTTGACGAAGTGCGGCGAACACTGGAAGCGCAGCGGCATGCAGGTCTCGCCCAGGTGCTCGCGCAGGGCCTCGGCCACGCGCGACTTGCCGATGCCCGCCTCGCCGGCGAGCGTGGCCACCCGCCCGCTGTGCCCGATCGCCGACTGCCAGAGGCCGAGGAGCCAGCCGAGGTCGTCGTCGCGGCCGACCAGCGGCGTCCGGCCCGCCTCGCCCGCCGCCTTGAAGTGGCTGTCGACCGAGCGCGGTGCGATCACGCGCCAGCACTGGACCGGCTCGGCCAGTCCCTTGACGCGCTGGGCACCGAGATCCTCGCAGAGGAAGCGGCCGCCGAGGAGCGCGTGGGTGCTGGCGGCGACGATCACCGAGTTGTGCGGCGCCTCGGCGTGCAGGCGCGCGGCGAGGTTCGGCGTCTCGCCGAGGACCGCCTCCTCCTCGGCGGCGCCGTCGCCGATCAGATCGCCGGCAACCACGAGCCCGGTCGCGATGCCGACGCGTGCCGCCAGCGGCCCGGCGGCGGCGGCCGGCGGCGAAAGCCGGGCGACCGCCTCGACCATGCTGAGCGCGGCGCGAACCGCCCGCTCGGCATCGTCCTCGTGCGCGTGCGGGTAGCCGAAGAGCACGAGGATCCCGTCGCCCATGTAGCGCGAGACCGTGCCGCCGTAGCGCCGCACCACCTCGGTGCAGGCCGCCTGGAAGCCGCGGATCACGTCGCGAAGCTCCTCGAGATCGAGGCTGGCGGCGAGGTGGGTGGAGCCGACGAGGTCGCAGAAGAGCACGGTGAGCTGGCGGCGCTCGGCGGTGGCCTCGCGGACGCGGGCGCGGAGTTCGCCGCCGGCGGCGAGCCGGCCGCCGCATGCGCCGCAGAAGCGGAAGCCGAGCGGATTCGCGAAGCCGCAGGCCGGGCAGGCCTCGGAAGTGTCGAAATGCCCGGCGTTGCTCATGCCACCCGCTGCCGAATGTGTCACCCCAGGGCGAAACTACTGCAAATCGGTCAGAATCACCACCGCTGCTGGCGTGATGAGAGCATTGGACAGTCGCTTTGCGGAGATTCCGCGGCGTCAGGCCGGTGCCGGCGGGCGGTGGCGGCGGTCGACCCCGGCGGGGCGGCCGGGAAGGGCGAGGCGCGGGCGGGTGCGCGGGCGTTCGGAGACGAGCTTGCCGCGGGAGACGACGGCGAGGCGGTCGGGGCGGAGGCGGAGGGCTTCAATGGGGTCGGCGGCGTCGAGGACGACGAGGCTGGCGCGGGCGCCGGGGCGGAGGCCGTAGTCCGGGAGGTTGAGGATGCGGGCGTTTTCCTCGGTGACCATGGTGAAGCAGGCGCGCATGTCTTCCGGGCTGGTCATCTGCGCGACGTGCAGGCCCATGAAGGCGACGTCGAGCATGTCGGCGGTGCCGAGCGAGTACCAGGGGTCGAGCACGCAGTCCTGGCCCCAGCCGACGGTGATGCCGTGGGCGCGCAGCTCCTTCACGCGGGTGAGGCCGCGGCGCTTGGGGTAGCTGTCGTGGCGGCCCTGCAGGGTGATGTTGATCAGCGGGTTGGGGATGGCGGCGACGCCGGCCTCGGCGATGAGCGGCAGGAGCTTGGAGACGTAGTAGTTGTCCATGGAGTGCATGGAGGTGAGGTGGGAGCCCGCCGCCCGCCCGGCGAGGCCGAGGCGGCGGGTTTCGGCGGCGAGCGTCTCGATGTGGCGGGATAGCGGGTCGTCGGTCTCGTCGCAGTGGAGGTCGAGCATGAGGCCGCGCTGGGCGGCGATCTCGGCGAGGGTGCGGACGGAGCGGGCGCCCTCCTCCATGGTGCGCTCGAAGTGGGGGATGCCGCCGACCACGTCGACGCCCATGTCGAGGGCGCGGGTGAGGTTGGCGAGGCCGGTTTCGCTGCGGAAGAGGCCGTCCTGCGGGAAGGCGACGAGCTGGAGGTCGAGGTAGGGGGCGACCCGCGCGCGCACGTCGAGCAGGGCCTCGACGCCAAGGAGGCGGTCGTCGGTGGTGTCGACGTGGCTGCGGATGGCGAGGAGGCCCATGGAGACGGCCCAGTCGCAGTAGGCGAGCGCCCGGTCGCGCATCTCCTCGACGGTGGCGGTGGCGCGGAGCTCGCCCCAGAGGGAGATGCCTTCGAGGAGCGTGCCGGAGGCGTTGATGCGCGGCAGGCCGTAGGAGAGCGTCGCGTCCATGTGGAAGTGCGGGTCGACGAAGGGCGGCGAGACGAGATCGCCGGTGGCGTCGATCACGCGGCCGGCCTCGGCCGGCAGGTCGCCGATGGCGGCGATGGTCTCGCCGGTGATGCCGATGTCGGCGACGCGTGCCGTCGGGGAGAGTGCCGCCCTTGATCAGGAGGCCGAAGGGCATCAGCGGTCTCCGCGGTTGTAGGGGGTCATCAGCGCGGCGGGGACGCGGGCGCGGCGGGACATGACGACGAGGGCGAGGATGGAGAGCGCGTAGGGGAGCATCAGGAAGACCTGGTAGGGGATGGCGCCGCCGAGGTGTCTGCTGCAGGCGGATCTGGTAGGCGTCGAAGGCTGCGAAGAGGAGCGCGCCGAGGAGCGCGCGCCAGCGGGTGCCAGGCGCCGAAGACGACCAGTGCGATGCAGATCCAGCCGCGGCCGTTCACCATCTCGAAGAAGAAGGAGGAGAAGGCGGAGAGGGTGAGGAAGGCGCCGCCGACCGCCATCAGGCCGGAGCCCACGGTGACGGCGCCGAGGCGGAGCGCCGTGACCGAGAGGCCCTGCGCCTCGACCGCCTGCGGGTTCTCGCCCACGGCGCGGAGCGCGAGGCCGAGCGGGGTGCGGGTCAGGACGAAGGCGGTGACGGCGACGGTGAGGAAGGCGAGGTAGGTGAGCGGGGTCTGCGCGCAGGGCGCCGGGGAGCGGGAGCGGCTGGAAGGGCTCGATGCGCGGGGGGGTGGTGACGCGGGGGAGCGCCAGGCGGTAGGCGTAGGAGGCGGTGGCGGTGGCGAGCAGCGTAATGCCGAGGCCGACCACGTGCTGGGAGAGGCCGAGGGGCACGGTGAGGAGGCCGTGCAGCAGGCCGAAGGCCATGCCGGTGAGGAGTGCCACCGCGACGCCGCCCCAGAGTGGGAGGCCGAGGTAGACGGCGAGCCAGCCGGTGAAGGCGCCGATCACCATGATGCCCTTCGATGCCGAGGTTGAGGACCCCTGCCCGCTCGCAGATGAGCTCGCCCATGGTGGCGAAGATCAGCGGCGAGGCGATGCGCAGGACGGCGGCCCAGAAGCTGGCGGTGGCGAGGATGTCGAGGTGCTCCATGGGTCAGGGCCGCATCCCGGCTCCGTCTTCACTGTCTTGCCCGTGCCCCCGGCACGGGCAGCGGCCGACCCGCCCCCCCGGGGCGGCCGCTTCACGGCCCCCCCGCGGGCCGGCCGCCGCCCTTATCGCGAGACGCTGCCGCACGAAGGCCACAATCACCCCCTCCGGATGCGGAAGCGGGTGAGCTTCAGCGCCGCCACCATGGTGAGAAGGGCGGTGGCGAGCAGGATGTCGGCGATGTAGCTGGGCACGCCGGCAGCGCGGGACATCGAGTCGGCGCCGACGAACACGCCGGCCACGAAGATCGCCGAGACGACGACCCCGAGCGGGTGCAGCATGGCGAGCATGGCGACAATGATGCCGGTGTAGCCGAAGCCGGGGGAGAGATCGAGGGTGAGGTTGCCCTTCAGCCCGGCGACTTCGGAGAAGCCGGCGAGCCCTGCGAGACCACCGGAGAGGAGCGCGGTGCGCAGGAGCACGCGGCCCACGGGCATCCCCGCGAAGGCGGCGGCCTGCGGGTTCTCGCCGACGGCGCGCATCTCGAAGCCGAAGGTGGTGCGGGTCATGATCGCCCAGGTGACGACCGCTGCGATGAGGCCGAGGGCGAAGCCCCAGTGCAGCCGCAGGCCGGTGACGATGCGCGGCAGGCGAGCCTCGGGGATCAGCGCCGGGGATTGCGGCCAGCCGAGGGAGAGCGGGTCCTTGAGCGGGCCTTCGAGCAGCATCGAGACGAAAAGCAGCATGATGAAGTTGAGCAGCAAGGTCGTCACCACCTCGTCGACGCCGAAGCGGACCTTGAGCAGCGCCGGGCCGAGGAGGAGAAGCGCGCCGGCAAGGATCGCGGTGACGGCGAGGAGCGGCAGGAGGAGTATCGCCGGGAGGTGGAGGGCGCCGGTGCCGAGAAGGACGGTGGTGAGCGCGCCGGCGTAGAGCTGGGCCTCGGCGCCGATGTTCCAGAGACGGGCGCGGAAGGCGACGGCGATGGCGAGGCCGGTGAAGATCAGCGGCGTGGCGCGGTTCAGCGTTTCCAGGGCCGCGAACTTGGAGCCGGCGGCGCCCTTCAGGATCAGGCCGAAGACGGCGAGCGGGTTGGCGCCGGCGAGGGCGGCGAGCGCCATTCCGACGACAAGCGTAAGGCCGAGCGCGGCCAGCGGCAGGCCGAGGAGGCGCGCCGGGCCGGGGTCGGCGATGGGCTCAAGCCGCATCGGCTTCGAAGCCGTGGCCGGCCATCCAGGCGCCGAGCTCGGCCTGGGTCATGGTGCCGCGCGGGAAGGCGGGAGAGACGCGGCCGGCGCTGATGACGCGGATCTCGTCGGAGAGGGCCTGCACCTCGTCGAGGTCCTCGGAGATGAGCAGGACGGCGGCGCCGCGGGCGCGGGCGTCGAGGAGGCGGGCGTGGACGTAGGCGACGGCGCCGACGTCGAGGCCGCGGGTCGGCTGGTTGGCCAGCACGATCTCCGGCTGCGAGGAGAGGGCGCGGCCGAGGATAAGCTTCTGCATGTTGCCGCCGGAGAGGAGCGAGATGCGCGGTCTGCGCGCCGGGGCAGCGGACGTCGTAGTCGCGGACGACGCCTTCGGCGAAGGCGCGGGCGGCAGGCCAGTCGATCCAGCCGCGGCGGCTGAACGGCGGGCCGCCGTAGGCTTCGAGGATCGCGTTCTCGGTGAGGGTCATGGCGGCGATCGAGCCGGTGCGGTGGCGGTCCTCGGGGATGCGGGCGATGCCGCGGGCGATGGCGGCGCGGGGGGACCAGGCGGGGCCGGCGGGCCGCGCCGGCGAGGCGCATCTCGCCGGAGGCGGGGGCGAGGGTGCCGGCGATCAGGTCGGCGAGCGCCGCCTGGCCGTTGCCGGAGACGCCGGCGAGGCCGGTGATGCGGCCGCCCGTCAGGGTGAGGTCGACGCCGTGCAGGCCGGCGGGCGGCGACGGCGCTGAGCTCGCAGGAGCGGCGGGCCTTCCGCGACCGCGGGGATTTCGGGAGTGGTGATCTCGGCGCCGACCATCAGGCGGGCGAGGGCGTGGCGGTCGGTGTCGCGGGTGGCGACCTCGCCGACGAGGCGGCCGTGGCGAAGGACGAGGACGCGGTCGGAGACGGCCATAACCTCGCGCAGCTTGTGGGAGATGAAGACGATGGAAAGGCCCTGTGCAACAGCGAGCTTCAGGGTGCGGAAGAGCGCCTCGGTCTCCTGCGGGGTGAGGACGGCGGTTGGCTCGTCGAGGATGAGGATGCGGGCGTCGCGGTAGAGGGCTTTCAGGATCTCCACCCGCTGGCGCTGGCCGACGGTGAGCTCGGCGACGCGGGCGGCGGGATCGACCTCGAGGCCGAAGCGGGCGGCGAGATCGCGGATGCGGGCGCGGGCGTCGCCGAGGCCGAGGCGCCAGAGCGGGCGGGTGCCGAGGACGATATTCTCGGCGACGGTGAGGTTGTCGGCGAGGGTGAAGTGCTGGTGGACCATGCCGACCCCGGCGGCCAGCGCGGCGCGCGGGTTGCCGGGCGGGAGGGTCCGGCCAATGACCTCGACGCTGCCGGCATCGGCGGTGTAGTGGCCGAAGAGGATGTTCATCAGCGTGGTCTTGCCGGCGCCGTTCTCGCCGAGAAGCGCAATGACTTCGCCCTGATGCAGGGCGAAGCTGATGTCGTCGTTGGCGAGCTGGGACCCGAAGCGCTTGGTGATGCCTTCGAGGCGCAGGACGACGCCCGCAGACCCTGGCGGTGGCACGGTCAGGACGACTTGGGCTCGCTGTCGTCGATCGCGACCTCGAAGGTGCCGGCGGTGATCGCGGCCTCGCGCTCGGCGACGAGCTGCATGGCGGCCTCGGGGACCTTGCCCTCGAAGGTGCCCAAGGGGGCGAGGGAGCTGCCGCCGTTGCGCATGAACGAGTAGACGCCGTAGTCGGCGGCCTCGAAGACGCCGGCGTTGATGGCGTCGAGTGCTGCCTGCAGCGTGGGCTCGAAGTGCCAGAGGGCGGAGGCGACGACGGTCTCGGGATAGTCGGGCTGGGTGTCGATGACGTTGCCGATGGCAAGCACGTCGCGCTCCTGGGCGGCGTCGGAAACGCCGAAACGCTCGGCGTACATCACGTCGGCGCCGGCCTCGATCTGGGCGAAGGCGGTCTCCTTGGCCTTGGGCGGGTCGAACCAGGAGCCGATGAAGGCGACCTGGAAGGTGGCGTCGGGCCGCGTCTCTGCGACGCCGGCCTTGAAGGCGTTGATCAGGCGGTTGACCTCGGGGATCGGGAAGCCGCCGACCACGCCGATCTTGCCGGACTGGGTCATGGCGCCGGCAATGATTCCCGTGAGATAGCTCGCGTCCTGGATGTAGTTGTCGAAGACGGCGAAGTTGGGGATCGCCGGGTCGGGCGGCAGGCTCGACCCCATGAGGAAGGCGGTCTCGGGATAGTCGGGCGCCACGGTGCGCGCTGCCTGCTCCACCCCGAAGACCTCGCCGACGATGAGCTGGTGGCCGGCCTCGGCGTACTCGCGCATGACCCGCTCGTAGTCGGTGTTCGATGTGTTCTCGCTGAAGACGTATTCGATTTCTCCAGCAGCGGCAGCGGCTTCGGCGGCCTTGTGAATGCGGCTGACCCACTGCTGCTCGACGGGGACGGTGTAGATGGCGGCGACCTTGATCGGGTCGGCGGCGAGGAGGCGGGTGGGAAGGCCGGCCAGCGTCAGGGCGCCGGTGGTCTGCAGCAGGCGGCGGCGGGAGATCTGGTACGGTGTGGCTGGCATGGCTTTCCCCTCGTTGTCCCTGAGACGGACGGTAGAGGCGGCTTTGATGCGTCGCAATAGTCCTGTCGCGAGCGTTCCGGCTATTCCGGGTTCAGGTGGCTGAAAAGGCTCGGGAAACTGGGCCCAGAAGGCGTATGGAATCCGTATGGAATCCATATGGGTGTTTGTTGAACGGAGGTTAACAAACGGTCCTGGGCCACACGCTCGGCTAGAGCGGCAGCTGCCTAAGTTTCGTCAAGCGACCGACCGGAATCTCGTTGAGAGAAGGTGGTCTGAGCAAGCCGCAAAGCTTCTCGATCTCAGGCCACTTCCACAGAAGCACGGCGCACACTTGGTTCGGAGGTGTGGACTGGTATGCGTTCGCCAGCATGAAACCATGCATCTCGCTTGAGCGGATGGCTGCCCTCTCCGCCGGGTTACGACGCATTCGCTGATCGCCCGTGACAAATACCCACGTTGCTTCGTCATCCCGCAGGTGTTTGATCCATTCCACATCCTTCGCGGAGCGCCCGCCCGGAAGAAGCGGCACATCTCGAATGTGGTATGCGCGGTCACTTGAGCCGGCCTCGCGAAAGTAGGTATCCAATACTGCCGCATACAAGGGCGGTGTGCAGTTGTCGAAGAACACGTTCACTCTGCGAGGCGTGCCTCGAACTTCGCGGACTGTTTCACGGCGGACTCGCTTACGTCATATAGGCGCGCCGCGCGCCGAACCCCAAAGGATTGCTCCGCTGCCGCCAAGATGGCCGTCGGAACTCCGCTGCGCGCGTCGACCGGTTGGCCGAAGGAGCGCTCGGGGTCGAGAACAATGTTTGCGGCCTTGCCACTCGGCCACCATGCCATCGGCTCCCCGTCGCGACCAAATTCAACGGTCTGCAGGATCGGATCCAAGAGCCTCTCGAAAACATACTGCTTGCTGAGGACATTGAGCAGCGTCGGCTCCTCGCCGTCGACGCTCGTGTGCAAAAAGATGTCCCTGCCATCCGTGCGAAAGCGATTGTGAGAAAGAGGCCTTTCCGTGCCGAGGATCTTGGAGGCTTCCTCAATCGCGGCCCGAACGCGCCGCGCCGAAACGCCTCGCTCGATGAAGGCGTCGGCCACACGAGCTTCCATGAGATCGCTGAATCCCAGGTAAAGCCGTCCGTCGCCCAAATCTATCTGAGGCGACCACAGAGGATCGTAGTGCTTACCATTGATTGTGTGACCGCGGAGCCAGCGGCCCAACCTCGTGACGGGGAGATGGAGCAGCCTGCTTGCCTCGGCGGGAGTGTAGAGTCCTATCCCAACCAAGCGACGATCATGCGCGCTCATTCCGGCCTTCCCCCCTGCCGTCCGACTGGACTCTATCGCGGACGAGGGTGGTTTGGCGACCCCTTCCGAAAGGCGGACCTGTCTCACGGGGGGTCAAACTCCGCAGCGTTGTTGCAGGGAGAAGCCTTGCCGCAAGAAGTTTCCAAGATCTTAACGCAGCCGGTGCGTTGACACCCGTGTGACGGTGGAGCGAACGCGCCGGTCACACGACTTCGTCCGCCGCTTCCGCCGGGGTGGCGGCCCAGGGGGTGACGGGGGCGGAGAGGCCCTTGAGCTCGAGGGGCGGAAGGGCGGAGAAGGTGACGAAGGGGGCGTCGGCGAGGGCCTCGCGGACCGGGTCGGAGACGAGGACGCTGTCCGGCGGTGCTGCGGCGCAAAGCCGCGCGGCGAGGTTGACGACGCCGCCGAGCATGGTGAAGTCGAGGCGCTGGCGGGCGCCGATGGCGCCCATCACCACCTCGCCGGAGGCGATGCCGACGCCGACGTGCAG
This sequence comes from uncultured Alphaproteobacteria bacterium, assembly GCA_963796805.1. Lineage (GTDB taxonomy): Bacteria > Pseudomonadota > Alphaproteobacteria > Rhodobacterales > Rhodobacteraceae > Amaricoccus. The sequence goes on from CAWCNG010000009.1 coordinate 71,303, forward strand.
GTTCCACTCCGGATGGACCTCGAGCAGGTGGGCCAGCGCCTGCTGGATCTCGAGGCCGCTGGCCACGGCGTTCTTCTCCTTGTCGGGGCCGAGGAAGACGGCGACCACCTCGTCGCCGATGAACTTGTCCACGTCGCCGTCGTGGCGCTCGACGATCTCGGCCTGCACGTCGAGGTAGTCGTTCAGCATCTCCACCACCACCTCGGGCGAGACCTTCTCGGAGAAGGCGGTGTAGCCGCGGATGTCGGAGAAGAGGGCGGCGACGGCGCGGCGCTCGCCGCCGCGGGCGACGCCGGTGGCGTCGGCGGCGCGGATGGCGGTGACGGTGCCGCGGGAGACGAACTTCATCAGCTGCAGCCGCTCGCTCAGCTCGCGGATCATCGCGTTCATCCGGCCGGCGAGATCGCCCAGCTCGTCGCGGGTGTGCACGCCCTCGACCCGGGCGGCGAGATCGCCCTGCCCTACCCTTTCCGCGACGGCGCCGATCTTCAGGATCGGGCCGGTGAGGCGGCCGCCGAAAAAGAGCGCGGCCATGGCAGCGACGCCGAAGCCGGCGAGGCCGACGAGGAGCAGGTTGCGGACCATCTGGTTCACCACCGCGTAGGCGTTGGCCTCGGAAAGCTCGGTGATGATGGCCCAGGGGAAGTCGTCAGGGTAGGCGTAGGCGGCGAGCATGGGCTGGCCGTCGGCGCGCACGTAGCCCTCGATCGCCTCGGGGCGGGCGGCGCTGGTGACGAGGGGGGCGACGCTGGCGACGATGTCGCGGTCGGCGAGGAGGCGCGGCTCGAATTCGAGCACGGTGCGGCCGTCGGCGTCGACGACCTCGATGTCGCCACGCTGGGCGAAGGGGTTGTCACGCACGAGGCCGCCGAGGGCGGCGAGGTTGACGCGGGCGGCGAGCAGCACGTTGCGGCCGGCGAGCTGGGTGCGGAGCGGCAGAGCCACCGTGGCGAGCCAGTCGCCGGTGGCGTCGAGGCGCGCGGGCATGAACTCGCCGTAGAGGGCGTCGCGGCGGATGACCTCGATCTCGGCGGTCGGGGTGGTCAGGGTCTCGACGGGGTCGAGGCCGGCGGCGGCGAGGTGCCTGGAGAAGGCCTCGTCGGTGACGAGGATGGGCAGATCGGAGCCTTCGATGCTGAGCTGCATGGCGATGATGTCGGGGATCTGCGACAGCCCCAGGGTGAGCAGCGAGATCTTCTGCTGCACGCCGAGATCGGGACTGTCGATGCCGTTGCGGATGACGCGCAGCGGCGTCATCCAGCGGCCGTGGACGGCGGTATCGAAGTCGTCGGCGAGATCGCCGGCGACGCGGGAGAGGTCCTCGTTGGCGGCGCTCTTCAGCTCGTCGCGGGCGATGCGCACCAGGTTCTGGCCGACCAGCGCGAGCGGCGCCATGGCCATCAGCGCGGCGAAGAGGAAGAACTTGGCGCGGAGGGGGAAGCGCATCATGCGCGGGCCGTGCGATCGGTTCGGCACGCCCTCCGCCATGGGCTCCGGGCGACGGACCGGGCAAGGCTCCACTGGAGTCTTGCCTTTTCGGTAAGGGGCGCACCGTTCGTGTGGCCCTGCAAATGTCCGGGCCGCTGCATCACTCGCGCGCGTAGGCTCGTACCGCGGCCGTGTCGGTGGCGATGCCGCAGGCGAGACCGGTGGTGTCGCGTGCCTCGACGCGCACGGTGTAGTCGCCGGGGGCGGCGTAGCGGTGGCGGGTGGCGGCGCCGGCGGCGGTGGTGCCGTCGCCGAAGTCCCAGGTGACGCGCACCCCCTGCCCGTCGGGATCGGAGGCGTCGCCGGCGTCGAAGACCAGCGTGTCGTTGGCGGCACCGACCGGCGTCTCGCGGTCGGGGCCGGCATCGACAACCGGCGAGGCGTTGACCAGCACGGCGGCGGCGTCGACGCCGGTGCCGCAGACCGAGCCGCTGTCGTCGGTGACGGTGAGCTCGACCAGTCGCGCGCCGGGGGTGTAGAAGCTGCGCTCGACCTGCGGTCCTTCGAGCACGACACCGTCGGAGAAGTGCCAGCGCCAGCCGGTCAGCGCGCCGTCGCTGTCGGCGGAGAGGCCGGCGTCGAAGGCGACCATGTCGCCCGGGCAGACGATGCGGTCGGGTCCGGCCTGCGGCGACGGGCGCGCGGTTGACGCGGACGTAGACCTCCTCGGTGCGGCGGCTGGAGTCGAGGTCGCCGCCGTCGTCGAGGGTCACCGCCACCGGGAAGACGCCGGGCTTGTCGAAGGTGTGGTCGGTCTCGGGGCCCTCGGCGGCGGTGCCGTCGCCGAAGAGCCAGGTGGCCTTGAGGTCGCTGGCATCCTCGGCGACCGTCCAGGCGTGCGGGACGCCCGGGCAGAGCGGCGGCGGCGCGGTCAGATCGGCCATCGGCGGCGGGGTGACCTCGACCTCGCGGGTGAGCACCACCCGGCTGTTGGCGACGCCGGCGTCGTCGGTCGCGGCGAGCGGACGCGGTAGGTGCCGGGCTGGGCGAAGCGGTGCTGCGCCTGCACGCCGCTGGCCGAGCTGCCGTCGCCGAAGTCCCAGGCGAAGCCGGTGATGGCGCCGTCGGGGTCGGTCGATCCCGAGGCGTCGAGCAGCACCAGCGCCCCGGCGGCGACCCGGTCCGGGACGTCGAGCACCGGTGCCGGCGGCGCGTTGACCAGGACCAGCCGGCGGGTCTCGATGGTGCCGCAGCCCTCGGTCGCCGCCGGCAGGACGGCGCGCAGCGTCACCGTATGCATGCCGGCCTCGGCGAAGGCGTGCTCGCTGCTCGGGCCGGTGGCGGTGCGCGCCGTCGCCGAAGTTCCAGTCGAAGCTGGCGCCGGTCACGATCGCCCTCGCCGCTCAGCCGGGCGCTGAAGGCCGTGGGCGTCGCGGCGGCGGTCCGGTCGGGGCCGACGATCTCGATGCGCGGCGACTTCGACCACCGTCCACCGTGGTCTCGGCGGTGTCGAGCGCGCCGCAGGCGCCGCGGGCGTCGCCGGTGATGGTGAGCGTGACGTTGTAGGTGCCGGGGCGCTCGAAGACGTGGGTCGGGCGCTCGCCGCCGCCGGAGGAGCCGTCGCCGAAGTTCCAGGAGAAGGCGTTGACCGCGCCGTCGGCGTCGGTCGAGCTTCGAGCCGTCGAAGCCGCACGGTCTGGTCGGTGCAGGCGTGGATCGGCGGGCCGGCGTTGGCGATGGGCGCCTCGCGCACCACCGCGGCGATGCGGTCGCTGTGGACGCCGATGGGCAGGCCGGATTCGTCGTGCACGGTCAGGGTGACCGGGTAGACGCCGGGGATCTCGTAGGTCTTGTTCGGGTTGACCAGCGTCGGAGCGGGTGCCGTCGCCGAAGTCCCAGTCGTAGCGCAAGCAGGCCGCCGTCCGGGTCGCTGGAGGCCGAGCCGTCGAAGAGGATGGCGTCGCCGGAGCAGACGTCGCGGTTGGCGCCGGCGACCGCGATCGGGCGGGCGTCGATGAGGACGCGGGTGGAATCGACCGCCACGGCGTTGCCGAGGCCGGTGCCGTCGTCGACGGTCAGCGTGACCGGGAAGATGCCGCTGCGCGGGTAGGCGTGGGTGACCGTCTCGCCCAGCGCCGGCGGCGAGCCGTCGCCGAAGTCCCAGGTGTGGATCAGGTGGTCGCCGTCGGCGTCGCTGGAAGCCGGCGCCGTCGAGGGTGACGTAGAGATCGTCGGTGACGATCTCGGCGCCGGCCTCGGCCGACGGGCGCGTGGTTGACGCGGATGGTCGATCTCGTCGGTGGCGGTGGCGTTGGCCGCACCGCTGCGCGTCGGTGACGGTGAGCTGGGCGGTGTGCACGCCGGGCGCGTCGAAGCTGCGCTCGGCGGTGGCGGTGGCGACCGGGGCGTCGAGGTCGTCGAAGTCCCAGCGCCAGGAGGTGATGCGTGCCGTCCGGGTCGAAGGAGGCGCTGCCGTCGAGGCGGACCGGCGCGCCGGGCTCGACCGAGAGATCGGCGCCGGCGGCGGCCACCGGCGGCGCGTTCACCGCCACCTCGACCTCGTCGACGTCGAAGGCTTCCGGCAGGCCGGTCTGGTCGCGCACGGTGAGCTGCACCCGCTGCAGGCCCGGCTCGGTTGAAGGTGCGGCTGACGCGCTCGCCCTGCGGCCTCGCAGCCGTCGGGGAAGCGCCAGGTCCAGCCGGCGATGGCGTCGTCGGGATCGACCGAGCCGGAGCCGTCGAGCACCACCTCCTCGCCCGGGGCGGCGATGAGGTCGGGGCCGGCATCGGCGATGGGGGCGGCGTTGACGCGGACGGTGGCGGTGTCGCGGTGCGGTGTTGAGCGGCGCGCCGCTGTCGTCGCGTCACCACCAGCGCGACCTCGTAGGTGCCGGGGCGGGCGTAGGCGTGGCGGACGCTGCGGGCCGGAGGCGGTGGCGCCGTCGCCGAAGCTCCAGTCCCAGCGGGTGATGCGGCCGTCGGCGTCGTGCGAGCCGCCGCCGTCGAAGGCGACCTCGCTGACCGCGACCGACTGGTCGGGGCCGGCGTCGGCGACGGGCGCGGCGCTGACGGTGACGTCGATCGTCGTCGCGGTGGTGGCCGAGGGGGTGGCGCAGTCGTCGGTGACGGTGAGCGTGACCGGATAGACGCCGGGCGCGGCCCAGGCGTACTGCACCTGCGGCCCCTCGCCGGTGGCGCCGTCGCCGAAGTCCCAGGACCAGGAGAGGATCGCGCCGTCGGCGTCGGTGGAGCCGCTGCCGTCGATGCCGGCGATCTCGCCCACGGCGACCGGCCGGTCGGGGCCGGTGGCCACCGGCACCGGCGGGGCGTTGACGGAGATGGTCACGGTGTCGGTGGCGGTGGCGTTGGCGACGCCGGAATCGTCGGTCACGGTCAGGGTGGCGGTGTAGGCGCCGGGGTCGGCGTAGACGTGGGTGACGGTGGCGCCGTCCAGGCGGGTGCCGTCGCCCATGTCCCAGCGGTGCGAGCTGACCGTGCCGTCCACGTCGTAGCTGGCGCCGCCGCCGAGGGTCACCGGCTGGCCGGTGGCGGCGAACTGCGGCCTCGCCGGCCTCGGCGACGGGCGGGAAGTTCACGGTGACTCAGCCGGGTGGCGGTGCCGAAGTCGCAGGGGTGGCGCGCTGTCGTCCTCGACGCGCAGCACGGCGCGGTAAAGGCCGGGGCGCTCGTAGGCGTGGCTGGCGGTGGCGCCCTCGGCGTCGGCGCCGTCGCCGAAGGTCCAGTGGAAGCGGGTGAGCGGGCTGTCGCTCGGGGTCGAGCCGCCGCCGTCGAAGGCGACCGGCTCGCCGGGTGCTGCGGTCACCGGCGCGCCGGCGGCGGCAACCGGGAGCGGGGCGGACGTGCACCGGCACGCGTGATCGCGGGCGCCGCGCGCGACCTGGTCGCCGGCGCCGAGCACGTCGAGCTCGGCGGTGGTAGCGGCCCGGCTGCGGCGAAGGCGTGGGCGATGACCGGCTGCGTCGCTCTCGGCGCCGTCGCCGAAGCGCCAGCGGTAGGCGAGCGGGCCGGCGCCGGTGGAGGCCGAGGCGTCGAAGGCGACCGAGGTGCAGTTGGCGAGCGGGCCGCGCGGCGCCGACCGCCGGTCGGGCGCGGCTGCGGCGGCGCCGGGCGCGGCGGCATGTCGAGCGCGACCGGGCGGCCGGCGGCGTCGAAGCAGCGCCAGCGTCACGTCGTTCGGGCGTCTCGTTGCCGCCGCGGAGCGTGAGGGCGGCGGTGCCGCCCGGCGCGGTGAAGTCGGCGCGCGCCACTCGTCCTGGCCCGACGAGCGGCAGGCGCTCCTCGCCGAAGGTGGAGACGAGAGTAGATCTCGCCCTCGGCGCCGTCGAAGCTCTGCAGCCGCAGCGCGGCGCCGGCGGGCGCGTCGAAGCGGACCTCGGTCGGATCGCCGCCCTCGCGCCAGCGGATGGTCGGCTCGTAGGCGATAGAGCCGCACGTCGGGCGCAGGGTCGGAGCGGTCGGGCGAGAGGCTCGACCTCGACGGTGAAGGCGTTGCCGGCGTCGCCGGCCTCGCCGATCACGTCGAGGCGGAAGCTGGCGCGGCCGTCGAGCAGCTCGCCGTCGGCGGCGGTGAACGGGCGTAAGCGTGACCCAGGCGTCGTCGGTCGGGCTCGACGGATCGAAGCTCCGCTCGGCGAGGATGCGCCCGCCCGCGGCGGCCGCGGCGGACGGGATCGGGCGCGGCCGGAGCGGCGCCGTCGGCTCGATCTGCGCGGGAGCGGCGCGGCGCTGAGCGCGCCCTCGCCGCCGCGAGAGGCGGAAGCAGCGTGACGGTGGCGGTGGCGCTGCGGCCGTAGCGGGTGTCGTGGGCGCCGACAGGGCTCGGGGTCGAACATGCGCAGGTAGAGGCGGTCGGCGAGATCGGCGGGAACGCTGAGGAAGAGCTGCTCGACGTGGTCCGGGTCGCCCTCGCGGCTCGGCGCCTCCGGCCCGTAGACGACCATCAGCGGCGCGGGCTGGGCCACGCGCGTTCTGCCCGAGCGAAGAGCGCGACGGACGACAACACGGCTCCGGCCAGTCGAAATCGCATCACCTTAGGCTCCCCTCACTTCGCGCGCTTCGCCACGTTCCCCGCGTAGTCCTCGACCTGACCTCGATCAGCGCCAGCGGCCCCGGCTCCGGCGCCAGCGTCTCGCGGCAGGCGCCGGTGGCGCTGTCGCAGCGCAGGAAGCCGCGGCGCTCGACACCGCCGACCGTCAGAACGAACGGCGCGGCCTGGCGCAGCCCGGAGGCGTCGCGCGCCTCGAGCCGCGATCTCGATCGGCCCGTCGGCGCCGCCTGCGGACGGGTCGCCGCGGCCGACACGATCTCCGGCGGGTCGATGTCGTACATCGTCTCGACCCGCTTGACCGCCACGTTGCCCACCGCGTCGGTGGCGACGATCTCGATCCCGTTCGCGCCCGGCGCGAGGCTGGCCGTCGCTTCGAAGCGAGCGTTCGCGAGCCGGGCGGCGGCGCCGTTGACGCGTGACCTCGACCGCGCCGTCGGCGGCGCCTGCGAGGTCGAGCCAGGCGTCGGCGGTGGCGCTTGGGCGGCGGCGGCGTCGAGCAGGATCTCCGGCGGCCAGGGCGTCCTGGCGCGCCGCGAAGGCTCGACGCGCCGGCCACCGTCTGGTCGGCGCCGAGGATCTCCACGCGGTAGCGAGCCGCGCCGGCGTCGGTGGCCGGAACGGTGAAGTGGAAGCTCGCCGTCCGCGTCCACCAGCGTCTGCACCACCACGCGTGCCGTCGCTGCCGACAGCAACCCGCAGCCCCGATCCGGGCTCGGCGTTGGAGATGCCGGCGATGGCGACGCTCGGAGGGGGCGCTGAGCAGCCGCCCCTCGCCGTCCCGCGGCGCGCGCGGCGTCGAGCGCGATGCTGACCGCCTCCACCGGGCGGTAGATGAAGGCGCGCTCCGCTCGGTGCGGTTCCCGGCGCGGTCGAGGGCGGCGATCGCGATGCTGTTCTCGCCGACCGTCGGGGGCGACGACGGTGAGGAAGTCGCCGTTCTCGGCCGACCGGCACGTAGGCGTCGTTGACCGTCAGCTCGCACGCCGGGCTCGGCCTCGCCGGTGACCGTCGACCTCGGCGGTGGTCACGATGCTCGGCCTCCTTGGGCGTGCTCAGCGTGACGAAGGGCGGGGTCGTCGTCGTCGACGATGCGGAAGCGCCAGCTCAGGCTGCGCACGCCGGGCAGGCCCAGCCGGTCGAGCGAGGAGACGCGCCAGTAGTGCTCGCCCGGCTCCAGCGCGTCGAAGCTGCGGCTGGTGTCGCGCACCCCCCACTCGGAGGCCTGCATCACGTTGAAATCGGCGATCGGCCGCCACCTCGAGCCAGTAGCCCTCGGCGTCGTCCGACGGCTTCCAGGCGAGGGTCACCGCCGGATCGAAGATCTGCGGCGCCGTCGAACGGCTGGTCGAGCTGGGCGCGCGCCAGCACCTGCGTCCGCTCGGCCGCGGCCCGTCGGGCAGCACCGCGCCCTCGTTCTCGCCGATGCTGATCGTCTCGGCGCCGCGGGTGATCTCGAGCGCGGCAGCATCGTAGTTGGTGAAGCGCGATCCCTCGTCGTCGTGCTTGATCCAGAAGTCGGCGGACTGGGTCGCGGTCTCGATGCCGGGAACCGCGACCTCGAAGTTGGTGCGGTCGCCGAGCTGGTTGAGCAGCGCGTAGAAGTCGCCGTTGACCAGGCTGACCTTGGTGACCTCGCCGCCGGTCAGCGGGTCGCTGCGCATGCGCTGGATGATGGCGTTCGAGTTCGGGTTGAGCCGCAGCCGGCTCAGGTCGCGGAAGGTCACCTGCGCGGTCGAGCCCGACAGGGTGCGGAGCCGCTCGTACTCGATGAGCACGTCGCTGGCGGCGCGCGGCGACCAGCGCGGCGCGTCGGGGGCGCGGCCCTCGACGCTGCCCTGGGCGTCGGAGACCACGGCCTCGGCGGCCCGGTCGCGCTGGGCCACCGAGATCGCGAGCGCCTTGTCGGCGAACTCGGTGGCGGCGCCGGCGTAGCTCACCACCTCCGCCCACGCGCCGACGTCGCGCTGTTCGACCGCGGTGTCGCGGTTCTCGATCGCCGCGCCGATCTCGACCGGGGCGAAGATGCGCGCGCCCTCGGCGGTCGCCTTCTGGATGGCGGCGAGCGAGAAGGCGAGCGCCTCGTCGGCGGCGGCCACCTGCTGCACCGGCACCATGAGCTCGACCCCCGGCCGGAGCTCGGCCGGCGTGCCGATGCCGCTGAGCTCGAGGATCTGCGGCCAGAGGTCGGCGTCCTTGAGGTAGCGCTCGGCGACGCTGCGGATGGTGTCGCCGGCCTCGAAGACGACCGTCTGGAGCGGGCCTTCCACCGGCGCGGCCATCGCCGGCACCGACAGCGCGAGCACGACAAGCAGCCGCCCCGCCGCCTTCCGCAAGCGCCTCCGCCTCGCCTCCATCTCGAATCCGGCCCCCCCGGAGAAAACACCTGAATTTGTGAAGTATTTTCGCCTCGCGAGCAACTGTTTGTGCAAGGAAACGCGCCGGGGCCATGGAAGAAGCCGCGTCGAAGCGGCTTGGGGCATGGTGATCGGCCCCGTCTTTTGCAGCGCAACAGGCAAAGGTTGCGCCGCGTCGCTGCCCTCCCGGCCTAGCTGATTGGCCAGACCAGCAGGAGGAGAGGCACGGCGACGATGACCACCAGCGCCGAGAGCGGCAGCCCGAGGCGCGGATAGTCGCTGAACCGGTAGCCGCCGGGACCCATCACCAGGGTGTTGCACTGGTGGCCGATGGGGGTGAGGAAATCGCAGCCCGCGCCGATGGCCACCGCCATCAGGAAGGCTTCCGGCCGGTAGCCGAGCGTGTCGGCGAAGCCCGCCGCGACCGGGGCCACCACGAGGACAGCGGCGGCGTTGTTGAGAAAGGGGGTGACGGCCATCGCCACCAACAGGATGAGCGCCAGTGCTCCGGCCGCCGGAAGCCCGGCCGCCGCCCCGGCGAGCCAGCCCGCCAGCACGTCGCTGGCGCCGCTTCGCCGCAGCGAGTCGCTGACCGGGATGAGCGCCGCCAGCATGACGAGGATCGGACCGTCGATGGCGGCGTAGGCCTCGCGCAGCGGCACCACGCCGAACACCAGCATGGCCACGGCCGCCGCGAAGAAGGCGACGGGGATCGGGACGAGGCCGGTGGCGGTCGCGCCCATGGCGGCGACCAGGATCGCCACCGGAAGCATCCCGTTGCGGATGCTGCCGAGCAGCACGGGCCGCTCGGCCAGCGGCAGGACCCCGAGGTCGCGCAGCGCGCCGGGCAACGAGCCGGCGCCGCCCTGCAGCACCAGGATGTCGCCGAGTTGCAGCGGGATGTCGCCCGGCGCCTGGGTGAGCCTGGTGCCGCGGCGGCTGACCGCGAGCAGGTTGAGCCGGAAGCGGTCGAAGAGCCCGAGGCGCGCGGCGGACCAGCCGATCAGGCTCGAGTCGGCGGCGATGACGCCCTCGATCGCCACCGGCGTCTCCTCGTCCTCGCTCGTTTCCCGGCCGCCGGTCATGCTGAGCTTGCCGCTGGCGACCAGCCGGTCGAGCGCGGCATGGTCGCCCTCGATCAGGAGGAGGTCCCCCTCGCGCAGGGTGACGTCGGGCAGCGGCACCACGCGCCGGTTCTTCGCCCGGACGATCGAGGTCACCACCGCCTCGCCGCCGGCGAGGGCGAGAAGCTCGTTGAGCGGCTTGCCGACGGCGGCAGAGTCGGCGACCACCTCGGCCTCGGCGACGTAGTTCTCGATGTCGAGCGCCTCCTCGATCGAACCGGTCTCGCGGATACGGGCGGGAAGGAGCCAGTAGAAGGTGGCGAGGAAGACCAGGCCGACCGCCGCCAGCGCCGCGCCGACCGGCGTGAAGTCGAACATGCCGAAGCTCTCGCCGGTCATCTCCTGGCGCACGCGCGAGACGACGATGTTGGGCGAGGTGCCGATCTGGGTCATCAGCCCGCCCAGCAGCGACCCGAACGCCATCGGCATCAGGAAGACGGACGCCGACACCTTCGAGCGGCGGGCGAACTGGAAGGCGATCGGGATCATGATCGCCAGCGCCCCGATGTTCTTCACGAAGGCCGACAGCACCGTCACCACGCCGACCAGCAGCACGAGCTGCATCGGGACGCCGCGCACGTTCGGCGCATAGCGCTGGATGGTGGCCTCCATGATGCCGGTGCGCGCGACCCCCGCGCTCACCAGGAGCGCCGAGCCGACGATGATGACGATATCGTCGCCGAACCCGGAGAAGGCCTCGTCGGCAGGAACCACCCCGGCGGCCAGGGCGAGGAGGAGCGCGCACCCCGCTGCGACATCGTAGCGCAGGCGCCCCCACACGAAGACTGCCATCATCGCAGCGACGACGGCAACGGACAGGATCTGCGGCGTCGTCATGGCGCGGGGCCCCTTGATGGTTCGCTGCCGCCACAACGCCGTGGCGGGCATCCGGTTCGTCTCGGCGCGGCCGCGACCCGAAACGGTCGTTCCGGATTGCGCGCGGGACCGACGAGGTCGGCGAGGGCGTTGCAGGCCGCGGTCGCGATGGTATTGTAATGGTTCCGGGGGGAACAGCGCATGCAGATGACACAATCCGTGCTTCCCATCGGAGCGCCGGAATGCCCGACGGGGATTCCGCAGGAGCTGGGACTGTCAACCGACCGCAATCCGGTCAAAGGAAGGAAGCCTACTATGAAAAGAATGCTGATCGCGTCCGGTCTCGTGTGCCTGCTCGGCGCCCCGGCGTTCGCGCAGATGGAGGTCACCTGCGGCGACTACACGCTCATGGACAACGCGAAGCAGATGGAGACGATCGCCGCCATCGAGTCCGAGACGTCGCAGATGTCGGACCAGGAATCCATGACGGCCGACGCGATCCACGAGAAGCTTGCCTCCGACTGCAAGGACAAGGTCGACATGCTCGTGATCGACGTGGTCACGGGAAAATAAGGCACACTGATCTGTAGTCGGCCCGCCGGCAGACTGCCGACGGGCCGGCGGTCCCCGGCCTCGGCTCCGGGCGCGTCGTTCGTGTCGGAGGCCCGGCCCGTCGGCAATCAGGGAGTCGCATCTTCCGGCGGCGGCCGCTGCTGACGCGGCCGGTCACGGATCGTGTTGCGGCGACCCGCCCTATGCTACTGACGGAGAATGCCATGACCTGCCGTTCATTGCTCCTGAGCCTGTCCGCCGCGACATTCCTTGCGCTGCCCCCTGCCTCGGCATGGGCGCAGGAAGAAGGACCGGCGATCAGCGGCAGCGTCCCGGTGCATGTCCACAGCGCCTTCGAGGCGGACGGCGCGCCCGGCGCGCCGGACGCCACCACCACCATCGACGGCAACTATATCCCCAACGTCCCCGAGGCCTTCGGCGGCACGATCAAGCTCAACGCCCACGACTCGACGTCGTTCTGGCCGCCGCGGATCGTCCCGCCGAAAGATTCGCCGAACGTCCTCGTCATCCTGACCGACGACACCGGCTTCGGCGCCGGATCGACCTTCGGCGGGGTGATCCCGATGCCGGCCCTCGACCAGCTCGCCGCCGACGGGCTGCGCTATACCAATTTCAACTCGACCGCGCTCTGCTCGCCGTCGCGGGCGGCGCTCTTGACCGGGCGCAACCACCACAACGCCGGCTTCGGCAACATCGCCGAGGCTTCGACCGGCTTTCCCGGCTACGACGCGGTGATCGGCCGCGACGAGATCGCGGTCGCCGCCATCCTGCGCGCCAGCGGCTACAATGCCTCCTGGTACGGCAAGAACCACAACACCCCGCCCTGGGCCGAAAGCCAGCTCGGGCCATTCGACCAGTGGCCCACGGGCGAGATCTTCGGCTTCGACCATTTCTACGGCTTCATGGGCGGCGACGCCAACCAGTGGCAGCCGAACCTGTTCAACGACACCACCCAGATCTACCCGTTCCGGGACAATCCCGGCTGGAACCTGATCACCGCCGAGGCGGATGACGCGATCCGCCAGCTCCAGACGCTGAACTCGATCGACCCGGAGCAGAGGTTCTTCGTCTATCTCGCGCCCGGCGCCACGCACGCGCCGCACCACCCGACCAAGGAATGGGTCGACAAGATCGAGGCGATGCATCTGTTCGACGACGGCTGGAACAAGCTGCGCGAGACGATCTTCGCCAACCAGAAGAAGCTCGGCGTGATCCCCCAGGACGCCCAGTTGACGCCCTGGCCTGACGGCTTGAAGCAATGGGACGCGCTGACGGCGGACGAGAAGAAGCTATTCATCCGGCAGGTCAACGTCTACGCGGCCTATCTCGCCTACGCCGACGCCGAGAACGGCCGGGTGATCCAGACGATCAAGGACATGGGCAAGCTCGACAACACGCTCGTCATCTACATCGTCGGCGACAACGGCTCCTCCGCCGAGGGCTCGCTGATCGGCACGCCGAACGAGGTGGCGCAGTTCAACGGCGTGACCCCGCCGGTCGACGTGCAGCTCAAGGACTTCTATGACCTCTGGGGCACCGACCAGGCGTACAACCATATGGCGGTGGGCTGGACCTGGGCCTTCGACACGCCGTTCAAGTGGACCAAGCAGGTCGCCTCGCACTTCGGCGGCACCCGGCAGGGCATGGTGATGTCCTGGCCGCAGCGGATCACCGACAAGGGCGGCGTCCGCAACCAGTTCAGCCACTTCATCGACGTTGCACCGACGATCCTGGAGGCGACCGGCATCCCGGCGCCGAAGTTCGCCTACGGCATCGAGCAGAAGCCGATGGACGGCATCAGCATGGCCTACACCTGGGACGCGAAGCCGGACGATCCGACCCGGCACAAGGTCCAGTATTTCGAGATGTTCGGCAACCGCGGCATCTACAACGACGGCTGGTACGCCAATACCACGCCGATCGCCGACCCCTGGGCGCTGTTCTCGATCCCCAATCCCGACGTGATGAACAGCTACAAGTGGGAGCTCTACGACCTGACCAAGGACTGGACCCAGAACAACGATCTGGCCGCCACGATGCCGGACAAGCTGCGCGACATGCAGCAGCTCTTCATCGCCGAGGCGTCGAAGTACCAGGTCTTCCCGCTCGACAACGCCATCGCGACGCGCATGGTGACGCCGCGGCCGAGCGTGGTCGCCGGCAAGTCGCATTTCGAGTACACCTATCCCGTCGTCGGCAACCCGAACGGCACCGAACCGCTGCTGCTCAACGCCTCCTACAAGATCTCCGCCGACATCGAGGTGGGCGAGGACGGCGGTGATGGAATGCTGTTCACCCAGGGGGGCAAGTTCGGCGGCCACGGCTTCTACATCCTGAAGGGCGTGCCGGTCTACACCTGGAACCTCGTCGACCTGGAGCGGGTGCGCTGGGAGAGCAGCGAAAAGCTCACCCCCGGCAAGCACACGGTTGAGTTCGAGCTCAGCTATGACGGGCTCGGCTTCGGCACCTTCGCCTTCAACAGCCTCAGCGGCGTCGGACGATCGGCGGAGGGCGTGATGCGCGTCGACGGCAAGGAGGTGGCGCGCGAGAAGATGGCCCATACCATCCCGATCACGCTGGCCTGGGACGAGAGCCAGGACATCGGCTCGGACACGCTGACCGGGGTGGATGACGCCGACTACCAGGTGCCCTTCGCCTTCAACGGTACGATCCACAAGATCACGCTCGACATCGAGCGGCCGAAGCTGAGCGAGGAGGACATCCAGAAGCTCGAGGCCGCGGCCAGCGCCCAGGGCGACAAGGGCTGAGGCCTCTCGGACGGTGGCACACCCGCCCGTGATCCCGGCGGGCGCTGCCGTCAGGCGCCGAGCTCGGCAAACAATCCGAGCCGGCGCATGGCGAGCTTCTCGATCTCGAGCAGCAGCATGAGCCCGATGCCGATGGCGATGATCGTTGCGCCGTCGGCAAAGCCCACCGGCCGGCTGTCGAAGATCGCCTGCATGAACGGCGCATAGGTAAAGGCGAACTGGCCGGCGACGACCGCGGCGATAGCCGCGAGCGCCGCCGGAGTGCCGAGGGCGCCCCGCCAGGTCAATGAGCGCATGTGCAGGTAGCGGACGTTGAAGAGATAGAAGATCTCGGCCACCACGACTGTGTTGACGACGAGCGTGCGGGCGTACTCGATCGGATCGCCGCGTCCGAGCGCGCCGAAGAAGACGAATAGCGCGGCGGCGGCCATCAGGACGGAGACAAGGGCGACCCGCCAGACCAGGAACGGTGACAGCAGCGGCGCGCGGGCGGCGCGCGGTGGCCGCGCCATCACCCCGGGCTCCGGCGGCTCGAAGGCAAGCACGAGGCCGAGCGTGACGCTGGTGATCAGGTTCACCCAGAGGATCTGGGTCGGGCTCATCGGCAGCGCGAATCCGGCGAGGATCGCGGTGATCACCGCCACCGCCTCGCCGCCATTGGTCGGCAGGACCCACGAGATCACCTTGCGGATGTTGTCATAGACGGTGCGGCCCTCTCTGACCGCCGCCACGATAGAGGCGAAGTTGTCGTCGAGGAGGACGATCTCGGACGCCTCGCGTGCCGCCTCGGTGCCGCTACGTCCCATGGCGGTGCCGACGTCGGCCTGCTTCAGCGCCGGCGCATCGTTCACGCCGTCGCCGGTCATTGCCACGATGGCGCCGTCGGACTGCAGCGCGCGGACGATGCGCAGCTTGTGCGCCGGGCTCGCACGGGCGAAGACGGCCACGCGCGGGACGACAGCGGCGAGCGCCCGGTCGTCCAGGGCATCGACCTCGGTGCCCGTCATCGCCTCGAGGCGGTCGGCCAGGCCGAGCTGGCGGCCGATGGCCAGGGCGGTGTCGACATGGTCGCCGGTGATCATCTTCACCGAAACCCCGGCCGAACGGCACTCGGCGATTGCCGCCACCGCCTCCGGGCGCGGCGGATCGAGAAAGCCCATGAGCCCAAGGAAGCCCATGCCGGCCTCAAGATCGGCGGGCGCAAGCCGCGCCGGGGCCGCAGGCAGCCGCCTGGCGGCGAAGCCGAGCACGCGCTCGCCCCCGGCGGCAAGCTCCCGGATGCGTGCCTCCCAAGGCCCCCCGTCGGCGCCGGACATGGCGAGGATCACCTCCGGGGCGCCCTTGACCTGGACCAGCCCCTCGCCGTTCGGTCCCTCCTGTAGCGTCGCCATGTAGCGGTGCTCGGCGTCGAACGGGATCTCGTCCCGGCGGACCCATTCGGCGCGCGCATGCGCCGGGTCGAGTCCGGTCTTCATCGCCAGTGCCACCAGCGCCGCCTCCATCGGGTCGCCGACCGCGGTCCACCCGTCGGCGTCGCGGCGGAGCGTCGCGTCGTTGCAGATCAGGCCGCACGACAGGATCGGCGCCAGCGCGGCGATCGCCGCCGCATCGTCGTCGTGGTTGGCGGCGGCGAGCGGCCCCTCGGGCGCATAGCCCTCGCCGGCGACGCGGACGTCGTGCCCCTCGACCAGGACGTGGCGCACGGTCATCTCGTTGCGGGTGAGCGTGCCGGTCTTGTCGGTGCAGATGACCGAGACAGCACCCAGGGTCTCCACCGCCGGCAGCCGGCGCACCACCGCCCGGCGCGCCGCCATGCGGCGGACGCCGATCGCCATGGTGATCGTCAGCACCGCCGGCAGTCCCTCCGGCACCACGCCGACGACCAGCGCCACCACCGAGATCAGCGCCTCGGCCCAGTCGAAGCCGCGCACGAAAACCGCGAAGAGAAAAAGCGCGACGGCCGCGGCCAGCACCACGCGGGTGAACGACACCGCGAACCGGTCGATCTGCCTGAGCAGCGGGGTCTCCATCGGCTCGACGTCGCGGATCATGCCGCTGATCCGGCCGATCTCGGTGCGGGCGCCGGTGGCGACGACCACGCCGGTCCCCTGCCCGGTGGTGACCAGCGTACCGGAATAGGCCATGCCCGCGCGGTCGCCGAGCGGCGCGTCGGCCGCCACCTCCGCCGTCCCCTTGCTCGCCGTCACCGACTCGCCGGTCAGCAGCGCCTCGTCGATGCTGAGGCCGCGCGCCCGGAGCAGCCGCAGGTCCGCCGGTACCCGTTCGCCGGCCTCCAGAAGCACCACGTCGCCCGGCACCAGCCCCTCGACGCCGATGGTCCGCCGCACCCCGCCGCGCAGCACCGCCGCCTCCGGCGAGATGAGATCCCGGATCGCCCGCAGCGACTGCTCCGCCCTTCCCTCCTGCACGAAGCCGACGATGGCATTGACGACGACCACCACCAGGATAACCGCCGCGTCGACGACATGACCGACCGCCGCCGCCGCCGCCGCTCCGGCGAGGAGCACGTAGATCAGGGTGTTCCTGAACTGAGCGAGAAAGCGGAGGAACGGATGCACCGGCGGCGCCGCCGGCAGCGCGTTCGGCCCGACCGCGGCCAACCGGCGCTCGGCCTCGGCCGGATCGAGGCCGGACGGCCGCAACTCCACCCGGGCCAGGACCGCCTCGCCGCTCAGCCCGTGCCAGTCGTCAGCCGATCCCGCCCGCATGCCCGCCCATCCTTGCCCGCCCCCTCGATAGGCGAGCAGGCGCACAGGTGGAAGCGCGCATCCCGCCTGCGGCGAGGATCAGCGCGAGGCGGGCCCGCGGATGCCGGCGGTCGTCAGCGCCTGATCGACACCGGAGCCGCCGGGGACTGCCCGTTCGGCACCGCTCGCGCCAGCGACGGCGTGCTTGGCGCCATCGGCTCCACCCGCATCTGGTCGCCACCGCCGGCGGGTGCGTCATCCAGCCGCAAGGCCTGGCTGGTGGTGGCGCGGCGCCAGCGCTCGATCGCCGTCCGCACGATCTCGCCGCGGTTGAACGGGCGCTCGGCGTCGCCGTGGGCGTCGGCCTCACTGCGGGGGATCTCCGAGCGGGGCAGCGTGCTGAAGGTGATGCGCGCCACCAGCGGCAGGCCCTCGCCGATGCCGATCGCCTCCTGGGCGCCCAGCGAGGGCACGAAGCCGAGGAGGTTCGCCGCCGCCTCGGAGACCGCCGAGCGCAAGAGCGCCTGGTCGGCGTCGTTGGTCATCCGCATCACGAAGAAGGTCGAGCACTGCGAGATGATCGTCGGGTCGAGCTCGGCCGGCCGCTGGGTGACCAGCCCGAGGTGCACGCCGTACTTGCGCCCCTCGCGGGCGATGCGCTTAAGCGCGCGGCGGGCGGGCGCAAAGCCGGTATGGCGGTCGGCGGAGGCGTAGCGGTGCGCCTCCTCGCAGGCCAAGAGGATCGGGATGGCGCCATCGCTCCACACCGCGAAGTCGAAGGCGAGGCGGGCGAGGACGCAGACGACGGCGTCCACCACCTCGTCGGGCAGGCTGGCGAGCTTCAGGATCGACAGCGGCTGGTCCTCGGACTCGAGGCAGAAGACCTGGTTCAGCACCGCCGCCATGGTATCGCCGCCGAGGTTGGCCTGCTTGAACATGAACTCGTAGCGCGGGTCGTTCTTGATCGTCTCGATCCGCATCATCAGCCGGTGGTGGCTCATGCTGGACGAGCGGTTCTCCAGCTTGCCCATCCGTTCGTGGATCAGCCCCAGCAGATCCTGCAGGTGATAGGGCGAGGGCGTGTCGGCGGTGAAGCCGCTGTGCCGCGGCGTCTGCCGCCGCTCGACCGAGACGCGTTCCGGCGCGGCGCTGTACTTGCCCTTGGCGACCGGGATCAGCTCGGCGAGGATCTCGACTTCCTCGGCGGCGGGCGGCTTGCCGCCATAGAGGACGTTCACGGTCTCCTCGAAGTTGAAGAGCCAGAACGGGAGCCGCAGGTTCTCGGCGCCGATGACGTTGGCGCGGGCGCCGAAGGCGGCGGGGTACTCGTTGTGGACGTCGAGCAGCAGCACCCTCAGGTCGGGTCGGACGTCGATCATCTTGCTCAGGATCGAGGCGACCGCGGTCGACTTGCCGACGCCGGTCGAGCCGACGACGGCGAAGTGCTTGGCCAGCATGTGGTCGGTGTCGACATAGGCCGGGATCGACGGATCCTGGCTGAGGTGGCCGACGGTGATCGCCCGTGCGCTCGACGAGGCGTAGATCAGGTTCAGCTCGTCGCGGCCGATCATCCGCGCCGGGTCGCCGATCGCCGCATACTCGCGCACGCCGCGCCGGAAGCGCGATACCCCGTCCGCGGTCCGCTCGATCTCGCCGAGGAGGTCGACGCGGGCCACCGTCCGCGAGCCGTCGATTTCCTCCGTTCGCAGGCTGACGTCGGAGATCATGCCCACGAGCGTGGTGTCGTGGCCGGTGATCGCCACGAACTTGCCGACGGTGGGACGGTCGCGGCCTTGCGGCACCGGACCCGTGAGCCCGATGCGGGCCTCCGAGCCTTCTACGGCCAGCACGCGCCCGAGCGCAGGCTCATCGCTGCCATGCGGGTTCAACATCCAGCTCTCCACGACACGCCACATGGCAGCACCTGTCGGCCCTCTTGCCACCGAGTGGTTGCCGGAAGGTGAACGCGGCGCCAAGCGCCTGGGACGGCCTCGGGTTTGCCGGAAGCGGTGTGGCGCACCGGCGCCGGGCGTCAGGGTCGGTCGCGGTCGAGCGGCTCGAGCGCACCGCGGCGGGGCGTGCCGTCGGGCTGGACCGGCAGCGCCATGGTCAGGCAGCTGCCCGCCGGCACCATGACCCAGGCGTCGCCCTGGAAATCCACCTTGCTGGTCCCGGGTGCGCCGCCGGCGCCGATGCCCTGGTTCTTGCCGGCGGGCGCCACGCCGTAGCATTTCTCCTCGGACTGCGCCGAAGCGGTCCCTGCAGCAAGCGCCAGCGCCACCGCCAGGACCGTGAGCTTGATCGGTTGGGCCATATCCGTCTCCTTCGGGCGTCGCCTGGAATCTGAGGGCGGCGGCCGGTTCGGACAAGGCCGCCGCCCCCGTCCGGCGGAGAGAGCGGCAATTCCGCCACAGCGCCGGGCGGCTTTCGCCGTGCGGCGAAGGCTGCTACGCAGTTCCGCGAGCGGCAGGTGGTCGGGGGTGGGGCCTTGCGACGCAGCATTGCGCTGGCTGGCGGATGATGCGCTGGGGCACAGCAGTTTCGGCGCTGGGGCACGCGGCGGTGCTGACGCTGGCGATCTGGGCGCTGCCCTGGTTGCGGGTACGCCCGGAGGCGCCGGCCCCCGCCCTGTCGGTGAGCCTGGTCAGCGAGGCCGACCTCGCCGCGCTCGCCCAGCGCGCCGCGGCCGCGAAGGTGCCGACACCCGAGCCGGCCCCTGCTCCCGTGCCGGTGCGACCCGCGGCGGCGCCGCGCTTCGTCGCGCCCGAGCAGACCGAGCCGGCGGCGCCAACGCCCGCGCCCGAGGATTTCGGCCTCGCGCCCGCCTTCGACCCGGCCTCGCCGCTCGGCTTTCCCACCACGGCCGAGCCCGCCCCCGATCTCCTGGCGGACGCGCCCGATCCCTTCGCCGAGGAGCCGGTGCCGCCGCCCGACGCCGCGGTGCTGCGCGACCGGCATCTCCAGGCGCTCGCCGCGGCGGTGCTCCGGGCGCGGGTCTATCCGCCGGCGGCGCGCGGCGGTGGGCTGATGGGGACGGCGCGGCTCTATCTCGAGGTCGCCCGCGACGGCAGCCTGGTCGAGGTCCGGCTGATGGCGTCCAGCGGCTCGGCGTCGCTCGACCGCGCCGCGGTGGAGGCGGCGCGCCGGGCGCGGCTGGCGGCAGCGCCCGACGATCTGCCGGGCGCGAGCTTTGCCTTCCTGCAGGACGTCCCCTTCGAGGCGCGCTGAGCGCCCCTCGCACGCCGCGAGAAATCCCGCTATCGTTCTGCCGGAACCGCCAGGGGAGGACTGCGGCGATGGAGATGAACGGCTCGCGGCAGATCGCCGCCCCGCGCGAGGTGGTCTGGGCGGCGCTCAACGATCCCGAGGTGCTGAAGTCCGCCATCCCCGGCTGCCAGGAGCTGACCGGCAGCCCCGACGAGGGCTTCGAGGCGACGGTGAAGCAGAAGGTCGGCCCGGTCAGCGCCACCTTCAACGGCCGGGTGCAGCTCGCCGACATCGTGCCGCCGACCAGCTACACCATCTCCGGCGAGGGCAAGGGCGGCGCCGCGGGCTTCGCCAAGGGATCGGCGGCGGTGAAGCTGGCCGACAGCGAGGGCGGCACGCTCCTGACCTACCAGGTCACCGCCAATGTCGGCGGCAAGCTCGCCCAGCTCGGCTCGCGGCTGATCGACGGCTTCGCCAAGAAGATGGCCGATGCGTTCTTCGACAACTTCCGCACCGCGGTGGAGCCGCCCGCGGAGCCAGCGGAGGGCGAGGTGGTGGCCGGCGAGGTGGCGGGCGACAAGCCGCCGGGCTGGTTCGGCCGGATGATCGGCCGCAAGGGCTGACACGGCCTCCGGTCGATCGCCTCGCTTCCGCCTGGGACGACGGTCCTGCTGCCGCTGCCGGAAGCACGTCCGGCGCCTGCCTGGGGCTGGCGCACCTCGCCTGGCGGCGCGTCACGGCAAGGGCTCGCGGATGAGGCTGACGGCACCGCGTGAGGAACGGCCGGGTGCGCCTGCCCGGGGGGCAGGCAGGCGCAGGCCGTGCGGGCGCACGGCCGGGGATGATGGGCGCCGCCAGGGTGCCACCCGAGGCTAAGCGATCACCCGTGGCTCGTTAACCTTTCGGCCGCGCGCGCACATCGTGTACATGCGATGTGCATGCGATGTACCTGTGTTGTACGTCGAAGAAATCGCCGTTAACCCTTGCGGTTCGACCTCAATCCGGTCCCCGCGTCAGGCTCACCACCGCCCGCTGAACGCCCGCCAGAGCAGCTCAGCCCGCGCCGCTACCTCCGCCGCCTCGAGCCCGCCGGGGCGGAGCGCCGCCGCCGGATCGGCCACGGCCCGGCGCAGCACCGCCCGCGCCTGCCAGCCGGCGAGCAGCGCCGGCGCAGCCGCGCCCGGCACGCGGTCGCGGTGCCGGTGCGCCCGTGCCAGCGCCCGCAGCCCGTCCGCGGCCAGGTCCACGACCGCTACCTCCGCCGGCAGCGGTTCGCGCCCGCGGGCGCGAAGCTCGGGCAGCGCGCGCAGCAGCGCCGCGGTGCCAGCGCCGCGGGCGAAATCGCGCACCACCGGCAGCGCCGCGCCTTCCGCGCCGAGGTGGCGCGCCGCCAGTTCCATCAGGTGCCCTGCGGTGTGGTCGATGTAGAGATCGAGCGCCGCGCGGTCGGCATGCGGCGCCGGCCCGGCCTCGGCCAGCCGTGCCTCCACCGCCTCGTCGAACAGCCGCCGCGGCAGGTCGCCCTCGCGGATCGCCGCCGCCAGCGGTTCCACCACCTCGTGATGCCGCGGCGGCCGCCCGTCGTAGATCTCGTCCAGCGCGTCGAGCCACCAGCGCAGCCGGATCCCGGCCAGCGCCGCGTCCGACGTCACCCAGGGCGCCCGCGCGATCTCGAGGTTGAAGGCATAGAGCGCCATCAGCCCCGGCCGCACCGCCGCCGGGGCGATCATCGCCGTGCGCCAGCGGTCGGGATCGCCCCGCTCGACCAGCCCGGCGAGGGTGTCCGTGCTCACTTCACTAGGCCGCGCCCGCCACGGGCGCCCCGTCGCGCATCAGCTTCCAGAGGATCGCGTCCTGCAGCGCCTGAAAGCTGGCGTCGACGATGTTGGCCGAAACACCCACGGTGGACCAGCGCCGCCCCTGCCCGTCGGCGCTCTCGATCAGCACCCGCGTCACCGCCTCGGTGCCGCCCGAGGTGATCCGCACGCGGAAGTCCACCAGCTTCATGTCTTCGATGTAGGCCTGGTAGGGGCCGAGATCCTTGGCCAGCGCGCGGGAAAGCGCGTTGACCGGCCCCTGGTCGGCATGGGTAGCCGGATCGTGGCTCTCGCTCACGCTCATCACCCGCTCGCTGCCAAAGCGCGCCACCACCACCGCCTCGCTGACGGTGACCATGCGGCCCTGGCCGTTCATCCGCCGCTCCACGGTCACCCGGTAGCGCTCGACCTCGAAGAAGCGCGGCATCAGCTCGAGGGTCTGGCGCGCCAGGATCTCGAAGCTGGCCGAGGCGCCGTCATAGGCAAAGCCGCGGTCCTCGCGCGCCTTCACCTCGGTCAGGATCGCCGCCAGCCGCGGGTCGCCCGGCGGCACCTCGATGCCGGCCTGGGCCAGCCGCTCGCGCAGGTTCGACTGGCCGGCCTGGTTCGACATCGGCACCACGCGGGCGTTGCCCACCGCTTCGGGCGGCACGTGCTCGTAGGTGGTGGGGTCCTTGAGGATCGCGCTGGCGTGCAGCCCGGCCTTGTGGGTGAAGGCCGAGGCGCCGACATAGGGCGCCGCCCGGTCGGGCACCCGGTTCAGGATGTCGTCGAGGAGGCGGCTGACCCGCGTCAGCCCCGGCAGCGCCTCGGGCGCCACCCCGATCTCGAAGCGGCTCGCATACGGCTCCTTCAGCAGCAGCGTCGGGATCAGGCTGACGAGGTTGGCGTTGCCGCAGCGCTCGCCCAGCCCGTTGAGCGTGCCCTGCACCTGCCGCGCCCCGGCGTCGATGGCGGCCAGCGTGTTGGCCACCGCGTTGCCGGTGTCGTTGTGGGTATGGATGCCGAGCCGCTCACCGGGGATGCCGGCCGCGATCACCGCCGCCGTCACGTCCCCCACCTCCGCCGGCAGCGTGCCGCCGTTGGTGTCGCAGAGCACCACCCAGCGCGCCCCGGCATCGAGCGCCGCCGTCAGGCACGCCAGCGCATAGGCGGGGTCGGACTTCCAGCCGTCGAAGAAATGCTCGGCATCGAAGATCGCCTCCCGCCCCAGCGCCACGAGGTGAGCGATGGACTGCGAGATGTTCACGACGTTCTCCTCCAGCGGGACGTCCAGCGCGGTACGCACGTGAAAGTCGTGCGTCTTGCCCACCAGGCACACCACCGGCGTGCCGGCGTTCACCACCGCCGCCAGCACGTCGTCATTCGCCGCCGACCGCCCGGAGCGCTTGGTCATCCCGAACGCCGTCAGCCGCGCACGCGCCATCGCCGGGGCACCGGCGAAAAAGGCGCTGTCGGTCGGATTGGCTCCGGGCCACCCCCCCTCGACATAGTCGATCCCGAGCCGGTCCAACGCCTGGGCGATGCGGACCTTGTCGTCGACCGAGAAGTCGACGCCCTGGCTCTGCTGCCCGTCGCGCAGCGTGGTGTCGAAGAGGGTGAGGCGCTCGCGGGTCATATGTGAAGCCACTTGTGTGTCAGCTCCGCTACCTGCTCCTCCAGTCGGGCTTGAAGCTTGGCGTAGTCAGACGTGCCATACGCTAGCCGCGCCTTCTCCACATCCAAGGTCCAATTGCGTGAGTCTTCGCCCCCTTTTATGTCGACGACTTCGATACCGATCTCGCGGAGTGCCGTGCGAAGGCGGTCTGCCGTTTCATAGTCTTTCAGCGCACGCAACTTGTTCCTGAGGACCAGTAGCTCGTCGACGGATTGAGAGGCATAGCTCACAAACTCCTCGAGCAGCGGAGGAGGTGCAACGTCGAGCGCAATGCCTAGGAGCCCCGCGGAAGCCTTCAGCTGAGAAGGCTCGCTGGCCGCCAACTCGTGTAGAGCTGTGATTGCTTGAGCGGTATTTAGATCGTCGCTGAGCGCTTCCAGGACACTGTGGGCGAGGTGTCGGGTTGATTCAGTGCCCTCCGCACGGGCACGCCATTTCCGAAGGGTGCGGATTGCCTCCTCGACCTTCGCGTCGGTAAAATCTGTCGGCTGCCTATAGTGCGTGGACAGCAGCACGAGGCGCATCACCTCCCCCGGTATCCCCCGGTCGAGGAGATCGCGGACGGTGAAGAAGTTGCCGAGCGACTTCGACATCTTCTCCCCCTCGACGTTGAGGAAGCCGTTGTGCAGCCAGTAGCGCGCGAACTCGCCCTCCGGGTGGGCGCAACGCGACTGGGCGATCTCGTTCTCGTGGTGGGGGAAGACGAGGTCGATGCCGCCGCCGTGGATGTCGAAGGAGGCGCCGAGCAGAGCCTCGCTCATGGCCGAGCATTCGATGTGCCAGCCGGGGCGGCCGTGGCCCCAGGGGCTCGGCCAGCCGGGCTCGGCGGAGCTGGACGGCTTCCAGAGCACGAAGTCCATCGGGTCGCGCTTGTAGGGCGCCACCTCGACGCGGGCACCGGCCTGCATCTCGTCGAGCGCCCGGTTGGCGAAGCGGCCGTAGTCGGGAAAGCTCGACACGCTGAACAGCACGTGGCCCTCGGCCGGGTAGGCGTTGCCGCGGGCGACCAGCGTCTCGATCATCGCGACCATCTGCGGGATGAACTCGGTGGCGCGCGGCTCGTGGGTCGGCGGGAGCGCGCCGAGAGCGTCCATGTCGGCGCGATACCAGGCCACCGTCTCCTCGGTGATCTCGCGGATCGGGCGTTTCTCGGCGGCGGCGCGGGCGTTGATCTTGTCGTCCACGTCGGTGATGTTGCGCACGTAGGTGACGTGATCCTCGCCGAAGACGTGGCGCAGGAGGCGGAACAGCACGTCGAACACCACCACCGGCCGGGCGTTGCCGATATGGGCGCGGTCGTAGACCGTGGGCCCGCAGACATACATCCGCACGTTCGCCGGATCGAGCGGCTGGAACCGCTCCTTGGAGCGGGTGCGGGTGTTGTAGAGGCTGATCTCGGTGGCTGCGGTCATGGGCCCGGTCTCGCGGTTCGGCCGCGGCGGGCTGTCACGTTGGTCCGAATTTGGGAACGGGACGCGCGCCGCGACGGTAAGTCAGCGGCGAATGCAGGTCGCGATGGTGATGCGGCGCGTCGTCATGGCGCGCCTTATGCGCGAAGCACGGCCGGCGATCAAGCGCCTTGCGCGGATGGCCCGCCCTAGCAGGCCGGGCGGAGCACCTCGGCGACGCGCCGGCGCAGGTAGGCGCGGTCGAGCGCGGCGACGTCGAACGCCGCGGATGTCCCGTCCGGTCCATGCTCCACCTCGGCACCGCAGGCCCGGGCCATGGAAACAAAGGACACGTTCTCCGGCAGCGTGGTCGCACGGATGACCTTGACCCCGCGCGGAGATAGAAGCCGCGCCGCAATCTGCACCAGATACGTGGCGATCCCCCGCCTGCGCAGCGCCGGATCGACGGAGATGCCCAGCTCGGCCTCCACGCCGTTCACCATGAGCTCGGCCAGCGCCCGGACCGGACCGGCGCGGTGCATCGGTCCGCGCCAAAGCAGGCCGTCGACGGCGGCCAGCACGAGGCCGCGGCGCGCCCAGAGACCGTCCACATGCTGGCGGACCGCCGCCTCGTTGAGGGTGGCGCAGAAGCGCAGGCGCAGGTCGTCGCTGCCAATAGCGCGGAAATGCGCGACGATGGCATCCGTGTCGGCCCGCGTCACCTGCCGGACGCCGAGCCCGGCATGCGGGGCGCAGGGCACCGCCACCGGGTAGCCGATGAGGCTGACGTTGGGCAGCCCGAAGGCCATGCGTGCGATCCTTGCGTCTTCCCCCGAGAGACATAGGGATCATGTTGCGCCGCAGCAAGTACGTGATCGCGGGTCCGTACGTGACCGAAGAAGCCAGAAAAAACCCCGGCCGCGCGGGCGACCGGGGTCTGGCGGAGGCGGTGGGGTGACCGCCTCCGGAGGACAGGCACCTCAGTGGTCGGTGTCGGTGTCGCGGGCGAACTTCGCCGCCGCGATCTCGCCGAGGCTCATGCCCGACGCCTGCTCCGGCGAGACGCCGGCGCTGGCCGCGAGCTGAACATAGGCCGCGCCGCCGTTGGCTGAGCGGCTGCTCATGGTGACGCCGCCGACCTTGGCCGCCTGCTGCTCGTCGCCGCGGCTCTCGCGGTTGATCTTCGCCACGAAGATCTGGGCGAGCGACAGGTCGGCCGGGACGCCGGCCACCGCCGCGAGCTGCGCATAGTCACCGCCCGAGCCGGGAACGACGATCACGTGCCGGTCGTCGCCGCGGGTTTCGCGGTTGAACTTGGCCTGGGCGATCTCGGTCAGCGAGAGGCCCTGCGCCTCGGCCGCGCTCAGGCCGGCATTGGCGGCCAGCTGATCGGCGAAGGCAGGCGCAGCGGCGACAGCGAGCGTGGCCGCAACGATGGTGTTCACGAAGTAGTTCATTTTGTCTTCCTTTTCAAACAAGACGTTTCATTGCTTCGAACGCCGAAGGCCCAACGACTTGACCTTGTCTTCGACGCCCCGGAGCCAACCTTGGCTTCCATTCGCAGTTACGGAAACTAGGCCAGCCTTGTTTCAGATCTCACGCAGCTGTGTTTTCAATTGTGCCACATCATTTGTACGCAAATGATCGGACCGGGCGCCGACCCCGGCTTGACGCTGCGAACCGCGGTCCGCAGAGTGAGCCACCCGCGGAGGGAGGAGCTGGCCATGCCCGTCATCAACCGCCTGGCCGACCTCACGCCCGCGATCACCGAATGGCGACGGGACATCCACGCCAACCCCGAGATCCTGTTCGACACGCTCCGCACCAGCGCGCTGGTCGCCGACCGCCTGCGCGAGGCCGGCTGCGACGTGGTGGTCACCGGCATCGGCCGCACCGGGGTCGTCGGGGTGATCCGCGGCCGCGCCTCCGGCTCGGGCCGGGTCATCGGCTTGCGCGCCGACATGGACGCGCTGCCGATCCACGAGGCGACCGGCCTGCCCTATGCCTCGCGGACGCCCGGCGCCATGCATGCCTGCGGACACGACGGCCACACCGCCATGCTGCTTGGGGCGGCACGCTACCTGGCCGAGACGCGCAACTTCGACGGCACCGCCGTGGTGGTCTTCCAGCCGGCGGAGGAGGGTGGCGGCGGTGGGCGCGAGATGGTCGAGGACGGGCTCATGGAGCGCTTCGGCATCCAGGAGATCTACGGCATGCACAACTGGCCGGGGCGGCCGATGGGCGACTTCGCCATCCGTGCCGGCGGCCTGATGGCTGCTTCCGATATCTTCAGTATCGCCGTGACCGGGCGGGGCGGCCACGCGGCGCAGCCGCACGACACCGTCGACCCGGTGGTGGCGGCCAGCGCCATCGTCCTGGCGCTGCAGTCGGTGGTGGCGCGCAGCCTCGACCCGCTGACGGCGGGGGTGATCTCGGTCACCAGCTTCCGCACCGAGTCGGACGCGTTCAACGTCATCCCGGAGACGGTGGAGCTGCGCGGCACCACCCGCAGCCTCGACGCCAGGGTGCAGGACCTGATCGAATTGCGCATGCACGCACTGGTCGAGAGCACGGCCGCCGCCTACGGCGCCGAAGCTCGCCTCAGCTACACGCGCAGCTATCCGGTCACGGTCAACACCGCCGCGGAGACCGCCTTCGCCGCGGGCGTCGCCGCCGAGGTGGTGGGCGCGGCGCGGGTCGACACCGACACCCCGCCGGTGATGGGCGCGGAGGACTTCTCCTTCATGCTCAAAGCCCGGCCCGGCGCCTTCATCTTCGTGGGCAACGGCGACACCGCCAGGCTCCACCACCCGAAGTACGACTTCAACGACGAGCTGATCCCGGTCGGCTGCTCCTACTGGGCGCGCCTCGTCGAAACGGCGATGCCGGCGGCATAGCTGACCGGCGGTAGGGAAGCATTAACGAACGGAACCCTTCAAAATCAATCGCTTACAGGTCGTTCACGCGTGTCACGCCCTTTCGGATCGGCTCAGCGTGCAGTGCCGGGACGCCTCGTGTAGACGGTAAGCCAGATCAGCGCCCCCCCGGCGGCCACCAGGAAGGGAGCCATGGCGAGGGTGACCGCGGTCCAGCCGGCCACCACGTCGCCGCCCGAACAGTTCATCAGCCCGCCCGAGGCGAGCGACGCCAGCGCCACCAGCCCGAAGACGGCGAAGTCGTTCATGCCCTGCACCCGCCCGCTCTCCTCGGGGGTATGGGCGGAGGTGAGCATGGCGGTGGCGCCGATGAAGCCGAAGTTCCATCCCAGGCCGAGCAGGATCAGCGCCACGGTGAAGTGCGTCAGCGTGACGCCTGAGAGCGCCACGCCGCCGGCGGCGGCAAGAGTGACAAGACCGGTGGCGATGATCCGCTCCGCGCCGAAACGGGCGATGAGCGCGCCGGTGAAGAAAGAGGGCGCGAACATCGCCAGCACGTGGGCGGAAACCACGTCCGCCGCCTGCGGGGTGGTGAAGCCGCACCCCACCACGGCGAGGGGGGTCGAGGTCATCACCAGGTTCATCAGCGCATAGCTCACCATGGCGCAGATCATCGCCACCGCGATCCGGGGCGTCTGGATCAGCTCCAGCCGCGAGCGCGCCCGCGGCGCATCGGCGGCCGGCGGCCGCGGGCGCGGGCTGTCGAGGAACGCGAAAAGCCAGACCCCCACCGCGTTCAGCCCGGCCGCCGCGACAAATGCACCGGCGAACGGCACCGGCGCCAGGGCGTCGGTGGTCAGCCGAACCAGCTGTGGCCCCACGACCGCCGAGGCGAGCCCCGCCCCCATGACGTAGGAGATGGCGCGGGCACGGAAGTCCTCGCTGGCGCCGTCGGTGGCGGCGAAACGGAAGAAGCCCTGCGCCGACATATAGAGTCCGATGAGGACCGAGCCGAACAGGAAGAGCCCGAAGGATCCCCGCACCAACGCCACCGCGCAAAGAAGCGAGCCCGTGCCGCCGCCCAGCGCGCCGAGGACGAAGCCGAGCCGGCGGCCCTTGCGCTGCATCAGTTCCGAGAGCAACGGCGCCGCCAGCATGCCGCCGGTGATGATCAGCGTGATTGGAAGGGTCGCCAGGCATTTGTTGGGCGCGAGAAGCTGGCCCGCGAGACCGCCGAGGATGAACGTCACCGGCAGCTGCGAACCCAGCACGATCTGTGCCGCCACCAGCACCCAGAAATTGCGGCGGGTGCGGGCCGGAGTGAGCTCGGAGGCGGTGGCTGGCATGGCCCACGCTTCTATCGTCGCGGAACCGGTCGTGCTAGAGGCCCGGCTATGATCGGACGCATCATCGAGACCGACGACGACGTGACCGAGGGCGCCGCGCACCTGGCCTCGCTCGAGCCGCGCTTCGCCGCCGCGCTGGCGCTCACCGGACCGCTGCCGCTCCGCCGCCGCGCCGACGGCTTCGAAACGCTCTTCTCCGCAATCGTCAGCCAGCAGGTCTCCACCGCATCCGCGACCGCCATCTGGAACCGTCTCGTCGCCATCGGCGCCACCGATTCCCCCGGCGTCCTCGCCGCCACCGACGAGGCGCTGCGCGCCGCCGGTCTCTCCCGTCAGAAGATCGCCTACGGCCGGGCGATCGCGGTCAGCGGCCTCGACTTCGCCGCCCTCCGCACCCTCCCCGACGACGCCATCGTCACCGAGCTCACCCGCATCAAGGGCATCGGTGTCTGGACCGCCGAGATCTATGCCATGTTCTCCCTCGGCCGCGCCGACGTCTTCGCCCCCGGCGACCTCGCGCTGCAGGACGCCGCCAGGCGCCTCTTCGATTTCGACGCCCGCCCGAGCGAGAAGGCCCTCCGCCAGATGAGCCTGGCCTGGTCCCCCTGGCGAGCGGTCGCCGCCCGTTTGCTCTGGGCCTACTACCGAGCGCGCTCCGGGAAGGAGGGGGTCCGGTAGAGGCTTGCCCCGGCCGCGCCGCGCGGTCCCAGGCGCCTGGCGGCATTAACCTTTCGCCTCGTGCGCCTACCTGGCATACGGCCGTTGCATGGGTTGTGCATACGTTGTGCATGGGTTGTGCATGCGGCAAAACGCATTAACCCTTGAAATCGAAGCCCCCCTGTTCCCGCTTCGTCCCCGCCACCGGACGAGGTTGCACCCCGCCGCCGCATTGCCTATTGCTGGGCCGATCCGGAGCGCGAGGCCAGCCGATGACCACACTGACGGGCCCAGAGCGCCCGGCCGCCTCCGGCCATGCCGACAGCGCGGTCGCCTTCCTGCACGGCTACGGCGCCGACGGCAACGACCTGATCGGGCTGGCCGAGCCGCTGGCGGCGCACTTGCCGAACACCCGCTTCCTCGCTCCGAATGCGCCGGAGCGCTGCGTCAACAACCCCATGGGATTCCAGTGGTTTCCCATCCCCTGGCTCGACGGCAGCTCCGAGGTCGCTGCGCGCGCCTCAACCGCCACCTCCTTTCGGCTGCTGAACGGCTGGCTCGACGGCCTCGCCGCCACCATGCCGCCCGCTCGCACGGTTCTCCTCGGCTTCAGCCAGGGCACGATGATGGCGCTGCACGTCGGGCTGCGCCGCAAGGTGGCGCTCGGCGGGATCGTCGGCTTCTCCGGGCGCCTGCTCCAGCCCGAGACGCTGGCGGCGGAGCTCGGCGCTCCCCCGCCCGTGCTGCTGGTGCACGGCGATCAGGATCCGATGGTCCCCTTCGCCAGCCTGAGCGAAGCGGAAGCCGCGCTGACCGCCGCCGGCGTCGCCACCGCCACGCATGTCTCGCGCGGGGTGGGCCACGGGATCGCGCCCGACGGCCTAGGGCTGGCGCTCGGGTTCATCCGCCAGCAGTTCGGCCTCGGCGGATGAGACACCGCATTGCGTCACAAAACGGTGCCACGCGTGGCATACCGTGCTGGCCATCCGGAAAAGATGTCTCTATCTAGACGCTTGTCAGACATCCCGGACGATATATAGTTGGCTGAGGCCGGGCCGCAACAAAAGGTCCACGGCGCGGCCCGGGCAAGGGAGTCGCGATGCTGCAAAGCACCCACATGCCGAGCTTCATCAGGCACCCGGGCGGGTTGCGCGACCATCCAGCACTGGTGCTGAACGCCGACTTCCGGCCCCTCTCGTATCTGCCGCTGTCGCTGTGGCCGTGGCAGGAGGCGGTGAAGGCGGCCGTGCTGGAGCGGGTGGTGGTTCTGGCCGAATACGACCGGGTGGTACACTCGCCATCGGTGCAGTTCCGAATACCTTCGGTGGTCGTGCTCAAGGACTATGTGAAGCCAGCACGAACCACCGCCTTCACCCGCTTCAACCTCTTCCTGCGCGACGAGTTCACCTGCCAGTACTGCGGCAACCGCGACCACCTCACTTTCGACCATGTGGTGCCGCGGTCGCGCGGCGGAAAGACCACCTGGGAGAACGTGGTCGCCTCCTGCGGACCCTGCAATCTGCGGAAGGGGTCGAAGACCCTAAAGCAGACCGGGATGAACCTCCGCCACAAGCCGGCGCGGCCGACCCCCGAGCAGCTGCAGAACGTCGGGCGCAAGTTCCCGCCCAACCACCTTCACGGCAGCTGGATGGACTATCTGTACTGGGATGCCGAACTGGAGGCGTAGGCCCGCCACCAGAGCCAGGCGATCCCAAGCGACAGGATCACATTCCATTCCGCCATCGAGATGCCGAGCAGGCTCCACGCGACCTGGTCACAAAGCACGACCGGCGTCTCGAGGATCTGGTCCAAAAGCTCACCCGGCGAAACGTTCCCCGGCGCCGGGGCTGTGCAGGTGGTGGGGCCTTCCCACCAGCCGCGCTCCACTCCCACGTGATAGAAGCCGACGCTCGCCCCTTCCAGGACCACGAGCGCAGCGAGGAGCGCCAGCCACCGCCGCGGCCAGACGAAAATGACAAGCCCGAGCGCGATGGCCAGCCCGTGCGGCCAGCGCTGCAGGATGCAGAGATGGCAGGGCGCGAGCCCGCCGACGTACTGGAAGGCCAGGGCGCCGAGGAGAAGCAGGAGCGACCCGACCACCGGCCCGAGCGAACGGAGCTGGAGCTCGGTCATCGCGCCAGCCCCAACACCAGGAAGCCGCCGACCAGGGCTGCCACCGAGACACTGAACACGAGCCCGAGCCGCTTCTCGATGAAGTTGCGGATCGGCTCGCCGAAACGCCGCAGCAGCGCGGCGATCAAGAAGAAGCGGAGGCCGCGCGCGAGCGCGCTGGCTACCATGAAGACAGCGAAGTTGAGGCCGGTCGCGCCCGAGAGGATGGTGATGACCTTGTAGGGAAAGGGCGTGACGCCCGCGATCAGTACTGCCCAGGCCCCCCAGTTGTTGTAGGCGGCGGAGAAGTCGCCGAACTTCGCCTCCATGCCGTAGAAGGTCAGCAGCGGCCGGCCGACCTGATCGAAGAGGCCCCAGCCGATAAAGTAGCCGAAGGCACCGCCGACGACCGAGGCGAGGGTGCACACCCCGGCGATCATCCAGGCGCGGTTCGGCCGGGCCAGGACGAGCGGGATCAGAAGCACGTCCGGCGGGATCGGGAACACCGAACTCTCGACAAAGCTCACGGCCGCCAGCGCCCAGACCGCGTGGCGAGATCCGGCGAGCGACAAGGTCCACTCGTAAAGCTTGCGTAGCACTTTTCTTAAGACCTTTGCGCGATGGTCGGTCCAAGCACCACGGGGCCGCCCCGACGTCAAGGTCCCGAGGCCTTAGGAGGCGACCGACCGATGAACGTGATCGGCCACGAACAGAAGCGAACACTCGCGGGCCGGATGCGGCCACTGGCGCTCGTGGTGGTGGGGCTATCGATACTTGCTCTCCTCGGAACCTGGGCCCTGGGCCGGACTAGGCCTGAGCTCTTCAGCGGCGACGCACCCGTGGCGGCTGCCGTGCGGACGGATGCGATCATGCGCCGCACCGAGGTCGCCTTCGCTGATGCCCAGGAGCTCTGGGGACGGGCGACAGCCAACGGGTCGGGCGAGAAATTCGCGCCTGCCAGGATCGTCTTTTTCACCCGCGCCACCGAAACGCCCTGCGCCGGCGGCGCCCGAGTCTCAGGCCCGTTCTACTGCGCCGAGACCGGCACGGCGGCCTTCGACCTGGCCTTTCTCGCCACGCTGGCCGGCCGACTTCAGCGGCAGGAAGAGCTGGGGCTTGCGCTGGTCGCAGGACGCATGTCCGCCGAGCATCTCCAGCGCGAACTTGGCGTGCTCGATGCCGCGGCGCTCCGGCTCATCGGGGCCCGGCGCGGGAGGCGTGCCGTCGTGGGCGAGGCGCTGGCGCTGCAGGCGGACTGCCTGACCGGCGTCTGGGCGGCCGCTGCCGCCACGCGTCTCGGACCGGTGCCTCCCGCCTTCTGGGGCCAGCTGGTCTGGTCCTGGCGCAACGTGGTCGACGATCTCGCCAGCGCGGGAACGAGGGTACCAGCCGAGTTCGATGCGCTTGCCCGCGGCACCCAGGACGGGCGACAGGATGCATTTCGCCGCGGCTACGAGGGCACGGGCATTACCTCCTGCCCGCCGCCGGCGGAGGTCGTCGCGCGGGGCTGAGCTGAGAAGTTTTCGGCCACCCCCGAGTGGGCTCAGGATGGCTCTCGCCCGATGGCTGCGAGGACCGAGCGCGCGGCGCGGAGGCCGGGTGGCTCGCCGCCGCGGCCGAGGAGGTCCATGGCGCGGGCGCCAACGGCGCGCTGGGTGGCGGCCGCCGCCGGGTCTTCGAGGAGATCGGCCACGGCGGGGGTGATCTTGTTCGGCGTGCAGTTGCCCAGGAAAAACTCCGGCACCACGCGCGTGTCGGTGACGAGATTGACGAGGGTGGCGGTGTCGATCAACCTCATGCGCATGACGATCCAGCCGGTCAGCGGGTTGGCGGTGTAGGCGATCACCATGGGTGTGCCGGCGGCGGCGAGTTCGAGGCTGACGGTGCCGGAGGCTGGCAACGCCGCGTCGGCTGCGGCGAAGATGGCGCGCTTGCGCGCCTCGGCCTCGGCCTTCGTCCGGCCGCGCGGGTCGAGGAGCCGGGGCCAGCCGGCGGCGTCAGGCGGCAGCAGCCCGCCGAGGGCGTCCACGACCGGCGCCGCCGCCGGAAGCACCACGGCGAGGCCGGGATCGGCGGCGCGCAGCCGGTGGATGACCTCGGCAAAGACGGGGCCGAGGCGGGTCACCTCGCCGTGCCGCGACCCCGGCAGGACGATGAGGAGCCGCTGGCCAGGCGCGACGCCGAGCTCGGCGCGGATCGCCGCCACCTCCTCGGGGGTCGCCTGCGGTTCGGCGGCCACCGGGTGGCCGACGAAGTCGCAGGTCATGCCGGCGGCCTGCATGTAGGGCGGCTCGAAAGGCAGGAGCGCCAGCACGTGGTCGACCACCCGCGCCATTTTCCTCGCGCGCCCCGGCCGCCATGCCCAGACCGACGGCGCGACGTAGTGGATGACCCGCAGTTTCGGCCGCCGGGCACGCGCGCGCCGGGCCACCCGCAGCGAGAAGTCGGGGCTGTCGATGGTGACGAGCGCATCCGGCGCCATCGCGGCCGCCGCGTCGCCGGTCTCGCGGATGCGCCGCAGCAGGTTCGGAACGCGCGGCAGCACCTCGGCCAGTCCCATGACCGAAAGCTCCTCCATGGGAAAGCGACTGGTCAGCCCCTCGGCGGCCATGGCCGGCCCGCCTACCCCGTCGAGCACCAGCCCGTCGCCGCAGAGCTGGCGGAGCCCCGCAAGGAGCGCGCCGCCGAGGAGGTCGCCCGAGGGCTCGCCCGCCACCAGGAAGAGGCGCGGCGCGCTCATGCCCGGACCCGGCGGAGGCGCGGGTCGATCAGGTCGCGTAGCCCGTCGCCCATGAGGTTGAGGCCGAGCACGGTGAGCACGATGGCGAGGCCCGGCGCCAGCGCCAAGTGCGGGGCGAGGGAAAGCAAGGTCTGGCTCTCGGCGAGCATCCGTCCCCAGGAGGGTGTGGGCGGCTGCGCGCCCAGGCCGACATAGGAGAGGCCCGCCTCGGCAAGGATGCCGAGCGAGAACTGGATCGTACCCTGCACGATGAGGAGGTTGGTGAGGTTGGGCAGGATGTGCTCGAACGAGATGCGGGCGTCGCCCTTGCCGGCTATGCGCGCCGCCAGCACGAAGTCCCGCGGCCAGAGGCTGAGCGCGGCGCCGCGGGTGAGCCGGGCGAACACGGGGATATTGAAGATGCCGATCGCGATGATGGCGTTGATCGCCGAGGGGCCGAAGACGGCCGTGATCATGATGGCGATGAGCAGCGACGGGAAGGCGAAGACGAGATCGTTGCCGCGCATGATGAGCTCGTCGAGGAGCGAGCCGCGTCGCGCCGCCGCCGCGAGCCCGAGCGGCACGCCGAGGCCCATGCCGATACCGACCGCCACCAGCGCCACGGCGATCGACACGCGGGCGCCGACCATAAGCATGGAGAGGACGTCGCGGCCGAAATGGTCGGTGCCGAGCCAATGCGCCGCCGACGGTGGCTGCAGCTTGGCCGCGATGTCGAGCGCCGCCACGTCGTAGGGCGTCCAGACGAAGGAGAGGAGCGCCGCCGCGACGAAGACCGCGACCATCGCCCCACCAATGAGGAGCGCGCGCATCAGCGGTTCAGCAGGCGCGGGTCGACCCACGCATAGGCGAGGTCGACCAGGTAGGTGACGGTTATGACTGCGAGGACCAGCAGCATGACAACGCTCTGCACCACGATGAGGTCGCGCTGGCTGATCGCCTGGAACACGAGGCGCCCGAGGCCGGGCAGGAAGAAGACGTTCTCGATGATGATCGCGCCCGCTAGCAGAAATGAGAACTGCAAGCCGATGATGGTGAGGACCGGGATCAGGGCGTTGCGCAGCGCGTGTCGGCGCAGCGCCTGGCCGCGTGTCAGCCCCTTGGCGCGGGCGGTGCGGATGAAGTCCTCGTTCAGCGTGTCGATTAGCGCGGAGCGCATGACGCGGGCGAGGATCGAGGCCTGCGGTAGCGCGAGCGCGACGGCCGGCAGCGCGAGCGCCCGGAGGCCGGGCAGCAGCCCCGCCTGCCAGCCGGGGAATCCGCCGGCCGAGACCCAGCGCAGGTTCACCGCGACGACAAGGACAAGAAGCATGGCGAACCAGAAGTTCGGGATCGCGACGCCGAGCTGGGTCACGCCCATGACCCCCGCGTCGACGACGGTGCCGCGGCGGGAGGCGGCCCAGATACCGACCGGGAAGGCGATGGCGGTGGAGAGGGCAAGCGCCATCAGCGCCAGCGGCAGCGAGACCTGGAGGCGGTCCATGACCATGCCAGCCACCGGCGTGCGGTAGGTGTAGGAGACTCCGAAGTCGCCGGTAAGCATGCCGCCCGCCCAGCCAAGGTAGCGCGCCACAGGCCCGCCATCGAGGCCGAGCTCGGTCCGTAGCGCGGCCACGGCCTCCGGGCTGGCGTTGAGACCCAGCATGTAGCTCGCCGGATCGCCGGGGACGACCTGGAGGGTGACGAAGATCACCAGGCTGGCAACGACGAGGCTGAGGCCGAGAGAGACGAGGCGTTTCAGGGCGTAGCGGAGCACGGGGGGCTAGGTCATTCGGCCCAGTAGACCGCCGTCACGTCGGTGGCCTGGGTGGGCGAGTTGGCCCACAGGCCGCTGATCCGCGCATCTGCCACGCCGGTCTTGGCGAGCTGGAAAAGGAAGGCGTTGACGAAGTGCTCGGCCACCCGGTCCTGCGCCGCCTGCAGGATTTCGGTCTGCTCGGCGGGATCGGCCGTCGCCTCGACTCCCGCCATGAGCGCCCGCATCACCGGGTCGTCATAGCCGAAATAGTAGTCGGGGCGGGCGTAGATGCCGATGTCCATGGGCTCGGTGTGGCTGACGATGGTCAGGTCGAAGTCCTTGTTCTTGAAGACCTGCTCGAGCCACTGTGCCCACTCGACGTTGACGATCTGCGCGTCGATTCCGACAGCGCGCAGCTGCGACGCCACGATCTCGCCGCCGCGGCGGGCGTAGGAAGGGGGCGGGAGGGCGAGGGTGGTCTTGAAGCCGTCCTTGAGGCCTGCCGCGTCGAGAAGGGCCTTCGACTTCTCGGGATCGTAGGCTGACAATGCGGTGAGATCCTTGTAGGCGGGGTTGTGCGGAGCGAAGTGGCTTCCGATGGGGGTGCCATAGCCGAACATGGCGCCGTCGATGATCGCCTGCCGGTCGATGGCGTGGGCCACCGACTCGCGCACGCGGATGTCGTCGAAAGGTGCGCGGGCATTGTTCATGGCAAGGATGGTCTCGCCCTCGGTCGAGCCCACGATCACCTGGAAGCGCGGGTCGGCGGCGAACTGAGAGAGGTTCTCGGGAGCGGGGTAGTTGGGGAAGGCGTCGATGTCGCCGGCCATCATCGCCGAGAAGGCGGCGGTCGGGTCGGAGATGAACTTGAAGGTGACCTTCTCGAGCCTGGCCGGCTTACCCCAGTAGTCAGGGTTCCTCTCCAGCTCGACCCGATCGCCCTGCACCCATTGCGAGAACTTGAAGGGGCCGGTGCCGATCGGGTTGGTCGCCGCGGTGTCGATGCTGGCGGGCGAGACGATGACGGCATCGCCCCAGGCGAGGTTGGTGAGAAGGGAGCCCTTGGGCGCGTCGAGGCCGATCTCGACGGTGGTGTCGTCGATCGCCGTCACCTCGTTGATGCCGGCGAAGAGTTGCTTCTGCGCATTTGTCGAATCCTCGGCCATGGCGCGGTCGAAGGAAAAGACGACGTCTTCGGCGGTGAAGGGCGTGCCGTCGTGGAAGGTCACGCCCTCCCGCAGGCGAAACTCCCAGGAAAGGCCGTCTGGGGCGATCTCCCAGCTCTCGGCCAACGCCGGCTTGATCGTGCCGTCGTCGGCGTAGCGGGTGAGGCCCTCGAAGACGTTGGCGTAGACCACCTCGTCGATAGCTGCCGCGGCGCCGGCGGTGGGATCGAGGTTCGGCGGTTCGAGCTGCATGCCGACGACGATGTCGGTGCGCTGAGCCGCGACCGCGGAAGCCGCCAGCATCAGCCCCGCCGCGAGCGCCAGAATTCGCTTCATGTCCGTCCTCCGCCCCTGTCACACCTTGCGCGACCGGTGCATAATCGTCGGGTTGCAGCGCAAAATCCAGCGCGGGGTGCGCAGCGGGCATTCAGGTGCGCGGCGGCACGTTGTCGATGCCGGCGCCCCCCCAGGGATGGCAGCGCAGAATCCGCCGCAGTGCCAGCCCGCCGCCGCGAATGGCGCCGTGCTTCTCCAGCGCCTCCAGTGCGTAGGCCGAGCAGGTCGGCTGGAACCGGCAGGAATGCCCGACCCAGGGCGAGAAAACCAGCCGGTAGCCGCGGACCGGCAGTGCGACCAGTCGGGCCAGCGAGGTCACCGGATTTCCTCGAAGGGGTCGAAGGGCGCATCCTGCGGCCGCCAGCCGAAGAGCTCCCAGGTCCGTGCCATGTGATCGGGCAGGGGCGCGGTGAAGGTCAGGCGTTTGCCGGTCACCGGGTGGGTCAGCTCGATCGAGCGGGCGTGCAGGTGCAGCTTGCGGCTCACCCCGCCGCCGAGCTGCGCCCCCCAGCCCTCGCCCAGATTCTCCTGGCCGCTGCCGCCGTACTTGCCGTCGCCGGTTACAGGATGGCCGATGGCCGCCATGTGCGCGCGGAGCTGGTGGGTGCGGCCGGTGACCGGGCTGAGCGCCACCCAGGACGCGCGGGTCGCCGCGGCGTCGATCACCACATAGTCGGTGAGCGCGGGCCTGGCGCCCTCGGTCGTCGCGACGGCGTCGGGGGGAACGCAGACCATCTTCTCGCCCTCGCCGCCGGCACCGTGCCCCGGCGCCTTCGCGAGGCCGTAGCGGATGGTCCCTGCCCGGGGGGACGGGGTCCCCG
Source organism: uncultured Alphaproteobacteria bacterium (assembly GCA_963796805.1). Taxonomy (GTDB): domain Bacteria; phylum Pseudomonadota; class Alphaproteobacteria; order Rhodobacterales; family Rhodobacteraceae; genus Amaricoccus. The sequence continues at coordinate 110,000 of CAWCNG010000009.1, forward strand.
CCACGACCGCCCAGTAGACCTTGTGCGTGGTACGCGCCTGGAACGCCCGCGCCAGCCCTGCCGCCGCCTTCACCGTCCGGGCAAGGAGCAGCACTCCGGAGGTGTCGCGATCGAGGCGGTGGACGAGGCGCGGCTTGTCGGGGCGGCCGAACTTCAGCGCCTCGGCCAGGGCGTCGACGTGCCGCCGCTGGCCGGAGCCGCCCTGCACCGCCAGGCCCGGAGGCTTGTTGAGCGCGATGATGTCGTCGTCGCGCCAGATCACGCAGGCGCGGATCATCTCGGCATCGGCGTCCGAGACCACCGCCTCGGCCGCCGGGAGCGGCGGCTGTTCCTCCGGCACTGGTGGTATGCGGACCAGCTGGCCGGTCTCGAGCCGCGTCGCCGGCCGCACCCTGCCACCGTCCACGCGGATCTCGCCCTTGCGGCACATGCGCTCGATCCGGCTCTGGGCGAGGTGGGGAAAGATGCGCCGCAGCCAGCGATCCAGCCGCTGATCCGCCTCGTCAGTGCCTACCTCGATCTGCTGGACGCCGTTCATGCAGCCTCAAAGGCCCACGCGCGGCAGCCTTGTCAAGGCGCGGAGTGAGGACCGGGGTCAGGAGGCGGGACGGCCGACCTCGATCAGCCGGGCCGCGGCCCGCGCCTGCATGAAGTGGAGGTTGGCGGCCGAGGGACGCGGCGTTTCGTCCTGGTGGTCGGCGAGGTCCAGCCCGCTCACCGTCCAGCCGGCGAAGCGGCGGGCCTCGATGCCGCGCAACGCCAGGATCCGGATGGCGCCGTGCCGCGAATCGGCAATGATGCGCGCCGCGAGCATGAGGATATCGGCACAACGACCCTCGATGACCTGAACGAACCGGCCATCCCTGAGGCGAAGTTCTCCGGTCAGATCTTTGCGGACGTTGAAGCTCCAGGAACGGCGGACCAGGCGGGCGATGCATGCCGCGGTCAGGTCCTCGGCGGCCTGCGACTCGAAGGCGAACTCTACCAGGTCACCGCTTACATCCACGCCGCGCATCCATTCTCCCCCGTCACGGTTTTGTTTTATTTCAAACCAAAAACGATTCGGGGTGTCAATAACCGACTCGCGTAAAACGAGCAGGTTCTATCGCAAACCGCGCGCCAAGCTCAAGATGAAACCGTCACCGGCCTCGCTGCCCTCCTCCGCCTCGGGGAGGGAGGCGAAGCTCCAGTTGTCGAAGCGGCGCTCGGTGACCAGGGCCTCGCGGAGGACGCGCACGAAGGAGTGGCGTCGATCGCGGATGATGACCTCCATGCGCTGGAGGACCTTTCGCTCGGGACCTTCGAGCGTGCCGGAGAAACGCTCGTGCTGGTGGAGGAGCAGGCCGGTAAGTCCCGCCTCCTGGTTGTGCGCGGAGGATGAGCGAGCGATGGCATCCAGATCCTCATACGTCAGTCCGGGCGCCGCCGCACTGACGTAGACAAGCTGGATCAGGTCGCTGGTCTTCGCGGGGATGAGGAGGTCTCCCGGATCGAGCCGTCAGTCGCCTTCCGACTTCCTAGCGCGTTCGGCCGCGAAAAACAAAAGCCTTTCGCGGAATTCGCCCTCAATCCCGCGTCCGCCAGGTTGATAGAAGGCTTCGCGCGGCATCCCGGGTGGGAAGTAGTCCTGGCCGGAGAAACCCTCTTCGGTGTCGTGGTCGTAGACGTAGCCCTTGCCGTAGCCCTCCGCCTTCATCAACCGCGTCGGCGCGTTCAGGATGTGCTTGGGCGGAACCAGCGACCCGGTGCGCTCGGCGGCGGCCATGGCGGCGCCGAAGGCGCGGTAGGCGGCGTTCGACTTGGGCGCAAGGGCCAGGTAGATCACCGCCTCGGCGAGGGCCAGTTCTCCTTCGGGCGAGCCGAGGCGCTCGTAGGTGGCCCAGGCGTCGAGGCAAAGCCGCTGGGCTGCCGGGTCGGCGAGCCCGATGTCCTCGACGGCCATGCGGGTGATGCGGCGGGCGAGAAAGCGCGGGTCCTCCCCGCCCTTCAGCATGCGGGCCAGCCAGTAGAGCGCAGCGTCGGGATCGGAACCGCGGATGGATTTGTGCAGGGCGGAGATCAGATTGTAGTGGCTGTCGCCGGACTTGTCGAAGATCGCGGCCCGGCGGGTGAGGCGCTGGGAGAGCCCGGTGGGGTCGAGGGTGGCGGTCTCGGGGGCAATCTGCTCGATCAGGTTGAGCAGCGCCCGGCCGTCGCCGTCGGCCATGGCGACGAGCGTGCTGCGGGCCTCGGGGGTGAGCGGCAGGGGGTGGCCGAGATCGGCCTCGGCGCGTTGGACGAGGTCCTCCAAGGCCACCTCGTCGAGTTCGACGAAGGGTGAGGACGCGGGCACGGGAAAGAAGCGCGGCATTGAGCTCGAAGGATGGGTTCTCGGTGGTGGCGCCGACGAGGACGATGGTGCCGTCCTCCATCAGCGGCAGGAAGGCGTCCTGCTGGGCCTTGTTGAAGCGGTGGATTTCGTCGACGAAGAGCAGGGTGCCGCGCCCGTTCTGGCGACGGAGGCGGGCGGCCTCGAAGATCTTCTTCAGGTCGGCGACGCCGGTGAAGATCGCGCTGATCTGGACGAAGGCGAGGTCGGTAGCGTCTGCGAGCAGGCGCGCGATGGTGGTCTTGCCGACGCCGGGAGGGCCCCAGAAGACGATCGAGCCGAGGCTGCCTTCGCCCAGCATCCGGCCCAACGGACCGTCGGGGCCGAGGAGGTGGTCCTGGCCCACTACATCCTCCAGGCGGCGTGGACGCAGGCGGTCGGCGAGGGGTCGCTGCGCCTCGGAAGGCGGAACGGTGGCCTGGCGATCGTCGGGGCGTGGGTCGAAGAGGTCGGCCATCGCAGGCAGGATAGGCGCCGCCGGACGGCGGGGAAAGGGTGCGCACGTACGGCGGCGGCCACAGTGCGTCAGTTCGCTGATCTAGAAGCTTTTCACCCTGCGTTGGCCGCACCTCAACCAAGGCCAAGCGAACCCCCACGGGGATGTGTGTTGACCGCAGCGAGATCCGCAAGCGTCCAGGATTATCGAGCGAATCCAATAGGCGTGACAAGGCAAATGACGCGGCGCGGCTTCGCCTGCGCTGCGCTTTCCGCCGGGCATGCAGCGGCGGCGGGACCGCTCGCCAGGTAGCGTCCAGAACTCTTTCGCACTTTCGCTCATGCGGAGACGGCTCCGTAGGCTTCGTTTTGGGGCGCGCGGAGCGGCGCCATGTTCATGTACTTACGGGTTGACCACTGGGTTCCGGCGATGTGCCGGAGCCGGGCGGCAGCGAGATTGAGACAGGACCGACCGTCGGGGAACGCGCCGACCACGCGGGTTCGTCGCCGGATCTCACGCATAATACGCTCGAGGGGATTATTGGTGCGGATCTTGATCCAGTGGCAGTCCGGGAAGGCATAGTAGGTCAGCGTCTCGGTGATGTGCGCGTCGACGAGGTCCGCCGCGCGCCCCATACGCTGGCGACGGAGCTCGTCGACAACCGCCGAGGCCTTGGCCTCGGCGGTTGCCCTGGTCTCCTGGGCGTGGATCGCCTTGAGCATGTGGCTGACCTCGCGGACCTTGGTCGCCGGCACGTGGCTGAAGACGTTGCGGTAGAAATGCACGACGCAGCGCTGCCACCGGGCGTCCGGCAGGTACTCCGCGACGCTCTCGACGAGGCCGCGACAGGCGTCCGAGATGATCAGCTCCACGCCCGTGAGCCCGCGATCGACGAGGTGCCAGAGGAACGCCGACCAGCCGGACTTGTCCTCCTTGGCACCCTCGCAGATGCCGAGGATCTCGCGGTAACCCTCGGCATTCACGCCGATCGCCACCAGCATTGAGACGTTGCGCACCTCGCCGGCCCAGGTGCGCTTCATCACGATGCCGTCGAGGAAGATGTACGGATGCTCGATCGGCCGGTTCCGCCACGCCTCGATCTTGGCGTAGATCTTCTTGTTGAGATTGGAGACCGTGCTCGGGCTGACCCGGGTGCCCCGGAGCGCCTCGGTGATGTCCTCGACCCGGCGAACCGAGACGCCGGCGAGGTACATCTCGATCAGCGCCTCCTCGACCGAGCTCTCCCGCCGCCGGTAGCGCTCGATGTTCGCCGTCTCGAAGGTCTGGCGCCGCAGCTTCGGGATCTTCAGGCTCACCTGGCCAGCTCGCGTTTCCAGCGATCGTTCATAGCTGCCGGCGCGCGTGTCCTTCCGCGTCTCGCTGCGCTCGTAGCGTCCGGCGCCGCACAACTGGTCCGCCTCGGCGTCCAGCATCGCATTCAGCGCCTCCTCAACCGTCCCGCGAACCATCTCGCCGAGGTGATCCCTGATCCGCGCTTCGTCGATCTGGATAACCTGTCCCATCGACTTCGTCTCTGCCTTCTCGTCCATTCCCAGCTCCTCTCAGCTATCCTGATAGAAGCCGCCTCGCTCGGCAAATGTGCGAAAGATCCTGTACGTCATCCGAGCCGGCAGGCCGTGGAAGGCAGCGGGACCGCGGCACTGCGACGGATTTCGGGCCTGAAGAGCCGGGACTGGCGCGATCACTTCTCGACCCTGAACAACGACGCGATTCTCTGCGTCATTGACGAGCGGGTCCTGCACTACTGGGGCGACGAGGACGGCTACTACCAAATCTACCCGACCTCGGTGCCGCTCAGCGACGAGATGACCCGCAAGGGCCGCACGGCGGTCGTGATGAAGCGACCTGCGCCGGAGTGGCGGCCAACGCCGAGCATGATCGAGGGCAAGCCGGATTTGCCGCGCTACGTGGGGCCGGGACCGGAGAACCCGCTGGGAGCATGGGCGATGAACCTCTCCTGGCAGTACTACCTGATCCACGGCACCAACGACATCCGCAAGATCGGGCGGCAGTCGTCGTCGGGCTGCATCGGCCTGCACAACGAGCACATCGTCGAGATCTACGATCGGGCCAAGGTCGGCACGCAGGTCGTGGTGATCTGAGGCGCGGCAGCGCGCCTTAGCCGCCTATTCAGTGGCGGCGGCTTCCTCGGCAGCGACCCGCGCCTTGTCCCCGGCCCCCTTGGCAGCCGGGTCGCGATCGACGAGTTCGATGATCGCCATTGGTGCCATGTCGCCATAGCGGAAGCCAGCCTTGAGCACGCGCGAGTAGCCACCCTGGCGCTCCTTGTAGCGCGGGCCGAGGGTCTCGAAGAGCTTCTTGACCGCTTCGTCCTGCTTCAGCTCCGAGCCCGCGAGGCGCCGGGCGTGCAGATCGCCGCGCTTGCCGAGTGTGATCAGCTTCTCGATGATCCGCTTCATCTCCTTGGCCTTGGGCAGCGTCGTCTTGATCTGCTCGTGCTCGATCAGGCTGGAGGCCATGTTGGCGAACATCGCCTTGCGATGCTCGTGGGTGCGGTTCAACTTGCGGTAGCCGCTTCCGTGACGCATTTCAGTCTCCTATCAGTGCTTTATGCTTTGTCCGGCGACCCTGGAATGGGCCGCACTCCTTGGGGCGGGATTGCCCGGGTAGGCCGGGGAGCCCTGAGGCTCTCCGGAAGGGTCAGAACTGGTCCTCGTACTTCTTGGCCAGGTCCTCGATGTTCTCGGGCGGCCAGTCGACGATCTCCATGCCGAGGTGCAGGCCCATGCCGGTGAGCACCTCCTTGATCTCGTTCAGCGACTTGCGACCGAAATTGGGCGTGCGTAACATCTCGGCCTCGGTCTTCTGGATAAGATCGCCGATGTAGACGATGTTGTCGTTCTTCAGGCAGTTGGCCGAGCGGACCGACAGCTCGAGCTCGTCGACCTTCTTCAAGAGCAGCGGGTTGAACTCGAGGTCGCTGTCCTCGTCGGTGCGGACACCGGCCGAGGGCTCCTCGAAGTTCACGAACACCGAGAGCTGGTCCTGCAGGATGCGCGCGGCATAGGCGATCGCATCCTCCGGCTTAATCGAGCCGTCGGTCTCGAGGCTGAGCGTCAGCTTGTCGTAGTCGAGCACCTGGCCCTCGCGGGTGGGCTCCACCTTGTAGCTGACCTTCTTGATCGGCGAGAAGAGCGCATCCACGGAGATGAGCCCGATCGGCGCGTCCTCGGGGCGGTTCTTGTCGGCCGGGACGTAGCCCTTCCCCTGCTCGACCGTCAGCTCCATGTAGATCGAGGCGCCGTCGTCGAGGTGCAGGATCACGTGGTCGCGGTTCAGGACCTCGATACCGGAGGTGGTGACGATGTCACCGGCGGTAACGACGCCCGGACCGGTGGCACGGATCTCAACTCGCTTCGGCCCTTCGACCTCCATTTTCACCGCAACGCCCTTGAGGTTCAGCACGATGTCGGTCACGTCCTCGCGGACACCGGGCACCGACGAGAACTCGTGCAGCACGCTGTCGATTTGCACCGAGGTGATCGCCGCGCCCTGCAGCGACGACAGGAGCACCCGGCGCAACGCGTTGCCGAGGGTGAGGCCGAAGCCCCGCTCCAGCGGCTCGGCGACGGCAGTGGCCGTCCGCCGCGAATCCGCACCTGCCTTGATTTCGAGCGCGGTCGGCCGGATCAGCTCCTGCCAGTTCTTGTGGATCATGTTCATTGGCCCTCCATTCCTGTCCGCCGGCTGATCCCGCTGGCTGGCGAACGCCCGAGGTAAAAATTGTGGCAGGCCGCCAGCACCCCCCGGGGGCCAGCGGCCGGAATCCTGTTCCTTCGATCAGACGCGCCGGCGCTTGGGCGGACGGCAACCGTTGTGGGCGATCGGCGTGACATCGCGGATCGCGGTAATCTGGAAGCCGACGGCGCCGAGAGCGCGCAACGCGCTCTCGCGGCCGGAGCCAGGACCCTGCACCTCGACCTCGAGGGTGCGCACACCGTGCTCCTGCGCCTTGCGCCCGACGTCCTCGGCGGCCATCTGCGCGGCGTAGGGGGTCGACTTGCGCGACCCCTTGAAGCCCATGGTACCGGCGGACGACCAGGCGATAGCATTCCCCTGGGCATCGGCGATGAGGATCTTGGTGTTGTTGAAACTGGCGTTGACGTGGCAGACGCCGGTCGAGATGTTCTTTCGTTCCTTGCGCTTCACGCGCGCCTTCTCGCGAGCCATGAGCCGGCCTCCTTACTTCTTCTTGCCGGCGATGGCCTTCGCGGGGCCCTTGCGCGTGCGTGCGTTGGTGTGGGTGCGCTGGCCGCGCACGGGCAGGCCGCGGCGATGGCGCAGGCCGCGGTAGCAGCCGAGATCCATCAGCCGCTTGATATTCATCTGCGTCTCGCGCCGGAGGTCGCCCTCGACCTGCAGGTTAGCGTCGATGTACTCGCGGATCTTCAGCACTTCCGCGTCGGTCAGGTCGTTGACGCGGCGGTTCTCGGCGATGCCGAGCGCCTGAGTCATCTCCTGCGCCTTCGTGCGCCCGATGCCGTGGATATAGGTGAGCGCGATCTCGACGCGCTTATTCGTTGGAATGTTAACGCCTGCTATGCGCGCCAAGTCAGTGCTCCGTTCATCCTCCGGGGCGACTCCGAGACCCCCGTCCAAAAGTCACAGCCCGCCGATGCCTTCGGCAGGCTTCCGATACCCATATCCCTGGGCAAAGCATCCCGCGTCCCCGAGGTGAAATGTAGAGGGAACGACTCCCCTCTCGGAGAGAGCGCGGAGTATATGAACGCGTCGCCCGAGGTCAAGTGCCGAAGCGTCCCTTTTTTCACAGGCCGAGCAGGACTTTGATCTCGGCCGAAATCAACCCGATCGGGGCGAGCCCGTCCACCGTCCGGAGCTTGCCCTTGGCATGGTAGTAGCCGATGAGCGGCGCCGTCTGGCGGTAGTAGGCCATAAGCCGCACGCGGACTGAGTTGGCGTTGTCATCGGCACGGCGGATGAACTCCGTCGAGCCGCATTTGTCGCAGACCCCGGGTTTCGCCATAGGCTTGCCGATGTCGTGGTAGCCCTCGCCGCAGCTGGCGCAGGTGAAGCGCCCAGAGATGCGGTCTACGAGCACCTCGTCCTCCACGCGCATCTCGATGACGGCATCGAGGAACTTGCCCTTGGCGGTCATCAGCGCTTCGAGGGCGTCGGCCTGGGCCAGTGTGCGAGGGAAACCGTCGAAGATCAGGCCGCGCCGTCCGCTCTCGCCATCGAGTTGCTCGGCGATCAGCCCGATCACAATGTCATCTGTGACGAGATCGCCGCGGGCCATCACGTCGGCGACGCGCTTCCCGACCTCGGTTCCGGAAGTCTTGGCGGCGCGCAGCATGTCGCCGGTGGAGAGTTGGACCATACCATGGCCCTCGACCAGGATCCGCGCTTGGGTTCCCTTGCCCGCCCCAGGCGGCCCCAGAAGAATGATATTCATCGCCGCGGCTTGCTCCCCCGTCCCTTGCTGCGCAGACGTGATTTCTCGATCAGGCCCTCGTATTGGTGTGCCAGCATGTGGGACTGGACCTGCGTGATCGTGTCCATGGTAACCGAGACGACGATGAGGAGGGAAGTGCCGCCGAAGTAGAACGGCACGGAGAGTTTCGAGATGAGCACTTCCGGCAGCAGGCAGACCGCCGCGAGATAGGCCGAGCCTACCACCAGGATGCGGGTCACGACGTAGTCGAGGTATTCTATCGTCTTCTGTCCGGGGCGGATGCCGGGAATGAAGCCACCCTGACGCTTAAGATTGTCCGCCACGTCGTCGGACTTAAAGGCGACGTTGGCGGTATAGAAGTAGGTGAAGAAGACCACCAGCGCACCGAACGCGATCATGTGCAGTGGCTGCCCGCGGCCCATGTAGGCGGCGACGTAGCTCATGATCCCCGAGCTGGCGCCGTCGCTGGTTCCCGAGAAGGTGGTGATCGTTGCCGGCAGCAGCAGGAGCGAGGAGGCGAAGACGGCGGGGATGACGCCGGCAGGGTTGACCTTGACCGGGAGGTTCGAGCTCTCGCCGCCGTAGATCTTCATGCCGACCTGGCGCTTGGGATACTGGATGTGGATCTTGCGCAGCGCGCGCTCCATGAAGACCACGAAGGCGATCACCGCGACCGCCATGACCAGGATACCGACGATGACGACCGGTGAGAGCGCGCCGGTGGTGCCCTGGGTGAAGAAGCGGGCGAGCGCGCCGGGCATCTGCGCAACGATGCCGGTGAAGATGATGAGCGAGATGCCGTTGCCGATGCCACGCGCGGTGATCTGCTCGCCGAGCCACATCAGGAACATGGTGCCGCCGACCAGCGTGACGATCACCCCAAGCCGGAAGAACCAGCCGGGATCGTGCGCCATGCCCTCGGCCTCGAGACCCACCGCGAGGCCGTAGGCCTGCAGGGTGGCAAGGAATACGGTGCCGTACCGGGTGTATTGGTTGATCTTCTTTCGCCCGGCCTCGCCTTCCTTCTTCAGCGCCTGCAGGCTGGGCACCATAGAGGCGAGCAGCTGCACAATGATCGAGGCGGAGATGTAGGGCATGATGCCGAGCGAGAAGATCGCCATCCGCCCGACGGCGCCACCGGTGAACATGTTGAGCATGCCCCCGAGGCCGGCGCTCTGCTGCTCGAAGAAGTCGCGCAGCCGGGCGGCGTCCACCCCGGGAACCGGGATGTAGGTGCCCACGCGGTAGACGATGAGGAGCCCGAGCGCAAATAGGATGCGACTCTGAAGATCCTTGGCTTTGCCGAAGGTGCCCCAACTGAGGTTGGCAGCCATCTGTTCAGCTGCGGATGCCATTCGGCCCTCCAATTGACGGCGCCGCCGTGCCCCGCGGGGCACGGCGGCGCGAACTCACGCCTGATCTATGCCGCCCGACCGGCGGCGACAAGGCTCATTCCGCCGCAGCTTCCGCCTTGGCCGGTACCGTGAGCGTCCCGCCGACCTTCTCCACCGCCTCGACGGCAGCCTTGGAGGCCCCGGTCAGGCTCATGGTGACCTTGGCGGTCAGCGCCCCCTTGGCGAGCAGCCGCACCCCGTCGAGCCGGCGCCGCACCAGGCCGCTCGCCACCAGAGCGTCCTCGGTGATCTCCGCGTTGACGTCGATCTTGCCCGCGTCGATGAACTTCTGCAGCAGGCCGAGGTTGATCACGGCGAAGCTCTTGGCGTGGATGTTGTTGAACCCGCGCTTCGGCAGCCGCATGTAGAGCGGCATCTGGCCGCCCTCGTAGGCGTTCAGCGCAACGCCCGACCGGGACTTCTGGCCCTTGATGCCGCGGCCGGCGGTCTTGCCCTTGCCCGAGCCGGGGCCGCGCGCCACGCGCTTCTTCTTGCGGGTGGCGCCGGGGTTGTCGTGCAATTCGTGCAGTTTCATGTCGCTTCTCCATTGCCGGATACGACCCCGAGCGACGGGTGGGCCGACCACGGCGTTCTTGATGTCGATTCAGGGCACGCGTTGGCCCCGCGCGTCTCTAGGAGAAGTCGGAGCAAGAGGCAAGTGCAAGCTTGGCTTGCCGCCGGAGCACTTTACTCAATTCATCAAGGCTGGTCTTAGAACCCCGTCAGGAACCATTGTTCCACATGTCCTGGCTCATCCGCCACGCGCCATCATCGCCCTTCTTCCAGACGACCAAGGCCTTGCCGGCGGCGTCGACCTCACCCTGGTCGGAAGGCGCCTTCACCGCCCAAGTCCCGGTCTCGATCATCGTGTCGCCGTTGATCTCGACGGCGATCAGACCGAGGTCCAAAGAATGGACGCCGGCATCCATGAGTCCCTGCCAGAACTTGCCGATGGCTTCGCGACCCTCGACGACCGGCCCATCCGGCGGTAGCAGGCGCGCGTCCTCTGTAAAGACCGCCGCCGCGGCCGCGGCCCCGTCGCCGGCCTCGAAGGCGGCCTCCCACGAGGCCTGGGCTGTCTCTATCTCGCTCGTGGCATCGGCGGCAAAAGCCTGACCCGCCGCGGCCACTGCAATCGACGCCGAGATCGCTGCTGCGCCAAATCTTGTCATTATGTTCCCCCCTTGCGCGCCGCCCCGACTGGAATGCACGGGCGGGCGCATCGCAACATACAGCATGCCACTTCGAAAGGGGAGGAATTCGCCGGCGGACGGTTCGGGCAAAAAAATGCCCCGCGGGTTCCCGCAGGGCATATCAGGTCCTCGACGGGCCGGCGTTCAGCCGCGCTCCTCGACGATGGTCACGAGGTGCGGGATCGACGCCACCATACCCCGGATCGAGGGCGTATCGGCGAGCTCGCGGGTCTTGTGCATCTTGTTCAGCCCAAGGCCGATCAGCGTCTGGCGCTGCACGGCGGGGCGGCGGATCGGTGAGCCGATCTGCTTGACCACGATGGTCTTGGTGCTGGCGGCCTTTGCCATGATCAGGCCTCCGCGGCGGCTTCGGCCGGGGCGTCGGGCGCCTTCGGCAGGATGTCGGCCACCTTCTTGCCGCGCCGTTGGGCGACCATGCGCGGGCTCGTCTCCTGCTGCAGGCCATCGATGGTGGCGCGGATCATGTTGTAGGGGTTCTGGCTCCCGAGCGACTTCGCCACCACGTCGTGCACACCCAGCATCTCGAAGACGGCGCGCATCGGGCCGCCGGCGATGATGCCGGTACCAGCGGACGCCGTGCGCATCACCACCCTGCCGGCGCCGTGGCGCCCGTTCGCGTCGTGGTGCAGCGTACGCCCCTCGCGAAGCGGTACGCGGATCATCTGCCGCTTGGCCTGCTCAGTGGCCTTGCGGATCGCCTCGGGGACTTCGCGGGCCTTGCCCTTGCCGTAGCCGACGCGGCCCTTCTGGTCGCCCACGACAACCAGTGCCGCAAAGCCGAAGCGCTTGCCGCCCTTCACCGTCTTGGAGACGCGATTGATCGCGACCAGGCGGTCCTGGAACTCCGGGTTCTCGTCGCGGTCGCGACGATCCCGACCGCCGCCTCTCGGTTCTCTTGCCATTCTCGCGGCTCCCCTAGAACTTCAGGCCGCCCTCACGGGCGGCATCCGCAAGGGCCTTGACCTTGCCGTGGAAAAGAAAGCCGCCGCGGTCGAAGTAGACCTCCTCGACCCCGGCCGCCTTGGCGCGTGCCGCAATCTCGGCGCCGACCTTGGCTGCCGCTTCCTTATTGTTCTTGCCCTTGAGGCCCAGCCCGGTCTCAAGGGTGGACGCCGCCGCCAGGGTCCGGCCCTGGGCGTCGTCGATCACCTGGACCGAGATGTTCTTCAACGACCGATGCACGGAAAGGCGCGGACGGTCGCCCGCCATCTTCCGCAGCTTGTTCCGGACGCGCTGGCGGCGCTTCTGGAACAACTCTCTCTTGCTGTTCGCCATGTCTAAGCGCCCTTTACTTCTTCTTGCCTTCCTTGCGGAAGATGAACTCGCCCTTATACCTGATACCCTTGCCCTTGTAGGGCTCGGGCTTGCGCCACTCGCGGATGTTCGCCGCCACCTGGCCCACTACCTGCTGGTCGATGCCCTCGACCACGATCTCGGTCGGCTTCGGGGTGGTGATCGTCACACCCTGAGGGATTCTCGAAGTCCACGTCGTGGCTGTAGCCGAGAGAAAGCTTCAGGGTCTTGCCCTGAACCGCCGCGCGGTAGCCGACGCCGGTGATCTCCATTTCCTTCTTGAAGCCGGTGGCGACGCCCGCGACCAGGTTCGCGACCTGGGTGCGGGACATGCCCCACTGCTGCCGCGCGCGCTTGGACAGCCCGCGCGGCTTCACGGTGACGGCGCCGTCCTCGAGCGCGATCGTCACGTCGTCGGTGGCGGTGAACTCGCGGGTGCCCTTCGGCCCCTTCACCGAGACGGTCTGACCCGAGACGGTGGCGGTGACGCCACCGGGCAGGTCGACCGGCTTTTTGCCAATACGAGACATCTGCCCTCCTCAGAACACGGTGCAGAGGACCTCGCCGCCGACATTGGCGGTTCGGGCCTGCTGATCGGACATCACGCCCTGCGGCGTAGAGACGATGGCGACGCCGAGGCCCTGGCGGACCTGCGGGATCTCCCTGACGCCGGAATAGACCCGACGGCCGGGGGTGGATATCCGGCGCAGCTCGCGGATGACGGGTTGGCCATCGAAGTACTTGAGCAAGATCTCAAGCTCGGGGTGTCCCTTCTCGGTCACCTCCTCGTAGCCGCGGATGTAGCCTTCGGCCTTCAAGACCTCGAGGACCCAGCGGCGGATCTTCGAGGCGGGCGTCCGCACGGTAGACTTGCCGCGCATGGAAGCGTTGCGGATGCGGGCGAGCATATCGCCCAGGGGATCGGTCATGGACATCGGCGCGCTCCCCCTACCAGCTCGACTTGACCATGCCCGGAACCTGCCCCTTGGAGGCGAGGTCACGGAGCGCGATGCGCGACATGCGCAGCTTGCGGTAGTAGGACCGCGGGCGGCCTGTTACCTCGCAACGGCTGTGGAGCCTCGTCGCCGACGAATTTCGCGGCAGCTCGGCGAGCTTGAGGCGCGCCTTGAACCGTTCCTCCATCGGCAGGCCCTCGTTCTTCGCCGTCTCTTTCAGCGCGGCGCGCCTGGCCGCGTACTTCGCCACCAGAGCCTCGCGCTTCTTCTGGCGTTCGATCATGCTGGTCTTTGCCATATCTCTCTCTCCCGCACTCAGGCCGTGAAGGGCATGTTGAAGTGCTTCAGCAGCGCCTTAGCCTCGGCGTCGGTCTTCGCCGTTGTGCAGATGACGATGTCCATGCCCCAGACCTGCTCGACCTTGTCGAAGCTGATCTCGGGGAAGACGATGTGCTCCTTCAGGCCGAGGGCGAAGTTGCCGTTGCCGTCGAAGCTCTTGGGATTTACGCCGCGGAAGTCGCGGACGCGGGGCATCGCCACTGTCACCAGACGGTCGAGGAACTCGTACATCTTGTCGCGGCGCAGCGTGACCTTTACGCCGAGCGGCATCTCCTCGCGCACCTTGAAGCCGGCGATCGACTTCTTGGCCTTGGTGATCACTGGCTTCTGGCCGGCGATCTGAGCGAGATCCGCCGCGGCGGCGCGCACCTTCTTGGTATCGGAGACCGCCTCGCCCACCCCCATGTTCAGCACGATCTTGTCGAGCCGGGGGATCTGCATGTCGTTCTTGTAGCCGAACTCTTCCTTGAGCGCGGCGCGGATGGCGTCCTTGTACTGCGTACGCAGCCGGGGCGTGTACTCAGCCATTGATCGTCTCCCCCGACTTCTTGGCGTAGCGGACCTTCTCGCCGTTCTCGATGCGGAAGCCGACGCGGGTCGCCTCGCCGGTCTTCGGATCGACCAGCGCCAGGTTGGAAAGGTCGATCGGCATGTCCTTGGCGATACGACCGCCCTGGCTCGACTGGGTCTGCTTGGTGTGGCGGATCGACACGTTCACGCCGCCGACCAGTGCCTTGTTGTCCTTGGGCATCACGCGGGTGATCTCACCCTTCTTACCCTTGTCCTTACCGGTAATGACGACGACGCTATCGCCCTTCTTGAGCTTCGCGGCCATCAGAGCACCTCCGGCGCCAGGCTGATGATCTTCATGAAGTTCTTCGAGCGCAGCTCGCGAACCACCGGCCCGAAGATGCGGGTGCCGACCGGCTCGTTGTTGTTGCCGAGGATGACCGCGGCGTTGCGGTCGAAGCGGATGGCGGTTCCATCCTCGCGGCGGACTTCCTTGGCGGTGCGGACGACCACGGCCTTGCGCACGTCGCCCTTCTTGACGCGGCCGCGCGGGATGGCTTCCTTCACCGACACCACGATGATGTCGCCTACGGATGCATAGCGGCGGTGCGAGCCACCGAGGACCTTGATGCACTGAACCCGGCGGGCGCCGGAGTTGTCAGCGACATCCAGATTGGTCTGCATCTGGATCATTTGGTTACTCCCGACCTGCGGGAACCTGTCCCGCGGTTTCGATGAACTAGAGGGTGGGTGATTACGCCGTAGCGGTCTCCGCCATCACCTCCCAGCGCTTGGTCTTCGAGATCGGCGGGCACTCGACGATGCGGACGGCGTCACCGACCTTGAACTGGTTTTGCGCATCGTGCGCGCGGTACTTCTTGGACCGGCGCACGGTCTTCTTAAGCACGGGGTGGGTGAAGCGGCGCTCGACCAGCACGGTGATCGTCTGGTTGTTCTTGTCGCTGGTCACGGTGCCATGCAGGATTCGCTTCGGCATCTCAAGCTTCCCCGGCCGCAGCGGCGGCCTTCTGGTTCAGGATCGTCTTCACCCGCGCGGCGTCACGGCGGACGACCTGCATGCGGGACGTGTTCTCCAGCTGGCCGGTAGCCTTCTGGAAGCGGAGGTTGAAAGACTCCTTTTTCAGCTGGGCGAGGCTGTCGCGCAACTGGTCGGTGGTCTTGTCCCGAAACTCCTGGGCCTTCATAGCCGTCTTCCTTTCAACATCACCAGAGGGCCCCGCGAAGGGTCACCCTGATTTCTGGTGGAGGTCATGGTGAGCGCGCCCTTTAGCCTCTGCGGCCCCAGATCGCAACCCGTTATTCCCACAAGCCCCAAAAAAGCGAACCCCCGCACCCGAAATGCTGCGATGCGCAGTGTCCTACCAGTCCTCGCGAGCGACGAACCTGCACTTGATCGGCAGCTTCATGGCCGCGAGGCGCAGAGCCTCCTTGGCCACGTCTTCGTTCACGCCGTCGATCTCGAACATGATCCGGCCGGGTTTGACCTTGGCGGCCCAGAACTCGACGGCGCCCTTGCCCTTGCCCATGCGGACCTCGGTCGGCTTCTTGGTAACCGGTACGTCGGGGAAGACGCGAATCCAGACACGGCCCTGGCGCTTCATGTGACGCGTCAGGGCCCGCCGGGCCGCCTCGATCTGACGAGCGGTGATCCGGTCCGGCTCGGTCGCCTTCAGGCCGAAGTGGCCGAAGTTGAGCTCGGTGCCGCCCTTGGCCTGGCCATGGATGCGGCCCTTGAACTGCTTGCGGAATTTCGTTCGCTTCGGTTGCAGCATTGTTGTTCTCCCGGGCGGTCAGCTCCTCAGCGCGAGCGCTGCGGACGCGAGCCGGCCCCTTCCTGCAGTTCGGTCTGGCGGCGATCTCGGGCCTGCGGATCGTGCTCCATGATCTCGCCCTTGAAGATCCAGACCTTGATTCCGATGATCCCGTAGGCGGTCTTGGCCTCGCAGAGCGCGTAGTCGATGTCCGCGCGCAGCGTGTGCAGGGGCACCCGTCCCTCACGGTACCACTCGGTCCGGGCGATCTCCGCCCCGCCGAGCCGGCCGCCGACGTTGATCCGCACACCGAGCGCGCCCATGCGCATGGCGTTCTGCACTGCCCGCTTCATCGCGCGGCGGAACGAGACGCGCCGCTCGAGCTGCTGGGCGATATTCTCGGCCACCAGGGCGGCGTCGATCTCGGGCTTGCGGATCTCGACGATGTTGAGGTGCAGCTCCGATTTGGTGAACTGCGCCAGCTTCTTTCGCAGCACCTCGATGTCCGCGCCCTTCTTGCCGATGATGACGCCGGGCCGGGCGGCATGGATCGTCACCCGGCACTTCTTGTGCGGGCGCTCGATGATCACACGGCTGACGCCGGCCTGCGCCGCGTTCTTCTTGATGAACTCGCGGATCGCCAGATCCTCGTGCAACAGCTTGCCGTACTCGGCACCGTCGGCGAACCAGCGGCTGTCCCAGGTCCGGTTGACCTGCAGGCGGAGCCCGATCGGATTGATTTTCTGACCCATCAGGCGGTCTCCTCTGCCGCTACCTGCCGCACCTTGATCGTCACCTGGCTGAACGGCTTCAGGATCTTGCCGAAGCGGCCGCGTGCCCGCGGATGGCCGCGCTTCAGCACCATGTTCTTACCGACATAGGCCTCGGCCACGATCAACTCGTCCACGTCAAGGCCGTGGTTGTTCTCGGCGTTGGCGATCGCGGACTGCAGCGTCTTCTTCACGTCGTCGCTGATCCGCTTTTTCGAGAAGGTGAGGTCGCTCAGCGCCTTCTCCACCGGCTTGTTGCGGATCATCGCGGCGACCAGGTTCAGCTTCTGCGGGCTGGTCTTCAGCATGCGGCTGACGGCGATCGCTTCGTTTTCCGCCACGCGGCGAGGGTTCTTTTCCTTGCTCATGGCTTACTTCCGCTTCGCTTTCTTGTCGGCCGCGTGCCCGTAATAGGTGCGGGTCGGGCTGTACTCGCCGAACTTCTGACCGATCATGTCCTCGGTCACGTTGACCGGGATGTGCTTCTTGCCGTTGTAGACGCCGAAGGTCAGCCCCACGAACTGGGGCAGGATGGTGGAGCGGCGCGACCAGATCTTAATGACCTCGCTGCGGCCGCCGTCGCGGGACTTCTCGGCCTTCTTCAGGACGTGGGCGTCGACGAAGGGGCCCTTCCAGACAGAACGTGACATAGGCGGGGCTCCTTACCGCTTCGACTTCTTGAGGTGACGCGAGCGCAGGATGTACTTGGTCGTCGCCTTGTTCGACCGGGTGCGCGCCCCCTTGGTCGGCTTGCCCCAGGGGCTGACCGGATGCCGGCCGCCCGAGGTGCGGCCCTCGCCGCCGCCATGGGGGTGGTCGATGGGGTTCATCACCACGCCGCGGACCTTGGGCCGGTAGCCCTTGAGCCGCATGCGCCCGGCCTTGCCGAAGTTCTGGTTCGAGTTGTCGGGGTTCGACACCGCGCCGACCGTGGCCATGCACTCCTGGCGCACCAGGCGCAGTTCTCCGGACGAGAGCCGGATCTGGGCATAACCGCCGTCGCGGCCGACGAACTGGGCATAGGTGCCGGCAGCGCGGGCGATCTGGCCGCCCTTGCCCGCCTTCATCTCGACGTTGTGCACGATGGTGCCGATCGGCATCGAGGTGAAGGGCATGGCGTTGCCCGGCTTGATGTCGGCCTTGGCGGCGGCGACCACCGTGTCGCCGGCGGCAAGCCGCTGCGGCGCCAGGATATAGGCCTGCTCGCCGTCGGCATAGCCGATCAGCGCGATGAAGGCGGTCCGGTTCGGGTCGTACTCGATGCGGATCACCTTGGCCGGCACGTCGAGCTTCGACCGCCGGAAATCCACCACGCGGTAGAGCCGCTTCACCCCGCCGCCGCGCCGGCGCATGGTGATCCGTCCGGTGTTGTTGCGGCCGCCATGCCCCGTCAGACCCTCGGTGAGGGACTTGACCGGACGGCCCTTCCACAGCTCGGAACGGTCGATCAGAACCAGCCCGCGCTGGCCCGGCGTCGTCGGCTTGTACGATTTTAACGCCATGACTTGCTGTCTTCCGTTTCTCTATTCAGGTCTCAGGGGCCGGTGGTCACGTCGATGGTCGAACCCTCGACGAGTGTCACGTAGGCCTTCTTAACGTCGCGCCGCCGCCCGGGGCGGCCCTTGAACTTCTTCACCTTGCCTTTGGTGATGGTGGTGTTGACTGCCTTCACCTTGACGTTGAAGAGGCTCTCCACCGCCGCCTTGATCTCGGGCTTGGTCGCGTCCATCGCCACCTCGAACACCACGCCGCCATTCTCGGACGTCATCGTGGCCTTCTCGGTAATGATCGGCCTGCGGATCAGGTCGTACTGTTCCGGCTTCACGCTCATTTCAGTCGCGCCTCCAGCGCTTCCACGCCCGCCTTGGTCAGGACCAGCGTGTCGCGGCGCAGGATGTCGTAGACGTTGGCGCCCACGCTCGGGAGCACGTCGAAGTTGTCGATGTTGCGCGCTGCCTGGGCGAAGTTCGCGTTGACCTCCGGTCCATCGATGACGAGCGCGCGCTTCCAGCCAAGTCCCTTCAGCGCCTGCGCCAGCGAGCTTGGTCTTGCCCTCGGCCAGGCTCGCCTGGTCGATGACGATGAGCTCGCCGGCGGTCGCCTTGGCCGAGAGCGCATGCTTGAGGCCGAGCGCGCGGAACTTCTTGGTCAGGTCGTGCGCGTGGCTGCGCGGCGTCGGCCCCTTGTAGGTGCCGCCGTGGCGGAAGGTCGGCGCCTTGCGCGACCCGTGCCGGGCGCCGCCCGTGCCCTTCTGACGGTAGATCTTCTTCGTCGAGTAGCTGACCTCCGACTTGCCCAGCACCGAGTGGGTGCCGGCCTGGCGCTTGGCCAGCTGCCAGCGCACCATGCGGTGCAGGATGTCCGCCCGCGGCTCGAGCCCGAAGATCGCATCATCGAGCTCGATCGAGCCCGCCGGGCTCGCATCGAGCGAGATCACGTCGAGTTTCATTTCTTGTCGCTCCCTTCCTCGGGGGCTTCGTCGCCGGCGTCGTCCGCTGCCGGAGCGGCGGCGGCCTGCAGCCTCGGCGGCTTCGATGGCGGCCTGCTCGGCCTCCGCCTGAGCGCGCAGCGCCTCGGCTTCGGCGGCGGCAGCGGCTTCGGCGGCCTTGGCGGCGGCCTCGGCCGCAGCGGCGGCGTCGGAGCGCAGAGCGCCGCGGGCAGGATCACGTTCTCGGGCGCCGGCCTTCTTGACCGCGTCCTTGATGGTGACCCAGCCGCCCTTGGAACCGGGGACCGCGCCCTTGACCATGATCAGGCCCGCGCTCGCTGTCGGTGCGCACCACCTGCAGGTTCTGCGTGGTCACGCGGACGGCACCCATGTGGCCGGCCATCTTCTTGCCCTTGAACACCTTGCCCGGGTCCTGGCACTGGCCGGTGGAGCCGTGGCTGCGGTGGCTGACCGACACGCCGTGCGAGGCGCGCAGGCCGCCGAAGTTGTGCCGCTTCATGCCGCCGGCAAAACCCTTGCCGATCGAGGTGCCGGCGACGTCGACGAACTGGCCCGCGAAATAGTGGTCGGCGGTGATCTCCTCGCCCACCCCGATCAGGTTTCGGGGCTGACCCGGAACTCCGCGAGCTTGCGCTTCGGCTCGACCTGCGCGGCGGCGAAGTGGCCGCGCATCGGCCTGGGTCGTCCGCTTCGCCTTGGCCGCACCGGCACCGAGTTGGACGGCCGAGTAGCCGTCCCGCTCGGCGGTGCGCTGCGCGACCACCTGCACGTTCTCCATGTGGAGCACGGTCACCGGCACCTGCCGTCCGTCCTCCAGGAACAGCCGGGTCATTCCCAGCTTCTTTGCGATAACTCCGGAACGCATGTTCTCGGTCCCCTAGAGCTTGATTTCGACGTCCACGCCGGCCGCGAGGTCGAGCTTCATCAGCGCGTCCACGGTCTGCGGGGTCGGGTCGACGATGTCGAGCAGCCGCTTGTGGGTGCGGATCTCGAACTGCTCGCGGCTCTTCTTGTCGATATGCGGGCCGCGCAGCACGGTGAACTTCTCGATCTTGTTCGGCAGCGGGATCGGCCCGCGCACGCGCGCGCCGGTCCGCTTGGCGGTGTTCACGATCTCGGCCGTCGTGGTATCGAGCACGCGGTAGTCGAAGGCCTTGAGCCGGATGCGGATGGTCTGTCCTTGCATGGCCATCACTCGATGATCTTGGAGACGACGCCGGCGCCGACGGTGCGGCCGCCCTCGCGGATGGCGAAGCGGAGCTTCTCCTCCATGGCGATCGGCGAGATCAGCGTGACCTCGAACTTCAGGTTGTCGCCCGGCATCACCATCTCGGTGCCCGCTGGGCAGCGCCACCGTGCCGGTGACGTCGGTGGTGCGGAAGTAGAACTGCGGCCGGTAGTTGGCGAAGAACGGCGTGTGCCGCCCGCCCTCCTCCTTGGTCAGGATGTAGGCCTCGGCCTCGAACTTGGTGTGCGGCTTGACCGAGCCCGGCTTGCAGAGCACCTGGCCGCGCTCGATCGCCCTCGCGCTCGATGCCGCGCAGCAGGAGCCCGACGTTGTCGCCGGCCTGGCCCTGGTCGAGCAGCTTGCGGAACATCTCGACGCCGGTGCAGGTGGTCTTCTTGTTCGGGCGGATGCCGACGATCTCGATCTCCTCGCCGACCTTGACCACGCCGCGCTCGATGCGGCCCGTGGCGACCGTGCCGCGGCCGGAGATCGAGAAGACGTCCTCGACCGGCATCAGGAACGGCTGGTCGACCGGGCGGTCCGGGGTCGGGATGTACGTCGTCGACCGCGGCGAGGAGCTTGCGCACCGCCTGCTCGCCGATCTCCGGGTCGCGGTCCTCGAGCGCCGCCAGCGCCGAGCCGGTGATGATCGGGATGTCGTCGCCGGGGAAGTCGTAGGAGGTGAGCAGCTCGCGCACCTCGAGCTCGACGAGCTCCAGCAGCTCGGGGTCGTCGACCTGGTCGACCTTGTTGAGGAACACCACCATCGCCGGCACGCCGACCTGCTTGGCCAGCAGGATGTGCTCGCGGGTCTGCGGCATCGGGCCGTCGGCGGCGGTGACCACCAGGATCGCGCCGTCCATCTGCGCCGCGCCGGTGATCATGTTCTTCACGTAGTCGGCGTGGCCGGGGCAGTCGACGTGGGCATAGTGCCGCGCCGGCGGTCTCGTACTCCACGTGCGCGGTCGAGATGGTGATGCCGCGCGCCTTCTCCTCGGGCGCGGCGTCGATCTGGTCGTAGGCCTTGTACTCGCCGAAGTACTTGGTGATCGCCGCCGTCAGCGACGTCTTGCCGTGGTCGACGTGCCCGATCGTGCCGATGTTCACATGCGGCTTGGTCCGCTCAAACTTTGCCTTCGCCATGGCTCGCCTCCTATCCGTCCCGCGGACCGCAGGCCCGCCTTGTTCCTGCTCAGGCGAACTTCGCCTGGATCTCGTCCGAAATGTTCTGCGGCACCGCGTCGTAGTGGTCGAACTGCATGGTGAAGTTCGCCCGCCCCGACGACATCGACCGCAGGGTGTTGATGTAGCCGAACATGTTGGCCAGCGGCACCATCGCGGTGATCGCGATGGCGTTGCCGCGGGTGTCCTGGCCCTGCACCTGGCCGCGCCGGCGAGGTCAGGTCGCCGATGATGCCGCCGGTGTAGTCCTCCGGCGTCACCACCTCGACCTTCATGATCGGCTCGAGCAGCTTGGCGCCGGCCTTCTTCAGCCCGTCGCGCATCGCCGCCCGCGCCGCGATCTCGAAGGCGAGGACCGAGAGTCCACGTCGTGGTAGGCGCCGTCGACCAGCGATACCTTGAAGTCGATCACCGGGAAGCCCGCGAGCGGACCGGAGTCCATCACCGACTTGATGCCCTTCTCGACGCCGGGGACGTATTCCTTCGGCACCGTGCCGCCGACGATCTTGCTACTCGAACGAGTAGCCCTCGCCCGGCTCGGTCGGCTCGATGACCAGCTTGATGCGGGCGAACTGGCCCGAGCCGCCGGTCTGCTTCTTGTGGGTGTAGTCGATCTCGGCCTTGCGGCTGATCGTCTCGCGGTAGGCCACCTGCGGCGCGCCGATGTTGGCCTCGACCTTGAACTCGCGCTTCAGCCGGTCGACCAGGATGTCGAGGTGAAGCTCGCCCATCCCCTTCATGATCGTCTGGCCGCTCTCGATGTCGGTCTCGACCCGGAACGACGGATCCTCGGCGGCGAGCCGCTGCAGGCCCTGGCTCATCTTCTCCTGGTCGTTCTTGGTCTTCGGCTCGATGGCGATCTCGATCACCGGCTCGGGGAAGGTCATCGTCTCGAGGACCACCGACTTCTGCGGATCGCAGAGCGTGTCGCCGGTCGTGGTGTCCTTCAGCCCCGCCAGCGCGATGATGTCGCCGGCGAACGCCTCGTCGATCTCCTCGCGGTTGATCGCGTGCATCATCATCATGCGGCCGACCCGCTCGCGCTTCTCCTTGGTGGAGTTCAGCAGCTGGTCGCCCTTCTTGATCGGTGCCCGAATAGATCCGGGTGAAGGTCAGCGAGCCGACGAAGGGATCGTTCATGATCTTGAAGGCCAGCGCCGAGAACGGCTGCGCGTCGTCGGCCGAGCGGGCGATGTCGCGGGTCTCGGTCTCGTCGCCCGGCTTGAAGCCCATGTAGGCCGGCACGTCGAGCGGGTTCGGCAGGTAGTCGATCACGGCGTTCAGCATCGGCTGCACGCCCTTGTTCTTGAACGCCGAGCCGCAGATCACCGGCACGAACTTCATCGCCAGCGTGCCCTTGCGGATCAGCTTGCGCAGGGTGTCGACGTCGGGCTCGGCGCCTTCGAGGTAGGCCTCCATCGCCTCGTCGTCCATCTCGACGGCGAGCTCGATCATCTTCGCGCGCATCTCGGCGGCCTTGTCGGCCAGCTCGGCGCGGATCGGCTGGCGGGTCCAGGTCGCGCCCAGATCCTCGCCCTTCCAGGTCCACTCTTCCATGGTGACGAGGTCGACATGGCCCTCAAGCGCGGTCTCCGCGCCGATCGGCAGCTGGATCGGGCACGGCGTCGCGCCTGTCCGGTCCTTGATCATCCGCACGCAGTTGAAGAAGTCGGCGCCGATCTTGTCCATCTTGTTGACGAAGACGATGCGCGGCACCTTGTAGCGGTCGGCCTGGCGCCAGACGGTCTCGGTCTGCGGCTCCACGCCGGCGTTGGCGTCCAGCACGCAGACCGCGCCGTCGAGCACGGCGAGCGACCGCTCGACCTCGATGGTGAAGTCGACGTGGCCGGGGGTGTCGATGATGTTGAAGCGGTACTTCGGGCTGTCGGTGGACACGCCGTCCTCGGTGCGCTCCCAGAAGGTCGTGGTCGCCGCCGAGGTGATGGTGATGCCCCGCTCCTGCTCCTGCTCCATCCAGTCCATGGTCGCAGCGCCGTCATGCACTTCGCCCATCTTGTGCGACTTGCCGGTGTAGAACAGGATCCGCTCGGTCGTCGTCGTCTTTCCGGCGTCGATATGCGCCATGATCCCGAAGTTGCGGTAGCGGTCGAGAGGATATTCGCGGGCCATCTTACTTGGTCCTAGTCCGGGCGTTACCAGCGGTAGTGGCTGAACGCCTTGTTGGCGTCGGCCATCTTGTGGGTGTCTTCGCGCTTCTTCACCGCCGAGCCGCGCATGTTGGCGGCGTCGAGAAGCTCGCCGGCGAGGCGCTCCTCCATGGTGTGCTCGTTGCGGGCGCGGCTCGCCTTGATCAGCCAGCGGATCGCCAGCGCCTCGCGGCGCTCGGGGCGCACCTCGACCGGCACCTGGTAGGTGGCGCCGCCGACCCGGCGCGAGCGCACCTCGACCGAGGGCTTCACGTTGTCGAGCGCCTCGTGGAACACCTCGACCGGCGCCTTGCGCAGCTTGGCCTCGACCTTGGCGAGCGCGCCGTAGACGATGCCCTCGGCGACCGACTTCTTGCCGTCGTGCATCAGGTTGTTCATGAACTTGGTGACGACCTTGTCGCCGAACTTGGCGTCCGGCAGGATCTCGCGCTTCTCGGCGCTGTGACGTCGCGACATCTCTCTAATTCCTCACTTCGGCCGCTTCGCGCCGTACTTCGACCGGCGCTGCTTGCGGTTCTTGACGCCCTGGGTGTCGAGCACGCCGCGCAGGATGTGGTAGCGCACGCCCGGAAGGTCCTTCACGCGGCCGCCGCGGATCAGCACCACCGAGTGCTCCTGCAGGTTGTGGCTCTCGCCGGGGATGTAGCTGATCACCTCGAAGCCGTTGGTCAGGCGCACCTTGGCGACCTTGCGCATGGCCGAGTTCGGCTTCTTCGGCGTCGTGGTATAGACGCGCGTGCAGACGCCGCGCTTCTGCGGGCTGCCCTGCAGATGCATCGACTTCGAGCGCGTGACGCGCGGCTGCCGCGGCTTGCGGATCAGCTGTTGGATCGTTGGCATTCGAGTCTCAACCCCGTCTATCCGTCCCGTTAGCCCGTTTTCGTCTTCGCGGCCCCGCGCACGCCCCTCGCGCACGAATGCCAAAAATGCCGCGTCCGAAACCGCCATCGGTTCCGTCGCGGCGAAATTCCAGAGGACTGGGGCATGGGCCCGAGTCGTGACCGCCAGTTCAAGGCTGTTCGCGGAAGAGGAAAGGCCCCTCCCAGAGCGCGCGGAACCTAGGCGGATCGTATCCCCTTGTCAACCGCGAAACGCGACGCCCCTACAGCGGATTTTATGGCTCGGCCCGGCCACCCTCCGGGTCGGCATAGCGGGCGAGGCCCGAAAGCGCCAGCACCACTATATATAACAGTGGCAGCCCCACATAGATCGGCCCCAGACCGGTGTGCCGCGCGATGAAGCCAATCAGCGACGGGGCGAAGAGCAACCCCGAGTATCCCAAGAAGCTCACCGCTGAGATGCCGACTCCGGCCGCCAGCCCCGGCAGGTTCCCCGCAGCGGAGAAGGCGATCGGGACCATGTTGGCGATCCCGAGCCCGGCCAGAGCAAATCCCGCCGCCGCCATCAGCACGCTGCCCGCGAAGGCAGCGAGTAGAAGCCCCGTCCCAGCCACCAGTGTCGAGAGCCGCAGCGTCAGCACCGCCCCCAGCCGGTCCCGGATGAGATCGCCGCTGAAGCGCATGATCGCCATCGCCGCCGAGAAACCGGCAAAGGCGAAACCAGCCGCCTCAATCGAAGCCCCCAGCTCCTGCTTGAGATATAGCGCGCTCCAGTCAAGCACTGCCCCTTCCGGGATCATCGAGAAGAGCGCCATGACCCCCACCAGCAGCGCCAACAGGCCGGGCCATGCCGGTGCGTGCCTCTCGCCCATCGCCTTCGCCGCCGGCGGGTCGGCGAGAACCGCGCCCGCCGCCGCAATCACCACGCCGAGCGTCACGAGAAAGACCACCGCCGAATGCCCGAGCGGCCCGAAGCGGCCGATCAGCAACCCGCCCGTCGCCGCCCCGATCAGTGCGCCGACACTCCACCAGCCATGGCAAGACGACATGATCGCCCGCCCAATGCGCCGTTCCACCGCAACCGCGTTGGCGTTCATCGCCACGTCCATGCCGCCGACGAGGCCGCCTAGGATCACCAGCGCCGCTGCAGCCGACCAAGGCCCGGGCATCACCGTCACGACCAGAAGGAGCGGTGCCAGCGCGAACCCGGCGAGGACGGAGATCCGCCGCGAACCCTCGCGGGCGACCACCGACCCGACGAGCGGCATCGTCAGTAGCGAGCCGATGCCGAAGGCAAGGATCATCAGCCCCAGCACCGCCTCATCGATGCCGAGATCGGACTTGAACGAGGGGATCTTCGGCGCCCAGTTCCCCACCACGTAGCCGTTGGCGAGAAAGAGCGCCGACTTGCGCTTCCGGAGGTTTGCCACTATCTCGCGCCCATTCGCGGAGGGGGCCTTGCGGCGGGCCTCGTAGAAGGGAAGCCAAGGATGGCGAAGGCAAAGTTTGAGCGGACGAAGCCGCACGTGAACATCGGCACGATCGGTCACGTCGACCACGGCAAGACGTCGCTGACCGCGGCGATCACCAAGTACTTCGGCGAGTACAAGGCCTACGACCAGATCGACGCCGCTCCCGAGGAGAAGGCGCGCGGCATCACCATCTCCACCGCGCACGTGGAGTACGAGACCGCGGCGCGGCACTATGCCCACGTCGACTGCCCGGGCCATGCCGACTACGTGAAGAACATGATCACCGGCGCGGCGCAGATGGACGGCGCGATCCTCGTCGTTTCCGCCGCCGACGGCCCGATGCCGCAGACCCGCGAGCACATCCTGCTGGCCAAGCAGGTCGGCGTGCCGGCGATGGTGGTGTTCCTGAACAAGATCGACCAGGTGGACGACCCCGAGCTCCTGGAGCTCGTGGAGCTCGAGGTGCGCGAACTCCTCACCTCCTACGACTTCCCCGGCGACGACATCCCGATCATCACCGGCTCGGCGCTGGCAGCGCTCGAGGACCGCGACCCGGAGATCGGCGAGCAGGCGGTGCGCAAGCTCCTCGCCGCCGTCGACGCGTACATCCCGACCCCGGACCGCCCGGTGGACCAGCCGTTCCTGATGCCGGTGGAGGACGTCTTCTCGATTTCCGGCCGCGGCACGGTCGCCACGGGCCGCATCGAGCGCGGCGTGGTGAAGGTGGGCGAGGAGGTCGAGATCGTCGGCATCCGCCCGAACAAGAAGACCATCTGCACCGGCGTGGAGATGTTCCGCAAGCTGCTCGACCAGGGCCAGGCCGGCGACAACGTCGGGCTCTTGCTGCGCGGCATCGAGCGCGAGGGGATCGAGCGGGGGCAGGTGCTCTGCAAGCCGGGTTCGGTGAAGCCGCACACCAAGTTCGAGGCCGAGGCCTACATCCTCACCAAGGAGGAAGGCGGGCGGCACACGCCGTTCTTCGCCAACTACCGGCCGCAGTTCTACTTCCGCACCACCGACGTCACCGGCACGGTGGCGCTGCCGAGCGGCACCGAGATGGTGATGCCGGGCGACAACCTGAAGTTCGAGGTCACGCTGATCTCGCCCATCGCCATGGAGGAGAAGCTCCGCTTCGCCATCCGCGAGGGCGGCCGCACCGTCGGCGCCGGCGTCGTCTCCAAAATCATCGAGTAACCTGACCCTCCGGGCAGGTCACGAAAACGCGGGCGCTCGTCGCAAGCCCCTCATCATAGATGTTGATACCTCGCCCCGCGGCCACACGGCCCGGGGCGATCCTTTTTGGTCTCATCAGCTGAAGAGGTCGCGCTCATCAGATCTTCCCCTTCGCCAGGCCGAGGCGCATTGCCGGTGTCTCCTTCGTCTTGCGGTCGCCGAGCCAGTTGTGCGCGAAGCGGTAGATTTCGAGGACCTTGGCGAGGAGCTCCGGGCTGTAGAGGTAGTAGCGATCCCAGCTTCGCCCGTCGCTGCCGTGGAGGAATTTCCGGCCGAGCCGCGAAGCGAAGATTCGACCGGACGCGATGGAAGTAGGAATCCACCGCGCGGAGCGTCGCCAGCCGGACGAGCCGGGCCTTCGTGTGCGGGGCTTTGGTGGGCTGGTCGAGGAGGGCGTCGTCCGTCAGGAACTGAACTTTCTTCAGCGGCTCCGACTTCGTGTGATAGGGCCAGTCGAACCACTGCCGACCACCGAAGGCGTAGCCCAAGAGCTGGGTGGCGACCAGTTGATCGACCAGCGCGGCATATTCCTTGTCGGTCAGCGCGGCGAGCTCCGCGAGGGTTTTGCCGCTTTCCCGGGAGAGCTGTTGGCGCCCAACCATCACGGTCTTCATTCGGTCGTCATTGCTGAAGCCCTTGTGGAAGGCGACCTGCGCGATCATCGCGCGCCCTTCCCGGATCTCCTCGACGAAGGCGTGTTGGAACGCCGGACCAAGCCCGGGGTCCCGATCGAGAACAAACAGGAGCGGACCGTCATAAGAAGCGAAAGCGTCGCGCAGCAGCATTGCGTGGGCGTATTGAAGAGCATCGAGACGGACCAGCGCGCCGGAGTGCGGCAGTTGATAAAGTTCTGTGTCTTTGACCTGTCAATTCTTCTTGAGGGCCGCGAGATGAGCCTGGAACTCGCTCTCCGACCAGAGCGTGCCTTGCTGACGGAAACACCGATCCTTCTGGAAGTCTCCCGCAGCTGTCATGGATGCCTGGATGTCGGCCATCTTCGGCACGGGGTCGAACTGGAGGGAGGACAGAAGGATGAAACCGCTGCGCGCGTGGGCCGAGCAGAGGTGCTGGACGACTATCGGTGTGCGCTCACGCTTCGTCGGCCAGTTGAGGGTCAGCGACTGCGAGTCGGTGGCGACCCGCGACCCCCGCGTCGTCCAATCGACGCGCGCGAGGTCGCCCTCACGGGCGCCGGTAAAGGCGCGCACGCGCTCGTGGATGAAGTGGATCTTGCGATAGATGTCGGTGTAGGAGAGACCGGTGATCTCCGAGATCTTCGACAGCGGTGAGCCATTGATCAGGAGCCGGAGAACGAGTCCGTTCTTGTCGCTCCGCTTCTGTCGCCGCGTTGGCTTGCCAACCGAGAATGTTCGTTTGCAGCTTTTACACTGATGCCGGGGGTCGCCTGATGCCGTCCTGCCGAAGCGCCGATAGCGGTCCGGGTGATCCGAGACCGGAAACAGGTGCGAGGCGCACCTCTCGGTGCGACACGCGTCAAAATTCTGACTTTCGCGTTGCGCGGCGCACTGGCGCTGATACTCTTCCGAGATGGCGCGTTTGTTCTTCAGCAGCGAGGAACGCCCGCAGGTGCCGCACAGGAGCGTCTTGTCGTCGGCAGAGCCCGAAACAGTGCCCCTCAGAACGCCGGGACCGGCCGGGGGAATGCCAGGTCCCCGCTGATACGGATCGGGCGGCACGCCGAACGATGCGCACCGCGGATTGCGGCACCAGTTCACATCGAGGCCGTCGGCTGGCTCTGGCAGCCGACGCACGAGGCCTGTCGAAGATATTGTCGGAACCGGCGGCACTTGGTCTTCCCCGTTTGGGATAGGTCAAGCACAGCTGCGTAAAGACAAAGTTGGCCCCCGAAGGGGCCAACGAAGTTAGTTCTTCAACATTTATCGTGAGGGGCTTGCGCTCGTCGCCCGCGTTTTCACGTCCGGCACTGGACAACCCGTGGTGGCTCCGGTTTCCTCGCGCCATGCTCAGTCCCCGCCGCCAGATCCACCCGACGGAAGGCCAGCGCCTTTATGCCATCGGTGATGTGCATGGACGCCTCGACCTGCTGAACGCCCTGCTGGCGCGCATCCGCGACGACCTCGAATCGCGCCCGCACCCGCGGCCGCGGATCGTGATGCTCGGGGACTATATGGACCGCGGGCCGGACAGCCGGGGGGTGATCGACGCGCTGATTGCACTCAAGGCCTCTCCGCTGCCAGCGAGCTTCCTTCTGGGCAACCACGACAGCTACGTCTCCGCCTACCTGCGCGAGCCGGGCTGGTTCGACCGGACCTACCACTGGCTGCACGACAACATGGGGGGCGGCACCACGCTCGCGTCCTACGGGGTCCCGAATGCCCGCGTGGACGATCCCGCCGCCACCCGCGACGCCTTCGCGGCCGCTTTCCCGCGGGAGCACATGGCGTTTCTCGACGCCTGCGCGCTCAGAATCCGGGTCGGCAGCTATCTCTTCGCGCACGCGGGGATCCGTCCCGGCGTACCGCTTTCCGAGCAGACCCGCGACGATCTGATCTGGATCCGTGAGCCGTTCCTCAGCTCGACACAGGACTTCGGCTTCAAGGTTGTGCATGGCCACACCATCGTACCGATGGTGGAGCACTGGCCGAACCGCATCGCCGTCGATACCGGCGCAGTGCGATCGGGGGTTCTCTCCTGCCTGGTGCTCGAGGGCACGCAGGTGTCGCTGCTGGAGCCGGGCGGGCTGCGTCCGTGGCCGGAAGGCTCCGGGCTCAGCTCCCCCGAGCCGCCGAGGACCGGATGGCGCAATCTCTGGATCCGGCGGTAGCGAGCCCGAAGGGCAAGCTCGGAAGGCGTCAGCCCCTCGCTAACAGGATGGCGCCGCAGGCGATCATCGCGATGGCGAGCCAATGGGTGCGCGACAGGTGGTCGCCGAGAAAGGCGACGCCGAAGACCGCCACCAGCACGACGCTGAGCTTGTCGATCGGTGCGACGCGGCTGGCCTCGCCGATCTTGAGCGCACGGAAATAACAGATCCAGGAGGCGCCGGTGGCGAGCCCGGACAGCACCAGGAAGGCGAGGCTGTGCCAGGAGATCGCGCCTGGCGACTGCCACTGCCCGGTGGCGGTGAGGATCGCGGCGAGCACGGCTAGGATCACCACCGTGCGCACGAAGGTGGCGAAATCGGAGCCCACCCCCGCGATGCCGACCTTCGCGAAGATCGCGGTCAGGGCGGCGAAAAAGGCCGACAAGAGAGCCCAGGCCTGCCAGCTTTCGAAAAGAGACCGCACGGGGATGATCCTGCCTCCGGGAGACCCGACACTAACGGCCGCGGCGGCCGGGACAATCCCCCTTGCATCGGACCGGCCCCCGACGTATTTCCGGCTCCGCGCATGCCGGCCCCTAGGGGTGTAGCTCAGTTGGTAGAGCATCGGTCTCCAAAACCGAGGGTCGTAGGTTCGAAGTCCTATCGCCCCTGCCAGCATGCGGAACTACCTCTCCCCGACCTAACCGGACGCGACTGGCGCCGGCGGAGGCCGCCGCGACAGGCGCAGCGCGCTCGCCACGCCCGCGGCAACCGCGAAGCCGGTTCCGATGAAGAGGCTGACCTGCTCGGCCCGCACCGGCACGAAGTGAAAGACCAGCGCCACCACCGTCGCGCCGACCGTCATCCCGAGCAACCGCGCCATCGCTAGCATGCCGCCGGCCGCCCCCGACCGGGCTCGCGGCGCCGCCGCGAGCATCGTCCGGTTGTTCGGCGCCTGGAAGAAGCCGAACCCGAGGCCGCAAAGCCCCATCCGCCAGGTGATCCCCACCCAGGTCGCGTCCGCCGGCAGAAAACTGAGCAGGCCGAGCCCGACGGCGAGGAGAAGCATCCCGAAGGCGCCGAGCCCCCCCGCCGACACCCCGTCCGAGAGCCGCCCCGCCAGCGGCGCGGCCAGACCGAGGGCGACGGGCCATGGGGTCATCAGCAGGCCGGTCTCCACCTGGCTGCGGCCCAGGACGCTTTCGAAGTAGAAGGGCAACGCGACAAAGGCGATGATGAAGGCCACGAAGGCACAGACCGATGCTGTAGCCGACAACGCGAAGACCGGGTTGCGCAGGAGGTCGATCGGGATCAGCGGCGCGGGCATGGCAAAGTTGCGCCGGACGAGCGCGATTCCGGCGACCACCGCGGCGGCGAGCGCGGCGACCGCGAGCCAGGCTCCGCCACCGCGCGCGAGCCCGTCGGCGCCAACGAAGAAGAAGCCGAACATCGCCGCACTCAGCACGGCGCTGACGCGGTCGAATCGCCCGTCCGACAACTCGGACCGGGGCAGGTAGCGGAGCGCGAGCCAAATATTGAGCACCCCCACGGGCACGTTCACTGCGAAAAGCCAGGGCCAGGGACCGACGGCGAGGATGCCGGACGCGATCGACGGCGCGACCGCCGCGGCGATCGAGACGACGAGTCCGTTCAGCCCGACGCCGCGCCCGAGCATCGAATCGGGATAGGTGTGGCGTACCAGTGCGCCGTTCATGCTCATGAGCGCCGACCCGCCGAGGCCCTGCAGGACCCGCGCGGCGATGAGCTGCGGCAGGCTGCCGGAGAGGGCGCAGCAGAGCGAGCCGAGGGTGAAGACGACGATGCCCGCCTGGTAGACCCGCCGATAGCCGACCCGCTCGCCGAGCGCCGCGAGCGGCAGCAGGGTGGCGACGATCACCAGCTGGTAGGCGTTGATGATCCAGACTGCGTCCGAGGGAGCCGCGCCGAGCTCCCGCGCGATGCTGGGCAGCGCGACGTTCACCACCGTCCCGTCGAGGACCGCCATGGTGATCCCGATGGCGATCGCCAGCATCGCGAAGTAGCGCCGGGGCGTCGGGAGGCCGTTGGGGTGGATCTCGTCGGTCACCGGCTCCTCCCGTCGCGGGCCGCATGCTGACGGCGTCGATGGGTTACTCCGGGACGAGCCAAGCGGCAACCCGTCGGGCATGGGCCGGCAGGACGCGCCGTCAAGGGCGCCCACCGCCTGCCCCAGAGTGGCCCTGCCGCCGACCCCTTCGCTGCCCCTGGCCCTTGCAAAGGCCCGGCGGGTGTCCTAACTGCAGCCGTCCGAGCGAGAGAGTGAACGATGGCCCGCACCAACCCCCTGCAATTCATCCAGCAGGTCCGCGCCGAGACGGCGAAGATCGTCTGGCCGACGCGTCGGGAGACCGGGCTGACCACGGTGATGGTGATGATCATGGCGACCCTCTTCGCCATCTTCTTCTTCCTCGTCGACCTTCTCATCCGCTACGGCCTAGAGACGATTCTCAGACTCGGCTCTTGAACCTCCGCGCCCACGGCGCTATGCGGGCGCTTCCCGACAGCCTGGTTGGCGCGCTTCGATTCGTTTGCGCGCCGCTTTGCTTTGCCGGGGCGGCAGATCGAGAAAGCGGGCGGCGAGAGCGCACCGCCCCGGAAGTTGAGGTTACGGACTGACATGGCGATGCGCTGGTATTCGGTGAGCGTTCTCTCGAACTTCGAGAAGAAGGTTGCCGAGGCGATCAAGGACGCCGCGGCCCAGCAGGGGCTGGAGGACGAGATCGCCGAGGTCATGGTGCCGACCGAGGAGGTCATCGAGATCCGCCGCGGCAAGAAGGTGCAGACCGAGAAGCGGTTCATGCCCGGCTACGTGCTGGTGAAGATGGACATGTCCGACCGCTCGTATCACCTCGTCAACTCGATCAACCGGGTTACCGGCTTCCTCGGCCCGCAGGGCAAGCCCTCGCCCATGCGCGACGACGAGGTGGCGCGGATCCTGAACCAAGTGGTCGAGGGCCAGGAGCGGCCGCGCTCGATCATCACCTTCCAGACCGGCGAGCAGGTCAACGTCACCGATGGGCCGTTCGAGGGCTTCTCTGGGATGGTCGAGGAAGTCGATCAGGCGTCGAGCCGGGTCAAGGTGTCGGTGTCGATCTTCGGCCGGGCTACCCCGGTCGAGCTGGAATTCGCGCAGGTCTCCAAGACCTCGTGAGAAATCCGTGGGAGGCGAAGGCGGCGCGCCGTCTGGACCGGACCACGGCCATGTAGCTCTGCCCGGGTCGCGTCCCGGCGGAATGGAAAGAGAAGGAGGCCATCATGGCCAAGAAGGTAGCGGGGCAGCTGAAGCTGCAGGTTCCCGCCGGGAAGGCGAACCCGTCCCCGCCCGTGGGTCCGGCGCTGGGTCAGCGCGGGATCAACATCATGGAATTCTGCAAGGCGTTCAATGCGCGCACGCAGGAGATGGAGGTCGGCCAGCCGACGCCCGTCATCATCACCTATTTCACCGACAAGTCCTTCACCATGGAGATCAAGACGCCGCCGGCGTCGTTCCTGCTGAAGAAGGCGGCGAAGATCCCCTCGGCGTCGAAGACCCCGGGCAAGGCGGTCGCGGGCTCGGTGACGCTGGCGCAGGTGCGCGAGATCGCCCAGACGAAGATGAAGGATCTGAACGCCAACGACGTCGAGGCCGCGATGCTGATCATCGCCGGCTCCGCCCGGTCGATGGGCATCGAGGTGAAGGGTTAAGGGCATGGCAAAGGTAGCAAAGCGCACCGCCGCGGCCCGCAAGGCCGTCGAAGGCAAGGCGAACCTCTCGGTCGCTGACGCCGTGGCGCTGGTCAAGGCGAACGCGATGGCGAAGTTCGACGAAACCCTCGAGATCGCGATGAATCTGGGCGTCGACCCACGCCACGCCGACCAGATGGTCCGCGGCGTGGTCAACCTGCCGAACGGCACCGGCAAGACCGTTCGCGTGGCGGTCTTCGCGCGTGGTGCCAAGGCAGATGAGGCGACGGCGGCTGGCGCGGACATCGTGGGCGCCGAGGATCTGATGGAGACGATCCAGGGCGGCAAGATCGAGTTCGACCGCTGCATCGCCACGCCGGACATGATGCCGATCGTCGGGCGTCTGGGAAAAATCCTCGGGCCGCGCAACCTGATGCCGAACCCCAAGGTGGGGACGGTGACCATGGACGTGGCCCAGGCGATCAAGAACGCCAAGGGCGGCGAGGTCCAGTTCAAGGTCGAGAAGGCGGGCGTGATCCACGGCGGCGTCGGCAAGGCCTCGTTCGAGGCCGACAAGCTCGTCGAGAACGTGAAGGCCTTCGTCCAGGCAGTGAACCGCGCGAGGCCCTCGGGCGCCAAGGGCACGTATCTCAAGAAGATCGCGCTCTCCTCGACCATGGGCCCAGGCGTCACCGTGGACGTGTCGAACGCGGTAACCGAGTAGAACGGGAGATCCCCGGGCGAGAGCCCGGGGCGCCTGCGGGCGGGGCAACCCGTCCAACTGTCCGAGACGGTGGGTTGGGCGCAAGCCCGGAAATCCTGCCTGAGATGGGGAACGATCAGGATCAAGCGGGGGAGACCCCGGGCGGTTTTGGCGGGACCTTCGGACCCGAGACGCCGGTTAGCCTGGATTCGGGCAGCCGGCGAAAATGAGCCGGCGGAAAGGGTGACGAGCCCCAACTGCCAAACTTGGAGCAACAACTGTGGATAGAGCCCAGAAAGAAGCTGTGGTCGCTGAACTCGGCCAGATCTTCGCGGACTTTGGTGTCGTCGTGGTCGCGCACTACGAGGGCCTCTCGGTTGCCGAGATGACGGACTTCCGCCTGCGGATGAAGCAGGCCGGTGGCGGGGTCCGCGTCGCCAAGAACAAGCTCGCCAAGATCGCCCTGAAAGGGACCCCCGGAGAAAAGATGGGGGATCTCCTGACGGGCATGACGGTGCTCGCCTATTCCGAGGACCCGGTCGCCGCGGCGAAAGCCGTGGAGGACTTCATCAAGGCCAACAAGAAGCTTGTTGTCCTTGGCGGGGCCATGGGGACGACACCGCTCGACCAGGCCGGCGTTACCGCCGTGGCCGCCATGCCGTCTCGTGAGGAGCTCATCGCTTCCATCGTGGCGGCCATCGGCGGTCCCGCGGGTCAGCTGGTCTCGGCGATCGGCGCGCCGGCCGCGAACATCGCGGCCATCCTCACCACCATCGAGGAGCGCGAGGCGGCTTGACGGCAACCTTGAAAGCCTGCGTGGGGCAAGACCTTGCCGCACCGGTCAACACACCCTATCTGATTGGAACCTGAGAATGGCTGACCTGAAGAAACTGGCGGAAGAGATCGTGGGCCTGACCCTGCTCGAGGCCGCCCAGCTGAAGACGATCCTCAAGGACGAGTACGGCATCGAGCCCGCCGCCGGTGGCGCGGTGATGATGGCCGCCGGTCCGGCAGCGGGCGCCGCCCCGGCCGAGGCTGCCGAGGAGCAGACCGAGTTCGACGTGATCCTGAAGGCCGCCGGTGCCCAGAAGATCAACGTCATCAAGGAGGTCCGCGCAATCACCGGCCTCGGCCTCAAGGAGGCCAAGGACCTCGTCGAGGCCGGCGGCAAGGCCGTCAAGGAAGGCGTCTCCAAGTCCGAGGCCGAGGACATCCAGAAGAAGCTCGTCGCCGCCGGTGCGGAAGTCGAGCTGAAGTGAACTTGTGCGCAACTTGAGGTTGCTCTAACGAAACAGGTCGGACCCGCCTGAGTCGCGGGTCCGACCAACTGCTTTTCACGTGCGCCTCTTGGGGCACCCGCGCGCGGGTGCCGCGAAAGACGCAGGATCGGTCCGGAGTGTGCGATGTGGGAAATCGCGCCAGCATTGGGCCCGAAGCGTCCGGCACAGCCGAGGCACCCGTTCCCCGCCGGGTGGCTCGCATGCAGAATAGAGGTTCGAGCATGGCTCAGCGGCATTCAGGTCACAAGCGCATTCGCAAGTTCTACGGCAAGATACGCGAAGTCGCGGAAATGCCGAACCTCATCGAGGTTCAGAAGTCGAGCTATGACCTGTTCCTAAACTCAGGCGACCAGGACCGCCCCCTCGACGGTGAGGGAATCCAAGGCACCTTCCAGTCGGTCTTTCCGATCAAGGACTTCAACGAGACCGCGGTACTCGAGTTCGTGAAGTACGAGCTGGAGCCGCCGAAGTACGACGTCGACGAGTGCATGCAGCGCGACATGACCTATGCCGCGCCGCTGAAGGTCACCCTGCGCCTGATCGTCTTCGAAGTGGACGAAGAGACCGGCGCGCGCAGCGTGAAGGACATCAAGGAGCAGGACGTCTACATGGGCGACATGCCGCTCATGACGCCCAACGGCACCTTCATCGTCAATGGCACAG
Organism: uncultured Alphaproteobacteria bacterium; assembly: GCA_963796805.1. Taxonomy (GTDB): domain Bacteria; phylum Pseudomonadota; class Alphaproteobacteria; order Rhodobacterales; family Rhodobacteraceae; genus Amaricoccus. The sequence continues at coordinate 146,211 of CAWCNG010000009.1, forward strand.
AGCGGGTCATCGTTTCCCAGATGCATCGCTCGCCCGGCGTGTTCTTCGACCACGACAAGGGCAAGACCCATTCCTCGGGAAAGCTCCTCTTCACCAGCCGCGTCATCCCCTACCGCGGCTCCTGGCTCGACTTCGAGTTCGACGCCAAGGACATCGTCTTCGCCCGCATCGACCGCCGTCGCAAGCTGCCCGTCACCACGCTGCTCTATGCCCTAGGCATGGACCAGGACGCCATCATGGCGGCCTATTACGACACCGTGACCTACCGCAAGGAAGGCAACGGCTGGGCCACCCGCTTCTTCCCCGAGCGGTTGCGCGGCACCAAACCCAACTTTGACCTCATCGATGCCGCCTCCGGCGAGATCATCGCGCCCGCGGGCAAGAAGGTCACTCCGCGCATGGTCAAGGAGTGGCAGGATCGCGGCGACGTGGCGGAGGTACTTGTGCCCTTCGACACGATCATCGGCCGCTTCGTCGCCCGCGACACCATCAACGAGGAAACCGGCCTGATCTGGGCCGAGGCCGGCGACGAGTTGACCTGGGATATCGACGCCAAGACCGGCGACATCACCGGCGGCACGCTCAAGGTGCTCCTCGACAACGGCGTCACCGAGATCGCGACGCTCGACGTCGATAACATCACCGTGGGCGCCTACATCCGCAACACCATGCAGGTCGACAAGAACATGACGCGCGACCAAGCGCTCATGGACATCTACCGCGTCATGCGTCCGGGCGAGCCGCCGACGGTGGAAGCCGCCGACAACATGTTCCAGTCGCTCTTCTTCGATCCCGAGCGGTACGACCTCTCCGCGGTCGGCCGGGTGAAGATGAACATGCGCCTCGACCTCGACGCCGAGGATACCGTCCGCACCCTGCGCAACGCCGACATCATCGCCTGCGTCAAGGCGCTGGTGGACCTGCGCGACGGCAAGGGCGAGATCGACGACATCGACCACCTCGGCAACCGCCGCGTGCGCTCGGTGGGCGAGTTGATGGAGAACCAGTACCGCGTCGGCCTGCTCCGCATGGAGCGCGCCATCCGCGAGCGCATGTCCAGCGTCGAAATCGATACGGTCATGCCGCAGGACCTGATCAACGCCAAGCCGGCGGCGGCGGCGGTGCGCGAGTTCTTCGGCTCCTCGCAGCTCAGCCAGTTCATGGACCAGACCAACCCGCTCTCCGAGGTCACCCACAAGCGCCGCCTCTCGGCGCTCGGCCCGGGCGGCCTCACCCGCGAGCGCGCCGGCTTCGAGGTCCGCGACGTTCATCCGACCCACTACGGCCGGATGTGCCCGATCGAGACCCCGGAAGGCCCGAACATCGGGCTGATCAACTCGCTCGCCAGCTTCGCGCGCGTCAACAAGTACGGCTTTATCGAGACCCCCTACCGCCACGTGCGCGACGGCAAGGTCACCGACGAGGTGCAGTACATGTCGGCGACCGAGGAGATGCGCCACACCATCGCCCAGGCCAATGCCGACCTGGACGAGGAAGGCCGCTTCACCTCCGATCTGGTCTCTACCCGCAAGAGCGGCGACTTCATGCTGAACCCGCCTGCGAACGTCGATCTGATCGACGTCTCGCCGAAGCAGCTCGTCTCCGTCGCTGCCTCGCTGATCCCGTTCCTCGAGAACGACGACGCCAACCGCGCGCTGATGGGCTCGAACATGCAGCGCCAGGCCGTGCCGCTCCTGCGCGCCGAGGCCCCGTTCGTGGGCACCGGCATCGAGGAGATCGTGGCCCGCGACTCTGGTGCCGCGATCACCGCCAAGCGCGCGGGCATCGTCGACCAGGTCGACGCCATGCGCATCGTGGTCCGCGCCACCGAGGACGTGGCGCCGGGCGAGCCGGGCGTCGACATCTACCGGCTGCGCAAGTTCCAGCGCTCCAACCAGAACACCTGCATCAACCAGCGCCCGCTGGTGAAGGTGGGCGACACGGTCAGCCGAGGAGAGTTCATCGCCGACGGTCCGTCGACCGACCTGGGCGAGCTGGCTCTGGGCAAGAACGTTCTCGTCGCGTTCATGCCGTGGAACGGCTACAACTACGAGGACTCGATCCTCATTTCCGAACGCATCGCCAAGGACGACGTCTTCACCTCGATCCACATCGAGGAATTCGAGGTCGCCGCGCGTGACACCAAGCTCGGGCCGGAGGAGATCACCCGCGACATCCCCAACGTCGGCGAGGAAGCCCTGCGCAACCTCGACGAGGCGGGCATCGTCTACATCGGCGCCGAGGTCGGGCCGGCCGACATCCTGGTGGGCAAGATCACCCCCAAGGGTGAAAGCCCGATGACGCCCGAGGAGAAGCTTCTGCGCGCCATCTTCGGCGAGAAGGCCTCCGACGTGCGCGACACCAGCCTGCGTCTGCCGCCGGGCGACTACGGCACCGTCGTGGAAGTGCGCGTCTTCAACCGCCACGGCGTCGACAAGGACGAGCGCGCGCTGCAGATCGAGCGCGAGGAAGTGGAGCGTCTGTCGCGCGACCGCGACGACGAACTCGCCATCCTTGAGCGCAACATCTACTCGCGCCTGCACGATCAGCTGATCGGCAAGACCGCGGTCAAGGGCCCCAAGGGCATCAAGGCCGGCTCGACCGTCGACGAGGAGTTGCTCGGCACGCTGTCGCGCGGCCAGTGGTGGCAGCTCGCCCTCGGCGAGGACGCCGACGCGCAGGCCCAGGAGGCACTGCACGGCCAGTTCGAGTCGCAGAAGAAGGCGCTCGAACGGCGGTTCGAGGACAAGGTGGAGAAGGTCCGCCGCGGCGACGATCTGCCGCCGGGCGTGATGAAGATGGTCAAGGTCTTCATCGCCGTGAAGCGCAAGCTGCAGCCCGGCGACAAGATGGCCGGCCGTCACGGCAACAAGGGCGTGATCTCCAAGGTGGTCCCGCAGGAGGACATGCCCTTCATGGCGGACGGCACGCCGGTCGACTTCGTCCTCAACCCGCTAGGCGTGCCGAGCCGGATGAACGTCGGCCAAATCCTTGAGACCCACATGGGCTGGGCCGCGCGCGGCCTCGGCAGGGCGATCGACGAGGGGCTGCAGGAGTACCGCCACAAGGGCGACCTTACCCCGCTCAAGGAGGCGATGAAGATCGCTTACGGCGAGGACGTCTACAACGAGGCGATCGGCGACCTGCCGCTCGACGAGTTCCTCGAGGTCTCCGGCAACGTCACGGCGGGCGTGCCCATCGCGACGCCGGTCTTCGACGGCGCCAAGGAAGCGGACGTCAACGACGCTCTGGAGCGGGCCGGCTTCGACACCTCGGGCCAGTCGATCGTCTTCGACGGCCGCTCGGGCGAGCAGTTCACCCGTCCGGTCACAGTCGGCGTGAAGTACCTGCTGAAGCTGCACCACCTGGTGGACGACAAGATCCACGCGCGTTCGACCGGGCCGTACAGCCTTGTCACCCAGCAGCCGCTGGGCGGCAAGGCGCAGTTCGGCGGGCAGCGCTTCGGCGAGATGGAGGTCTGGGCCCTTGAAGCCTACGGCGCGGCCTATACTTTGCAGGAGATGCTCACCGTGAAATCGGACGACGTGGCCGGCCGGACCAAGGTCTACGAGTCGATCGTCAAGGGCGAGGACAACTTCGAGGCCGGCGTGCCGGAATCGTTCAACGTCCTGGTCAAGGAGATCCGCTCGCTCGGTCTCAACATCGAGCTTCTGGACTCGGAAGCGGAGTGAGGGCGCGCATCGGCGCCCCCACCTCCCCCTTCACGCTTTTGAGGATTGAGTTATGAACCAGGAAATCACCAACCCGTTCGCCCCGGTCGCACCGCTGCGCGCCTTTGACGAGATCAGAGATCTCGCTCGCGAGCCCCGAGAGGATTCTCTCCTGGTCGTTCGGCGAGATCAAGAAGCCGGAAACCATCAACTACCGCACGTTCAAGCCGGAGCGTGACGGCCTGTTCTGCGCGCGCATCTTCGGTCCGATCAAGGACTACGAGTGCCTGTGCGGCAAGTACAAGCGGATGAAGTACCGCGGCGTCGTCTGTGAGAAGTGCGGCGTCGAGGTGACGCTGCAGAAGGTCCGGCGCGAGCGCATGGGCCACATCGAGCTTGCCTCGCCGGTGGCGCACATATGGTTCCTGAAGTCGCTGCCGTCGCGCATCGGCCTGATGCTCGACATGACCCTGCGGGATCTGGAGCGCATCCTCTATTTCGAGCAGTACGTCGTCGTCGAACCCGGCCTGACCGACCTCAAGCACGGCCAGCTCCTCAACGAGGAAGAGTTCCTCGACAAGCAGGACCAGTTCGGTGAGGACGCCTTCCGCGCCGGCATCGGCGCCGAGGCGATCCGCGAGATGCTGGCCGCCATCGACCTCGAGGCCGAGGCCGAGCAGCTGCGCGCCGACCTCGCCGAGGCCACTGGCGAGCTGAAGCCGAAGAAGATCATCAAGCGGCTGAAGCTGGTGGAAATCCTTCCGCAGAGTCTGGCAACCGTCCCGAGTGGATGGTCCTGACCGTCATCCCGGTGATCCCGCCCGAGCTACGCCCGCTGGTGCCGCTCGACGGCGGCCGCTTCGCCACGTCGGATCTCAACGACCTCTACCGCCGGGTCATCAACCGCAACAACCGCCTGAAGCGCCTCATCGAGCTGCGCGCCCCCGACATCATCATCCGCAACGAGAAGCGGATGCTGCAGGAGTCGGTCGACGCCCTCTTCGACAACGGCCGCCGCGGCCGGGTCATCACCGGCACCAACAAGCGACCGCTGAAGTCGCTCTCCGACATGCTCAAGGGCAAGCAGGGCCGCTTCCGCCAGAACCTCCTCGGCAAGCGCGTCGACTTCTCCGGCCGTTCGGTGATCGTGACCGGTCCCGAACTCAAGCTGCATCAGTGCGGCCTGCCGAAGAAGATGGCGCTCGAGCTGTTCAAGCCGTTCATCTACTCGCGGCTCGACGCCAAGGGCCTCAGCTCGACCGTCAAGCAGGCGAAGAAGCTGGTAGAGAAGGAGCGCCCCGAGGTCTGGGACATCCTGGATGAAGTGATCCGCGAGCACCCGGTCCTCCTGAACCGCGCCCCTACCCTGCACCGCCTCGGCATCCAGGCCTTCGAGCCGGTGCTGATCGAGGGCAAGGCGATCCAGCTGCACCCGCTGGTGTGCGCCGCCTTCAACGCCGACTTCGACGGCGACCAGATGGCCGTACACGTGCCCCTCTCGCTGGAAGCCCAGCTGGAAGCGCGCGTCCTGATGATGTCCACGAACAACGTGCTGTCGCCGGCCAACGGCAAGCCGATCATCGTGCCGTCGCAGGACATGATCCTCGGCCTCTACTATCTCTCGATCGCCCGTGACGGCCAGCCCGGCGAGGGCATGGTCTTCGGCTCGATCGAGGAGGTCGACCACGCGCTGCACGCGGGGATCGTCAACCTGCACTCGAAGGTCACCGCCCGCATCGAACAGATCGACGGGAACGGAGAGTACGTGCTCAAGCGCTTCGAGACCACCCCCGGCCGCCTGCGGCTCGGGACGCTGCTGCCGAAGAACTTCAAAACCCCGTTCGACATCGTCAACCGCCTCCTGCGCAAGAAGGAGGTCGGCGAGGTCATCGACACCGTCTACCGCCACTGCGGCCAGAAGGAGTCGGTGATCTTCTGCGACCAGATCATGGGCCTCGGCTTCACCGAGGCGTTCAAGGCCGGCATCTCGTTCGGCAAGGACGACATGGTCATCCCCGATACCAAGTGGGAGCTGGTCAACTCCACCCGCGACCAGGTCAAGGAGTTCGAGCAGCAGTACATGGACGGCCTGATCACCCAGGGCGAGAAGTACAACAAGGTGGTCGACGCCTGGTCCAAGTGCTCCGATGTGGTCGCCGACGCGATGATGGCCGAGATCTCGGCCGTCCGTAAGGACGACGCCGGGCGCGAGCTCGAGCCGAACTCGGTCTACATGATGTCGCACTCAGGCGCCCGCGGCTCGCCGGCGCAGATGAAGCAGCTCGGCGGCATGCGCGGCCTGATGGCCAAGCCCTCGGGCGAGATCATCGAGACGCCCATCGTGTCGAACTTCAAGGAAGGCCTGACCGTGCTCGAGTACTTCAACTCGACCCACGGCGCCCGCAAGGGCCTCGCCGACACGGCGCTCAAGACGGCGAACTCGGGCTATCTCACCCGCCGTCTCGTGGACGTGGCGCAGGACTGCATCGTCAAGATCGACGACTGCGGCACCGACCGCTCGATCACTGCCCGTCCTGCGATCGCGGACGGCGAGATCGTCGCCTCGCTCTCCGAGCGCATCCTCGGCCGCGTCGCCGCGGAGGACGTGCTCGACCCGAAGACCCAGGAGTTGATCTTCCACCGCGGCGATCTGATCGACGAGCGCGATGCCGACCTCATCGAGGCGGCGGGCGTGCTGGAGATGCAGATCCGCTCGCCGCTCACCTGCGAGGCCGAGGACGGCATCTGCGCCCAGTGCTACGGGCGCGATCTGGCCCGCGGCACCAAGGTGAACCCGGGCGAAGCGGTCGGCATCATCGCCGCCCAGTCGATCGGTGAGCCCGGCACGCAGCTGACGATGCGAACCTTCCACATCGGCGGCATCGCCCAGGGGGGATCGCAGTCGTTCCTCGAGGCGAGCCAGGACGGCGTGCTGCAGTTCCGCGGCGCCAGCCTGCTCACCAACGCGGACGGCGAGCAGATCGCCATGGCCCGCACCATGGAGATCGCCATCGTCGACGACAACGGCCTGGACCGTGCCGTCCACAAGCTCGGCTACGGCACCAAGCTCCTGGCCAAGGAAGGCGCCCGGGTCAGCCGCGGCGACAAGCTGGCGGAGTGGGATCCCTATACCCTGCCGATCATCGCCGAGAAGCCCGGCGTCGCGAAGTTCGTCGACCTCGTCGCCGGCTTCTCGGTCCGCGAGGAGATGGACGACGCCACCGGCATCAGCCAGAAGATCGTCTCCGACTGGCGGGCGGCGCCCCGTGGCAACGACCTCAAGCCCGAGGTCATCGTCATGGACCCCGCCACCGGCGATCCGGTGCGGCTGGACAACGGCAACCCCGAGGTCCACGCCATGTCGGTCGATGCCATTCTCTCGGTCGAGGACGGCCAGGAGCTGAAGCCCGGCGACGTCATCGCGCGTATCCCGCGCGAAGGTGCGAAGACCAAGGACATCACCGGCGGTCTGCCGCGGGTGGCCGAGCTCTTCGAGGCGCGGCGTCCCAAGGACCACGCGATCATCGCCGAGATCTCCGGCCATGTTCACTTCGGCAAGGACTTCAAGAACAAGCGGCGGATCACCATCCAGCCGAACGACGAAAATGCCGAGGCGATCGAGTACATGGTACCCAAGGGCAAGCACATCCCGGTGCAGGAGGGCGACTTCATCCAGAAGGGCGAGTACATCATGGACGGCAACCCTGCCCCCCATGACATCCTCGCCATCCTCGGGATCGAGGCGCTGGCCGACTACCTGATCGAGGAGGTGCAGGAGGTCTATCGCCTGCAGGGCGTGAAGATCAACGACAAGCACATCGAGGTGATCGTCCGGCAGATGCTGCAGAAGTGGGAGATCGCCGAGTCCGGCGGCACCACGCTCTTGAAGGGCGAGCAGGTCGACAAGATCGAGTTCGACGAGGAGAACGAGAAGGCGATCGCCGCCGGCCGCGAACCGGCCAAGGGTGCACCGATCCTGCTCGGCATCACCAAGGCGAGCCTGCAGACACGGTCGTTCATCTCCGCCGCCTCCTTCCAGGAGACGACGCGGGTGCTGACCGAGGCGGCGACCCAGGGCAAGCGCGACAAGCTCGTCGGCCTCAAGGAGAACGTCATTGTCGGCCGGCTGATCCCGGCCGGGACCGGCGGCGCCACCCACACGATCAAGCACATCGCCACCGAGCGTGATGCGAAGATCATCGCCGACCGGCGCGAGGAAGCCACCGCCGCGATCGAGATCGAACAGCCCGCCGAAACGGTGAGCTTCGAGGCGGAATAGCCGCCGCCCAATGAAGCACGGCCTGACGGGGCGCCCTACCGGGCGCCCCGTTTGCATTCCGGAACGTAGCGGTCGGTTCGTGCGTTCGCGCCCTGCATCGCCTATGCATGCATGGGGAAGCCGAAGCGGAAGAGGGAATGCTCGTCTCGATCGTGATCGTTCTGGTCCTCGTCGTTCTCAACGGCTTCTTCGCCATGTCCGAGCTCGCGATCGTCTCCGCCCGCAAGGCGCGGCTCGAGATCATGGCCAAGGCGGGCAACCGCGGCGCGGCGCGCGCGCTCAAGCTCGCCGAGGATCCGACCGGCTTTCTCTCCACCGTGCAGATCGGCATCACCCTCATCGGCATCTTCGCCGGTGCTTACTCCGGCGCAACTCTGTCCGAGCCGCTTGCCGAGGCGCTGCGCCGCATCCCGGCCGTCGCCTCCATCGCCGGCGGCCTCGCCTTCACGCTAGTCGTCGTCGCCACCACCTACGTCTCGCTCATCATCGGCGAGCTCGTGCCGAAGCGCCTCGCGCTCCGCAACGCTGAAGGAATCGCTGCCTTCGTCTCCGGCCCGATGGCGGTCCTGGCTACCATCGGCACCCCCATCGTCTGGTTCCTGCGCATCTCGACCGAGGCCGTGCTCGGCCTCCTTGGCCTCCGCGGCGAGGCGCCGAGCTCGGTCACCGAGGACGAGGTGAAGGCGATGATCGCCGAGGGTACCGACGCCGGCGTCTTCCACGAGGCGGAGCGCGAACTGCTGGAAGGGGTCATCCGCTTCGCCGACCGGCCGCTGCGCAACATCATGGTACCCCGCCACGCCATCATCTGGCTCGACGCCAACGATCCCCTGCAGGACTGCATCACCGCGATGATCGCCGCCGGTCACTCGCGCTTTCCGCTCTGCAACGGATCGATCGACGAGGTGATCGGCTTCGTCCACGTCAAGGACGTCCTCGAGCTGCAGCGCACCGGCGGCAGCGACCTGCGCCAGGTGGCGCGCGAGCCGCTCTACGTCAGCGAGAACATCCCGGCGCTCAGGATGATCGAGCTCTTCCGCGCCTCCGGCGTCCACATCGCGATCGCCGTCGACGAATACGGCAGCCCCGAGGGGCTGGTGACGCCGACCGACATCCTGACCGGCATCGCCGGCGACCTGCCCGACCACGGCGAGAGCGATACCCCCGGAGCGGCCCAACGCACGGACGGTTCATGGCTTCTCGACGGCAGCCTGCCCGTGGACGCCGCCGGGCGCGCGCTCGGGGTCGAGGACATGCGTTCCGAGGACTACGCCACCCTCGCCGGCATGATCATCGAGGAGCTCGGCCACATCCCCGCGCCTGGCGAGCACGTCACCGTGCACGGCTGGTGCTTCGAGGTCGTCGACCTCGACGGCCGCCGCATCGACAAGGTGCTGGCCCGCCGCCCAGATGCGAACGCCGACCCTGCTGGCTGATGCGAAATCCGCGCGACAGCTTCGGGTGGAGGGGCCGGGATTGATCCGGCGCCGCAAGGGTTAACGGCGATTTCTTCGACGTACAACTCATGCACATCATATGCACATCATATGCACGCGCCGTGCGCGTGCGGCCGAAAGGTTAACGAACCACGGGGCGCGCCGCTGGCTGAAATCCGGCGCCCGGCCAAGGCTACCGCCGCCCGCCCACCTCGTCGATATGATCGAGCAGATCGGCCGGGTCGTCGAACACCCGGATGGCGCCGCCCTGGCGCAGCTCCTCGGCGCCATAGCCGCCGCTGAGCAGCCCCACTCCCAGCGCCCGGCAGCGCACCGCCGCGAGCATGTCCCAGATGGCGTCGCCCACCACCACCGCCGTCTCGATCGGCGCCCCTAGCCGCTCCGCCGCCGCGATGAAAAGATCTGGGTCCGGCTTGGCGTAGCGCACCTGGTCGCGCGTCACCACCGGCGTCACCGCAGGGTCCACGCCCAGCGCCGCCAGGTTCACCGCCGCCGTCTCCATCCGCCCGCTGGTGGCGATCGCCCACGGAATGCCCGCCTCCGCCAGCCAGGTCAGCAGCTCCCGCGCGCCGGGCAGTGGCCGGATGGCGTCACGGTAGCGCTTGTAGGCCTCGGCATGCCCGCGCCGCAGCCGATCGACCCGCTCCGGGGTGAGATCGAACCCGGTCTCGCGCAGCAGCTGGTTGGTGAACAGGCCCCCGCTCATGCCGATCTTGCGGTGGATGCGCCACACCGAAAGCTCGATCCCCTCGGCGTCGAGCGACTCCTTCCAGGCCAGCACGTGCTGATAGACGCTGTCCACCAGCGTGCCGTCGAGATCGAAGAGAAAGACCGGCTGCGTCCGCATTGCCTGTTCCCCCGCTCAGTCGAGGCCGCCGATGAAGTCCGTCTTGCCCAACGGCACCCCCTCCCGCCTGAGGATGTCGTAGGCGGTGGTGACGTGGAAGAAGAAGTTCGGCAGCGCGAACTTCAGCGCATAGTCGGTCGCGGCGATCGTCACCGGCGTGCGCCCGATGTTGGCGGTGATCGTCTCCCCCGCCTTTCCATCGATCGCCGCCCGCGGCACCGCGTCGAGAAACGCCCGCGTCCGGGCGATCCGGTCCCGCAGGTCGGCGAAGCTCTTCTCCTCGTCGGCCATCGCCACGTTTTCCACCCCGCCGATGCGCACCACGGCGAACTTCGCCGTGTCGCTCGCCCGCTGCACCTGCCCTGCCAGCGTCAGCATGTCCGGCGCCAGCCGAGCGCCCAGCATCTCCGCGGCGTCGATCCCGTTCGCCTCGGCATGGGCGCTGCCCTTCTCGAGCAGCACCGACAGCCGGCCCAACCCGCGCAGTAGCACCGGAACGGTGATGTCATAAAGTGTGATGGTCATGCGTCTCTCCCCTGCCGTCGGCACCTGACACCCTTCCGCCGCGCCGGGCAAGCCCGAGCCTCTGGCCACCGGCCGCCGGATCGCCTATTTCCGGGCTCTCGCACTCCGGGGACGCCCATGGCCCGCATCCTGATCACCTCCGCGCTGCCCTACATCAACGGCGTCAAGCACCTCGGCAACCTCGTGGGCAGCCAGCTCCCCTCCGACGTCTACGCCCGCTACATGCGCGCCCGCGGCCACGAGGTCCTGCTCATCTGCGCCACCGACGAGCACGGCACGCCGGCCGAGCTCGCCGCCGCCGAGGCCGGCGAGCCGGTCGCCGACTACTGCGCCCGGCTCTGGCAGGTGCAGAAGTATCTCGTCGACGGCTTCCGCCTCTCCTTCGACCACTACGGCCGGTCCTCCAGCCCGGAGAACCACGCCCTCACCCAGCATCTCGCCGGCCGCCTCGCCGACAACGGCCTCATCTCCGAGGTCTCAGAGCAGCAGATCTACTCCCCCGCCGACGGCCGCTTCCTCCCCGACCGCTACGTCGAGGGTACCTGCCCCAACTGCGGCTACCCGCGTGCCCGCGGCGACCAGTGCGAGAACTGCACCAAGCAGCTCGATCCCACCGACCTCATCGAGCCGCGCTCCACCATATCCGGCTCCACCGACCTCGAGATCCGCGAGACCCGCCACCTCTACCTGCGCCAGAGCCTGATGCGCGACGAGCTGCGCCGCTGGATCGAGACCAAGACTGATTGGCCCGTCCTCTCCACCTCGATCGCGCTGAAGTGGCTCGACGACGGCGAGGGCCTGCAGGACCGCTCGATCAGCCGCGACCTCGACTGGGGCATCCCGGTCCGGCGGGGCGACGACCCCTGGCCCGGCATGGAGGGCAAGGTCTTCTACGTCTGGTTCGACGCCCCCATCGAATACATCGCCGCCACCGCCGAATGGGCGCACGCTAACGGCCTCGGCGACGCCGCGTGGCGCCGCTGGTGGCGCACTGACGAGGGCGCCTCGGACGTGCGCTACCTCCAGTTCATGGGCAAGGACAACGTCCCCTTCCACACCCTATCCTTCCCCGCGACGATCCTCGGCTCCCGCGAGCCCTGGAAGCTCGTCGACTACATCAAGTCCTTCAACTACCTGACCTACGAGGGCGGCAAGTTCTCCACCTCCCAGGGCCGCGGCGTCTTTATGGACCAGGCGCTGGAGATCCTGCCCGCCGACTACTGGCGCTGGTGGCTGATGGCCAACGTCCCCGAGGGCTCGGATAGCAACTTCACCTGGGAGGCGTTCCAGGCCGGGGTGAACAAGGACCTCGCCGACGTCCTCGGCAACTTCGTCAGCCGGGTGACCAAATTCGCCGCCGCCCGCTTCGGCGAGACCGTCCCCGCCGGCGGCGCCTACGGCCCGGCCGAGGCCACGCTTGTCGCCGAACTCTCCGGCCGCCTGACGGCCTACCAGGACAACATGGAGGCGATCGAGTTGCGCAAGGCGGCGCAGGAGCTGCGCGCCATCTGGGCCGCCGGCAACGAATACCTGCAGGCCGCCGCCCCCTGGACCGCGATCAAGACCGACCCCGACCGCGCCGCCGCCATCACCCGCTTCAGCCTTAACCTGATCCGCCTCTACGCCGTGCTCAGCCGCCCTTTCCTCCCAGACGCCTCCGACGCCATGCTGCGCGCCCTCGGCCTCGATGCGGCCGACTGGCCCACGCAGCTGGCCGACGCGCTGGCGGCGCTGCCCGCGGGCCACGGCTTCTCGGTGCCGCCGGTGCTTTTCGCCAAGCTCGACGACACCCGCCGCGGCGAGCTGGAGGCGCGCTTCGCCGGCCAACCCGGCTGAAGCACGGGCCCTTCGCGCTCAGTCCGCGACGTGCTCGGGCTTGCCCCTGCGCTTGGTCGAGGCGAAGTCCTCCAACTCCTTCTCGCTCATCGAGTTCGTACATCTCGCGCGAGGCGCCCTTGAGCTCGCTCACCTTCGTCTCGCCGCGCTTGGCCGCCAGGGCCGCGCCCGCCGCCATCTGCTGCGCCTTCGATTTCGCCGGCATCGCCTTTCTCCTTCACCAGAGGGATGCCGCGTCAACGAACGACCCCGCCCGGCGTTCCCGCGTGCCCGCTCACAGCCGGTCGGCGCGGTGCTCCTGCGACATCAGCCGGCCGACGGCATCGCCGGGGATCGCCGCCTCGGCGTAGGTGAAGGTCCCCAGCGTCCGTACCTCCTCAGCCGCCCGCATCAGCGCGCCCAGCGCCGCCCGTGCGAACGAGCCGCCCACGCTGATCCGGCGCACCCCAGCCGCCGACAGCTCTGGCACCGAGTAGCTCCTCCCCTGCAGGCCCATCACCACGTTCACCGGCTTGTCCACCGCGCGGCAGACCGTCGCGATCGCCTCCAGGTCCGGCAGCCCCGGCGCATAGAGCACGTCCGCCCCGGCTTCCGAAAAAGCCTGGAGCCGCCTGATCGTGTCGTCGAGATCGGGCCGCCCCCAGAGGAAATTCTCCGCCCGCGCCGTCAGCAGGAACGGCAGGCCACGCACGGCCTCCGCCGCCGCGCGAACCCGCTCGAACGCCAGCGCGAGGTCATGGATCGGCGCGCCGGGATCGCCGGTGGCGTCCTCGATCGATCCGCCGACCAGTCCGACCGCGCAGGCCATGCGCACGGTCTCGGCGCAGGTCTCCGGCGTCACGCCGAACCCGTCCTCAAGGTCCGCGGACACCGGAAGGTCAGCCGCGGCGACGATCTGCCGCGCGTTCTCCAGCACCTCCGCCCGGCCGAGCCCGGCAAAGGAATCCCGCCGGCCGACCGAGAAGGCATAGCCCGCGCTCGTCGTTGCCAGCGACTCGAAGCCGAGGCTGGCGAGAAGCCGCGCCGACCCCGCGTCCCACGGATTCGGCATCAAGAAGGCCCCTTCCTTCGCGTGCAGCGCCCTGAAGCGCTCGAACCTGCGGATCTGCTCGGTCATCGGTCCCTCCCATCGGCCCGGGCAAGCTACTGCAACCGCCGCGCCGGTGGTCAAGAAGGACCGTCTTCCCGACGGCAGACGGCCGCCGGTCGCGGGGGCCGCTCAGTCGGTGAGCGTGGCCAGGGCGGATCGGCGATCCCCCGGCTTCAGCTTCATGAACAGGGCGCGCGCCTGCTTGATGTCCTTCTCGGATCCGGTCTCCCCCGCCCGCTTGAGCGCCAGGACGACCGCGTCGTCGGGGCTGCCGATGAAGGCCAGGGCTTTCGCCAGGCGGCCCATCGTCTCGCGGCTGATGTTGATATCTTCCATAGTCGAAGTCTCCCTTCGCGGTTCAGTGGCCGCGCATCAGTCGCGCCGGTCCGCACAGGCCGCGCGGACCATGGTCGCCAGATCCGCGCTACCCTGACCGGTGGCCGCGTGTGACAGAAAGCTGGCGCGGCTGGCCTCGATCGCGGGCACCGGCACGCCGAGGCGGGCGGCGACGGCGACGAGGACCGCGACGTCCTTGATCACCCCGTCGACGGAGAAGCCGACCGCGTCGGACTCGCCGCGCAACACCGGGAGGCGGTTGAGGAATGCACCGCTGGCGGCCGGGCTGCCGGCCAGCATCTCCAGCATTCCGTCATAGCCGAGGCCCGCGCGTCGGCCGACCGACAGCGCCTCCTTGAGGGTCTCCCAGTAGCCGGTCAGCATCATGTTGTTGACGATCTTGGCCGCAGCGCCGGCGCCAGGGCCGCCGGCCACCATCACCCGCCCGGCCATTGCCTCGGCCACCGGCATGAAGCGGGCGATATCTGCGGGCTCACCGCCGACGTAGAGGCCGGCGGTTCCGCCCAGCACCATCTCGGGCCCGCCGGCGATAGGGGCGTCCACGGCGCTGGCGCCGGCCGTGGCGATGCGCTCGGGATCGGCGCGCAGCGTCCGGGGATCGACGGTGCTGGTGTCGACCAGAAGACGGCCGCGCAGGTCGACGTCGCAGAGCGCCCCCACCACCTCCGCGACGGCGGCGTCGCCGAAGAGCGAGAGGATCAGCACGTCCGCGGCGTTCGCGAGTGTCGCCAGATCGGCGGCCGGGGCAATGCCGAGCTCGGCAGCCAGCGCAGGATCCGCGCCGCTCCTTGTCCATCCGGTGACCCGGAACCCCTGCCCGGCCAGCCGCGCCGCGATCGCCCGGCCCATGCGGCCGAGCCCGGCGACTCCGATGCGGATCTCGCTCATTTCCGCCTCCGTCGGTCCGCCGGCGGCCTGCGCATCAAACCCCGACGCACCAGCGCATGATCGCCTTCTGCACGTGCAGCCGGTTCTCCGCCTCGTCGAAGACGACCGAGTGCGGCCCGTCCATCACCTCGCTGGTCACCTCCTCGGCGCGGTGCGCCGGCAGGCAGTGCATGAACAGCGTCTCAGGCTTCGCCGCCGCCATCAGCGCGGCGTTCACCTGGTAGGGCCGCAGCAGCGCATGGCGCCGCTCGCGCGCGCTCTGCGGGTCGTGCATGGACAGCCAGGTGTCCGTCACCACCAGGTCCGCCCCCGCCACCGCCCGGTGCGGGTCGCGCTCGATCTCCACCGTCACCCCCTTGCCCCGGGCAAAGGCCACCGCCTCGGGCGACGGGTCGTAGGCCGACGGCCCGGTGAAGACGAGATCGAAGCCGAACTGCCCCGCCGCGTGCAGGAACGAGGCGCAGACGTTGTTGCCATCCCCCGACCAGACCACCCGCGCCCCCGCGATCGGTCCGCGATGCTCCTCGAAGGTCATCACGTCGGCCATGATCTGGCAGGGGTGGCTGGCGTCGTTCAGCCCGTTGATCACCGGCACCGAGGAATATTCCGCCATCTCGGTCAGCGTCGCCGGGTCGAAGGTGCGGACCATCACCAGGTCCACGTAGCGCGACAGCACCCGCGCGGTATCGGCGATGGTCTCGCCATGCCCGAGTTGCATCTCGCCGCCCGAGAGGACGATCGTCTCGCCGCCGAGCTCCCGCACGCCGACGTCGAAGCTGACCCGCGTGCGTGTCGACGGCTTCTCGAACACCAGCGCCACCACCCGCCCGGCCAGCGCCGGCTCGGCGTCCGGCACCCCGCGCGGCTGCCCGGCGCGCGCCGCCTTCATCGCGGCGGCCGCCCCGAGGATCCCGCGCAGCTCCTCCGCCGGCGTGGTGTGCAGGTCGAGAAAATGCCTCACGCCCCCCACCTCACGCCGCCTCGAGCGCCGTCGCCGCTGCATCCAGCCGGCGCAGCCCCTCCTCGGCCTCCGCCTCGGTCAGGTTCAACGCCGGCAGCAGCCGCGCCACGTTCTCCGCCGCCGGCACCACCAGAACCCGCGCGTCGTAGCCCGCGCACACCACGTCGGCGACCGGCATCCGGCACTTCAGCCCCAGCATCAGCCCCTCGCCGCGCACCGCCTCGAAGACCTGCGGATGCGCCGCCACCAGCCCCTCCAGCCCCTGGCGCAGCCGCCCGGCCAGCCGGCTCACCTGGTCGAGGAACCCCGGCGCCGTGACGATATCCATCACCGCGATCCCCACCGCGCACCCCAGCGGGTTGCCGCCATAGGTCGACCCGTGCGTCCCGGTGGTCATGCCCGCCGCCGCCGCCTCGGTGGCGAGGCACGCGCCGAGCGGAAAGCCCCCGCCGATCCCCTTGGCCACCGTCATGATGTCGGGCGTGATCCCCGCCCACTCGTGGTGGAAGAGCTTGCCGGTCCGCCCCATGCCGCACTGGATCTCGTCGAGGATCAGCAGGAGCCCGTGCGCGTCGCAGAGTGCGCGCAGCGCCCGCAGGTCCTCCACCGGCAGCACCCGGATGCCGCCCTCGCCCTGGATCGGCTCGACCAGCACCGCCGCCGTCTCCGGACGGATCGCGTTCTCCACCGCGCCGAGATCCCCGAACGGCACGTGGTCGAAGCCCGGCACCATCGGCCCGAACCCCTTGACCATCTTCTCCGACCCCGCCGCCGAGATCGCCCCGTAGCTGCGGCCGTGGAACGACCCCTCGAAGGCGATGATCCGCATCCGCTCCGGCTCGCCCTTGTGGTCGAAATGCCTGCGCGCCATCTTGATTGCGCACTCGATCGCCTCGGTCCCCGAGTTGGTGACAAAGACGGTGTCGGCAAAGGTCGCCGCCACCAGCCGCTGCGCCAGCGCCTCCTGGTTGGCGATCGTGTAGAGGTTTGAGGTGTGCCAGAGCTTGCGCGCCTGCGTCTCCAGCGCCGCCACCAGCGCCGGATTGGCGTGCCCGAGGATCGTCACCGCGATCCCGCCGCCGAGGTCGAGATATCGCTCGCCGCTCGCTTCCACCAGCCACGCGCCCTCTCCCTCGACGAAGGAAAGCGGCGCCCGCGCATAGGTGGGAAGGACCGGCGGTATCACGATCGTCATCCTTTCAGCGACCGGAAAGGCGCCTTGTGCCGCAAGCCCTCCGCCAAGTCAATTTCCCCAGACCGGCGTCGCGGTATACTTCTCAAGCGCCTCACTCACGCATGAGTTTCGCGCCCCGGGTACTTTCTCGGTCCAGCTCCCGTCGTGTGCTCCAAAGCGCATACCCATAAATCTGCGCATGGGTCAGCCTTGCGCCAGGAGCGGTCGTCCGACGAAGCGGGCCTCGGCCCGCGAGTCCGCGGCCCGACAAGCCGAAGCACTGCTTCGGCCGGGCCGTTCGGCGGAGCGCGCGAGCGCGCAGGCGAAGGAGTTCTCCGCTCGCCCGGCGCTCGCAATTCGCGCGCGCGTGCCCGGGGTGGCGCTCTTCGCGCCTGCCCACGGGCGGGCAGGCGCGCGCGAATTTGTCGACGGCCAAATCCGCGGGGTGCGGGCGGCGAGGTTGCGCGCCGATCGGATCGGCGGCTGCATTGGGCCCGAACCTGCCGTTGCCTCGTGAGGCTCGCAGCGGCCGTCCCCGCTCCATCAGCGGTGGACTTCCCGCAGCCGGTATCATTCTTGAGCACTCGCAGACGCCGTTCGACAGGGGGACCCACGTGGACAGCCGCAAGATCACGACCCGCAATGGCCTGGACATTGCCTTCACCGCCATGGGCCTCGGAACCGGCCCGCTCGGCGAGCTGTTCAGCCGGCTCGACGAGAAGACCTCGATCGCCACGGTCGAGGAAGCCTTCGCCCGGGGCATCCGCATGTTCGACACGTCGCCCCACTACGGCTGCGGCATCGCGGAGTCGCGCCTCGGCGCCGGATTGCGCGGCATCCCGCGCGACGACGTCGTCGTCTCGACCAAGGTGGGCCGCATCATGGACCCGCTCGGGGAAAAGCCCGAACCCGTCCCCGGCGTCGTGGCCTTCGCTGGCGGCTATCCGCATGCGGCCCGGTTCGACTATTCCTACGACGGAACCATGCGCTCGATCGAGCACTCGCTGCTCCGGCTCGGCATGGATCGCCTCGACATCGTCCTGATCCACGACTGCGATCGCTGGACCCATGGCGAAGGGGCGCCCGAGCGGTTCAGGCAAGCGATGGACGGCGCCTACCTCGCCCTCGACAGGCTGCGGTCGGAGAAGGTGATCAAGGGCATCGGCTTCGGCATCAACGAAGCCGACACCTGCGCCAAATTCGCCCGGGCGGGGGACTTCGACGTCGCCATGATGGCCGGGCGCTACACGCTCCTCGACCAGACCGGCCTCGAGGACTTCCTCCCCCTCGCGCAGTCGAAGAACATCGCGGTCATGCTGGCCGGCGTGTTCAACTCCGGCATCCTGGCGACCGGCGCCATCGCGCACGCCAAATACGCCTACGCCGACGCGACGCCCGAGATCCTGGACAAGGTGCGCCGGCTCGAAGTCGTCTGCGCCGCGCACCAAGTCACCATCCGGCAGGCCGCAATCCAGTTCGCCGGCATGCACCCCGCCGTCGTCACGGTAGTCCTCGGCGCCATCACCCCGGACGAGGTCTCCGAGAACGTGCGCGACGCCGACGCGCCCGTCCCGGCCGATCTCTGGGACGAGATGAAGTCGGCCCACCTTCTCGATCCCTCCGTGCCGACCGGCTCTCACTAGGGGACGCCACCACGGCAACCGCACCAGGAACCGCAGCCATGCCATTCCTCCCCCGTCTCGCCAGGGTCTCCGCGCTGGTCGCCGCCGGCGCCTTGCTCGGACCCGCTCCGTCGGTCGATGCACAGTCCTTCCGCGAGCGCCTCGGAACCGCGATGACCGGCGCCGGCAAGGCGGTGACAGGCGCCACCCAGCAGGTCGAGGACGCCGTCACCTCCACCACGGACCTGATGGTCAACGAGCCAACTCCGGAAGCGACCCGGGCCAAGCTCGACGCAATGGCGGCCGAAACCCTGGCCCGGCTTTTCGCCGAACAGCCGGGCACCATCGCGCTCTTCGATCAGAGTGCCGGCTACGCCGTCTTCGACACCCGCAAGATGGTCCTGTTCGGCCTCGCCGCCGGCGCCGGCCGCGGTGTCGCGATCGCACGCTCCCGGCCAGTACCCGTCCCCGTGCCCGACGCCTCAGCCGACACCGCAGCCGACACCGACGCCGACGTCCCCGATGCCGACGCCGAGTTCGAGGCCGCCCAACCCGAGAACCCGATGCCCGTCTTCGAAGCGGACCCGCCGCTCCCCGCCGAACGCCGGGTCTACATGAACATGGGAACCGCAGGCGTCGGCTTCTCCCTCGGCGTCGGCGGCTTCCAGACCCAGGTCGTCATGCTCTTCCAGGACGAGTGGCGCTTCAACGAGTTCATCACCAATGGCTACGACGCGACGGCCGACGCCGGAACGATGTTCGGCAGCGAAAAGGCCGGCCTCGATCTCAGCTTCGTCGACGGCCGGGCGATCTTCTTCCTGACCGAACAGGGCTGGAAGGTCTCGGCCACCGCCGCCGGCACGAAATACTGGGTCGACGCCAACATCAACTAGCCCCACCTCCGCATCCCTTTTACCCAGCGATTGCAACCCCATCCGCGCCAACAGCGCCACCTCGCGCTCCTCACGCTTGTATCCCCCCCTCCCCGGGCGATAGAATGCCCCCGACCCTCGCGCCCGGTTTGCCGGCGCGTCCCCTGATGTATGCCTGAACGGAGCATGTCCGAAATGTCCTGGACCGACGAACGTGTTGAAACCCTCAAGTCCATGTGGTCCGACGGCAAGAGCGCCAGCCAGATCGCCAAGGAACTCGGCGGCGTCACCCGCAACGCGGTGATCGGCAAGGTCCACCGCCTCGGCCTCTCCAACCGCGTCGGCGGCGAGCACGACGAAGCGCCCGCCCCCATCGAGACCGTCGTCGAGCCGGCGCCCGAGCCTGTCGCCGAGCCGGCGCCGCAGCCGGCCGCGGCACCGCCGCGCCCGGTGGCCAAGGATCCGATGCCGGCGGTGCGGACCAAGCCTGTCCCCGGCCAGCCGACGCCGCCGCATCCCTCCGCCTCGGAGATCAGCGCCGAGGCGCTGGCGAACCTGGCCGAGATCGCGAAAAAAGCCCGCCGCCTCAACCTGATGCAGCTCACCGAGCGCACCTGCAAATGGCCCGTGGGCGACCCCGCCACCGACGACTTCTGGTTCTGCGGCCTGCCGACGGTGCCGGGCAAGCCCTACTGCGAGACCCACGTGGCCGTCGCGTTCCAGCCCATGTCAGCCCGCCGCGACCGCCGCGCCGGGGGCCGCTAGAACAGAGACAACCCCCGGGAAAACCGGGGTGCAGACCGGGGGGGAACGATGGAAACACCGCTCGCGGGAAAGGTGGCACTCGTCACCGGGGCCAGCTCCGGCATCGGCCGCGCCCTCTCGACGATGCTGGGCGGCGAAGGCGCGCGCCTCGCGCTCGCCGCCCGCTCGGCGGAGCGCCTCGCGGCGGTCCGCGACGCCATCGGCGCCCCGGAGACGCTCGTCCTCCCCGTCGATCTCGCGCAGCCCGCAGAGGTCGACCGCATGGTCGCCGCCGTCCACAACCGCTTCGGCCGGCTCGACATCCTCCTCGCCAACGCCGGCATCTACGTTCCCGGCGACGTCAGAGACGGCGACCCAGCCGCCTGGGAGGAAATGATCGCGGTCAACGTGTCCAGCGTCTTCCGCGCCATCCGCGCCGCGCTGCCCGGCATGATCGAGCGCCGCTCGGGCCACATCGTCGTGACCAGCTCGATCTCCGGCCACGCCGCGCTGCACTGGGAGCCGGTCTACAGCGCCACCAAGCACGCCATCCAGAGCTTCGTGCACGGCCTGCGCCGCCAGGTCGCGCCGCATGGCCTGCGCGTCGGGCGAAGTCTCCCCCGGCATCGTGCTGAACGAGCTCTGGGGCCACACCGACCCCGCCGTCGTCGCCGCGAAGGCCGACGCCCACGAGGGCCTGCTCTCCGAGGACATCGCCGACGCCGTCCGCTTCATGCTCACCCGCCCGGCGCGCGTGACCGTCCGAGACGTCGTCATCCTGCCGCAGAACCAGGACATCTGAAGCTTCGTTTGCGGCATCGCACGCCCCTACTCCGTCATACCCGCCGCGATCGTCACCACGCGTTCGCCCGTCGCTCGGCAGGCAGCCACATCGGATCGTTCTCGCCGATGCCGAACGCCTCGTAGAAGGCCGGAACATGGCGGAGCGGCGCGACCGCCCGGTAGGGCGTCGGCGGGTGGCCGTCTCCCGCGACGATGATGCGGAGATACTGCTCGGTGTCCTGGCTCGCCCACATCTGCGCCCAGGCGATGAAGCAGCGCTGCGACGGCGTGAGGCCCTCGATCTCGACGTTCTCCTCCGGGTGCTCCTCAAGGTAGTCGAGCATCGCCTGGTGCGCGAGGGTGATGCCGCCCACGTCGGCCATGTTCTCCCGCACGTTGAGGGGACCGTTGGCCATCAGCCCCGGCAGCACCTCGTAGGCGTTGGCTTGGTCGATCAGCTTCTGCGCCTCGGCGGTGAAGCGGGCCGCGTCCTCCGGCTGCCACCAGTCCCGCAGGTTGCCGTCGGCGTCGTACTGGCGGCCGCCGCTGTCGAAGCCGTGCGTCAGTTCGACCGATGATCCCGCCGAGCCGGCAGAAATAGACAGGCGCGTCCAGCTCCTCCTGGAAGAAGGGCGCCTGCAGGATCGCCGTCGGCACCTCGAAGCCGTTGACGCTCGGCGTGTAGGCGGCGTTGACCGTGGTGGGCCAGGTCGGCGGAGCGTTGAATCCCTCATGCACCACCGGCACGTCCCAGCGGGCGAGGGAGCGGGCGTCCTCGAAGGCGCCGATGGCCTTGCGGTTGGCGACCGTGTCCGGCCCGATCTCGACGCTGGAATAGTCGATCCACTCGTCCGGCCCGCCGACCTCGGCGCTGACCGCCTCGGCCTTCGCGAGCGCCTCCGCCCGGGTCTCCTCGGTCAGCCAGTCGCGGCCCGGCAGCCGCTCGATGAAGGCCGCCTCGATGCGATCGATCATGTCCTCGGCGAGGGCGCGGGTCGCGTCCGGCAGGGCTGCCTCCACGTAGACCTGCCCGAGCGGATGGGCCATCTTTTCGGCCAGCAGACCGAAGGCGCGTTCCTCCCGGGGCGGCGTGTAGCCGACGCCCACCAGCGCCTCGCCGAGCCTGCGGTTCGGCGCCTCGAACGCCGTGGACATGACGGGCGAGAACTCGAGGATCATGCGGAGCTTGGCATAATCCTTGATCTCCGCGAGCGGGCGCGCGCGGAGGAGCTCGGACAGCACCGGCAGGTAGCGCGGCTCGTAGAGCACCACCTGCTCCAGCGGCGGATAGCCCATCTGCTCGAGCAGGGCAGAGAGGTCGAGCTCGGGGATCTGCGCCTGCACCTCCGCCAGCGTCATCGGGTTGTAGTGATTGCGCGGGTCCGCGCCCTCGACCGGCGTGAGCTTGCCGGCAAAGAGCGTGCGCTCGATCTCGACGGAAAGCGCCGCGACGCGATCGGCCTCGGCCGCGTCGTAGCCCGCGACCTCCAGCATCTCAGCCAGATAGGCCCGGTAGGCGGCCAGGCGCGGGCCGGCCGGCGGATCGGCGAGAATGGTCTCGAAGCTCCTGATGATGCCGAAGCTCGGAGAGGAGACGAACATGGCGTATCGCGTGCTGTCGACCGGGTCGGTGCTGTGGCCCAGGCTGACCAGCATGTTCACCCCGTCGATCGATGGCTGCCGCGCGAGGAACGCGACGAGGTCGTCGAGCGAGGCGATTGCGTCGATCCGGTCGAGCTCCTCCCGGATCGGATCGATCCCGGCGGCGTCGATCGCCTCGACGTCCATGTAGGCGTTGTAGAAATCCCCAACGAGCTGGGTCGGGCTCCCCTTCGGCGCGGTCGCCGTGGCCCTTGCGGCGGCCGGCACGACGACCGCCAGCTGTTGCTTCACGCGCTCGTCGGTGATCGTGAAGATGCCGTAGCTCGGATACTTCTCCGGCCGCTCGACCCGGTCCAGCCAGCGGCCGACAGCGTAGCGGTAGAAGTCTTCCGCCGGGTCGACGCTGGTGTCCATGTTCTCGATGGAGAACGCCAGGTCGTCCGGTCCGACCGGCGGCAGGCCGAGGTCGTCGCCGGTGGCGGGGGTGCTCAGCAGCATCGTCGTGACGGCTACGTAGCCAAGGGGGTTTAATCGTCCTGTCATCCTGTCTCCTTGCATGGGGCTGCGCCCCCGGCGGACATCGGCCGAAGCAGATCTCCAAGACACGGCAGAACCGCCGGTCCACTCTTTATCGTACAATATCAACATTTTCCCGCCCCGAAAGTTCGTGTGACCGAGGTGGTGGCGCTCGTACCCGCCAAGCACCGAGAGTTCAGCGGGTCTGGCCAAGGCTTCGATCTATGCGGACCAGTCGTCCCCGGTGCGGCCGATTGCCACGATGCCGCCCCGGAACTGGACGGTCGAGCCGTCGCGTGGCAGGCTCGATCGGGAGCCGGAATTCCGCCGCCTCCCTTCGCCGCATCGGCCCATCGAGGCGGTTCGCAATCCGGCGGCACGGAGGCGCCGGCTAGTGAAGGATGTAGCCATGGCACTCAGCGAGGAGGACGTACGGCTCGTGCGGGACAGCCTGCCGATGATCCGGGATCGCATTCAGCCCGCCTCGACCGGCTTCTACGACAATCTGTTCACGCTCGCCCCCGAACTCCGCGAGCTCTTCCGGCCCGATTTGGCTGGCCAGGGCATGCGCTTCATGACCACCCTGACGACGATCGCCGATCTTCTCGAAGACCGCGAGGCATTGTCCACGGAACTCGACGACCTCGCCAGGGCCCACGCCGACCTCGGCATCCAGGCGGCACACTTCACGCCGATGGGATCGGCGCTGCTGATCACGCTCGGCGAAACGCTCGGCCCCGATTTCTCCACCCGCCTGCAGAGGGCGTGGCGCAACGCCTACGACCATTTCGCCCAGGAAATGATCGTCCGCGGCGGCTTCGCCTGACGAGGGGAGCTGATCGGCGGGTCCGGGCCGAGCGCGGCTCTGTTAACGACTTAATCCTGACTCTTTTAGGTGCCATATGGATTCCATACGTTTCCCATACGGTTTCTGGGTCGCACGAATCGCCGTAAACCTTTGGCAATGCGGCATTCCTTTTCCCAACCCGGGAACACCCCGGATCCGGCCTTGACCCACCCCTCCTCCTCCCCTAAACCGCGCCCGAGTTCCCGGAGAGTCCCGCACCCTCCGGTCCTGACCTTTCAGGATCGCCGCCGGTCAGCGCGTTGCGCCCACCGGCGAGATCGTCGTTTTCAAGGAGGGCGGCGGCCCGATGTTCGAGACCCTTTCCGACCGGCTCTCCGGCGTCTTCGGCTCGCTCACCCGCCAGGGCGCCCTGTCCGACGAGGACATCGCCACCGCCCTGCGCGAGGTCCGCACCGCGCTGCTCGAAGCCGACGTCTCTCTCCCCGTCGCCCGCGACTTCGTCAAGACCGTGGCCGAAAGGGCCAAGGGCCAGGCCGTCACCAAGTCGGTCACCCCCGGCCAGCAGGTCGTCAAGATCGTCCACGACGCCCTGATCGACATGCTCCGCGGCGAAGGCGAGCCCGGCCACCTGCGCATCGACAGCCCCCCCGCGCCGATCCTGATGGTCGGCCTGCAGGGCTCCGGCAAGACCACCACCACCGCCAAGCTCGCCAAGCGTCTCAAGGACCGCGAGGGCAAGCGCGTGCTCATGGCCTCGCTTGACACCCGCCGCCCCGCCGCCATGGAGCAGCTCGCCATCCTCGGACAGCAAGTCGGCGTCGACACGCTGCCCATCGTCGTCGGCCAGGACCCCGTCGCCATCGCGAAACGCGCCAAGCAGCAGGCCACGCTCGGCGGCTACGACGTCGTCATGCTCGACACCGCCGGGCGCCTGCACATCGACGACGAGCTCATGGCCGAGGTCGCCGCCGTCCGCGACGCGACCAAGCCGCACGAGACCCTGCTCGTGGTCGACGGCCTCACCGGCCAGGACGCCGTCAACGTCGCCACCCGGTTCGAGGCGCAGGTCGGTGTCACCGGCGTCATCCTCACCCGCATGGACGGCGACGGCCGCGGCGGCGCCGCCCTCTCCATGCGCGCCGTCACCGGCAAGCCGATTAAGTTCGTCGGCCTCGGCGAAAAGCTCGACGCGCTGGAGGAGTTCCACCCCGACCGCATCGCCGGCCGCATCCTCGGCATGGGCGACATCGTGGCCCTCGTGGAGAAGGCGCAGGAGACGCTCGAGGCCGAGGCCGCCGAGCGGATGATGAAGCGGTTCCAGAAGGGTCAGTTCAACATGAACGACCTCAAGGGCCAGCTCCTGCAGATGCAGAAGATGGGCGGCATGCAGGGCGTCATGGGCATGCTGCCCGGCATGGCCAAGATGTCGAAGCAGATGGACGAGGCCGGCCTCGACGACAAGATGCTCCGCCGCCAGGTGGCGCTCATCAACTCGATGACCAAGAAGGAGCGGCGCAACCCCGACCTCCTGCAGGCCAGCCGCAAGCGCCGCATCGCCGCCGGTGCCGGCCTCGACGTCCAGGACCTGAACCGGCTCCTGAAGATGCACCGCCAGATGGCCGACGTGATGAAGAAGATGGGCGGCATGGGCAAGAAGGGCCTCCTGCGCGGCGGCCTCGGCGCCCTCTTCGGCAAAGGCGCCGCCGGCATGCCCGGCGCCCCCGGCGGCCTGCCGGGCGGCCTTCCCCCGGGCGGGGCGCTCCCTCCAGGAATGGCGCTACCCCCGGGTCTCAGCGGGCTCGGACGGAAGAAATGACCGCCGCGCCACTCCTCACCACCGAACGGCTGACGCTCCGCCCGCTCCGAATGGAGGATTTTCCGCCGTTCGCCGCCTTCTATGCCTCCGACGCCGCGAGCTTCATCGGCGGCCCGATGACCGGCCGGCGCGCCTGGTACGTCTTCGCCGGGGAAGTCGGCTCCTGGAACCTCATGGGCTTCGGGGCCTGGGCGATCGAGGAGCAGACGACCGGCGCCTTCGCCGGCCAGGTCGCGCTCGGCAAGCCGCCCCACTTCCCGGAGCGCGAGATCGGCTGGCTCGTCTTCCCCGCCTTCCAGCGGCGCGGCTACGCCAACGAGGCGGCTCGAGAGGCGCGCCGCTTCGCCTACGGCGCCCTCGGCTGGACCACGGCGGTCAGCTACGTCGACCCGGAGAACCACCCCTCCATCGCCACAGCCCGCGCCCTCGGCTGCGCCGAGGACCCCGCGGCCGCGGTATTCGATGCGGGCGACCTCGTCTTCCGCCACCCCGCCCCGGAGGCGCTGCAATGACCCGCACCGACGCCGTGCGCCGTGCCGCCGACCTCCTGCACGGCCACCGCGAGTCGATCGACCGGCTTGATGCGATCCTCGTCTTCACCCTCGCCGAGCGCTTTAAGCACACCCAGGCGGTAGGCGTGCTCAAGGCGCAGCATGGCCTGCCCCCTTCCGATCCCGCGCGCGAATCCGTTCAGATCGCGCGCCTCGAACGCCTGGCCGAGGAAGCCGACCTCGACCCGGAGTTCGCCCGCAAGTTCCTGAACTTCATCATCTCGGAAGTGATCAGGCACCACGAGAGGCATCTCGAAAACGGGCCCGGACTCGATCCGCGGCCCACCAACCATACCCAAGGAGACTGAAACCATGGCCATGAAGATCCGGCTCGCCCGCGGCGGGTCCAAGAAGCGCCCGCACTATTCCATCGTCGCCGCCGACAGCCGCTCCGCCCGCGACGGCCGCTTCATCGAGAAGCTCGGCACCTACGACCCGCTGCTGCCCAAGGACAACGAGGGCCGGGTGAAGATCAACCTCGAGCGCGTGCAATACTGGCTCGGTGAGGGCGCCCAGGCCACCGATCGCGTCGCCCGTTTCCTCGAGGCCGCCGGTGTGACCGAGAAGAAGGCCCGCTCGAACCTCAAGGCCGGCCAGCCGGGCAAGGCCGCGCTCGAGCGCGCCAAGGCCCGCGCCGACAAGGCCGCCGCCCCCGCCGAGCCCGCCGAGCCCGCTGCGGAAGCCGCCGCCGAGTAGGGTATGGCCGGTCCCTGGGTCGCGGTGATCTCCGCCGACCACGCCGCCTCGGCGGCGCGGGACAGCTTCTTCGCCTGCTCGCACGGTGACGGGCGCGCCGCCGCCCGGCCCGCGATGGGGGACCGCTTTGTCTACTATGCCACCCGCGAGCACCTCGGCGCCGGCGAGCCGGTGCAAGCCTTCGTCGCCCTCGGGCGCATCCTAGATGCGGTCCCCGGCCCGCGGCTCATCGGCGACTTCGAAGCGCAGGTACGCCGCGCCGAATACACGATCCTGCGCCGCACCCCGGTCCGGCCCCTTCTGCCCCAGCTCAGCTTCACCCGCGACAGGGGCAGCCACTGGGGCATGGCCTTCCGCCGTGGCCTGTTCGCCGTCGCGCCGGAGGACTTCGCCCTGATCGAGACGGCCATGCGCGAGGCCAGCGATGGCTGACCCCGCCGGCCTCACCTGCGTCGGCGCCATCGCCGGCGGATTCGGCGTCCGGGGCGAGGTGCGGCTGAAATCCTTTTGCGCCGACCCCGAAGCCATCGCCGGCTACGCGCCCCTCCTCACCGAGGGCGGCCGCAGCTTCGGCGTGCGCCTCCTGCACCCGATCCCCGGCGCCTTCGCCGCCCGGCTCACCGGCATCGCCACCCGCGAGGAGGCCGAGGCGCTCAAGGGCACGCGTCTCTACGCCCCGCGCGACCGCCTGCCGCCGCTGGACGACGATGAGTTCTACCACGCCGACCTCATCGGCCTGGAGGTCCACGACACCGGCGGCGCGCTGCTCGGCACCGTCCGCGCCGTGCTCGACCACGGGGCCGGCGATATCCTCGAGATCGCCCGCCCAGGCCTCCCCGACCTTCTCCTCCCCTTCACCCGCGCCGCCGTTCCCACCGTCGATCTCACCGCCCGCCGCATCGTCGCCGATCCCCCCTCCGACCTATGACCGCCCCCTGGACCGCGCGGATCCTCACCCTCTACCCGGAGATGTTCCCCGGCCCGCTCGGCCAGTCCCTTCTCGGACGAGCGCTGGACGACGGGCTCTGGCGGCTGGAGGTGCAGAACATCCGCGACGCGGCGACCGACCGGCACCGGACCGTGGACGACACCCCGGCCGGCGGCGGGGCCGGGATGGTGATGCGGGCCGACATCGCCGCCGCTGCACTCGACGCCGCCGCGGCGGGCTGGCCGGTGATCTACCTCTCTCCCCGCGGCCGCCCGCTCGACCAGGCGCGGGCG
Organism: uncultured Alphaproteobacteria bacterium; assembly: GCA_963796805.1. Taxonomy (GTDB): domain Bacteria; phylum Pseudomonadota; class Alphaproteobacteria; order Rhodobacterales; family Rhodobacteraceae; genus Amaricoccus. The sequence continues at coordinate 174,527 of CAWCNG010000009.1, forward strand.
CGGGCGCTGGCGAAGGGGCCGGGTGTGACGCTCCTCTGCGGGCGGTTCGAGGGTTTAGACGAACGGGTGCTGCAGGCGCGGGCGGTGGAGGAAATCAGCCTCGGCGACTTCGTCCTCACCGGCGGCGAGATCGCCGCAATGGCCTTGATTGACGCCACTGTAAGGCTTATACCCCGCGTCCTCGGGAACGCCGACTCGACGGTGGAGGAATCTTTCTCCACCGGTCTATTGGAGTTTCCGCACTATACTCGCCCGACCGAATGGGAAGGTCTGCGAATACCCGAGGTTCTCCTCTCGGGACATCACGGACGCATCGCCGCCTGGCGACGCACCCAGGCGGAAAGGTTGACCAAGGAACGTCGTCCCGACCTCTGGCGGGCCTACGTGGCGAACGCCACGGGAGAGCACCCGGCAGGAGACCCGGAGCTCTCGGACGCGCACACCACCGCCGCAACGGGCGGGCATGAGAAGGACGAAAGCGATGAACCTGATCGCTGAGATCGAGGCCGAGCAGATCAAGGCGCTCGGCAAGGAGATCCCCGACTTCGCCGCCGGCGACACGGTCCGGGTCGGCTACAAGGTCACCGAGGGCTCGCGCTCGCGCGTGCAGGCCTACGAGGGCGTGGTGATCGGCCGCAACGGCGGCTCCGGCATCGGCGCCAGCTTCACCGTGCGCAAGATCAGCTTCGGCGAGGGCGTCGAGCGCGTCTTCCCGCTGCACTCGCCCAACATCGACTCGATCACCGTGGTCCGTCGCGGCAAGGTCCGCCGGGCCAAGCTCTACTACCTGCGCGAGCGCCGCGGCAAATCCGCCCGCATCGTGGAGAAGACCAACTACCGCGAAAAGGCCGAGAGCTGAGGAGCAGGACCATGAAATCGGACATCCATCCCGACTATCATTTCATCGAGGTCAAGCTCGTCGACGGTACGACCTACCGGACCCGCTCGACCTACGGCGCCGAGAACGACACGCTGGCGCTCGAGATCGACCCCAGCGCCCATCCGGCCTGGACCGGCGGCTCGCACAAGCTACTGGACACCGGCGGTCGTGTGACCAAGTTCAAGAAGAAGTACGAGGGTCTCGGCTTCTGAGCCGTCGCCCGGAGTTGCACGCTTTCGCGAGCGTCTCGCTCCCGCCAAATCTCTGATTCTGTAAAAACGTCAGCGCGCCATTAACCGGGTGGAAACCCGGTTGACGGCTTGGTTCGTTCCGGCCGGTGGCCGCCAGCGTGAACTGGTTCACAGACGTCCGCCTGTCCGCATGGTGCCCTGAGGCACGTCACGGAAGATGGCATGGAGACGTCGCATGGCTCAGATTGACACTTCCTTCTCCGAGCACCGCGTTCCGCTCGACGCGCCGTGGATCCTCGACCCGCCTTCGCGGCTCGCCTTCCCGCCCGAGCGGGAAAGCCGTGCGGCCGGCCTTCACCGTGCGCTGACCGAGCGTCTGTCCGGTCCCGGAGGCACCTACAACGTCGGCAACGCCATCGGGCTCGTCGGCGGCATCATCATCGCGGTTGCGGCCGTGGACCAGCCGGAAGGGCACGGCGTTAGCGCCGGCGCGCGCGCCGCCTTCGACTATCTCGCCGGCAGCGCCAGTGCGGTCTGCCTTACCGCCGCCATGCTGATTTTTTTCTGGAGCGGCGAGGCCTATCATCGCGCCTGGGCGAACGGCTTCCCGCCCGATCCGCGAAGGAACCGTCAGGGCGACCTGGTTTCGGGGGTCGGCGCCATCGCGCTTGGCATCGGGCTCTTCCTCGTTGGCGAGCCGCTCCTTGCCGCCACCGCCGGCTTGCTGCACGCTACGGGCAAGTTCGGCAGCGCCCTGCACCCAACGAGACCGTCACCGCGGCGCTGGCCCGACCCCTGGCGCATGGCGGTCCTCGTTAGCCGAGTTCCTGCCCTCGCCCTAGTAACCATGGCGCTCGTGGCGGAACTGAACCTGCAAGGCGGGCCGGAGCCCTCGCGCCTCGCCACACCCGCCATGCTTCTGCTTTGCTATCTTCTCTGGTCGCGGGCCGATATCCTGCTCTTCCGGGCCTAGAATTCTACTTTCGGGAATCGCGGCGATCATCTACATATGGTGGCGCGTCCCATGAGGGGCGCGCCATTTGGTTTGGTGAGGTCTGCATGGCGCGGCTGGTCGTGATGGGCAACGAAAAGGGCGGATCCGGCAAGTCGACGACCGCAATGCATCTCATAACCGCACTGGTCCGCGCCGGCCACGCCGTCGGCGCGCTCGACCTCGACCTCCGCCAGAAGAGCCTCTTTCGCTATCTCGACAACCGCCAGGACTACATGCGTCGGCACGCCATGCTTCTGCCCTTGCCACGCCGGGTGGTGCTCGAGGCGAGCACCCAGGACAGCCGCGCCGAAGCCGAGGCTGAGGAGGAAGAACGGTTCGCCGCGGCGCTGGCCGAGCTTGGCGCCTGCGACTACATCGTTGTCGACTGCCCCGGGTCCTACTCGACCTACTCGCGCCTCGCCCACTCCTCCGCCGACACTCTGATCACGCCGATGAACGACAGCCTCGTCGACTTCGACATGCTCGCCCGCCTCGATCCCGCCTCGGGCGCCATCAAGGGTCCGTCGGTCTATTCCGAGATGGTCTGGAAGGCGCGCCAGGCCCGCGCCAGCACCGGGCGGCGGCAGATGGACTGGGTGGTGCTGCGCAACCGCATGTCGACGCTCGACGCCCGCAACAAGCGCCGCGTCGCCACCGCGCTCGACGAGCTCGCCCGCCGGATCGGCTTCCGGCTGATCCCCGGCTTCTCCGAGCGCGTGGTCTTTCGCGAGCTTTTTCTTTCCGGCCTCACCCTTCTCGATCTGCGCGACGCTGATCCGCAGGCCATGAGCATGTCGAACATCGCCGCACGCCAGGAGGTGCGCGACCTGGTGCGTGCGTTGGATCTTCCCACCGTTTCCGTCGCCGCCTGATACGGGCGTAGGCGTGCCTCGACGGCAGTAGGTCTGCGCGCGCCCACTTGGCCCCGACCGCGACCACCTCCCGGGAGGCGCCCACCCGGTGCAGCGCGCCGCTGCGGGCGGCGGGAGCGCAGATCCCGGGCTGAGTGGGCGGCCGAGAATTCCATTGGCGCGACGTCGCGCAGCCGGCATCCTTGCGCGGCGACCGGTTAGGCACCACGCATGAGAAAAGGCGCGCAACCGCCGAGGCCAACTCTCCGGCGAGCCAGCGAGCGGCCGGGCTGGCTGTCGCTGCTACTGCGGGTCTGCCTCGCGTTCGGCCTCGTCGGCATCGTGCTCGGGGTTCACTGGGTGGACCGCGAAGGCTTGCACGACGCGGTGGACGACGAGATCAGCTTCCTCGACGTGCTCTACTTCACCATGGTGACCGTCACCACCGTCGGCTACGGCGACATCGTGCCGGTCACCGACCGGGCACGGATGTTCGATACCTTCATCGTGACCCCGGTGCGGATCTTCGTCTGGCTGATCTTCCTCGGCACCGCCTATCAATTCGTCTTGCGCAACGTCTGGGAGGGTTGGCGGATGAGCCGCATTCAGCAGCACCTGCATGATCACGTGATCGTCGCCGGCTTCGGCACCAGCGGCATGGAGACCGTGCGCGAGCTGATCCGCCGCGGCTTTCCGGAAAAGCGGATCGTGGTGGTCGACCCGCGGCCGGCGGCCCTCGAGCAGGCGGCCAGCCTCGGCGTCGCGGTTCTCGAAGGGGACGCCACCCGCAACGCGACGCTGGAAGCAGTCAAGATCGACCGCGCGCGTTGCCTGGCGGTCTCCGCCGGCCGAGACGACACCTCGATCCTCATCGTCCTCACCGCGCGCGGACTTGCCCCGCAGGTCTCGATCAGCGTCGTGGTGCGTGCCGAGGACAACGAGGATCTTGCCCGCCAGGCCGGCGCCACCACGGTCATCAACCCGGCGAGCTTCGCCGGACTTCTGCTCGCCGGCTCCGCGCACGGCCCGCATATCGCCGAGTACATGGCGGATCTCGCCGCCAACGAAGGCAAGGTAGCGCTCAACGAGCGCGAGGTCGCCGGCGCCGAAACCGGCCGCCCGCTTTCGGCGATCGCCACGGGACTCGGCGTGCGGATCTACCGCGGCGGCAAGGCCTACGGCTTCTGGGAGATCGAATTGGCGGCCCTCATGCCGGGCGACACGATCCTCGAGATCGTGCCCCGTGGCCCGGCGGCGGTGCCAACCGAGCCGAGTTCCCTCTGAGGCTCAGATCCCCGGCGCGAGCGGTAGGCAGTCCGCCTGCATCCGGGCGAGGCTCGCGCAGGCCGCGAGCGCATCGGACTGGCTCAGGCCCACGAACTGCGCCCGGAAGACGGTAACACCCTGCACCTTTGCCGCCTCGACGCGCCGCAGCCCGCCGCTCAGCTCGGGCACGTCCTTGAGCGCGGTGGTCAGCAGCTGCCGCTCGGCGTCCCCCTTGGCGCGGTAGGCGCCGAGCTGGACGCCCCAGTCGTTGCCGCCAGTCGTTCCCGTTCCCGTTCCCGCGCTCGCGACCTCGAGCGCCTCTGGATCCACCGTTTTCACCCGCGGGCGGACCGTCTGGGCGATGGCGAAGGTCGACGCCTTGCCCGCCTTCACGGCGGGGATGGCCGCTGCCTGGGCGGACGCCGGCCGCGGCATGGGCCGCCCGTCCAGCGGTCTCACCGCCGGTACGTTGCGCGCGGCCTGCGCCGCAGTCAGATCCGCGTTCACCTCGGCGATCGCCGCCGCGATGGTCGCGCTGTTGCGAGTGATCTCCTCGCCGTCCAGCGACCGCGGCAACGGCCGTTCGGCGGCGACCGGCGCCAGCGACCCGTCGGTCTGCGCCACCGCGACCTGCGAGACGGATCCGCGCGCCGCGGCGGGCGGCTTCGGCGCGGCGGAGGCGACCATGACCCCGCGGAGCGGCGGTGGCGCCGTGACGCGCGCCGTTGACGGCATCTTGGAGAAGCCCACGTCCATCAGCCGCTCTGCCTCGGCATTGCGCGAGGCGCCGGACTTGCCGCCGAAGATCGACACGATCACCCGCTTGTCGCCGCGCTGGGCCGAGGAGACGACGTTGAACCCCGCCGCCTTGGTGTAACCCGTCTTGATCCCGTCGGCCCCTTGGTAGGCTTCGAGTACCCGCCGGTTGGTGTTCTTGACGGTGGCCATACCGGCCGAGGTCGAGGTGCGGCCGAAGATGTTGTAATATTGCGGGAAGTCGTAGACCAGCCGCCGCCCCAGCGTCGCCATGTCGCGCGCGGTGGACATGTGCCCCGGCCGGGTCAGGCCGTTCGCGTTCTTGAAGGTGGTGTTGGTCATGCCCATGGCGCGGGCGTACTGGTTCATCATGTTGGCGAATTCGTCCTCGGATCCGCCGACGGCGTCGCCCATGGCCGAAGCCGCGTCGTTGGCCGATTTGATTGCGGCGGCGCGGATCAGATAGCGCAGCTCGATCCTCTGGCCCGCCTTGAGGCCCAGCCGCGACGGCGGCTGGGAGGCCGCGTTCGCCGACACGGTGATCTTCTGGTCGAGCGAGAGGCGCCCCTGCCTGACCTGGTCGAAGACGATGTAGAGCGTCATCATCTTCGTCAGCGACGCGGGATGCAGCCGCGTGTCGGCGTTGACCTCCTGGATCACCTTGCCAGTGCGCGCATCCATGACCAGGGCCGCGTACTGCTGGGCCTCCGCGACGGCTGCATAAAAGAATAGGCCAACCGCGAGAATCATCCCGCGCGACACGGTCTGGAACATCACTGCCTCCGGCGCGCCCACGCGCCTTGCCTCGGGTTTGTCGCAAACGCTAGCCGGCGATTGCTTTATTTTCGGTTAAGCTAGCATGAGACTCCGGGACCGAAAATACCCTTTGTTTCAAAGGTTGCCCGGCTGTGGCTCAGGTGCCCACTGAAAATATTATGGTGCAGTGCAGCAAAGACTATTGACGCACCGCAGCATGATCCCCTATATCAGGGTTATCGAAACGCACTGATCCGGAGAGTGAAATGTCCACCCGCACCACCGCCAAGACCGCCGCCACCGATGTGACCGCCGACATGACCAACGTCATGCAGGAAGCGACCGCCAAGGTCGAGAGCTTCGTCGCCGACACCCAGAAGACGGTCACCGAGCAGTTCGACAAGCTCTCGAAGGGCTTCGAGGGGCTGACCACCTTCGGTCAGGAGAATGTCGACGCCTTCGTGAAGTCGTCGGAGATCGCCGCCAAGGCCGCCGAAGGCATCGGCACCGAGCTGAGCGCCTATTCCAAGAAGTCGTTCGAGGATGGCGTCGCCGCCGCCCAGGACTTCGCCTCGGCCAAGACCCTGACCGAGCTCTTCGAGAAGCAGACCTCCTACGCCCAGAGCGCGTTCGAGGGCTTCGTGAGCCAGGCGACCAAGATGAACGAGATCTACGTTGCCGCCGCCAAGGACATCACCGCGCCCCTCGGCGCCCGCGTGACCAAGGCGACCGAGGCGCTGAAGTCCTTCAGCCTCTGACCGGTTTAATCGGTACGTCGACGCGGACGCTGCTCCTCCCTGGTGGCCCGCACGTGACGTGAGTGTCGATTGTTCTGCCCCGGCGATCCTCGATCGCCGGGGCTTTTCGTTTAACCCACCCATTAAGCATCCGCCCGGAATCCGGGCACTGGCGCACCGGCCGCGCCCCTGCGGCCTTTTCTAATGCGGCCAATCGAATATATAGTGCCGTGATAGATCGAACCTCGTTTTTGCCTTGGACTCTACGATGACAGCGTCGGACCCGAAATCTCCAGGCGGCAGCGCTGCCGTGCTGACCAAGACGCGCAGCCGCACCCAGCGGCCGCCGTTATACAAGGTCCTGCTGCTTAACGACGATTACACCCCCATGGAGTTCGTGGTGCATGTGCTGGAGCGGTTCTTCGGAACCAGCCATCAGCAGGCGCTCGAAATCATGATGACCGTGCACCGCAAGGGCCTAGCGGTCGTCGGCGTCTTCTCCTTCGAGATCGCCGAGACCAAGGTCACCCAGGTGATGGACTATTCCCGGCGCAATCAGCACCCGCTGCAATGCACCATGGAAAAGGAGTAGGGGCGCCCCGCCCCCGACGATGTCCCACACTGACCGCCTGGCGCTCGCGGTCGAGTTGGGCGCGCTCGTCCTTCCCGGCGAGGGCACGATTCTCGTACTGCGCGCCGCTCCGTCTGCCTTCCTCGATCTGGTCCCGCCGGCGCAGCTGCGCTGCGTTCAGGGCTTCCGGCCGCTGCACGATTTGCTCGCCGAAGAAGGGCATGCCGTTTCCACCCGTGCCGAAGGCCCGGCGGCGATGGTTGTCGTCAACCTGACCCGCAGCCGCGCCGAGAACCTCGGCAACATCGCCCTCGGCCTCGACCTCCTGCCACCCGGCCGGACGCTCGTGGCGGCCGGCGCCAAGAGCGACGGCGTCGACAGCCTCGCCCGACAGGTCGCCCGCGCCGTCTCGCTTGACGGCACCTTCGTCAAGGCGCACGGGCGGGTCTTCTGGCTGACCCGGCCGGCGCAGCTTCCCGCAGCAGCCGCCGCCTGGGCGCTGGACGCAGCGCCCGCGCCCAACGCCGTCGGCTTTCTCACCGCCCCCGGCATGTTCTCGCCTGACCACGCCGACCCGGGCAGCCGCCGCCTCGCCGCCGCTGTCGCCGGTCGCCTCACCGGCCAGGTCGCCGACCTCGGCGCCGGCTGGGGCTGGCTGGCCCGAACGGTGCTTGAGGATGCCCCCGCAATCATCGAACTCGACCTCTACGAGGCCGAGGCCCTCGCCCTAGAAGCGGCGCGGGCAAACATTCCGGACCCTCGCGCCCACTTCCACTGGACCGACGTGACCCGGCTCGGCAGCGGAACGCCCCCCTTCGACGCCGTGATCGCCAACCCACCCTTCCACCAGGGCCGGGCCGCCGAGCCCGACCTCGGCGCTGCATTCATCTCCGCCGCCGCGCGCATCCTGAAGCCGTCGGGCCACCTCTACCTCGTTGCCAACCGCCAGCTCCCCTACGAGGCGGTCCTTGCCATCGCTTTCCGCGAATGGGAGAAACTTGCCGAGGACGGCACCTACAAGGTCATACACGCCGCGCGCCCGCAGCGCGTCCAGAAGGGCCGCGGCTGATCCCAGCCCCGCCGGGGCACGTCCGGAGACCCGCGCGCGATGACCGACCCCGTCGACCTGACCGCCGCCCTCGTCCGCTGCCCCTCTGTCACCCCGGAGGACGCCGGCGCCATCCCCCTCCTGGCGCGTCTGCTCGCGGCGCACGGCTTCCGCACCCACAGGGCCGACCGCAACGGCATCGTCAACCTCTACGCCCGCTGGGGCAGCGACGGCCCGGTCTTCGGCTTCAACGGCCACACCGACGTAGTGCCCCCGGGCGATACCGCCGCCTGGCGCCACCCGCCCTTCGCCGCCGCCGTCGAGGGCGGCAGGCTCTACGGCCGCGGCGCCGCCGACATGAAATCGGGCGTCGCCGCCTTCGCCGCCGCCGCCATCGACTTCACGGCATCGACACCGCCCGCCGGCAGCATCGTCCTCGCCATCACCGGCGACGAGGAGGGCGCCAGCATCGACGGTACCCCGGCCATTCTCGACTGGATGGCCGAGAACGGCGAGCGGCTCGACCACTGCCTCGTTGGCGAGCCCACCTGCCCGAGCCGCATGGGCGAGACGATCAAGATCGGCCGCCGCGGCTCGCTGACCGCACGGCTCACCGCCTACGGCACCCAGGGCCACGCCGCCTATCCCGAGCGGGCGAAGAACCCGCTGCCGGCGCTCGTCCGGCTCCTCGACCGGCTCGCCTCACGCAGCCTCGACGAGGGCACCCGACACTTCGGCCCCTCCACCCTGGCGCTGACCACGATCGACGTGGGCAACCCCGCCTCGAACGTGATCCCGGCCGAGGCGCGCGCCACCGTCAACATCCGCTTCAACGACGCGCACACCTCGGCCTCGCTCTCCTCCTGGATCGAGGAGGAGGCCGACCGCGCCGCCAAGGAGTTCGGAACCGGCATCGCCGCGCGCTTCCAGGTCGCGGGCGAGAGCTTCCTGACCCCGCCGGGTCCCTTCACCGACCTCGTCGCCCGCGCCGTCGCCGCCGAGACCGGCGTCGCCCCGGAACTGTCCACGTCGGGCGGCACCTCCGATGCCCGCTACATCCAGGCCCATTGCCCGGTCGTGGAGTTCGGCCTCGTCGGCGCGACCATGCACCAGGTGGACGAAAACGTGGAGACTGCCCACATCCACGCGCTGAAGGCCGTCTACACCCGGATCCTGGCAGACTACTTTTCCGCCGCGCCGGACCGGTAGCGGCGTCAGCCCGGCGCCTCGCAGCCGCGGATGTCCACGGCGCGGTGGTCGTCGAGCACGGTCAGCCGCAGCGCCCGGCGCTCGAGCACCGGGCCGGCGGTGCCAGCGCCCGCGATCGGGGCGCTGGCGGTGACCGTGCGCCCCTCGGTGCGGCTCTCCGCGTCGCCGATCCAGAGATCCGGCTGGCCCGGCTCCAGCACCGCCACCTGCCCGGGAGAGGGCGCCGTGGCGAAGGTGATCCAGGCGGTCAGCGCCAGACCGCGGCCGGCAGGCTGCAGCGAGCAGGTCACCTTGGTCACGCCCGCCTCGGACGCATCCCAGGCCCGCTCCGCCAGCGCCGCCTCGATCCGCGTCCGGCCCTCCTCCGGCGCATCGGGCGCGATCCGCTCGTCAAGCTCGGCCTCGGCGGCGACGCAGATGTCGGCGCAGACCCCGAAGTCGAGATCGAGCGACAGCTCGAGCGGCGCCTCGGGATCGACCGGCACCAGCCGCACCGGCAGGACCACGGTGCCGGCATAGCCGATCGCCGTCGCGCCGAAGCTGTCGAAGATCAGCGGCCGCGGCCATTCATAGGCGGCGGAGGCGAGGTTCCGCGACCCCGACCAGTCGAAGGCCGGCGGGATCCCCGTGCTCCCCGGCGCGCGCCAGTAGGTGTGCCAGCCCGGCGCCAGTTCGATCTCGATCGCGGCGAGGCGGCTGCCGTCCGGCTGCCTCCAGCCATCGATCAGCGACACCCCCCGCACCGCGTTCTGTGCGGCGCTCGAGCCTTCAGCCGCACCCGGCGAGGCGGCGGCGACCGAAATCGCGACGACGGCAAGGGGCACGCGTATCATCCGGTTCATCATCCGGTCCATCATCCGGTCGGGGCGCTCAGCAGGCGCGACACTGCAGCAAACTCGACATGCCGGACAGTCACATTGCGGCGAGGCAGCCGGCCCCCAGGGGGGCTCGCTCGCTTGTAATCGCAGGGCAACCCGCCCATGTTCGGGCAATGATCACAGGCGACGCCAGCTTCCTGGACGGCCAGTTGCTGATCGCCATGCCCGGCATGGGCGATCTGCGTTTCGACCGCTCGGTGATCTTTCTCTGTGCCCATTCGGCCGACGGGGCGATGGGTCTCATCATCAACAAGCCTGCCCCCGAACTCAGCTTCGCCGACCTCCTCGCCCAGCTGAAGATCCCGGCCGGCGACGAACTGGCGAACATGCGCGTCCACTTTGGCGGCCCGGTGGAGCATGGCCGGGGCTTCGTGCTGCACTCCTCCGAGTATGCGGTGGAGGAACTCGAGCCTCTGCGTCAGCCCCGACTTCTCCATGACGGCTACGGTGGACATCCTGCAGGACATGGCCCGCGGCGCCGGACCGGAGCAGTCGCTCCTCGCCCTCGGCTACGCCGGCTGGGGCCCGGGGCAGCTCGAAGGCGAGATCCAGGCCAACGGCTGGCTCACCGCGCCGGCCGATGGCGAGCTGGTGTTTGGTCTCCGCGACAGCGAGAAGTGGGCCGCAGCCCTGCGCTCGATCTCCATCGACCCGCGGCTTCTCTCAGCCGAGGGCGGACGCGCCTGAGGGGCCGGCTCAGAACTGGTAGCCCAGTTTCAGCCCTACCCCGACCGCATGGTTGTCCTCGAAGCGCGCCACTCCGGTGGGCGTCGCCACATCGGCGTCGCCGAGGAAGCTGTACTGCACGCCCCCGGCTATGCTGAGGCCGGCGTCGGTCTTGTAGCTCGCGCCGATGGTGAAGGCCGTAAAGCCGTCATAGGGCGACAGCGCCGACTGGATGTCGCCGGTGGCAGTCTCGTGCGCCACCTCGAAAGCACCCGCGACATGCTCCGTCAGCTGCCGGCCGATGCCGAGCTGGTAGTGCCAGGTATCGTGCTCGAACTCGACCAGCGGCTCGCCGGTCAGCGACACGAACCCTTCGGGCGCCACGTTCCAGCCCTCCCAGTTCGTCCAGCGCACCGAGCCGTAGAGCAGCGTCTTCGGCGTGAGGCCGGTCTGGAAGTCGAGGTTGACCGATTGCGGCATGGTGACGTCGGTCTCCGACCGCACCGTCCCGAAGGTGCCGGTCGCCGGGTCGAACACGTGGCTCTCGACGCTGTTGACGGTCAGGTCGGTCTCCGAGCCATAGGTGAGCGCCACCCGCAGCGCGATCTCGGGGATCTCGTAGCTGCCGCCCACCACGTAGCCCAGGCCCCAGTCGTCGGTACTGTTCCACTCGTAACCGCTGATCGCCGGTCCGAAGCCCCAACCCGCGAGCTTGGCGTCGCCGCCGAAGCGGATCGCGCGCAGGCCGCCGTGGACCGCCCAACGCGGCGCCACCGCATAGCGAAGCAGCCCGGTCACCCCCAGGGACTGCGGCCGCGCACTGGTCCCCGCATAGGCGAAGCTACCGGTGGGATAGTCGAGATCGTAGTTGACGATCACGCCATAGGGCTGGTCGAGGATCAACGCCGCTGACAGCCGCTCGGTGATCTGCTTCTTGACCCCGCCGGTAAAGTTCGGAAGGTCGCCATAGGCGTTGCCCGTGGCACTGCCCGGAGGACCCTCGGCAGTGACGTCCGGCATCATATAGCCGATGCTGAGCTCGGCGTAGTCGCCGTCGTGGAAAAGCAGGATGATCGGCTGTCCCGACTGGTCGATCCCCCCGGGAAACGCGGCAGTCGCGCAGAGGCTGACGGCGAAGGCAAGGCCGAGGCGCTTCATGGAATCCTGTCCAGACGCAATGATTCTCAGATTGCACAGACAGCGTGTTAATCAACTATAACGCGATCTCTACACGTTTTCCACGAATTCTTATAGGGCGATGCTGCCTATGGGATAAAAGGGCCGCCGGGGTCCGGCGGCGCCGCATCGAATGAACCCTGAAGCACGCGAATTCGGCGCGCGGCCGTTCAAGCGGCCGCCGAAGGCCCGTCAGGCCGCCGCTATCCGGCCGCCGTCCAGCCGCAGCACCCGGTCCATCCGCGCCGCCAGCTCGGGGTTATGCGTCGCGATCAGCGCCGCGAGCCCGGTGTCGCGCACCAGCTCCATCAGCACGTCGAAGACCCGCCCGGAAGTCTCCGGGTCCAGGTTCCCCGTGGGCTCGTCCGCCAGCAGCACCCGCGGCGCGTTGGCGAGCGCCCGTGCCAGCGCCACTCGCTGCTGCTCACCGCCGGAAAGCTCCGCCGGGCGGTGGTCCAGCCGGTGCCCGAGCCCCACCCGCTCCAGCAGCTCCCGCGCCCCCGCGACCGCCGCCGCCCGCCCTTGGCCAGCGGCCCGCTGCGGCAGCGCCACGTTCTCGAGCGCCGAGAACTCCGGCAGCAGGTGGTGGAACTGATAGACGAACCCCAGCGCGTCGCGCCGCAGCCGGGTCCGCGCCGCGTCGCCCAGCCCGCCCGTGTCCTCGCCGAGGAGCCGCACCCTCCCGTCGGTCGGCACGTCGAGGAGGCCCGCGATATGCAGAAGCGTGGACTTCCCCGCCCCCGATGGCGCCACCAGCGCCACCACCTCGCCGGCCCCGAGCGCAAGGCTCGCCGCCTCCAGGACGTTCACCTCAGCCGGTGTCCCGCGATTGTAGACCTTGGCCACGCCCTCCAGCGCCAGCACCTCGCGCGGCGCCTCACTCATAGCGCAGCGCCTCGACCGGGTTCAGCCGTGCCGCGTTGCGCGCCGGAAAGAGAGTGATGAGGAACGACAGGCCCAGCGCCATCGCCATCACCGCCAGCACGTCCCCGAGCCGCAGCCGCGCCGGGATCTCGGTCAGGTAGCGGATCTCCGGATTCCAGACCGACCCGCCGGCCACCCACTCCACCACCGCCTGGATGTCCCGGATGAAATAAACAAAGAGGCAGCCCAGGATCACGCCGAGCACCGTCCCCACCACCCCGATCAGCGACCCGCAGAGAAAGAAGATCCGCATCACCGCCCCCTGCGTCAGCCCCATGGTGCGCAGGATGCCGATGTCGCGCCCCTTGTTCTTCACCAGCATGACGAGGCCGCTGATGATGTTGAGCGCCGCGATGACCACCACCAGACTGAGGATTATGAACATCACCCGCCGCTCGGTATCGAGCGCCGAGAGGAACGCCCCCGAGGCGTCGCGCCAGGTCCAGAGCAGCCCGCGCTGCCCGGCGGCGGCCGCCAGCGCCGGCTCGATCTCCTCCACCCGGTCGGGACGGGCGACCATCACCTCGACCTCGTCCACCCCTCCCTCGCGGTCGAAGAAACTCTGCGCCTCGCCCATGGGCATGTAGACGCGCGTCTTGTCGATGTCGAAGCGCCCGACCCCGAAGACGTAGACGACCTGATAGTCGCTCACCCGCGGCTGCGTACCGAACGGCGTCTCCATCCCCTCGGGCGCGATCAGCGTCACCATGTCGCCCACGCCGACCCCGAGGTCGCGCGCCACCCCGGTGCCGATGGCGATGCCGTCCGCCAGCTGCGAAAGGTCACCGGCCGCCACCTCCGGATGTGCGACCAGCGGCACCTCCTTGAGGTCGGCCACGCGCATGCCGATCACCTCCACCCCCGAAGCGCGCCCGTTTGCCGCGGCCATCACCTGCCCGCGCACCAGCGGCGCGGCCTGCGTCACCCCCGGCACCGCCGCGAGCCGCATGGCGAGATCGTCATAGTCGGTGATCAGCCGCCCCGGGTTGCCGTTCGCATCGGGCGCGGTGGTGTAGTAGACCGTGACATGCGCGTTGGCCCCGAGGATGCGGTCGGTGAACTCCTCGCGAAACCCGATCATCACCGCCTGCACCACGATCAGCGTCGCCACCCCCAGCATGACGCCGACCAGAGCATACCAGGCGATCACCGAAATCCCGCCCTCCCGCCGCCGCGCGCGCAGGTAGCGCCAGGCGATCTGCCACTCGAAGCCGGCGAAGGGCGGCGGGTTGGACGACAAGGGCGTGCTCTCCGGAAATTCGCGCGGAGCCTGCGCAGGCACCCTGCCCGCGGTCAAGACCGAAGCCGGCGCCTCACCCGCTCGTGCTGCAGGGGCACCGTCACGTCACTCCCGCGTAGATCTGCCGGCACCGCGCCACTGCTAAGTCGAGCGACATCTCCCCGCTCTCCCCGCTCCGCCGCGAGGTCAGCTCCACTACCCCGTTCGCCAGCCCCCTCGGTCCGACTGTGATCCGCCACGGCAACCCGATGAGGTCCATCGTCGCGAACTTCGCCCCCGCCCGCTCGTCGCGGTCGTCATAGAGCGGGTCGAGCCCGGCCGCCTTCAGCCCGGCATAAATCGCCTCGCAGGCCCCGTCCGCCGCCGCGTCCCCCTGCTTTAGGTTCACGATCCCCACGTGGAACGGTGTCACGCCCTCCGGCCAGATGATCCCCTTCTCGTCGTGGCTCGCCTCGATGATCGCGCCCACCAGCCGGCTCACCCCGATCCCGTGCGAACCCATCTGCACCGGCACCCGCTCACCCGCCTCGTTCACCACCACCGCCTTCATCGGCTCGGAATACTTCGTCCCGAAGAAGAAGATCTGCCCCACCTCGATCCCGCGCCCCTCGACCCGCCGCTCCTCCGGCACCGCCGCGAAGGCAGCCGGATCGTGCCGCTCTTCGGTGCTGGCGTAAGGCCCGGTCCAGGCCGCGACGACCTCGCTCACCTGTCCGCGGTCGGCATAGTCCACCTCCCGGTCGCCCAGGGTCAGGTCCGTTACCGCCCGGTCGTAGTAGACCGCACTCTCCCCCGTGGGCGCCAGAACCAGGAACTCGTGGGAATGATCCCCCCCGATCGGCCCGGTATCGGCCCGCATCGGGATCGCCTTGAGCCCCATCCGCTCGTAGGTGCGGATGTAGCTCACCATGTGCCGGTTGTAGGCATGCACCGCGTCCTCGACGGTCAGGTCGAAGTTGTAGCCATCCTTCATCAGGAACTCGCGCCCCCGCATCACCCCGAACCGCGGCCGCACCTCGTCGCGGAACTTCCACTGGATGTGATAGAGCGTCAGCGGCAGCTCCTTGTAGGAGGTCACCGCGGAGCGGAAGATGTCGGTGATCAGCTCCTCGTTGGTCGGCCCGTACAGCATGTCCCGCTGGTGGCGGTCCTTGATCCGCAGCATCTCGGCGCCGTAGTCGTCGTACCGCCCGCTTTCCCGCCACAGGTCCGCCGACTGCAAGGTCGGCATCAGCAGAGGAATGTGCCCGGCCCGCTGCTGCTCCTCGTGCACGATCTGCTCGATCCGGCTCAGCACCTTGAACCCCAGCGGCAGCCAGGAATAGATCCCCGCCGACGCCTGCCGGATCATCCCCGCCCGCAGCATCAGCCGGTGGCTCGCGATCTGCGCCTCGGCCGGCGTCTCGCGCAGGATCGGCAGGAAATACTTGCTCAGGCGCATGGGTCGCGGACCTCTCCGGGCTCAGGGGTTCCGCCGATTTAGGCGAAGCGCCGCACCCGGTCACGCGGTTTTTGCCGTGCGGCCGCACCGCACCGGCCTATATTCGCGACGAGACCAAGGCCAGGAGCCACTTCCATGTCCGATCCCTCGAAACCCACCTGCCGCATCCTGCGCCCGGGCGAGCACTATGCCGGCAAGCAGGGCTTCACCTACACCGCCGGCATCTCCGCCGAGACCACCGGCGCACGCGGCATCTGCATGCACCTCCTGACGCTGCAGCCCGGCGACCGCGCCCGCGCCCATCTCCACGAGAACCACGAGACCGCGATTTACGCGCTCGATGGCAAATCCGAGATGTGGTACGGCGACAGCCTGGAGCATCACGCCACCGTCCGCGCCGGCGAGATGGTCTACATTCCTGCCGGCGTGCCGCACCTGCCGGCCAACCGCTCCGGCCATCCCTGCACCGTGGTCATCGCCCGCACCGACCCCAACGAGCAGGAGAGCGTCCGCCTCCTCCCCGAGCTCGAGGCGCTGGTGCCCGGCTAGGCGCTGCCGCGCTCAGAGAAACAGGCCCCCCTGCCGTCGGCCCGCAGCGTCGCCGCCCCCCTCTGGATCGCCTTGCCCCGCCGGGCGATGTAGGCCGATCCCGACACCGGCGCCCGGTTCTGCGGGTCCGGCAGCACCGCCATCAGCCGCGCCGAGCGTTGCGGCCCCAGCTCGGCCGCAGGCACCTTCCAGTAGCGCCACGCCGCCGCCTCCGCCCCGAAGACTCCCTCCCCCATCTCGGCGACGTTGAGATAGACCTCCATGATCCGGCGCTTCGGCCACAGCAGCTCGATCAGCGCGGTGAAGCCCGCCTCGAACCCCTTGCGCACCCAGGACCGCGCGGGCCAGAGAAAGACGTTCTTCGCCACCTGCTGGCTGATGGTGGAGCCGCCCCGCACCCGCTCGGTATCGGCGATCGCGGCGCGGATACCCTCGATGTCGAAGCCCCAATGCAGACAGAAGTTGGCGTCCTCCGCCGCCGCCGCCGACAGCGGCAGGTCGGCCGACATCGCCCGGAGCGGAACCCACTGGCGCTCGATGCTCCCGAGCCGCAGCCGCTCGGCGATCATCAGGTACCCCGGCGGCGGGTTGACCCAGCGGAACAGGAACACGAGCCCCACCGCCGCCAGCGCGAGCCCGAGCGCGACCCGCACCAGCCCGCGCCAGAGCCGCCGCAGGAACCGCCGCGTCCGCCGAATGACCATCGCCCGCTTCCTGCCGGGAAAGCGCCGACCACGCAAGCTGCCCGTGCAGGACCCTCCGCGAAACCCAGCGGGCGAAACTTCCCGGCCGTTTCTCCCGTTTCCATGCCAGCATGGGAGAACGATCATGGCGAAGCGCGGCTTCAACCTGACGACCCACTGGCTGGTCGCGGCATCCATCGAGGAGGTCGCGGCCATCCTCTCAGAGCCCGAGCGCCTGCCCGACTGGTGGCCCGCCGTCTATCTCTCGGTCGAGCTTCTCGACCCGGGCGGCGCGGACGGCCTCGGCCGCACCGTCGGCTTCCACACCCGTGGCTGGCTCCCCTACACGCTGCGCTGGCAGGGCCGGTTGGTCGGGGACCGCCGCCCGCACGGCTGGACCATCGAGGCGACCGGCGATCTCACTGGCCGCGGCGTCTGGAACCTGACCCAGCACTACGACTTCGCCGCCGTGGACTACGACTGGCGCATCGACGTGGAAAAGCCGCTCCTGAAGCCGCTCACCCCGCTCCTCAGGCCGGTCTACGCCGCGAACCACCGCTGGGCGATGGCCCGCGGCCTCGAGGGCCTGCAGCGCGAGTTGGTCCGCCGCCGCGCCGCCGGCTAAGTCAGGCGGCCTTGTCGATCGCCGCCGACACGCCGTGCCGCACCTCGGTGCCGAGCACCTTCAGGCATTCCCGCATGAACGCGGCCAGCGCCGTCCAGCCCTTGGCCGAAACCATCTTGCCATCGACGTGCGCGCCGGTCGCGCCGGTGTCCACATAGGTGCCACCGGCCAGCCGCACCTCCGGCTCGCAGGCGTCGAGTGCGGAGACCGTCTTGCCCCGCACCACGCCGTCCACCGCCACCAGGATCTGCACGCCGTGGCAGATGGTGAAGATCGGCTTGTCCGCGTCGTGGAAGTGCCGGACGATCTCCTGTACCCGCGGGTTGATCCGGATATACTCCGGCCCCCTACCGCCCGCGCAGTAGACCGCGTCGTACTGCTCGGGCTTCACCTCGTCGAAGCTCTTGTTCAGCACGTAGTTGTGCCCCAGCTTCTCGGTATAGGTCTTATCGCCCTCGAAGTCGTGCAGCGAGGTCTTCAGGATCTCGCCGGCCTTCTTGTCCGGGCAGACCACATGCACGGTATGCCCGATCGCATGCATCGCCTGCTCGAAGACGAAGATCTCGTACTCCTCGCTGAAATCCCCCGTCAGCATCAGGATCTTCTTGCCAGCCATCGCTTTCCTCCCTGTCGCGGCATCCCGGCTTACCGCCGGGCTGAAGGCAATCTGGCACCTTCGCCGCCGTGCGTCTACCGGCGCTTCGCTCGCATGGAAGCCGCAATCGCTGCTCCCTTGGCTTTCGGCCTAAAGCTGCTAGACGGATCGCGCCGCCATGCCGGGACGGAGCGCCAATGATCCTTCCGATCCTCCACGCTTTCCTCGTCCTCCTGGCGGCGGCATTCTTGCTCGCGACGTTGGCGTCCATGTCGGACAGCGAGCGCTGGTGGCTGCGGATGTGGGACTTCCCGCGCGCCCAGGTCGCGGCGGGCCTTCTCGCCCTGCTCCTGATCTTCATCGTGGTCGACGGACTGGCCGCCTGGCCGATCCTGCTCGCCCTTGCCGCCGGTCTGATCTATCAGGGCTGGCGCATCTTTCCCTATACCGCGCTAGCGCGGGTCGAGATGGAGCTCGCTCCCACCGGGGCCGAGACGGTCACCCTGCTCGCGGCCAACGTGCTGATGGAGAACACGGCCCACGACCGGGTGCGTGCCCTAGTCGCCCGCGTCGACCCGGACGTGCTATTGCTGATGGAGACCGACCAGGCCTGGATCGACGCGCTCGAGCCCGAGCTCGCCGTTTACAGCACCGTCGTGCGAACGCCGCGTGAAGATCATTACGGCATGCTGTTCGCCACCCGCCTTCCCGCCGCCCAGGCGCGGACCGTCTCGCTGACCCACCGACGAGACGCCGTCGCTCTTTGCGGAACTGACCGGCCCCGGCGGCCGCGCCTTTCGCTTTGTCGGGCTGCATCCGAAGCCGCCGGTCCCCGGAGAGGACACCGACGAGCGCGACGCCCAAATCCTCTATGCCGCCCGTTTCGCTCGCGCGACCGACATGCCGCTGGTGGTGATGGGAGACTTCAACGACGTCGCCTGGTCGCACACCTCGCACCGCTTCAAGCGGGTCGGCGGCTATCTCGACCCGCGCGTCGGCCGCGGCACCTTCGCCAGCTTCGACGCCAATCGCTGGTGGTTCCGCTGCCCCATCGACCAGATCTTCGTGACCGAAGAGGTCGCGGTGGTGTCGTTCGGCCTCGGCGAGCACATCGGCTCCGACCATTTCCCGCTCATCGCCCGCATCGTTCCCGATCCCGCCGTGGCCGCACGCGTCAACCGACCGGCGCAGGTGCTCAGCGACGCTGAAACAGCGCGCATCGACCTGACCGTCGAGGCATGGGGCAAGCGGCTCGTGCCCCCGCGGAACCGATAACGGCCCCGCAGGTGCGCGACGGACGTCAGGCCGTCACCGCCTCCACCCGGTCGCTCAGAGGTGCTGCCAACCGGCTCAGCATCTCCTTCGGCACGATCTGGCGGAACTTCGGCAGCTCCTCCTCCCAGTGACGCAGGATCTCGGCCGCCCGCGGGCTGCCGGTCTCGCGGGCGTGCCGCTCCACCAGCGCCTAGGTTGAAAAACCTCGTCCACTGTGGTAGTTCTACGGATACTAGAGGGGGAATTTGGGCATGTTAAGCAACCACACCAAGCTTGTCAAGGTTTTAGCTACCCTTACTTTCGTCATCATAGGTTCACTTGCAGTCGCCCCGCCGCCGTCCAGCGCCGCGGGCCCCTGCAATCCAAACGTCTCCGACTGCCGCTGAGCGGCACCGAACTTCCGTCGTGACCCGGCCCCGCCTCGCGGCGGCGGCCCTTGCAATGGATTTGCGCGATGCCCGATCTCGCGTACCTCTCCGCCGTGTTCATGGGGTCGGTCGCCCTGCTCGTCGAGGCCTACCGGCAGTACCGCAAGCCGATTCCCGACTATCTCTCGCCCGACAAGAGCCCCGTCGACCCGGCGACGCTCGCCACCCCGGGCGGCTACATGCGCGGCCTCGCCTTCTACGCCCTGTGCTACCTCGTCCTCTACTTCGCGCTCCTCTCCTCGGCGCTGCTCCGCTCGCTCTGGCTCGCCACCGACCCGACGCAGACGGTGGCGGGGGCGCAGAGCTTCCTCGACAACGACGAGGCACGCGCGATCCTCGGCGAGAGAGGAACCACCACGCCCCTCTACATCTCGACCGCCCTGATCGCGGCGCTCGGGCTGGGTTTCGGCCAGCAGTTCGAGAGCATCCTGCGCACCATCGCCTACTGGCTGGCCGGCATTCCCCGCGGTTTCTACTACGTCGTCGACAACCTGCGCGCCTACGACTACGGCAAGGACGAGAACGACGGCGGGAACGACCGGAAGGGGCCGCTTTCGCAAGCCTACGAGTCCGGCGTGGGCAGGCTCGGCGGGCCCGCGAACGGTGCCGAGTTCGATCTCATGCGGAGCAATGCCCGCGCCTCGGACACGCTCGCCTACTCGATCCTCGACCGGGACGGGGAGCGCTGGTGGCCGAGGGCGAGCCTGCAGGACTTCAAGGACGAGATCGATCCCCTGCACGAAAGGCAGAAGACCGTCGCCGCGCGCCTTGGCGCCGCCGCCTCCACCGCCGACGTGGTTGCCGCCGGCGCCGAGCTCAGATCCCTGCGCGCCTCCTTCGAGGACGCCTTCGCGCAGCTCTACATCCGGAGCGGCTCGCGCACCACGATCCCGCCGCCCGGTTCGAAGACCCGCCCGATTATCCTCTATCTCCAGAAGAAGGGCCTCGGCTTCAGCGCCGTGTCGGCCGAGGCGGCGCTCATCGCCTTCATGATCGCGGTGCCGCTCTATTTCGGGATTGACGCTCTCTACCGTGCGCTGGCTGCCGCGGATTTCCACCTGACGGGGATCACCTGGGAGCGGCTCATCCGCACCAACGTCGCCGGCGGGTTCGCCACTGCCCTTGCGTCGTGTGCTCGCTACAGCATCTTCATCTGGATCGCCTCGGCCCTCGCCTCGGTCTTCCAGGCGAACCTGAGCGCCATGGGGGCCTGGCGGCGCGGCAAGGATCTGCCCGTCCGCTTCCTGCAGATCTTCGGATGGTCGCTCGTTCCGGCGATCGTGGCGACGGTCGCCTTCTTCGTCGCGGCGCTCGCCTCGGTCGCCATCGACCTCTTCGTCCGGCGCGGGGTGGTGATCACCAAGACCCAGGTGGCCGAATTCGTCCGGGGCGCCCCCGCCTTCTACCTCGGCTGCTTCGGGCTCGCCTGCCTGATCGCCTTCTTCACGCTGCGCACGATCGACCACCGCAAGGACCGCAACCGTCCGGCGGCGATCACCTCGGGCGTCCTCTTCGCCGGTCTGTGGCTCGTCTATGCCGGCGTCCTCGTGCTGGGGACCTACGCGCCGCTCGAGTTCCCTCCCCCCGCGGCAGTCGAGCCCTACGAGGCGATCGCCGGGGCCGTCGGGGGAGCGGCAGACCCGCTCGCGGAGTCGGCGTTCAGGGCCGCGAAGGAGGTGCTGCTCATCTCGCTCCCCGCCTGCATCTTCTTCTACTCTTTTGCCACGCTCATGTCGCAGGAGCACCGAAAAAAATGAACTCTGTCGCCTGGCTGACCGGGCTCCTTCTTGGCGTCGCGTGCCTGCCGCTCGCAGCCCAGGAGCCGCCGGCCACCGCGACCGGTGATGCCCCGCTGGCGGAGGCCCCCGAGAGCGAATGCGATATCTCGTCCGCCAGCATCCGGGTCGGGGTCAGGAATGACGCCCGGCCCTTCTCCTACCAGCTCCAGGGCACGCGCCGGTCCGACAGCAAGCTCCCGCGTCCGGAGGACCGCTACTACGACGGCTACGTGGCGCGGATCTGCGGCAGTGTGATGGCCGAGGTGCAGCGGGTGCACCACACGAAGTTCGCGATCTGCCCCATCAAGGCCCCGCCGGAGCGCTTCAAGCTTCTTGAGAGCGGGGAAATCGATATCCTCTGCGACCCGTCGACGATCACCGACCCGCGGCTCGAGAAGCTGATGTCCTCCCCGCCCATCTATCTTTCCGGCATAACCGTCGCGATCAGCCAGACCCCTGCGGTCGAATGCGGACCCCTGATCGGCGTCGTCGGCGGCACCACCGCCGATCAGTACGGCATCCGCGAGATCCTTAAGGCAGGAGAATTCCCCAAGCTGGAAGACGAGATCAGCGCGGCGTTGGCGGACAACGTCGCCTCCCCGGACTGCAAGCAAAAGGCCGCGGAAGCGGGTGGCGGCGCCGCGGAGCCGCCGATCTTCCTCGGCCCCGACCACGCAACCGTCGCAAGCAGGTTCTGCAGAGGCGAGATCTCCAACTATGTCGGCGACATCGAGATCGTGAAGGCCAATCTCGCCGCCATCCCCAACTGCCGGTGGAGCGGCGCATCCGAGACCTACACCGACGAGCGTTACGCGATCTTCGGCCACGTCCCGAAGGAAGGCGACGCCAGCAGGGCCGCCGCCATACTCCAGTTCTTCCGCGAGCTTTCCCGGCAGATCCTGAACAAGGACTCCGTCCTGATCAGCAGCTACAACTCGACCTTTCCCGACGCGACGCCGTCGGTGAAGCTCAAGGCGCTCTACTGGAGCCTTACCGGGGTCTACCCGGTGCGGGAATGAGCCCGGGCCGCGCCCGTCACGCTGTCAGGACCTCCGCCGCATCGGTCAGGGGATGCGCCAGCCGGCTCAGCATCTCCTTCGGCACGATCTGGCGGAACTTCGGCAGCTCCTCCTCCCAGTGACGCAGGATCTCGGCCGCCCGCGGGCTGCCGGTCTCGCGGGCGTGCCGCTCCACCAGCGCCTTGAGCTGCGCCTCCCAGTATTCCGCCTCCACCGGGACCGCGAGCACCGTCTCGCCGTTCAGCCGCAGGCCAAGCTCGCCTTCCGGGTCGTAGAGATAGGCCATGCCCCCGGTCATGCCGGCGCCGAAGTTGTCGCCGAACCGCCCGAGGATCACCGCCGCGCCGCCGGTCATGTACTCGCAGCCGTTGGACCCGCAGCCCTCGACCACCACCTCCGCCCCCGAGTTGCGTACGCAGAACCGCTCGCCCGCCCGCCCGCTGGCGAAGAGCTGTCCCGCCGTCGCCCCGTACAGCACCGTGTTGCCGATGATCGCGTTCTCGTGGGTGACCAGCGGCGAGCCGAGCGGCGGCCGCACCACGATGGTGCCCCCCGACAGCCCCTTGCCGACATAGTCGTTCGCCTCGCCCATCACCTCGATCTTCAGCCCCGGCGCCGCGAACGCCCCCAGCGACTGCCCCGCCGAGCCGGCCAGCTTGATCGTCAGGTGATCCGGCTGCAGCCCGTTCTTCATCCCGAACCGCTGCACGATATGGCTCGACACCCGCGTCCCGATCGAGCGCAGCGTGTTCTGCACCGCGTAGCTCAGCTGCATCTTCTCGCCGTCTTTGAAGAACGGCTCCGCGTCGGTGACGATCTGCGCGTCCAGCGTGTCCGGCACCGCGTTGCGCGGCTTCTTCCGGTCATAGCTCACCGGATCCCCCTGATCGACCTTGATCAGCAGCGGGTTGAGGTCGAGATCGTCCAGATGCTCCGCCCCGCGGCTCACCTGCGTCAGCAGATCCGCCCGCCCGATCACTTCGTCGATCGACCGCGCCCCGACGCTGGCGAGAACCTCCCGCACCTCCTGCGCATAGAAGCTCATCAGGTTCACGACCTTGTCCGCCGTCCCGGTGAACTTCGCCCTCAGCGCCGGGTCCTGCGTGCACACCCCCACCGGGCAGGTGTTGCTCTGGCACTGCCGCACCATGATGCAGCCCATCGCCACCAGCGACGCCGTCCCGATCCCGAACTCCTGCGCCCCGAGCATCGCCGCGATCACGATGTCCCGCCCCGTCCGCAAGCCCCCGTCGGTCCTGAGGATCACCCGTTCGCGCAGGTTGTTCACCGTCAAGACCTGATGCGCCTCGGAAAGCCCCATCTCCCACGGCAGCCCGGCGAACTTGATCGACGTCACCGGCGACGCCCCCGTCCCGCCGTTGTGCCCCGAGATCAGGATCACGTCGGCCTTCGCCTTGGCGACGCCGGCCGCGATCGTCCCCACGCCCGACTGGCTCACCAGCTTCACGCAGACCTTGGCCCGCGGGTTGATCTGCTTCAGGTCGTAGATCAGCTGCGCCAGGTCCTCGATCGAGTAGATGTCGTGGTGCGGCGGCGGCGAGATCAGCGTCACCCCCGGCGTCGAGTGCCGGAGCTTCGCGATCAGCTCGGTCACCTTGATCCCGGGCAGCTGCCCGCCCTCGCCCGGCTTCGCCCCCTGGGCGATCTTGATCTCCAGCTCCTCGCAGTGGTTGAGATAGTCCGCCGTCACCCCGAACCGCCCGCTCGCGACCTGCTTGATCTTGGCGCTCGGGTTGTCCCCGTTCGGCTCCGGCACGTAGTGCGCCGGGTCCTCGCCGCCCTCGCCCGAATCGCTCTTCGCCCCGATGCGGTTCATCGCGACGTTGAGCGTCTTGTGCGCCTCCGGCCCGAGCGCGCCGAGGCTCATCCCCGGCGTCACGAACCGCTTGCGGATCGAGGTGATCGACTCCACCTGGTCGAGCGGCACCGGCGCGACCGTCGGCTGGAAGTCGAGCAGATCGCGCAGATGCACCGGCGGACGCGCCTGCATCGCCTTGGAATACTGCTTCCAGATGTCGTATGACCCCCGGTCACAGGCCGACTGCAGGATATGCATCGACCGAGCTTCCCAGGCGTGGCTCTCGCCGGAGCGCCGCGCCTTGTAGAAGCCGCCGATCGGCAGCACCGCGTCGCCGCGGCGCCAGGCCAGCGCATGCACCGCCTCGGCCTGCCGCTGCACGCCGGTGATGCCGATACCGGAGATGCGGCTGAGCATCCCGGGGAAATACTCGGCCACCATGGCGCGGCTGAGGCCCACCGCCTCGAAGTTCAGCCCGCCGCGGTAGGACGAGATCACCGCGATGCCCATCTTCGAGATGATCTTCAAGAGCCCCTGGTCGATCGCCAGTCGGAAACGGGCCACCGCCTCGGTCAGCGTTCCCGCGATCAGCCCACGCGCGATCCGGTCGGCGATGGTATCCTGCGCCAGGTAGGCGTTGACGGTGGTTGCGCCGGCGCCGACCAGCACCGCGAAATAGTGCGGGTCGATGCACTCGCCCGAGCGCACGTTAAGCGAGGTGAAGGTGCGCAGCCCCTTGCGGGTCAGCCAGGAATGCACGGCACTCGTGGCCAGGATCATCGGCATCGCCACCCGGTCCACGCTCTGGTCCATGTCGCTCAGGACCACGTGGTTCGCCCCGGCGCGCACCGCCTCCTCGGCCTCGGCGCGGATCCGCGCGAGCCCGGCCTGGAGCGCATCCGGCCCCGGCTCGAAGGTACAGTCGATCCGCACCGCGGCGTCGCCGAAATGCGCCACCATCGCCTCGAACCGCCCGTTCGACACGAACGGGCTTTCGAGCTGCAGGATCTCGGTCTGCGAGTTGTCCTCGTCGAGCACGTTCTTCAGGTTGCCGAAGCGCGTCTTCAGGCTCATCACGCGATGCTCGCGCAGGCTGTCGATCGGCGGGTTCGTCACCTGGCTGAAGTTCTGCCGGAAGTAGTGGCTGAGCGGCCGGAAGCGGTTGCTGAGAACGGCGGGCGGCGTGTCGTCGCCCATCGACCCGATCGCCTCCTTGCCGTCCTCGGCCATGGCGGCGAGCACGGTCTCCAGCTCCTCGACGGTGTAGCCGGCCGCGATCTGCCGCCGGCGCAGCTCGCCACCCTCGAACACGGGGCTCTCGTCGCTGCCGTCGGTCAGCATCTCCAGGTCGGTGATCGAGCCCACCCAGTCGCCGAACGGCTGGCTCGCCGCCATCAGGTCCTTGATCTCGGCGTCGTGGTAGAGCTTGCCCTCGCCCATGTCGACGGCGAGGAGCTGCCCCGGTCCCAGCGCGCCCTTCTCCACCGCGGTCAGCGGATCCGTCGGCACCATGCCGGCCTCGGAACCCGCGATCACCAGCCCGTCGCCGGTGACCACGTAGCGCATGGGCCGGAGGCCGTTGCGGTCCAGCCCGCCGCAGACCCAGCGCCCGTCGGTCATCGCCAGCGCCGCCGGCCCGTCCCAGGGCTCCATCACCGCATTGGAATAGGCGTACATGTCCTGCCACGCCTGCGGCATCTTGGTGGCGAGCTTCGACCAGGCCTCCGGCACCAGCATCGACTTCGCCATCGGGGCGATCCGCCCGGCGCGCACCAGCACCTCGAAGACGTTGTCGAGCGCAGCGCTGTCGGACGACCCGGGCAGCACGATCGGCTTGATGTCCTCGGCCAGATCGCCGAAGTCGTCCGAGCTCATGCGGATCTCGTGGCTCTTCAGCCAGTTGAGGTTGCCCTTCAGCGTGTTGATCTCGCCGTTGTGGGCGAGCATCCGGAACGGCTGCGCCAGCCACCAGCGCGGGAAGGTGTTGGTGGAATAGCGCTGGTGATAGATGGCGAAGGCACTCTCGAAGCGCGGATCCTGCAGGTCCGGGTAGAAGATGCTCACCGTCTCGGCCAGCATCATCCCCTTGTAGATGATCGACCGGCAGCTCATCGAGCAGATGTAGAAGTCGCGGATCCCCGAGGCGGCCTTCTCGATCCGCCGCCGGATGACATAGAGCTCGCGCTCGAAGGTCTCCTCGTCCACGCCCTTGGCGTTCGAGATCAGGATCTGCTCGATCTCCGGACGGGTCGAGTTCGCCTTCTGCCCGAGGACGGAGATGTCCACCGGCACGTGCCGCCAGCCGTAGATGTAATAGCCCATGCGCAGCACTTCGGTCTCGACCACGGTGCGCGCCGCCTCCTGCGCCCCGAAGTCGTTGCGCGGCAGGAAGATCTGCCCGACCGCCATCCGCTCGCCGCGCGGCTGGTGGCCGGTGCGCCGCACCTGATCCTCGAAGAACGGAACCGGGATCTGCACGTGGATCCCCGCCCCGTCGCCGGTCTTGCCGTCGGCATCGACGGCACCCCGGTGCCAGATCGAGCTCAGCGCCTTGATCGCGTTCTCCACCACCTGCCGCCGCGGCCGCCCGTCGATGGCCACGACCAGCCCGACGCCGCAGGCGTCGTGCTCCTGCTCCGGATGATAGAGCCCTTCCGCCTCCAGCCGCTTCAGCTCCGCTTCCGTCCGCGCGACCCAGGCCTCGTCATAAGTCGTCATGGCATCACTCCTGGCGGGCGCGGCCGATCGGCCGCAGGCTTGAAGACAGAGGCAAACGGGTCAGGAAGCCTGACCAGAATTTCGTCGGCTCCTCACGGAGCCTGCAAAACAGGTACATGCGATGTACATGCGATGTACGTGCGATGTACATGTTCGTTCTTTCACTCCGCGGCGACCGCCGTCGAGCGGCTGTCGAGCCAGGCCATGATGCTCTCGGCCGCCTCCCGCCCGTCGCGGATCGCCCAGACGACGAGGCTCGCGCCCCGCACGATGTCGCCGGCGGCGTAGACGCCCTCGAGGCTGGTCTGCTTGGTCAGGAAGTCGGCCTTGACCGTCCCCCAGCGCGTCACCTCCAGCCCCTCGACGCCCCAGAGCTTCGGCAGCTCCTCGGGCTCGAAGCCCAGCGCCTTGATCACCAGCTCCGCCGGCTCGGTATAGTCGGCGTCGGGGATCTCCTCGGGCGACTGCCGCCCGGTGGCATCCGGCGCCCCGAGCCGCATGCGCGTCACCCGCACGCCGGTGACCGCCGTGTCGCCGGCGAAGGCCTTGGGCGCGGTCAGCCAGGCGAACTCGACGCCCTCCTCCTCGGCGTTGGCCACCTCGCGCTGCGAGCCCGGCATGTTCGCCCGGTCGCGGCGGTAGAGGCAGGTCACCTTGGCCGCGCCCTGGCGCACTGCCGTGCGCACGCAGTCCATGGCGGTATCGCCGCCGCCGATGACGACCACCCGCTTGCCCTCTGCGTTCAACTCGCCGGAGTCGTATTCCGGCACCTCGTCGCCGAACCCCTTGCGGTTGGAGGCGGTCAGATAGTCGATGGCGCGCACGATGGCCCGCAGGCCGGCGCCCGGCCCGCCCAGGTCACGCGACTTGTAGACGCCGGTAGCGATCAGCAGCGCGTCATGCCGGGCGCGGATGTCCTGGAAGGAGATATCCTCGCCCACGTTGCAGTTGAGCATGAGCGTGACACCGCCGTCGGTGAGCTGCGCGTTGCGCCGCATCACCACGTCCTTCTCCAGCTTGAAGCCGGGAATGCCGTAGGTCAGAAGTCCCCCCGCCCGGTCGTAGCGGTCATAGACCGTGACCTGGACGCCGCGCCGCCGCAGCATGTCCGCCGCCGCCAGCCCGCCGGGTCCGGCGCCGATGATCCCGACGCTTTCCGGGCGCTCCGAGATCGGGCGCGCCGGCTGCACCCAGCCTTCGGCCCAGGCCGTATCGGTAATGTATTTCTCCACCGCGCCGATGGTGACGGTCCCGTGCCCCGCCTGCTCGATGACGCAGTTGCCCTCGCATAGCCGGTCCTGCGGGCAGATGCGGCCGCAGATCTCGGGGAAGGTGTTGGTCGCCTGGCTGAGCTCATACGCCTCGCGCAGCCGCCCCTCGGCGGTCAGCTTCAGCCAGTCGGGGATGTTGTTGTGCAGCGGGCAATGCGTCTGGCAGTACGGCACCCCGCACTGCGAGCACCGGCTCGCCTGCTCCGCCGCCTTCTCCGCCGCGTACTGCCGGTAAATCTCGCCGAAGTCCTCCCGCCGCTCCTCGGCGCCGCGCTTGGTCGGCATGTCCCGCCCGACCTGCACGAACTTCAGCATCCGCTGCTCGCCCATAGCTTCCGCCCCGAAAAACCCAACCCCCAGCTTCTAGTCCATCCCACTTGGCAATAAAAGACAGCATAGCTGTCCTTCTTTGGAAAACTTCGCCAAGCAAAGTTTCAACCTGCTGATTTCCTCGGCAAATTAGGTCCGACTTGAGACCTAACCCCGCACCAGCAAAGCCACCACCGCCACCCCCCCAACCAAGATTCTCCACCACCCAAACACCCCATACCCCCGCCGCGAAACAAAATCGAGCAGCCCCCGGACCACGAAAACGGCTGAGAAGAAGGCGCAGACGAAGCCTATGGCGATCAGGGCGGCGTCGTCGAGGGTGAGGATATCGCGGTTTTTGTAGAGGTCGTAGGCAAAAGCGCCGGCCATGGTGGGCATGGAAAGGAAGAAGGAGAACTCGGCGGCGGAGCGCTTGGAGGCGCCGAGGAGGAGGGCGCCGACGATGGTGGCGCCGGAGCGGGAGACACCCGGAATCAGGGCGAGCGTCTGGAAGAGGCCGATCTTGAAGGCCATGGACAGGGTGAAGTCCATCGCGTCGGGGTGGGTCGGGCGCTGAGGGCGGCGGTCGACCCAGAGCAGCACGAAGCCGCCGAGGATCAGCATGATGGCGACCAGCATCGGGGTTTCGAAGAGGACGGTCTTGATGAAATCGTGCAGCAGTACCCCAGCGAACACGGCGGGGAGGAAGGCGAGGAGGATGGCGGCGACGAAACGGCGGGCGCCGGGGTCGGTGGGGAAGGCCCGGGCCAGGGCGAGCAGGCGGCCGGCGTAGACCGAGAGGATGGCGAAGATGGCGCCGAGCTGGATCAGGACCTCGAAGGCCTTGCCGGTGGAGTGGAAGCCAAGGAAATGGCCGGCGAGCAGGATATGGCCGGTGGAGGAGACGGGAATGAACTCGGTCAGCCCCTCGAGCACGCCGAGCAGGGCGGCGACGAGATAGGAATTCTGCTCCAAGATCAGGCCCGCAGGTTCTTGGCGCTGTCGGTGATCGCGTCGAACTGGCCATGCGGGCGGTAGACGTAGAGGTAGGTCTCAAGGATGGCGGCCATGGCGGTCGGCGTGACGCCGAGCTCGGCGAGGCCGCGGGCACCGGGGGAGACCACGTTGTCGTGGGCGAGAAGGCGGACCTGGTCGCGGGTGAGGATCTTGTTCTCGACCATGCCTCCGGTCAGGCGGGGGGCGAGGTCGAAGAACCAGGCCTTGATGCCGGCAATCCAGAACGGGGCGGCGACGAGCAGGCGGCGGCGTTGGATGATCTTCAGGAGCCGCTGCATCAGCTCGCGGAAGCTGGCGACCTCGGGGCCGCCGAGCTCGTAGACGCCGGAGGCCCTGTCGGTGGTGGCGGCGGCAACCGCGGCCCCGGCCACGTCCACGACGTAGACCGGCTGGAAGCGGGTATCGGCGCCGACCAGCGGCAGGATAGGCAGGAAGCGGGCCATGGCGCCGAAGCGGTTAAAGAAGCCGTCGTCGGAACCGAAGACGATCGAGGGCCGCAGGATGACGGCGGTGGGGAAGGCGTGGCGGACCGCGGCCTCGCCTCGGCCCTTGGCCGCGGCATAGAGGCTGTCGCTGTGGGGGTCGGCGCCGATGGCGGAGACGTGTACCAGGCGGGACACCCCTTGCTCTGCGCTCAGCCGGGCGATACGGGCGGCACCTTCGTGGAGGAGCGCGTCGAAAGTCTGCTTGCCGGCTTCGGCGAGGACGCCGACACAGTTGATGACCGCACTGGCCCCGGTGACGGCGGCTCGGGTCGAGGCGTCGTCGCGGATGTTGGCCTGGATCGGCTCGACCTGGCCGACCACGCCATAGGGGCGCACGAAGTTCGCCTCGTTGGGGCGGCGCACCGCGACGCGCACCCGCCAGCCGGCTCGGGCCATGGCCTGGGCAACCTGCCGACCAACGAAACCGGAGCCGCCGAAAATGGTGACGATGGGGACAGACATCAGCGATTCCCTGAAAACGCGACCACGATTCCGGATAGAGCCTTAGGGGCGGCGGAGCAAGCTCTCCGCCGTGGCGGCAAGGCGTGTCACGCGTGAACTACACGTAACTCTCTGATTTCAAAGGCTGCCTTCGCAAGTATTTCGATAACGCCGATTCCGACCGCCCGAGCGCCTGCGCCGACTACCGTGCGCTCCGGCCGTGTCGGCGGGAACACCGACCGATCTGGTGCACTCTCGCGCGCGAGAGCAGGCCGCGGAGTGACCTCATGACCGACCAAATCCTGATGATTCCCTTCTGTAAGCGGTTGACCGGCTCTATCCGGCGGCGGGCCCCCAGAAGCGCCGCCGCCTGCGCACCTTGGCCCGGTACTGCGCACGGCGCTTCAGGAAGCGTCCGTGCGCGATTTCGAAGGCCAGTGGCAGGTCATCCTGCCGGTGATCCAGGAGGCCGAGCTTCAGCAGGAGCCGGTGGAAGCGCCGCGCCTGCCCGGAGCCGCCCGCCGCGGAGGCCGCCCGCGGCGGATCGCGGCCTCGTCCCTGCCTGACCATTCGCCGCGAGATGGCGCGCGACGGCTGGGTCCTCCGCTTCATCGGGCCTTAGGCGAAGAGTTCGTTCATGGACGATATCATCGAGGACATCGAGCGGCTCTACGGGCGGCGGTGACCCGTTATATACCGGGCGAAGTTGCTGCCGCTATGGCGTTGACACCCGCGCGCCGGTGCGTATATCAGCGCGCACGGCGCCTGCCCGGGTGGCGGAATGGTAGACGCGCTGGCTTCAGGTGCCAGTGACTTAACGGTCGTGGAAGTTCGAGTTCTTCTCCCGGGCACCAGACTTAGTAGCTAACTTACTATAACGTCGCGGTATTTCCTACGATTAGGCGGATCAGTCCACCCTCCTACCCACCCAGAAGCCAAGGTGGCCGGCTCGCGAGCGCCTGATGACGAGCGCGCGTTTCGAAGACGCTATCCATGCCCCTGTCCCCCACTCCATGCCCCTGTCCCCCACGTCGAGCTGTGTCACCTCTCGTGACCGTCCACCATGACACCAATTCGGATGCTATTTCCCAGAGGGCGCCGCCTCTCGCGCCGTGCATACGGCACATACGCCATCTGGTTACCGCCGGTGTCTTGCACAGGGTCACACCGAGGACATGATCGCCATCGCCTGAACTCTTGACAGCTCTCACGCGCGCGTGTGCGCGGAGCTGGCGCGCGTGTGCGCGGAGGTAGCTGATACAGTTAGCTAGCTAAGCTAACCAACTAGCCCTTTGGGGTACTTATCAGGTCGGCACGCGATGCGCGGTTGCGAGGTAACGCGCTAATCGCTTAGGCAATTGCACCTTCGAGAAGATCGGACGAGGGGCCAGACTCCGCGGCCTCGGCGTCGGCACCGCCGAAGTCGTCTTGGTTTCGCGGTTTGTCAATCGGCACGGCCCGCGCCGATCCACACGCGATTTTGTACCGCCCCCGGCTTTTGAGACACCCCCGATTGCGATTATGCGGCCGGCGGCATCGTGTCATCTGGTCGCGTCGGAATTGGGCTGGTGAGCGGTGGTTCGTAAGCCTTCGATAGCTTTTCAGGTCGTGTCCCTGGTGGTGATGTAGCTCGACGGTAGCGCCGCCGCCCGCCCGCGCGGATTGAAGCGCTGGCGGGCGGGCGGCGGCGCGGTGGCCGTCGCGCGTTCTTCGGTAGGGTTGGGCTGGAGACGCCAAGCTGAACTGGAGATCCACGATGACCGACTAGATGATGACGCTGCGCGGCCTTGGTCGAGAAGACCCCCGATGCCGACATGCTTCGGGAGATGATCGGGTTTGCCGCCGAGCGGCTGATGGAGCTGGAGGTGGGCGGCCTGACCGGCGCGGCCAGGGGCGAGAAGAGCCCGGAGCGGCTGGTCCAGCGCAACGGCTACCGCGACCGGGATTGGGAGACGCGGGCGGGCACGGTGGAGCTGCGCATCCCGAAGCTTCGGCAGGGGTCGTATTTTCCCGGCTTCCTTGAGCCGCGGCGGATGGCCGAGAAGGCGCTGACCGCGGTGATCCAGGAAGCCTACATCCACGGCGTCTCGACGCGCGCGGTCGACGATCTGGTGAAGGCGCTCGGGATGAGCGGGGTGTCGAAGAGCCAGGTGAGCCGGCTCTGCGCCGAGATCGACGAGCGGGTGACCGCGTTCCTGACGCGGCCGCTGGAAGGCGACTGGCCTTACCTCTGGATCGATGCAACCTACCTCAAGGTGCGCCGGAACGGACGCATCGTCGCGGTGGCGGTGATCGTCGCGGTCGGGGTCAACACCGACGGCCGCCGCGAGGTGCTGGGCATGGACATCGGCCCGTCGGAGGCCGAGCTGTTCATGCCTCGCCTGCGGACATCAGCCGCGAATCCCGGTTGGACCCGGCCGGCCGGAACGGTCCCGCGCTCAAGCGCGTTCTGCGCTGCTCGAAATGCTGCTCGGTCGGGAAGGCCGAGTTGCGGCTGATCTGGGCGCAGGGCGGGAACCCACTCGCCAGCGGGCACGGGCCCGAGCCGCGGGAGGCGTCCCAGATCGCGGAACGACCTTACCAGCGCCAGCGGTCACAGGCTCCGGCGCTGATCATTGCCTCGCCCACGTCCCCGCTGCTACGCCGCGAACCTCGATAGTGTCGCCGTCCCGAATGTGCGTAACCCGGCCCTCCAAGTGGAGGGTGCTGTAGGAGCCCGGAGTTTTCGGCGCGGCGAGACGATGCGCTCCGACGTAACCTGCAAGAGCTGCCAGGGGTATGACGAAGGCAAGCGCCACGAGTTCGTCGCGGCCCAGCAGACGCCTCACGTCAGCCTGCTCCAGCCAGCTGAAGAAGTGTCCCTGATCCAAGCCGTTACCAAGCTTGCAGTTAGGAGTATCGTCAACGCGAGGAACTCCACCACATCGCTCACGACCTCTTGTCGCCGAGATCCAGATGGTCCAAGTTCCCCATGATTTTTCCCTAACGGATCAACTGCCCGCGCCGCCGCGCCCACCGCTCGCCAAGATCATAGCGAGTTGTCGTGTCGCAGGACTTGAGGCAGGCGTACCGGTCCTCCGTGAGGCCGGCCGCCAGTCGGGCCAGGAAGGCCTCTGTGTGGCTCCCATGCGGCCTTTCAGCGGCGCTACGGGCCCTCGCCGGCGTGTCGATCATGTCATGAAGTCGATCATGTCATGAAAGAGTGGCGATGTGCAGAGAGCAAAGTCGCAAGGCCTGTTGCGGATTGAGGTTGCCCGACCACCGTCCAACCCTACCTGACCGATCGCGGGCGCCGCCAAGGCCGCCTGCAACCTCCCTGTTGGACTGGCCCGCTGCCTCGTGCTGCGGGCCATCTTCTTCCCGGGGCGCAAGCCGGGCGGTCACCGCCGGACGGCCCCTGCGGTGGCCTCGCGACCTCAGCGGGCGATCTGGTAGACCCTACCGCGCCCCTCCACCTTCGCCGAGGTGACGGTCAGGCTCAGCCGCTTCGTCAGCGCTCCGGCGAAGGCGCCGCGAACCGTGTGGGGCTTATGCCGACTTCGGCATAAGCCGCATTATGCCGATGTCCGGATTATGCCGAGGTAGGCCCATAATGTCTGAATATCCCTACGTTTGGTGCGCCTGTGTCGGCATAATTCTTGGGGCTGAGGACAGGTAACGTCTCCTCTTTCACGTCGAAACGAGGAGATTCTCATGTTGATCGACACCGGCAGGACCCCGCTCGGCGGTCCCCTCGCCGCCCTTTCGAAGGGCTTTGCTGAGGATTTGCTGCGGCAGGGATACGGGCCCAGAACGATTTCGGAACACCTGAGGCTTCTGCGCGATCTGAGCGACTGGCTCGAGAGGCGGCGGCTGACCGCGGGCGATCTGTCCATGGCGCAGGTCGATCGTTTTCTGTCGGATCGCCGGTCCGCCGGTGCCGCCAGACACAAAACGCGCAAGGCAATGGGCCCCATTCTCGCCTGTCTCCGCGAACTGGGGATGGCGCCTGCGGCCGAAACACCCGTCGGGGACGGTCCCGCGGGAGAAATCCTCAGCCGTTACCGGCAGTTCCTGACCACGGAACGCAGCCTGGGCGAATTCCAGTGTGAGGTGCAACACCGTTGACGGATGAGATATCCGTCTGTCGCCAAACAGAGAACGGTGCTGCCATGTCAGGATATTCCCATCTCACCGCCGCTGAAAGGGATCGGATCGCCGATCTGAAGGCCGATGGCCTGTCGCTTCGGGGGATCGGCCGGGCGCTCGGTCGGGCGGCGTCGACCATCTCGCGGGAGCTCAGGCGCAATGCATTGGACAGCGGCGGCTACCGGCCGCACGTGGCGGACGGGTCGTACCTGTTGCGACGTCAGCGCCGGCGCGGGCCTGGAGACGGACGCGAAGCTCGCGACCTATGTCACCGACCGGCTGGCCGAAGGCTGGACCCCGGAGCAGATCGCGGGGCGGCTGCGGCTCGGGATCGAGACCGGTCTGCGCGCCGTCTGCGCGGAGACGATCTACGGCTGGATCTATCGCATCAGCCAGAAGGCGGAGCGGCTGTGGCGCTTCCTGACCCGCCGGCATGCCCGCCGCAGGCAGCGCCACGCCCGGGCGTCTCGCGACATGATCGCCGAGAAGGCTCATATTTCTCAGCGATCTTGCGAGGCCGACGCCCGCGAGACGGTGGGGCACTGGGAGGCTGACCTGGTGATCTGCAAACGCTCCCGGCCGGTCCTGGTGCTGCACGAGCGCAAGACCCGGATCACGCTGATGTCGCGCCTGGCCGGCAAGACCGCCGCCGAGACGGTCGCCGCGATGATGGCCACCTTCCGGCGCCTCGACCCGAAGATGCGCGGCTCGGTCACCTTCGACAACGACACCTGTTTCGCCCGCCACATGCTGCTGCGCGGCATGCTCTCGGCCACCACGTACTTCTGCGACGCCTACGCAAGCTGGCAGAAGGGCGGGGTCGAGAACGCCAACGGCCGCATTCGACGATGGCTGCCGCGCGGCACCGACCTCGACGAGATCAGCGAAACCGACATCCAGGAGATCGCCATGACAATCAACCTCACACCGCGCAAATGCCTCGGCTACAGATCCCCGGTCGAGGCTTTCCTGTCAGAGCTTGGCAGGGACGTCGAAATCAGGTTCGCTTGAACCGTTGCACTTCGCGCTGGGATCTACCCACGCTGGCGACGCCGAACGCGGTCGGAACCTGGTCGCTGACCTCACTGCGCGAGCGGCTGATCAAGACCGGCGCCCGGCTGGTGCGTCACGCCCGCTACGCCGTATTCCAGTTCGCAGAGGCCGCGCTCCCGGGGGAGGTGTTCGCCGGCGTGCTCGGCCTGGCGACCCTGGTGCGTTCGTAGACCCGACCGAGCAGCGCGGCGAGAGCGTCCCAGGCCGCCTGGTGCTCCGGTCCACCATCGATGACGACATGATCGACAAGCCAGCTCTCCAGGCCGCGGCCCCAGGCCCAGACGTCAACCTCGATGCGGTCCTTCTGCACGTCGGCGCCGGCGGTCAGGAACAGCCCGCCGCGCGGGACCGCGCCCGCGGGCCACTTGCCGCGCCGGTCGTAGAGCCGCCGCCAGTCGGGGGCCTCGCCGGTCTCGACCCAGGTCTCGCCGAGGATCGTGTTGCGGAAGGCGCGGATCGCCTCGTCCGAGCCTTGGGCTGCCTCCCACGCCGGCGCGATTCGCTCCCAGCTGAGCCAGCCCACCGGCAAGTAGAGCGCGGAGAGGTGGAAGCCCATGGTCGTCGGATCGACGGATGTCGCCGTCGCCCGCCACTCGCCGCCCTCGAGCATCGCCGTCTTGTGATGCTCGGCGATGGTCGCGTCGCAGCCCTCACAGGCGTAGGCAGCGGTCTCCGGCTTCCCCTTCTCCCAGCGAAGCCGCTCAACTTCAACCACTGCGACGCGCCGCAATGCGGGCAGGCCACGAAGAACCGCCGCTGGTCACTCGCCTCGTATGCCTATGGCCAGGAGACGAGCCATGGGCTTCCTGAGGAACGCGCTGGGCCTCAGCGAACGGCGTGGCTGCCGGATTGTCGGCCCGTTGCGGTGCCTCCGAGGGAACTTCCCGGTCAAACGCGAAACTGGAAAATTTGCGCCAAGGACTTTGCTCCTTTGAACCGCACGGAGAACGTTGCGTGTCGCGACTATGTCGCGTGGAATCGCCGAGCGTCCTTGTAACGCCTTGGAAATCCATTGTACGGCATTACAACGCGCTTTGACGCGATAAGCCTCAAATAGAGGCGCCCCGGTGTGCTAAGTTCATGTACTTGTTAGGAATATGTTGGCTGACCAAATCGATCTGGTATCGAACCTTCTCTGGGCCGTAAGCCATTGATTATGCTGCATATGACAAAGGCAGATGGTCCGCGAAGGCCAACAACAGCTCTACTGCCTATACGTTAAGCACCCCCTGGAGCGGCAGCATCAGGGCTCCCGTGTCGGAGCGCGTCGATGATCACCTTAAAGGCCGGAAGGGTCTGCCGGCGGCTCGGATAGTAGATGTAGTATCCGGCGAAGGCTGGTGACCAGTCGTCGAGGACCATGCACCAGGTCGCCGGCGGCGATGTGCGGGGCGACGAGGTTCTCGGGCACGTAGGCGATGCCGTAGCCGTGCAGGGCGGGGTCGATCATCGCCTGAGACGAATTGAAGGTCAGCTGCCCCTCGACGCGCACGCGCAACTCCTCCCCCTCCCGCTCGAACTCCCAGGCGTAGAGGCCGCCCGCGGCCTCCTGCCGGTGGTTGATGCAGTCATGCCCGACAAGCTCGCGCGGATGCGTCGGCACGGGATGCGTCGCGAAGTACGCCGGCGACGCGACGGCGACGAGGCGCCAGTCCGGTCCGATGCGGACGGCGATCATGTCCTTCTCGACGCCCTCGCCAAGGCGGACTGCCAGCGTCGAAACCCTCCTCGACGATGTTGCGGAACCCGTTGTCGATGGTCGAACTCGACCTCGATGTCCGGGTAGTGGCCGAGCACCGGCCGAGCTTCGGCCAGACGACGCTGTTCAGCGCATGATCGGAGAGCGTGATCCGCACCGGCCTGCGGGCTTGTCGCGAAAGGCGGTCAGCGCGGCGATCTCGGCCTCGATCTCGGCGATGCGCGGGGCGAGCGACTGCTGCAGGCGCTCGCCGGCCGCGTGTCGGCGCGACGCTCCGGGTCGTGCGCGTCAGCAGGCGGATGCCCATCCGCGCCTCCAGCCGCTTGATCGTGTGGCTGAGCGTCGACTGCGCGATCCCGAGCTTCGCCGCGGCCGTGTGAAGCTCCGCTCCTCGGCGACGGCCAGGAACCACAGCAGGTCGTTGAACTGCTCTCTCGCCATCGGACGCCTCGCAAGCGCCCTCAGATTTATGGCCAGGTCGATAAGTGCAAGCGAATTGCAGCGGCTAATCCGAGGAACCCTCGGCTGCTATATCGGCGATGCAACGATGGCGGTTGCGCCGTCAGAGGAGCGGAGCACGAGATGCAAGCGACGGCGGAGATGAGCAATGGCGCGACCGGGCGCCGCCTGGGGCGCGGTCGGTTCGATGGCGCTCTGCGTGGCCGTCCTGATTGCGTCGGAGTTCATGCCGGTCAGCCTGCTGACCCCGATCGCGACCGATCTGGGGGTCACCGAGGGACAGGCCGGACAGGCGATCTCGATCTCCGGCCTCTTCGCGGTGGTGACCAGCCTCTTCGTCGCCGGGCTTACCCGCAGCATCGACCGCAAGGTCGTGCTGGCGTCGTTCTCGGTGCTCCTGGTCGTCTCCGGCTGTGGTCACGCTCGCGCCGGACTACCGGGTGCTGATGATCGGGCGCGCGCTGCTCGGCGTCGCGATCGGCGGCTTCTGGTCGATGTCGACAGCGATCGTCATGCGGCTGGTGCCGCGGGAGCGGTGCCGCAGGGGCTCGCGATGCTGAACGCCGGCAATGCCATCGCCGCGACGATCTCGGCGCCGCTCGGCGCCTATCTCGGCGGCATGATCGGCTGGCGCGGTGCCTTCTTCTTCGTCGTGCCGCTCGCGCTCCTCGCGCTCGTCTGGCAGTGGATCGCCATGCCGTCGCTGCCGCCCCGCGGGCGCCCCGGCCGCGGCAACGTGTTCCGGCTGCTCGGGCGGCCACAGGTCGCCCTCGGCATGACCGCGATCCTCTTGCTCTTCATGGGCCAGTTCGCGCTCTTCACCTATCTCAGGCCTTCCTCGAGACCGTCACCGGCCTCTCCGTCCCCGAGCTTTCGATGGCGTTCCTGGCGGTCGGCCTCGCCGGGGTCGCGGGAACCTGGTGCATCAGCCGGCTGCTGGGGCAGGCGCCTCTATGCTCTCCTCGTCGGTATTCCCGCGGTGATGGCCGGCATTGCCCTCCTGCTGATCGTGTTCGGCCACTCGCAGCCCGTGTCGCCCGCCTCCTCGTCCTCTGGGGGTTCTTCGGCACCGCCGCGCCGGTCGGGTGGGGCACGTGGCTCGCCCGACGTCCTGCACGACGAGGCCGAGGCAGGCGGAGGGCTTCAGGTCGCCGTCATCCAGTTCGCCATCATGATCGGCGCGGCCGGCGGCGGCCTGATGTTCGACGCCGTCGGCTGGTGGAGCGCCTTCGCCGCGGCCGCGGCGCTGCTGCTCGGCTCCTCGCTGGCCGCGTTCGCTAGCCTGGAGAAACTGGGGGTATCCGGAGATGATGCCCGATCCGTTAACCCTCGGCCGCCGCCTGGTTCGGCAGGCGCCGCCGCCAGCCTCGCGCTGCCGCGCTTCGGCCGTGCCCAGGAGACAGGAGTCAGCCATGCGCCTTCGTTGCCGCTTCGCCGATCAGGACTTCGCATGCCGGCTTCTCGACAAATGCGACCTCGCGGGACCTCGTCTCGCTCCTGCCCCTGGATCTGACGATCGGCGACTTCTCGACCAACGAGAAGATCGCCCATCTGCCCCGCCGGCTGGACGAGGGCGGACACGTCCCAATCGACGACGAAACGCCGGGGGACCTCTGCTACTTCCTCGGCTGGGG
>CAWCNG010000010.1:0-333033 GCA_963796805.1 uncultured Alphaproteobacteria bacterium
GCACACCGTATCGTTGACGCAGGCCGCAGGCAACACGGATCTTCCCGGCCGGACGTCTGAGGAGGCGACATGGCGAAGGACGCCGTCACCCTGGTCGACGTGGCCCACGCCGCCGGGGTCTCGATCGCGACGGCCTCGCGAGCGCTCACCGGCAAGAACCGGGTCTCGAAGCAGACCATCGCGCACGTCACATCGGTGGCCGCGCAACTCGGCTACCGCGTCAACGTCTTCGGCCGCGCCCTGCGTGAAGGGACGAACGGCACGCACGGTGTCGTCGTCCCGGTCGTCGGCAACCCGTTCTACGGGCAACTCGTGCACAGTCTCGAAGAAGAACTGCAGAAGCACGGGCTCGAACTCGTCATCGCGGACTCGCACGGCGAGGTCGATCGCGAGCAGAGCCGCATGCGCATGCTGGTCGATCGTCGTGTCGAGGGCATCGTCGTCGTCCCGGCCGACGCGCACCTGTCGGCGGCGGCCCTGTCCGACACCGAGCAGTCGGTGCCCGTCGTGCAGCTCGACCGGCGTGTGCCCGGGGCGTCGGCGGACTTCGTCGGCATCGACAACCGCGCGGCGATGCAGGCGATCGTCGCCCACCTCGTCCAGCAGGGCGCGACGAGCATCGTGCTCGTCGGCGCGGACGACACCATGTCGGCGGGCACCGAGCGGCGCCTCGCCTTCGAGGAGGCGGTGCAGGCCTCGGCCCTCGCGTGCGCCGAGCCGGTGCTCGACCGCTTCATGCTCGAGTTCGGCGAGCAGGCCGCCGCACGGCTCGTGCGCCGCGGCCCGCTGCCCGACGCCGTCGTCTGCGGCGACGACCTCATCGCCGCCGGCTTCGTGTCCGGGCTCAAGCGTGCCGGCGTCCGGGTTCCCGAAGACGTGCTGGTCACCGGCTTCGACGGCACGATGCTCGCCGACGTCTGCGACCCCCGTCTCACCACGATCGTGCAGCCGTTCGCGGCGCTCGCGGCGGCGGCCGTCGACGTGCTCGTGTCGCGTGGCGACCGCTCGGCCGACGCGCCCGTGCTCTCGTTGCTGGCACCGCACCTCCGGGTGGCGGAGTCGACGAGCAGGGGAGTGGAGGCGACGACGAGGAGGCGCGGTTCGGCGATCGCAGACCCGGTCTCGACCGGGCGTGGTGCAGAGACGGCGACGGCCGGCGCCCGCGTCGCGGAGGCCGGCCGTGCGTCGGGCGTCGTCAGCGGAGGCGCGACACCGAGTCGGTGACGAGGTCCCAGAACCGGTCGACGTCGAGCGTGATGGCGATGTCGGCGTTGGGCTCCTTGCGCAGCATGTCGTGCAGATCGACCGCCGTGGCACCGGACGTGAACTCGCCCTTGGTCTCGACGTCGACGTGCGAGCGCTGGATCGTCGAGACCGCGCGGTCGATCGCGATCGCGACGGTGATCGGGTCGTGCAGCGAAGTTCTTCCTTCATGCCTTCGACCTCGTCGTAGGAGTTGCAGAAGAAGCGGAGCAGCTCGACGCCGAACGCGCTGGTCTCGTTGCCGATGGCGCCGATGCGGTCGATCACGTCGCTCGTGATGAGCGCCTGGTGCGAGATGTTGAGGCCGACCATGGTCAGCGGCAGGCCCGAGCGGAACACGAGGTCGGCGGCCTCGGGGTCGACCCACGCGTTGAATCGGGGTAGGCGCCGACGTTGCCGCGGCCGGTGGAGCCGCCCATCCAGATGATTTCCTTGATGCGATCGCGGAGCTGCGGACGCTGTTCGAGCAGCATGGCGATGTTCGTGAGCGGCCCGGTGGGGATGAGCGTGACGGGCTCGCTCGATGCCTCGAGCAGGTCGGCGATCAGGTCGACGGCGGAGCGCTCGTCGAGCGGGACGGTCGGCTCGGGCAGGACGGGGCCGCCGAGCGCGTTGTCGCCGTGGATCCAGGAGCCGGGGGTGAGCTCGCGGCGGAGGGGCTTGTCGGCCCCGGCGGCGATCGGGACGCCCTCGACGCCGGCGACGGTCAGCGCGACGCGGGCGTTGTGCGTGGTGTGCACGAGCTGGCCGTTGCCACCGACCGTGGTGACGCCGATCAGGTCGATCTCGGGGTTGCCCGCGGCGAGCCAGAGGGCGAAGACGTCGTCGTGGCCGGGGTCGCAGTCGATGATGACGGGGGTGGGCATGGCTCTCCTTTGAGGTGGTGCGTGGTCGTGCGGCCGGTGTGCGGCCGGTGTGCGGCGCGGTGTGCGTAAACGATTGCACAGCGCGGCGGCGTGCGTCAAGACGGGCCGTGCCCCGCAAGTTCTGCGGGCCGGCGTGTCGTGTCGTGTCGTGTTCGTGACGTCGTGTGCTGTTCGGACGCGACAGGATGTCGCGAACGCGACACGACACCCCTGAGGAGGCGCGGTTCGGCACCCCCAGGAGGCTCCGGCCGGCCCCGGGCCGGCTCCGGCGGCCGTGGCAGACTCGACGGATGCCTGACGCCGCCCCCGCCACGCCGACCACCCCGACCACGCCGACCACCCCGACCACGCCGACCACCGCGACCACCGCGACCACCCCGACACTCGTCGTTCTCGACGACGACCCCACGGGCACGCAGACCGTCGGCGACCTGCCGATCGTCACGCAGTGGCAGCCCGACGATCTCGCCTGGGCCTTCGAGCAGCCGGGGCGGGCGTTCTGCGTCCTGACCAACACGCGCAGCCTGTCGGCCGCGGACGCCATCGCGCGCACGGCCGACGTCCTGCGCGCACTGGACACGGCGGCGGCCGGCCGCGACTACACGATCGTGAGCCGCGGCGACTCGACCCTGCGCGGTCACCACGTCGACGAGGTGGACACGATCCGCGCCGAGCTGGTCGCCCACGGCAGGGGAGACGTCGATGCGGTGGTCATGGTGCCCGCGTTCCCGTCGGCGGGGCGCGTCACGGTCGACGGCGTGCACTTCGTCCGGGAGGGCGGCGAGCTCGTGCCGGCCGGGCGGTCCAGCTTCGCGGCCGATCCGACGTTCGGTTACACGTCGTCCGACCTGCGCGAGTGGCTCGCCGAACGGTCGGGCGGCCGCCTCACCGCCGAGGACGTCGTGTCGATCGGGCTTCACGTCGTGCGGGGCCCGTTCGACGGCCTCGTCGCCGCGATCGAGGCCGTCGGTGGTGGCCGGCACGTCGTGGTCGACGCCGAGAGCGATGACGACCTCGAGCGTCTCGCCCGCGCGGCCCGTCTGGCCGAGGCGCGCGGTCGTCACCTGCTGTACCGCATCGGCCCGGGCCTCGTGCGGCCGCTGCTGGCTCAGGAGGCACGGGGTGCGTTACCGACATCGACCGTCGCCGAGCGCGTGGCCGCCGCACACCCTCGCACGCCGCACGGTCTCGTCGTCGTGGGCTCGCACGTGCCGCTCAGCACCCGCCAGTGGCGGACCCTGCTGGACGAGGGCGGGGCGGGTCTCACCAGCATCGTGGTCGACGTCTGCGACCTCGTGGGGGAGGCGCAGGGCAGCCGGGCCGCCGTCGATCGGGCCGCCGCCGAGGTCGTCGCGGCGCTCGCCGACCACGACGTCGTCCTGTCGACGTCGCGCGACCGCGTCGACGGTGCGGATGGCGCCGACAGTCTCTCGATCGCCCGGGCCGTGTCGGCCGCCGTCGTCGAGATCACCCGCCGTGCCCTGGCGGACGCCGGTCCCGCATTCGTCATCGGCAAGGGCGGCATCACGTCGAGCGACCTCGCGACCGAGGCCGTGGGACTGCGGCGGGCGATCGTGCTCGGCACCCTGTTGCCCGGACTCGTCTCGGTGTGGCAGTCCGCCGATCCCGACCAGGCCGCCGCGTTCGCGACGCCCTACGCCGTCTTCCCGGGCAACGTCGGGTCGGACGACTCTCTCTGGAAGGCCCTCGAGGCGTTCCGCGCGGCCGTCGACGAGACGGCCGTCGCCCCGAGCTAGGTCCCGATCGCGCGGATGCCTGACCCCCTCCTCCGAGCCGCGCCTCCTCCGAGCAGCCGCGGCAGCAGCAGCGGCAGCCGTGGCAGCAGCAGCGGCAACGGCGCCGCCGCGGGCTACGCCTCCGCCGGCTACGCCTCCGC
This sequence comes from uncultured Alphaproteobacteria bacterium, assembly GCA_963796805.1. Lineage (GTDB taxonomy): Bacteria > Pseudomonadota > Alphaproteobacteria > Rhodobacterales > Rhodobacteraceae > Amaricoccus. The sequence continues at coordinate 4,027 of CAWCNG010000010.1, forward strand.
GGGCACGCGGATGCGCAAGGCGCCGGCGTCGACCGTCGTGCGGAACCCGATCGCCTTGCCGAAGCCGTCGCCGTCGAGCTCGATCTCCTGAGGCTCCTGCAGGCGGGCGGTGAGGCGCTTCGCCGTGACGTAGTTGAGTGCGTCGATCTTGCGTTCCCCGAACAGCTTGCCGAGCGGTGTCCGCCGGATCAGCCCGTTCTCGATGATCACCTTGCCGATGATCTGCAGCCAGTGTCCGATGCCCTCCGGTCGCAGCAGCAGCACGTCGAAGAGTCCGTCGTCGAGCGCGGCATCGGGCAGTAGCAGGATGTTGCCGGTCAGCGTGCCGCAGTTGCCGACGATCACCGTGTTCGCGTGCAGGCGCTTGGTCGGACCGTCGTCCAGTCGGTACCGCAGGCGCAGGGTGTTGTCGTCGCGCAGGGCGGTCACGATCGCCTTGACGTAAGCCAGCCAGCCGATCTTCGCCTTGAGGTCTTCGTCGGTGGCCGCGAGCATCTTCGCGTCGATGCCGACACCGGCCATCACCAAGAAGGCGTGCTTGGCGACCGAGTCGTCGTCGCGCCTGATCTCGATACGCCCGAGGTCGATCCGACGCTCCGAGCCGGTGAACGCGGTGTGCACAGAGTGCTCGACGTCGTCCAGCGTGAGGTTCATGTTGCGGGCCAGCAGGTTGCCCGTGCCGGACGGCAGCAGCCCCAGCGCGGTGTCGTGGTCCGCGAGGGCCTCCGCGACGATCCGGACCGTGCCGTCGCCGCCGGCCGCGATGACCAGGTCGACCCGTGCCTCCAGCGCTTTCTCGGTCGCGCCGCGGCCCGGGTCCTCCTTCGAGGTCTCGAACCAGAGGGTCTCGTCCCAGCCTGCCGCGGTCTGTTCTTTCTCGACCACCCGACGCACGGCGTCGAGGTCGATCTTGACGGGGTTGTAGACGACGGCAGCGCGCATGGGGGTCTCTCTCTCGGAGGGAGCGGCGATCACGAACAAGAATTCAGGAGGCACGTCCCAGCTAACCCCGTCGGGTCGCCTCGCGAGCAACGGTTGTCGGGAATCGTCGACGAAACCTGAACCTCCCTCGGAGGAGGGGCGTAACGTCGGACGGGCTGGAAGCGTTCAGCGCTTTCATGGTCGGTGTTGCGTCTGCATCCCTGCCCGTGAAGCTCATGCAGAACAACATCGGCACCGGGCGCGGTCACCTCACGGTGGCCGCGCCCCTCTTCTGTGCGTTCGAGCCGGGTCAGGCGGCGACGCGCTCGCCGGTCGCCGCCTGCGACGACGAGGACTGCGTCGACGAGGCCTGCGACGCCGCCGCGCGGCCAAGAACCGGTCGGCCGTCCGCAGCCCCAGCGCCATGATCGTCAGCGCCGGGTTCGCGACGACCGCGCTCGGGAAGACGCTGTTGTCGCAGATCCACAGGTTGGGGACGTCGAAGCTGCGGCCGTCGGGGTCGACGACGGCGGTCTCGGGGTCGGTGCCCATGCGGCAGGTGCCGATGGTGTGGGCGGTGCGGGCGAGCACGCGGATGTCGCGCCCTCCGGCGGCCTCGACGATCGACCGCATGGTCGGATCGCGTGCTCCTCGATGGCCTTCTCGTTCGGGCCCGGCGTGAACGTGACGACCGCCTTCGGACTCCCTGTTCGTCGACCTCGTCCGAGAGCACGAGACGGTTCTGCTCGCTCGGCAGGCACTCGGCATTGATGCCGACCCCGGCCATGTAGCGGTAGTCGTCGAGTGCGCGACCAGCTCACGACCCCAAGGCCGGCGCCGCGCGCCAGAGTCGTGGCGAGAGTGAGCGGCATGGCGCCGAGGCTCTGGATGAGGTACCCGCCGACGAAGTCGACGCCTCGGGGCGCACGGTGTCTTCGGTGATGATCGACGACGGGTAGCCGCGGTAACCGCGCATCTCGTCGTCGAACGTGCCCCAGACCTGGGTCGCGCCGTGCGCCATGAAGTTCCGGCCGACCTGGTCGCTGCTGTTGGCGACGCCGGTGTGCAGCAGGAGACGCGGAGTCTCGACGCCCCCGGCACAGAGGAACAGCGCCTCGACCGTTGCCGGTACTCGATCCCGTCGCGCACGTAGACGACGGCCGGACCTCGCCCGCGCGTCGAGCTCGATCCGGTGACGGTCGATCGGCGCGGATCTCGGCGCCGTTCGCGACGGCGAGCGGCAGGTAGGTCGTGTCCATGCTGACCTTGGCGCCGCTCCGGCACCCCTGGTGGCAACTCCCGCAGCCGACGCAGGCGGGTCGCGTGCCGACCTCGTCCTGATGCCAGTCGCGCGTGACGAGCGCGGCCGGGGCGTCGGTGGCAGGGATGCCGACGGCCTCGCAACCGCGGATCATCATGTCCGACGACGCGTTGCGGGCGGGCGGCGGCAGTTCGTAGCGCCGGACGGGGTCCCACGGGTAGTCGGCCGGGCCGGAGACACCGACGAAGTGCTCGACCGTCTCGATGTAGCCGGTCAGCTCGTCGGGGTCGATGGGCCAGTCTTCGCCCAGACCGGCAGTCGTCTTGAGCTTGAGGTCGCGGGCGTCGGGCCGGGGCGTGAACGCACCCCAGTGCAACGTGGAGCCGCCGACGCCCTTGCCGCTGTTGTTCTGCCCGAACGCGGTCGGGGTCTCGCCGTCGCTGAGGCGCTCCTCCATCCAGTTGATGGCGACCGCCTCGGTCTCGTCGGGGGTGTACTTCGACGCGTCGAAGTTCGGCCCCGCCTCGAGGGCGACGACCGGAGCCCGCGCGAGGCGAGCGGGCGAGGATCGGCGCCCCGCCGGCGCCGGTGCCGATCACGACGGCGTCGACGACCTCGGCGGTCGTAGGTGCGCGTTCCGTCGAGCCTCATCGAGTGGCCTCCTGGCATCGGCTCCCAGGCTTCTCGTTGCCCGGCCCCAGCTCGGTGAATCCCTAGGATGCGATCACGTCGCCTCCGTTGGCGAATCCGTCGAAGCCGATGCGCTCCATCGTGGCCGGGTGGGCGAGCCAGGTGCGGATGAGGTCGACGCGGCAGTCTTCGAACCAGGTGTGATCGCTCGGCGGTGAGGGTGCCGGCCCGAGGGGCGTACATGCTGATCGACGATGGCCTGGATCCTCGAGTCTTTTGCCTCGTCGTCGAGAGTCGCGAAATCGTCGAGTGCGTCGAGCCCCAACCGGTAGGCCTCCTGGTCGGGCGGCAGGGCGGCATTGCGCCAGCCGTCGCTCGCGCCTCGAGCGAGCCCGGCGTCGACGCGGCCGGCGATATCGAAGGGGGCGGGGCCCTGCGGCACCACCCGCTCGGCGACCAGGCGCAGCGTCGCGAGCTGCGCGGCGTCGAGCGCGGCGGGGTGTAGTCGGGGTCGTCGGGCAGGCCCGCCGGCCAGGATCGCGCGCGTCTGCGAGCTCGTGCGGCCGACCCGATGACGCGGCCGAAGTCGGTGAGACGAACGGCCCCGAGCCCACGCGTTCCGCCAGAACGCGCGGATCAGGTCGGCCACCTCGTTGGGTCGTTCGAGCGGCAGCAGGTGGCCCGCACCGGCCAGCACCTCAAGCGTTGCCCGCGGATACACCGGCAGGTTGTGCTCGCGCTGGCCCGCCTCGCCGAGGGGCCCGTCGGGCCCCCGGCGACGATCAGGGCGGGAACATCGAGGATCCCGACCTCCGCCGCTCGGTCTTCCCGGCTGCCGCGTTCGAACCAGGCCAGCCACGCCTCCGCCGCCGAGCGCAGCACATCGCTGAGGGCGCGGTCGTCGTTTTCGGGGCTCAGCGGTGCGCCGACATTGTCGTCGATGAACGTGCGTGCGTCGGCGGTCGCGAGGTGGCCGTCGCCCGCGATGCCCGCCCGGGCCCACGAGAGCATCTGCGCTCGGGCGTCGTCGCCCATCGGCTCGGGCGAGGGCGGTGAGCCCGCGAGAAGCACGACGCCGGCGAGGCCGAAGAGCCCCGAGCTGCCGTCGAGAGTGCGCGCGGCGACGAGACTCGCGATCTTGCCGCCCATGCTGTGCCCGACGAGCACGAAACGCGTGGAGCCGTGGCGCCGGATCCCGCGGACGACATGGCCGACCATCTCGTCGACCGGACCCCGCTCGGCGGCGGCCGCGCCTCGCCGAAGCCGGGCAAGTCGATGCCGACGACGTCGAAGTCGTCGGCGAGCGGCTCTCGCAGAGCGTCGAATTCACGAGCGCTGGAGCCGAGGGCGTGGAGGCAGAAGAGTGTGGGGCGGGTGGTGGCGGTGGGCACACGGGCTCCTTGCAGACGAGGGGCCGCGGGTCTGCGTCGAGCGGGTCTGCGTCGACGGCGCACCGCGGCTTCGTCAGGCTACGACCGGTGGGGCCGTCGCGCCCTCAGGAGGGCGCGGCCCGACCAGCGGTGCTAGGGGAGTGGCCGCGCGATCGGGGGACAACCTGAGTCGCCGATGGTTCCGCACTCCCTAGGGTCGGCGGCATGACGAATCAGCCTGAGGACGAAGCGACCCAGCTGGGTCTCGCCGTGGTCGCCGAGGCGGCCGCGCTGCACGCCGGAGACACGGAGAGCCTGATCCGTGCCGAAGACAACCTGCACGACGGCGGCAAGAAGAGTGCGCATGATGGGGTCCTTCCGCCCGACAGGGCATTTGCCTCAATTGGTGAAACTGAACGCGGCCGATCCCAGCACCAGGCCATCCATCGCCGCTGTCATCCGCTCCCAATCGACATGGCCGTCATCCTGGTCGGGCAGGGTCGCAAGCGGCGCACTCAGCGCATAGACGGTGATGATATAGCGATGCGGTGGTCCCTCCGCTCGTCCGGCCGGCGCACAAGGCGGGGTGTAGCCGGTGCCCCGCATGTCCTTGTCCGCGCCTTCATCGCCCAGCGAGGCCGGATTGCCACGCGGGATACCGGTGGTGCTGGCCGGAATATTCCACAGGAGCCAGTACTGGCTTGGCGCGTCCACGCCCTCGACCCGCCCACGCGGATAGTGGTGCATGATGATCGCAAAGCCGTTGGTTCCTGCGGGCGGGTGCGTCCAGGCGATCGGCGGCGACAGTCCGTCGCCCCCGTCGCGCGAGCATCGCAGATCGCCAGGCAACGCACCGCCATCCGCCACGTCTGGGCTGGTCAGGGTGAACGCCTCCTGCGCGCTGACGGGGCCGCCGAGGGTTGTCAGGGCGGACAAGATGCCTGCGACGCACAAGGTGGAGAGGCGGATCACCGGCAAAGCTCTCCGGTGAAGACCTGACCATTGTCCGTCACCCTGCGGGTCTCGAAGTCATAGCAATCGGCGGTCTTCGAGGGGGTGTATTTCATGTAATAGTCCTCGCCCTCGTAACTGTAGGTCATGTTGCGTAGGCCGGAGGCGTCCTGCGTGAAGACAAGGTTCTCGACCCCGCCACGGGGCGGCTTGCCGGGCTCCATGTCGCCGCCGCGAGCGGATGCCTTGAGCGGCGGGACACGCGGGAGATCCTTCATGGCGGCGGTCTGGCCCCGCAGGCACTGGATGATGTAGGGCGCGCCCTTGGAGGTGTGGTAGCGATAGCCATAGACCGGATCGGGCTGGCCGTTGCAGACGTCGAGATCGCCCGGCGCGATCGCCGAGCCGTCGGGGTTGGTGTCGCCATAGATCGGATAGCCGTCGAAGGCCCAGCCGATGATGGCATCCGGGCCGGCATTGGGCATCTGCGCAATCATGCAGGTTGGCGTCGCGTGATAATGGTAGTCATCGCCCCGGCCCGCATGACCGCCACAGATATCGAGCTGCTGGGTCAGAACCGTGTCCTGCTCGACCTGATGCACGGACAGGTCCGCCACGCTCATCTCACCGCCGGCGGTATAGTCGTAGATCGGCACGCCGTTCACCGCCACGCCGAGGGCGGCGTCGCGGGTATGGGGTTCGGAGCCCAGAACGGGCGCCAGGGGGATCGGCGAGACATAGTCCTTTGCCGGCACCGGCACCTGTTCATTGGTGCCGACAATGCCCGTCATCAACGGATGGTCGGGGTAGGTGTCGGACGCGATCAGTGCCTGTCCGTCGGAACAGGTCACCGTGACATCATCGCCAAATCCGGCATCCGCAATCGACTTGGCGACCGCCGCGCAGTGGGCGTCGTCTTCGTGCGCCTGCCCGATCGCCGGCGCGAAGCCGATCGCCGCCGCGACAACGAGAGCCTGCCTCGCGAGCCGCCAGGCGCATGTCGAATCCATCAAAGCCATCCGATTCCCGTTCCGTGATCACCCGTTGCAGCTCTAACGCCGCTCGGGGCGGTTTCCGTCGAAAATACTACTCTTTGGCTTTGCCAAGGAGCGTATCAGATACGCCCTGCCAGTTCGAGGGAACGCAAGTGCTGTGCCGTGGAACCGGCCATTGGCAGCGTTGCAGCGAACTGGCGATTTTGGGCTCGAACCAGCCGTTCGCTGCACTTACACGAATGACAGCACAGGTGAAGGTTTTCCGATGCGGGCCGCGGCGTGAGGCTGGGTGCGGGCGCGACCTCGGCCCGCGTTGGAAAACCTCCCAAGGAGGAAGCCGCGTGGGGCTGGGTGCTGTCTATGGGGAAAGAGCGCTGACGGTTGGCGGGCTTCTGTCGTCGGGGACGGGCGCATGGTTCGTGACGCCGGGCGCGGCGGCTGCCGAGTTCGCCCGATGCTCGGGGATTTTCGTGGGAGCCGAGGGGCCGGTTGGGACCGCAATCACGAGGTTGGCCGCGGCCCGGCGAACATCGGGTCGGACCGGCGCCTGACGGGGAACCGGGGGCGGATCGGCCAGGCGACGGGCGCATCGTCATGCGGCCTGCTCCCTTGGTGGCGCGCGCGATCTGCGGTTGCTGACCGCGGCGGAAGATCTCGACGATGCGCATCGGGCCGCCGCAGCAGGGGCATGGTTCGCGCAGGGTGAGCGGGACGATCTCGGCGGGCGCCTCGGGCCGCTGGCACGGCCGGTCGGCTCCGAGCAGGGCGCGGATCTTCGCGATGTTGGCCTTGCGCGTGCGCGCTGGCGAGCAGGCCGTAGTGCCGGATGCGGTGGAAGCCGTCGGGCAGGACGTGGATCAGGAACCGGCGGATGAACTCGTCGCGTGGCGAGCCGCATGACCTTTTGCCGGTCGCCGGACTTGATGCGGTAATCCTTCCAGCGGAAGGCGACGGTCTCGGCGTCGGCGCTGATCAGGCGGGTGTTCGAGATGGCGACGCGGTGGGTGTAGCGGCTGAGATAGGCCAGCACCGCCTCGGGGCCGCCGAAGGGCGGCTTGGCGTAGACCACCCATTCGGACTTGCGGAACGGGGCGAGCCAGGCGGCGAAGGCCCCGGCGTCCGCCAGCCCGGCCAGATCGCCGAAGAAGACCAGCGCGCCCGCGCGGTGCAGCGCGCGCAGCCCTTCGAGGAACAGGCGGCGGAACAGCCGCGACAGCACCCGCACATGCAGGAAGAACCCGGGGCGGCAGGCGACCCAGCGGGTGCCGTCGGGCGACAGGCCGCCGCCGGGGACGATCATGTGGACATGGGGATGGTGGGTCAGCGCCGAGCCCCAGGTGTGCAGCACGCTGGTCATGCCGACCCGCGCGCCGAGGCGCTTGGGGTCGGCCGCGATGGTCATCACCGTCTCGGCCGAGGCCTTGAACAGCAGGCCGTAGACCGCCTTCTTGTTCCAGTAGGCGATCCGGGCGATCTCGGCCGGCAGGGTGAAGACGACGTGGAAGTACTCCACCGGCAGCAGGTCCTCGGCGCGCGCCGCCATCCAGTCGCGCGCCGCCGGTCCCTGGCACTTCGGGCAGTGCCGGTTCTTGCAGGAATTGTAGGCGATGTGCTGGTGGCCGCACTTGGCGCAGCCCGCCACATGCCCGCCGAGCGCCTCGGTCCGGCAGGCCTCGATCGCCGACATCACCTTGAGCTGGGTCAGGCTGACATGCCCGGCATTGGCCCGCCGCCACGCGGGGCCATGGGCGCGGAAGATGTCAGCGATCTCCAGCCGTGGCCGGGGCACGCGCCCCCGAAGGCTACTCCAGACCTCGTCGCAGGGTCGTGTCCTGCAGCTTCTTCAGCGTCTCGAAGGGGCTGACGGTGTCCCGGATCGTCTTGGTGGCGACATGGGTGTACTGCGCGGTGGTCGTCAGCTTGGCATGGCCGAGCAGCACCTGGATCACCCGCACGTCGGTGTTGGCCTCGAGCAGATGGGTGGCGAAGCTGTGCCGCAGCGTGTGCAGCGTCGCGGGCTTGGCGATGCCCGCCATGTGCTTGGCCGACATGAAGGCCCGGTTCAGCTGCCGCGGCGAGAGCGGGTTGATCTTCGGCTTGCCCGGAAACAGCCAGCCCTCGGGCCGCGCCTCGCGCCAGTAGTCCCGCAGCAGCTCCAGCAGGCTGGGCGACAGCATCACCTTGCGGTCCTTGCTCCCCTTGCCCTGCTCGACATGGATCAGCATCCGGTCGCTGTCGATGTCGCCGACCTTGAGGTTGCAGACCTCGGCCGCCCGCAGCCCGGCGCCATAGGAGATGCTGAGCGCCGCGCGATACTTCAGCCCCGGGCCCGGCGCCGCCATCAGCAGGTCGGACACCTCCTCGACGCTGAAGACCACCGGCAGCTTCCGCGGCTGGGTGCGGAACTGCATGTACCGCTTCATCTCCTCGCGCCCGCAGGTCATGCCGAAGAAGAACCGCAGCGCGACGATGCGCGCGTTGAAGGTCGTCGGCGTGACCCCGGCGTTCGGTCATGTGGAGCTGGTAGGCGCGCAGATCCTCCGGCGTGGCCGTGTCCGGCGATCGCCCGAGGAAGCCGGCGAAATCCTTGATCGCCCGGATGTGCGCCTTCTGCGCCTTCGTCGCCCATCCCGCGGATGCGCATGTCTTCGATCATCCGCTGCGCGCAGCGGGCGTGGTCCTCTCCTCCGTCATGGGAACCTCCTGTCTGATGAGTGGGAAGGACCCCAATCGTCAGACAGAAAGCCCATCGCCAAATGCACCACGTTCAGATCAACGCTGAACGCCAGCCACAGGCGCCATTGCCGCGGAGCGGCTTCGTCCTTAGGCGGAGAGCCGCCTTTCGACCGAAGCGGGCTGCAGCCCGCAAGTTCCGGCCCGACGAGCCGAAGCACTGCTTCGGCCCGGCCGTTCGCCGGAGCGCGTGAGCGCGAAGGCCAAGAGGGGTGCGGCCAGGACCGGACGGCTGCAACCGGGCGTGGCCGCCCCGGCGGGCGTATCGCGCCCGCCCTTGGGGGGGCGGCCGCGGTCGGATTTGTCAACGGCCAGATCCGGCGGGACGAACCGTTGGCGCGAAGCACGAGAGGGCGGTGGCGGGCGAGGCGGACCGATGCGCGCTGAGGTAATGGCTCTCGGAGCCGAGTGGGGCGTTTTCGCAGCGCCGCTCAAGCGCTATGATGGCTGTTGCCACACCCCTCGGAGACCACCATGCAGATCGGCTTCATCGGACTGGGCAACATGGGCGGCCCCATGGCGATGAACCTGGCCGCCGCCGGCCATGCCGTCACCGGCTTCGACACAGCCCTGGTCAGCATCGAGGGCGTCGTCCGCGCCGCCTCCGCCGCCGAGGCCGCCCGCGACCGCGACGCCGTCATCACCATGCTCCCGAGCGGCGCGATCCTGCGCGCGGTCTATGCCGAGATCGTCCCCGCCGCCGCCGCCGGCACCGCCTTTGTCGACTGCTCCACCGTCGACGTCGAAAGCGCCCGCGCCGTCGCGGCCGACGCTGCCGCGGCCGGCCTCCTACCCCTTGACGCCCCGGTCTCCGGCGGCACCGCCGGCGCCGCCGCCGGCACCCTCACCTTCATGGTCGGCGGCACGCCCGACGCCTTCGAGAAGGCCCGGCCGCTCTTCGAGATCATGGGCTCGCGCGCCGTCCACTGCGGCGGGGCAGGCGCCGGGCAGGCGGCGAAGATCTGCAACAACATGATCCTCGGAATCTCGATGATCGGCGTCTGCGAGGCCTTCGCCCTGGCCAGGAAGCTCGGGCTCGACGCCCACGCCCTGTACGACGTGGTCTCCACCTCCTCCGGCTCCTGCTGGTCGGTGACGAGCTACTGCCCCGTCCCCGGCGTCGGCCCCACCTCGCCCGCCGACCACGACTACCGCCCCGGCTTCGCCGCCGAACTGATGCTCAAGGACCTCGGGCTCAGCCAGCAGGCGGCCCGCGCCGTCCATGCCGCCACCCCGCTCGGCGCCCACGCCGCCGCCCTCTACGACACCTTCGTCGCCGGCGACGGCCGCGGCCGCGATTTCTCCGCAATGCTCCCTTGGCTCGCCGCCCGCGAGAGCGTCGACTAGCGCGTCATGCGATCACTGATGATCGCTAAAGTGGTGCACCCCCGCCGGCGTTAACCTTTCGTCCAAAGGCAGATCCCAGGGCATGGGTTGGCAAGGTTGTGCATGAGATGTGCATGCAGGATTTCGCGGTTAACCATTGGCACAAAACGCAATATCTCACCCCGGCACCAACCGCTCCAGCACCCCCGGCAAATCCTCGAAATGCCCGATCAGCGCCGCCGGCGCCAACGCCGCCACCGCCCCGCCCTCGGGTCCGAACCCCACTAGCACGCAAGGGACCCCCGCCGCGCGCGCCGCATCCCTATCGGTGACGGTATCACCCACCAGCACCGCCCGCTCCGGCACCCCGCCCGCCCGCGCGATCGTCTCCAGCACGTGCCGCGGGTCCGGCTTCCGCCACGGCAAACTGTCCGCTCCGAGCAGCACCGCGAACCGCCCGTCCAGCCCCAGCGCCTCGATCAACGCCACGGCCAGCCCCTCTGGCTTGTTGGTGCAGACCCCGAGCCGCCACCCCCCGGCCTCCAGCCGGTCCAGCGCCGCGCCCACGCCGTCATAGAGCCGGGTATGCACCGCGAGCCCCAGTCCGTAGAGCTCAAGCAGCCGCGGGTAGAGCCGGTCCACCACGCCCTCGTCCACCGGCTCCGCGTGCCGCTCCAGCCCGGCCCGGAGCATCGCCCGCCCGCCGGCGAACGCCACCGCCCGGTCCAGCGCAGCATCGAGCCGCGCGCCCACCCCCGCCTCGGCCAGCGCGCCGTTGGCGGCCGCGATCAGGTCGGCGGAAGTGTCCGCCAGCGTCCCGTCGAGGTCGAAGACCGCAACCCGCATTCCCTGCCTCCTGCCCGGCCTCCTCCCCTGACCCCTCCTTGCGCGATACCGCAGGAATTTGAAACAGAATTCTGATCCGCCACGGCCTTTTCGCGCCGCACTATGGCTGCTAGGACCCCGCGCCGTACCAGGTTTGCAGAGGTTCCCGGATGCCCGTCGCCGTAATCGTGCTTGCCGCCGGCCAGGGCGCACGGATGAACTCGGACCTGCCCAAGGTCCTGCACACCCTTGCCGGCGCTCCCTTGCTCGCTCATGCGCTTACGGCGGCGCGGGCGCTGGAGCCCGAGCGAACCATTCTCGTGACCGGCTACGGCGCCGAGGCCGTCGCCGACGCCGGGCGCGCTGTCGATCCCGACCTCAGTATCGTCGAGCAGCGCGAACAACTCGGCACCGCCCACGCCGTCCTCCAAGCGATCCCGGCGCTTGACGGCTTCGACGGCGACGTCGTCGTCCTCTACGGCGACACCCCCCTCATCCGTCCCGAGACGCTCGAGGCCATGCTCGCCGCCCGGACGGCTGGCGCTGCTGTGGTCATCCTCGGCTTCGAGACCGCCGAGCCCGCCAACTATGGCCGCCTCATACTCGACTCCGCGGGAGGCCTCGCCGCCATCATCGAAGCGCGCGAGGCCACCCCCGACCAGCTCGCCATCCGCCTCTGCAACTCCGGTCTCCTCGCTGCCGAAGCCGCCACGCTCAACAGCCTCCTCGCGGAGGTCGGGAACGACAACGCCAAGGGCGAGTACTACCTGACCGACGTGGTCGCCCTCGCCCGAGCCCGCGGTCTGACCGCCGCAGCCATCACCTGCCCCGAAGCCGAAACGCTCGGCGTCAACTCCCGAGCTGATCTCGCCGCCGCCGAGGCAGGCTTCCAGGCCCGGGCACGCGCCGAGGCGATGGCCAACGGTGCCACCCTCACAGACCCCGCCACCGTCTTCTTCGCGCTCGATACCGTCATTGGCCGCGACGTTACCATAGGCCCCAACGTGGTCTTCGGCCGCGAGGTCACGGTTGAGTCCGGTGCCAACATCCTCCCCTTCTGCCACCTCGAGGGCTGCCACATCAGCCGCGGCGCGCGCATCGGCCCCTTCTCCCGCCTTCGCCCCGGCGCCGAGATCGCCGAGGACGCACGCATTGGGAACTTCGTCGAGATCAAGAACTCCGTTGTCGAGGAAGGCGCCAAGGCGAACCATCTGAGCTACATCGGCGACACCCGTGTCGGTGCCGGCGCCAACATCGGCGCCGGCACCATCACCTGCAACTACGACGGCTTCTTCAAGCACAGGACCGAGATCGGCGCCGGCGCCTTCATAGGGTCCAATACAGCTCTCGTCGCCCCCGTCAGCGTCGGCGCGCGGGCGTTGATCGCTGCGGGCACAGTCGTCACCGCCGACGTGCCCGAGGGCGCGCTCGCGATCGGACGCGTGCAGCAGGCGAACAGGCCCTCGCTCGGGCAGCGAATTATGGAACAACTGCGCGCGCTCAAGGCGGAAAGGGCAAAACACTGATGTGCGGAATCGTTGCCATCCTCGGCCGGCACGAAGTGGCGCCGCTCATCCTCGAGGCGCTGAAGCGGCTGGAATACCGCGGCTACGACAGCGCCGGCATCGCGACCGTCCATGACGGCCACCTCGGCCGCCGCCGCGCCGTCGGCAAGCTCATCGCCCTCTCCGATCTGCTCGTGCAGGACCCGATCCGCGGCCACGCCGGCATCGGCCACACCCGTTGGGCGACCCATGGCCAGCCCTCCGAACGCAACGCTCACCCGCACCAGGCCGGCGGCGTGGCGGTTGTGCACAACGGCATCATCGAGAACTTCCGCGCGCTTCGCTGCGAACTGGAGGAAGCCGGCGCCGTCTTCGAGACCGAGACCGACACCGAGACCATCGTCCAGCTCTGCAACCGCGAGCTCCTGGCGGGCAAAACCCCGGTCGAGGCCGCCCGCGCTACGCTGGCCCGCCTGCATGGCGCCTTCGCGCTTTGCTTTCTCTTTGACGGCGAGGACGACCTGCTCGTCGCCGCGCGCCGCGGCTCGCCGCTCGCAATCGGCTACGGTGACGGCGAGGCCTTCGTCGGCTCCGATGCACTGGCCCTCGCCCCGATGACCAGCCGTGTCGCCTACCTCGAGGAGGGCGACCACGCCATCCTCACCCGCGGCTCGGTGAAGGTCTTCGACGCCGCCGGCCAGCCCGCCGCCCGCGAGATCCACCACGTCCCGTTGGAGAATTTCTACGCCGAGAAAGGCCCCTACAAGCACTTCATGGCCAAGGAGATGCACGAGCAGCCCACCGTGATCGCCGACGCCCTCGCCCGCTACCTCACCCCGGACCGCAAAGCCGCCGCGATCCCGCCGGGCGTCGACTTCGCCGCCGTCGACCGCCTCGTCCTTGTCGCCTGCGGCACGGCACACTACGCCTGCCACGTGGCGAAATACTGGTTCGAGACCCTCGCCCGCCTGCCCGTGGAGATCGAGGTTGCCTCCGAGTACCGCTACCGCGAGCCCCCGCTCGGCACGGGCACCCTTGGCATGTTCGTCAGCCAGTCCGGCGAGACCGCCGACACCCTCGCCGCCCTGCGCTACGTCCGCGCCCAGGGCGGCCGCATCGTCTCGGTGGTCAACGTCGAGACCTCGACCATCGCCCGCGAGAGCGACGTGGCACTCCCCATCCTCGCCGGGCCCGAGATCGGCGTCGCCTCCACCAAGGCATTCACCTGCCAGCTCACCGTGCTCGCGACCCTGGCGCTCGCAGCCGGCCGCCAGCGCGGCACCCTCTCCGCCGCCGAGGAGGAGCGCCTCGCCACAGCCCTCGGCAGCGCCCCCGGCCTCGTCGCCCGCGCCCTCGCCGTGGAGCCCGAGATCGCCGAGATCGCCCGCGATCTCTCCCGCGCCCAGGACGTCCTCTTCCTCGGGCGCGGGACGATGTACCCGCTCGCGCTAGAAGGCGCCCTGAAGCTAAAGGAAATCAGCTATATCCACGCCGAAGGTTATGCGTCAGGCGAGCTAAAACACGGCCCCATCGCCCTGATCGACGAGGACGTCCCTGTGATCGTCCTCGCCCCCTCGGACGGACTCTTCGACAAGACCGTCTCCAACATGCAGGAGGTGATGGCCCGCGACGGCAAGGTGCTCCTCATCAGCGACGCCGAAGGCATCGCCAATGCCGGCCCGGGCCCCTGGCGGAGCATCGCCCTGCCCGCCTGCGATCCCTTCATCGCTCCTATTCTCTACGCCGCCCCGGCGCAGCTTCTCGCCTACCACACCGCCATGTTCAAGGGCACGGACGTGGACCAGCCCCGCAACCTCGCGAAGTCCGTTACCGTAGAGTGATCCCGGCCCGGGATCGACGTTGGTGGTGGTGGTGGGTGCGACGATGATCCGCTGGCCCGGCCACATCCCGGCGGGCGTCGCGGCCAACGGCATCGTCGCGAGGCTCGACTGGTTCCCAACGTTGATGGCCGCCGTCGGCGTCATCGACATCGTCGAGCGGCTTCTCCATGGCACGACCCGTCAACGGCAATGAGTACAAGGACTACCCGCCCGCCCAGCCAGCGGCCCGGCGAGGTTCTCGATCGACCAGATCCAGGAGCAGATGAACGAGCCCTTCAAGAACGTCGGCGGCAGCCAGCAACCGCCCTCGCGGGAGGCTGGTCCCGGCCATCCGATGCTCCGTCGCAGGCTCCAAAGCGCAAAACACCCATATGGATTCCATACGGATTCCATATGGATTCCATATCGAAGAAAACCAACGCTGGCAGAGGCTTGCACCCGTTTCAGCCATGACCCGCCAAAACCGCCCTTCCCCACCCGTTCCCCACTCAGAATTCTGATGTCCGGCACGCCCGACCTGTCCGTCTGCCTCGCCCAACTCCGCGCCGCCGCCGACCCCGCGACGGCCCCTGAGATGGCCGCCTACCACAAGGCCCCCCGCGTCTACCTCGGCCTGTCCGTGCCCGCCGTGGAGGAACTGGTGGCGGCGTGGCGCCAGGACGCGAATGTCGCCGACCGTGTCGCCCTGGCGAACGGCCTCTGGGCCAGCGACATCCACGAGGCGCGCATCGCCGCCGCAAAGCTCCTGATCCAGGCACGCATCCGCGAGGACGAGCCGCTCGTCTGGGCCGAGTTCCTGCGCTGGGTCCCGGACTTCGACGCCTGGGCGATCGCCGATCACGCTTGCAAGGTCGGCGAGCGCCGGCTGGTCGCCGAACCCTCTCGCCTCGATGTGGTCGAAACATGGGTCGGCGATCCCAACATGTGGGTCCGCCGCGCCGCCCTGGTTGCGACGTTGCCCTGGTCCAGGCTTACCCACCCGAGCCCCGACGAGCGTCACACCCGCGATCGCATTCTCGGCTGGGCGGCCAACCTCGTGGCCGACCGCGACTGGTTCATCCAGAAGGCGATCGCATGGTGGCTCCGCAGCCTCTCCACCCACGACCCCAACCGCGTGAGGGTCTTCATCGAAGGCCCCGGCCGCGACTTGAAGCGCTTCGCCCGGCGCGAGGCCCTCCGCAGGCTGTGAGCTCGCGTCACACTTCAGCGTGGATCAGTCCTATCCCGATCCCCCGGACCGCTGCGCTGATCCTGTCGAACACCCCGAGCTTGAGGTAGATGCGCCGGAGGTGCGCATCCACGGTCGCTCCGGAGATCCCGAGGATCGTTCCGATGAGCGCGTTGCTCTTTCCCCGCGCCACCCACCCCAGCACCTCGGTCTCCCGCGCCGATAGCTTCGGTAGCGGTCCGAGCGTCGGCAGGACCAGCGCGCAGAAGCGCAAATGCGCCAGCTCGCAGACCTGCCAGTATTCGTTGAGTTGCTCAGCCTCCAGCCGGCGCACTCCCTCCTTGAACCCGAGCCCACATTGTCCGCGGCGGCCATCGGGGCCGAAGAGCGGAATGCCGACGCCACTGCCGAGGCCGGACGCGCGGAACTCGTCAAGGAAGGCGCGTTCGCGAAGGTTGAGTTCGCTCTCATCCAGGTCGTCCCAGTAGACTGGCTCGACCTTCCGCTGTGACCTGATCAGGACCGGATTGTCTCGATACAGCCGCTCGTCCATATAGCGCCTGCCGAGCGCAGCATCCAATCCCTCGGAGCGGAGCTCGGGCGTCCGACTGTCGGGTGCGCCGAGCGGCGGCAGGTGCAGGTAAACCAGCTTCTCCACGACGCTGCCCTGGAAGTGCGCTCGCAGCGCCTCCCAAAGCGTGGCTGTCGTCTCGGCGGTCGCGATCTCGTTCTCGGTATCCCGTAGTTGCATCGCACCCTCCCCCCGGCCAGACAATATCACCGGATTGAGAGTAGCGGTAGCAGACCTGATCGGAATCCGCGCAGCGATATCTGCGCCGGTGCCCGCGGGTCTCCCGAGAAGTGCCGCGTCAGCCTTACCGGGAACTGCGGCTCAGCCGCTCCAGGTCTGACTGCACGGACTGAATCAACCGGTTGCGGGGGCTCTGAGGAAGGTCGTCGGCGTCAGCCCCAAGGTCCTGGAAAATTGCGAGCTTGTTCCGGATGGCGTCGATGCTGTCGGCGGGGATAGAGATGGCGCGCTCGGCAACGGCAAGCTCGAGCGCCTGCAGCGTCTCGATCTCGGCAGCCATGGCACAGGCCTGTTCCCAGCTCGGCTCCAGCTCGGTCGCCTTTTCCTCGAGAAGCGTCTCGATCATCTGGAGACAGCCTCGAAGCGCACGAATATCCCCAGGCAGCGCATGCGACCCGTCGCGCATCGCGCGCAAGAGGCCGTAGTCGAACTTCGGTGCAGTCTTCAACATGCCTTCCCCCAATCTTCGGAAGGCGTCTGTAAACTTTTACATCCACGTGTCGCAATTGGCGGTGCCGACTAACGTGATCGCGTGAGTGGTAGGTGGTCGCTGAGCTCGAGGTTGATCAGGCCGAAGCCGATACCACGGAGCGCCGCCGAGATCCGATCGGCGACCCCGAGCTTGAGATAGACGCGCCTGAGGTGTGCGTCCACCGTGTGCGCCGAGATGCCGAGGATCTCGGCGATCGTTGCGTTGGTCTTGCCATGGGCGACCCACGTCAGCACTTCCACCTCCCGCGCGGAGAGGGCGGGAACCTCTCCCACCTCGCGCAGCAGGATCTCGCAGTAGCGCAGATGCATGGACTGGCACCCCCAGCGCAGGCACCCCATCGCTTCCGGACTCAGCCGCCTTAGCCCTGGCTGGAGGTCAATGGCGAAGATTCCGTTCCGACCCTTCGGCCCAAAGGTCTGCAGGGCGAGACCGTTCATGACACCGCCGGAGCGATAGGCGGACAGATGCTCGCGCTCGCGCACGCCAACGGACGCCATAAGATCAAAGTCGTTTAGATAGACCGGCTGCACGCCATTCTGTACCGCCTGTGCCAGCACAGCGACGCCACTCATGCGCGCTTGGAGATATTGCGCGAGCAGAGGTTCGGGAAATCCATCGTTCTCGATGCGCTGCTGGCCACCGTCGGGAGCGCCTGGCGGCTGCAGGTGGTGGTAGCCAATTCGCGCCACACGACAACTCCGCGCAAAGGCAACCAGCCGCATCCACAGGTCATCGAGGCGCGTCAGATTCTCAATCTCGATCCCGAACCCGATCGGGTCCATGGGGCAATTCCCCCCGTACGAGCGACAGCCTCCGCGTATGCGCTGCCACCGTATTGCGACTACGAGGGCGCTAGGCCCGGAGAGTCAAGCCGAAGCTCGGCTAGCCAGGCTCTACCTAACTTGATCTGCTCGCCCAGCGCCCGTACTATTCGCTGCAGGGAGAATGTCACTTTGACCGTGCAGCCACGCCTGATCGACCCGTTTGCCCGCGCGATTACCTACCTTCGCGTCTCGGTCACCGATCGCTGCGACTTCCGCTGCGTCTATTGCATGTCCGAGCACATGGAGTTCCTGCCCAAGGCCAACCTCCTGACGCTCGAGGAGCTCGACCGGCTCTGCTCGGCCTTCATCGACCTCGGGGTCGAGAAGATTCGTGTGACCGGCGGCGAGCCGCTGGTGCGCAAGGGCATCATGACCTTCTTCCGCGCCATGTCCCGCCACCTCGCTTCCGGTTCTCTCAAGGAACTGACGCTGACCACAAACGGCAGCCAGCTGAGGCGTTTCGCCGGTGAACTTGCCGGGTGCGGCGTGCGGCGGGTCAACGTCTCGCTGGATACCCTCGATGCGGCGAAGTTTGCGCGCGTCACGCGCTGGGGTCGGTTCTCCCAAGTCTTGGATGGCATCGACGCCGCCGTCGACGCCGGGCTTCGGGTAAAAATCAACACCGTGGCGCTCAGGGGAATCAATGACGACGAGCTGCACGACCTCGTCGCCTGGTGCGGCGAGCGCGGCTTCGACCTGACCTTCATCGAGGTCATGCCCATGGGGGATCTCGGCAAAGAGGACCGCCTTGAGCAGTACTGGTCGCTCAAGGAACTGCGCTGCGAACTCGAAAACAGGTGGACGCTTGCCGACACGGCTGAGCGTACCGGCGGGCCGGCGCGCTACGTGCGCGTCGCCGAGACGGGAGGCCGGATCGGCTTCATCACGCCGCTCACGCACAACTTCTGCGAAAGCTGCAACCGGGTGCGGCTAACCTGCACCGGTCAGCTCTTCATGTGCCTCGGCCAAGAAGATGAGGCCGACCTGCGTGGCGTGCTCAGGGCCAGTCCCGACAACGCGCCGGTCCATGCTGCAATCGCCGAGGCCATCGCGCGCAAGCCCAAGGGCCACGACTTCGACTATTCGCGGCAGTCCGTGCAGGGACAGGTCTCGCGCCACATGAGCCACACCGGGGGGTGACTCCGTCCGGAACTCCGGGCCCCGATCGCGCGTTGGCGGTCGGCACCATTCGAACGGAGTGCGTCCGCATGCCACGTCCATCGAGCCTGTTCAATCTTGCCGTTTTCGCTGGCGCGGGCCTTCTCCTGCGTGCCATCCTTATTGAAGCCGCCGACGCCCGGCAGGCTGTCCTGGCGCCGCGGCGCAAGGCGCTTCCGAAACCCACGCGACGGAGTGTCGGAAAGCAGCCGCGGCCGACCAATCCGAACCAATCATAGGCGCCCAACAAGGAGAACAGACATGAAGCGCAGCGGATCCGCCGTATGGAAAGGCGGCCTCAAGGATGGCAGCGGTTCGCTCTCGACCGAGAGTGGCACGCTGTCCGAGGTCAATTACAGCTTCGCGAAGCGGTTCGGGGACGAGAAGGGCACGAACCCGGAGGAACTTGTCGGCGCAGCACACGCTGCCTGTTATTCCATGCAGCTCTCGGGCGTCCTTGGTCAGTCCGACCTTACCGCGGACGAGATCAGCACCACTGCAGAGGTCACCGGCGCAGCCGACACGGGTGGCTTCACCATCACGGACGTGCATCTGACGGTGAAGGCCCGCGTCCCCGGTGCCACGGACGAGGCGTTCCGAGCAGCCGCCCAGAAGGCGAAGGAAATCTGCCCGATCTCCAAGCTTTTGAACGGGTCGGTCGACATCACGCTCGACGCCGAGCTGCTCACCTGACGTTCGGCGCAAGGCCGACAGCCGGGTCGTCCCACGAGGCTCGCGAAGAGGTCCGGGACAGCGCGGCGCGCGATGTCTTCGATGGCATCTCGGCTCGGGATACGGCTCCGTAGCACCCCGAACGCGGCTCTGCGCGCGCCGTCGGAGAATAAGAAACTCGCCGGTGATGACGCTGCAGGCACCGGGCGCGGACCTTCGGACATGACGCCGCGCCGCAGCGAGACCGCCGAACATACCGAGGGGGGCCTCACGGCCCCCCTCCTTCGCGCTTCTGCTGGCAGTGGTAGGCTGGTCCTGCTCGACCGGTTCCGCCGCAGCCCCCGATGCTCAGCTGCAGCCGCTCGTGCCGCCACAGGTGTTGCACTTCATGCACGTTCCGTTCCTCACGAGCGTGAAGTTTCCACACTCACCGCAGGGGTCGCCCTCATACCCCTGCATCTTTGCCTTGTACCGGGGATCAAGCGCGACCACGCTCGCTTCGGCGCCACGGCGGACTGCAAGTCCCGACAGGGCACCGATCTCCAGTGCGCCGGAAACCGCGGCGCCGCCCTGCAGCACCATGAGTTCCTGGGGCAGCCGCTTGCGCAGGTAGCCCGTTGAGGAGAGCTGCTTGATCATCGCGATCGAGCTTTGCGCGACCTCCCCTTCCAGCCGTGCCACGTTGCCGGCGGCGCGCTCCTCCTCGCCGCGCCCGAGGTCGTCGAAGGTCTCGCCGGTGGGCTTCACGTGGGCGAGGTCGGTACGGTCGAGGTACGAGACCGCCAGCTCGCGGAAAATGTAGTCGAGGATCGAGGTGGCATTCTTTATGGAGTCGTTGCCCTGCACCATGCCTGCCGGCTCGAAGCGCGTGAAAGTGAAGGCCTCGACAAATTCTTCAAGCGGGACACCGTATTGCAGCCCGACGCTCACTGCGATGGCGAAGTTGTTCATCATAGCGCGGAAGGCGGCGCCCTCCTTGTGCATGTCGATGAAGATCTCTCCGAGCGAACCATCAGCATATTCGCCGGTGCGCAGATAGACCTTGTGGCCACCGACGATGGCCTTCTGCGTATAGCCCTTGCGCCGCTCGGGAAGCCGCGCCCGGTTTACCCGCTCGATCTCCTTGTAGATGATCTTCTCGACGATCTTCTCCGCCAGTACGGTAACCCGCTCGGCCACCGGCGCCTCGGCCAGCACCTCTTCCAAATCCTCGTCGTCGTCGATGAGCGAGGCAGAGAGCGGCTGGCTGAGCTTGGAGCCGTCGCGGTAGAGTGCGTTCGCCTTCACCCCAAGCGACCAGGAGAGCTCGTAGGCGGCCTTGCAGTCGCCGATCGTCGCGTCGTTCGGCATGTTGATCGTCTTGGAGATGGCGCCCGAGATGAAACTCTGAGCCGCCGCCATCATACGGATGTGGCTCTCGACCGAGAGATACCGCCTGCCGATCTTGCCGCAAGGATTGGCGCAATCGAAGACGACGTGGTGCTCAGGGCACAGATGCGGCGCGCCTTCGAGCGTCATGGTCCCGCAGACGTGGTTGTTGGCGGCGTCGATCTGCGCGCGGCTGAAACCGAGGTGGCGCAGCAAGTCGAAGGCAGGGTCGCGCAGCTTTTCCGCCGGGATGCCGAGGACTCCGGTGCAGAACTCCTCTCCGAGGGTCCACTGATTGAATACGAAGCGGATGTCGAAGGCGGTGGGAAGCGCCACCTCGAGCTTCTCGAGTTCCGCCTTGCCGAAGCCGTGGCCGACAAGCGTGGTGTGGTCTATCTCGGGCGCGTTGCCCAGCGAACCGTGGCCGACGGCGTAGGCGACGATCTCCTCGACCTGGGCGGGGGTGTAGCCTAGGTTGGCGAGCGCCCCCGGAACGGCGCGGTTGATGATCTTGAAGTAGCCGCCGCCGGCAAGTTTCTTGAACTTCACCAGCGCGAAGTCGGGTTCAATGCCGGTGGTATCGCAGTCCATGACGAGGCCGATCGTGCCGGTGGGAGCGATCACCGACACCTGGGCATTGCGAAAGCCGTGCCGCTCGCCAAGCTCCAGCGCCTCGTCCCAGACCGCGTGAGCGAGGTTGACGAGCGCGCTGTCGGGGCAGTTCTCGTGGTCGAGCGCCACCGGCGGGACGGCCAGCCCCTCGTAACCGGTAAGATGGCCCTGGGCGGCGCGGCGGTGGTTGCGGATCACGCGCAGCATGTGCCCCGCGTTGGAGGCGTAGCCGGCGAAGGCGCCGAGCTCGCCCGCCATCTCGGCGGAGACGGCATAGGATGCGCCGGTCATGATCGCCGAAAGCGCGCCGCACAGGGCGCGGCCCTCGGCGCTGTCGTAGCCGTAGCCCATGGTCATCAGGAGGCCGCCGATGTTGGCGTAGCCGAGGCCGAGGGTGCGGAAGCGATAGGACAGCTCGGCGATACGCGGGCTCGGGAACTGCGCCATGAGGACGGAGACTTCCAACGTCAGCGTCCACAGCCGGGTGGCGTGGACGTAGGCGCGGGCGTCGAACTTGCCGTTGTGCAGGAAGGTGAGCAGGTTCATCGACGCCAGGTTGCAAGCGGTGTCGTCGAGGAACATGTACTCCGAGCAGGGGTTGGAGGCGCGGATCGGCCCGTCCTCCGGGCAAGTGTGCCAGGCGTTGATCGTGTCGTGAAACTGCACGCCTGGATCTGCGCAGGCCCAGGCGGCGTGGCCGATTTGCTCCCAGAGGTCACGCGCCTTTAGGGTCTTCGCTACCTTGCCGTCGGTGCGGCGGATGAGCTGCCAGTCGGCGTCCTCGCGCACCGCCTTTAGGAACGCGTCGGTGAGGCGCACCGAGTTGTTCGAGTTTTGGCCCGAGACGGTAAGGTAGGCATCAGAAGTCCCAGTCGGTGTCGTAGGTGCGGAAGTCGAGGTCCGCCTCGCCCTGCGCCGCCTGTTGCAGCACCCGCTTCACGTAAGCCTCAGGGACATAAACCTTTTTCGCCGCGCGGATCGCCGCCTTCAGCGCTGGGTTTGCTTTGGGGTCGAAGGCGTCGGCCTCCGCGCCGTCCCAGGCGCGGATGGCGCCGAGGATGGCGTCGAGCCTCTCGCGGTGGATTTTTGAGCCGGCCACCAACGAGGCAACCTTCTGCTCCTCGACGACCTTCCAGTTGATGAAGTCCTCGATGTCGGGGTGATCCATGTCGCAGATCACCATCTTGGCGGCGCGGCGCGTGGTGCCGCCCGACTTGATCGCGCCGGCGGCCCGGTCGCCGATCTTGAGGAACGACATGAGCCCCGAGGACTTGCCGCCGCCGGCCAGCCGCTCGTTCTCGGCGCGTAGCGAGGAGAAATTGGTGCCTGTTCCGGATCCATACTTGAAGAGCCGCGCCTCGCGGGTCCAGAGATCCATGATCCCGCCGTCCTGCACCAGGTCGTCGCTGACGGACTGGATGAAGCAGGCGTGCGGCTGCGGGTGCTCGTAGGCGGAGGTCGACTTGACCAGCTCGCCCGACTGGTAGTCGACGTAGTAGTGCCCCTGCCCCGGACCGTCGATGCCGTAGGCCCAGTGCAGGCCGGTGTTGAACCACTGCGGCGAGTTGGGCGCGCCCATCTGGCTGGCCAGCATGTAGCGCATCTCGTCGTAGTAGGCGCGGGCGTCGGCCTCGGTCGTGAAGAGACTGCCCTTCCAGCCCCAGTAGGTCCAGGCGCCGGCCAGGCGGTCGAATACCTGAGTGGCCTTGCTCTCGCCGGTGGTGCGCTGGTCCTCGGGGAGCCCGGCAAGCTTCGCCTCGTCGGGGACCGAGCGCCAGAGGAAGGCCGGCACGCCCTTCTCACGCACCCGCTTCAAAGCAACCGGTACACCGGCCTTGCGAAAGTATTTCTGCGCCAGCACGTCGGCGGCAACCTGGCTCCACGCGTCGGGAACCTCGAGATTTTCCAGGGTGAAGACCACCGAGCCGTCGGGGTTGCGGATCTCCGAGGAGGTGGTGCGGAAGCCCAGCGCCCCGTAGGCCCCGGTTTCCTCGGTGGTGAAGCGGCGGTCGATCTTCATGCTGTTGTCCCTGGCCTCTTGCCTGCCGGCGCTATTCGCGGCGCCTACCAGATGTTGTGCCCCGGTGGAGGGCGGACCACCAGAAAACGCTTCGAGAAGGCTTCGGTCAACAAAAATATCGCGCTTTGGCGCCATATTTAGTGGTTGACAGCCTGACTGCCACAACCGGTCGTTAATGAATGATTCTACCAGAAGGCGAGTAGCTCGGTCAGGCTCGGGCGATCTCGACGACAAGCCTTTGGAAATACGGCCGCTCCGGGGAGCACACGATGCTTGGCCACTCGGACTGATGCAAGCTGTTGGGGAAGTGCTGCGCCTCCAGGCAGAAGCCAGCGAAGGGACCGTAGTGTTCGCCGTCGTGACCTGGTGCTGCGATCGTCATCTCCGAAGCGTCGAAGAGTTGAATTCCCGGCTCGTCGGTCCAAAGCTCGAGTTGGCAGCCGGTGCGCGGGCATCGGGCGCGGGCGGCCGGCCGCTTGCGGTCGCGGGCGGGATCGAGGACGACATTGAGGTCGAGCTTAGTGTCGCCGATTTCGCGCTCTGTCGAGAAATCGAAATCGGTTTCCGCAAGTGGGCGAATGACGCCTTCGGGAATCAGATCGGCGCCGACCGGGGTAAATTCGTGGGCGTCGACCCAGAGCACATGGTCCTTCACCGATCCGACACCACCGAGGTTGTAGTAGTTGTGGTTGGCTAGGCTGATCGGAGTTGGCCGGTCGGGGGTACCAGCCATCTCGCAGATGAGCCGCGGGCCTTCCAGGCGCAAGGACACGGTGAAATCGACGTCTCCGGGGTAGCCCTCCTCGCCATCGGGGCTCTTGTAGAATAGATAGACCGTCCCTGACGCGCTGTCCGTTTCCATCTGCCAGAGGCGGTTGCCCAGGCCGATGGCGCCGCCATGCAGATGATTGGCGCCATCGTTCGGCGTGAGCGCGTAGCTCTGCCCGTCGAGCGTGAAGCGCGAGCCCGCCGTCCGATTTGCGACCCGTCCGACGATCGCCCCATGGGAGCGGGAGTGATGCAGATAGTCCTCGAGGCGAGGAAAGCCCAGGACCATGGGCAGGCTGCCGCGCGGACCGTCCACCCGCCAGTCCCGCACAACGCATCCGAAGTTCAGGATGGCCACCGCGGCGTCCGGACTCTCCAACACGACCTCTTCGACGGAGCGACCGGCGTCATCCCGTCCGAACTGGCGCTTCCTCATGGCTTCCTCCCGGTTTTCAGGATCTCTGCCATGAGAAGCCGCGCTGCCGCCAGCCCTTGCGTAAGAGCAGGTGACGCTCGCCTAGCGGAAGGCCTGCTTGACCGTCGCCCCAGCGCGAGAGAAATCCATCATGCCGGTGTGGCGCGCTTTCAGCGTTGCCATGACCTTGCCGATGTCGCGGATCGATGAGGCACCGGTCTCCTCTATGACTGCCGCTACCGCCTTCTCGACCTCGCTGTCAGTCATCTGGCGCGGCAAGTAGTCGAGGATGATCGCGATTTCCTTGCGCTCCTGATCCGACAGGTCCAGCCGTCCGCCTTCCTCGTAGGCTCGGGCGCTCTCCTGCCGCTGGCGAATCATCTTGCCGAGGATTGCCAGGATCTCTGCGTCGTCGACGCCTTCGCTGTTGTCCTCGGTACGCGCAGCGATGTCGCGGTCCTTCACCGCGGCGCAGATCAGCCGCAAGGTCGAAACCCTTTGCGCATCACGTGCCTTGATAGCTTCCTTGAGATCCCCTGCGAATCGCTCGCGGATCATTCAGAACCCTTTCGATGGCCGGACCATCGGCCCAGGCGGAATTATATAGGCTGCGTGACAGCCTGCCGCAACCCTTGGGATGAAGCGGCAACACTTTGATTGTAAGTACTTTTTCGTTCCGGCATTCGCCTTGACCATGTGAGGTGGTCGGCATAGGTTCTCCGCGAACCTCGGGATTCGATAGCCATGGCCGCACGTGCCGCCCCTTCGGATCAGGCGCTGGCCTCAGCGCCCGATGACGCCCTGAAGCCGACGGCCTGCATCGCCCTCGCCAACGGACAGATCTTCTACGGCCGCGGCTTCGGGGCGATCGACGTTGCGGTGGGGGAGCTGTGCTTCAATACCGCCATGACCGGCTATCAGGAAATCATGACCGATCCATCCTATGCCGGTCAGATCGTCACCTTCACCTTCCCGCACATCGGCAATGTCGGGGTGAACGCCGACGACGACGAGACTGCAGACCCGGTCGCCGCCGGCATGGTGGTGAAATGGGATCCGACCGAGCCGTCGAGCTGGCGCGCCGCGGACACACTCTCCGACTGGCTGGCACGGCGTGGACGGATCGGGATCGGCGGGATCGATACTCGCCGCCTGACCCGCGCAGTCCGCCTTCAGGGGGCGCCGCACGTGTCGATCGCTCACTCTCCGGAGGGGGATTTCGACCTTGACGAACTCGTCGGTCGGGCGCGTGCCTTCCCTGGCCTCGTCGGCATGGACCTCGCCCGCGACGTCACCTGCCCTCAGAGCTACCGGTGGGACGAAATGCGCTGGGCTTGGGCCGAGGGCTACACCCGCCGCGAAGGATCGGGCCGGCGCGTCGTCGCCATCGACTACGGAGCCAAGCGTAATATCCTGCGCTGCCTTGCGTCTGCCGGCTGCGATGTAACGGTGCTTCCAGCGACGGCCACCGCCGAGGATGTCCTTGCCCACGATCCCGAGGGACTGTTCCTCTCCAACGGGCCTGGCGACCCGGCGGCGACCGGAGAGTACGCCGTGCCGATGATTCGAGAGGTGCTGGAGAAAAGCGCGATGCCGATCTTCGGAATCTGCCTCGGCCACCAGATGCTGGCGCTGGCGCTCGGCGCCCGAACGATCAAGATAAATCACGGCCACCATGGCGCCAATCATCCGGTAAAGGAACTCGCGACCGGAAAGGTCGAGATCACATCGATGAATCACGGCTTCACCGTCGACAGCCAGACCCTTCCGGCCGGGGTTGTCGAGACGCACGTATCGCTGTTTGATGGCTCGAACTGCGGCATCGCCACGACAGACGGGCGGGTCTTCTCGGTGCAGCACCACCCAGAGGCCAGTCCAGGTCCCCAGGACAGTTTCTACCTCTTCGACCGCTTCGTCGCCTCTATGCGACGGGTCAAGGTCGGCGGCGATTAATCGTTACTATTCAATAACCTTAAGCGCTCCTTAAGGTTCGCGTATCACCTTCGCAGTTCGTTCGACCTGTGAGTGGTGCCGTGGCGGTTGTTCTTCCCTTCTCTCTTGTCCCGACACCCGCTTCCGTGCCGCGACCTCAGCGGCGGTGGCTGGGCGAGCTTCTGGTCGAGGCCGGCGCGCTCCAGTCCGACGCGCTGGCGCGGGCGTTGGAGCAGCAGTCCCAGCAGGACCAGCGGATCGGGCGAATTCTCATCGCAAACAGGCTGATTTCCGACGACGACCTCGGTGCTGCCTTGGCGCGGCAGTCCGGAATTGGCCAGATCGACCTCGCAACCAGCCCAGCCGACCCGAACCTTGTTCGCGGCATCGACCCGTACCGTTGCCTCGAACTGGAGGCGGTGCCCTGGCGGCAGATCGGCGGCACCCGCGTGGTGGCCATTGCCGACCCCGCCAATGCCGAGGCGGCGATGGCGGCCTGCGGTGGCGCGGCGGCGCGGGTAGCGCTGGCGCTGGCGGCGCCGGAGGATATTCGCCAGGCGATCACGGAGGCCTTCGTGGGGCGCCTGCGTGACGACGCCAGGGAACGTTGCCCGGAGGCGTTCAGCTGTCGCGGTTGGACGACCGGCCGCAGCCCGCGCCGCTGGGCGGTGCTCGGTGTAGCAGGGCTTGCGGCGGTCGCTGCCGCGCCCGTGTTGGCGCTTCAGGTTCTGATGGGATGGATCCTGCTGGCGAACTCCATGACCATGGGGCTGCGGTTGGTAGCCCTCTTCGCCCGGGTCAGGCGGGGGCGGGCGGAGCCGGGCGGAGATACTCCGCGCCTCGCGGACTACAAAAAGCTCCCGCGGGTTTCGATCCTGGTGCCGCTCCTGCGTGAGGAGGCGGTGGCGGAGCGGCTGCTCGAGGCGCTGCGGGCCATGGACTATCCCGCAGCGCTCCTCGACATCAAGCTGGTTCTGGAAGCCGATGACACGATCACGCGGGCGGCCATCGGCCGTGCCGCCCTGCCCCCCACGATCGAGGTGGTGACCGTCCCCGCCGACGCGCTGAAGACCAAACCGCGGGCAATGAACTATGCCCTGCCCTTCTGTCGCGGCGACATCGTGGGCGTTTACGACGCCGAGGACAGGCCGGAGCCGGGCCAGATCCGGGCGGTGGTCAGCCACTTGCAGTCGGCCCCGCCGGAAGTGGCCTGCGTGCAGGGCTATCTCGACTTCTACAATTCCGGCGACAACTGGCTGTCGCGCTGCTTCACCCTCGAGTACGCTATCTGGTTCCGGGTCGTGCTCCTCGGCGTGCAGCGGCTTGGCCTCCCGATCCCACTCGGGGGAACGAGCGTGTTCTTCCGGCGCAACGTGCTGGAGCGGATCGGGGCCTGGGACGCGCACAACGTCACCGAGGACGCCGACCTCGGCATGCGGCTCGCAAGGTTCGGGTATCGCTGCGAGATGATCGCCTCGACCACGTGGGAGGAGGCGAACTGCCGGGTCCGGCCCTGGATCCGGCAGCGGTCGCGCTGGCTCAAGGGCTATGCGCTGACCTGGGCTACGCATATGCGCCGGCCGCGTGAACTCTGGCAGGATCTCGGTGGCCGCGGGTTCGTCGGATTCCAGGTGCTTTTCCTCGGCGCGATCACCTCGTATCTGTCACTGCCGCTCTTCTGGGTGATCTGGACCGCGTCGATCGGTTTCGGCCTCGCCTTCTGGCAGACCTTCCCGGTGTGGCTGATGTGGAGCTTCTTCGCCTCGATGATCGCGGGCCAGGCGGTGATGCTGACGACGGCGGCGGTGGCGGCACGCGACGTGGCGCGGCCCGGGCTGCTCCCCTGGGTGCTCGTCCTGCCCTTCTACTGGCCGCTCGGGGCGGTTGCAGCCTGGCGGGCGGTAGGGGAGATCTTCACGCGCCCAAGCCACTGGCACAAGACAGAGCACGGGATCAGTCCGATGCGGTCGAAGCGCGTGGATATCATTCGTCCCACGGGCGAAGTGTAGCCCCGAGACTTCAAGCGAGGGGCTCAAGCCTAGCGCGCACCACGTTGTCCGGGTTGTTCTGGTCGAGGCCGCGATCACCAAACTCCTCCCGTCGAGCGCCCCGTTGCCCGCCCTCCGCACGCGAAGTAGAGAGCGCGTCATGCGGACCGATTTCGCTCACGTCGAGACCTGGATCTTCGATCTGGACAACACCCTCTATTCGCCGGGAATTCGCCTATTCGACCAGATCGAGAGGCGGATGACCACCTATGTGATGCGCGTCCTCGGCGTGGACGCGACCGAGGCCGACAGGCTGCGGGCGCACTATTGGCGGAGCCACGGCACCACGCTGGCGGGCCTCATGAGCGAGCACGATATCGATCCGGAACCCTACCTCGCCGAGGTACACGACATCGACCTTTCGGTTGTTGCGGCCGTTCCCGCCCTGGCCAGGGCCATCGAGAGGCTGCCGGGGCGCAAGCTGGTCTTCACCAACGGCTCTCGCGAGCATGCCCGGCGGGTAACCCGCGCCTGCGGCCTCGACGGCTGCTTCGATGCACTCTACGGCTTCGAAGACGCAGGTTACGTGCCGAAGCCGCGACCAGAGGCCTTCGCCGCCGTCTTCGGGCGCGACGGGCTCCGGCCCGAGTGCGCGGCCATGTTCGAGGACGACCACCGCAATCTTGCGGTGCCGCACCGGCTTGGTGTGCGCACCGTCCTCGTGGGGCCGAAGGCCGAGCATCCCCATGTCCACCACCAGACCGAGGATCTGGCGGGGTTTCTCGCGCGGCTCATCTGATCTAGGCTCGGGGGATGCAGCGGATCTCGGTCGACGTGCTGGTGGCGGGAGGGGGCGTGGCGGGGCTGACAGCCGCTGCCGCCTTTGCCACGGCCGGCTTCTCGGTGCTCTGCGTCGATCCGGTTCCGCCGGTGACCTCGGCGGATGCGGAAGGTTCGGACCTGCGCAGCACAGCGTTCCTCGCCCCGGCCGTGGATCTGCTGCGGCGTGCCGGCCTCTGGGACCGGCTGGCGCCGCATGCGGCACCGCTCCGGGTAATGCGGATTGCCGATGCCGGCGGCGACGAGGGGATGATCCGGGAGACGGCCGATTTCGAGGCCCGCGAACTCGGGGCTGAGGTGTTCGGCTGGAACCTGCCCAACTGGTTGCTGCGCCGCGAAATGGTGGCACGGGCCGCCGAGTTTCCCGCCGCCGAACTTCGTGCGGGGGTGCGGGTTGAGCGGGTGACGCCGCGCACCGATGCGGCCCTGGCGGCGCTTTCGGACGGGACACAGGTGCGGGCCGCGCTTCTCGTCGCCGCTGACGGGCGCGACAGCGGAATTCGCGAGGGGCTCGGGATCGGGATGCGGCGCTGGGGCTACGGGCAGAAGGCGGTGGTCTTTGCGGTTACCCACACAGTACCGCACGGGGACGTGTCGACCGAGATCCACCGCTCGGGCGGGCCCTTTACGCTCGTGCCCCTGACCGATCGCGACGGGTTGCACGCCTCGGCAGTGGTGTGGATGGAGGCCGGTCCGCGCGCGGCCGAGCTTGCGGCCATGCCCGACGATACCTTCGAGGCGGCGCTCAATCTCCGCGCCTGCGGGGTGCTCGGCGATCTTCGCCTGTCCAG
This sequence comes from uncultured Alphaproteobacteria bacterium, assembly GCA_963796805.1. Classification (GTDB taxonomy): domain Bacteria; phylum Pseudomonadota; class Alphaproteobacteria; order Rhodobacterales; family Rhodobacteraceae; genus Amaricoccus. The sequence goes on from CAWCNG010000010.1 coordinate 34,245, forward strand.
CCGGCGCATGCTCTGGCCGATCGTCACGCAGATCGCCGACCGGTTCGACGGGCCGCGCACGGCGCTAGTGGCCGAAGCGGCGCACGTGGTTCCGCCGATCGGCGCGCAGGGGCTGAACATGTCGCTTGCCGATATCGCCGCGCTCCTCGATCTCTGCCTTGCGGCGCGCGCTCAAGATCGCGATATCGGGGCACCCGAGCTTCTCCGCCGCTACCACCGGGCCCGCCATGGCGAGGCGATTATGCGGATCGCCGGGATCGACACGCTGAACCGCGCGGCCATGGCCGGCGCCCGGCCGCTGCGCGATCTGCGGCGGGCGGCGCTCAGGGCGCTGCACGGGACGCCGCCCCTGCGGCGGGCGGTCATGCACCTCGGCCTCGGGGCGCGGCCTCAGCCCGGCGGGACGTAGCCGCTGCGAACAGCCGGGCACCAGCCTGCGGGTGGGGCCACGGGGCGGAAGATCTCGACCAGCAGCGGATGGCAGGCGGCGGCGTCGCTGGAATGCTCGGCGGAGCAGTCGCCGCCGGGGCAGGCCGAGAGCGCGCCGAGGAGATCGATCTCGGCGAAGAATTCAAGGTAGTCGCCGGGGCGGGCAGGACTCGCTTTCATGAAGTAGCTGCCCTCTTCGCGGGTGAAGCCGGTGCACATGAAGACGTTGAGGACGTCATGGACGTGCGGTTCGGCCGTGGCGAACGGCAGGCCGGTCTCGGTGGCGAGTGCGCGAGTTCAGGTTCGAGTGGCAGCAGTGGTGGTAGTCGCCGCCCGAGAGCAGCCGGTGGGTATAGGGGTCGCAGCGGGTGCCGATGACGTCGTGGACACGGCCGCCGAAACGGTCGGAGCGATACCAGTCGAGGGTGTCCTCGGTGATCGTGGCCATGGGGCGCAGATGCGGCAGGTTCGACCAGAGCCGCGCCCCGGTCGAAACGTGGGTGCCGTGCAGCGCGCGGGTCTTGCCGGAGAAGAACCGCTCCGAGAGAATCCGTGGCGGACCAGAGGTTCAGGTCGCCGACCTGCGCGCCTTCGGTGCAGGCGATGCGGAAGAAATGCCCCGCCGGCACTTGGAAGGTGCGCGCCTCGCGCGGCGGGACGGTCACGGCGGCGGTCTGCGCCCATCCGGCGCGGGCGGCGCGGAGGCCGGGAAGGTCTGGCTGTGGAAGGGCATCGGTGGGATAGCAGATCACCGGGGCGACGCCGCGGCGGGTTTCGGCGTCGGGGGGTGGCTTGCGGGGGGTCATGTTGCATTCCCGGAGGCGGGCGGGTAAGGGGCGCGCGGGACGACTGGAGGGACGCATCGATGCGGGTTTATTACGATCGCGACTGCGACATCAACCTGATCAAGGACAAGAAGGTGGCTGTGGTCGGCTACGGCAGCCAGGGGCATGCGCATGCGCTGAACCTGCGCGACTCCGGCGCCAAGAACGTCGCGGTCGCGCTCCGCGAGGGCTCGCCTTCGGCGAAGAAAGCCGAGGCCGAGGGGCTTAAAGTCATGTCGATCAGTGATGCTGCCAAGTGGGCGGACGTGCTGATGATGACGATGCCGGATGAATTGCAGGCGGATACTTACCGGAAGTACATCCACGACAACCTGCGTGACGGTGCGGCGATTGCGTTTGCGCATGGGCTGAATGTGCATTTCGGGCTGATCCAGCCGAAGCCGGGCGTCGACGTGATCATGATGGCGCCGAAAGGGCCGGGACACACTGTGCGCGGCGAGTTCGTCAAGGGCGGCGGCGTGCCGTGCCTGGTAGCGGTGAACAACGACGCGAGCGGGAACGCGCTGGAGATCGCCAAGAGCTATTGCTCGGGGATCGGCGGCGGGCGGTCGGGGATCATCGAGACCGACTTCCGGCAGGAGTGCGAGACGGATCTGTTCGGCGAGCAGGCGGTGCTGTGCGGCGGTCTGGTGGAGCTGATCCGCATGGGGTTCGAGACGCTGGTCGAGGCGGGCTATGAGCCGGAAATGGCTTATTTCGAATGCCTTCACGAGGTGAAGCTCATCGTGGACCTGATCTACGAGGGCGGCATCGCCAACATGAACTATTCGATCTCGAATACCGCCGAGTACGGCGAGTACGTATCGGGGCCGCGGATTTTGCCTCGGGAGGAGACCAAGCGGCGGATGAAGGAGGTGCTGGAGGACATCCAGACCGGGCGTTTCGTGTCGGGCTTCATGGCAGAGAACGCGGTGGGGCAGCCCTACTTCAAGGCGACGCGGCGGATGAACGACGCGCACCAGATCGAGCAGGTGGGCGAGAAGCTCCGGGCGATGATGCCCTGGATCTCGGCGGGCAAGATGGTGGACAGGAGCCGGAACTGACTGGTTGCGGACCTGCGCCTCAAGCGGCCGCAGATCAAGGAGTTAACGGCGAAAGCTCGACCCAGAATCCGTATGGGAAACGTATGGAATCCATATGGCACCTAAATTAGTCGGGTATAGGTGTTACCGCGTCGCTCGTCGCAGGGTGGCGGCGGCCCCGGGGAGGGGCGGATTCGGTCTCGTCGGGCTTGGTTCCTGGTCATTGCCGTCGCGGAAGGCGTGCTAGCGCTGGAGCGGTCGCACGCCTGGCGGACGCCCGAGCCGCGGCTCCCCGGCGTCTGCGACCGCGGGATCGTGCTCTTCTGTGCCGATCCGTCCTGGCCGGATCAGCCAGACGCCCGGTAGCTCGCAAGGACCACAAGTCACTCTCGAGCGAAGTCGACCATCGGGTCAATGTCCTTCTACTCCGCGAGACCAAGCACCGGGTAGAGCGAGAGCACGAGCAGCACCGCCATGGATACGTTGAACGTCCTGAGGCGCACGGTGCTCGACAACCATTGCCGGACCATCGTCCCTAACCATGCCCAGACCGAAATCGCCGGGAAGGCGACCAGCGCGAACGCAGCCGCCACCAGCGCCACCGACAGGATCGATCGGTCGGGAGCGTAGAGGGTGACTGCCGATATTCCCATGGCCCAAGCCTTCGGGTTCACCCACTGGAACGCGGCTGCCTGGAGAAAGGTCATGGGGCGTTGGTCAGACGCAGAGTCTTTCACTGGAGCGGCCATGGCAACCTTCCAGGCCAGCCAGAGCAGGTAGCCGATGGAAACGATCTTCAGAACCGCATGAAACACGGGAATCGCGTCGAAGAGAGCCATCAACCCCAAACCAACGAGAAGCGTCATCACGGCCAGACCCACCACGATGCCCAGCATGTGCGGCACCGTCCTGCGAAATCCGAAGTTTGCCCCCGATGCCATCAGCATCAGGTTGTTCGGGCCGGGGGTAACCGTGGCGACGAAGGCGAACCCGAAAAGGGCGGTGAGGATCGTGAAGCTCATCGACTTGCCTTGTGTTGACTTGCGCTGTGACGCGATGCAACGCAACGTTATGCGACGGGGGGCGCAAGAGGGATGCAAACTCAGTTGCGCAGAGCGTGAAAATCGCAATGAATGGCGAAGATGGATGCAATTGACGGTCGAATATTGCGGGAGCTGATGCGCGATGGGCAACTCAGCAACGTCCAGCTGGCGCAGCGGGTCGGCCTGTCGCCCTCTGCCTGCCTGCGTCGCGTTCAAGAGCTCGAGCGAGACGGGGTGATCCGAGGTTATCGCGCGGTGATCAACCCGGAACGCGTGGGCAGAGGGTTCGCGGCCTATGTCGCGGTCGGGCTGTCGTCGCACACCAAGGCAGCGCAAGAAGCATTCGAGCGCGCCATGTCCATCGCGCCGGATGTCGTCGAATGTCACAATATCGCCGGAGCGTTCGAATACATCCTCCGCGTCGAAAGCGAGGACCTGTCCAGCTACAAGCGCTTCCACACCGAGGTTCTGGGAACGCAGCCACATGTCTGTTCGATCACATCGTACATCGTGATGAACTCTACGAAGGACGAACGCGCCTCGTGATCCGCTGCAATGTCGGGGACAGGCTGCGGAACCGGCAGCTCGACCCGGCCGCGTGCCGGTCCGTCAGGGACGGGTCTGCAACTCGATGAGCGCTGCCTGGAAGGCGGCAGACGAGTTCCGCTGCGGGTAGGGTACTTCCGGCACCGGCACGCCGAGATGTGCGCAGAGCGGCGCCCAGCCATCGCCGAGCTTGTGTACCAGGAGGCGGTCCGGCGGCACCGTCGCCTTCACCGCCGCCACGTGCGCCTCGTAGACGGCGATCGCATGCTCTCGGTCGGTCGGGCGGCCGCCGAAGACCCGGTTCGCCACCAGCGCCAGGCCGAGCGATTCCGGGTCGGTGCTCTGGGCCATCACGATGGCGACGGATTTCGAGAAGCTCTCCCACCAGCTGTCGGACGGGCGCCAGGTCAGCAGAACCTTCGCGTCCGGGTAGGCGGCGATCAACTCGCGCCAGTACCAGCATGAGGGGAAGTCCACGCAGGAGCGGTAGCCGGCGAAGAGCTGCTCCCAGTCCGCCGGCGCGCCCTGGACGAACGCCCGCCAGATTTGGCGCTGCTCGGGATGCTGGTTGACCTCGTACATGTGGTGGCATGGGCCGAAGCCGAGGATGTTCAGCGCCTCGCGCATGGAGTCGGTGCCGGTGCGCCCAAATCCCGTCCCGATCACCTGCAACGCCATCGCCACCCCCTGCCCTGTCGCGCGAGCGTAAACCGCGCCGTCCCGCCGCGCCAGCCGTGCTGGGCCGGTCGCGGACAGGCGGTCGCGGCGCCGCGACCGGCATGCTAGGTTCGCCGGCATGGTGACCTTCGACGACCTGCGGGCCATGGTGCTCGCGCTGCCCGAGACCGAGGAGACGACCTCGTGGGATTCCCGTTCGTTCAAGGTAAACGGAAAGGTGATCCTCTACTGGAACGCCAGGTACGACGGCCCGGTGTTCAAGGTGGACCACGAGGAGCGCGATTTTCTGATCGAGGCGGATCCGGAGACTTTCTTCACCACCGACCACCACCGGCCCTGGCCGCTGGTGCTGGCGCGTCCCGAGCGGCTTGACCCGGGCTGGGCGCGCGCCAACATCGAGCGGGTGTGGCGGGCGCAGGCGAAGAAGCGCACGCTGAAGGCGTACGAGGCGGGCGGCAGGAGCTGAGGCATGGACGGTCTGGCACTGGCGACCCGCACGGGTCTGCCTGATCCGCTGCGCGTGCTGGTGGAGAAGTACCCGCGCCCGGAGTGGGAAGGGCACCCGCACTTCACCGAACTGACCCGGTTCTGGCTGCAGATGCATCTGGGGTTCCGCCGCATGCAGGGTCTCCTGAGCGCCGAGACCGAGGCCTTTCTCGGCAAGGGGCGCGAGCCGCACGTCTATGCCTCGGGCCTCGCGCGGGTTGCGGGGCAGTATCTCAACGGGCTGCACGGGCACCACAACATCGAGGACCACCACTACTTTCCGCTGCTGAAGCGGCTCGACGCCCGCATCGGCTGGGGGTTCGACCTGCTCGATTCCGACCACCAGGCGATGGACGGCGCGATCCACGACCTCGCCGGGGCGGCCAATGCCGTGCTGGTGGCGGTCCGCGACACCACGCCAGCCGAGGCGTCCGCGGAGGTGCTGCGCCAGCGGCTCGCGGGGTTCGGGCAGATGATTGACCGGCACCTGATCGACGAGGAGGAACTGGTGGTGCCGGTGATCCTCGACAATCCCGAGGCGATCGCCAACTCCTGAGAGCGGATTATTTCTGCGCTGTGCCGTGCGTCACAGGGGCGGCTGCAGTTCCGGCCCTAGGGTTCTCGAAGCGGCAGGACGCCGCATACCCTTGGAGGGGAAGACGATGACCCGCATGTCCACGTTCGCACTCGCAGGCGCCGCGATCCTGGTCGTGACAGCCGTTTCCGTCGGCACCGAGATGGTCGAAGATTCCAACCCGCCGCAGCAGTTCTGGCAGCTCCACGGCGTCGGCCCCGTCGGCCTGCACGAGCTAGGTGGCCTCCCCGAGATGCGCAACGCCGCCCGCGAGGCACTCGCGCCGGCGACGCTGGTCGCGTCGCGCTGAGCCGGTCCGCAGGCGCTTTCCGCATCGACAATCCCGTGTTCCGGGTCTAGAGAGCCCGCTGACCTGAACGGACTTGGGAGCGGGCATGCAAGCCGTCGTACTGACCATTCACCTGCTGCTGGCGCTGTCGCTGATCCTGGTGGTGCTGTTGCAGCGCTCGGAAGGCGGCGGGCTCGGCATGGGGAGCGGCGGCGGCGGCGTGATGACCAGCCGGGGTGCCGCGACCGCGCTCTCCAAGCTGACCTGGGCCATCGGCATCGCCTTCGTGGCGACCAGCCTGGCGCTGACGGTGCTGTCGGCGCACGACAGCCGCAACGGTTCGGTCATCGACGGCGGCGGGCAGATCGAGAGCCCGGCCGCGTCGACCCCGGCCGTTCCCGGACTGAGCGGCGACCTGCTTCCATCGACGCTGCCGGCGCAGCCGGAGCCGGCCGAGCCGCAGCCGCCCGCCGACGGCCCGGCGACCCCGCCCCCGGTCCAGTAGTCCGCGCCCACCCGGTGGCAACTTCTGGTTGCCGCCGCAGGGTTACCCACAGGATGTTGCGCGGTTGCGCCTTGCCGGCGCCGCCTATTTCCCGTATTGATTGAGTCCCGTGAGGCCTCGGCTTTTCAAGAATTATAACTGAGCAGGTCGCGGGAGAGCAGCAGCCATGGCGCGGTATATTTTCATCACCGGCGGCGTGGTCTCGTCGCTCGGCAAAGGCCTTGCGTCCGCGGCCCTGGGGGCGCTGCTGCAGGCGCGCGGCTATTCGGTGCGGTTGCGCAAGCTCGACCCCTATCTCAACGTCGATCCCGGGACGATGTCGCCGTTCGAGCATGGCGAGGTCTTCGTGACCGACGACGGGGCGGAGACCGACCTCGACCTCGGCCACTACGAGCGCTTTACCGGCGTCGCGGCGCGGCGAACGGATTCCATCTCCTCGGGGCGGATTTATTCCAACGTGCTGGAGAAGGAGCGCCGCGGCGACTATCTCGGTCGGACGATCCAGGTGATCCCGCACGTCACCAACGAGATCAAGGACTTCCTGAGGATCGGCGACGACGAGGTCGACTTCATGCTGTGCGAGATCGGCGGCACGGTGGGCGACATCGAGGGGCTGCCGTTCTTCGAGGCGATACGCCAGTTCGGCCAGGACAAGCCGCGCGGGCAGTGCATCTACGTGCACCTGACGCTGCTGCCCTACATGGCTGCGTCGGGCGAGCTGAAGACCAAGCCGACGCAGCATTCGGTGAAGGAACTGCGCGCCATCGGCATCGCCCCCGACGTGCTGGTCTGCCGCTCGGAGATGCCGATCCCGGCGAAGGAGCGCGACAAACTGGCGCTGTTCTGCAACGTGCGGCCCGAGTCGGTGATCGCGGCGCAGGACCTGCGCTCGATCTACGAGGCGCCGCTCGCCTACCACGCCGAGGGGCTGGACCAGGCGGTGCTCGACGCCTTCATGATCTCGCCGGCGCCGAGGCCCAATCTTGCGAAGTGGGAGGACGTGGTCGACCGCATCCACAACGCCGAGGGCGAGGTGCGGGTGGCGATCGTCGGCAAGTACACCCAGCTCGAGGACGCCTACAAGTCGATCGCCGAGGCGCTGACGCATGGCGGCATCGCCAACCGGGTGAAGGTGCGCGCCGAGTGGCTGGACGCCGAGCGCCTGGAAAAAGAGGCCGACATCGCGCCGGTTCTCGAAGGCTACAACGCCATCGTCGTGCCCGGCGGCTTCGGCGAGCGCGGGACCGAGGGCAAGATCCGGGCGGCGCAGTTCGCCCGCGAGCGGCAGGTGCCCTATCTTGGCATCTGCCTAGGCATGCAGATGGCGGTGATCGAGGCGTCGCGGAACCTGCTCGGGTTGACCGATGCCGGCTCCGAGGAGTTCGACCACGAGGCCGGCGAGCGGCGCTACACCCACGTGATCTACCACCTCAAGGAGTGGCTTGAGGGCAACCGCACGATCAAGCGCGAGGTGACCGACGACAAGGGCGGCACCATGCGCCTCGGCGCCTACGATGCCATCCTCAGCGGCGGCAGCCAGGCGGCGGACATCTACGCGACCACGACGATCTCCGAACGGCACCGCCACCGTTACGAGGTCGACATCGCCTACCGCGACAAGCTGGAGGGCTGCGGTCTCTTCTTCTCCGGACTCTCGCCCGACGGACGCCTGCCGGAGATCGTGGAGATCCCCGGGCACCCCTGGTTCATGGGCGTGCAGTTCCACCCCGAGCTGAAGTCGAAGCCTTTCGCGCCGCACCCGCTGTTCGCGGACTTCGTCCGGGCGGCGACGGAGCAGTCGCGGCTGGTGTGACGAGCACGCGCGGACCAGGGCAAACAGAACGTTTGGACATGAGATCAACCCTCCGGGAATTGGATTCCCTCGGCAAATCCCGGGAGAGCGTCGGAGTCGGCCGGCGCCAGAGGGCGCGCCGGCCATGCTGGCCGGGAGTCTTAGATCGCCTGGCTCGCCTCGCCCCCCTGCCGCGACCGCTGCATCCCGGAGACGCGCGGCTCGCCTGGCGGCGCTGATGGTGCGGATGGCGCGGACCGATGGCAGCTATTCCGGAGGAGCGCGACCGGATCGAAGGGTGCTGTGCGGCGCTACCGGCTGGACGCCGCGGCGGCGCGCGGCGCTGCGGGCCGAGGCCGAGATCGCCGAGGAGGGCGCGCCGGACACGGTGCAGTTCACCCGGGTGATCAAGGAGGCGGTGCCGTACGAGGAGCGGACGGGTGTGGTGGAGGCGCTGTGGCGGGTTGCGGCGGCGGACGGGATCAACGCCGACGAGCACGGGCTGATGCGGCTGGTGTCCAGTCTGCTCGGGGTCTCAGACGTCGACAGCGGGCTGGCGCGGCAGCAGGCGCTGCGCGACGACGGCTAGGTCTGCCTTATACGAAATCCGGTTGATCTCCGGCGACCGGATTGAGTTGTCGGTGCAAGGGTTAACGGCGATTTCTTCGACGTACAACTCAGGTACATCGCATGCACTTCGCATGTACACGCCGTGGGCGCGCGGCTGAAAGGTTAACGGACGACGGGGCTCGGGGGCAGACGGGCGGGGGCATCGTGCATCAGCCGCGGTCGGACCACCTGGCGGCGAGGCGCGCCGCCGGCGCCAGCAGCGCCCGCGCCACCCGGCCCGACGTGCCCTTCGGGGACACCAGCCGGGCCAGCCGGGGGCCGGCCTTGCGGTAGGCGCGGATGAAGGCGCGCCCGGCCGGGTACCGCACCAGGACCTCATCCCGGAACCGGCGCAGCGCCACCACATCCGGGTGCGTCCAGCTGCCGTAGGCGGCGGTGGCGACGAAGCAGCCGCCGCCGGACGACGCGCTGGTATCCTCCTCGTCGTTCCGGTCCCTGCTCGCGTCCGCCGCGGCGTCCGAGCCGGTGTCGGGGTCGTCCGACGCTGGTGGCTCCACGGGCTGGGCCTCGCCCACCGGGTCACCGTCCTGATAGGGCTGGACGACCGTCTCGGCACCCTGCTCCTCCTGCACCAGGACCTCGCCGTCGGTCTCGGCGAAGTTCTGGGTCAGGTAGACGACCTCCTGCTCCTCGCCGCCCACGATTCTCATGCCGACCGAGAGGCCGACGCCGACGTAGGACACCTCCGGGTCGAGGATGTTCTCGCGATGCCCGGCGCTCTCCATCAGACCTTCGTGCATCCGGTCGACCTCTTCGGAGTCGAGATCGCCGGTGACGCTGGTCCAGGCGACGTTCTCCGCGGTCCGCCAGGCGCCGTCGAGGGGAAAGCCGGTGTCGTCGATCCTTTCCGTCGGCGTGGAGCCGTCCTCGCCGGTGTGGGAGAGGCTGCCGGTCTCCCCCATCCAGTCGGCGTGCGACTGGGCCGACGCGTTGAGATGCACCTCGACCTTCAGGGCGGGAAGCCCGGCGTCAGCACGTGCGTCGTTGATGTTCTCGGCGACCCGTTGCTCGAGGTCGGTGGCGATCTCGGTGCTCATCGAGGGGGTCCTGACCTGCGGTGCGCGACGGGAATCGTCCCTGCAGGAAGCTTCGTCAGAATCCAGCCAACACGCAAGATATAGTTTGCGGTCGCGGTGTGCTCACTACCTGATGCTCACGCTGATCGGTGGGCAAATGCGGACCCGTCGCCGGAGCGGGCCGCGGATCGGCGCTCAGAAATCGAGGCTGATGCTGCGGGTGATGCCGAGGCGGACCTCGTACTGGTCAGCCGATCCGGTGGCGGTGACGGGCGAATCGCCGGCATCGTTGACCAGCCGGTTCCAGGTCGCCGCGCCCTCCACGCCCCACCGCTCGTTGAAGCGGTAGCGCGCGCCGAGTTCCATGCCGGCGCCAAGCAGCCCGCCGGAGGCGTTGAACTGGTCAAGGCCGGAGGCGGCGGATTCGTCGGCGCTGACGCCGAAGTAGGTCTCGGCGAAATTGTCGGTGCCGAAGGAGAGGCGCGGGCCGAGGGTGACGGTCAGGCCGTCGACCGGATAGGCGATGCCGTCGGCGCCGACCTCGCCCACCCAGGCGTTGTGGCCGATGACGCCGTAGCGCACGTCGGTGAAGGCGCGCCAGTTGCGCTGCTCGTAGCCGACGCCGAGACCGAGCTCGAACGACCAGTCGACGTCGTCCAGGCCCTTGATCTCGTCGTGTTCGTCGGCGTTGCGCTCACCGAGGTAGCGGGCCGAGCCGCGCAGGCCCCAGCCGGTGCGGAAGCCGACGGTGCGGCCGGAGCCGAACTCGAAGCCGCCGGGAAAGCGGATGTAGTCGAGCCGCGCCGCCAGGTCAGGCCCGACCTCGTAGTCGGAGGAACCGAGGTAGGAGGGGCTCACCTGGACGCCGGCGCGAACCGTGAGCACGAGATCGGGGTTGGCCGCGTCGATGTCGAGGACGCCCGCGCCGGTGGCGAGCGCCGGACGTGCCGGCGTTGACGTCGGCGCTGCTTCGACGGGAGTTTCGGGTGGCAGCGGAGCGGAAGAAACCGCGGTCTGGGCCGCAGCCACGCCGGTACCCGCACCCCACGCCGCCACCGACATCGCCATGCCGAGCGCCAGAATGGGGAAAGGGAGTGGCTTCATCCAGTCGCTCCGTGGAGAATCGCCTTGCGGGTATCCATAACCCTTGTCGAACTCCATTAACGAAGTCTAACCCCAGTGCTGTGGAACGCAACCCGGCGGGGCACAATTTCTTGCCCCTGTGCGCTTTTCGCACTGCAACAATCGCTGGTTCAGACGGCGCGTTCCGCCAGCGCCTCGGCGAGGAGTGCGCGCACCGGCGCAAGGTCAACGTCACGCGCAACGAAGGCCTCGCCGATGTCGCGCGCCAGCACGAAGGCGACGCGGCCGTCGCGCACCTTCTTGTCCTGTCCCATGAGCGCCACCAGCGCCTCCGGGCCGGGCAACTCGCCCGCGATGTCGGCGAGCCGGCGCTTCGTTCCCATGTCGGCAAGGTGCGCCGCCACCCGGCTCGGCGCCTCCTGCGGGCAGAGGCCGAGGCGCGCCGAGAGGTCGAAGGCGAGCTGGCAGCCGATCGCCACCGCCTCGCCGTGCAGCAGGCGCTCGGAGAAGCCGGTGGCCGCCTCGAGCGCGTGGGCGAAGGTGTGCCCGAGGTTGAGCAGCGCGCGGTCGGCCTGCTCGGTCTCGTCACGGGCGACGATCTCGGCCTTCATCTCGCAGGAACGGCGGACCGCGTGCAGGCGTGCGGCCGGGTCGCCGTCCCGGAGTGCCGCGCCGTTCGCCTCCAGCCAGCGGAAGAAGGTGGCGTCGCCGAGGAGACCGTACTTCGCCACCTCGCCGTAGCCGGCGCGGAAGTCGCGCGGGGCGAGCGTGTCGAGGAGCGCGGTGTCGGCGAGGACGAGGCGCGGCTGGTGAAAGGCGCCGACCAGGTTCTTGCCCTGCGGCGAGTTGATCCCGGTCTTGCCGCCGACCGAGCTGTCGACCTGGGCGAGCAGCGTCGTCGGGATCTGCACGAAGCCCACGCCGCGCCGCACCACGGCGGCGGCGAAGCCGGCGAGGTCGCCGATCACCCCGCCGCCGAAGGCGATCACCAGGTCGTCGCGCCCGACCTTCTCGGCGATCAGCCATTCGACCACGCGCTGCAGCTCCGCCCAGCCCTTGGTCGCCTCGCCGGGTGGCAGCTCCAGCACCGCCGCCTCGATCCCGGCCGCGGCGAGCCCGGCAAGGAGCGCCGGGAGATGCAGCTCCGCCACCCGCGCCTCGGTGACGACCGCCACCCGCGGGCGGCGCAGGCGGGGCGCGATCTCCACCCCGGCCCGCGCGACGAGGCCGGGGCCGATGCGGATGTCGTAGGAGCGGTCGCCGAGCGGAACGTTGACTGTCTCGATCATCTTGCGGACTCCAGGGTGGGCCGGCGGCCGGGCGTCACCGCGTCGTAGGCGCACACCGCATCGAGGATCGCGCGGGCCATCGCCTCGTGGCTGGCGCCGCGGCGGCTGTCCACGACGATGTCGGCCTCGGCGTAGACGGGCGAGCGGCGCTCCATGAGATCGGCCAGCGCCCCCCTCGGGTTGGGCGTCTGCAGCAGCGGCCGGCCGGGCCGGTCGCGCACCCGGTCCCAGAGCAGGTCGAGATCGGCGCGGATCCAGATCGAGGTGGCGTGCGCCTTGATCTCGGTGCGAGTGCGCGGCTCTATGAAGGCGCCACCGCCGGTGGCGAGGATCCGCGGCCGCTCGGCGAGCAGGCGCGCGATCACCCGCCGCTCGCCGTCGCGAAAGGCCGGCTCGCCCAGAGTGGCGAAGATCTCGGGGATTGTCATGCCGGCGGCGGCGGTGATCTCGGCGTCGGAATCGATGAAAGTGACACCGAGCAGCGCCGCCAGCCGCTTGCCCACGCTGGTCTTGCCGGCGCCCATCAGCCCCACCAGCACCACCGTCCGCAGGAGCCGCGGAGCGGTCGTCGCGGCCGACTGGGCGCGGTCCGGCGAAGGTTGCGGTGGCTCGATCATCCCAATTGCCGTAAGGCCGCGCCCGGGCTAAGGTTCAGCCAAGAGGCGATCGCGGCGGTTGGCCCCCGTGATTGAACAGTTCACGATGCGGCGTCAAGCCGGCACGGGGCAGAGCAGGACAGGATGCGAACGGTCTTTCGAATAGTTCTCTATCTCATTCTCGTTGCGGTGGTCGGCCTCGTGGTGCTCGCCGTCTTCTCGGATCTGCCGGCCCCGCAGCACGAGGTCGAGCTTCCGGTCGAGGCCAAGTGACCCACTGGGCGGCGCGCCTCGCGGGCCTCACGGCCGCCGCGCTGGCGACCGCTGCCCTGGCCGGCCAGCGCCCCGGCCACGCCGCCGAGCCGCGGAGCGCCATCCCCTGGCTCTCCGAGAGCATCGAGATCGGCAACACGCCGCCACCGCCGAGCCGCGCCATGTCTGGCCGCGTGCAACCCGGCGACGACGTGATCACCGTGACGCCGCTCGGCGACATCCGCCGCGACGCGGTGGGCCTGCTGCCGCCGGAGCGGAGCGGGTTCTCGAGGACGCTCTGGGGCGACGGCACGGCGGCGGACGTGCGGGGGATGGTCCTGGATCATCCCGATCAGGGCGTGCCCGAGACGCGCGCGCTCTTCCATCGCCTGCTCCTGGCCGAGGCGGATCCGCCCGCCGGCGCGGGATCGGGCGATTCCGTGCTGGTGGCGCGGGTCGACCGTCTGCTCGGGATCGGCGCGCTGGAGGAGTCGCTCGCCCTGATCCAGTTGGCCGGGCCGGAGACGCCGGAGCTCTTCCGCCGCTGGTTCGACGCCGGGCTCCTCCTCGACCGGTCGACCGAGCCGTGCGCGGCGCTGCGCCAGAACCCCTCGCTGTCGCCGACGCTGCCGGCGCGGGTCTTCTGCCTCGCCCGCGGGGGCGACTGGAACGCCGCCGAGATCACCCTGACGCTCGGCCAAGAGGTGGGCTCGATCCCCGAGGCGGAGCAGGCGCTGCTGGCGCGGTTTCTCGATCCCGACCTCTTCGAGGGCGAGGAGGAGCCGCCGATTCCGGAGCCGCTGACCCCGCTCGACTTCCTCATGCGCGAGGCGGTGGGGCTTTCGCGGCCGCCGGGCGCCCTGCCGCTCGCCTTCCTGCATCCCGACCTCGACCCGCACGCGCCCATGCGCGGCCGCATCGACGCCGCCGAGCGGCTGGTGCTGTCCGGAGCCGTGGGCCATCCCGAGCTCTTCGCCGCCTACCGCTCGGGCGTCCCCGCGGCGTCGGGCGGGCTCTGGGACCGGGCGGCGGCGGTGCAGGCGCTCGATGCCGGTCTCGAAGCCGGCGATCCGGAGGCGCTCGGCCCGCTGCTGCGCGCTGCGGATGCCGCCCTCTCGGCGCGCGGTCTGCGGGTGGCGCTGGCGCGCACCTACTCCGAGCGCCTGTCGCAGCTCGATCCGTCGGCCCTGCCCGCCGAGGCACGGCCGACGCTGGCCGAGCTTCTGCTTCTGGGGGGGGCCGTGGATGCCGCCCGCCACGCCGCGGGACCGGTGCCTGACGCCCGCTTTGCGGCACTCCTCGCTGTCGCCGGCGCCGGCCAGCCGCCGGCCACCGACCCGGGCGAGCTTTGCACCGCGGCGCTCTCGGGTCTCGCCGCCGCGGCGCCGGGCGATGACCGCGAGGCGCGGCTCGCCGGTCTTCTGGAGGGCGGCCAGCAGGGCCAGGCGATCCTCGCGGCGCTGGGTCTCGTGCAGGGCGGCGGCGCCGTCGACCCACCGGCGCTGCGCGCCGCACTCTTCACCCTCAGCCGCGCCGGGCAGCAGGCCAGCGCCCGCACCATCGCGCTGCAGACGCTGCTCGCGGACAGCGCCTGATGCCGGTGGCGGCAAGCTGGCTCGAACGCTACCTCGAGGCGATCCAGGCCGAGCGCGACGCGTCACGCAACACGATCCTGTCGTATGGCCGCGATCTCAACGACTTTTCGGCCTTTCTTTCGGCGCGGGGCGACGATTATGCCGGTGCGGGCCGCGGCGACATCGAGGCCTATCTCGTGGACCAGGCCGACCGCGGCATGGCGCTGGCGACGCGGGCGCGCCGGCTCTCGGCGATCCGCCAGCTCTACCGCTTTGCCTTCCTCGAGGGCTGGCGCGAGGACGATCCTGCCGGCCTCATCAAGGGGCCGAAGCGGCAGCGGACGCTGCCCGGCAACCTCAGCGAGGCGGAGGTGGACCGTCTGCTCGAGGCGGCCGACACGCTCGGGCGCACCGAGGCGGAGCGGCTGCGCGACACCTGCCTGCTGCAGATCCTCTACGCCACCGGCCTCAGGGTGAGCGAGCTGGTCTCGTTGCCGATCGCCGCCGCCAGGGGCGATCCGCGGATGATCCTGGTGCGCGGCAAGGGCGGTCGCGAGCGGATGGTGCCGCTCTCGCCGCCCGCCCGCACGGCGTTGACCGCCTGGCTGGCGCATCTCGACGCCGGGCGCGAGGAGGGTCCGGCGCGGCCGCGCTCGCCCTTCCTCTTCCCCGCCCGCGGCCGCCGCGGGCACATGACCCGCGAGCGCTTCTTCCTGCTGGTGAAGGACCTCGCGCGCCTCGCCGGGCTCGACGCGGCCCGGGTCTCGCCGCACACGCTGCGGCACGCCTTCGCCACGCATCTTCTGGCCAACGGCGCGGACCTGCGCGTGATTCAGACGCTTCTCGGCCATGCCAGCATCGCCACTACCGAGATCTACACCCACGTGCTGGAGGCGCGGCTGCGCGAGTTGGTGCTCGAGAAGCACCCCCTCGCCGAGGCAAACGCTGCGGTCGGCCCCGCCGCGCTTGATGCGGACGCGTCCTGACCGCATAAGGTCGGACGATCCGCTACCGAATGAGGACCAGCATGTACCCCTTGGCCGAGGCGCCCGAGATCTTCGCGCTCTGGGGAATGGGGATCGGGATCCTGGTTCTCCTCTTCTTCTCCGCGCTTTTCTCGGGCTCGGAGACGGCACTCACCACCGCGAGCCGCGGCAAGCTGCACGGCATGGCCGAACGCGGCGAGGCCGGGGCTACCGAGGCGCTGCGTCTGACCGAGGACAAGGAACGGCTGATCGGCGCGCTGCTGCTCGGAAACAACCTTGCCAATATCATCGCCGCCTCGCTGGCCACCGGCCTCTTCACCGTGCTCTTCGGCGCCGGTGGGGTGGCGATCGCCTCGCTGGTGATGACCGCACTGGTGCTGGTCTTCTCCGAGGTGCTGCCCAAGACCTACGCGATCACCAATGCCGAGGCCTTCTCGGTACGCGTCTCGCGGCTCATCGGCTGGCTGGTCAGCGCCTTTTCGCCGGTGGTGAGTGCTGTGCGCGCCTTCGTGCGTCTGGTGCTGCATCTCTTCGGCGTCGACGTCGATCCCAAGGTCAACTTCCTCGCTGCCCAGCAGGAGATCGCCGGTACCATCACGCTGCACCATTCCGAAGGCGCGGTGGAGAAGGCCGACCGCGACCTCCTGCTCGGCGCGCTCGACCTCGGTCAGCGCCAGGTCGAGGAGGTGATGATGCACCGCCGTGATATCGAGATGATCGACGCCGAAGCGCCGCCGGCCGAGATCCTCGAACAGGCGATCAATTCGCCGCACACCCGCATCCCGATCTTCCGCGGCGAGCCCGAGAACATCGTCGGCGTGATCCACGCCAAGGACCTCTCCCGCGCCGTCCACCGCTTCGTGCGCGAGCATGCCGGCGGCGAGGGGGCGCTCGAGGGTTTCGACATCATGGACGTGGCGATGCCGCCCTACTTCGTGCCGGAATCGACACCGCTCGACGAGCAGATGCGCGAGTTCCTCCGTCGGCGCACCCATTTCGCCCTGGTGGTGGACGAATACGGGGCGCTGCAGGGCCTGATCACGCTCGAGGACATCCTCGAAGAGATCGTGGGCGACATCGCCGACGAGCATGACGTGGAGACACCGGCGGGCATCGAGCCGCAGGCGGACGGCAGCGTGGAGGTGGACGGGGCGGTGACCATCCGTGATCTCAACCGCGCCTGCGAGTGGAACCTTCCCGACGAGGAGGCCAACACCATCGCCGGTCTCGTCATCCACGAGGCGCAGGCGATCCCCAACGAGGGCCAGGTCTTCAGCTTCCACGGTTTCCGTTTCGAGGTGATCCGCCGGGAAAGCAACCGCCTGGCACGACTCCGGATCAGGAAGCTGACCTGACCTCACGCCAGGAGCGAGTGCTGCACTGGACGCAGCACTGCGCCCATAATTTGGCAGTAGTCAACAGCACTCACTGGGAGCATGATCTAGTTGTCGGAGGCGAAATTGTGCGCCAACGAGCAAAGTGCTGCTTCATCTAGCCTGAGCTCTGATCGCGACCACTGACTAAGGTCCCTGGACGTTTCGACGCACAGGGGTTGCTGAGGCCAACCAAAAAACTCTCGGGGAAATGCCAATGACCGTGTCCTGGCGACAGTCGTCGCTTTGTCTGGTGCTGTCGCTCAGCACGCTTGCCTCCCATTCCGCACAGGCCTTTGACACGACCGCGCTCAGCCAGGGTGCCGAGCCCGACGTCGCGGCGCAGCATGCGCCCTTCGTGCTCAAGGCTCGCCGCGGTGACGGCTCGCCCGTCGCCTCGCCATTCGCGATGGCGCAGGTACCAAAGGGGTGCGCCTCGACCAAGTCGATCAGCAAGGGTCCGGGTCCGGCCCAATGGTCGTCCGCAGGGTGTGGGCTGGCCACCGGCAATCCGGCACCGGACGGGGCCGCTGCCGCGGCCGGGATCGAAGCCGCGCTCGATTGAGCGGTGCTAGCGGCCCGGTGTCCGGTCGCCGCCGACTGGTGCGGGCCGCCGGCCGCGGATTCGCTGCCGCCAGAACACGCTGAAGCGTCGGCGCGTGCGGATCAGCCCCGCCGACACGGTGGGGCGAATCACCGGGACGTCGACCGCGAGCAGCATGAGCCCAAGGGGAAGCATCCAGAGGCCAAGTACCGGCAGAAAGGAGAGACTGCCGCCGAGGACGAGCAGAACCGCAGTCGGTACGCGCATAACGCGCATCCCGTCCCGCAGAAGCCGCTCGGACACGGGTCGCGTCGCGGGGATCGCCCGCGACAGCGCCTCGAACTGGCGGTGGAGTCGTCTCGTATCCTTCCGCACGCCCTGCCGCTCTCCTCCCGTGCTGCAGTTGGAACCATCGGCGACGATCATCAAGACTTTCTGACGAACTCCACGCTCGTTGCCGGATTCTTTCTGCGCCGCACCTCGCCGCCAGCGCGGGGCGCGTCTTCACCGCCCCTTGAACAGGCCGCCGAGGATGCCGCGGACCAGCTGCTGGCCCTGGCGGGTGCCGAGCTGCTTGATCACCGTGCGGGTGATCTCCGAGCCGAGCGACGGCTGCGCGCGGCTGCGCGAGGGCGCCCGCTCGTCGCGCCGCGCCTGCTTCAGTTCGGCGTCGTGCGTGGCGGCCTGCTTCAGCATCTCCTCGGCCATGGCCGCTTCCTGCGCCGCCTTTTCGGTCCTCCCCGCCAGAATCTCGTGCGCCAACTCCCGGTCGATGGCGGTCTCGTAGCGTCCGGCCAGCGGCGAGGCGGCGATCGACTGCGCGCGTTCCTCGGCGGTGATCGGCCCCATGCGCAACTCGGGCGGGCGGATCAGCGTGCGGCTGACCATGGCCGGCACGCCCTTTTCCTCCAGCAGCGAGACCACCGCCTCGCCGGTGCCGACCTCGCGGATTGCGGTCTCGGTGTCGAAGTCGGGGTTGGGGCGGAAGGTCTCCGCCGCCTGCTTCAGCGCCTTGGCGTCGCGCGGGGTGAAGGCGCGCAGCGCGTGCTGGACGCGGTTGCCGAGCTGCGCCAGCACGTCCTGCGGCACGTCGTCCGGGTTCTGCGTGCAGAAATAGACGCCGACGCCCTTGGAGCGGATCAGGCGGACCACCTGCACCACCTTGTCGACCAGCGCCTTCGGCGCGTCGGTGAAGAGGAGGTGCGCCTCGTCGAAGAAGAAGACGAGCACCGGCTTGTCCGGGTCGCCGACCTCGGGAAGCTGCTCGAAGAGCTCGGACAGCAGCCAGAGTAGGAACATGGCGTAGAGCCGCGGCGACTGCATCAGCCGATCGGACATGAGGATGTTGACCCGCCCCATGCCGTCGGATCCGGTGGCGATCAGGTCCTTCAGCTCCAGGGCCGGTTCGCCAAGGAAATCCGCCGCGCCCTGGTTTTCCAGCACCAGCAGCGCCCGCTGGATGGCGCCGATCGAGGCCGGCGCCAGGTTGCCGTAGGTGCGGCTCACCTCCTGGGCATGGTCGCCGAGCCAGATCAGCATCGACTGCAGATCCTTGAGGTCGAGGAGCGCCAGCCCCTGTTCGTCCGCCACGCGGAAGGCGATGTTGAGCACCCCCTCCTGCGCGTCGGACAGCTCCATCATCCGCGCCAGCAGCAGCGGCCCCATCTCGCTGACCGTGGTGCGGACCGGATGGCCCTGCTGGCCGAAGAGGTCCCAGAAGACCACCGGATATCCGCGGTGGGCGAAGTCGGCCATGCCGATCTGCGCCGCCCGCCTGGTCAGCGAGTCGTGCGCCTTGCCCGCCGGGTCGCCGGGCCGCGAAAGACCGGACACGTCGCCCTTCACGTCCTGCACCACCACCGGCACGCCCGCCGCCGACAGGCCTTCGACGAGGACCTGCACCGTCACCGTCTTGCCGGTGCCCGTAGCGCCGGTAACAAGGCCATGGCGATTGCCGTAGCGGAGCAGGAGCTCGCGCGCCTCGGCATAGTCCTTGCCGCCACCGCCCACCAGAATCCGGTCCTCGGCCATCATCGCTCCCGGAAAATCATTGGATTCCAAATCAGATATTAACCACCGCCTCCTAGAGTGCAATGCGTGTCCCGGTTGTCCCTCGGGTTCCGGACATGTGTTTTCCTCGCTGTTGAACCTGGGCCGCGGCGGCAACTCCGCGGCCCCTTTTTTACGCTTTCACGTTGTTGCAAAATGCACTTGGCCGACGCGCTTGACCCGGTTTCTCATCTATCGTAGCGTCCGCCCATCGTTCGGCCTAGTCCGACAGGGAAGTCGCGAAAGCGGGGAAAAGGGTGCCTTCGGGTGCCCTTTTCACTTGGGCGCGATCCTGGCGCCGCCCTCCCTTACGGGCGTTGACAGCCGCCCTGCGGAGTGACAATCCCCATGACTCAATCACGTGACCCGATCACGTGACGAAATCACGAGGGATGCGAGCAGTACAATGCAACCGATCCGAAACCGCCTTCTCATGACCGCGCTCGGACTGGCGCTGGCCGCTCCCCTGGCTGCTCAGGAGGCGCCCGCCCCGGCGGCGGATGCACCCGCGGCGGAGACACCGGCTGCGGACGCACCGGCTGCGGAGACACCGGCTACGGAGGCTCCGGCAGCGGAGGCTCCGGCAGCGGGCGCCACCGCACCCGCGGCAGGCAACGCCGGCGACCCGGGCCAGCCGGAGGTGATGGAGATCGTCAAGGACACCTTCGGCGCCTGGCAGGTACGCTGCGCACCCGACGGCAAAGAGTGCTTCATGTATCAGCTCGCCGTCGACCAGCAGAAGAACCCGGTCGCCGAGGTCAGCCTGCTAAAGCTGCCGGAGGAATCCGACGCCGACGCCGGCGTCACCGTGGTCACGCCGCTCGGCACCCTGCTCACCACCGGCGTCGTGATGCAGGTGGACGGCGGCGAGCAGCGGCAGTACCCGTTCGCCTGGTGCAGCCAGGTCGGCTGCTTCGCTCGGTTCGGGCTGACCAAGCCGGCGATTGACGCGCTCAAGCGCGGCAAGACCAGCAAGCTCAGCCTCGTCTCCATCGGCCGCCCCGAGGCGCCGGTGGTTCTCGACCTTTCGCTTTCGGGCTTCACCGCGGCGTTCGATTCGCTCGAGGTCCCGGTGCTGCCGGCCGGTGCCGTGATCCCGAACCCTAACCCGGCGCCGGCCGCCGCCGCCCAGCCGGCCGCGCGGCCCGCGCCGGCCAAGCCGCTGCCCGACCTGCAGCCGAAGCGCTGATCCGGTCTGTTTTCCCGCCCGGCGCGCGTGCGCCGGGCGTACCGCCTCAGGCGAAGGCCTTGAGCACCAGCACCGCGTTCATCCCCCCGAAGGCGAAGGCGTTCGACATCACCGCGCCTACGCGGCGCTCGCGGGCGGTGTTCGGCACCACGTCGAGGTCGCACTCGGGATCCGGCTCCTCGTAGTTGATCGTCGGGGCGACGATCCCCTCGCGGAGCGCCGTCAGGCAGGCCACCAGTTCTACGGCCCCGGTGCCGCCGATCAGGTGACCGTGCATCGACTTGGTGGACGAGATCATCAGCCGGTCGGCGTGCGCCCCGTAGACCGCGCGCACCGCGGCGCACTCGGTCTTGTCATTGATCGTCGTCCCGGTGCCGTGGGCGTTGATGTAGCCGATTTCCTCCGGCTCCAGGCGCGCGTCTCTGAGCGCGCCACGCATCGCCCTGACCGCGCCGCTCAGGTTCGGGGTCACGATGTCCGAGGCGTCCGAGGTCATGGCAAAGCCAACGACTTCGGCGAGGATCTCGGCGCCGCGCGCCCTGGCCCGCTCGAGTTCCTCGAAGACGAAGACCGCCGCGCCCTCGCCCTGGACCATGCCGTTGCGGTTGCGCGAGAACGGGCGGCAGCCGTCCTTCGACATCACCCGCAGCCCCTCCCAGGCCTTGATGCCGCCGAAGCAGAGCATGCTCTCGCTGCCCCCGGTCAGCACCACGTCGGCCATGCCTGCCCGGATGAGCCACATGGCCTGTCCCATGGCGTGGTTCGAGGAGGCGCAGGCGGTCGCCACCGTGTAGCTCGGCCCCTGCAGGTCCCAGCTCATCGAGACATGGCTCGCGGCGGCGTTGTTCATCAGCCGCGGCACCACGAAGGGATGCACCCGGTTCTTGCCCTCCTGGAAGACGAGCCGGTAGTTCTCCTCCTGGGTCTGCAGCCCGCCGCCGGAGGTACCGAGCACGACGCCCGCCCGCTCTGCGAGTTCCCCTTCCACCTCGAGGCCGGACTGCGCCATCGCCTCGCGGGCGGCCAGCACGGCGAACTGGGTGAACCGGTCATAGAGCGTCAGCTCCTGCCGGCCGAAATGCTCCTCCTCGCGATAGCCGCGGATCTGCCCGCCGATGGCGATCGACAGCCGCTCCACGTCGGGAAAGTCCAGCGGTCCGATGCCCGAACGGCCCTCGGCCATGGCGGCCCCGACCTCAGGTGCGGTCCGGCCAAGAGCACAGACCGCGCCCTGACCGGTAATGACGACGCGTCGCGTCACTTAGTTCGCGGTCGCGATTAGCGACTTCACAGCGCGCACCATCGAGGCCACGGTGCTGATGTCGAAATCGGACCGCTGCGGCTCATTGGCGTTGAAGGGCACCTGGATGTCGAAGGTCTCCTCGATGGCGAAGACCGCCTCGACGAGGCCGAGCGAGTTGATGCCGAGATCCGCAAGGGTTGCGTCCATCTTCACATCCTCGGGCGCCAGCACCGCCTGCTCGGCAATGATCGCCACCACCTTGTCCCTGACGGTATCCTCCACAGCGTCGGACATGCCCCCTCCGTCGGCCAGCCTGCATCGGCCGAAGGTCTAGTCGCTCACATCGGGATTGGAAACGGCTTTCTGAGCCGATTCCAATCCCGCCAGAACCCGCGGAAGCCGCCTCAGCGCCTTGTACATTTCCACGTGCTGGTCCATGCGCACCGCCGGATAGCCCGCCATGATGCGGTTCGACGGGACGTGGCTCGAGACGCCGGTATTGCCGGTAATGACCACGTTGGACCCGATACGGATATGGTCGGCGAGTGCGGCCCGCCCGCCGAGAACGACGCTGTCGCCGACGACCGTGGATCCGGCGATGCCCGCCTGCCCGCAGATCAGGCAGGTCCGACCAATCCTCACGTTGTGGCCGATCTGCACCTGGTTGTCGATCTTGGTGCCGTGGCCGACGGTGGTGTCGGCGATGGTGCCGCGGTCGATGCAGGTGTTGGCGCCCACCTCCACGTCGTCCCCGATCACCACCGCGCCCAGCGAGTTGATCCGCACGTAGGCGTCCTGCGCCTCGGCGGCGATGGCGCCGGTCGCCCGCGCCTCGTCGAGCAGGCCGGGCGTGGGCGTCACGAAGGAGAATCCGTCGGCGCCGATAACCGCTCCCGGCTGGGCGACGAAGCGGTCGCCTATCCTGACGCGCGCCCCGATCCGCACCCCGTTCAGGATCAGCGCATCCCGCCCGATCTCGGCGTCCTCGGCGATCGAGGTGTGGCTGAAAATCCGTGCCTTCACTCCGATGCGAACCCGCGCGCCGATGACGACGAAGGGTCCGATCGCCGCGCCCTCGCCGATCGTCGCGGAGGGATCGATCACCGCGCTCGGATGGATGCCCGGGGCGATCTCCGGCAGCCGCTCGAAGACGCGGGTGACGCCGGAGAGCACGTAGCGCGCCCGCGGCGCCACGATCGCCGCGGCGAGCCCGAGCCCCTGCCAGTCGGCGCCTGGCCAGAGGATCGCAGCCCGCGCCCGCCCCTTGGCGAGGTCGCCTGCAAAGACGGGCTGCATGGCGAGCGCGATCTCGTTGGGCCGCGCCCTGGCCGGCTCCGCCGCGCCCGAGACCTCGAGCGCGCCGTCGCCGAACGCTTCGGCGCCGAGGGCCTGGGCAAGCTCGCTGATGCTGATCAAGTGTCGCCCCTCCGCCGGTTCCGCCGTCTGGCGGAACCTATAGCGGATGCGTCAGCCCTGTGCAGTGGGCAAAGTCACCCCTGCCGCCTCGAGCGCATCGAAGATCTTCGCGTCGCGGCCGTAGACGTCCGGCCGGTAGCGCGCCTCTCCCGCCGCATCGAAGGTGACGGTGCGATAGACGATGTGCACCGGGATGGTGTTCTGCAGCGTGATCCCGCGCTCCTTGCCGGAGGCACGCAGCTCCGCATAGGTCGCGTCCGGATCCGGCACCTGGCCGGCCAGGACGATGTGCGCAAGCTCCACCGGCTTCTCCAGCCGGATGCAGCCGTTCGAGAAGGCGCGCACGTCACGCGGGAAGAGCTCCTTGTGCGGGGTGTCGTGCATGTAGACCGAGTGCTCGTTGGGAAAGAGGAACTTGACCTCGCCCAGGGCATTGTCGTCGCTCGGCCGCTGCTTGATCCGGAACGGGAAGTTCTCCGGCGTGTACTGGGTGAAGTCCACGAGCCTCGGGTTGATCACGGTGCCGCGGCGCGTCATCAGGTCGATACCCTGGTTCTTCAGCACCATCGGGTTTCGCTGCAGCTTCGGCAGGTAGTCGCGGATGGCGATGGAATCCGGGATGTGCCAGGTCGGGTTGACCACCATGGTCTTCACGACGCCGTCGAACTCCGGGGTCTCGGTCACGTGCGTCTTGCCCACGACCACGCGCGAGGTCCAGCTCGGCGCGCCGTCCTCGAACAGCGTCACGGTGAAATCGGGGATGTTGACGAACAGATAGCGCGGCTCCGGATCGGCGTTGGTCCAGCGCAGACGCTCGAGGTTGACCGCCACCTGCGCCAGGCGTGTCTCGATCGGGGCGTTCATCGCCGCAAGCGTCATGGCGCCGACGACGCCGTCCGCGTTCAGGCCGTAGTCGCCTTGGAAGTGCGCCACCGCCTGGGTCAGGCCGTCGTCGAACTCCGGGCCTGCGACCTCGGCCGTCGGCGCGAGATAGCCGAGGCGCGCCAGCCGCGCGCGCACGTCCGCCACCCGCGGGCCGGCTTCCCCCGGGTGCAGCGTCGGTCCTTCGGCGACCTCCGGCCCCCACGAGCCTGTCCGCCCCGCGGCCTCCAGCCGCGCCTTCTCCTGCACCAGCCGGGCATAGTCCGGATCCTGCGGTTGCAGGCCCTTGAGCACTTCGGAAACCGGCGCGGTCCCCAGCGCCGCCAGGAGCGCGGCGGGAGCCGGCGCAACCGGTCGGATGGTGATGTCGTCGACGATTGCCGAGGGAACCACCACGCCCTTCGAGAGGTCGGTCGCGTAGAGCAGATAGGCACGCGTCGCGGCCACCTCGCGCCGCGCCTGTCCGGCGGCGTCAGCCTCCGGCAGCGGCTCGACGAGATCATCCGTAGCGTAGCGCGGCAGCGCCTGGGCCGCGCTCGCGTCGAGCGCGGTGGCGAGCTCGGCCGCCCGCGGGCTGCCCGGCTCGGTCCAGAAAGGTGCGTAGGCGCGGAGTGCGTAGAACTGCCCGATCGCCGCGGCCTCCGCGGCCGGGAGCGCCGAAAGCTCCGGCGCCATGGCATCACGCAGCGCCGCCGCCTCGGGCGCTGGCACCGCGACAGCCGGTGCGGCCGCCACCTGCGCCCAGGCCGGCGCACAGGCCAAGCCCATACTGGTCGCGAGAAGCGCAGAAATTGCGCGGGCCATCGTCTTCGATTGCATGCCTGCCTCGTCCAACTGCTCAGATTTTTTGCGAGGGTAGCTCGTTTAGCCTCCACCGACAAGCTGCTTAACCGTAACCGAAAATTTACCTCTTCAATTCACATCCCGATAGTAATCGCGGTCGGCGGAAATCCGCCGACGCTAGTGCGGGCCGAGGCTCAGAAAGGCTTGGAAAAATGGCTTGTATGTGGCATCAGAATCACAGGGCGCGGGTGAACAAGTCGCTCAAACAGGCAAATCGAGGCAGTGAACCATGAATAACGATGATTTTCGGCCATCGCGCCGGGCGCTGCTTGGCGTTTTCGCGGGTCTTTGCGCTGTTGCGGCGGCTCCGGTCTATGCCAAGGCGCCCGGTTTTCTGCGCGGTTCGGGCGATATACGCCGGATCCGCATGTATAGCCAACGTACCGGCGAGTCAATCGACACGATCTACTTCATCGATGGGAAGTACGTCCCCGAGGCGGTACAGGAGATCACCTACTTCATGCGCGACTGGCGGCAGAACAAGATGATGAAGTACGACCCACACAACCTCGACAACCTGGCCGCGACGCTTGCACTGATGGAGACGGACGAGCCCTACCTGATGATCTCCGGTTACCGCACGCCGCAGACCAACCGCATGCTCAAGGGCGCCGCCAGCCACTCCTACCACCTGAAGTCGATGGCCGCCGACGTGCGCCTCAAGGGCCGCAGCGTCAAACAGATTTCCGGCGCGGCCTTCGCCTGCAACGGCGGCGGGGTCGGCATCTACAACCGCTCGAACTTCGTCCACATGGATTGCGGCCCCGTCAGGTCGTGGCGCGGCTGACCGGCAGCCAAGGCGTTGTGTGAGTATCGTTGGAGCGAGTGGGTCTTACCAGTCACTTAGGTGGCTTGCACCCCGTGCAAGCCACCGCTCGACCTAGGGCCGGGTCGTTCCGCGCCCCTCCACGAGATACTTGAAGCTCGTCAATTGCTCCGCCCCCACCGGTCCGCGCGCGTGCAGCTTTCCCGTAGCGATCCCGATCTCCGCCCCCATCCCGAACTCGCCGCCGTCGGCGAACTGGGTCGAGGCGTTGCGCATCAGGATTGCGCTGTCCAGCCGCTGGAAGAAGCGCGCCGCCGCGGCATCGTCCTCGGTCAGGATGCAGTCGGTGTGCTGCGACCCGTAGCGGCGGATATGGGCGATCGCGCCGTCCACGCCGTTCACCAGCTTTGCCGCGATGATCATGTCGAGGAACTCGCGCCCCCAGTCTTCCTTGCCGGCCGGCACCACCCCTGGCAACCCGAGGAGATCGTCGTCGCCGCGCACCTCGACCCCGGCCTCCATCAGGTCGGTCAGGAACGGCGCCCCCTCCGCCTCGAAGAACGCGCGGTCGATCAGCAGGCACTCCGCCGCGCCGCAAACCCCGGTCCGCCGGGTCTTGGCGTTCAGGATCACCGCCCGCGCCTTCACCAGATCCGCCGCCCGGTCGACGTAGATGTGGACGATGCCTTCCAGGTGCGCGAAGACCGGCACCCGCGCCTCCGCCTGCACCCGCGCCACCAGGCCCTTGCCGCCGCGCGGCACCAGCACGTCGATGTAGCGCGTCATCGTCAGCATCTCGCCCACGGCGGCGCGGTCCGTGGTAGGCACTAGCTGGATCGCCGCCTCCGGTAGCCCGGCCACCTGGAGCCCGGTCACCAGCCCGGCATGGATCGCCTGCGCCGAGCGCAGGCTTTCGGATCCGCCGCGGAGGATCGCCGCGTTTCCCGCCTTGAGGCACAGTGCGCCCGCGTCGGCGGTTACGTTGGGCCGGCTCTCGAAGATCACCCCCACCACGCCGAGCGGCGTGCGCACCCGGCGGATGTGCAGTCCGGAGGGCCGGTCCCATTCCGCCATCACCTGCCCAACCGGATCCGGTTGGGCCGCGATCGTCCGCAGCCCCTCGACCATGGCGGCAACCCGCGGCTCGGTCAGCTCCAGCCGATCGCGCATCGCGCCGCTCAGATCGGTGGCCGCCGCCATGTCCTCGCCGTTGGCGGCGAGTAGCGCGGCCCGGTCCGCCCAGATCGCATCGGCCGCGGCCAGCAGCGCCGCGTCCTTCTGCGCCGCCGGCGCATAGGCGAGCTCGGCTGAGGCCGCCCGGGCGGCCTCGCCCATCGTCCGCATCAGCCCCGCGACGTCCGCACGCACGTCCATGCCGCTCTCCCGCTCGCCGTCCCGTGCATCTTGCCCTCCGCGATCGCTACTTCCGCAGCCGCCGCGCGTTCGACCGCGTCTTCGTGCCGTAGGGGCGCAGCGCCGCCGTCGCTATCGCCAGTGCGCTGCCGCCCCTGGCCGCCGCCACCGCCGCCTTCTCGGCCGCGGTGGCCATCGCCGTGACCTTCTCCGTCACCATCCCGGCCGCCTCAGGTCCCGTCATCGCGCCGGTCGCCATCTGGTGCGTCCGGCGCAGGATCACCTCGTTGGCGGACATGAGCATCTGGGTGTAGGCCGTGCCGTACTTGGTCCAGGCGCGCATCGCCCTGAACCCCTGTCGCGTGTAGTCCATGTCCGCTCTCCTCAGCCTTCAAAGCGCCAGGTCGTCGCGATGCACCAGCGCCGCCCGGCCCTGGTGGCCGAGAAGCTCCGGGATCCGGTCCGACCGGTGGCCCATGATGAGCCGCGCCTCGAATGCATCATAGCCCGCCAGGGCACGCGCGACCACCGCTCCGTCCGGTCCCAGCACCTCAATCGGGTCCCCGCGCAGAAAGCCGCCCTCGACCGCGGTCACCCCGGCAGGCAGCAGCGACTTTCCCCGCCCCAGCGCCGCCACCGCGCCGGCATCCACTGTGACCCGCCCGCGCGGCTTCATCCCCGAGATCCAGCGCTTGCGCGCCGCGTGCGGATCGCCGTGCGCCTCGAACCACGTGCAGGCCGCCCCCGCTTCCAGCGCCGAGAGCGGCCGCGGCACCGCTCCCTCACTGATCGCCATGGCGCAGCCCGACCGCATCGCCGTCCGGGCCGCGATAAGCTTGGTTTTCATCCCGCCCCGCGACAGCGCCGTGCCGGTGCCGCCCGCCATCGCCTCGACCTCGGGCGTGATCGCCGTCACCAGCTCCAGCCGCCGCGCCGCGGGGTCGACCCGCGGGTTGGCGGTGTAGAGCCCGTCAACGTCCGACAGCAGCACCAGCACGTCGGCGCCGGCCAGGATAGCCACCTGCGCCGCCAGCCGATCGTTGTCGCCGTAGCGGATCTCGTCCGTCGCCACCGTGTCGTTCTCGTTGACGATCGGCACCGCGCCGAGGTTGATCAGCATCCCCAGGGTGCGCCGCGAGTTCAGGTAGCGCCGCCTGTCCTCGCTGTCCTCGAGTGTGACCAGCACCTGCGCCGCGGTCAGCCCGTGCGGCGCCAGCACCGTCTCGTAGGCCTGTGCCAGCCGGATCTGCCCCACCGCCGCCGCGGCCTGGCTCTGCTCAAGCGAGAGCGGCCCCTCGGGCAGCCGCAGCGCCCGCCGGCCGAGCGCGATCGACCCCGAGGACACCAGGATCACGTCCTTGCCCCGTTCACGCAGCGCTGCCACGTCGGCGGCCAGCCCTTCCAGCCAGTCGACCCGCAGCCGCCCGGTCTCGACCGACACCAGGAGCGCCGAGCCGATCTTGACCACGATCTGCCGTGCCGCGGCGATCCGCGCCGCCGAGCTCAGGGCCGCCATGGCTCGGCCGCCGTTGCAACCGCAGGTTCGAGTGCCGCCAGGATCGCCGAACGCAATGCCCTCAGCACCTCCGGCACGCCCTGGCCGGTGGCGCCGGACAGCCGCAGCACCGGCATCCCGGCCACTTCCTCGAGCTCGGCCGCCGCCGCCGCGGCCGCCTCCGCATCGAGGGCGTCGACCTTGTTCAGCGCGAGGATGCGCGGCTTCTCGGCCAGCCCGGCGCCATAGGCCTCGAGCTCGCGCAGGATCACCGCATAGTCAGCGGCCACCGTCTCGGATGTGCCGTCGACGAGATGCAGGAGCACGGCACAGCGCTCCACGTGCCCGAGGAAAGCATCGCCCAGCCCCTTGCCCTCGTGGGCGCCCTCGATCAGGCCGGGAATGTCGGCCAGCACGAACTCCGCCCCGTCGATACCTACCACGCCCAGCCCCGGGTGCAGCGTGGTGAACGGATAGTCGGCCACCTTCGGCCGCGCGTTCGACGTGGCGGCGAGGAAGGTCGACTTGCCCGCGTTCGGCAGCCCCACCAACCCGGCGTCGGCGATCAGCTTCAGCCGCAGCCAGAGCGTGCGCTCCACCCCCTCCTGCCCAGGGTTGGCATTCCGTGGCGCCTGGTTGGTCGAGGACTTGAACCGCAGGTTCCCCCAACCGCCGTTGCCGCCGCGCGCCAGCGTCAGCCGCTGCCCAGGTCGCGTCAGGTCGGCCACCAGCGTCTCGCCGTCGTCCTCGAGGATTTCCGTTCCCACCGGCACCTTCAGCACGATGTCGGGCGCGCTTCGCCCGGTGCGCTGCTGCCCCGCCCCCGGCTGGCCGTTCTTGGCAAAGAAGTGCTGCTGGTAGCGATAGTCGATCAGCGTGTTCAGCCCCTCGACCGCCTCGGCCACCACGTCGCCACCCTTGCCGCCGTCGCCGCCGTCGGGACCGCCGAACTCGACGAATTTCTCGCGCCGGAAGCCGACGCAGCCATGCCCGCCGCTGCCCGAGCGGATCTCCACGCGGGCGTGGTCGAGAAACTTCATCGCGCGTCCCCCGTGCACAGCGGCCGCCGGTAGCGGAAGCTCGGCACCATGGCGCCGCGCGCCAGCGAGAAGACCTCGCCCTCGCCCTCGTAGGCGAAGCCGGCGCGCGTCAGCACCCGCGCCGAGGCCGGATTGTCCTGGAAGACGAAGGCGGAGAGCTCGCGCCATCCGGCGCCGGCCGCGTAGCCCACCACGCCCTCCACCGCCTCGCTGGCATAGCCGGTATTCCAGAACGCCGGCGCCACCCAGTAGCCGATCTCGGCCACATCGTCGCCCTTGGGCTTGAGCCCTATCATGCCCACGAGGCCGTTCTCGTCATCGGCCCCGGTGTCGATCGCCCAGGAGAGTTCGCTCGCGCCGGGCGCCAGAACCCGCTCGATGAAGCCCTCGGCCGCACCCGGCGGATAGGGATGCGGGATCGCCGCCGTGGACCAGGCCACGCGGCGGTCGTTGCAATAGAGTGCGATCAGGCCCGCGTCGCGCGGGCGCAGCCGGCGCAGGCGCAACCGCGGCGTCACGATCTCGGGTTGAAGCGTCGTCTCCGACATGGCCGGAAAACCTCATGCGAAACGAAAGGAGGCCGGCGCTGCCGCCGGCCTCCTCGGGACTGGTAGCCCGATGGGGTGCGGCTACTCCGCGGCTTCCGCCGGCGGCAGCACCGAAATGAAAGTGCGGCCCTTGTAGCCCTTGCGGAAGCTGACCTGGCCGGCCTCGGTGGCGAAGATCGTGTGGTCGCGCCCGAGATCGACCCCGGTGCCCGGCCAGAACTTGGTGCCGCGCTGGCGGACGAGGATATGCCCCGGCGCCACCGCCTCGCCGCCGAACTTCTTCACGCCGAGCCGCCGACCCGCGCTGTCGCGGCCGTTGCGGGACGAGCCGCCTGCCTTCTTGTGTGCCATCTCTTATGCTTCCTTCAGACCGCGGCCGTGGGCTCGAGCGCCGCCCCGGTTTCAACGGGGGCTGCAGCCGGCACCTCGGCCTTCGCCTTGGCGGCCTTGGCGCCGCCGGCGAGAATGTCGATGATCCGCACCCGGGTCAGGTGCTGCCGGTGGCCGCGCTTGCGCTGCGAGGAGTGCTTGCGCCGGCGCTTGACGAAGGAGATGACCTTCTCCCCCAGCACCTGCTCCAGCACCTCGGCCTTGACGCTTGCGCCAGCCACGAAGGGCGCGCCCACCGTCACCGTGTCGCCGCCCAGCATCAGGATTTCGTTGAACTGCACGGTCTCGCCGGCCTCGGCCACGAGCTTCTCCACCGTCAGCACGTCGTTTGCGGCAACCCGGTATTGCTTGCCGCCTGTCTTCAGCACCGCGAACATTCGCGTTCTTCCTTCTTGCCTCCGCATCCTTCGGCCCCGGCCCCTTGCCGGCGTTCCCGCGGGGACCGGTCCCCCGCGCCTGCGGACTGCGCGCGTTCCATAGCTTTACCCCCCGCGCAGCCTCGGCTGGCGGGAGGCCGCCTGTATCGCGAAGTCGCCCCCGCCTGTCAAGCGCGGCCGCGCGTCACTTGCCAGGCGCCGCCCGCTTTCTCAGACCAGGCGCCGCAACATCGCCAGGAACCGCTCGCGCTCGGCCGGCGACAGCGGCGCCAGCGTCCGCTCGGTCGCCTCGCGCCCGCGCGCGCTCAGGTTCTCGAAGAGCATCCGCCCCTCCGCCGTCAGGTCGACGATCAGCCGCCGGCGGTCCTCCTCGCTCGGCACCGTCGTCACCAGCCGCCGCGTCACCAGCCGCCCGACCACCCCCTTGATCGTGGCTGCATCCATCGCCGTCGCCCGGCCGAGCTGGTTCTGCGACATCGGCCCGATTTCCGCCAGCCGCGCCATGGCGGCGAGCTGCGTCGTCGTCACCTCCGGGATCACCGCCCCGAAGACCGAAAGATGCCGCTGGTTCGCGCGCCGCAGCAGGAACCCCACCGCGTCGTCGAGCCGGTACTCACCGTCGGCCATCGCCCTCTCCGCCTCGCCCGCGGCTCCATGTTGACAGGTCGCGGGCCAGGCCGCAATAATTTGCACACATATGAAACGGCCCGGCATCGGGCGCCCCCACGGGAGACCATGGCCTACGACCGGCCCGAGACGCTGACCGACGCGCTGGCGCTACTTGCAAGCGCGCCCCGCACGGTTCTCGCGGGCGGCACCGACCTCTATCCCGCCACCACCGCCGCCAAACTGCCGGGCGCCGTCCTCGACATCACCGCCATCCCGGAGCTCACCGGCATCTCCCGCCGCGAGACCCACCTGCGCATCGGCGCCTGCACCTCCTGGGGCGCCATCCGCGACGCGGCACTCCCCGCTGCCTGCGACGCGCTGCGCGCCGCCGCGGCGGAAGTGGGCGGCGTGCAGATCCAGAACGCCGGCACCATCGGCGGCAACCTCTGCAACGCCTCTCCCGCCGCAGACGGCGTGCCGCCTCTCCTTGCGCTGGACGCCGAGGTCGAACTCGCCGCCGCCGGCACCCGCCGCCGCCTGCCGCTTTCGAGCTTCCTCCAGGACGTCCGCCGCACCGCGCGTCGCCCCGGAGAAATCCTCACCGCGATCCTCATTCCCGACGCCGCCCTCACCGGCCGCTCGGCCTTCCGCAAGCTCGGCGCCCGCGCCTACCTCGTCATCTCCATCGCCATGGTCGCCGCCCGCGTCACCACCGGCGACGGCCGCATCACCCACGCCGCCCTCGCCGTCGGCGCCTGCGGGCCCGTCGCCACCCGCCTCCCGGCGCTCGAAGCCCGCCTCGTCGGCACACGTGGCACCCTGCCCATCTCCCCCGCGGATCTCGCCCCTCTCCGCCCCATCGACGACGTGCGCGCCACCGCCGCCTACCGCGCCGAGGCCGCCGCCGAACTCCTGCGCCGCGCCATCGCCGAGGCGCTGCGGTGAACGTTCACCGTCCCGCCCTCGGCTTCACCCTCAACGGCCGCCCCGCCACCTTCGACGCGCCCCCTACCCGCCGCCTCTCGGAACTGCTGCGCGAAGACGCCGGCCTCACGGGCACCAAGGTCGGCTGCGACGCCGGCGACTGCGGCGCCTGCACAGTGCTCCTCGACGGCGCCGCGGTTTGCGCCTGCCTCACCCCCGCCGCCCGCGTCGCCGGCCGCCGCGTCACCACCGTAGAGGGCCTCGCTGCCGCCGGCGCGCTCTCCCGCCTGCAGGCGTCCTTCCTCCGCCACGGCGCCGCCCAGTGCGGCATCTGCACCCCCGGCATGCTCATGGCTGCCACCGTCCTTCTCACCAGGGTCGAGCAACCGAGCGAAGCCGAGGTGGAACGGGCGCTTGGCGGCGTCCTCTGCCGCTGCACCGGCTACCGCAAGATCATCGCCGCCGTCATGGATACCACCCCGGACTCGGCCCGGCCGCCCGCAGCAGGCAAGGCCGTGGGCGCCCGCCTTCCCCGCCTCGACGGCCGCCCCAAGGTCGACGGCACTGACGCCTTCGGCGCCGACCTCTGGCGCCCCGGCAGCCTCGTGCTCGCCGCCATCCGCTCCCCCCACCCGCACACCCGCTTCGCCTTCGGCGACATCGAAGCCTGGTCCCGTGCCCACGCAGCCACCGTCCTGACCGCCGCCGACATCCCCGGCCCGAACCGCTTCGGCGTCATCGCCCCCTATGCCGACCAGCCGGCACTGGCCGAGCACACCGCCCGCTTCCGCGGCGAAGCCATAGCGCTCATCGCCTTCGAGGAATGCGCCCAGCCGCCCCTCGAAACCTTCCCCGTCACCTGGACCCCGCTCCCCGCCCTCTACGACCCCGCCGAGGCCGAGCACCCAGGCGCGCCGCAGCTCCACCCCGAGCGTCCCGGCAACCGCCTCATCGAAGGCCGCGTCCGCCGCGGCGACGCCTCCGCCGCCCTCGCCGCCGCGACTCACAGCGTCCACGCCACCTTCCGCACCGGCTTCGTCGAGCACGCCTACATCGAGCCCGAGGCCGGCTCCGCTTGGTCGGACGGCGACACCCTCGTCATCCGCGTCTGCACCCAGTCCCCCTTCCTCGACCGCGACGACACCGCCGCCCTCCTCGCGCTGCCGCCCGGGCGCGTGCGCATCATCCCTTCCGCGATCGGCGGCGGCTTCGGCGGCAAGCTCGACCTGTCGCTGCAACCCCTTCTCGGCCTCGCCGCGCTCAAGACCGGCCGCCCGGTGCGCATGACCTACACCCGCCAGGAATCGCTGACCTCCAGCACCAAACGCCACCCCTCGCGCATCACCGCCCGCGCCGGTTGCGACGCCGAGGGCCGCCTCACCGCGCTCGACCTTGAAGCGGTCTTCGACACCGGCGCCTACGCCAGCTGGGGCCCGACGGTGGCCAACCGCGTCCCCGTCCACGCCACCGGCCCCTACCGCGTCCCGCACGTCCTCGCCCGCGCCCGCGCCATCCACACCCACAACCCCGTCTCCGGCGCCTTCCGCGGCTTTGGCGTTCCCCAGGCCGCCATCGCCACCGAAGCCCTAATCGACCGCCTCGCCGACGTCGCCGGCCTCGACCGCCTCGAGTTCCGCTTCCTCAACGCGCTCCGGGACGGCGACACCACCGCCACCGGCCAGGCGCTGCGGGCCGTCGGCCTCACCGACTGCCTCGACGCCCTGCGCCCGCACTGGCAGCGCGCCCTCGCCGAGGCGCAGGGCGCAGGCCCGCACCGCGGCGTCGGCATCGCCTGCTGCTGGTACGGCTGCGGCAACACCGCGCTGCCCAACCCCTCGACCATCCGCATCGGCCTTCGCCCCGACGGCACGCTGATCCTCCACCAGGGCGCCACCGACATGGGCCAGGGCCCCAACACCGTGATCGCCCAGATCGCCGCCGACGCCCTCGGCCTGCCGGTCGCGGCGTTCACCCTGCTCGGCCCCGACACCGCCCTTACCCCCGACGCCGGCAAGTCCTCCGCCTCCCGGCAGACCTTCATCTCCGGCAACGCAGCACTGCGCGCCGGCGCCGCCCTGCGCGCCGCCATCCTCCGCCACGCCAACGCCGGCCCCGACGCCCGCCTGACGCTGTCCCCCGGCCGCCTCGAGGTCTCCGGCGCCCGCACCCTCGACCTCGGCCAGCTCCCCACCGATGCCCACGGCTACGTCTTCGAGGCGGAGGAGCGCTACGACCCGCCGACGACCCCGCTCGACGCCGACGGCCAGGGCACCCCCTACGCCGTCTACGGCTACGGCGCCCAGATCGCGGAGCTCGCCGTCGACCCCACCCTTGGCACCGTGAAACTCCTGAAGATCACCGCCGCCCACGACGTCGGCCGCGCCATCAACCCCACTCTCGCCGAAGGCCAGATCGAAGGCGGCATCGCCCAGGGCATCGGCCTGGCGCTGATGGAGGAGTACCTCCCCGGCCGCACCGAGAACCTGCACGACTACCTCATCCCCACCATCGGCGACGTCCCCGAGATCGTCTCCATCTTGATCGAGAAGCCCGACCCGGAGGGTCCCTTCGGCGCCAGGGGGCTGGGCGAACACGTGCTGATTCCCACGGCGCCGGCGATCCTGGGCGCGATCCGAGACGCGACGGGCGCCGAGATCACGCGCCTCCCCGCCCTGCCCCACCGCGTCCTCGCGGCGATCCGCGCCGCCGAAAACCGGTCCTGAAGGCTGGACTCGAATTGCCGCTTGGGCAACTATCGCCGGGCAACGATCGTTGCCGCCAAAACAAAACGAACAAGGGCCGGACCGGCCCCGGGAGGATACAAGATGCTGAAGACCCTCGCCTTGGGC
This sequence comes from uncultured Alphaproteobacteria bacterium, assembly GCA_963796805.1. Lineage (GTDB taxonomy): Bacteria > Pseudomonadota > Alphaproteobacteria > Rhodobacterales > Rhodobacteraceae > Amaricoccus. The sequence continues at coordinate 69,770 of CAWCNG010000010.1, forward strand.
GTGTCATTTGCCGCGCTCGCCGCCGTGACGGCGACAGCCCAGACCACGCTTGTCGGCGCGGTACAGTTCGATGAGAACCACGCCTTCACCAAGGCGCTGCGGGCGTTCGAGCAGTCGGCGGCCGAGTGCTCCGGCGGGTCGCTCGCGTTCGACCTGCACCTGAATTCCGAGCTGGGGCTCGAGAAGGACTACTTCGAGAACATGAGCCAGGGCATCGCCGTGGACTACGGCATCGTCAGCCCGTCGCACATGTCGACCTTCAGCCAGATGGCGCCGCTGATGGACATGCCATTCCTGTTCCGCGACATCGACCACTGGAACGCGGTGATGGAAGCGGACGCGCTGGCGCCGCTGGCGGCAGACGTGCTGGAAAAGGCCAACGTGAGGCTGATCGGCTATGCCGGCGGCGGCACCCGCAACCTGATCGTCAACCGGCCGATCACCAACATGGCCGAGCTTGAGGGGTTGCCGATGCGGGTGATGGGAGCGCCGATCCAGACGCAGATCTTCGAGGCCATCCACGCAGCCCCTTCGGTCATCGCCTATGACGAAGTCTATAACGCCATCCAGACCGGCGTGATCGACGGCGCCGAGAACGAGGCGGCGGGCATCGAGCAGATGAAGTTCTACGAGGTCGGCCCCGACATCTCGCTGACCAAGCACGCCATCACCGTGCGCCCGATCGCCTTTGCCGAGGCCACCTTCCAGCGGCTCACCCCGGAGGAGCAGGAATGCATCCTGCAGGCCGGCAAGATCGGCGGCAAGGTCGGCCGCGACACCGAATCCGGCCAGGACACCGCCAAGCTGCAGGCCATGGAGGAGGCGGGGTTGCTGAAGACCTACGAGTTCACCGAGCGCGACAAGCTCCTCGAACTTGCCGTGCCGGTGCAGCAAGCCTATGCGGAGGAGCTCGGCGCCACCGCGGTTCTCGAAGCGATCCAGGCCGTGCAGTAGCACAGTGACCCGGCCGGGCGGCATGAACCGCCCGCCGGCCCTTCGCCCTTGCGGGGGCTGACGGTGCGGGCGGCGCTCGATCTCTACTACCGCCTGCTGAAGGTGGTGCTGACCCTGCTCATGGCCGGGCTCATCATCCCGGTCGGCATGCAGATTCTCAGCCGCTACACCGGCCTGATCCCGCGGTTCATCTGGACCGAGGAGATCGCGCGCTTCTGCTTTGTCTGGATCATCCTGATCGGCTCGATGATCGCGGTGCGCGACGGAACCCATTTCGACGTGGACGTGCTGCCGCACAGCGCCGACCCGCGGGTCGAGCTGGCCATGCGGCTCTTCGTGCAGTTGGCGGTGCTGGCAGCGGCGCTGACCTTCCTCTACTACGGCTGGGACTTCGCAATCCTCGGCTCGCGCCAACGCTCCGAGATCGCCAGCCTGCCGATGCTCTCGATCTACATCGCCTGGCCGCTCGCCGGGGCAAGCTGGGCGCTCTTCACCATCGAGAAGGTCATCGACGAGATCGCCGCATTCCGGAAGGGACGACGCCTTGGGGCCGGGTGAAGTCGCGGCCATCCTGTTCGGGGTCTTCGCCGTCCTGATCGTGCTGAGGGTGCCGGTGGCGTTCGCGCTGGCCCTCGCGGTGGTGCCGGTCTTCTTCATCGAGGAGCGCCTGACCCCGGTGCTGCTCCTGCGCGAGATGTTCAAGAGCTACAACGCCTTCGTTCTCCTGGCGGTGCCCTTCTTCCTCCTGGCCGCGAACCTGATGAACGCCGCCGGCATCACCGACCGGCTGGTGCGGCTGGCTACGGCGCTGGTGGGGCACCTGCCCGGCGGCCTCGGCCACGTCAACGTTGTGGTCTCCATGCTCTTCGCCGGCATCTCGGGCTCCTCCACCGCGGATGCCGCCGGCATCGGCTCGCTCCTCATCCCGCAGATGAAGAAGGAAGGCTACGACTCCTCCTTCTCGGTGGCGATCACCGCCTGCTCCAGCGTGATGGGTGTTATCATCCCGCCCTCGATCCTGATGGTGGTCTGGGGCGGGCTGATGTCGGTCTCCATCGGCGGGCTCTTCCTCGCCGGGGTGCTGCCGGGCATCCTCATCGCCGGCTCGCAGATGTTCACCGTCTGGATCTTCGCCAAGCGGCGCGGCTACCCCATCTACGTGCGCTCCACCTTCCTCGAACTGATGGCAGCCACGGCCAGCGCCTCCCTGGCGCTGATGACGCCGCTGATCATCGTGGGTGGCATCGTCGGCGGCTTCTTCACCCCAACCGAGGCCTCGGTGGTGGCGGTCGCCTACTCGCTGCTGCTCGGCGTCCTGGTCTACCGCTCTGTCGGCCTGCGCCAGCTGCCGGGCATCTTCTACGACAGCGCCCGCTTCGCGGCGATCTCGCTCTTCTGCATCGGCACCGCCTCGGCCTTCGGCTGGTGCTTGGCCTATTTCAAGATCCCGGCCGCGCTGGTCGACCAGATCGCCGCCATGGGGCTGGGGGTGGTCGGCACCGGCATCATGGTCGCGCTGGCATTCCTTCTGATCGGCATGTTCATCGACGCCATCCCCGCCATCATCATCCTCGGCACCGTGCTCTTCCCGGTGACCCAGAGCGTGGGCATGCACCCGATCCACTTCGCGATCATCGGCGTGGTCAGCCTCGCCTTCGGCCTGGTGACGCCGCCGTACGGCATCTGCCTGCTGATCGCCGCGGCCATCGGCAAGATCAGGCTGATCGACGCGCTGCGCGACGTGGTGGTGCTGCTGGTGCCGATGCTTCTGGTCCTGCTCTTCATCATCCTTGTGCCCGACGCCATCCTGGCCCTGCCCCGCTGGCTCCTGCCAAAGTTCGTCGAGTAGCGGCCGTGCCATCGCCGGTTGCCGTCCGCCTTGCCAATCGCCGAAGGTCCACCATAGTTGAAGGGCGCCGGGTCGGGCCCTCCCGGCCGGCAAGGCAAGGAACATGATGGAGGCGGCCAGAAAGATCCGCTGCGACGCCTGCCCGGTGATGTGCTATATCGCCCCCGGCCAGACCGGCGCTTGCGACCGCTACGGCAACGTCGACGGTCGCATCGTCCGCTCCGACCCCCTCACCGTACTCCACAGCGCCGCGGCCGCCGGCACCCCGCTCATCCCCTTCGCCGCCGGGGACTGGGACGGCGAGGTCGCGCGCCCGCCGGAGGAGTTCGTCACCGGCATCGGCGCCGGCACCACCTACCCCGACTACAAGCCCGCCCCCTTCATCGTCTCCCGCGAGGTCGAGGGCGCCGACGTGGTCACCGTCGTCACCGAGGCGATCTTCAGCTACTGCGGCGCCAAGGTGAAGGTCGACACCGACCGCCACCTCGGCCCCGAGCGCGCCATCGTCCGCGCCGAAGGCGAGGCCATCGGCCACGTCACCACCGCCGAGTATGGCAGCCAGATGCTCTCGCTCGGCGGCGTCGATCACCTCACCGGCGGCTCGAAGGCCGAGGGCCGCGCCACCTGTGCCGCCCTCCTCACCCTCTGCAACCGCGAGCCCGTGGCACTCGCCATCGACGACGGCCCCACCCTCATCGCCCAGGCGGGCCGCGCCCCCATCGTCAACGGCACCACCGAGCACCGCATGCGCGTCGGGTGCGGCTCGGCCACCATCGGCATGTTCGCCTCCCAATGGCACGGCCTCGTCGACGAGGTCGTCGTGGTCGACGACCACATCACCGGCGTCGTCTCCGAGCACCAGGCCGGCCGCGTCCTCGCCTGGCCACCCACCGGCATTCGCATCAAGGGCCACCGCTCCACCCCCGGCCGCTACTTCCGCGTCTCCGAGCCCGGCCAGGGCTGGGGCGGCACCCGCATCACCGACCCCACCGAGATCCTCGCCCCCTTCGAGGCGAAGAAGGGCGCCCGCCACGGCCTCACCCTGCTCATGGTCTCCACCACCGGCGAGCAGTTCGCCTACTACGTCCTCGACGAGAACCTCGTCCCCCGACCGCAGCCCCTGCCCCCGGCGCTCCTCCCCACCGTCGCCCGCATCGAAGAGAACTGCGAGCCCTCGCTCACCACCGTCCTGTTCATGGCCGGCGCCGGTGGCTCGCTCCGCGCCGGCGTCACGCAGAACCCGGTCCGCCTCACCCGCGCCGTCCAGGGCCAACACACCCGCCTCACCTGCGGCGGCGCGCCAGTCTATGTCTGGCCCGGCGGCGGGATCACCTTCATGGTCGACGTGACCCGCCTGCCCGAGCGCGCCTTCGGCTACGTCCCGACGCCGGCGCTGGTCGCCCCACTCGAGTTCACCATGCCCCGCGCCGACTACCTCGCGCTTGGCGGCCACGCCCCCTCGATCCGCGCCCTCTCGGACATCCGGGCCAACGGCGGGGAATACACTTCCGGGCCTGCCCGCGTCCTGCCGTGAGGCGCCGTGAGGCCTGGAACGCCCACCCAGGCAGGCGCAGGCCGCGCTTCCGGCTACCCTTGCAGGGCAGACCGGTCCTCCCATGACCGGCCCGCAAGCCAACTGGCTCCCGGGCCGCCGCCGCCTTCACCTCCAGCACGGCCCCATCGACCTCATCCTCGAGGCTTGGGGGCCACCCGGGGCGCTCCAAAACGCCTATGCCAGCGCGAACAACCGCTTCCAGAGCATCCTTGAGGAACTGGTCGATGAGCTCCCCGCCCTGCGCACCCCCGACCCGCCGCCTCTGCGCGGCACCGTCGCCCGGGCCATGGCCCGGGCAGTCGCTCCGCACCGCCCGGCCTTCATCACGCCAATGGCCGCCGTCGCCGGCGCTGTGGCCGACGAAATCCTCGCCGCCATGACCGCCGCCGCCCACCTCACCCGCGCCTACGTCAACAACGGCGGCGACATCGCGCTCCACCTCACGCCCGGCGCCTCCCTCACCGCCGCGATTGCCGGCGCCGCCAGCCGCGTGACCATTGCCCACGCAGACCCGACCCGCGGCATCGCCACCTCCGGCTGGCGCGGCCGCAGCTTCTCGCTCGGCATCGCCGACGCCGTGACCGTTCTGGCCCGCACAGCGGCGCAAGCCGACGCCGCCGCCACGATGATCGCCAACGCCGTCGACCTGCCCTGCCACGCCGCCATCACCCGCGTCCCCGCCAACGCCCTCCAGCACGATACCGACCTCGGCGCCCGCCCCGTCACCACCGCCGTTGCCGGCCTCTCGCCCGCGGAGATCGCCCGCGCGCTTGACTCCGGCCTCGCCGCCGCCGAGACCATGCGCACCCGCGGCCTGATCGTCGCCGCCGCCCTCTTCCTGCAGGGCGAGGCGCGCACCACCGGCCCCCTCCCGGCCGGCACGCACCCCGAGACGGAGATCGCCGATGCCTGACTTCAAGATCAGAAAGACGATCGTGACGGTCGAGGAAATCCACCACGACCTCGGTCCAGCCCCGGCGCAGCCGCGCCTGCGCGCTGCCTGCCTCGCCATTGCCTCCAACCCCTTCGCCGGCGGCTTCACCGAAGACCTGCTGCACGCCATGGACAGCTTGAAGCCCCTCGGCCTCGAGATGTCCCGGCGTCTCATCGCCGCCCTCGGCGGCCGCGACGGCATCGACGGATACGGCAAGGGCACCATCGTCGGCGAGGCGGGCGAACTCGAGCACGGTGCGCTCTGGCATGTCCCCGGCGGCTACGCCATGCGCGAGCTCCTCGGCGAGAGCCGCGCCATCGTCCCCTCCTCCACCAAGGTCGCAGGACCCGGCGCCACCCTCGACGTGCCGCTCGGCCATATCAACGCCGCCTACGTCCGCTCCCACTTCGACGCCATGGAGGTGCGCGTCCCCGACGCTCCGCGCGCCGGCGAGATCGTCTTCGTCCTCGCCATGGCCAAGGGCCCGCGCATCCACGCCCGCATGGGCGGCCTCGCCGCCTCCGAGATCAAGGCGCTCGACGGCCTTCGCTGAATGCCGGAAGTCGAGTGCGCGTGATCGCCTGGTATCTGACATCTCGCAACAATTCCTCTGTCCCCGGCCGTACGACCGCACGGCCGGCCACCGTGGCAAGGGGGCTCTTCGCCCTCCTGGCCACCCTCCTTCTTCCCACCCCGGCGCTGGCCCACGCTTCCGAGCGGATGATCATCCTGACCCTGCCCACCGGCCACTACATCCTCGCGGCCGCCGCCGTCGTGGCGCTGACCGCGCTTCTCGGCGCGCTGGCGCCGCGGCTCCCCTCCTTCCGCTTCCGCCGGATCGCGAGCCTGCCAATGCCGCCGGGAAACCTCGGCAGCTGGTGCGGCTTTCTCGTCCTCGCGGTCCTCGTGGCGATCGGCTTTCTCGGCACCCGCGATCCGTTTGGCAACCTTCTCACCCTCACCGTCTGGACGGTGGTCTGGGTCGGGCTCGCCCTCGCCTCCATGCTCCTCGGCAACCTCTGGCGCGGCATCGAGCCCTGGAGCGGGCCGGTCGTCCTCGCCCGCCGCCTCCTCGGCCGGCAAGGCTGCATCGGCCTCTCCCGTCTCGGTCACTGGCCGGCAGTCGCCGGATACCTCGCCTTCGCCTGGTTCGAGATCGTCTCCCTCAGCCCAGACGATCCCGCCGTGCTCGCCCGCGCCGTCTCGGTCTACTGGCTCATCGTCTTCGCCCTCGCGGTGCTCGAGGGCCCGGCCTGGCTGCGCCGCGGCGAGGCGATCACCGTCTTCTTCGGCTTCATCGCCCGCATCGCCCCGATCTGGTGGGTGCCGGCCGCGCGGCGGCTCCAGCTTTTCGCCGGCCCCCCCGGCGCGCAGATCCTCGCCACCGCCCCGCTCACTCCGAGCGCCGCCGCCTTCGTCACCCTGGTCCTCGGCTCCGTCACTTTCGACGGCCTGCACCAAACCTTCTGGTGGCTCGCGCGGCTCGGCATCAACCCGCTCGACTTCCCGGGCCGCTCGGCGGTCATCCTGCCCAACACCCTCGGCCTCCTCGCCGCCTGGGCGGCGACCGCCGTCGCCATTCTCGCCACCGTCGCCCTCGGCCGCCGCCTCGCCGCCGCCCGCTCGCCCTTCTGGGAGGAGGCGGGCCCGGCTATGCTGGCCTTCCTCCCCATCGCCGCCGGATACCACGCCGCCCACTACCTGACCGCGCTCCTCGTCGGCCTCCGCTACACCATCGCCGCGCTGCACGGCCCTTCCGGCGCGGCGGCCCACGCCGTCACGCTCGGCTTTCTCGCCGACACCGCCACCGTCCGGCTGATCTGGGACACGCAGTTCGCGCTCATCGTCGGCGCCCACCTCCTCGCCGTCCTGATCGGCCTCCGCCTCGCCGCCCCCCGCCCGGCGATCGCCCACCTGCCCATGACCGTCCTCATGGTGCTCTACACCATCCTCGGCCTTTGGCTGCTTTCGACCCCGACCGCCTCCTGAGCCCGGCGCGCGGCGCGGAGTTCCGGGGATGCCCGGATCCAGACTCCCGCCGAATAGATCGGGTGCGGTCATCTGCCAGCAGTCATCGACCCTACCACTTGTCCGAGCAGAAGCGGAAGAGTTGCCAGCGACTTTCGCGTGTATGTAAATCGCCTGTGGCGATAGTATTGGTTTCAGTCGTAGAAAGATTATTGCTTCCGATTTCGCTTCGTGCAACCATTTTCAAAATAAGTATGAGTACTGAATAGTTCTATTTACCACCTTGGATAGAACTAAACTCAATCTGTCACGCCATGCGTGACAGATCCTGTTCTTTTCACGCCAGCCGCCGCGACACCGCATCGTGTTGCGATCGAGCTGCGAGGGGCGGCCTGTCGCGACATCCCTGCCGCTCAGGCTATCGCGGGGGTAGGGACGATGCTTGCACGGCGACATTTTCTCTTCGGAGTTGCGGCACTCGGCGTGGCGGGCGGCTCGCTTCTGACACGAGCACAGGCCGCAGTCGGCGGCGACGTGGTCCTGTCGGGTGATGGCTTCGATGCGGCACTGCTTGCCGGGATCAACGCTGAAAGGGAGGTACGCGGATTGCGGCCGCTCGCGCCCGATCCGCGGCTGGCCGCCGCAGCTCGCCACCAGGCGACGCTGATGGCGACGGCGCGGGTGATGGATCACGAAATCCCCGGCACACCCAAGTTCCCGGCCCGCCTCAAGACGGCAAAGGCGCGGATCCGCACGGCGGGCGAAAACATCCTTCGCGACAACCTCAGCCGCTACGGCCTCGGCTGCCGCTCCGCGTCGGCCGATATCGCGCTGCGGCTGAGCGACGAGGTCGCGAAGGTTTCTGTCCCGCGCTGGATCGGGTCGCCGAAACACTTCGACACGATCACGGCCCAGCGCTTCAAGCGCGCGGGCGGAGGCTTCGCCGTTGTCATCGCCGAACCGGGCTGTGGCCAGATCTGACGTGGCCCAGGTCTTCGGCGGGTAGGCCGGGCAGCGCTGAATCCGGCAAACGCCACCGGCGCCGGTTCCACCCCCAGCGCCGCCGAGCGCCTTTACGAGCAGCTCATGGTCCTCCCGCTCCGGCATCCCCGAGACCGTCACCGCCCCCACGCACCCCACACCCTTCACCTTCAGGGGAAACCCGCCACCCGCCAGCACGCAGTCGGCCACCGCCTCCTGCCGGCCGCGGCCGGCAGGAGCCGCTGGCGCAGTTCGAGCCCGATGGCGAGCGCCACGTCGGCTCACAGGATCAGCGGAGGTCGGCAGCCAACGCCTCGCGCAGCCGGTCGAAGCCGACGCCGGTGCCTCTCTCGCGAATGTCGCCATCCCGCGCATCGCCGAACACCGCCTGTTCGGTGAACGTCATGGTCGTTCCACCGGGACCACCCGCGAACTCAACCGTCACCAGCGAGGACGAGAGGCTCTCGCCATCGATCCGCATGGCATAGGCGTAGACGATGCGCTGCCGCGGAGCGATCTCCAGGAAGTGGGCAAGCATCGCCTGCACAGTGCCATCGGGCATGCGCCAGATCATCCGCTCCGAACCATCGACCCGAAAGTCGAAACTGTCCTCGATGACAACCCAGTCGGAATGGCAGGCGCTCCAACGCCGCTTCAGTTGGTGGTCGGACCAGAATCGAAAGGCGTGAGCAGGGCTGCCGGGCAGCTCCCGTTCGATGACAAACGTGCGGTGATCCACGTTCACGCCCATCAGTGATCCTTCTCCTCCGGCACTTCGGCCATCAATACCGCCAGGCGGTCAAAGGCGGCGTCCATCTCGGCCCGCCGCTGCTCGATCCAGCCGCCCACGGCCAGGAACGCGTCCGGGCGAATCCGGTAGGTCCGGACCCGGCCGACCTTTTCGGAGACGACGATGCCGCCCTGCTCGAGCACGCGCAGGTGCTTGAGAACCGCCGGCAGCTGGACGTCGGCCGGTTCGGCGAGCTGCTTTACCGATGCCGGCCCCTTGGTCAGCCGCTCAATGAACCCCCGGCGGTACGGATCCGCCAAGGCCTGGAACATGCGATCGAAATGTGCCGAATGCCGAGCGGTCATCCGGCCGCCGCGAGGAAGCGCTTCGGCATCGCGTCCTTGAATGGGAAGAACTTGAAATAGGGCCGCGCCTCGGCCAGGACGCGCGCGACGGACGGACGCTGCACCAGTCGCTCCAGGTAGGCGGCAAGTTGCTGCTGATCCCCTCGGAACGGGTGGACGATGGAGGCGAAAAACAACGCCGGGACGGCCGAGCAGTCCGCCATCGTGAAGTCGTCGCCAGCCGTCCATTGCTTGCCGGTGAGCTGTCCCTCGATCATCGCATACGCCGTTTCGAGGGTGACATGCGCTTCGCCGACGCCGTGCGGATCGCTGGCACCGGCCGGCCTGATGCGGTCGGTGACGATCTTCTGCATCGGTGCGCTTACGTACAGGTCGTAGAAACGGTCCCAAAGGCGCACCTCCAGCAGTTGCTCGGGATCTCCCGGCAACAGCCGGACCGGACCAGGATGGCGCTGCTGCAGATACTCGATGATGATGCTGGCCTCGGGTACGACCCTGCCAGTGTCGCCATCATGGAGAACCGGGATCTTGCCCACCGGCCAGCGCTCGACGTGGGCGGCGGCCGAGCCGGGATCAGAAAAGTCGACCAGCTTCGCTTCGAAGGATGTGCCGTTCTCGTAGAGGCTGATGAGGACCTTGTGGCAGAACGACGCGAGCGGGTGGAGATACAGCGTCAGGGTCATGGGATGTCCTTGGTTTCCGATGCCGGAAACCAATACCTGCCCGGCATGAACCCGGCAAGGTCAGTTTCCAGGTTGGGAAACTTTCCTGCGCAAAGCGGCTCCGGACCGCGAGCGGCGCGCCATCCGAGCCCTCAATCCGGCAGCGCCACCTCCGCCGGTTCCACCCCCAGCGCCGCAGCAAGGGCCGCCACGACGAGCTCATGGTCCTCCCGCTCCGGCAGCCCGGAGACCGTCACCGCCCCGACGCATCCCACGCCCTTCACCGTCAGGGGAAACCCGCCGCCTGCCAGCACGCAGTCGGCCACCGCCTCCGGCCCGGCCTCAGCCGGCAGGAGCCGCGCCCCCTTCTCCCGCCCCAGCCGGAAGGTGCTCTTGTGGAACCGCCGCACCGCGTTCACCTTCCGCCGCACCCAGTCCTCGTTGTCCATAGTCGTCCCCGGCATGGCGAACCAGAAGAGCCGCCGGTCCCAGAAACGCACGTCGATCACCACGGGCCTCCCCCGCGCCGCGGCGCGCTCGCGCAGATCGAGCCCGATCGCGAGCGCCAGGTCGGCATTGAACCGCTCGAAGACCAGGCGCTCCTCCTGCGCGGCGATGCGGGCGATCATCTCGGCAGTCATGCGCAGGCCTCCTCGGGCGATCCCGCCCTGCCCGGTATCGCGACGGTTATACAGGCCGCAGGCTGGCGCCGGCAATGCCGGCCCCGCCGAGCTCTTCATGTCGGCCTCGCCAGAGGCGCCCATACCGAGGCGCTTCTGCTTCAGCGCCGGCAGGCCGCCAATACCCCGTAGACTTTTCGCCGACGGAGTAAGATGCTTCCCGCAGGGCGCAAATACGGAACGCAGGGGGACGAAGACCATGAAAACGCACCAGATCGGCCAGGCAGCCAACCGCCGTGGCGTGCTGAAGGGACTGGCGGCAAGCGGCGCGCTGACCGCCGCCGGCGGCTTCCCCGGCTTCATCCAGGCGCAGACCTCCGAGCCGATCCGCCTCGGCTTCCAGCTCCACCGCACCGGCATCGGCGCCGCCTACGGCCGCTGGTACGAGCGCACCGCCACCGCCGCGCTCAAGGTCCTCAACGACGCCGGCGGCATCAACGGCCGCCCGGTCGAGATCGTCTTCGAGGACGACGGCACCGATCCCAAGCGCGGCGCCGAGGTGGTCGAGAAGTTCGCCACCGCACAACGTCGACATCGTCTTCGGCACCCTCTTCTCGCCACGTGGTCATCGGCTCGGCCCCCCGCGCCGGCGAGCTGAAGATGCCCTATCTCGTCTGCTCCGAGGGCCACCACGTCGCGTCCGGCGCGCTCAACCGCTGACGCTTCAGCCCGGCATCACCGACGTGAAGAGCCAGGTGCAGGCCATGGCGCCCTGGGTCGCAGCCAACCTCGGCAAGAAGGTCACGATGATCTTCCCCGACTACGCCTTCGGCTACGATCACCGCGACTACTTCTCCGCCGCCATGAAGGCGCAGGGCGGCGAGATCATCGCGCTCATCCCGATCCCGCCGACCGAGACCTCCTTCACCCGCTACTTGCCGCAGATCCCCGCGCGACACCGAGGTGATCTACCACGTCATGGTCGGCCCGGCCGTCCTCACCTTCGTCAAGGAGCTCGGCGACTTCTACGGCGCGGCGGCCACCCGGAGATCTTCGGCTTCATCGACTAGCCTCGAGGCGGTCGACATCGCCAGCCCCGGCCTCGAGTTCCTCGAGGGCACCTATTTCTGGGAAGGCGAACCCGCGCTACGCCCAGGCGGACGACACCGAGTTCGACGAGCTTCTACCGCGCCGCCGTCGGCGTCGACGACAACGGCGCCGCGATCGCCGACCCCAAGGAGGTCTCGACCTACGCCCACATGTTCTCGGCCTGGGAGACGCTCTTCGTCATCAAGGCGGCGATGGAGGCCGCCGGCTACCAGGGCCCCGACGACCGCCAGGCCTTCGTCGAGGCGGTCGAGGCGATGACCGACATGCCCGCCGAGCAACGAGCATCCGCAGGGCGACAAGATGTTCAACGGCAAGACCCACCAGGTCTTCGGCCACCAGTACATCTCGAAGGTCGAGGGCGGCAAGCTCAACGTCGTTCACACCACCTCGATCGAGGACGGCCTGTACCCCGACGAGGTGGACTACACCACGATGTCCTTCTGACACCGGCCGCTCCGACCCTTGGACTTCGGCCCCTTCCTCCTGCTCGCCACCCTCGAGGGCCTGGTGATGGCCGCGGTCCTCGCGCTGACCGCGCGTCGGCCTCTCGCTGGTCTTCGGCGTGATGCGCGTCGTCAACGTCGCGCATGGCGAGTTCTTCATGCTCGGCGCGGTGCTGGCCTGGTTCGTCTCCGCACCTGCGTCGCCAGCCCCGCGCTCGGCTTCTTCGCCGCGCTGGTCGTCAGCCCGCTCGTGGCCGCGCTGATCGCGGTGGCCGCCGACCGCGCTGGTCCTGCGCCGCCTCGACTACGAGCCCGAGGCGGCGATCGTCGCCACCATCGGCTTCGGCTACATCCTCCAGCAGGGCGCGCTCAGCCTCTACGGCCCCGAGGCGCGCGCCGGTCGCCGCACCGTTCGATCTGCACATCCGGTTCCCCTGGTTCGGCTATTCCGGCTACAAGCTCGTGGTCATCGCGCTTCGCCATCCTGCTCCTCGCGCGGTCTGGCTCGCTGCTCGCGCGCACCCGCATCGGCCTGGTCATGCGCGCCACGCCAGTGGGACCGCGAGACCGCCACCGCCTTCGGCATCGACATCGACCGGGTCTACGCCTGCGTCTTCGGCCTCGGCGCCGCGCTCGCCGCGATCGCCGCCGTCCTGATCGTGCCGATCCAGCAGGCGCACTACCTCATGGGCGCCGACCCGCTGCTTCTCTCCTTCATCGTCGTCATCATCGGCGGCCTCGGGATCCTGCGCGGCACCATCGTCGCCGCCCTCCTCGATCGGCCTCTCCGACGGCATCGTCTCGGTCTTCTTCTCGCCGACCCTGGCCAAGATCCTCGCGACGCTGCTCGTGGCCCTGGTCCTCGTCTTCCGCCCCCAGGGCCTCTTCGGGCGGCGCACGGCGTGACAGGCCTGGGCGCTGCATCTCGCCGTCCTCGCCGGCTCCTCGCGCTCGTGCACTTCGTGCTGCCGGCCTACCACGCCACCAACCTCGCCCGCATCATGCGTGCTCGCGGTCTTCGCCATCGGCTACAACATCGCCTTCGGCTACACCGGCCTGCTCAGCCTCGGCCACGCGCTCTTCTTCGCCGCCGGCCTCTACGCGCACGGGCCTGCTCGTCGCAGGCCGGCCTCGCCGCGCCGGCTCGGCCTCCTCGCCGGCGCCGCCGCCGGCGCGGCCTCGCCGCGGCCGTACCGGCGTCCTCGCGCTGCGCACCACCGGCGTCGCCTTCATGATCGTCACCCTGATGTTCGCCCAGGCCGGCTATCTCGCCATCCTCTACTTCGGCGCCGTCACCCGCGGCGACGAAGGCTTCGCCCTCGCCCGCGCCGCCCGCACCCTCGGCCCGCTCGACCTCTCCGCCGACCTGCCCGCGCTACGTCGCTCGCCCTCGCGCTGTTCGCCCTCGGCCTCGCTCGTCAGCCTCGCCCTCGTCCGCTCGCCCCGCCGGCCGCGTCCTCGTCGCGATCCGCGAGAACGCCGAGCGCACCCGCATGCTCGGCTACGACCCCTTCCGCTACCGCCTGCTCGCCCTCATCCTCTCCGGCCTCTCGCCGGCGCGGCAGGCGCCGCCTACGCGCTTCTGCTTCGGCTACGTCGGCGCGACCTTCGCCTCGATCCAGTATTCGATCCTGCCGCTGCTCTGGGTGCTGCTCGGCGGCGCCGGCACCACGCTCGGCCCCTTCGTCGGCACGCTGCTGATGTTCTACCTGATCGACCTCGCCGCCGGGTCACCGACGCCACCTCCTGGTCGTCGGCCTGGCGCTCCTCGCCCTCGTCCTCTTCGCTCCCCGCGGCCTCCTCGGCGCCCTGCGCGCCGAAGGCCCTGCCATGGCTGCCGTGACGCCTCCTCGAGACCCGCGGCCTCACCCGCCACTTCGGCGGCCTGCACGCCGTCGAGGACGTCGACTTCGACCTCGCGCCCGGCGAGATCCACGCGCTCATCGGCCCGAACGGCGCCGGCAAGACCACCTTCGTCAGCCTCCTCTGCGGCCGGCTCATGCCCGACGCCGGCAGCATCCGCTTCGACGGCCGCGACATCACCCGCCTGCCCGCCCACGCCCGCGTGCGGCCGGCATCGCCTACACCTTCCAGATCACCGCGATCTACCCGCGGCTCACCGTCTTCGACAACGTCGCCCTCGCCGTCCAGCGCCGCGGCGACCCGCGACCTCGCCGCCGGCGACCTTCGCCGCCCTCGCCCGCGTCGGCCTCGAAGACCAGCGCCGCGCACCGGCCGGCACGCTCGCCTACGGCCACCAGCGCCTGCTCGAGATCGCCATGGGCCTCGCGCTGCGCCCGACGCCTCCTGATCCTCGACGAGCCGACCCAGGGCCTCGCCGACGCCGAGATCGCCGCCTTCAGCGACCTCGTCCGCGAGATCGCCGCCACCGCCGACCGTGCTCCTGATCGAGCACAACATGGACGTGGTGATGGACCTCGCCGACCGGATCACCGTGCTGAACTTCGGCCGGACCCTCGCCACCGGCACCCCGGCCGCCATCCGCGCCGACCCCGCGGTGCAGGCCGCCTACCTCGGCGCCATGATGCTCGCCGTCGTCGAACCTCGACGCCGGCTACGGCGAGGTGCAGGTCCTGCGCGGCCTCGACGCTCGCCGTCGCCGCCGGCGAGGTCCTCTGCCTCATGGGCCGCAACGGCGCCGGCAAGTCCACCACGCTCAAGGCGATCATGGGCCTCGTCCGCCGCCACCGCCGGCAGATCGCGCCTCGACGGCACGCCGCCTCGACACCCTCCCCGCCCACGAGGTCCCCCGCCAGGGCGTCGCCTGGGTGCCCGCAGGGCCGCCGCCTCTTCGCCGAGCTGACCGTCGCCGAGAACCTCGAGATCGGCCTGATGACCCGCCACCACGGCCCCGCGACCGCGCGACGCGAGCGCGCCTGGACCTCTTCCCCCGCCTGCGCGAGCGCCTGACGCCAGCCCTCCGGCACCCTCTCCGGCGGCGAGCAGCAGATGCTCGCCATCGCCCGCGCCCTCTGCCTCGAGCCGACGCGTCCTCCTCCTCGACGAGCCCACCGAGGGCCTGCAGCCCTCGATGATCGCGCTCATCCGCGACACCATCGCCGCGCTCCGTGCCAGCGGCGTCGCCACCATCCTCGTCGAGCAGCGCGTCGACGCCGCCCTCGCCATCGCCGACCGCATCGCCTTCCTCGCCGGCGGCGCGCATCGCCGAGACCCTGCCCACCGCCGGCCTCGCCCCCGACGCCCCGCAGTTCCGCGCCTACGTGGGGGTGTGAGCGATGCCCACGCCCCTCCGCGGGACCGCCACGCGTGAGATCCTCCGCGAGGGCAGCGGCCGACCCGCGTGGTGGCCGTGATGCGGCCGCCCCGGAAGGGCGGGTCGGCCGCTGCCCGGGGCAAGCCCCGGGCAAGACGTCTCGTCGCAAGCGCATGGCCCGCCCATGACCCGCGGCATCATCGCCGGCATCGACGTGGGCGGCACCTTCACCGACCTCGTCGCTCTTCGACCCCGACGCCGGCACCGTCCGCCTCGCCAAGACCCCGACCACCCCCGACAACCAGGCCTTCGGCGTCCTCGCCGCCCTCGACGAGGCCGGCGCCGACCTCGCCAGCGTCGACCTCATCGTCCACGGCACCACCACCACCACCAACGCCGTGCTCGAACGCCGCCTCGCCCGCACCGGCCTCATCACCACGATGGGCTTCCGCGACGTGCTCGAACTCGGCCGCCGCACCCGCCCCAACCCCTACGGCATGACCGGCCGCTTCACCCCGGTGATCCCCCGCGACCTCCGCCTCGAGGTCCCCGAGCGCATGGACGCCCGCGGCCGCATCCTCACCCCGCTCGACGAGCCCGCCACCCGCGCCGCCATCGCCGCGCCTCCTCGCCGCGGGCTGCGAAGCCTCGTCATCCACTTCCTCCACGCCTACGCCAATCCCGCCCACGAACTCCGCGCCGCCGCCATCGCCGCCGAGACTCTGGCCCAACCCCTACATCACCACCGGCCACTCCCTCCTCTCCGAGAGTCCCGCGAGTACGAGCGCGGCGTCACCGCCGCCGTCAACGCCGCCGTCCAGCCCATCCTCGAACGCTACGTCGCCCGCCTGCAGTGCCGAGCTCACCCCCCGCGGCTACCCCCGCGACCTCCTGGTGTGACCGGCAACGGCGGCATGGTCTCCGCCCGCACCGTCGCCCGCGAGGCCGCCAAGACGGTGATGTCCGGCCCCGCCTCCGGCGTCATGGCCGCCATCTACACCGCCCGCCGCGCCGGCATCGCCAACCTCATCACCTACGACATGGGCGGCACCTCCACCGACGTCGCCCTGATCCGCGACGGCGCGCCGCCGATCTCCAACGAGATCGAGCTCGAATACGCCATGCCGATCCACGTCCCGATGGTCGACGTCCGCACCGTCGGCGCCGGCGGCGGCTCCATCGCCCGGCTCAACGCCGCCGGCCTCCTCGAAGTCGGCCCCGACAGCGCCGGCGCGGACCCCGGCCCGATCGCCTCCGGCCGCGGCGGCACCCAGCCCACCATCACCGACGCCAACCTCCTCCTCGGCCGCCTCGACCCCGCCCGCTTCCCCGCCGTCGACGCCGCCCGCGCCGCATCCTCACCGAGACCATCGCCGCCCCCCTCGGCCTCACCCCCGAGGCCGCCGCCGAAGCCGTCCTCCGCATCGCCGACACCCGCATGGCGGACGCCATCCGCATGGTCTCGCTCTCCCTCGGCGCCGACCCGCGCGACTTCACCCTCTTCGCCTTCGGCGGCGCCGGCCCCCTGCACGCCGCCGCCCTCGCCCGCGAGCTCGGCATCCCCCGCGTGCTGGTCCCCGCCCGCCCCGGCATCACCAACGCGCTCGGCTGCGTCACCGCCGACCTCCGCTACGACTTCGTCCGCAGCCTCGCCCGCCCCCTCGCCGCCCTCGACATCGCGCGACGTCCACGCCATCCTCGCCGCCCAGGAGGCCGAGGGCCGCGCGCTGATCGCCGCCGAGCCCGTCGCCCCCACCGCCGTCGCCGCCACTCAGCCGCCGACATGCAGTTCGTCGGCCAGACCCACCTCCTCCGCGTCCCCCTCCCGCACGCCACCCCGACCGCTCGACCGACCTCCAGCACCCGCTTCGAAGCCGCCTACTTCGCCCGCTTCCACGTCGAGCTCCCCGAGATCCGCCCCGCCCTCGTCAACCTCGCCACCTCCGTCACCGGCCACCGCCCGCCCCTCGACCTCGCCCTCCTCCTCGACCCCGCCGCCCGCCGCCCCACCCTCGCCGAGGCCCGCACCGCCACCCGCCCCGTCTTGTTCGAAGGCGCCTGGCACGACACCCCCGTCTACCGCCGCGACCACCTCCCCGCCGCCGCCACCCTCACCGGCCCGCCATCCTCGAACAGATGGACACCACGACCGTCCTCCCCCCCGGCGACCGCGCTCACCCAGGACCGCAGACGGCAACCTCCTCATCGAGATCGCGGGCGCCTAAAAGCCCCACCCCGCCCGGAGAACCATTCCCCACCCGGTCAAAACCGCCGCCTGATCCTGTCCAACGACAGGGGCGCACTCCACAGGCGCGGCACGATTTGTCGACGGCCAAATCGTGCAGGATGGTGGAAAGGTATTGCGTGAAGCACGCGCGCCTCAGCGTCAGACCGACCGTTGCTTCAACCGATTGAAAGTGACAGACAGGAAGCATGGAAGAGGGTCACGCCAACTGTCTCCGGGAAGCGAATCGCTGCGCGCCAATTACAGGCTAGGCTTGCATGCAATCCGATAATGAATATCTAGACCTTCCAGATGATCCTGAAGAAGCGTTTGCTATATTGCACGTGCGAGAATATGAGCGGCTTGAGGACTACTGGGAGGCTAACCGAGACGGCGGTTACTTCTACTCACGAAAGTATGTCGACAAGCTTCTAGCGTTCGACGAGGTATACAATCTAGGCGTATTGGCGGCGTTTAGAAATCCTCCCAAACACGAAATAGAGTTCATCGATTACTTTCACGACTTCAGGCGACAGGCCGAGATACTATCGCAAAAGATCCTTATCGAAGCGGCCCGTCGACAAAAGACAGGGGCCGAGCCAATCGTAGTGCTCGATCAAGCAGCCAGAACTACCCTTCATCATTTCATCGGGGAAATCCGGGAGAAGCTAAATGAGCTCGCAATGCCCGAAGACAAGCGTGAGGCGCTCTTCAATAAGCTCAATTCATTTGCTGCCGAAGTCGATCGGAACCGGACACGTACGGCAGCCTTCCTAGTGGATTGATTCCAACGTTTGGAACCCTCGGTTTCTGGCGGCGATAATGTCATCGGGATCGGCTTTCCAGGTGAAGGGTTTCGGGTTTTCGGCATTGTATTCGCGGACGAAGCGGTTGATGGCGGCCTGGAGGTCGACGAGGGAATGGAAGACGCCGTGCCTGAGCCTGCGCCGGGTGAGCTTGGCGAAGAAGCCCTCGACGGCGTTGAGCCACGAGCACGATGTCGGGGTGAAGTGGAAGGTCCAGCGTGGATGGCGGGCGAGCCAGGCGCGGACCTTGTCCTTCTTGTGCGCCGCGTAGTTGTCGAGGATGACGTGGATGGACTTGTCCGCCGGCACCTCGCGCTCGATGCGGTTGAGGAAGCGGATGAACTCCTGATGGCGGTGGCGCTGCATGTTCTGCCCGATGACCGTGCCGTCGAGGACATTGAGCGCCGCGAAGAGCGTCGTCGTGCCGTGGCGTTTGTAATCATGGGTCATCGTGCCGAGCCGGCCCTTTTTCATCGGCAGGCCAGGCTGGGTGCGGTCGAGCGCCTGGATCTGCGACTTCTCATCGACCGACAGCACCACGGCATGGGCCGGCGGATCGACATACAAGCCGACGATATCCGTGAGTTTCTCGGCGAATGCCGGGTCGTTGGAGAGCTTGAAATGCCGCCAGCGATGCGGGCTGAGACCATGGGCCTTCCAGATGGCCTGCACCGTCGATGCCGCAAGGCCGGCCACCTTCGCCATCGCCCGCAACGTCCAGTGGGTCGCCTCGAACGGCGGGGGCTCCTGCGTCAGGCGGACGATCTCGGCGACGCGCTCCGGCGGGACCGGCGCCTTGCCGGGCGGACGCGACCGGTCGCGCAGCAGGCCGTCGACGCCTTCGTGCATGAACCGCTCCTGCCAACGCCACACGCAGGTCTTGGACTTGCCGGTCTCGGTCATGATCGCCGAGGTGCCGAGGCCGTCGCCGCTCAGAAGCACGATACGCGCCCGCCAGACGTGCTTCTGCGGGCTCTTGGGGTCCGCGACGATCGCCTGCAATCGCTGACGGTCGCGGGACGAAGGCGTGAAGGAGATGCCGCTGCGCATGCAGTAGAACTCGCACGTCACAGCGCGATACGGAATCGCCAATCGGACTCTTTCGATCCGATCAATCCACTAGCCTTCACCGTAGATGTATCGCGTGCGGGCAAGGACATGGTTGAGCCGTTCAAGCCACTTCAGCGCACGGTGGACCGTGTGTTGGATGTCCTCGAAAAGGCGACAAAGTGGCGAGACGCCCTCCCTCCGTGGTCGGAGCGGAAGAAGATAGAAGGCCCGCCGAAGCAGATTCCCCCTCCTGCTGGCGCCTCAGACGACGAGATTCGCGTCTGACGAATTACCATGGCTGTTTCCGCCGCACTACAGGGCAACCGATCGCCTGAGTTTGCATCGGAATCTGAGTTCAGCCGCGGCGCGTCCCCGATTGGCTAAGGCTTCCGCGGCTCACTCAGTCGCATCCGTCGTTGCCGAGACACGGCGGCCTAGATGCTTCTCCACAATGGTCCGAAGGCTTTCCAGGCCGCCGGCGGCCTGCTCAAGGGCAACGCGGAGCTTTTGATCATGTCCGGGTTTGAACTTCCCACCCATGGTCGGCTCGCCACAGCCGCAGATGCACATGCCATTGGTCATCACTTTTCCCCTTTCGCGCGCCCCAACTCCACCCGCATCACCACCCGCCGCAGCCCCGGCCGGCTCACCACCTTAAACCCCGCCGCCTCGAACACCCTCTCGGCCCCGGGACGCTCATCTCCCCCCAGGGCACGTCCCTCCCCACCTGCGCGACCATCGGATACCCCTCGACCGCCCGCGCCCCCCGCTCTCGCGCGAACCCAACCGACGCCGCCGCCAGCGCCCGCATCACGCCCCTGCCGGCGGAACCCCGCCCGCGTGACGAAGCAGGCCACCGCCCACACGCCTTCGTCCGCCTTGTCCTCCGACCGGCCCGCCCAGGGCACCGTCGTCTGCGCCTGCATCAACCGCCCGAACCCCGGCCGCGGCCCCACCGCGCACCACCCCTCCGGCTCCGCCCCGAGAGACGCCACCAGCCCGCCCCCGGCCCCCGCCTGAACCCGCAGACGCTCCTCCCGCTCGCTCACCGGCATCTCGTGCCAGGCCCGGTGCGGCCAGCGCATCCGCTGGCAGAGGCAGCGCGCCGGCTCGCCGCGCGTCCCGAAGACCTTCGCCACGTCCTCCCACGCCACCGCGTCCGACGGCAGCACCCTGATCAGCTCGCCCATCCGCCGATGTTGCCAGCGCCCCGCCCGCGGGTCTAGCCTCGCCCGAAATGGCCGGAAAACGCGAAAACACCCATATGGATTCCATACGCTTTCCATACGCTTTCTGGGTGCGATTTCCCGAGCCTTTTCAGCCGGATGTCGGCCACCCCGCAGTCATGGGACCAATCGAGCGAAAATGCCCATAGATCCCATCACCCTCGGCGTCATCCAGGCCGGCCTGCAGCAGGTCTGTGACGAGATGGACCTCGCCTTCTCCCGCGCCGCCTTCTCCCCGGTGATCGCCGAGGCAGACGACCGCTCCGACGGCATCTACGCCGCCAGCGACGGCTCGCTGATTTCCCAGGGATCCCGGGGACTTCCGGTTTTCGTCGGTACCATGCAGTTCTCCACCCGCCACATCATCGAGCGCATCGCCGCCGGCGTTACCCTCCCCCCCGACCCCGGCGACATCTACATCGTCAACGACCCCTACCTCGGCGGCACCCACCTGATGGACGTCCGCTTTGCAACCCCTTACTATCGCGACGGAAAACTCTGGTGCTGGCTCTCCAACACCGGCCACTGGCCCGACACCGGCGGCATGGTCCCCGGCGGCTTCTCCGCCTCCGCCACCTCCTCCGAGCAGGAGGGCCTCCGCCTGCCCCCGGTGAAACTTTTCAAGCGCGGCGCCTTAGACCCTGAAATCTATGCGATAATCACCTCCAACATCCGCGTCGCCGACACCCGTATCGGCGACGTGAAAGCCCAGGCCTCCGCCCTCCTCGTCGGCTCCTCTCGCCTCACCGCCCTCCTAGACCGCTACGGCGACGCCACGGTGGAACAGGCCATCACCGAAATCCGCACCCGCGCCGCCACTCAGATGCGCGCCATGATCGCCACCATCCCGCCCGGCCCGTGGACATCCCGGGCCTTCATCGACAGCGACGGCGTCGTCAACGAACCGCTCACTATCGCCCTCAGCGTCACCCGCGATGGCCCCGATTTCGCCTTCGATTTCGCTGGCTCCTCAATGCCTTGCGCTGGCCCGATGAATTCGGTCCGCGCCACCACCCTCTCCTCGGTCTACCTCGCCATGCGCCATATCTTCCCCGAGGTCCCGATCTCCGCCGGCGCCTTCGACCCCCTCCGCGTCACCGGGATCGAGGGCACCTTCCTCGACGCCCACTACCCCCGCCCCGTCTCCGGCTGCGCCGCAGAGGTCAGCCAGCGCATCGCCGAAGCCGTCTTCGCCGCCCTCGTCCCCGCCATCCCTGACCGTGTCACCGCCGCCCCCGCCGGCACGTCCGGCAACTTCGCCCTCGGCGGCCACGACCCAGAGCGCGGCCGCGACTACGTCATGTACCAGATCTCCGGCGGCGGCTACGGCGGCAACGCGGATCACGACGGCATTTCAAACGGTTGCTCGACGATCGGCATCTCCAAGGCCCCGCCGGTCGAGATCATGGAGCAGCAATACCCCGTCCTCTACCGCCGCTACGCCCTGCACGAAAACTCTGCCGGCGCGGGCGCCCACCGCGGCGGCTTCGGCCTCGACTACGAGGTCGAGCTCCTCCGCGGCACCGCCCGCGCCAGCTTCGTCATGGACCACGGCCGCTTCGGCCCCCAGGGCGCCCTCGGCGGCCAGGACGGCGGCAGGAACCGCGTCGAGATCATTCGGGGCGGGGAAACCCTCGTCCCCGAACACCTCTCCAAGGCCCAGGACATCCCCCTAGCCCCCGGTGACCGGGTGCGGGTCCGCACCCCGGGCGGCGGCGGCTACGGCGACCCGGCCATCCGTGACCGCGCGGCGGTCGCCGAGGATGTGCGCCTCGGCCGCTACTCGGCCGAGGAGACCGCCTCACGCTTCGGGCCGTTCGACGCGCCATGAACGCATACGATCAGCCCCCGCGAGGAAACGGCGACAACCCAACGTCTTGCAGTGACTATTCGGCCTCGCCGCCCGGCGTCGGCGCCCGCGGCGGCACCGCATCGCGAAACTCCTCGAACCCCTTCCACGTCGGCTCGGGCGGCTCCACTCCGGCCTGCGGGGCGTAGATCGACGGCGCGCCGTCGGTCGCCCGGGCTGAACACCGCGTGCGTCGTCACCGCCTCGAGCCGGTCGGCGATGCGCCGGCTGTCGAAGGCGTCCTGCAGACGGCGGTTGCCGTCGTGGTACATGCGGCTCACGATGCTCTCCGATCGCTCCGGTCCCGCATCGACAGTAACGGACAATTCACCGGCCATTTCAACGGTGAAATCCGAGTGTCCGGCGGGTTGGAAATCGGCGGCCGGACCCGCGGCGTTGGTTCACCTCGCCCCCCGGACGAAACGCCCCGCAGCGCAACAAAGCCGTGGTGTGCTTCGCAATTCTGTGAAAACCTGCGGCCCACGCGTCAGGACCGGGGGAGCCATGTCGATCAAGGCCAGCATCTACCACCTCACCCACTACCGATACGATCGTCCGGTGGTCCTCGGCCCGCAGATCATCCGCCTCCGCCCCGCGCCGCACTCGCGCACCCGCGTGCTGTCACACTCGCTGAAGGTCGGCCCTGCCGAGCATTTCGTGAACCACCAGCAGGACCCCTACGGCAACTGGCTGTCGCGCTTCGTCTTTCCCGAGCCGGTGACCGAGCTCAAGATCGAGGTCGACCTCGTCGCCGACATGACGGTCTACAATCCGTTCGACTTCTTCGTGGAAGACACCGCCGAGCATTGGCCGTTCGAATACCCCGAAGATATCCGCGACGACCTCGCCATCTACATGAGCCCCGAGCCGGTCTGCGCTGATCTGAAATCCTTTCTCGCCACCCTTCCCCGCGAGCGCACCCGTACCGTCGACTTCGTCGTCGGCCTGAACGCCCGCCTCGCCGGCGAGATCGGCTACGTCATCCGCATGGAGCCCGGCGTGCAGACCCCGGAGGAGACCTTCCAGCGCGGCACCGGCTCCTGCCGCGACACCTCCTGGCTCCTGGTGCAGATCCTGCGCAACCTCGGCCTCGCCGCCCGTTTCGTCTCCGGCTATCTCATCCAGCTCAAGCCCGACCTCGTGGCGCTCGACGGCCCCCCCGGCACCGACCACGACTTCACCGACCTGCACGCCTGGTGCGAGGTCTACCTGCCCGGCGCCGGCTGGATCGGCCTCGACCCCACCTCCGGCCTCCTCACCGGCGAAAGCCACATCCCGCTGGCCGCCACCCCGCACTACCGCAACGCCGCACCGATCTCCGGCGTGGCCTCCTTCGCCGAGGTCGATTTCGGCTTCGAGATGAAGGTGACCCGCGTCGCAGAACACCCGCGCATCACCAAGCCCTTCTCCGAGGAGGCTTGGCAGGCGCTCGATGCCCTCGGGCGCAAGGTCGACGCCTCGCTCGCCGCCGGCGACGTGCGGCTGACCATGGGCGGCGAGCCCACATTCGTCTCCATCGACGACTTCGAGGCGGCCGAGTGGAACACCGCTGCCGTCGGCCCCACCAAGCGCGGCCTCGCCGACCAGCTCATCCGCCGCCTCCGCAACCGCTTCGCGCCCGGCGGGTTCCTCCACTACGGCCAGGGCAAGTGGTACCCCGGCGAGAGCCTCCCCCGCTGGACCTTCTCGCTTTACTGGCGCCGCGACGGCACCCCGATCTGGCAGGACGAAAAGCTCATCGCCGAGGAGGGTGCTGACACCAAGGCCGGCCCGGCCGAGGCCGAGAAGCTGATGCAAGGCATCGCCACCGAGCTCGGCATCGAGCCGGACAACGTGGCCCCCGCCTACGAGGACCCCGCCGAGTGGATCCTCAAGGAAGGTGACCTGCCCGAGAACGTCACGCCGGAAAACTCAAAGCTCAAGGATCCCGAGGAGCGGCACCGCATCGCCAAGGTCTTCGACCGCGGCCTGACCACGCCCTCCGGCTACATCCTCCCCGTTCAGCGCTGGCAGTCCAAGGCCGAGGGCCACCGCTGGCGCTCCGAGAAATGGAAGCTCCGCCGCGGCTTCCTCTACCTTATCCCCGGCGACAGCCCGGTCGGCTTCCGCCTGCCACTTCCCAAGCTGCCTTACGTCTCCCCCTCTGCTTACCCCTACACCAACATCGCCGACCCGACCGTGCCGCGTGGCCCCCTGCCCGACTTCCGCAACCGCGCGCCCCGGCCCACCGGCGAGCCGCCCCATCCGATCCACGAGGGACGAGCACAGCCCATGGCGCGATTCACCGCCGACGACGGCGGCCAGCAGGAGCGCGTCGAGCAGGAAATCGGCGAAGCCGGCGGTGCCGTTCGCACCGCGATCTCGGTCGAGCCGCGTGACGGCCGCCTCTGCGTCTTCATGCCGCCGGTGGAGAGCGTCGAGGACTATCTCGACCTCATCGCAGCCGCCGAGGCGTCGGCCCGCGAGATGGGCCTGCCCATCCACATCGAGGGCTACGCGCCCCCGCCCGACCCGCGCCTCAACGTCATCCGCGTCGCACCCGACCCCGGCGTCATCGAGGTGAACATCCACCCCGCAACCTCTTGGGAGGACTGCGTCGCCATCACCTCCACCGTCTACGACGAGGCCCGCCAGACCCGCCTCGGCGCCGACAAGTTCATGATCGACGGCAAGCACGCCGGCACCGGCGGTGGCAACCACGTCGTCGTCGGCGGCGCCACCACCCTCGACTCGCCCTTCCTCCGCCGTCCCGATCTCCTGCGCTCCCTCATCCTCCACTGGCAGCGGCACCCGTCGATCTCCTACCTCTTCTCCGGCCTCTTCATTGGCCCCACCTCCCAGGCCCCGCGCATCGACGAGGCCCGCCACGATTCCCTCTACGAGCTGGAAATCGCGCTGGCGCAGATCCCGCCCCCAGGCCAGGGCGACGCCCCGCCGCCGTGGCTTGTCGACCGCCTGCTTCGAAACATCCTCACCGACGTCACCGGCAACACCCACCGCGCTGAGATTCTGCATCGACAAGCTCTACTCCCCCGACGGCCCCACCGGCCGCCTCGGCCTAGTGGAATTCCGCGGCTTCGAGATGCCGCCCGACCCGCGCATGTCGCTGGCCCAGCAGCTGATGATCCGCGCGCTG
The DNA here is from genome assembly GCA_963796805.1 of uncultured Alphaproteobacteria bacterium. Taxonomy (GTDB): domain Bacteria; phylum Pseudomonadota; class Alphaproteobacteria; order Rhodobacterales; family Rhodobacteraceae; genus Amaricoccus. The sequence continues at coordinate 95,467 of CAWCNG010000010.1, forward strand.
ATCGCCCGCCTCTGGCACGCCCCTGTCACAGGCACGCTCACCCGCTGGGGCACCACGCTGCACGACCGCTTCATGCTGCCGCACTTCGTCTGGGAGGACTTCCTCGACGTCCTTCGCGACCTGCGCGACCACGGCTTCGACATGCGTCCGGACTGGTTCGAGGCGCAGCAGGAGTTCCGCTTCCCCTTCTGCGGCGAGATCGAGGTCGACGGCGTCAACCTCGAGATCCGCCAGGCATTGGAACCCTGGCACGTACTCGGCGAGACCGGCGCCATCGGCGGCACCGTCCGCTACACCGACTCGTCGGTGGAGCGCCTGCAGGCCAAGCTCACCACCACCGACCCCGACCGCTATGTCGTCGCCTGCAACAAGCGCCGCCTGCCGCTTCAACCCACCGACACCGGCGGCGTCTCGGTTGCGGCCGTCCGCTTCAAGGCCTGGCAGCCGTCCGAGGCGCTCCACCCGGTCATCCCCGTCCACGCGCCGCTGACCTTCGACATCTTCGACACCTGGACCGACCGCGCCATTGGCGGCTGCACCTACCACGTCGCCCACCCCGGCGGGCGCAGCTACGATACCTTCCCGGTCAACGGCAACGAGGCCGAAGCCCGCCGGCTCGCTCGCTTCGAGCCGAACGGCCACTCCGCCGGCGGCTACGTCCCGCCTGCCGAGGTCCCGGCGCGCGAGTTTCCCATGACCCTCGATCTGCGCCGGGCACCCGGAATCTGACATGGAAGTACGGAGCATCCACGGAGATGATCCGGCAGCCCGCCTGCTCGCGAACTACCGCCCGCCGCCCGGCGTCGCCGACGAGCTGCTCGATTCCCATGGCGACATCCGCCCGGTCTGGCGGCCCTTCGTCGACCATCTCGCCAATCTGACCCCGGCGGACCTGGAGCGTCGCTTTGCGCGCGGCGACCAGTACCTGCGCGACGCCGGTGTCTTCTATCGCCAGTACGGCACCGAGGGTCCGAGCGAGCGCGCCTGGCCGCTCGCGCATATCCCCGTCCTCGTGGAGGAGGAAGAGGCGGCCATCCTCGCCCGCGGCCTGATCCAGCGAGCGGATCTGCTCGAGACGGTGATGGCCGACCTCTATGGCCCGAACCGGCTCGTGGCCGACGGATACCTTCCCGCCCGGCTCATCGCCGGCAGCCGCGAGTGGCTGCGCCCGCTCGTCGGCGTCACCCCCCGCCGCGTTCACTACCTCCACTTCATCGCCTTCGAGATCGGCCGTGGCCCGGACGGCTCGTGGTGGGTGCTCGGCGACCGCACCCAGGCACCCTCGGGCGCGGGCTTCGCGCTGGAGAACCGGGTGGCGACGAGCCGCGTCTTTTCCGACCTCTACGCCGAGACCCACGTCCATCGCCTGGCCGGATTCTTCCGTACCTTTCGCGACGCGCTGCAGGGCCTGTCCGACGAACCGGATACGCGCGTCGCCATCCTGACGCCGGGGCCGCTCAACGACACCTACTTCGAGCACGCCTACATCGCCCGCTACCTCGGCTTCATGCTGCTGGAGGGGGAGGATCTGACCGTCGAGAACGGCAGGGTCATGGTCCGCACCGTCGCCGGGCTCCGCCCCGTCTCGGTGCTCTGGCGCCGCCTCGACGCCGCCTTCGCAGAATCCCCTCGAGCTCGATGCCACCTCCCGCCTTGGCACCCCCGGCCTCACCGGCGCGCTCCGGCAGGGCTCGGTCACCCTCGTCAACGCGCTTGGCTCCGGCATTCTCGAGACCCGCGCACTTCTCGCCTTCCTGCCGCGGATCGCCGAGGCACTGACGGGCGGGCCGCTGATCCTACCCAACATCGCCACCTGGTGGTGCGGACAGCCCTCGGAACGCGAGCACGTGCGGGAGAACAAGGACCGGATGATGATCGGCCCGGCCCTCTCCACCCGCCTCCCCTACGAGGCCGACGACACCACCGTGCTTGGCAGCCAATTCCGCGCCAAGGCCCGAAGCTCCTTCGACGCCTGGCTGGAGGCCGACGGAGCCGAACTCGTGGGACAGGAGGCAGTGACACTTTCCACCACGCCCGCCTACCAGAACGGCGTACTGGTGCCGCGCCCCATGAGCCTGCGGGTCTTTCTCGCCCGCACGCCCCAGGGCTGGCAGGTCATGCAGGGCGGTTTCGCGCGCATCGGCAACGCGCCGGAGGCCAGCGCCATCGCCATGCAACGCGGTGGCACCGCCGCGGACGTCTGGGTGATCAGCAACCGCCCGGTCGAGACGATCAGCATGCTGCCGACCCATGCCACGCCCTACGCCCGCGTGCGTCCCGGCGTACTGCCCAGCCGGGCCGGCGACAACCTCTACTGGCTCGGCCGCTACGTGGAGCGCGCCGAGGGTGCGATGCGCCTAATGCGCGCCTATCACATCCGCCTCGCCGAGACCGCCGACCCCGAGGCGCCGCTGATCGCCGACTTCGCAAGCTATCTCGAGACGATCGGCATCGACCCGTCCGAGGCCCTCCCGCAAGTGCTGGTCGGCATGCTCGAAAGCGCCATCGTCAGCGCCGGCAACGTGCGCGACCGCTTCTCCATCGACGGCTGGATGGCGCTGAACGACCTCGCCAAGACCGCGCGCGCCATGGCCGAGCGCGTCACCGCCGGAGACGACGCCACCCGCGCCATGAGCGTGCTCCTTCGCAAGATCACCGGCTTCTCCGGCCTCGTCCACGAGAACATGTATCATTTCACCGGCTGGCGTTTCCTGTCGATCGGCCGCTCGCTTGAGCGATCGATCGCCATGTGCGCGGCGCTCGTCCGGCTCGCGGATCCCGAGGCGCCCGACGGCGCGCTCGACCTCGCGGTCGAACTCGGCGACAGCGTGATGTCGCACCGCCGCCGATACGCCGTCACCACCACGCGCGAGACGGTCGTCGATCTCCTGGCCCTCGATACGCTGAACCCCCGCTCGGTGATCTATCATCTGACCGAGATACGCGACCACGTGGCTTTCCTGCCGAACGCCGTGGTCGACGGACAGATGTCGCCGCTGTCCCGGGCCGTGCTGCAGGCCCACACCGGCCTGGCCGTCGAGACCCCGGCCACCGTCGACGGCGCCATGCTCACGGCGCTCATCCGCGATATCGAGGCCTTCTCTACCCTGCTCTCCGACACCTACCTGCGCTGACATGCTTTATGACATCGGCCTCACCATCGCCTACGAGTACGACCGCCCCGCGGTCGCCGGACGGCACATTCTCCGCCTGCTGCCTGCCGACCTGCCCGGCCTGCAGCGGCGGATCACCGGCCTTCTGACCGTCCTGCCTGAACCGGCGGAACGCCGGCCACTTGTCGACTTCTTTGGCAATTCCGCGGTCGAGGTTGCCTTCCGCGCCGAGCACGACGAGATCCTTTTTCGGGTGGCGGCACGGGTCGAGCGCCTGGCGGAGGCGCCGGTCCTCGACATCTCGCCCGATCTCCGCGGCCTGGCGGTGGAGATCGCCGACTATCGCGGGCTGGATCCCGACGCGCCGCACCACTTCCTCGGATCGAGCCCGCGCGTGGCGACGGGCCCCGAGACGACCGCCTATGCCCGCGAACAGATCCCGACCGACTCCACCGCGCTGGAGGCGGTCCGCGCCGTCGGTCTGGCGCTGCACCGGGACATGAACTTCGATCCCGACGCCACCACCGTCGACACGCCGCCCGCCGAGGCCTTCGCCCGCCGACACGGCGTATGCCAGGACTTCGCTCAGGTGATGATCGCCTGCCTCCGCGGCGTCGGCATCCCCGCCGGCTACGTCTCGGGTTTCCTGCGCACCAACCCGCCCCCCGGCAAGCCGCGCCTCGAAGGCGCCGACGCGATGCACGCCTGGGTGCGGGCCTGGTGCGGCTGGCAGACGGGCTGGTTAGAGTTCGATCCGACGAACGCTATGCCTGCGGGAACCGATCATATCATCGTGGCGCGCGGCCGCGACTACGGCGACGTGGCGCCGGTCAAGGGCGTGCTCCGCATCGCCGGCGAGCAGACCAGCGAACACGCGGTCGACGTCGTGCCTGTGGACGCTTGATACGAAATCCGGGCGATCGCAGGTGACCGGATTGAGCGAGTCGATGCCGCAAGGGTTAACGACGATTTCCTAGACGTACAACTTAGGTACATCTTAGGTACATCGCATGCACGCGTAGTGGGCGCGCCGCCGAAAGGTTAATGAAGCAGACGTGGCGGACGGGCGGGTCGCGCCGTTCACGCGGATCGCAAACGATCCGTCACGCCGACATGGCCCGGCGCAACTGTTCCACCGACTTGGTCACCGCCTCGTCGTCGCGGGCAAACCCTTCGCCGCCGTCGAGCAAGGCCTCAAGCCGCGACCGCGCCCGCGAAACGCGGCTCTTCACCGTGCCCACCCGTGTGCCGAGGATCTCCGCCGCCTCCTCGTAGGAAAGACCGCTGGCGCCCACGAGAACCAGCGCCTCGCGCTGGTCGATCGGCAGAACCTGCAGGGCGCCGAGGAACTCGCGCATCTCCATCCGGCTGTCGTGCATCGGCAACTCTGTCAACCGCGCGGCATGCGTTCCCTCGGCGTCGGAGACCTCGCGCCAGCGGCGGCGGCCTTCGGAGTAGAACTGGTTCCGCAGGATCGTTACCAGCCATGCGTGCAGGTTGGTTCCCTGCCGGTACTTTTCGCGATTGGCGATCGCCTTGGCCAGCGTCTCCTGCACCAGGTCATCCGCCCGGTCGCGGTTGCCGCTGAGGGAGCGGGCGAAGCCGCGCAACATCGGGATCGCGGCAACCAGATCGTCGCGGAATGAGCCACTCACGAATCGCTCTCCGTTTCCGGCGCCTCGTCCAGCTTTGCCAGAAGCTCCAGCATATCCTGGGGGATGTCCTCCTGCAGCGCCTCATCGTAGACACGGCGCAACTGGTTGGCGATCCAATCCTGCTTCCGCATCCCCCGGCGCGGGGGCTTTCCGCCGGCGGAATCACTTCCCGTCATCACCGCTCCAACCGCCTTCTCCCTGCCAACTGCGCCGACTCCACAACGAAGTGAATGCGCCTGGGACAAGATCGTTCCAGCCCGCATGGAACTTTTCCGCCCGCCGGCGCTTTAACATTCGCGGACCGGGCGCATGCTCGGGGCCGGATAATGCGCTGAGCAGAGGATCAGGCCAACGATGCCCACCAGTCTTTCCCAAGAGATCGCTCCCCACCTGCCGTATCTCCGGCGCTATTCGCGTGCGCTGACGGCGTCCCAGACCAGCGGCGACGCCCATGTGACAGCCTGCCTCGAGGCGATCCTGGCCGATCCGTCGGTCTTCGACCGCACGGACAGGGTGAAGGTCGGCCTTTACCGCCTCTTCCACAAGCTCTGGCACGGCCTCGAGATCGATCCGGTCGACGAAGGGCGCACATCAGTGGGCGAGCGCACCGCCCGAGAGCGCCTGTCGGCGATCCCGTCCGAAAGCCGTCAGGCGCTTCTGCTCACCACGCTCGAAGGCTTCACGCCGGCCGAAGCCGCCGCCATCCTCGATCTGAGCGAGCCCGAGGTTGACGGTCTCATCGCCGCCGCCGTTGGCGAGATCGACCGCCAGATCGCCACTCGGGTGCTCATCATCGAAGACGAGCCGCTGATCTCCATGGATCTCGCAGAGATCGTCGAGAGCCTGGGCCATCGGGTCACCACGATCGCGCGAACCGCCAACCAGGCGGTGCGAGCGGCCGAAGGCGAGGAGCCGGGGCTCGTGCTCGCGGACATCCAGCTTGCGGACGGTTCCTCCGGCCTCGACGCGGTCCGTGACATCCTCACGATGTTTGATGTGCCGGTGATCTTTATCACCTCTTTCCCGGAGCGCCTGCTGACCGGCAAGCGCCCCGAGCCGACCTTCCTCATTACCAAGCCCTACGATCCTGATGCGGTGAAGGCGACCGTCAGCCAAGCACTTTTCTTCCGTACCACCGCCTCACTCGAGGCCTAAAGGCCCAGCCAGGCGTGCCGGGCAACTGATTGCCCGGCACCTTCTTCAGGACTAGTTGCGGGCCGTCCACTCGTCGATCATTTTGTCGGCTTCCTCGCGGGTCTTTCCGTAACGCTCCTGCAGGATGCCGTTCAGCTCGGTCTGGCTGCCGGCGACCTTGTCCAGGTCATCGTCGGTCAGCTTGCCCCACTGCTGCTGCGCCTTTCCCTTGAATTGCTTCCAGTTGCCTTCGATCTGATCCCAGTTCATCTGTGCGTCCTTTCTCCGGTTGCAGATGCGTACAGCGATAGAACGGCCTCGCCCTGCCAGAGTTCCCGCCGCCCGCTACGCCGAAACCTCCTGGAACTTTCGCCCACGCTCGGCGTTCGACCCTAGGGGCGCGGATTTCGTGCCGTTTCGTGAGTGCAGAATGACCAACGCCCTCAGCGAGCTTTTCAGCGGCAGCGCGTTCGCAGAGACCCTGGGCTGGACGCCCGCAATGCTGGCGCTGCAGGCGATCTCGGGCCTGCTCATCGCGGTTGCCTATCTGATCATCCCAGCAACGATCTGGCGGCTTCTCCGCCGCCGCCGCGACCTGGATCGCGACGCCCGCCGGGTGGCCGGGGTCTTCATCGTCTTCATCGTCGCCGCCGCCGCCTTCCACATTGCAAGCGTCGCGGCGCTCTGGCTGCCCGTCTATGGGCTCCAAGGCACACTCAAGGCCGTCACTGCCATCGCGGCCCTCGCGACCGCAGTTGCCTTCCGGCAAAGGATCCCGCAGCTTCTCGGCCTCCCCTCCCCACGCGACATGGCCCGCGCCAACCTGGCCCTTGCCCAGACGAACGCGTCGCTCGAGACCACCATCGCCTGGCGCACCCACGAACTGGAGCGGGTCTCGCAGCGCTTCGAGCAGGCGCTGTCGTGCTCCGACATCACCGTCTATACCCAGGACGCCGATTTGAGGTTCACCTGGATCCACAATCCGCGCCTCGGCCTCACCGCCGCCGATGTGATCGGTCGGCGCACCGCGGATTTCCTCCGTCCCGAGGCGACCGACGAGTCGCTGCCGCTCAAGCTACGGGCGCTCGAAAGCGGCCTCACGGTCAGCGACACCATCGCGATAGCGACGCCAAGCGAGGGTACGCTTTATATGGACATGACGGTCAGCCCGACGATCGACCAGGAGGGCGAGATCGACGGCGTGCTCTGTACGGTAGTCGACGTTACCGAAAAGCGCCTCTTCGAAGTGCGCCTCGCCTCCATGGCCGCCGAGCTCGCCACTGCCTCGCACCGCTTCGAACTGGCGCTCGACAACTCCGGCATATCGGTCTTCGAGCAGACCCCCGACCTGCGATACACCTACATGTACAATCCGCCGGCCGGAACCGAGCCGGAGGACTATCTAGACCGCATCGACACAGAGATCTTTCCCGAGCGGGAGTTGCGCAAGATCCTGCCGCCAAAAGGCGTGTTCTCGCGAATGGCGGCCGCGAGACCGTGGAGATCGAAGTCGACGTGGGTGGAGCCGTCCGCTTCTTCGTGCTGACGCTGGAGGCGCGCACCGACGCGGGCGGCGAGGTGAAGGGTATCGTCGGCAGCGCGCTGGATCTCACCGAGCGGCGGCGGGACGAGAAGCGCATGCGCCTGATGTTGCGCGAGCTCACCCACCGCTCGAAAAATCTCCTGGCGGTCATTCAGGCCATGGCGCGCAAGACCGCGAGCCTCTCGGACGACATGGACGGGTTCATTGCCGACTTCTCCTCGCGGCTGCGCGCCATGGCCGCGGCACACGACCTGCTCGTCTCGCAATCATGGCAGGGCGCCGACCTGAGCGAGCTCCTGCGCGCCAGCGTGGCGCAGACCATCGCCCCCGACGCCCGGCAGGTGCGCATGGAAGGTCCGGTGCTGATGCTGGCACCCGATACGGCGCAGAACCTCGGCCTCGCCTTTCACGAGCTGGCCACCAACGCCAGCAAGTACGGCGCGCTCGCCTCGGACACCGGTGAGCTCAATGTCAGCTGGACCTGCGTCGACGAACACGTCCGCATCGTCTGGCGCGAGCGGGGGGGACCACCGGTCACCCAGCCGGAGCGGCGGGGATTCGGACGGGTGCTGCTGGAGCGGCTGGTGGGCGCGACCCTCAACGGCTCCGTCACCCTGGACTTTCAGCCCGAGGGACTTGTTTGCGAGATCGAGTTTCCCGAAAACGGTCTGGACGGCACGTGACCCCCGTCCGCGACGATCAGACTTCCAGCCGCTCGAGCTCCTCGTCGATCCTGCCGATCAACCCCGCCCGACGGCGGCGTTCTTCTTCGGTCGGGGTAAGCTGTACGATGAGGCGCCGCCACGTTCGCAGGCCGCTGATCTTGTCGTCAACGCTCAGCCAGGGATCAGCGGCAAGGGTCTCCGGCGAGCCATACCCGGCAAATCTGGTCACGTCCGCCACCGCTCGCCTCCGCTTCTTGTCCCGCTCCCCCTGCCGTGCGAGATTGGTGCGCGAGCCGCAAGGGCTCAGCGCGTCAACCTGCCACCGTCGCGATCGTTCCTGATTCGCGACAAATGTTAATGCGCTGGTATGGGCGACCGTGCCATTGTCGGCCTCCGACCGGATCCCGGGGCGCCGCCATAGTTCGGGGCACCCGAAGGGATAGGTTTGCTGGGGTCGGCCTTCTCATTCAATCAGCCGGAGGGGTCCGGATATGGAGAACCTGAACGTGATCGAACGGCCCGTCGCCCTGCAGAACACCTGCGTCCTCCTGCTCGAGGACGACGCCCTGATCTCCATCGATACCGAGGACATGCTGATGTCCCTCGGGGTCAGGCGCGTGCTCGTGGCCCATGCGGTGGAGGAGGCGCAGTCCATTGTCGACCAGGAGGCGGTCGACGCCGCCGTCCTCGACCTCGTCATCGGCCAGACCCGATGCGAGGACTTCGCCTGCCGCCTCGCCGCCAGCGGAATTCCCATCGTCTTCGCCAGCGGCATGCGCGATCCCGCCAGCCTGCCGGAGATCCTGCACGACATTCCGACCGTGGATAAACCCTACACCAGCCAAGCGCTGCATGCCGCACTCGCCAAGGCTCTCGGTCGCTCGGAGTAGGGTCTTTCCGGCCGCGCGCGGCGGCAGGCGCGATCCCGCCGCACCACCTCCTTACCCGCATTCGCAGGGAACGCTGCGGGCCAGCTGTCGTTGTTCGGTTGCACAGGTTCGCAGCCGCCGGGCGCCTTCGGCTCCGAAGATCGACTGCGACGAGACAAAGGAGTGAGAGATGCTGAAGACCCTTCTTGCCGGTACTGCCACCGCGTCGCTTCTGGCCTTCGGGGCCTACGCGCAGGAGGCCCCGGCCAACGGCGAGACCACGCCTCCCGCCGCCATGGAAGAGCCGCTGCCGTCTGCCACGAGCGAGGCGCCCGCGGCGCAGATCGACCCGGAGACGGCCGACAACGGCGACGCAACCCCGATCGTGCCGGATACCGCCGAGGACACCGGTGCCGAACCGGCTTCGAGAACGATGGCGCCCGACACGATGGCCGAAGATCCTGCCGCTGCCGGACCGGCCCTGGATGAGGGTTGGGCGACCGTCGACGTGGCGACGATCTCCGCCGATACCCTCATCGGCAGGGATATCCTCACCTACGATCGGGAATCGGTGGCCGAGGTCGATGACGTGCTGCTGACGCCCGACGGGCAGGTCGAAAGCGTGGTGGCGCGTTTCGGTGGCTTCCTCGGCTTCGGCGAGACGACGGTCCTCCTCGCCATGGACGAAATCGACGTGGTCAAGGACGCAGACGAGAACGTCGTCGTCCTCACCGACCTGACGCCCGAGGCGATCAGGGACCGCCCGGAATACACCGGCCCCGAGGGCTGATCGCAACCCAAAGCCACCCGATGGCCGCCGCACTCCGCGGCGGCCATTTTCGCGTCCAGAGTGGACTTGGCACGCGGCTCGCGCACCTTCGGCCCGCAACCCCCTTGCAGATCCGCTCCGCCTTCGCCTAAGCCCGTCGAGCGGCAACGAAAAGATTTGCTCAGGGGGAATGGGGCCATGTCCGACTTCATCGATATCCGCGACGCGCGCTTCGCGAAGCTCATCCACGGCAACGCCCGCATGGAGCGCCTCTGGACCGGTGGACGCTGGGCCGAGGGCCCGGCTTACCTGCCCGCCGGGCGCTATCTCATCTGGTCCGACATTCCCAACGACCGGCTGATGCGCTGGGACGAGACCGACGGTAGCGTGTCCATCTTCGAGCAGCCCTGCCGCAACCAGAACGGCCACACCGTCGACGCCCAGGGGCGGCTCGTCTCCTGCGAGCACCGCGGGCGCTGCGTCAGCCGCATCGAGCCCGACGGATCGCGCACGATCCTCGCCGATTCCTACCAGGGCAAGCGGCTGAACTCGCCCAACGACGCGGTGGTGAAATCCGACGGATCGGTCTGGTTCACCGACCCGACTTACGGCATCGACAGCGAGTACGAGGGCGATGCCGCGCCCTCGGAGATCGGGGCCTCGAACGTCTACCGGATCGCACCGGACGGAACGATGACGGTGGTGATCAGCGATATGGTGAAGCCGAACGGCCTGGCATTCTCGCCCGACGAAAGGCTCCTCTACGTCGCCGACACCGGCCGCACCCATGACCCGAACTGTACCCCGGCCATCCGCGCCTATCCGCTGGCGGCGGACGGCGTTTCCGTCGGAAAGGGCAGCGAGTTCGTCGTCTGCGACGCCGGCCTCTTCGACGGCTTCCGCGTGGATACGGACGGCAACATCTGGTCCTCGGCTGGCGACGGCGTGCACTGCTTCGCGTCCGACGGCACGATGATCGGAAAGATCCTCGTGCCCGAGGTGGTGGCGAACGTTTGCTTCGGTGGACCCAAGCGCAACCGCCTCTTCATCTGCGCCACCACCTCGGTGTTCTCGCTCTACGTCAACGCCCGCGGCTGCGGCATCTGAGGAAGCAACACATGCGGCAGACCTGGCGCTGGTTCGGGCCGAAGGATCTCGTCTCGGTCGACGACATGTTGCAGGCCGGCGTGGAGGGCGTCGTCTCGGCGCTCCACCACGTCCCTGCCGGTGCGGTCTGGACGCCGGACGAGATCGGCAGGCGTCAGGGCGAGGTCGGGCACCGCGGCGACGGCACGCCCTCCGGCATCGCCTGGGAGGTGGTGGAAAGCCTGCCGGTGTCCGAGGACATCAAGAAGCAGAAGGGCGACTGGCGGGCGCACTTCGAGAGCTACAGGGTAAGCCTGCGCAACCTCGCCGCCGCCGGCATCGAGGTGGTCTGCTACAACTTCATGCCGGTGCTCGACTGGACCCGCACCGACCTCGCCTGGCGGGTCGGCCATGGCGGCACCTGCATGCGCTTCGACTATGCCGACTTCGCCGCCTTCGACATCCACATCCTCGAACGCAAGGGCGCCGGCAACGACTATCCGGAGCCTATTCAGGATGTTGCCGCACGGCGTTACGCCGCAATGGACGAGGAGCAAAGGCAGACCCTGGCGCGCAACGTGGTTTTCGGGCTGCCGGGCTCGGCCCAGGGCATCTCCCTCGAGGACGTGCGCGGGCACCTCGCCGAATACGGCGCCATCTCGCGCAACCAGCTCCGCCGCAACTTCATCACCTTCCTCGAGGAGGTCATCCCCACGGCGGAGGAAGCGGGCATCCGCATGTGCTGTCACCCCGACGACCCGCCCTTCCCGCTCCTCGGCCTGCCGCGGGTGGTCTCCACCGAAGCCGACTACCGCGCGCTCCTCGATGCGGTCGACAGTCCGGCCAACGGCGTCACCCTCTGCTCGGGCTCCCTCGGCGCCCGCCCGGACAACGACCTGCCCGGGATGATGCAGCGGCTGGGCGACCGGGTGCATTTCCTGCACCTGCGCAACGTCACCCGCGAATCCGACGCCATCGCCGGGTCCTTCTACGAGGCGGAGCATCTCGGCGGCGGCACCGACATGGTGGCTCTGATCGCCGCCGCGCTGGCCGAGGAGCGCCGCCGCGCCACCGCGGGCCGCTCAGACTGTTCGATCCCCTTCCGTCCCGACCACGGCCAGGACATCCTCGACGACCTGAAACGCAATGCGCAGCCGGGCTACCCCGCCATCGGCCGCCTGAAGGGCCTTGCCGAGCTGCGCGGGATCATGACGGCGCTGGATCACTCCGCCTTCGGACTGCCCGCGTGACCGGTAACGAAGCATTTACGAACGACACGCTTTAAAATCAATGGGTTATCTATAGTTCACGCGTGACACCCCGGATTCAGCTATCCGGCTCGTTCCTGGTGCGCGTCGACTTGAGCGCTGCACGATGCGCCTTGGTCTCGAGCCGCCGCCGCACCGAACCAAGCGTCGGTCGGGTCGGTCGCCGAGGCTTCGGGCGCTTCAGCGCCGCGAGGATCAGCGCCCTCAGCTTCTCCCGCGCCTCCTCCCGGTTCAACGCCTGGCTCCTGTGGCGCTCGGCCGTCACGATCAGCGCCCCGTCCGAGGTCCAGCGCCAGCCGGCGAGCCGGCGCAGCCTGCCCTTCACCTCGTCAGCAAGGCTCGGCGACCGCTCAGCCTCGAATCGCAAGGCAACGGCAGTCGACACCTTGTTGACGTTCTGCCCGCCCGGCCCGGACGCCCGGTGAAAGGTCTCGGTGATCTCCCAGTCCTCGAGCGCGATGTCGTCGTTGATCCGCAGCATGGCGAGGTCCGGGGCAAAAGGAGAGGGGCCGCAGCTGCTGCGACCCCTCGGTTCATGAGCTTGGAGGCTGGCCGGCAAGGCCTAAGCCGTCGTGTCGGTCCGTCCCGGGGGACTGCCCCTCAGGAGGTCCCTCCCCGCGTAAACCCGGCCTCACGCTCCAAAGTCTCACTAGACATTGGATCACCTCCTTTCGCTGGTTTCAGTTGCCCTGATCGTGCCAATCCGGCGCAAAAAGGCAAGCGTAATCTCAGCTGCGCTGCAGGTACCAGCCGAGCGCGACGCGAAATGGCGCCAACGCGAACACCGCGATGGCCAGTTTGACCATGAAATCCGCAGTCGCGAGACTGACCCACAGCGGTGCAACCGGCCCACGTCCGAGGAGCGACACCGCCTCGTTGGCCCAGGCCACGTCCACCGCCGGCGCAATGAAGCTCAGGCTAGCCGAGAAGGCGATGGTGAAGAAAATGACGGTATCGACGACACTGCCCGTGGCGCTCGACACGAACGGCGCCCTCCACCAGCTCCCCGCACGCAGCCGGTTGAAGATCGACACGTCGAGAAGCTGCCCCACCAGGAAGGCCGCCGCCGAGCCGATGGCCACACGCAGGCTCACCAGCGATCCGTAGGGTCCGTCGATCTGCGAGCCGACAAAGCTGCAGGCCAGGCCGATCACGAACCCCGCCGCCACCACCCGACGCGCCGCCCGCGGCCCGTGCAGGCGGTTGATCAGGTCGGTCACCAGGAAGGCGAAGGGATAGGTGAAGGCGCCCCAGGTCAGCCAGTTCCCCACCAGGAACTGCACGAGGATGTTCGAGGCGACGACGATCACCGCCATGGCGGCGACGCCGTGAAGGAGTGAGCGGGGCATCAGGGTTCCGTTTTGACAAGGTGGCGGAGACTTGGCCGCGCACGCGGCGACTGCCCTTAACGCAGGACCACCCTGCCCCGCAACCCCGCCCGATCAGGCTGTCAGCCGGTCCTGGTAGGAACCCTGCGGCCGCAAGCGCCACATCGCCTCCGGCTGGCGCTCGGCCACCGCGTCCGGCACCTCGATCTCGTCGAAGCCGACGCGCTTGGCAAAGCGCAGCTGGTCGGCGACCAGCGGACCGGCGGCCCGCAGTCGCCCGCCGTAGCCCATGTCGCGGAGCTGCTGCGCGATCGAGAAGCCGCGTCCGTCGGCCATGGCCGGGAAGGCGACCCGGATCAGCGCCAGGCGCTCCAGCCAGGGCGCGAGGTCGGCCGGATCGCGGTCGTTGGGGAACTCCACCGCCAGTCCCTCCTCCGGCAGGTCCTGCCCGCTCCAGAAGATGTCGAAGGGCAGAATCTCGCCCGCCCAGTCATCGTGACGAAAGCCCGCATCGGTGACCAGAACCGTCATCGTCCGCTCCTCAGCTCGCGGCGCGCAGGATGCGACCATCCGCGCCGAAATGAATGCCGCACTCGACCTTCTCGCTGCCGCGCCAGCGGCCGGCGCGATCGTCCTCGCCCTCGTTCACCGGCGTGGTGCAGGGCCAGCAGCCGATCGACTTGAACCCCCTCGCCACAAGCGGATGCGGGGGCAGGTCGTGGCCGGTCATGTAGGCCCGCAGCTCCGTCGCCGACCAGGCGGCCAGCGGGTTGACCTTCAGCCGATCTCCCTCGGCCTCGAAGACCGGCAGCGCCACCCGCGTCGAGGCCTGGAAGCGCTTGCGCCCGGTGATCGAGACCGGCCAGTGGCGCAGTGCCCGTTCCAGCGGCAGCACCTTGCGGATGTCGCAGCAGGCGTCGGTATCGCGCTGGTGGAGGGTATCGTCCGGGTCGAGCCGGGCGAGATCGGTCGGGTCCGGGTAGAGATGCTGAACGTTGCGGAGCCCGAGGTGCCGGGACAGCTCGCCCTGGTAGTCGAGCGTCTCCTCGAAGAGCATCAGCGAGTTGATCATCAGCACGGGCAGGTCGCGGTCTAGCTCCGCCACCATGTGCAGGAGCACCGCCGCCTCCGCCCCGAAGGACGAGACCAGCGCGACCTCGCCCGGAAACTCGGCGAGCACGCCCGCCAGAACGTCCTGTGGGCTGGCCGCGCCGTACGTCAGCTGCAGCCCCTCGACCCGATCGAGGGGGGCCGCCCGGAGCGCGCCGGTATCAAGCCGCATCGGACCTCTCCTGATCGGGATAGAGCGCGGCCTTGAACGGCCCGGGGCCGAGGCGCCTGTAGGCCTGCAGGAAGGTCTCGCCCGGCTCCTGCCGCTGGTCGAGATAGGCCTCGATCAGCCGCTCGACCGCCGGCACGATCTCGTCATAGGCAAACCCCGGCCCGACTTTCTCGCCGACTGCCGCCGTCTCGGTGCCGTCGCCGCCAAGCGTGACCTGGTAGTTCTCCACCCCCGCCCGATCGAGCCCCAGGATGCCGATATGCCCGACGTGGTGATGCCCGCAGGCGTTGATGCAGCCGGAGATCTTGATCTTGAGCGGCCCGATGTCGCGCTGCCGGTCGAGATCGGCGAACGCCTCGGCGATCTCCTGCGCCACCGGGATCGACCGCGCCGTCGCCAGCGCGCAATAGTCCATCCCCGGGCAGGCGATAATGTCGGAGATCAGCCCGACGTTCGCCGTGGCCAGCCCCGCCGCCTTCAGCCGCGTATAGACCTCCGGCAGGTGCCGGAGCGGCACGTGCGGCAGGATCACGTTCTGCTCGTGGCTGACCCGTAGCTCGTCATGGCCGAACTCCTCGGCCAGATCCGCCATCACTCGCATCTGCTCCGCCGTGGCATCGCCCGGCGTTCCGCCGATCGGCTTGAGCGAAACCGTCACGATCCCGTAGTGCGCCAGCCGGTGTTCGGCCACGTTGGTATCGACCCAGGCGCGCAGCCCCGCCGACACGAACGGCGGCGCCGCGGTTGCCGCTTCGAACGCGGGCGACGCGAAGGCGGCCTCGATCTCGGCGATCAGTCCGGGGCTCACCGGCCGCATCCGCGCCTTCTTGGCGAAGAATGCCGCCTCGACCCGCTCACGAACAATCTCGAGCGTCTCCTCGTGCACGAGGATCTTGAGGCGTGCCTTGTACTTGTTGTCACGGCGGCCGGAGAGATTGTAGACGTGCAGAATGGCCTCGAGGTACGGGAGCAGATCCGCCTTGGGCAGGAACTCCCGCACCACCTTGCCGATCATCGGCGTTCGTCCAAGTCCGCCGCCAATGCTGACCTCGTATCCGGGCGCGCCGTCCGCGTCGCGCAACATTCTGAGGCCGATGTCATGCGATTTTGTGACGGCCCGATCGTTCGGCGATCCGGTGACGCCGATCTTGAACTTGCGCGGCAGGTAGAGAAACTCCGGATGGTCGGTCGACCACTGCCGCAACAGCTCCGCCGTCGGCCGCGGATCTTCGATCTCGTCCGCCGCGGCGCCGGCGAAATGATCCGCCGTCACGTTGCGGATGCAGTTGCCGCTGGTCTGGATAGCGTGCATCTCGACGTCCGCCAGCGCATCGAGGATGTCCGGAACGTCACGCAGCTTCGGCCAGTTGAACTGGATGTTCTGCCGCGTCGTGAAGTGCCCGTAGCCCTTGTCCCAGCGCTCGGCGATCATGGCGAGCTGGCGCATTTTTCGCGAGTCCAGCGTCCCGTAGGGGATCGCCACCCGGAGCATGTAGGCGTGCAACTGCAGATAGAGACCGTTGCGCAGTCGCAGCGGCAGGAATTCCGCCTCGGTCAGCGATCCGGCGATCCGCCGCTCGACCTGGTCGCGGAACTCGGCCACCCGCTCGCGCACGAAGTCGCGGTCGAAGTCACTGTAGTCATACATCGGAACGCTCCGCCTGTCGGCCGTGCTCAGGGTAGTTCGACGGCCCGCGCGTCCGGAACGCCTCGCGGAAATGCGCCGGCGCCGCACGCCCGCGATCGTCGATCGCCGATTCGACCAGATAGACCCCGACCACCTGGTTCGGGAACGCGGACGCCCGCGTCAGCAGGTCGTCCGCCGCCTCGGCGTTCACCGCAAGCGCCGCATCGCCGATCTCTCGCGACCACTCGCCGGTCGAGGTGAAGTAGACCACATCGCCTTCGAGCAGATCGTTGCCCGTGGCCATCTGCGGCTGGAACTTGCGCGCCATCTAGAGCGCCTCCTTCAGCTCGGTCAGGGCGCTCGCCGCCGCGCGCGGCGCAAGCCCGTAGAGAATCATCACCGGCCCGGTCGGGCGCTGCGGCAGCCAGCGCCTTGGGCAGGTCGATCAGCGTCGTCGCGATCACCCGCTGCTCCGGCCGGCTCGCATTCTCCACCGCCGTCACCGGCGTATTCGCCGGCGCCCCGTGCATCAGCAGCCGTCCGCGCAGGAAGGTCGAAGCCTTGACGCCCATGTAGATCGCCGCCGACGCCCCCGGCTTGGCGAGTTCGCGCCACTCGTGCTCGGCGAAGCCGTCCACGTCGTGCCCGGTGAGGATGCGGAACGCGGCGTTCCGCCCGCGCTTGGTCAGCGACTGCCCGATGGCCGCCGCCCCGGCGCTCGCCGAGGTGATCCCCGGCACGATGCCGTAGCGCACGCCCGCCGCCTCCAGCGCCTCGATCTCCTCGTCGAGCCGCCCGAACACCGCCGGATCGCCGCCTTTCAGCCGCACCACCGTGTGCCCCGCCAGCGCCTCGCGCACGATCAGCGCGTTGATGTCGTCCTGCTTCCACGACGGCCCGAACGGCGTCTTGCCGACCTCGACGATCTTCGCCTCGCGGCGCGCCAGCTCGAGGATCGCCTGCGGCACCAGCCGGTCGTGGATCACCACGTCCGCCTCGTGCAGCAGCCGCCGCGCTTTCAGGGTCAGGAGCTCCGGATCCCCGGCCCGCTCCCAACCAGATGCACCACACCCTCGCGCACTGCATCGTCCTCGCCGAGCATCGCCGAAAGCTCCGAACGCGCCGCCTCCTCGCCCGCCTGCAGCGCCAGCGGCCCGCGCTCGAAGTAGAACCGTGTCCAGTATGCCCGCCGCGCCCGCGAGTTCGAGCGACTCCACCCGCGACCGGAACGTCTGCCCGATCCGGGTCAGCCGCCCGAGCGTCGCCGGCAGCATCGCCTCGACCTCGGCCTTTATCTTGCGCGCCAGCACCGGCGCCGCGCCCTCGGTCGAGATCGCCACCGTCACCGGATCACGGTCCACGATCGCCGGCGTGATGAAGTCACTGCCGTCGAGGTTGTCGACTATGTTGACCAACGCGCCGGCCGCCCGTCCGATCTCCGCAGCCCGGGTGTCGCCCGCGGCGTCCCCCGTCGCGCCATAGACCAGGGCCGCGCCGTCCGCATCGCCCGGTGCCAGGTCCCGCTCCACGAGACGGAGCCGGCCCTCTGCCGCCCAGCGCCGCACGTTGGCAGTTGGATGGGCGCCGTAGACGACGAGCGTCGCTTCCGTCTTCATCAGCAGGCGCAGCTTCGCCGCCGCCACTGCGCCGGCTCCGGCAACCACGACGCGGCGTCCGCGAAGATCCATGAAGACGGGGTAGTGACGCATCGATGGAATCCAAACAGCTCTCTTGCACTGCAAGATAGGACATTTTCCCTAATTCTCTCAATATCTCGCTTTAAATAAGACCATCCTCCTGCTATTCGTGCCTCTGGCGAAACGAAACTTCGAAAGGCCCAGGAGGTTAGGAATGGCCGTTGCGCTTGACGATCTGGATCGGAACATCCTCGCGCTGCTGCAGCAGGATTCAGGGCTGCCGCTCGACGAAATCGCCCGGAAAGTAGGCGCATCGAAGACGCCGGTGTGGAACAGAATCCGCAAGATGAAGGCGTCCGGGCTGATCAAGGCCGAGGTGGCGCTGGTCGATCCGGAGAAGCTCGGACTGGAGAGTTGCTTTTTCGTCCTGATCCGGACCTCGCAGCACGACGCCGGCTGGCTCGACCGGTTTCTCAAGGCGGTCCAGGCGCGGCCGGAGGTGATGGAGGCGCACAGGCTCGCCGGCGATATCGACTACATCCTGAAGGTGCGGGTGGCGAATGCCCGAGCCTACGACGCCTTCTATCGGGCGCTGATCAAGGAGGTGGCGATCTTCAACGTGACCTCGGCGCTGTCGATGGAGGAGATCAAGAACACGACCGCCCTGCCGGTTCCGTCGCAGGCCGAGGCAGGCTGACGCCGGCTTCATCGCGTGCTAAGCGCAGTCAGTCGGGTCAGGAGCAGAGAACTCATGCGGATCGTGGAGATTGCCCCTTCGTACAGCGTGTCGCCGCAGATCGGGGCGGAAGATGTCGCCGAGATCGCCGCGCGGGGGTTCCGGTCGATCATGTGCAACCGCCCCGACGGGGAGGATCCGCAACAGACGGAAGCGGCCGATATCCGGGCCGAGGCCGAGCGGCTGGGCCTGGCATTCGCCTTCGTGCCAGTGATTTCGGGGGAAATCCTGCCGGAAGACGTGGATGATTTCGGCGAGGCGCTGGATGGATTGCCGGGGCCGGTGCTGGCTTATTGCCGGTCGGGGGCGCGTTGCCAGAACTTGTGGATGATGGCGCAGGGGCGTGGTCCGGCGGCGCGAGCGCGCTAGGTTTGGCTTGGCCGAGGGCTGGAGCGATCGATGCGCGATGAGGAAGGCAAGGATTTCGAGGCCACGGTACGGCGGGCCTTCGCGCGGTTGACCCGCGAGGATCTGCCGCAGGCGGCCGCGGCGCGCGGCTGGCCGGTGCGCACACCTGAGGAATTTGAGCGGCTCTTGCTCGACCATCTGGGAAAAGACTCTGGAAAAACAAAGCCTTGCGTGGTGGACCTGGTCCTGGCGGTGGAGGTGGGGGAGCGGTTGCTCTCGGGCAATCTCTGTTGTGCGACCATGAACCGGCGGCTTCTGTGCGAGACGGCCAAGGGCGATCCGCGGCGGGCGGAGGCGCTCAAGGCGTTGCTCGGGATCCTGTCCGGGAAGGCGTAGACCCGGCTTGCCGGCGCTTCGCACCGTTCCGCTGAAATGCGTATCCGGCCCCTGAAAAGGGGCATAAAATTGCACGTACATCGCAGGTACAACCTGCGTACATCGCATGTACACGATTTTGCCGCGGGGCGGCTTCAGCCTTCGACCGCCAGGCCCAGGGGCACGGTCTCCATGGCGGCGATTCGGGCGGACTGGTCGGTCCAGTCGCGGAAGGTCAGCACGGTGCCCTCGGCCCGCGCCTTGCGGACGGCATCGAGCGATGCCTCGCCGTACACCCAGCCGGCGACATCGGGCTTGCCGATGGCGATGATGCCGTCGTCGGGAAAGCCGGTGTCGGGCGGGCCGTAGACGGCGGCGGCACCGTGGTTCTGCGTGGCCATCGGCAGCCAGTCCGCCGGCCCGACCGTGGCGGCATGCGCCACGATGCACTGATTCTCCAGCGCCCGTGCCATCGCGCCGATCCGAACCCGCCAGTAGCCGCTCATCGTCTTGGTGCAGCTCGGCACCAGCAGCACCTCGGCGCCGGCCTCGGCCATGGTGCGCGCGATCATCGGGAACTCGCAGTCGTAGCCGACGAGAATGCCGATCCTGCCGAGCGCGGTATCGAAGACGCGCAGGGTCTCGCCCGGCGAGACGCCCCACTCCTCGCGCTCGTACCGCGACATCATCAGCTTGTCCTGGACGCCGACACTGCCGTCCGGCGCGAAGAGGCGGGCGCGGTTCACCGGCTTGCGGTCCTCGGATCGGCGCAACGGGCCGCTGGCGGCGCAGATGTGGACGTTGAACTCGCGGGCGAGGCTGCCGTGCAACTCGTCCACGTCCTTGATCCGGGCGTTGACCGCGTCGATGGCCCGCTGGGGATCGGCGGCGTTCTCCTCGCCCGCAAGGCTGGCCAGCTCGAGCGCGCCGTGCTCGGGGAAGACCAGGAGCTCGGCGCCCTGCTCGGTGGCGGTCCGCACCCAGACCCGCAGCTTGCCGACATAGTCGTTCCATCGGTTGTGCCAGTCGATGGGATAGGCGGCGGCGGCAATCTTCATGGCATCTCTCCCTGCGCGCGCCATTCCGCCAGCAGCGTCCCTCGGACGCAACAGGAATCTGGACTTGCGTTTCGTCGTGCCCTGATGTAATCAAACGTTTGTTTCATAGCCCGAGGGGCCGGGCAGGTCCGACATAACCGAAGCTCCAAGGGTGTCGAGCCCGACGACGCGAGAGGCGATTCTCGACGCCGCCCTGCGCGGCTTCGGCGAGAGGGGCTTCGCGGCGACCAGCGTGCGCGAGATCGCGGCGGCGGCCGGCAGCAACATCGCGTCCATTTCCTATCACTTCGGCGGCAAGGAGGGCCTGCGCGCGGCCTGCGCCAAGCATATCGTGGCCCGCATGGGCCTGGTGCTGGAGGCGGCGCGAACCGGCAAGGCCGTGCCCGCCGACCCGGAGGCGGGCGAAGCGGCGCTCGCCGGCCTCGTCCGCCGCATGGTCCGCTTCCTGCTGATCGAGCCGGACGGGCGACTGGTCGCCGGCTTCATGCTGCGGGAGATGGCCCAACCGTCGAGCGCGCTCGATACCATCTACGAGGGGCTTTTCGAGGGCGTGCATGCGAGGGTCTGCGCGATCTGGAGTGTCGCCACCGGCCGGCCGGCCGAGTCCGAGGCGGTGCGCCTCGCCGTCTTCGCCACCATCGGGCAGATCCTCTATTTCCACATCGCGCGGCCGGTGGTGCAGCGCCGCATGGCCTGGCCGCCGATCGGCGATGCCGAGGCCGCGGCGATCACCGACACGATCGTGCGCAACCTTAGCGCCCGGCTGGAAGCTGACCGGAGGGTCTCATGAGCGGCTTTCTCTGCGCCCTGCCGCTGATCGCCCGGCTGGCGGCATGCGCCACCCCGGACGTTCTCGCCGTGGGCTATGTCGAGGGCGAGTACGTCAACCTCGCGCCGGTGAGCGCCGCCACGCTGGTCGAGGTGGCGCCGCGCCAGGGCGACCGCGTACGCGTCGGCGACATCGTCGCGCGGCAGGAGCGCGCCGACGCCGAGATCGCGCTGGCGGAAGCCGAGGCCGCCCGCGACCGGGCCGAGGCCGAGCTCGCCAACCTGCGCGAGGGGAGCCGGCCCGAGGAGATCGCCGTCACCGAGGCGGCGCTGGAGGCGGCGCGGGTGCGGCTGCGCGAGGCGGAGCGGCAGGCGACGCGGCAGACGGCGCTGGCGGAGCGCGGCGTGGTGGCGCAGGCCGAGCTGGAGACGGTCCTCGCCAACCGCGACACCGCGCAGACCGAAGTGGCCCAGCTCGAGGCCGAGCTGGTGGTGAAGCGCCTGCCCGGCGCGGGTGCAGGTGGTGGCGGCGGCGGAAAGCCAGCTCAAGGGCGCCGAGGCCGCGGTGGGCGACGCGCGCTGGCGGCTGGAGCAGCGCGACCTGGTGGCGCCGGCGGAGGGAAAGGTCACCGACGTCTTCCGCCGCGTCGGCGAGATCGCGGGGCCGAGCGCGCCGGTGCTGTCGCTGCTGCCCGACGGCGCGTGGAAGGTGGTGGTCTTCGTCGGGGAGACCGAGATCGCGGGTATCGCGCCGGGGGACCGGCTGGCGGTGCGCTGCGACGGCTGCGCGGACGGGCTGACGGCGACGGTCTCCTACGTCTCGGACGAGCCGGAGTTTACCCCGCCGGTGATCTATTCGGTGGAGAACCGCCAGAAGCTCGTCTACCGCGTCGAGGCCAGGCCGGCCGAGGACAGCCGCAGCCTGCGGCCGGGGCAGATCGTCGATGTCGCCGTCGCCCGCTGACGAGACCGTCATCGACGTGCGCCACCTGACCAAGCGGTTCGGCGACCGCACGGTGGTGGACGACGTGTCGCTCAAGGTCCGCCGCGGCGAGGTGGTCGGGTTCCTCGGGCCGAACGGCTCGGGCAAGACCACCACGATCCGGATGATCTGCGGGTTGCTGCGGCTGGACGGCGGGGAGGGCGAGGTGCTGGGGTTCGACCTGGTGACCGGCAGCCGGGAGATCAAGGCTCGGCTGGGCTACATGACCCAACGCTTCTCGCTCTATGAGGATTTGTCCATCGAGGAGAACCTGAACCTCGTGGCCGGGCTCTTTCGCCTGCCCGACCCGCGGGCGTCGGTGGCGGCGACGCTGGAATCGCTCGGGCTGACATCGCGGCGGCGCCAGCTCTCAGGGTCGCTCTCGGGCGGGTGGAAGCAGCGGCTGGCGCTCGCCTCCTGCATCATGCACACGCCGCAGCTCCTGCTGCTCGACGAACCGACGGCGGGCGTCGACCCCAAGGCGCGGCGGGAGTTCTGGGACGAGATCCACCGGCTGACCGAGGGCGGGATGACGGTACTCGTCTCCACCCACTACATGGACGAGGCGGAGCGCTGCCACCGGATCAACTACATCGCCTATGGCCGGCTGATCGCCGAGGGGACGGTGGAGGAGGTGGTGGAGCGGGCGAGCCTGACCACCCGGCACGTCACCGGTCCCGGGCTCGAGGCGGTGGCACGTGCGCTGCGCGCGGCGCCGGGGGTCGACCAGGTGGCGGCCTTCGGCACCTCGCTGCACGTGGTGGGGCGCGACGCGGCGGCGCTCGACCGGGCGCTTGCCGCCGTCGAGACGGGAGGGGTAGAGGTGCGTCCGGCGCAGACGAGCCTCGAGGATGTGTTCATCCAGTTCATGGGTGCCAGCGAGGACAACATGGCATGAGCGCGGCCTTCTCGCTCCGCCGGCTGCGCGCGCTCCTGACCAAGGAGTTCATCCAGATGCGGCGCGACCGGGTCACCTTCGCCATGATGCTGGGCGTGCCGGTGATCCTCTTGGTGCTCTTCGGCTATGCCATCAACAACGACCCGAAGCGGCTGCCCGCCGCGGTGGTGACGGCGAGCCACGACCAGTACAGCCGGGCGATGATCTCGGCGCTGGAGCTGACCGGCTACTACCGCTTCACCCACGTGACCGATAATGCGGCGGAGGCAGAGGCGCTGATCCAGGCGGGGGACGTGGCCTTCGTGGTCACCATCCCGTCGGACTTCGGGGTGCGGGTGGTGCGGGGGGACCATCCGCGCATCCTGGTCGAGGCGGACGCGACCGATCCGGCCTCGGCGAGCGGGGCGATCGCGACGCTGGGGACGGTCGCCGGCCAGGCGCTGCTGCGGGCGACCGGCGGGGAGGCCGAGGCGGCCGCGGCGGCGGCGGGGCAGCTCGAGGTGGTGGTACACCGGCGCTACAACCCGGAGGGCATCTCGCAGTACAACATCGTGCCGGGGCTTCTCGGCGTCATCCTGCAGATGACCATGGTGATGATGACCTCGATCGCGCTGACGCGGGAGACCGAGCGGGGGACGATGGAGACGCTGCTGGCCATGCCGTCGACGCCGGCGGAGGTGATGCTGTCGAAGATCCTGCCGTTCTTCACCGTCGGGGCCGGGCAGGTGGCGGTGGTGCTCCTGGCGGCGCGCGGGCTTTTCGACGTGCCGTTCGTCGGGCGGGTGTCGGTGCTACTGGTGGCGGTCTTCGTCTTCGTGCTGGCGCTGGTGCTGCTCGGCTACGCCATCTCGACGCTGGCGCGGACGCAGATGCAGGCGATGCAGCTCACCTTTTTCTTCTTCCTGCCGTCGCTGCTGCTGTCGGGGTTCATGTTTCCCTACAGGGGGATGCCGGCGTGGGCGCAGGTGCTGGGGCAGTTCTTTCCGCTCACCCACTTCATCCGGGCGATCCGGGCGGTGATGCTGAAGGGGGCGGACCTCGGGACGATTTCGCGGGAGCTGACGATCCTTCTGGTCTTCGTGGCGGCCTATGCGGCGGTGGCGCTGGTCCGGTTCCGGCGGACGCTGGACTGAGGCCGCTCCGCCCGTATCGGGTGGCCCGGTTCCGGCGCGGTGGCCGGAATTCGCTTGCAGCGCGAACCTGCTGAACGTTTGATGCCGGGGGGGCCGGCGTCGACCGGCTGCAACAAGAAGAAAACGACTGGAGGATGAAGATGGCCATTTATCGAATGATGAGCAGGGTCGCGGCAGGCGTGGCGCTGGCCTTTGCGCTGCCGGGCCTGCCGGCGTTCGCCTTCGAGCCCGAGGCGACGGAATGCATCGCTCCGGCGGCTCCCGGCGGCGGTTGGGACTTCACCTGCCGACAGGTGGGCAAGGTGATGCAGGACCTGAAGATCGTTCCCGGCACGATGCAGGTGACCAACATCAACGGCGGCGGCGGCGGCGTGGCCTTTGCCGAGGTGGTCAACAAGCGCAACGACGACAATGACCTGATCGTCGCGGCCTCGTCGGCCACGTCGACCCGGCTGGCGCAGGGTGCGTTCCCGGGAAACACCCAGGACCAGGTGCGCTGGCTCGCGTCTGTCGGCGCCGACTACGGCATCATCGCGGTCGCCAAGGACTCGCCGATCACCACGCTCCCCGAGCTGATGGACAAGATCAAGAACGACCCCACCAGCGTCTCGATCGCCGGCGGCTCGGCGGTGGGCGGCTGGGATCACCTCAAGGTGCTGATCGTCGCCCGCGCCTCGGGCATCGATGACGTGCGGACCATCAAGTACGTGCCCTTCGACGGCGGCGGCGAGGCGGTGACGCAGCTGCTCGCTGGCTCGGTGCAGGCCTTCACCGGCGACGCGTCGGAGGCCAAGGGCTTCGTCGATTCCGGCGACATCAAGGTGCTGGCGGTCCTGGCGCCCGAGCGGCTGCCGGGCGATTTCGACAGCTTCCCCACCGCGAAGGAGCAGGGGATCGACGCGGTCGGCGCCAACTGGCGCGGATTCTACGGACCGGGCGGCATGTCCGACGACGCCTATGCCTTCTGGGTCGATTCGATCGGAAAGGTCTACGACAGCGAGGAATGGAAGGGGATCATGGCCAACAGCGGCATCGCGCCGCTCGACCTGCGCGGCGAGGACTTCCAGAAGTTCGTGGCCGAGCGGGTCGCCGAGACCGAGGCGCTTTCCAAGGAAATCGGCCTGATCAAATAGCGTCTCCGGGGCGCGGCGGTACGCCGCGCCCCACCCTCTCTCCAGGAGCGCTCCGCATGGGCGATCGGATCTTCGGCGGCATCGGCATCGCGCTGGCCGCGTTCTTCATCTGGCAGGCCACCACCATCCAGGAGAGCTTCATCCAGGACCCGGTGGGGCCGAAGATCTTCCCGATCATCATCGGCCTCCTCCTCGGCATCTCCAGCCTGGTCATCCTGCTGCGCCCCGACGCCAATCCGGTCTGGCCGCCGGCCGGCCGGCTCATGGAGATCGGCGCGGCGGTGCTGGTGCTCGTCGCCTACGCCTACTTCCTGCCGGATCTCGGCTTCATCTTCGCCACCACGTTCGCCTCGGCCTATCTCGCCTGGCGCCTCGGTGCGCCGCCGCTGCATGCCATCGCCGCCGCCATCGCCATCGCGGTGGGCATCTACGTCGTCTTCCACCTGATCCTCGGCCTGACATTGGCCAAGGGTCCGTTCGGCTTCTGAGAGGAACGGCGCCATGGAGTCACTCACCGCGCTGATGCACGGCTTCGAGGTCGCTCTGACCTTCCAGAACCTCGGGCTCGCGCTGATCGGCTGCTTTCTCGGCACCATCATCGGCGCACTGCCCGGCCTCGGCCCGTCGAACGGCGTCGCGATCCTGATCCCGCTCGCCTTCTCGCTGGGCCTCGGTCCGACTCCGGCGCTGATCCTGCTCACGTCGGTCTACTACGGCGCCATGTACGGCGGACGGATCTCCTCGATCCTGCTGAACATCCCCGGCGACGAGCCGGCGCTGATGACCACGCTCGACGGCTATCCGATGGCCAAGCAGGGCCGCGCCGGCGAGGCGCTGGCGATCTCCGGCGTCGCCTCGTTCGTGGGCTCGCTCTTCGCCACCATCGGCCTCGTGTTCCTCGCCCCGCTCCTCGTCAAGGTGGCGCTCCTCTTCGGCCCCGCGGAATACTTCGCGCTCTTCGCCCTCGCCTTCGCCACCCTCGGCGGCATCTCGTCGACCAACCAGGCCAAGGCCGCCTTCGCCGCCGCCCTCGGCCTCGGCATCGCGATGATCGGGGTCGACGGCCAGACCGGCGTGCCGCGCTTTTCGTTCGGCGAGGTGCATCTCTACGACGGCATCGATTTCCTCGTCGCCATCGTCGGGCTCTTCGCGCTGTCGGAGGTCTTCATCTTCCTCGAACACCGCGGCGACGGCTCCGGCGAGGGCAAGGAGGCCAAGGTCAGCATGGGACGGATCACCCCGTCCTGGGAGATGCTGAAGTTCTGCACCCCGGCGATGGCGCGCTCGACGGTGCTTGGTTTCATCGCCGGTGTCCTGCCGGGTGCGGGCGCCTCGCTGGGTTCGTTCATGGCCTATTCGGCTGAAAAGGCGATCTCCGACAAGAACGGCACCTTCGGCAAGGGCGACCCGCGCGGCGTCGCGGCACCGGAGGCCGGCAACAACGCCGCCGCCGGCGGGGCGCTGGTGCCGATGCTGGCGCTCGGCGTGCCCGGCTCCGGCACCACGGCGGTGCTTCTCGCCATGCTGCTGGCGCTCAACATCACCCCCGGACCGCTGCTCTTCCAGCAGAACCCCGACGTGGTCTGGGGCCTGATCGCCGCACTCTTCATCGCCAATTTCATGCTGCTGGCGATGAACATCCCGATGGTCGGCATGTTCGTCCGCGTGCTGCTGATCCCGCCGAAATACCTGATGCCGATCGTGGCGATGGTCAGCTTCGTCGGCATCTACGGCATCTCCGGCTCCAGCTTCGACCTGATCGTCATGGTGATCTTCGGCGTGCTCGGCTGGGGCCTGAGGAAGTTCGAGGTGCCGCTGGTGCCGGTCATCCTCGGCATCCTGCTCGGCAACCTGATGGAGGCGAACCTGCGCCGGGCGATGACCATCTCCGACGGCAACTGGCTGGCGCTCTTCGAATCGCCGCTGGCGCTCCTGCTCTGGGCGATCGCGCTGATCGGCTTCGTGCTGCCGATCATCGTCGGCAAGACCATCAAGCGGCGCATCCACATGTCGAAGGACGAGCCGGGGTCGACCGTCGACTAGGCTAGCCGCGATCGGACGTGATCGCGGCCTGCAGGCGATCCACCAGCGCCTCGCCGAGCGCGGCGTTCTTGCTCGCCTCGGCCCCGGTCCACGTGCGCGCAGCCGAGGACGCAGCGACGGACCTTCATGCCGGTGTCGTATCGCTCAGCCAAGGCCGTGCTCCTTCAGGAAGGGGGCGAGCAACCGCGCCATCGCCTCGGGCGCCTCGACGGGAGGGATGTGGCCGGCGCCGCGGATGATCTCGAAGCGGGCGCCGGGGATGGTTTCGGCGGTCTCGCGCACGAGGTCGGGCGGGGTCGAGCCGTCGTCGGAGCCGGCGATGGCCAGGACCGGCAGGCGGAGGCCGGCGGTCGAATTCGCGCAAATCAGTGTGCGAGAGCGCGGCGCAGCATCCGCAGTAGCCCTCGAGCGGGGTGCGGGTCAGCATGTGGCGCCAGAGGGCGAGCTCGTCGGCGCGGGTGGCGTGGAAGGCGCGGGTGAACCATTTCTCCATCACCCCGTCGGCGATGGCCTCGATGCCGCCCCGGCGGACGGTGGCGATGCGGTCGCGCCAGGTGGATTCGGTGCCGATCTTGGCGGCGGTGTTGGAGAGAACGGCGGCGCGCACAAGGTCCGGCCGCTCGGCCGCGAGACCCTGGGCGACGACGCCGCCGATGGAGAGGCCGACGAAGACGGCGCCGCGGATGTCGAGGGCGTCCATGAGGCCGGCGGCATCAGCGACGAGATCGCCCATCCAGTAGTCACCGTCGGGCCTGTCGCTGAGGCCGTGGCCGCGCATGTCGTAGCGGATGATCTTCAGGCCGGCGGGCAGGTGCGGGAGAAGCGGGTCCCAGACGCGGAGGTCGGTGCCGAGGGAGTTGGCGAAGACGACCGGCAGGCCATGAGGATCACCGGTGATCTCGGCGTGCAGCCGAAGCTCGTTGACTCTGACGACGCGCATCCTTGGCTCCTCCGCTATCCTTGTTAGCCGACTGCAGACCGGCGGCGCCGGGCGGGATGGCGGGGCTCGTCTTTCGCTGGTTTCGGCGCCGCGGCAAAGCCTCGCCAACTCTCCCCTGAGCTAGCTGTCGGCCTGCGCCTCTGCGCGGCTCTTGCCGGAGACCTGCAGCGCCAGCGCCGCCGCCATGAAGCCGTCGAGATCGCCGTCGAGGACCCCCTGGGTGTCGGAGGTTTCGTAGCTGGTGCGCAGGTCCTTCACCATCTGGTAGGGCTGCAGCACGTAGCTGCGGATTCTGGTTGCCCCAGCCGGCGTCGCCCTTGGCCTCGTGCTGGGCGGTGATCGCCTCGTTGCGCTTGCGCAGCTCGAGCTCGTAGAGCCGCGACTTCAGCGCCGCCATGGCGTTCGCCCGGTTCTGGTGCTGCGACTTTTCCGAGGAGGTGACGACGATGTTGGTGGGCAGGTGGGTGATGCGGACGGCGCTATCGGTGGTGTTGACGTGCTGGCCGCCGGCGCCGGAGGAACGGTAGGTGTCGATGCGGATGTCGTTCGGCTGGATGTCGATCTCGATGTTGTCGTCGACCACAGGGTAGACCCAGACCGAGGAGAACGACGTGTGCCGCCGCGCGGCGCTGTCGAAGGGCGAGATGCGCACCAGGCGATGGACGCCCGACTCGGTCTTGAGCCAGCCGAAGGCGCTCGGGCCGTTGACGCGATAGGTCACCGAGCGGATGCCGGCCTCCTCGCCGGGGTTCTCAGAGATGAGTTCGACCTTCATGCCGTGCGCCTCGGCCCAGCGGACATACATGCGCGCGAGCATCGCCGCCCAGTCGCAGCTCTCGGTGCCGCCGGCGCCGGCGTTGATCTCGATGAAGGTATCGTTGCCGTCGGCCTCGCCGTCGAGGAGCGCCTCGGTTTCGCGCTGGCCGGCCTGGTCGCGCAGGGCGCGGATCGCCGCCTCGGCGTCGGCTACCACCGCCTCGTCGCCTTCGGCCTCGCCGAGCTCGATCAGCTCGCGCTGGTCGGAAAGATCGCGCGCCAGCGCCTTCACGCCTTCGAGCGCGTCGGACAGGGCCTGGCGGTCGCGCATGAGCTTCTGGGCGCGGGCCGGGTCGTTCCAGAGCTCGGGGTTCTCGGACATGGCGTTGAACTCTTCGAGCCGGTGCTCCGCCGTTTCCCAGCCCACGCGCTGGCGCAGGAGCTCGAGCGACTTCTCGATCTCTTCGATGAGGCGTTCGGTCTCGGCGCGCATGGGATCTCGCTCGGATACGGCTTTGGGTTCTAGCGCCCCACCGGGAGGGGGTAAAGGGCTCCGCGGGAGCGCGGTCAGGACGGGCGGGTGAGAACGTAGGCGAGGCCGGTGAGCATGAGCAGGGCCACGGCGGCAGTCGCGAGAGGCCCCGGGTGGGAGCCGAGGCGGAACAGGACGAAGCCGAGCGCGCTGCCGGCGACGGCCATCGCCTTGGCGCGGGGCGGGATTGCGCCGCGTTCGCGCCAGGCGCGCAGGGAGGGGCCGAAGCGGGGATGGTCGAGGAGGCGGCGCTCGAGCCGCTCGGAGGAACGGGCGAAACAGGCGGCGGCAAGGATGAGGAAGGGCGTGGTGGGCAGAACCGGAAGGACTACGCCCGCCAGGCCGAGCGCAACACAGACGAATCCACCGGCAAGGAAGACTGCGCGCAGCAGCCGAGAACCCCCGCGCGTGGTGCCGGGATCGGGCCGGCTCAGTAGAGCCCGCCGCTCGACAGCGTGCCGAGCGAGGGGCTCTTGGGCAGAGCCCTGGACTGGCCGCGGACCATCACCCGCTCGATGGCGGGCGAGTTGCGCACGCTGTCGTAGAGCGGCACGTCGGCGCCCATCTTCCAGCCGGCGTCCACCGTGTCGCCGAAGCTGCCGACCAGCAGATCCTGGCCGTCGCGGATGTATTCCGCCTGGACGTTGGCGCCGCCGGCGCTGTCGGAAAGGCGCTGGCCGGTGTGGCGGTCGATGTTGATGAAGTGGCCGCCCGGCGGCACCGGGAAGGTAACCGGCCCCTGCCCTGCCATGGCCTTCTTGATAAATTCCACGAAGATCGGCGCGCAGAGCGTTCCGCCGAAAGCGCTTTCACCGAGCGGGCGTGGCGTGTCGTAGCCCATGTAGCAGCCGGCGACGATGCGCGGGGAGTAGCCGATGTACCAGACGTCCTTGGCCTCGTTGGTGGTGCCGGTCTTGCCGGCGAGATTGAGGCCGAGCTTGCCGACCGAGGCGGCGCTGGTGCCGCGGGAGACGGCGCCCTGCAGCATCGAGGTGACCTGGTAGGCGGTGATCGCGTCCATCACCCGGTCGGCGTTGGAATGCACCAGCGGCTGCGCGGCGGTGGCGATCTCGTCGGCGGCACAGCCTTCGCAGGCGCGCTGGTCGTGGCGGTAGATGGTCTTGCCGTAGCGGTCCTGCACCCGGTCGACCAGGGTGGGCTCGACGCGGAGGCCGCCGTTGGCAAGTTCGGCGTAGGCGGTCACCATCCGGTAGAGCGTCGTCTCGCCGGCGCCGAGCGAATAGCTGAGCAGATGCGGCATCTTGTCGTAGATGCCGAAGCGCTCGCCGTACTTCGCCACCGTGTCCATTCCCACGTCCTGGGCGATGCGGACGGTCATCAGGTTGCGCGACTGCTCGATGCCGGTGCGCATGGGGGTCGGGACCGTAGTAGGTGTTGCCCGAGTTCTCCGGCTTCCAGATGCCGGCGCCGGTGGCGACCTCGATGGGCGCGTCGAGGACGATGGTGGCGGGGGAGTAGCCGCTGTCGAGTGCCGCGGCGTAGACGAAGGGTTTGAACGATGAGCCGGGCTGGCGCAGCGCCTGGGTGGCGCGGTTGAAGACGCTCGACTGGTAGGAGAAGCCGCCCTGCATGGCGAGCACGCGGCCGGTCTGGGTGTCCATGGCCATGAAGCCGCCCTGGATCGCCGGGATTCTGGCGGTAGGACCAGTGGTCGAAGGCGCCGTCCTTCTCCACCGCCTGCACCAGGATGACGTCGCCCACGTCCCACATGTCGTCCGGACCCTCGGCGGCGCGGAGACGGCCGCGGTCGGCGGCGCGGACGCGCGCCCAGCTCGCGTCGGCGAAGCTGAGATACTGGCCTTCGCCGTCGGGCATGCCCTCGACACCGATGCGCACGGAGTCCGTGCCGATATCGAGCACCACCGCCGGGTGCCAGTCGTCGATGTCGCGCGGCACCTGCGTGCCGGCGAGAGCGCTGCGCCAGGCCGCTTCGTTGGCCGGGTCGAAGCTTGCCGGATCGATCTGAGCCACCGGACCGCGGTAGATCCTGAGCCCGCGGTCGTACTTCTCGAGCCCGTCACGCAGGGCGCGCGCCGCCACCGTCTGCAGGTCGGGATCCACGGTGGCGCGGATGGTAAGCCCGCCGGTGAAGAGTTCGTCGTCGCCGAACTTTGCCGAGAGCTGGCGGCGGATCTCGTCGGTGAAATAGTCGCGCGGCGGCATTTCGCTGCGTGAGGAGGCAAACGCGCCGCTCTGGACCGTCAGCAGATCCTCGGCCTTGGCCACCGCCGCCTCTTCGCGGGTGATGTAGCCGTTCTGCTGCATCTGATCGAGGACGTAATTGCGCCGGGCGATGGCGCGGGGCTTCTCGCGTACCGGATGCAGCACGCTCGGCGCCTGCGGCAGGGCGGCGAGATAGGCGGTCTCGGCGAGCGTCAGCTCTTCCAGCGACTTGGCGAAATAGGCCTGCGCCGCGGCGGTGACGCCGTAGGCATTCTGGCCGAGGAAGATCTCGTTGAGGTAGAGCTGGAGGATATCGTCCTTGGAGAGCGTGTTCTCGAGCCGGGTGGCAAGGATGATCTCCTTGATCTTGCGCTCGCCGGAGCGGTCGCCGGTCAGGAGGAAGTTCTTCATCACCTGTTGGGTGATCGTGGAGGCGCCGCGCAGGCGGCCGCCGTTCACTGCCGCGTCGTAGAGGGCGGCGACGATCCCGCGCGGGTCGAAGCCGTGGTGCTCGTAGAAGTTCTTGTCCTCGGCCGAGATGAACGCTTCCTTGATCTGGTCCGGCATCTCGTCGATCGGCGTGAAGATGCGCCGCTCGCGCGCGAACTCGTCCATGAGGCGGCCCTGGCCGGAGTAGATACGGCTGAGCGTCGCCGGCTCGTAGCGCTCGAGCTGTGCGTAGTCGGGAAGATCCTTCCCGTAGATGGTGAAGATGGCGGCAAGCGCGGCCAGCGCCAGCACGGTACCCAGCGCGAGCCACGCGAAAAGAAAGCCGAAAAACCGGAAGATCAGTCGCAGCACGATTCGGGTTCCATTGCCTCGGGCGCGGAGCCTACCGGACGCCTCCGGAAAGGTCAAAAAGCGTGCGCTGGCGCGGCAAACTCGCGCCGGTCAAACCTCGTCCCGCGGCGCGCCGGAGGCTCCGCCAGCTGGTCACCTCTTGCGCACTCGGCCGGAAAAACCATTTGTCTTTTCAGCATCTGCTGCATAAGGTGGCATCTCGGAACGGTTGCAGAGCTTCCGTATCCCGCTCGTATTCGTCGCATGCTCGCGGCATTGCAAGACTGCTGCAGTCGTCTTGGATGGTCCCGGCAAACCTGCGACAGGCGTTCGCGCCACGTTTGAATCCCCCGGGCCGGCGGCCCGGACAGAACTGGGCTCGGGATGCACCCAATTTGCTCCCCGCGCCGGAGAAGAACCGCGGTGAAGCGCGCAGGACCTGAACCGATCGCAACGGCCCGCTCCGAAACGGGTTGTTCAGCTTCGACCGGTCAGCGTGCTTTTGCTCATCCCACAATGACAATGACGCAGAACGCGGGCGGCCCGAAGGGCAGGCCCGCGCGTGGCGTTCATGAAAGAAATCATGACAAAGAAAATGCTGATAGACGCCACCCACGCGGAAGAGACCCGCGTCGTGGTGGTGGACGGAACCCGTGTCGATGAGTTCGATTTCGAGTCGCTGAACAAGCGGCAGCTCGCCGGCAACATCTACCTCGCCAAGGTTACCCGGGTCGAGCCGTCGCTGCAGGCCGCGTTCGTCGACTATGGCGGCAACCGCCATGGCTTCCTGGCCTTCTCGGAAATCCATCCGGACTACTACCAGATTCCCAAAGCCGACCGCGAGGCGCTGATCGCCGAGGAAGCAGCGCTGGCGCGTGAAGCCGAGGAGGAGGAGACCAGGGAGAAGTCGCGGCCCCGCAGCCGTTCGCGCGGCCGCCGGCGTACCCAAGCCACCACCGAGGGAGCAGCGAACGGCGAGGACGCCATCGCCGCAGAGGCAGTCGAGGCCCAGGTCGCCGAGACCGACAGCCTCGATGACCTGCCGCCGCCGTCGGCGGCGGCCGGCGACATCGATATCTTCGTTCCGGATGAACCGGAGGCCGAGGACGCCGGCGAAGAAGCTGGAGGGGCTGAAGCACCCGAGGCCGAGGGCTACGAGGCGGTGGGCGGCGACGACGCTGCCGAGGAGCGGTCGGCCCCGCGGAGGCAGCGAGCGCGTCGCTACAAGATCCAGGAGGTGGTGAAGGTCCGCCAGATCCTGCTCGTGCAGGTCGTGAAGGAGGAGCGCGGCAACAAGGGTGCGGCGCTGACCACCTATCTGAGCCTCGCAGGGCGCTACTGCGTGCTGATGCCGAACACGGCGCGCGGCGGCGGGATCAGCCGCAAGATCACCAACGCGGCCGACCGCAAGAAACTGAAGGAGATCTCGTCGTCGATCACCGTCCCGGACGGCGCGGGCCTCATCATCCGCACCGCCGGTGCCGCGCGCACCAAGACCGAGATCAAGCGCGACTACGAATACCTCCTCCGCCAGTGGGAGATGATCCGCGACCTCACCCTGAAGTCGATAGCGCCCTCGCCCATCTACGAGGAAGGCAGCCTGATCAAGCGGGTGATCCGCGACCTCTACAGCCGCGACATGGACGAGATCCTGGTCGACGGCGAACGCGGCTACCGCGAGGCCAAGGACTACATGAAGATGCTCATGCCTTCGCACGCGAAGAACGTGAAGCATTACGCCGACGCGCTGCCGCTCTTCTCGCGCTTCCAGGTCGAGAGCTACCTCTCGGCGATGTTCAACCCGACCGTCCAGCTCAAGTCCGGCGGCTACATCGTCATCGACGTCACCGAGGCGCTGGTTGCCATCGACGTCAACTCGGGGCGCGCGACGCGCGAGTCCTCGATCGAGGACACGGCACTCAAGACCAACATGGAGGCCGCCGAGGAGGCGGCGCGGCAGATGCGGCTGCGCGACCTCGCCGGCCTGATCGTCATCGACTTCATCGACATGGAGGACCGGCGCAACAACGCCGCGGTAGAGAAGAAGCTCAAGGACAAGCTGAAGACCGACCGGGCGCGCATCCAGGTCGGGCGCATCTCGGCCTTCGGGCTGCTTGAGATGTCGCGCCAGCGGCTGCGGCCGGGGATGATCGAGGCCACGACCAAAGCGTGCCCGCACTGCCATGGCACCGGGCGGGTGCGCTCGGACGACTCGATGGCACTGGCGCTGCTGCGCGAGATCGAGGAGGAGGGCGTCAGGCAGCGGTCGAAGGAGGTGCTGATCGTGGCACCGGTCGAGATCGCCAACTACCTCCTGAACCAGAAGCGCGAGCATATCGCGATGATCGAGGGCCGTTTCGGGCTGTCGGTGCGGGTCGAGGGCGATCCCTCGCTGATCAGCCCGGACTACCGGGTGGAGCGCTTCAAGACCGCCTCGCGGATCATTCCGGCCCTTGAGCACATGAACCTGCCCACCGTCGCCTACCCCGAGGACGAGATCGAGGAAGACGAGGCGATTGAGGAAGAGGAGGCCGTTGCCGAGGCGACGAACGGCGACAGGCCGGCCGCCAAGCGCAAGCGGCGGCGGCGGCGGCGCGGCGGCAAGGGCGGCCAGGACGGCGCCTCGCCGGCGGCGCTCTCTGACGAGAGCCCGGATGACGCGGGGGCCGAGGAGGCTGTCGGCGAAGCGGTCGCGAGCGACGCGGCGGAGGGGCCCGCGGACGATCAGGCTCCGGCGGAGCCCGCAGCGGAACCGGTGACCGCGGAAGCGGACGGGGCGCGGCCGAAGTCGCGCAGCCGGTCGCGCAGCGGACGCGGCCGAGCTGCCGCCCCGCGCGAGGCGGCGGAAGCGGCGGCGGAGGCGGCACCGGTGGCCGAGATCATCGATCTCGGCGAGGAGCAGGCATCGGAGATCGTCGAGGTGCCGGAGACCGGCGCGCCGCAGCGGCGCTCACGCGAGCGGGTGCGCAAGCCGGTGGCCGCGGTGGTGGCCGAGGTCGTCAGCGAGGCGGTGGCGGCGATTTCGCCGGAACCGCAGGCGGACGACGAGGCCGAGACCGAGACGCAGACCGAAGCGCTCGAGCCGGCGACCGCGGAAACGGCGGCACCCGAGCAGAGCGAGGATGGTCCGAAGCGGCGCGGCTGGTGGTCGCGGGCGCTGAGCTCGTAAGCTGGAGGCCCGCGGAGGCCGGTGCGGGCCACCGTTCAGCGACCGGTCCAGGCTTCGAGGCGGCGCAGGCCCTCGGCGATGTCGGGGGTCGAGCCGGCGTAGGAGAAGCGCAGGGTGCGGCCGCCGCGGCGGGGGTCGAAGTCGAGGCCGGGGGTGACCGAGACGCCGGCCTCGTCGAGAATCCGGGCGCAGAGGGCGCGGCTGTCGCCTCCGATATCGGCGATCAGATCGGAGACGTCGGCGTAGATGTAGAAGGCGCCGTCGGGCGGGGCGAAGCGCGTGAAGCCGGCCTTGGGCAGGCGCTCGATCATCAGGGCACGGTTGGCGCGGTAGACGGCGAGGTTGGCGTCCAGCTCGTCGGTGGCGTCGAGGGCGGCGAGTGCGGCCACCTGGCTGGCGTGGGGGGCGCAGATGAAGAGGTTCTGCACCAGCCGCTCGATGCGGCGGACGTGTGCCTCGGGGACGACCATCCAGCCGATGCGCCAGCCGGTCATGGAAAAATACTTGGAAAAAGAATTGATTACGTAGACTTCGTCGGAGATCTCCAGGGCGGAGACGGCGCGGCCGCCGTACTGGATGCCGTGGTAGATCTCGTCGGAGATGAAGGCGAGGTCGAGCTCGGCGGCGCGGTCGATGAGCGCCCGGAGCTCGGAGGTGGCGAGCATGGTGCCGGTGGGGTTGGCGGGGCTGGCCACCAGGACGCCGGCAAGGTCGGGGGTCAGGTCGCGCGGCGTGGGCTGGAAGCGGTCCTCGGGGCCGGTGGCGATGCCAATGGGTTCGAGGTCGAGGGCGCGCAGGATGTTGCGATAACTCGGATAGCCGGGCTCGCCGATCGCCACCTTCTCGCCGCGCTCGAAGAGGCTGGTGAAGGCGAGGATGAAGGCGGCGGAAGAGCCGGCGGTCACCACTACACGGGCGGGGTCGAGGTCGAGCCCGTACCACTGGTGGTAGAGGCGGGCGATGCGCGCACGCAGCTCCGGCAGGCCGAGGGAGACGGTGTAGCCGAGGGCGCTGGTGTCCATGGCGCGGGCGAGGGCGGCGCGGGCGGCGGCGGGAGCGGGGGTGCCGGGCTGGCCCACTTCCATGTGGATGACCGAGGCCCCAGCAGCCTCGGCGGCGCGGGCGGCTTCCATCACGTCCATCACGATGAAGGGGTCGACGTCGCCCCGGTGGGATTGCGCATCGCTGGCGGCCTTTCGTTGCCCGGCCTGACTAGCGGCAGCGCGCGGCGGGTTAAAGGGCGTTCACGATCGGGCGAGACGCGTGTAAATGGGCGTTGCCGGCGGATCGGCGGCAGTGCGCTGAAAAGCCTCGGAAAACCGCGTATGGAATCCATATGGAATCCGTATGGAATCCATATGGGTGTTCGTTGCCGGGAGGTTAACCAACGACCCTCGGGTTGCGAGCGCTGGAGGCGGCACGATAGGGTTCGGCCCGGCGACTGAGGGAGGCGGAGCTGCGGTATCTGGCCGGCGTGCTGGCGGTGGTGATGGCGTTCGCGGCCGGCCAGGCGGCGACGGCGCAGGGGCTTATCCGCGACGCCGAGATCGAGCAGACGCTGAAGCGGATCGCCTACCCGCTGTTCCGCTCCGCCGGGGTCAATCCGGCGACGGTCAAGATCTACATCGTCAACGACCGCGAGCCGAATGCCTTCGTGGCCGGCGGGCAGAACATCTTTATTCACACCGGGCTGATGACCGAGCTCGACTCCGTCGACGAGTTGCGCGCGGTGATCGCCCACGAGCTGGGGCACATCACCGGCGGGCACCTGGCGCGCCGGGACCAGGCGCTTCGCGGCGGGCGCGGCATCGCGGCGATCGGGATGCTGGGCGCCGCGGCGGCCGCCGTGGGCGGGGTGCCGGAGGCGAGCATCGCCATCGCCACGGGCACCGCCCAGATCGCGCACCGGAGCGCGCTCGCCTACAGCCGCGGCGAGGAGTCGAGCGCCGACCAGGCGGGCCTGCGCTACCTCTCGGCCTCGGGGAGCGATCCGCAGGCGATGCTGGACGTGCTGGAACATTTCCGCGGGCAGGATCCGCTGCTGAGCTCCTATGTCGATCCCTATGCGCAGAGCCATCCGATGTGGGCGGAGCGCATGTCGCTGATCGAGGACCGGGTGGCAAAGCTGCCGCCCGGCGGCCCGCCCTCGGAGGAAGACGTCTACTGGCACGCGCGGATGGTGGCCAAGCTCGACGCCTTTCTCGGCAGCCCCGCCCAGACGCTGCGCAAGTATCCCGATGCGGGCAGTTCGGAGGCGGCCATGCTGGCGCAGGCCATCGCCTGGCACCGCCGGCCGGACCCGGCGAAGGCGGACGCGGCGCTGGCGGCCCTCCTCCGGGCGCGGCCAGAGGATCCCTATTACCTCGATCTTCAGGGCCAGTTCCTGCTGGAGAGCGGCCATGCCGCGGCGGCGGCGGAGGTCTACCGCCAGGCGGTGGCGCTGGCACCGAAGGAGCCGCTGATCCTCGGCGGCCTGGGACGGGCACTGCTCAACATGGACAGCGACGCGACCACGGTGGAGGCGCGCGACGTGCTGGCACGCTCGGTTGCGGCAGACGAGGCCAATGGCGCGGTGCTGCGCGACCTGGCGCTGGCCGAGGCGCGGCTCGGCAACGAGGGCGCGGCGGCGCTGGCTACGGCGGAGCGTTTCACGCTCGAGGGCAAGTTCCGCGATGCCGACCGCAATGCCAAACGCGCGGCGGCGCTGCTGCCCGAAGGGTCGCCGGGCTGGCGGCAGGCGCAGGATATCATTAACATGTCGCGACGCGCGCTGAAGTGAAGGACATCATGCGAGCCCTTTTTTGCTGTCTTGTCGCCGCCACGCTGTGGCTGGCCGCCCCCCTGCCCGTCTCGGCCGAGGAGCCGCAATCGTCGTCGCCGTTCAGCGACGCCCAGCGGGAAGTGCTGCACGCCGAGATCCGCGCCTACCTGCTGGAGCATCCCGAGGTGCTGCAGGAGATGATCACCCTGCTGGAGCAGAAGCAGCAGGCCGCCACCGCCGAGAACGACCTCAACCTCGTGGCGATGCACGCCGACGAGATCTTCGACGACGGCTTTTCCTGGGTCGGCGGCAATCCGGAGGGCGCGTTCACGGTGGTCGAGTTCCTCGACTACCAGTGCGGCTTCTGCAAGCGGGCGCAGCCCGACGTCACCGAGCTCTTGAAGTCGGATGGCGACATCCGGCTGATCGTGAAGGAGATGCCGATCCTCGGGCCGGGCTCGGAACTGGCGGCGCGGGCGGCGGTGGCGACGATGGTCACCGAGGGGCCGGAGAAGTACGCGGCGCTGCACGCGGAGCTGATGGGGCTGCAGGGCGGGATCACGGACGTGAGCCTCGACCAGGCGTTGAGCGATACCGGGCTGGATCCCGGCCAAGGTGCGGGCGGCGATGCAGGATCCCGAGGTGGGCCGCCGCCTGGGCGCCACCCACGACCTGGCGGAGAAGCTCGCCATATCCGGCACCCCGACCTTCGTCTTCGACAACCAGATGATCCGCGGCTACCTGCCGCTGGCGCAGATGCGCGATCTGGTGGAAACGGTGCGCGCCACCAACTGATCCGCGGCGCTGACCCTCGGTCAGGGAAGGTGATTTCCGCCTTCCCACCCCGCGCCGCCCCGAATATACAGGGGCCTGACCCGGAACGAGGGCAGGCGGGCACGTCCGCTTCAAATAAGAACAGGGCGCACATGAGCAAGAGACCCCAGGAGTCGGACATCGAGTTCATCAAGGCGCTGGCCGAACTCTTGCGTGCAAACGATCTGACCGAAATCGAAGTCAACCGCGACTATGGCGAGGAAGAGGCCCTGACCGTGCGCGTGGCTCGGCAGGCGCCGGCGATGGTCGCGCCAATGGCGCCGGCGCCGCTGCAGATCGCCGCCCCGGCGGCCGCTGCCGCCGCCGCCCCCGCGGCCGCCGATCCGGGCGAGGATCCGGGCGTCGTTCCCTCGCCCATGGTCGGCACCGCCTATCTCTCGCCCGAGCCCGAGGCGCCGGCCTTCGTCAAGGTGGGCGACCCGGTCACCGAGGGGCAGACGATCCTGATCATCGAGGCGATGAAGACGATGAACCAGATCGCCGCCCCCCGCGCCGGCCGCATCAAGCGCCTGCTCGTCGCCGACGGCCAGCCGGTGGAGTTCGGCGCGCCGCTGTTCATCCTGGAATGAGCGTCGGCATGGGCCCTGGGCCGGTGGGGAGCTGACGCGCATGTTCAAGAAGGTCCTGATCGCCAACCGCGGCGAGATCGCGCTGCGCATCCACCGTGCCTGCAAGGAGATGGGCATCCAGACGGTGGCGATCCACTCCACCGCGGATTCCAACGCCATGCACGTGCGCATGGCCGACGAGAGCGTCTGCATCGGCCCGCCGCCGGCGGCGCTGAGCTATCTCTCGATGCCGAACCTGATCGCCGCCTGCGAGATCACCGGCGCCGAGGCGATCCACCCCGGCTACGGCTTTCTTTCCGAGAACGCGACCTTCGTGCAGATTTGCGAGGACCACGGGATCAAGTTCATCGGCCCGACCTCCGAGCATATCCGGCTGATGGGCGACAAGATCACCGCCAAGGAGACGATGAAGAACCTCGGGGTGCCTTGCGTGCCGGGGTCGGACGGGGCGGTGCCGACGCTGGAGGACGCGCGCAAGGTGGCCAAGGAGATCGGCTATCCGGTGATCGTCAAGGCCACCGCCGGCGGCGGCGGGCGGGGCATGAAGCTGGCGAAGACCGCGGCCGACATCGACACGGCATTCCAGACCGCGCGGTCGGAGGCGAAGGCGGCGTTCGGCAACGACGAGGTGTATCTGGAGAAGTACCTCACCACGCCGCGGCACATCGAGGTGCAGGTCTTCGGCGACGGCAAGGGCAAGGCGGTGCACCTCGGCGAGCGCGACTGCAGCCTGCAGCGGCGGCACCAGAAGGTGATGGAGGAGGCGCCTTCCCCGGCCATCGACGCCAAGACCCGGGCGCGGATCGGGCGGACCTGCGCGGATGCGGTGGCGAAGATTTCCTATGCCGGTGCGGGGACGATCGAGTTCCTCTACGAGAACGGCGAGTTCTATTTCATCGAGATGAACACCCGGCTGCAGGTCGAGCACCCGGTCACCGAGGCGATCTACGACGTGGACCTGGTACAGGAGCAGATCCGCGTGGCGGCGGATTTGCCGATGTCGTTCTCGCAGGCGGATCTGGAGCCGGCGGGGCATGCGATCGAGTGCCGGATCAATGCCGAGAAGCTGCCGCAGTTCCAGCCGAGCCCGGGGCGGATCAACACCTATTATGCGCCGGGCGGTTTGGGGGTGCGCATGGATAGCGCCATCTTCGGCGGCTATACCATCCCGCCCTACTACGACAGCCTGATCGGCAAGCTGATCGTCCACGCGCGCACCCGCGAGCTGGCGCTGGCGCGGCTGCGCCGGGCGCTGTCGGAGCTCGTGGTCGACGGGGTGGACACCACGACGCCGCTGTTCGATGCGCTGCTCGACGAGCCCGATATCCAGAAGGGTGCGTACAACATCCACTGGCTGGAGAAGTGGCTGGCGCGGGAAGAGTGAGGAAGTGCGGGACGAGCTGCCCGAGATCACGCCCACGCTGCTCCTGCAGGCCTATGCCTCGGGGGTGTTCCCCATGGCGGAGGCGGTGGACTCCGACGAGCTGTTCTGGGTCGATCCCAAGCGCCGCGGGATCCTGCCGCTCGACGGGCTGCATGTCGCGCGGCGGCTGGCGCGGAGCTTTCTGAGCGAGGATTTCGCGGTTCGGGTCGAACGGCGACTTCGCCGGCGTCGTGGCCGCCTGTGCCGACCGGCCGGAGACCTGGATCAACGGCGAGATCCGGCGGCTCTACCGCGACCTGCACCGCATGGGCCACGCGCATTCGGTGGAGATCTGGCAGGACGGCGCGCTGGCGGGCGGGCTCTACGGGGTGGCGCTCGGGGGCGCGTTCTTCGGCGAGAGCATGTTCAGCCGCCGCCGCGACGCCTCGAAGTTCGCGCTGATCGCGCTGGTGGCGCGGCTGCGGGCCGGCGGGTTCCGGCTACTCGACACCCAGTTCGTCACACCGCACCTGGCGCGGCTGGGGGCGGTGGAGATCAGCCGGGCGGCCTATCATCGCCAGCTCGAGCCGGCGGTCGGCCGGCCGGCGAACTTCCTGGCGCTGGCAATGGATGCCAGCCGTCAGTCGTTGCTGCAGCTCAGCACCCAGACGTCGTAGCGCGGGTGGTCGAGCGCCGAGAGCGCCGGCGACGAGGCGAACATCCAGCCGGAGAAGCGCGGGTCGGGCTCGCGGATGTCGCGGATCCTGAGGAAGGCGAAGGCGTCGGCCTTGGGGTCGCCACGCGGCACGCGGCAGTCCTCGGCGGTGATCTCGAGGTGGCCGAAACGGGTGGTGTCGCCCACCTGCATGTCGATGTCCTGGGTGGTGCCGTTCAGGGTGTCGAGCCCGCGCAGGTGCAGTACCGGCACCTCGACGGTGGCCTGCGGGTCGGCCAGCTGCGCCGACTGCGCCGCCGCTGCCTGGCCGGCGGTGAGCGCCAGCGCGATCCCGAGCAGCGCCGGGATCATTTGCCGGTTCCGAAGCGCATGAGCAGGTTGAGCAGGCTGACCGAGCTCTGGGTGTTGATGATCTCGTCGCCGGCGGCGAGGACCTCGTCCGACGCGCCGGGGGTGATCTCCACGTAGTTGCCGCCGAGCAGGCTCTCGGAGGCGATCTTTACATCCGAGTCGGTGGGAAGCTGCAAGCCGCTGTCGATGGTGAAGGTGGTCTTCGCCTCGAAGGTGGCGGGATCGAGTTCCAGCGCCGTGATGGCGCCGACGTTGATGCCGGCCAGCCGGACGTCGGTTCCGACGGTCACTCCCTCGGCGCTGCGGAAGTTGGCGTGCAAGAGGTAGCTGTCGCCACCGATCTGCAGGCCGCGGCTCTGCCCGGCGTAGAGCACGAAGCCAGCCGCGGTGGCGAGAACCACCGCGCCGATCACTGCCTCGGCGACGCTGTTGGCCATGGGGGAGCTCCTATTCCGGCGCCCAGGCCTCGTAGTCCGGCCGCGCCTGCGCGCCGCTGGAGAGGATGCTGCCGGGCGGGCGGTAGGCCAGCGCGGTGCCGGTCATGTTCGGCACGTAGGGCTGCTCCCAGGGCCGGCGCGGCAGCGGCGCCACCGTCGGCGGCTGCTGGTAGGTGTGATGCAGCCAGCCGTTCCACTCGGGCGACACCCGGCTGGCCTCGGCCTCGCCGTTGTAGATCACCCAGCGGCGCGCGCCGTCGGCGGTCTGGTAGAAGACGTTGCCCTGGGCGTCCTCGCCCACCCGCTTGCCGTACCGCCGGGTGAAGAGCTGGGTGCCGAAGGTCTGGCCGTTCCACCAGGTGAAGAACTTGAGCAGGAAGGTCTTGAGGCCCATGGGTATCCTCGCGGGCTGCGTTGCGACCGTTATGGCGCAACCGCCGGCGGCGGTCCAGCGCATCGAACCGAAAAGGGCGCCCGCATTGGCGCCCCCGTTCAGCTCCGTCCGCCCGCGGCCTTCACGAGGCCGAGGCCGAGGCGGAGCCATCCTTGCGGTCGGCGTAGATGAGGAGCGGCTCGCCCTTGCGCATGATGCACTCCTCGTTGACCACCACCTCCTCGACTCCCTGCATGGAGGGCAGCTCGAACATGGTGTCGAGCAGGACCTCCTCGAGGATCGAGCGCAGGCCGCGCGCGCCGGTCTTGCGGTCGATGGCGCGCTTTGCCACCGCCTTGAGCGCGTCCTCGGTGAAGGAAAGCGCCACGTCCTCCATCTCGAAGAGGCGCTGGTACTGCTTGATCAGCGCGTTCTTCGGCTCGGTGAGGATGGTGATCAGCGCCGCCTCGTCGAGGTCGGTGAGGGTGGCGAGCACTGGGAGGCGGCCGACGAACTCGGGGATGAGGCCGAACTTCAGCAGATCCTCGGGCTCGAGCTCCTGGAAGAGCTCGCCGACGCGGCGTTCGTCCTGGCCCTTCACGTCGGCGCCGAAGCCCATGGCCGAGCCCCTGCCCCGCTGGGCGATGATCTTGTCGAGGCCGGCGAAGGCGCCGCCGCAGATGAAGAGGATGTTCGTGGTGTCGACCTGCAGGAACTCCTGCTGCGGATGCTTGCGCCCGCCCTGCGGCGGCACGGAGGCAACGGTGCCTTCCATGATCTTCAGGAGCGCCTGCTGCACGCCCTCGCCCGAGACGTCGCGGGTGATCGAGGGGTTGTCCGACTTGCGGCTGATCTTGTCGACCTCGTCGATGTAGACGATGCCGCGCTGCGCCCGCTCGACGTTGTATTCCGCCGACTGCAGCAGCTTCAGTATGATGTTCTCCACGTCCTCGCCGACGTAGCCGGCTTCCGTCAGCGTAGTGGCGTCGGCCATGGTGAAGGGCACGTCGAGTATGCGCGCCAGCGTCTGCGCAAGCAGGGTCTTGCCGCAGCCCGTGGGGCCGATCAGCATGATGTTCGACTTCTGCAGCTCGACGTCGGTGTTCTTCTGCGGCGTGGTTCAGGCGCTTGTAGTGGTTGTGCACGGCGACCGAGAGTACGCGTTTTGCGACCTGCTGGCCGATGACATAGTCGTCGAGGACCTTGCAGATCTCCTGCGGCGTGGGGACGCCGTCCGACGATTTGACCAGATTGCTCTTGGTCTCCTCGCGGATGATGTCCATGCAAAGCTCGACGCACTCGTCGCAAATGAACACGGTCGGACCCGCGATGAGCTTG
Source organism: uncultured Alphaproteobacteria bacterium (assembly GCA_963796805.1). Lineage (GTDB taxonomy): Bacteria > Pseudomonadota > Alphaproteobacteria > Rhodobacterales > Rhodobacteraceae > Amaricoccus. The sequence continues at coordinate 139,980 of CAWCNG010000010.1, forward strand.
CGGACCTCGTGCTGGCTCTTGCCGCAAAACGAGCAATACAGCGTGTTTTTGGCGTCACCGCCGCCGGTCTTGCTCATGATACGCCTCCGGCTTTCGCCAATCTTTCCTGCGCCATCAAACCTGGTCCACCCGTGTTCGGGCAGGCATGTCTCCATAGGAACATGCTTGAGACTGCAATTACAAGGGCAAAGGCTCCGGTTGCCTTACCGGCCCTGGGCCATCTCACGCGGGCGTCACCTCGACGTCACGCTGGGTGACGATCTCGTCGATCAGCCCCCAGTCCTTGGCGTCCTGGGCGGTCATGAAGCGGTCGCGCTCCAGGGCCGTCTCGATCGCCTCGACCGACTGGCCGGTATGCTTGTGATAGATCTGGTTCAGCCGGTCCTTCAGCGCCTGGGTCTCGCGGGCGTGGATCATGATGTCCGTCGCCTGGCCCTGGAAGCCGCCCGAGGGCTGGTGGACCATGATCCGGCTGTTGGGCAGGCTGTAGCGCATGCCGGTGGTGCCGGCGGTCAGCAGCAGCGAGCCCATGGACGCCGCCTGGCCGATGCAGAGCGTCGAGACCGGCGGGCGGATGTACTGCATGGTGTCGTAGATCGACAGCCCCGAGGTGACGACGCCACCCGGGCTGTTGATGTACATGGAAATTTCCTTCTTCGGATTCTCCGCCTCGAGGAACAGCAGCTGCGCCACGATCAGCGTCGACATGCCGTCCTCGACCGGGCCGGCGATGAAGATGATCCGCTCCTTGAGCAGGCGCGAGAAGATGTCGTAGGCGCGCTCGCCGCGGGCGGTCTGCTCGACCACCATGGGCACGAGGTTCATGTACGTGGTTACCGGGTCTCTCATGGGGATCCTGCCTTTGCGCTGCCCTGGGCGTCCTCGGATGCGCGCCCTGGTTGCAGAAGAGGAATAGTCATCCGGAGAGGCCTCTGCAAGGGTCCGCCGGCATTGCCGTCATGGACCTGGTCGTCCGGCCGGGCTCGGGCGTAAACGGTCTGTTTGCAGTTGGCCGCGATAGTGGGGCGTGCAACCCCGCGCCGAAGGCAACACTCCCGTGGTCGAAGTCAATCCGCTCTCGCTTCGCTATCATCTGGCCGACATCGAACGGTCGGCGCGCGCCCGCCCCCGGGCTGTCCGCCGGGCGCGTCCGGACCTCGCCGCCCGCGCGATCGAGACGGCGCGGTGGCTCCTTCTCTCGATCCGCGCGCGGGAGACCGGGCGCGTCTGAGCCCGACGCGGGCTCAGGCCTCCGAGGGGGCGTGGGCGAGAGCCTCGCCCTCTTCGTCCAGGGCTTCGATCGCCTTCTGCAGCTCGTCCTTGCTGACCGGCTTCTCGCTCACCTTGGCGAGCTCGAGGATGTAGTCGACGACCTTTTCCTCGAAGAGCGGCGCGCGGATCTGCTGCAGCGCCTGCGGGTTCTTCTGCACGAACTCGAGGAACTGCCGCTCCTGGCCGGGATACTGACGCGCCTGCGAGAAGAGCGCGCGCTGCAGTTCCTGCTCCGCCACGGAGATGTCGTGCTTGGTGCCGATCTCGGCGAGCAGCAGCCCGAGGCGCACACGGCGCTCGGCGAGTTTGCGGTGCTCCTCTGACGGCGCGATGTCGCCGTGGTCGTGGCCCTGGTGTTCGTGGTTCTCCTCGTGCCAGAGCTGGTGGGCGATCTGGCGCGCCTCCACGTCGACGAGCGTCGGCGGCAGCTCAAAGCTCACCCGCTCGTCCAGCGCGTCCATGAGCCGCCGCTTCAGGATCTGCCGGCTGGCCTGGGCGTATTCGTCCGCGAGCCGGGTGCGGATCTGCGCCTTGAGCGCGTCGAGCGTCTCGGCCCCGTAGCGGGTGGCGAGCGCGTCGTTGATCTCGGCGGGCTTCGGCGCCTTCACCGCCTTCACCGTCACCGCGAAGGAGGCTTCCTTGCCGGCCAGGTGCTTGGCGCCGTAGCTCTCGGGGAAGGTGACCTTCACCTCGGTCTCGTCGCCGGCCTTGACGCCGATCAGCTGCTCCTCGAAGCCGGGAATGAAGCTCCCCGAGCCGATCACCAGCGGGAAGTCCTCGGCCGCGCCGCCGTCGAAGGGCGCACCGTCGACGGCGCCCTTGAAGTCGATGACGAGCTGGTCCTCGGCCTTGGCCTTGGTGCCCTTCTTGCGGTCGTCGTAGTCCTTGGCGGACGCCGCGAGGTTCGACAGCGCCTCTTCCACGTCCTTGTCGTCGATCTCGGCCACGAGCTTCTCGAGCGCAACCTCGGCGAGCGCGACCTCGGGCACCTGCGGCAGCGCCTCGTAGGTCATCTGCACCTGCACGTCCTCGCCTTCCTTCCAGTCGTCGTTGGTCATCTTGACCTCGGGCTGGAGCGCCGGCCGGTCGCCGGTGGTCTCGAAGTGCGAGCGCATCGCCTGGTCGATCGACTCCTGCATCGCCTCGCCGAGAACCGACTTGCCGAACATCTTCTTCATCAGCGGCGGCCGGCGCCTTGCCCTTGCGGAAGCCCTTCATCTGGAAGTCCTTGCGGGCCTCCTCCAGCTTCTCGGTGACCTTGTTCTCAAGCTCCGTGGCGGGCACCGTGATGGCATAGCCTCGCTTCAGGCCTTCGTTCAGGGTCTCGGTGACCTGCATCGTAGAATTCCTCGCCTTTTCATCTTCTGGTGCGGGCGAAGGGACTCGAACCCCCACGCCTTGCGGCGCCAGAACCTAAATCTGGTGCGTCTACCAATTCCGCCACGCCCGCGGCCTCGGTCCTACGGCCGGAGCCGGATCGAGGCCGCTTCCTAGCAGACGGCAATGGTGCGTGCGAGCGAAAAAATCGGCCGGCCGGCAGGTGTGCAGGCGCCTCATCATCGGTCGATTTTTGCCTGTTTATTATGCACATTGCGCATTTCGCGGGCAGCGGAGCAGGATTCTCCGATGGGTCCCTGCCCTGCCGGCCCGGTCGCATTGAATCCTCGCGGCCAAACTGTTTTGTCGGGCCGCGCACTGGCGAAGAGATCGCCGACACGACGGGCGGGAGCCGGGACATGAAGAAGATCGAGGCCATCATCAAGCCGTTCAAGCTCGATGAGGTTAAGGAGGCGCTGCAGGAAGTCGGGATCCAGGGCCTCAGCGTGATCGAGGCCAAGGGCTTCGGCCGTCAGAAGGGCCACACCGAGCTCTACCGCGGTGCGGAGTACGTCGTGGACTTCCTGCCGAAGGTCAAGATCGAGGTGGTCCTGGCCGACGAGCAGGTGGACGCCGCCATCGAGGCGATCATCAACGCGGCCAAGACCGGGAAGATCGGCGACGGCAAGATCTTCGTGATGCCCGTCGAGCAGGCGATCCGCATCCGCACCGGCGAAGAGGGCAACGACGCGCTCTGACGTCCGCACCTGCCGCCCCTGATAGACAATCTGGTCAAGGAAACGAGATGAGTGACAAGAAATCCGTCCTGAAATCCCTCAAGGACGACGACATCGCCTATGTCGACCTGCGCTTCTGCGATCCGAAGGGAAAGCTGCAGCACGTGACGGTCGTCGCCGACCTGGTCGACGAGGACTTCCTCGACGAGGGGATGATGTTCGACGGCTCCTCGATCGCCGGCTGGAAGGGGATCGAGAAGTCCGACATGAAGCTCATGACGGACCCGGCCTCCGCCTACATCGACCCCTTCTTCGCCGAGAAGACTCTCTGCCTGCACTGCACGGTGCTGGAGCCCGACACCAACGAGCCCTATGCCCGCGACCCGCGCGGCACGGCGCAGAAGGCCGAGGCCTTCCTGAAGCAGACCGGCATCGGCGACGCCTTCTACTGCGGGCCGGAGGCGGAGTTCTTCATCTTCGACGACGTGCGCTTCTCGAACGCGCCGAACAAGGTGAGCTTCCAGGTCGATGCGGTCGATGCCGCCTGGAACACCGATACCGCCTACGAGATGGGCAACATGGGCCACCGGCCGGGCGTCAAGGGCGGCTATTTCCCACTGCCGCCGGTGGACGCCTCCCAGGACATCCGCGGCGAGATGCTCTCGACCATGAAGCGGATGGGGATGAAGGTCGACAAGCACCACCACGAGGTGGCCTCGCCCCAGCACGAGCTCGGCATCATCTTCGGAAAGCTCACCGAGCAGGCCGACAACATCCTGAAGTACAAGTACGTTGTGCAGCAGGTCGCCGCCGCCTACGGCAAGAGCGCGACCTTCATGCCGAAGCCCTACTACGGCGACAACGGCTCGGGCATGCACGTCAACATGTCGATCTTCAAGGGCGGCAAGCCGGTTTTCGCCGGCGACAAGTATGCCGACCTCTCGTCCGAGGCGCTGTGGTTCATCGGCGGCATCCTCAAGCATGCCAAGACGATCAACGCCTTCTCGAACCCGACCACCAACAGCTACAAGCGGCTGATCCCCGGCTTCGAGGCGCCGGTGCTGCTGGCTTACTCGGCGCGCAACCGCTCGGCCTCGGTGCGCATCCCGTGGTCGGAGAGCCCGAAGGCCAAGCGCGTCGAGGCCCGTTTCCCCGACCCGTGCGCCAACCCCTACCTCGCCTTCTCGGCGTTGCTGATGGCCGGCATCGACGGCATCCGCAACAAGATCGATCCCGGCTCGCCGGCGGACAAGGACCTCTACGACCTGCCGCCGGAAGAGCTGGCCGAGATCCCGACCGTCTGCGGAAGCCTGCGCGAGGCCCTGACCACGCTCGAGGCGGACCACGACTTCCTGCTCCATGGCGACGTCTTCACCAAGGACCAGATCGAGGGCTTCATCGCGCTGAAGTGGCCCGAAGTCTACATGGTGGAGCACACGCCCCACCCGGTCGAATACCAGATGTACTACTCGCTCTAGGCGAGATTCGGGGGGCCTCAAGGCCCCCCGAAGCTATTCCGCGGCCACCGCTACCGACGCCAGGGCCCCCTCAGTGCCAGGTGCCGGCGTGGTGACGACCTGGGGGCAGCGCAGGCACGCCTCCCTGCCCTCCTGCGCAAACCAGCGGCAGCGCGGCCGGATCGCACAGGGCGGCAGCGCGCCCACGACGGGATCAAGCCCCTCGACGATGCGCCTGGCGAGCGTGCAGGCGCCACCTTCGAAGTGAACGCAGCGGCTGCTCTCACAGATGGCGGCGAAGCGCAGGGTACGTGTCGACGCCACGTCCTTGAGAGAACCCGTCATCGCCTCGCCGACCGGGAGCCGGGCGTTGAGATAGGCGACGCGCCGGCCCTCGCCCTCACCGACCACGGCGCCGAGGACCTGTGCCTCGCGCATGTCGGGCTGGGCGCTGGGACAGCGCAATTCCCGATCCTCGCTGGGCATCGCTGCTACCGTTCGAAGCCGAAGGACTGGATATCGGAGAAGAAGCCGACGGTGATCTGGCCATCGCGGATCAGCACCGCGGCACTCGTCGGACCGTCGACGTTCGCAGCCACCCGCTCGGCCATCTTGTCGAGCGTTGCGACATTCACATCGGAGAGCCGGTTCAGATCGCGGAGGATGTAGCCGATGATCCAGGGATCAAGGCGAGAAACGATCCCGCCCCGGCTGTCCCCGGGATCGGCAGGGATCCCTGCCGCTTCGACGGAGCGGGTAGCGAGTTCGGTAAGGGCGGTGACGGAAATCGACATCGGCTTTTCGATGGGCATGACAAAATCCCTTCTGGACTAATTCCAGTGACCACAGATCATTGCAGGATATTCTTCAGCTTAGACAATAATCTCGGATCGAATGGTCCGAGCCGCTTTGTAATGCTTGTAGGGTACCAGAATTGCCGGTTCGCGTCAATCTGACCGATCCCACGCGCCAAGCAGCGCGTCGACGAACGCCGGCACGACCTCGCTGGCCGGGCCGTAGCGGGCCTCGTCGAAGATGCCGGCGTTGTCCGAGGGCTCGAGGTTGAGCTCGACCGTGCGGATGCCGAGCCGGCGCGCCCCAGCCGCATAGCCCGCTGCCGGATAGACCGCGCCCGAGGTGCCGATCGCAACGAAGAGATCCGCGAGCGCCAGGGCCTCCTCGATGCGGTCGAGCCCCTGCGGCATCTCGCCGAACCAGACCACGTCGGGCCGCAGCCCGCCGGTCTTTCCGCACGCGGGGCAGGCCTGTTCGGTGCGGAGGTCCTCGCGCCAGGCAAGGACGCTCCCGCAGCCGACGCAGCGCGCCTTGAGCAGTTCGCCGTGCATGTGATGCACGTGGGGCGAGCCGGCCCGCTCGTGCAGATCGTCGATGTTCTGGGTGCAGAGAAAGACCTCCGCCCCGCCGGCCAGCCGCACCAGCGCCCGGTGGGCGGCATTGGGCGTCGCGGCCAGAAGGTTGCGCCGGCGCATGTTGTAGAAGTCGTGCACCCGCCCCGGATCACGCGCGAACGCCTCGGGCGTCGCCAGCTTCATCGGGTCGAAGCGCGCCCAGATGCCGCCCTTGTCGCGGAAGGTCCCGAGCCCGCTCTCGGCCGAGACCCCAGCCCCGGTGAGAATGAAGACCCTCACCCTTCCGCGGCCAGCGCCCCGGGACGCACCGCCTCGAGCCGGGCGAGCTGCTCGGGCGTCAGCGCTTCCGGGCGTACCATGTGGGTGTGGATCGAGAAGACCACCGCCCCGGTCTGCGGCAGCCGCAGCAGCACCTGCCGCTCGACCCGGACGTAGCGCGCCGCCCCCGGCTCGGGCGCGTGCCGCTCGAACTCCCTGCGCGCATTGAAGAGATCGTCGGCACCGTAGAGGAGCAGGTTCGCCCGCATCAGCGGCGCCTCGGGCCGGATCAGGTCGAACAGCCGCTGCACCCGCCGCGCCACTGTCTCGTCATACGCATCTACCGGCAGGTGGATGCGCGCGAGGCCGTGCCCCATCTTCTGCGCCAGCGTCCAGTTGGAGGGAAAGCAGAGGATCGCCCCGGTCAGCACATGCTCCCCGGCGCCCTCCGGCTTCTCCAGGATGCAGAGATCCTCCTGCACCAGCCGCCCGGCGACCAGGAGCGGCGGGCCGTCGAGCGGCACCGCCACCCCGTCGGGCCGGCGCAACTCACAACCCTCCCGCGCGTAGCCCGGCGCGGCGGCGAGGTGCGCCAGCACCAGCGCCCGCAGTTCCTCGGCGGCCGGTGCGCAGCCCGCCGTGATCGCGTGAACCTCGCCGGGGCGCTCGGCGATCAGCCGGTCGCGGTAGGCCATCTGCGCGGCGAATGCCTCGTCGCGCATGAGCCAGTCGGCGGGGTCGATGGGCTGGGTTCCCGGCAGGCGCAGGGTATGCGCAGCCATCCAGGGCGCCACCGAAAGCCGGTCCTGCAGGATCGCCGACACCGCGCCCCTCCAAAGCTCTTTGCCGCTGCTCCCGGACAAGATATAGAAAGGGGGAGCAGTCCTTCGCTATCCATGGCGAAAGGGGAAGACAAAGAAAAGAGGCGATACATGGTCCATGCCGCGGACCTTTTCAGTGACGACGACCCGGCTTCCCGCGCCTACGACGCCAGCTCGATCGAGGTTCTGGAAGGGCTGGAGCCGGTGCGGAAGCGCCCGGGCATGTACGTGGGCGGCACCGACGAGCGGGCGATGCACCATCTTGTCGCCGAGGTGCTCGACAACGCCATGGACGAGGCGGTGGCCGGGCACGCCAACCGGATCGAGGTGGAACTCTACGCCGACTTCTCGCTGAGCGTGCGCGACAACGGCCGCGGCATGCCGGTGGACCCGCACCCGCGCTTTCCGGACAAGTCGGCGCTCGAGGTGATCCTCTGCACGCTGCATGCCGGCGGCAAGTTCTCCGGCAATGCCTACCAGACCTCGGGCGGCCTTCATGGCGTGGGTGTCTCGGTAGTCAACGCGCTCAGCGACCGGGTGGTGGTGGAGGTCGCCCGCAACCGTCAGCTCTACCGGCAGGAATTCTCCCGCGGCCACCCGCAGGGACCACTGCAGACGCTCGGCCAGGCGCCGAACCGGCGTGGCACGACGGTGACCTTCCATCCCGATCCGGAAATATTCGGCGCCCAGGCGCGGCTGAAGCCGGCGCGGCTCTTGAAGATGGTGCGCTCCAAGGCCTACCTCTTCTCCGGAGTGGAGATCCGCTGGCGCTGTGCGCCCGATTGCATCGCCGCCGGCGACGACACGCCGGAGCAGGCGACCTTCCACTTTCCCGGCGGCCTGGCCGACTACCTCGCCGAGCGGCTCGACGGGGCGCAGTGCTACGCCGACAAGGCTTTCGCCGGGAAGGTCGACTTCGCCGAGCGGTTCGGGGCCGGCACCGTAGGCTCGGTGGAGTGGGCGATGAACTGGACCCCGCAGCGCGACGCCTTCGTCTCCTCCTACTGCAATACCATCCCGACGCCGGAAGGCGGCACGCACGAGCAGGGCTTCTGGGCGGCGATCCTCAAGGGCATCCGCGCCTACGGCGATCTCGCCTCGAACCGCAAGGCCAGCCAGATCTCCCGAGAGGACGTGATGGCGGGCGGCCAGGCGATGATCTCGGTCTTCATCCGCGAGCCGGAGTTCGTCGGCCAGACCAAGGACCGGCTCGCCACCCAGGAGGCGGCGCGGCTGGTGGAGAACGCGGTGCGCGACCGGTTCGACCACTGGCTCACCGCCGACACCCGCACCGCCGGGACGATCCTCGATTATCTCGTGCTCAAGGCCGAGGAGCGGATGCGCCGGCGAGCAGAGAAGGAGACCCAGCGCAAGACCGCGGTGAAGAAGCTGCGCCTGCCCGGCAAGCTCGCCGATTGCTCGGGCGCCACTCGCGACGGCTCGGAGCTCTTCCTGGTGGAGGGCGACAGCGCCGGCGGCTCGGCGAAGCAGGCGCGCAACCGCAAGACCCAGGCGGTGCTGCCGCTGCGCGGCAAGATCCTGAACGTGCTCGGGGCGGCGTCGTCGAAGATGATGCAGAACCAGGAGCTCAGCGATCTCTGCCAGGCGATGGGGGTGCAGGCCGGCTCGCGCTTCTCGCTCGAGGACCTGCGCTACGAGAAGATCGTGATCATGACCGACGCCGACGTGGACGGCGCGCACATCGCCTCGCTGCTGATGACCTTCTTCTTCACCCAGATGAAGCCGCTGATCGAGGCGGGGCATCTCTATCTCGCATCGCCGCCGCTTTACCGGCTGACCCAGGGGGCGAAGTCGGTCTACGTGCAGACCGACGCCGAGAAGGACGCCGCACTTGCCAAGGGCATCGGCGGGCGCGGCAAGATCGAGGTCTCGCGCTTCAAGGGCCTGGGCGAGATGATGCCGGCGCAGCTCAAGGAAACCACAATGGACCCGGGCAAGCGGACGCTGATCCGCGTCACCGTCACCGAGGACGAGGGCGAGACCGCCGGGCTGGTGGAGCGGCTGATGGGCAAGAAGCCGGAGTTGCGCTTCCAGTACATCCAGGAGAATGCCCGCTTCGTCGAGGATCTCGACGTGTGAACGTCCGGCGATGTCGCGAGCACTACGCTGTGGTTGGAGTGTTGAAACTGTTCTGATTAATTTTCAGTAGCTTCCATTGACCCGCGATCCCCGGCTGTGCCGGCCTCCAGACATGCGACGACCGCTTCGGCACGGGGTATCTCTCGCTCGAAGGTGTCGGCCCAGGGCACATGGCCGCCGCTCCGGAGGACCGCAGCGCCCTCGTGCAGCCGGGACAGTGCCGCGCGCGCGCCCTCGAGATCCCCAGTGCGCTCGGACAAGGTGAGAAGGGCCGATCCTAGGTTGCCGATGGTCGCCGCCCAGTCGAGCGGCACCCGCTCGCGGGTCCAGACCTCCAGCGCGGCGCGGTAAGCCGCCACCGCCTGCTCAAGCCGCGCCGTTCCGCTCTCCCGAGCCCCAAGCGTCTGGAGCGTGTTGCCGAGGTTCATCTGGGTTCTAGCCCATTCGTGCGGCGCCCGCTCGCGGGTTAGCTCCTCCAACGCGGCAAGGTAAGCCGCAATTGCCTGCTTCAGCCGCGCCGTGCCGCGCTCCCGAGCCCCGAGGGTCGAGAGCGCGATGCCGAGGTTCGTCTGGGTCATCGCCCAGTCAAGGGGCACCCGCTCGCGGATCCGCTCGTTCAGCGCAGCTCGGTAGGCCTCCACCGCCTGCTCAAGCCGCGCCGTACCGCTCTCCCGCGCCCCAAGCGTCTGCAGGGCGTTGCCGAGGTTCATCTGGGTCATCGCCCAGTCGAACGGCATCCGCTCGCGGGTCCGCTCCTTAAGCGCGGCCTGGTGGGCCGCCACCGCCTGCTCCAGCCGCGCCGTGCCGTTCTCCCGCGCCCCGAGCGTCTGCAGCACGTTGCCGAGGTTCATCTGGGTCATCGCCCAGTCGAGCGGCACGCGCTCGCGGGTCTGCTCTTCCAGCGCGGCGTGGTAGGCCGCCACTGCCTGCTCAAACCGCGCAGTGCCGCTCTCCCGAGCCCCGAACATCGCGAGCGCGTTGCCAAGGTTCATCTGGGTCGTCGCCCAGTCGAGCGGTGCCAACTCGCGGGTCCACACCTTCAGCGCGGCGCGGTAGGCCGCCACCGCTTGCTCAAGCCTCGCCACGCCGCTCTCCCACGCCCCGAGCGTGGCGAGCGTGGCGCCGAGGTCATTCAGGGCAGCGCCGCGCTGGTCGGCATTGCTGGCCCGCCTGAGGCCGGTGCGGGCCAAAGCGATGGTGACTTCGAGATCGAGGCGCAGGCCCTTGTCTCGACCGCGTTCGAACCAAGTGTACTGCTCGCGTTGCAGGGCAGCGAAGTGGTCGGACGGGTCGGGCGTTTCGAGGGTGACACGGCGGGCGATTTGGCGCGCGGCGCCTTCGGCGTCGAAGGCGAGTAGGTGTTGGTTGACGGCTGCGTCGAGGAGTTGCGCGAGGCCCGCCTGTGCCTGGTCCACGGCGGCGTCGGCTTCGGAGGCGGCCTCGTCAAGGTGGCCGTCGGCGGTGAGCGCTGCAAGGCGGCGCAGGACGGCGTCGATGAAGGCGTCGACGTTGCCTCCGGCTTCGCCGCGCGCTTGCATCTCAGCGGCGAGATCCACGGCATTCTCCAGTGCGCGGAGCGCCTCGTCCTTGTCGGGCACGTTCGGACGGATCTTGCGGGCGATGGCAATCAGGGTGTCCTGGTGGATTGTGGTCGCCTTGGTCTCTCGGAGTTCACGGACGAGGGCGAGGATCTCGGCGGTATCGTCCTTTACCGCCTGCAGGAGTTCGATCTCGATGCCGTGGCGGTAGAGGGTTTCGCGCCAGAGGTCGGGGGTGATGGTGGCGATGTAGGCAGCGTTAACAAGCATCACGTCGAGGGTCTGGCGGGTGACGGAACGGAAGAAGGCCTCGGGGAGCGGCGCGGCGGTGAAGTCGCGGGCGAGCGGAGAGGCCTTAATGGCGGCAACCATGGCGTCGGTGGTGCGGTCGGGGTCGAGGTCAGCGCCGGCGAAGACGGCGGGGTCGGCGAGGGCGGCGGGGGCGACCTGCCAGAAGAGCGCGATGGCGTCGTCGCGGGCCGGGCCGGGATGGGTGAAATGGAGTGCGTGCCCTTCGGCTTGGCGCGCCATCTCCTGTGCGAGCGGGGTAAGGCCGGAGTTATTGAGGGCGGCGAGCGCCTTGCCGCCCGTGGCGAGGTCGGCGAACGCCTTGACGCGGTTGAGCGGGTTCGGGTCTGCGGCGAGCTTCTGGGCGGCCAGGAGGAGGCCGGCGAAGGTGGAGAAGGAGGTGACGGTGAAGATGGCCAAGGCAGGCTCCCGCGCCGGCAAGAGGATTGGGCGAAGCCGGTCGCAAGTCAACGCGACGATCCCTGCTCGACTTTAGGGCGCCCGCTCAACCCGGCGCCCAGCGACTTGTCCCTCGTCTGAGGCGGTCAGCGGGGCGGTGCTGCCTGCATCACCGTCAGGGCATCCTGGACGATCTGCCGGAACAGGGGTTCGGCCAGCACCGTCGCGCGGAAGTCGTGCGAAAGGCCCGACGCCCGGACCGCCGCTACCATCCCCTCGGTGACGGTCGCAGGGTCGCCGGCGATCGGGGCTGGTCCCGCGAAGCAGAGCGGAGCGACCTGCCAGAAGACCGCGAGCGCATCGTCGCGGGCCTTGCCGGGATGGGTGAAGTGGAGCGCGATCTCCTCTGCCCGGCGCGCCATCTCCCTTGCCAGCGGTGTCGCAGCCAGGACGCTGCCGCGGGCGAGTGCCGCGTGCCCCGAGGCGTCCGCGTCTTCCCGGGCTGCCAGCAAGAGGCCCGCGAAGGCGGAAAAGCTGGTGACGGAAAGTGGCATCGTGCCTCGCGCCGGATTGCGTGCGAGAATCCGGGCTCGGCGTTCAGCTGTCAACACTGGCCGGACCCGCATCCGGTCGTTAGCGCTCCTCCTCCCACACAGGCCCGCGGGCGCTGAGCATCAATCTCAGTATCGGCTGCGGCAGCGGGTCTGTAAACGGAACCACCAAGGCTCACAACTTGCTCCTGCCGCGACACGGACCTGCCGAGGTCTCCCGCCTGAGTTCCATCCTGGTCTCGCCTGCGGGGCCCGCCTTCGTTGCCAGCGTCCCTATCGGCCACCGGTCCCGCCGAGGCGGCGAACCCCCTAGAGCCGCTCGACCCCCGCCAAGGCCTCTGCCGGCAGCGCCTGAAGCATCTCGCGTACCGTCCGCCCCAGGAGCGGATGCCGCCAGTCCGGCGCGATCTCCGCGAGCGGCACCAGCACGAAGCCGCGCTCCTGCAGCCGCGGATGCGGCAGGATGAGGCCAGGCGGCTCCTCGAGCTGCCGGGGCCCCTCGCGCGCGATCCATTCCCGGACGGTCGCGGCGTCCGGCAGCACGCCCGCTCCGCTGGCCAGAAGGTCGAGATCACAGACCCGCGGGACCCAGCGCGCGCCGCGAAGGCGGCCCAACTCCGCCTCGACCGCGTGCAGCGCCTGCAGTACCGCCGCGGGCGCGAGATCCGCGGCAAGCGCCGCGGCGCCGTTCACGTAGTCCGGCCCCGAGCCGGCGGGAAAGGCCGGCGTCCGGTACCACCCGCTCCGCGCCGTCACCACCAGCCCGCGCGCCTGCAGCGCCACCAGCGCGGCCGCGAGCGCCGCACGCGGTCCGCCAAGCGCCGAGTCGAGGTTCGCTCCGAGTGCTATCAGGTGCACCGGCCTGCACCCCGTTGGATGTAAATGGACTTTCGCCGGGCATCGGCGCGCACTATAAGCGCCTGCAGCCGGCCCAGATTTGATTGTTCCGGCCCACCCGTTAGATATGCCCTCAGGAGGTTTGCACTCATGTTTTATCGGGACGAGCGGCTGGCTCTCTTCATTGACGGAGCCAATCTCTACGCCGCGGCCCGCGCGCTCGGCTTCGACATCGACTACAAGCTCCTCAGGACCGAGTTCATGCGCCGGGGCAAGCTCCTGCGCGCGTTCTACTACACCGCGCTGCTTGAGTCCGAGGAATACTCGCCGATCCGCCCGCTGGTCGACTGGCTGAACTACAACGGCTTCGCCATGGTGACAAAGCCCGCCAAGGAGTTCACCGACTCCACCGGCCGGCGCAAAGTCAAGGGGAACATGGATATCGAGCTCGCGGTCGATGCCATGGAGATGGCGCCGCACGTGGACCACATCGTGCTCTTCTCGGGCGACGGTGATTTCCGCCCGCTGGTGGAATCACTGCAGCGCCAGGGTGTGCGGGTCTCGGTGGTCTCCACGATCCGAAGCTCGCCGCCGATGATCGCCGACGAGCTGCGCCGCCAGTGCGACAACTTCATCGAGCTCGACGAGCTGCGCGAAGTCATCGGCCGGCCCCCGCGCGGCGAGCAGGCGCAGGCGGCCGTCGTCACCGCAGACGAGGACGAATGACGGCGGCGGACGCAAGACCGCCCGAGCCGCCGCGCGACTGCCCCCGCTGCCCGCGGCTGGCGGCCTACCGTGCGGCCAACGCCGCCAGCCATCCCGACTGGTTCAACGGCGCCGTCCCCTCCTTCGGCGACCCCGAGGGGCGGCTCCTGATCCTGGGCCTCGCACCGGGCGTCGGCGGCGCCAACCGCACCGGGCGCCCGTTCACCGGCGACTACGCCGGCGATCTCCTCTACGCGACGCTCGCGCGCTTCGGCTTCGCCAACGGCCGTTTCGCCGCCCGTACCGACGACGGCCTCGAACTCGAGGACTGCCTCGTGTCCAATGCGGTGCGCTGTGTGCCGCCGCAGAACAAGCCCACGCCTGCCGAGATCGCCACCTGCCGGCCCTTCCTGGCCGCCCGCCTCGCCGCCCTGCCCCGGCTGCGCGCGATCCTCTGCCTCGGGCGCATCGCCCACGAGACGCTGCTGCGCACGCTCGGGCTCCGCCTCGCCGACCACCCCTTCGCGCATGGCGCACGCCACGACATCGCTGGCCTTGCCTTCTTCGACAGCTACCATTGCTCACGCTACAACACCAACACCGGCCGCCTGACCACGGCGATGTTCGAGGCGGTCTTCGCCGACCTCCGCGCCCATCTCGACAGCGTCGGGGCGGCGGGCGTGTTCCCCTGACGCAACGACGCCCGCGGGCGGTCAGCCGCGCCGGGCCGCCTCGATCGCGGCGACGTCGATCTTCTTCATGTCCATCATGGCGGCGAACGCGCGCTTCGCTTCATCGCCGCCGGCGGCCAGTGCCTCGGTCAGCACGCGCGGGGTGATTTGCCAGGAGACCCCCCATTTGTCCTTGCACCAGCCACACGCACTTTCCGCGCCGCCGTTGCCGACGATGGCGTTCCAGTAGCGGTCGGTCTCTTCCTGGTCGTCAGTGGCGATCTGGAACGAGAAGGCCTCGTTGTGCTTGAATTGGGGCCCGCCGTTGAGGCCCAGACAGGGGATGCCGGCGACGGTGATTTCGACTGTCAGCACGTCCCCCGCCTTGCCCGACGGATAGTCGCCGGGCGCGCAGTGGACGCCATTGACCGAACTCTCGGGGAACGTCGCGGCGTAAAAGCGGGCCGCCGCCTCGGCGTCCTTGTCGTACCACAGGCAGATCGTGTTCCTGGCAACTGGCATTGCGCGTCCTTTCGCTCCGGCGTCGGTTCCGGCCAGATTCCCGTGCGTACCGGGGGCGTTCACACCCGGTCTGCCGGCAACCCACGTCCTGAAATGCACTTCGGCCGCATGAGGTTCCGCCCGGCACGCCTGAACGGCCGGGGGCTTCCGATCAAAGCCCGTTCGCCTCCATCCAGCGCCGCAGCGCCGCCGTCTGCACCTCGCACGATCCCCCGGCGCGCCCGCCGTCGGCGGCGAAGAGGTCGCCGCAGCACGAGGTGGACTTCACGCAGACATGCGGGATCACGTTCTCCCGCGGGATCTCGTACTCCTGCATCAGCCAGCCGATCAGCGCCGCCGCCGTGGCCGCCTGCTGCGGGGTGATCCGATCGCCCGGCCCCGCCACGTGCTCGATGCCGACCGAGCGCGCGTTCATCGCCACGTTGCCGGCGTGCCAGGCCCGGTCGCTGTCGTTCACCATCTGCACCAGCGCCCCGTCCCGCCCGACGATGTAATGGGCCGAGGTCCGCGGCGTGCCGCGCTTGAAGTGGCTGATCGTCCCCTCGATGTTGCGCGATGTGGTGTAGTGGATGACGATATGATCGATGTCCGCCCCGTTGCGGCTCGACTGGTGCGAAGTCTGCTCCCAGCGGTTGACGGTGGGCTTCACCGATACGTCGATCTCGCCGGTGCCGCAGCCGTCGCACACGTGCCCCGACGAGGGCTCCGACGAAGGCCCAGGATGCGGCGCGTCCTCCAGCATCGCCTGCGCCCGCTCGATCAGGCCCAGCACCTTGCCGACATAGGCGCCGTCCTGCGACCAGATCGGTCCGACGAAGCCGATGAACGCCGCCGGGTCCGCCGCGCGGTCGCGCCAACCCCGGTAGGGCGCGCGATCGAGAAACGCCCAGTAGCCGTCGATGAACGCCTCGATGGTTTCGAAGGCGCAGTAGTCGTCGACCCCGTCGTGCGCCTGGTAGCGGACCTTTTTGGCGAATCGCTTGAGCTCGGGCCGGTATTTCATCCCGGCGAAGTTGTTGTGCTTCCGCGCCAGCTCCGACTGGCCCCAGCCGGATTCCAGGATCCAGCCCGCCAGCGTGACGCCCTTGAGGTTGCCGAATTCCACCGCCTTGTCGCGGTAGTGGCCCGCGAGATCGAGAAGCTGCTGGCTGGCCGGCACGGCGCCCACCTCCCCCCAACGCGGCGGCGCAATCCGCGGCCGCGACCCCGGGGGCCCTTCTACCCGAAAATGCCGCTTCCCGCTAGCCGAGCGAGAACCCCTCCGGATAGTCGTGCTTGCCGTCGAAATCGGCCTTGCCGAGCGGAACCCCCGCCTGCTTCAGCGCCACGTGCGCCATGGCGTGGTGGAAGTAGAGGTTGGGCAGCCCGAACTCGTGCAGGAAGGCCTCGCCGGGCAGCTCGAGCACGGCGAACCCGGCCTGCGCCGTGATGATCCGCGTCTCCGCCCCGGCGAACGCCGCCGGATCGAGGCCCTCGAGATGCTCGCGCGCCGCCGCCGCCCGCCCGCGCAGACCGGCGGCATCGAACGTCCCGCGAAGCTCGGGCACCCGCTCGCCGGCCAGCGGGAAGGCGATGCGCAGGGTGAGCTGCATCGCCGTCGCCACCTGCTGGCTAAAGGGCAGCATCCCCGCCGCCGGCCGCTGCGCCAGCGCCTCTTCGAACCCCGCCCCCAGCCGCGCTTCGGCGCGGGCGAGTTCCGCCTCGAGCCGGCCGAGCACGCCGAGAAACACCGGCACCGTCGCCCGCCAGAGCGGGGGCGCCGTCTCCGCCACGGTCTCCGACATCCGCATCCCCGATCTCCCCCAAAAGCCGCCACGGGGTGGCACGCCGCGGCGGCGGGCGCAAGCATTGACCATCATCGCGGTTGCGGCCTGGCTGCGTTCCTGTAATGTTCTGATTGTGCCAAGCCCGGTGATGTCGCTAGATGTTGATGATGACGCAGGACCCAGCCCAAGACCTTCGGCGCGACCTCGCCGGCGGGCGCTTTGCCACCGTGCTCGCCGACCCGCCTTGGCGGTTCGTGAACCGCACCGGCAAGGTTGCGCCCGAGCACCGGCGCCTCAGCCGCTATCCCACCCTCTCGGTCGAGGAGATCTGCGCCCTGCCGGTCGAGGAGCATCTCGGCGGCACCGCGCACTGCTATCTCTGGGTGCCGAACGCGCTCCTGCCCGAGGGGCTGGCGGTGCTGGCGGCGTGGGGCTTTGCCTACAAGTCGAACGTCATCTGGCACAAGGTGCGCAAGGACGGCGGCTCGGACGGGCGCGGCGTCGGTTTCTACTTCCGCAACGTCACCGAGATCCTGCTGTTCGGCACGCGGGGCCGCAACGCCCGCACCCTGCCGCCGGGGCGCCGGCAGGTGAACCTCATCGCCACCCGCAAGCGAGAGCATTCGCGCAAGCCCGACGAGCAGTACGAGCTGATCGAATCGTGCAGCCCCGGCGCCTACCTCGAGCTCTTCGGCCGCGGGCTGCGCAAGGGCTGGACCGTCTGGGGCAATCAGGCCAGCGAGGACTACCGCCCAGACTGGGAGACCTACGCCTACAACTCGGGCAACCTCGCGGCGGAATAGTTGAAGGAATCGTGGACTGGCCGGGCGGCGATTCCGCGCTAGGCTTCCGGTCCACGCCCCCATGCGTCCTTTATCAGGAGGCGCCGCCCCACATGTCCTGCCGATCACCTGCCGGCCTCCTCGCCGCACTCCTGCTTGCCGCCGGCGTTGCCAGCGCCCAGGAGACCGCTCCGATCGAGGTCGACGCGGAGATCGTGCTGGCCGTCGATGCCTCCCGCTCCATGGATTTCGTCGAGTTCGCCGTGCAGCGCGACGGCTACCTGCAGGCGCTCCGCCACCCCGACCTCATCCGCGCCATTACCGGCGGACCGCTCGGCCGCATCGCCATCGCCTACTTCGAATGGTCGGGCCAGGCGCAGGACGGGGCGCTGGTGCCCTGGCGCATCATCGACGGACCGGACGCAGCGGCGGCACTCGCCGACGAGATCGCCGAGGTGCCGGTCACCCGCACCCGCGGCACCTCTATCTCCCGCGCGCTCAACTTCGCCACGGTCCTGATCGAGGACGACAGGGTGCAGGGCTCGCGCCGCGTCATCGACATCTCCGGCGACGGCGCCAACAACATCGGGCCGCCGGTGACCGGCGCCCGCGACGAGGCGGTGGCCCGCGGCATCACCGTGAACGGCCTGCCGATCATAATCTCCCCCTACGGCGCACAGGCCGACCTCGAGCGCTACTACGAGGACTGCGTGATCGGTGGCCTCGGCGCCTTCATGATGGTCGCGCGCTCCGGCGACGAGCTGGCGCGGACCATCCGCCGCAAGCTCATCCTCGAGGTCAGCGGGCTCATGCCGCCGCCGAGCATTGTTCCCGCCGAGTTCGAGCCGACCGACTGCCTCATGGGCGAGAAGCTCTATCGCCAGCGCTGGGACCAGACTCGATAGGGCGCCGCTTCGGCCAATTCACGCAACTTTCGTGCGAAATGTGCCGCCCCGCGGCAATTTTCCGCGCGCTATCAGTTGACCTCGCGCGCGTGGCTGCCTATGAGGTGGACATGCGAATCGAAGACGTAAGCTGGCGCGGACACCGGATGGGGTACTGAAACCCCGGCCCGTTTCCGCGAATTGCCCCCCGAGCGGGGGTTTTTTTATGACACGACGCGCCGGGAGGGACCCGGCGGACGCGAAGGAAGACCGAGATGAAGCGAGAGATGACCGGTGCCGAGATGGTCGTTCAGGCCCTGAAGGATCAGGGGGTCGATACGGTGTTCGGTTATCCCGGCGGGGCGGTGCTGCCGATCTACGACGCGATCTTCCAGCAGAACGACATCCGCCACATCCTCGTCCGCCACGAGCAGGCCGCCGCCCACGCCGCCGAGGGCTATGCCCGCTCGACCGGAAGGCCGGGCGTCGTCCTCGTCACCTCCGGCCCGGGCGCCACCAACGCCGTCACCGGCATGACCGACGCGCTGATGGACTCGATCCCCATGGTCGTGCTCACCGGCCAGGTCCCGACCTTCATGATCGGCAACGACGCCTTCCAGGAGGCCGACACCGTCGGCATCACCCGCCCCTGCACCAAGCACAACTGGCTGGTGAAGGATCCCGCCAAGCTCGCCGAGACCATCCACCAGGCCTTCCACGTCGCCACCCACGGCCGCCCGGGCCCGGTCCTCGTCGACATCCCCAAGGACGTCCAGTTCGCCACCGCCGCCTACACCTCGCCCGAGGAGGCGCGCGTACTGCACTACGCGCCCCGCACCAAGGGCGACCCCGACGCCATCCTCGCCGCCGTCGAAGCGCTGGAGAAGGCCGAGCGCCCCGTCATCTACTCCGGCGGCGGCGTCATAAACTCGGGCCGCGAGGCCAGCCGCCTCCTGCGCGAGCTGACCGACGGGACCGGCTTTCCCATCACCTCGACGCTGATGGGCCTCGGCGCCTACCCCGCCTCCGGCAAGGGCTGGCTCGGGATGCTCGGGATGCACGGCACCTACGAGGCCAACTGGTCGATGCACGACTGCGACTTCATGCTCTGCATCGGAGCGCGCTTCGACGACCGCATCACCGGGCGAACCGACGCCTTCTCGCCCGGCTCGTTCCGGGTCCACATCGACATCGACCCCTCCTCGATCAACAAGAACATCCACGTCCACGTTCCCATTGTCGGCGACGTCGCCTCGGTGCTCGGGGACATGCTGGCGCTGTGGAAGGAGCGGGGTTCGAAGACGAGAGCAGCCGAGGTCGGCAAGTGGTTGAAACAGATCGATCTCTGGCGCGGGCGGAACTGCCTCGCCTACCGCCACTCCGACAAGGTCATCAAGCCGCAGTACGCGCTGCAGCGGCTGGAGGCGCTGACCCGCGGCCGCGACCGCTACATCTGCACCGAGGTGGGCCAGCACCAGATGTGGGCCGCCCAGTATCTGACCTTCGACGAGCCCAACCGCTGGATGACCTCCGGCGGCCTCGGCACCATGGGCTACGGCCACCCCGCCTCGATCGGCGTTCAGATCGCCCATCCCGACGCGCTGGTCATCAACGTCGCCGGCGAGGCCTCGTGGCTGATGAACATGCAGGAATTGGGCACCTCGGTGCAGTACCGCCTGCCGGTCAAGCAGTTCATCCTCAACAACGAGCGGCTCGGCATGGTCCGCCAGTGGCAGGAACTGCTGCACGGCGAGCGCTATTCCTCCTCCTGGTCCGAGGCGCTGCCCGACTTCGTCAAGCTCGCCGAGGCCTTCGGGGCGAAGGGCATCCTCTGCACCGACCCCGCCAAGCTCGACGACGCCATCATCGAGATGCTCGACCATCCAGGCCCGGTTCTGTTCGACTGCGTGGTCGAGAAGCACGAGAACTGCTTCCCGATGATCCCGTCGGGCAAGGCGCACAACGAGATGATCCTGGGCGAGGACTCGACCTCCGGCGCGATCGACGCCGGCGGCGCGGTGCTGGTCTGATGTCCGCCCCGCGCGGACCCTGGCTTGCGGCGCTGGCGCTCGCGCTTCTTCCCGCCCTCGCGTCGGCGCAGACCGCCGACACGATCTACCTGGGCGGCACGATCATCACCATGGACCCCGCCCGGCCCTCGGCCGAGGCGCTGGCGGTGGCCGACGGCAGGATCGTCGCGGTCGGCAGCCGCGCCGAGATCGAGACGCATCGCGGCGCGCAGACCGAGATCGTCGACCTCGGCACGCGGACGCTCCTGCCCGGCTTCATCGACCCGCACAGCCACTTCATCAACGCGCTCGCCATGTCGAGCCAGGCCAACGTCTCGGCCCCGCCGGTCGGCCCCGCCTCGACCCCGCAGGAGATCGTCGCCGAGCTCCAGGGCTTCGCCGAAGCCAGGGCGATCCCGCCCGGCGAGCTCGTCATCGGCTACGGCTACGACGAGAACCTGATGCCCGCGGACCACCCGCTGACCCGCGACGACCTCGACGCCGCCTTCCCGGACAACCCCGTCCTCGTCATGCACGTCTCGTTGCATGGCGCGGTGCTGAACAGCCGCGCCTTCGAGAAGTTCGGCATCTCCGCCGCGACCGAGACGCCCCCCGGCGGCGTCATCGTCCGCCGGCCCGGCAGCCACGAGCCGCTCGGGCTGGTGATGGAGACGGCCTTCCTGCCGATCTTCTCCAACCTGCCCAACCCCTCGCCCGAGGAGGAGCTGGCGCAGATCGCGGCCGGCCAGGCGATCTACGCCGCCGCCGGCGTCACCACCGCCCAGGAAGGCGCCACCCACCTCTCCCAGCTCGAGGTGTTGCAGCGCGGCGCCGCCGCCGGCGCGCTCGCCATCGACGTCATCGCCTATCCCTTCATCACCGACCTCGACGCCATCCTCGCCGCGAACCCGCCGGAAACCTTCGGGCACTACAGCAACCACCTGAAGCTCGGCGGCTGCAAGATCACCACCGACGGCTCACCCCAAGGCCGCACCGCCTTCTTCACCACCCCCTACCTCACCGGCGGCCCCGGCGGCGAGAGCGACTGGCGCGGCGAGCCCAGCTTCCCGCAGCCGGTGCTGAACGGCATGGTCAAGTCCTGCTACGACAAGGGCCTGCAGACGCTCATGCACGCCAATGGCGACGCGGCGATCGACATGATCCTCGCCGCGCACCTCGCCGCGGCGGGCGACGCCCCGGCCGCCGACCGGCGCACGGTGATCATCCATTCCCAGTTCGTCCGCCCCGACCAGCTCGCGAAGTACAAGGAATTCAACCTCATCCCGTCCTTCTACACCGAGCACACCTTCTTCTTCAGCGCCGCGCACATGCTGAATCGCGGGCCGGAACAGACCGCCTTCCTCAGCCCGATGCGCGCCGCCATCGACCTCGGCCTCGCGCCCACCAACCACACCGACTTCAACGTGGCGCCCATCGACCAGATGCTGGTGCTCTGGAGCGCCGTCACCCGCGAGGACCGCAACGGAGAGGTCATCGGCCCCGACCAGCGCGTCACCGTCGAGGAAGCCCTCCAGGCCATCACCATCAACGCCGCGCGGCAGTATTTCGAGGAGGGCAGCAAGGGCTCCCTCGAGCCGGGCAAGCTCGCCGATCTCGTCATCTTGAGCGCCGACCCGCTGACGGTGGAGCCCGACGCCATCCGCGAGATCAAGGTGCTCGAAACCATCAAGGAAGGCGCGAGCATCTATCGCGCTCCGTCCTAGGGGAGGAATCCGATGAACGCACTCGCCATCAAGCGCGGCGCCAGCCGCCACAGCGCCTACGACCTGCGCGACCCGTTCCACGGGCCGGAGGAAAGCCATACCCTGGCCGTCCTCGTCGACAACGAGGCCGGCGTGCTGGCGCGTGTCATCGGCCTTTTCTCCGGCCGCGGCTACAATATCGAGAGCCTGACCGTCGCCGAGACCGACCACGAGGGCCATCTCAGCCGCATCACCATCGTCACCACCGGCACCCCGGCGGTGATCGAGCAGATCAAGGCGCAGCTCGGCCGCCTCGTCCCCGTCCACGACGTCCACGACCTCACCGTCGAGGGCCGGGCGGTGCAGCGCGAACTGGCGCTGATCAAGGTCAAGGGCACCGGCGAGAAGCGCGTCGAGGCCATGCGCACTTCGGAAGTCTTCCGCGCCCGGGTGGTCGACACCACGCTCGAAAGCTTCGTCTTCGAACTCACCGGCCCGCCGGAAAAGATCGACGCCTTCATCGCGCTGATGCGCCCGCTCGGCCTCGTCGACGTCGCCCGCACCGGCGTCGCGGCGATCGCGCGGGGGGTGTGAGGGTCAGCCGAAGCGGTTCGCGCCCGGGGTGCCGGGCTGGATGTAGAACCAGAGCAGCACCAGCCAGCCGACGATCGGCAACAGACCGATCAGCAGCCACCAGCCCGAGCGATCGATGTCGTGCAGGCGCCGGACCGCGACCGCGATTTGCGGCACCAGGATGAAGAGACCGAAGAGCGAGCTCAGCGGGGAGAGCTCTCCCATGCCGGCCGCGTGGTCGAGCACGTTGAGAACGATGCTGACCAGCACCGTGGCCAGCACCCACCACCAGAACTCCGGGCGCGCCGCCCGGCCGGAGAAGGTGGCGTATTTCGACAGGACCGTGCGGACCGCCTCGCTCATGTTCATCGGCTGTCTCCTGAGCGGAAGGGGGAAGGTGAGAGGCTGGACAACGACCCAAGCGAGAACCGTTACGGCTGCTTCCTTCCGGACCTGACCGGGTTGGCGGAGCGCCTGCCCGCGCCAACCTCTCGGCGCCCCACATAACGCCGGGCGGCCGGCGCCGCAAGAACCTCCCGATGGACGCCGCCACGGCCTTGCGGCATGGTCGCGGCCCTCGAACTCACGGAACCAGCATGCGAGACGCCGAAGCCGTAACCTTCGCCCGGGGCGCGCTCGACCGCGCCGCTCACCTGCGCGCCGACGCGGCACTCCGGGACGACCCCCGCGCCCTCTGCCTCGCGCTGTGGCAGGGCAAGCCGCTGGTCGACCCCGGCCCGCCGCCGCAGCTCGCCTGGCTGCCGATGGCGGCGCCGGTCTTCGCCGATGCCCGCGACGCGCCGGTGTTTCTCGGCATCGCCGACAGCGCCCCGCGATTCGCCCGCGAGATCCCCGACTGGGAGGGTGCCACCTCAGGCCCCCGTCCCTTCTTCGACGACAGCCGCGACACCCATCCGGCACTTCCCCAGGCGCTCGCATTCGGCGACCTTCGCGCGATGATGGCCGGGCTATCGGTATCTGACGCCGGGACGGCCGCCGCCGCCAAGGGCATCCTCGGCTGGCACACGACGCACCCCTTCTGCGCCCGCTGCGGCGCGCGCTCGCAGGTGTCCGACGGCGGCTGGAAGCGGTCCTGCCCGTCCTGCGGCGCCGAGCATTTCCCGCGCACCGACCCGGTCGTCATCATGCTGGTCCTGCACGGCAACTCGGTGCTGCTCGGCCGCTCCGCCGCCTGGCCGCCGGGGATGTACTCGCTCCTCGCCGGCTTCATGGAGCCGGGCGAGTCGATCGAGGCCGCCGTGCGCCGCGAGGTCTGGGAAGAGGCGGGCGTCCCCGTCGGCCAGGTGGACTATCTCTCCAGCCAGCCCTGGCCCTTCCCCTCCAGCCTGATGATCGGCTGCCGCGGCGAGGCGCTGGCCCGCGAGATCTCCCGCGACCCCGCCGAGCTCGAGGACGCCCGCTGGGTCACCCGCGAGGGGGTCCTCGCGGCCCTTTCCGGCCGCGACCCCGACCTTAAGCCGGCCCGCCGCGGCTCGATCGCCCGCTTCCTGCTGGAACGCTGGCTCGCCGACGCCCTCGACTGACAGGGGACCGCCCTCGCGCTCGCCCCGACATGGACCCCAACAATTCAACCATGCCAAACCGTACCATTCCGAGTACCGGCCGGGATCAACGCGCGTGCGGCGTATCCTCATAAGCATCGATGCCAACCTATCTCTATTTCGCATACGGCTCGAACATGTTGACCGCGCGCCTGCGGCACCGATGCGCCAGTGCGACCCACTCTGCGTCGCGTTCGCTGAAGGTTATCGGCTTGCCTTCTCGAAGCCCAGCGTCGACGGGTCGGGCAAAGGGCACCTCGAGCGGGTCCGGGAGCGGACAAGACAGCCGGGCGTACTCTACGAGATCGACACACGGGAGCGGGACGACCTGGACAACATAGAAGGCGTGGGGGCCGGCTACGACCGTCGCGACGATTTCCCGGTGCGGCGAGCCGACACCGGGACGGTCGTACACTCATCGGTCTATCTGGCCACGCAGCCCGATCCTGCCAGAGTTCCCTATGACTGGTATCTCGCCCTGATCGTTGCCGGTGCGAGGGAGCATCGCTTTGACCGAAGGCGCATCCGCCAATTGCTCTCCGTCGCGTCCCAGCCGCATGGCGATCCGCCGTGGGGCGGAAGAGAAGAGGCGCTAGCGCTGTTGAGGGCAGCAAATGTCGGCGACGACCTTGCGAGCTACTTCGCTGTTCAAGCAATACTGGCGCGGCCACTCCAACGGCGAGTACGTGGGCCTGCGCCCGTCAGACGTTAACCTTTCAATCCCGACTCTTTTCCTCAGTATACGTGATGTACATGCATTGTACATAAGATGTACGTCGAGGAAATCGCCGTAAACCTTTGCCGCGGCGCCCTCAGGCGCCCTCCCCCTCCATCACTGCCGCCTCGGCGCGAAACCCGCTTTTCGAATAGACCCCGAGGATGTGCACCCGGGTGGTGAAGTAGCCCAGCTCCTCCAGCGCCCGCGCCACCCGCGGCTCGTCCGGATGCCCCTCGATATCGGCATAGAACTGCGTCGCCGTGAACCGCCCGTCGATCATGTAGCTCTCGAGCTTGGTCATGTTCACACCGTTGGTGGCGAACCCGCCCATGGCCTTGTAGAGCGCCGCCGGCAGGTTGCGCACCCGGAAGACGAAGCTGGTGATCGACCCCTCCACCGGCGCTTTCCGCGGCTCCGGCGACATGACGAGAAAGCGCGTGGTGTTGTTCTTCTGATCCTCGATATGCCGCGCCAGCAGGTCCAGCCCGTGAATCTCGCCCGCAAGCTCCGACGCCAGCGCCGCCATCGTGCGGTCGTCGCCCGCAGCCACCACCGCAGCGGACCCGGCGGTGTCGGCGCCCACCCGCGGCGCGATCCCGTGCGCCTTGAGGAATTCCCGCACCTGCCCGAGCAGCGGCGCCTGGCTCAGTGCGGTCTTCACCTCGCCGAGCCGCGTTCCCGGCAGGGCGAGGAGGTTAGCGTGCACCCGCACGAAATGCTCGCCGATGATATGCAGCCCCGATTCCGGCAGTAGGTGATGGATATCCGCGATCCGCCCATAGGTGGAGTTCTCCACCGGCAGCATGCCAAGATCCGCCCGCCCCTCGCGCACTGCCGCCATCGCCGCCTCGAAGCTCTCGCAGGCGAGCCCTTCGAGCGCCGGAAATGCCTCCACGCAGGCCTGGTGGGAATAGGCCCCCGGATTGCCCTGGAACGCAATCTTGCCAGTCGTCTCGCGCACGCGTTTCACCCCTCCTCCAAGCGGAGCGGGACCATGGCAGAAAGCCGCGGCTAAAGAAAGCCGATCGGCGGCGCATCAACGGCGGAACCGCACCCTCCTGCGACATCCGCGCCCCGCTCCAAGTCTTGCGCTTGCCCGCGCGATCCGGCTAGAACGGCCTGACCACTTCAGCCACCCGCTCGAGCGAAGGTGCATGCTCATGAACACGATGGAGATCACGAAGTTCGTCGGCGCCGTCTGCGGCAGCCTGCTGATCTTCCTGCTGATCCAGCTCGGCTCACACGCCATCTTCAACACCCACAGCGAGACCGTGGCCTTCATGGTCGAGGGGGTCGAGGGCGGCGGCGCGGGCGGCGGCGAAGCGGTGGTGGACGTGGACGTGGCCGGCCTCGTGGCCGCAGCCGACGTGGCCAAGGGCGAGACCATCTTCAAGAAGTGCGCCGCCTGCCACAAGGTCGACGGCTCGAACGGAGTCGGGCCGCACCTCAACGGCGTGGTCGACCGCCCGGTGGGTTCGGTCGGCGACTTCAGCTATTCCGATGCCATGAAGGCGCACGGCGGCGAGTGGACGCCCGACACCATCTTCACCTTCCTCGCCAACCCGAAGAAGGTCGTCCCCGGGACCAAGATGTCCTTCGCCGGCCTCGCCAAGGCGGACGACCGTGCCGACGTCATCGCCTACCTCGAAACGCTGAAGTAGCGGTTCCGCTGGCATCACGAAGCGTTCAGCGGCCTGAAACAG
This sequence comes from uncultured Alphaproteobacteria bacterium, assembly GCA_963796805.1. Lineage (GTDB taxonomy): Bacteria > Pseudomonadota > Alphaproteobacteria > Rhodobacterales > Rhodobacteraceae > Amaricoccus. The sequence continues at coordinate 166,523 of CAWCNG010000010.1, forward strand.
GCGAGCGAAGACGCTTTACCGCCGGTGCCGCCTTGGCGTATCTGCCGGCATCGAAGCCATCCGACGCAACCGCCGCGTGAGCGCCCCATGACCCCATCCCGCCGCAGCCGAGCCCTCGCCGCCACCCTCGAAGTCGGCGGGCTGGCGCGGGCCTGGGCGGCGACGCTCATCCTGATCGTGGCACTGCTTCTCGCGCTGCACGCGGAGGCGGCCGACCAGGCGGTGAACCCCGACGGCACCATCACAAGCCACGGTCTCTCGATCTTCGGCGAGCTCAAATACCCGCCCGACTTCAAGCATTTCGACTACGTCAATCCCGACGCGCCGAAGGGCGGAATCCACCGCACCTGGACGCTCGGCAGCTACGACTCGCTCACCCCCTTCACCGAGAAGGGCGACGCCGCCGACAACGCCTGGATCGTGTTCGACAGCCTGATGCAGTCCTCGCTCGATAGCCTGGACCAGATGTACGGCCTGATCGCCGAGAGCGTCACCTATCCGCCCGACAAGAGCTGGGTCAGTTTCAAGATGCGCCCCGAAGCACGCTTCTCCGACGGCAGCCCGCTCACCGCCGAGGACGTGGTCTTCACTTTCGACATGATGAAGAACAAGGGTCAACTGCGCTACCGCGCCTACTTCGGCGACATCGAGACCGTGGAGGCCCTGGGTCCGCACGAGGTGAAGTTCACCTTCCGCAAGGGTGCGCCCGTTCGCGACCTGCTGCAGACCGTCGCCGGCACCTCGATCTTCTCCAAGGCCTACTACAAGGACAGGGACTTCTCCCGCGCTTCCATGGAACCGCCGCTCGGCTCCGGTCCCTACCAGGTCTCCCGCGCCGACGCCGGCCGCACGGTGGTCTACACCCGCGACCCGGACTACTGGGCAAAGGATTTGCCGGTGAACGTCGGCGCGAACAATTTCGACGAATGGCGCATCGACTACTACGCCGACCAGTCCAGCGCCTTCGAGGCCTTTAAGGCCGGCGAGTACAGCTTCCGCACCGAGGTGAACGCCGACCGCTGGCTGACCGGCTACAACTTTCCCGCCCGCGAACGGGGCGACGTGGTGACGGCCGAGTTCCCCGCCCGCACCGTCCCCTATGCCGGAGGCGTCTTCTTCAACCTGCGCCGAGAGGCCTACCAGGACCAGCGGGTGCGCCAGGCCATCGAGACCATGTTCAATTTCGAGTGGGTCAACGCCACCCTCTTTCACGGGGTCGAGGTGCGCGGTCCGAGCTACTGGGAACGCAGCGAGATGGCCGCCCGCGGCGACACGCCTCCGGACGAGAGCGCGGTGCTGGAGCCGCTGATGTCAGAACTCCCGCCCGACCTCGGCGACATCCTGACCGGCCCGGCGGCGGCGCCCTACACCGGCGAGAACCGCCAGCGCGACCGCGCGCGCCAGCGCCAGGCGCTCGGCCTGCTAAGCGACGCCGGGTATCGCCAGGAAGGCGGCAAACTCGTCGGGCCCAAGGGCCAGCTCCGCTTCGAGATCATGTACGCCAGCCCCGACGCCGAGCAGTATCTCTCACCCTTCGTCCAGGAACTCCGCGGCATTGGCATCGACGCCTCGCTCCGCTTCGTGGACAGCGCCCAGTGGCGTGAAAGGGCCGAGACCTTCGATTTCGACGCCGTGCTCGTCTACGTGCCCATGAGCGACACGCCGGGGCAGGAACTCAGCGACGCCTTCGGCACGGAATACGCCAACATCGGCGGCTCACTCAATGTGTCGGGCGTGGCCAGCCCCGGCATCGACAAGCTGATCGTCGAGATCGCCAACGCCGAGGCCCGCGACGATCTCGACGTGCGCGTCCGCGCGCTCGACCAAGTCCTCCGCGCCACGACGATCCGCGTCCCGCTCTGGGTGCGCCCGGAAAACTGGGTCGCCTACTACGACTTCTACCGCCATCCCGACCCGCTTCCGCAATACGCCGTCGGAGCTCCGACGATCTGGTGGGCGGACACCGAGCGCTACGACGCGCTGAGGGCGGCGGGAACCCTGCGCTGATGCGCCACAGCGCCTTCGCGGAACGCGCTGCGCGGCGGCGGCATCGGTCTCCGTCATGGCGGGACGTGACCTGATGGGCGCCTACATCCTTCGTCGGCTGCTGCTCATCATCCCGACCCTCTTCGGCATCCTGCTGGTCAACTTCGTGCTGGTGCAGTTCATGCCCGGCGGCCCGGTCGAGCAGGTACTCGCCCAACTGCAGCAGGAAGGCGATGCGCTGGACCGCATCAGCGGCGGCGGCGGCCCGCCCGGCGGCGGCGGGGGCGCCGGGCCGGTCGGCGACTACCGCGGCGCGCAGGGACTGCCGCCCGAGTTCATCGCCGAGCTCGAGCGCCAGTTCGGCTTCGACAAGCCGCCGTGGCAGCGCTTCCTGCTGATGCTGCGGAACTACCTGACCTTCAACTTCGGCGAGAGCTACTTCCGCTCGATCAGCGTCGTCGACCTCGTCATCGAGAAGATGCCGGTGTCGATCTCGCTCGGCCTCTGGTCGACGCTACTCGCCTACCTCATCTCGATCCCGCTCGGAATCCGCAAGGCGACCCGGGACGGCAGCCGCTTCGACACGGCGACCAGCGCCGTCATCATCGTGGCCTACGCAATCCCGTCCTTCCTCTTCGCGGTGATGCTGCTCGTGCTCTTTGCCGGCGGGTCATACTGGAAGCTCTTTCCGCTCCGCGGGCTCACCTCCGACAACTGGGAGGAGCTCAGCCTTATCGGCAAGGCGCTCGATTATCTCTGGCACATCACCCTGCCGGTGATCGCTTCGACCATCGGCGCCTTCGCCACCATGACGCTGCTCACCAAGAACTCGTTCCTCGACGAAATCCGCAAGCAGTACGTGATGACCGCACGCGCCAAGGGCCTGACCGAGGCCCGCGTCCTCTACGGGCACGTCTTCCGCAACGCCATGCTCATAGTCATCGCCGGCTTTCCGGCCGTGTTTATCAGTGTCTTCTTCGGCGGCTCGCTCATCATCGAAACTATCTTCTCGCTCGACGGGCTAGGCCGGCTCGCCTACGAGAGCGCCATCCAGCGCGACTATCCCGTGGTTTTCGGCACGCTCTACGTCTTCGGCCTGCTCGGCCTCGTCGTCGGGCTGATCTCCGATCTCACCTACGTCTGGGTCGACCCCCGGATCGACTTCGAGAGCCGCGAGACGTGATCCGCCTCACCGCCCTGCAGCAGCGCCGCCTCGCCAACTTCAAGGCCAACCGCCGCGCCTTTTGGTCGCTCTGGATCTTCCTCGCGCTCTTTGTCGTCACGCTCTGCGCCGAGTTCGTCGCCAACGACAAGCCGCTGATCGTGCGGTTCCAGGACCAGTTCCGCTTTCCGATCTTTCACTTCTATTCCGAGGCAGATTACGGCGGCGAGTTCCAGACCCAAGCGGAATACACCTCGCCCGAGGTACGCTGCCTGATCCGCACCGGCGGCATCGAGGCGTGCCTCGACGACCCGGATGGCATCTACGAGGAGGCAGTTGCCCAGGGCACCGCTGACGGCCAGCCCATCGCCCAGCCCGGCTGGATGATCTGGCCGATCGTCCCCTACAGCTTCAACACCATCAACTACGACGTTGCTGCCGCCCCCTCGCCCCCCGACCGCGCCCACTGGCTCGGCACCGACGACCAGACCCGCGACGTGGTGGCGCGGGTCATCTACGGCTTCCGCATTTCCGTGCTCTTCGCCCTCGTCGTCGCCGTGATCTCCAGCCTCATCGGCATCTTCGCCGGTGCGACCCAGGGCTTCTTCGGCGGCTGGATCGACCTCGTCTTTCAGAGGATCGTCGAGATCTGGGTCAACATGCCCAGCCTCTACATCATCATCATCCTCTCGGCGATCTTCACCATGAACTTCTGGCTGCTGACCCTGCTCATCGCCTTCTTCAGCTGGACGAGCCTCGTCGGCGTCGTCCGCGCCGAGTTCCTGCGCGCCCGCAACTTCGAATACGTCCGCGCCGCCCGCGCTCTCGGCCTGGGCAACGCCAAAATCATGTTCCGCCACATGCTGCCAAACGCCATGGTGGCGACCCTCACGCTCCTGCCCTTCATCATCACCGGCGCAATCGGCGGCCTCGCCGCCCTCGACTTCCTAGGCCTCGGCCTGCCGCCCTCCTACCCTTCCCTCGGCGAGCTCGCGCTCCAGGGCAAGAACCGCCTCAACGCCCCCTGGCTCGGGTTTACCGCCTTCTTCACCTTCGCCACCATGCTCTCGCTCCTCGTCTTCATCTTCGAGGGCGTCCGCGACGCCTTCGACCCGCGAAAGACCTTCCGGTGACCCGCCACCTGGCCGCACCTGGCATATACTTGGTGCATGGGTTGTGCATGGGTTGTGCATGCGTCGTGCATCGCCGTTTTGGCGTAAGCCGCCATATCCCCGCCCCTCTTGCCGCCGGATGAAATCCCCATGAAGGACACCGGCAAGCTCCCCCTCCCCGAGGCCCTCCTGACGGTCCGCGACCTCTCCATCACCTTCCACCAGGGCCGCCGCGCCACCCCCGCGGTACGCCACGTCAGCTTCGAGCTCCACCCCGGCGAAACGCTCGCACTTGTTGGCGAATCCGGCTCCGGCAAGTCCGTGACCGCCCTCTCCACCGTCCGCCTCCTCCCCGACAACGCCGACATCACTGGCTCCGTGCGCTACCGCGGCACCGAGATGCTGTCCGCGGACGAACAGACCCTGCGCCGGACCCGCGGCAACGACATCAGCTTCATCTTCCAGGAGCCGATGACCTCCCTAAACCCGCTCCACACCATAGAAAAACAACTCGGCGAAAGCCTCGCCCTCCACCAGGGCCTCACCGGCACGCCCGCCCGCGGCCGCATCATCGATCTGCTCAACCGCGTCGGTATCCGCGACCCGCAGGACCGCCTCGGCGCCTACCCCCACCAGCTCTCCGGCGGCCAGCGCCAGCGAGTGATGATCGCCATGGCGCTGGCCAACGGCCCCTCGATACTCATCGCCGACGAGCCCACCACGGCCCTCGACGTCACCGTCCAGGCCCGCATCCTCGATCTCCTCGCCGGGATCCAGAAGGCCGAGGGAATGGGGATGCTGTTCATCACCCACAACCTCGGCATCGTTCGCCGCATCGCCGACCGCGTTGCGGTCATGCAGGCCGGTGAGATCGTCGAGACCGGCCCGACCGCCCGCATCTTCGCCGAGCCCTCCCACCCCTACACACGCAATCTTCTCGCCGCCGAGCCCAGCGGCCGCCCCGACCCGGTCCCCGAAGACGCCGCTATCGTGGTCGAGACCCGAAGCCTCCGTGTCTGGTTTCCGATCAGGCGCGGCCTCCTGCGCAAGACCGTGGGTCACATCAAGGCGGTCAACGACGCCACCGTCGCCATCCGCGCCGGCGAAACCTTGGGCGTCGTGGGCGAGAGCGGCTCCGGCAAGACCACGCTTGCGCTCGCGATCATGCGCCTCATCTCGTCCGAGGGCCGCGTCGTATTCCTCGGCCGGGACATCCAGAGCTGGAAGCACGCCCAACTCCGCGCGCTGCGCCGCGACATGCAGATGGTCTTCCAGGACCCGTACGGCTCGCTCTCGCCGCGCATGTCGGTGGCGCAGATCGTCGCCGAGGGCCTCGGCGTCCACGGCCTCGGCGACGAGGCCGGCCGCGTCGCCGCGATCCTTGCCGAGGTCGGCCTCGACCCCGACACCGCGGAGCGCTACCCGCACGAATTCTCCGGCGGCCAGCGCCAACGCATCGCGATCGCCCGCGCGATGATCCTGCAGCCCAAGCTCGTCGTTCTCGACGAGCCCACCTCAGCGCTCGACATGACCGTCCAGGTGCAGATCGTCGACCTCCTCCGCCGCCTGCAGCAGAAGTACGGCCTCGCCTACATCTTCGTCTCCCACGATCTCCGCGTCGTTCGCGCCCTGGCCCACGAGGTCGTGGTCATGCAGAACGGCGACGTGGTCGAAGCCGGACCCGCCAACCGCATCTTCGACGCCCCCCGCACCCCCTACACTCGCACGCTCCTCGCCGCCGCCTTCGACCTGGAGCCCGCAGCGGGTTGAGTCACGTCACCCTGCTCGCAACATGCGCGCGAGGCGGCCCCTGTCACCGGGATCCGCCGTCCGGCCCAGCGTCGCCACCAACTCCTCGAGTGAGGCCAGATTGTGGCAAGCGCGAAACACGTCCGCATGAGGCAGCATCGCGCGGATGCCGCGCGCGCGGGCACTGAAGCCGTCCCAGCGCAGCAGCGGATTCAGCCAGATCAGCTGCCGCGCCGAGAGGTGTAGTCGCTCCATCTCCGCCTCAAGCCGTACGGGGTCGCCGCGGTCGAGGCCGTCGGTGATGAGCAAGACCACCGCCCCCTGCCCCAGCACCCGCCGCGACCAGTCGCGGTTGAAGTCGTGCAGGCACGCGCCTATCCGGGTGCCGCCCTCCCAGTCCAGCGCCTCGTGGCCCGCCGCTTCGAGCGCCGTGTCCACGTCCCTACGCCGCAGGTGGCGGGTGATGTTGCTGAGCCTCGTTCCGAAGGTGAAGGCATGCACCTGCGCCCAGCCCGCGCCCCTCGCGTTCGCCGCCGCGTGCAGGAAGTGCAGCAGCATCCGGCTGTAGTCCGACATCGAGCCCGAGATGTCGCAGAGCGCCACCAGGTTGGGCCAGCGCGTCCGCCGCGCCCGCGTCACCAGCGCCCGCACCTCGCCGCCGGAGCGAAGCGCCGCCCTCATGGTCCCGCGCCAGTCTGCCACCCGCCCGCGCGGGTCGACCCGTGTCCGCCGGCTGGTGATCGGCCGCACCGGCAGCTCGAGACGCGCGATGGCCCGACGCGCCGCCGCCTGCTCCGCCGCCGACATCTGTGCGAAGTCCATTGCCTTCAGCCGCTCCTCGGCCGAGAAGGTGAGGCTCGCGTCCAGTTCGACCTCGCCAGCCTCGTCCTCACGCGGTCGGGTCGGTGGCTCGGCCACGTCGAGCAAGGCCTCGGCTGCCCTGCGTTCCGCCGCCTTCGGCTCCGGCGGCGGCCCGAGCCCGCGGAGTACCGGGGTCAAAAGGCTCATCATCTGCTCCAAGAACTGAGGATCGCGCCAGAACAGGCGGAAAATCTCCGCGAACACCTCGTGGTGCTCCGGCCGGCTCACGAAGCAGGCCTGGAGGGTGAAATAGAAATCGCGCTTGTCGGTGAAGCCCACCGCCTCGACCGCGCGGATCGCGTCGAGCACCCGCCCGGTCCCCACCGGCAGTCCTGCTTTTCGCAGCGCCCGGGCGAAGTGCGCGATGTTGAGAGCAAGCTTGCCGTCGGCGGGGATCGGCAGGTCGACAAACACAGCCATCGGCTCAGGCCGGACCGGCCGCGGCCCGCGCCTCATTGAGGATCCGCGTCACCTCGGAATTCTGCATCCGCGCGATGTCATCCTGGTACTTGAGCAATGCCCCTAGCGTATCGGCGATGACCTGCGGACTCAGCGCCACCGCATCGAGCGCCACCAGACACTTTGCCCAGTCGATCGTCTCCGCGACGCCCGGTGTCTTGAACAGAATCCTCGGTGCGGAGCCGCTGCACGAACGCCACGACCTCGCGGCTCAGCGCCTCGGTCGCCTCCGGCGCCCGCGCCCGGAGAATGGCAAGCTCGCGGTCGAAGTCCGGATAATCGACCCAGTGGTAGAGGCAGCGCCGCTTCAGCGCATCATGCACCTCCCGCGTCCGGTTGGAGGTAAGGATGACAATAGGCGGCGCCGCGGCGCGGATGGTGCCGAGCTCGGGGATCGTCACCTGGAAGTCCGACAGCGCCTCGAGCAGGAAGGCCTCGAACGGCTCGTCCGTCCGATCGAGCTCGTCGATCAGCAGCACGGGCGGCCCGCCGTCCTGCGGCCGCATCGCCTCTAGCAGTGGCCGGCGGATCAGGAACCGCTCGGAGAAGAGCTCCTCGGTCAGCGTCTGCCGATCGGCGGCGCCTTCCGCCTCGGCGGTGCGGATTGCCACCATCTGAGCGGGGAAATTCCATTCGTAGACCGCACTCGCCGCGTCGAGCCCCTCATAGCACTGCAACCGGATCAGCCGACGCCCCAGCGCCTGCGCCAGCGCCTTGGCGATCTCGGTCTTGCCGACCCCCGCCTCGCCCTCGAGGAAGAGCGGCCGCCCGAGCTTGAGCGCCAGGAAGACCACCGTGGAAAGGCCGCGTCCGGAGACATAGCCCGCGCCCCAGAGGAGCGCCTGCGTGTCATCGATGGTGCCCGGCAAGCCCGACATCAAAGGCCCTCCCTCCGGCGCCATATGCCGGGGCGGCCGGCGGAAGATCAACCCCGCAGCTCAGCCCGCAAAGAGCGTCATGCCGCCGTCCACCCGGAGCACCTGGCCATTGACGAACCGCGCCCGAGGCCCGGCGAGGAAGGCCACGGCGTCGGCGATCTCCTCCGGTTCGGCATAGCGGTCGAGAGACGGCTGTGCGCTATCCATGCGCACCGGGTCGACCGTGCGCGTGGCCTGGAACCGGGCGGACTTCGTGGGACCGGGGCTCACGGCGTTCACGCGCACGCCGTACGCCATCAGCTCCTTGGCCAGGTAGCGCGTGTAGTGCACCACGGCGGCCTTGAGCGTGGAGTAGACCACCTCCGGCGACACGCCGAAGTGTGCCGCCGACGATGCTATGTGACCACCGACCCAGCGCCCGCCGCCACCATGGCGGGCACGAAGGCCTGGCAGACCAGCATGGTGCCGATCAGGTTGTTGTCGATCAGTACCTTGATGTCCTCGAGGGGGATTCCGAGCGCATCGTTAGGCACCGGCTTGCCGCCGGCCGCGCCGATGTCGCCGCCGGCGCAATTCACCAGTACGTGCACTACGCCCAGGGTCGCATCGATCTCCGCCTTCATCCGCGCCACCGCCGCGGGATCGCCGATGTTGCCGGTCACCGCCGTTACCCGGGTGCCATGCCTCGCCATGAGATGCACCACTTCATTGATGTCGGCGAACTCGCCATACTTGGCCGGCTGCAGCGGGTCGAGGTCGTGAATTGCCACGTTCGCCCCGAGTTCCGCCAGACGCTCGGCCATCACCCGCCCGAGCCCGCGTCCCGATCCGGTGACAAACGCCGTCTTGCCGCTGAGCTCTCCCATCGTCGCTTCCTTCGCACGCCGCGCTGCGCGTGCCACCCCGGTGTTCTCGCCCAGGATGGATCGCGCGCACAAGGCCTGCGCGGTGTCGGCTCAGATCGACAGGTGGGCCGGAGGTGGTCGGGCGGTGGTCGCGCCCTACTGCACCCTCCCCACCAGCCCGTTCGCGCGAGTCACGACTTCGGGCGGGAGCGGCACGTAGCCGATCGGCTCGGCCAGGGTCTGCCCGCGATCCAGCCCCCAGCTCACGAAATCTTTCACGACCTTCGCGATCTCAGAATCCGCGTAGCGCTCGCGCAGGAGCAGGTGACGATCGGATATGCGTCGAGACTCTGGGGATCCAGGACCTGCTGCCGCCCGTCCCCGGGCATTGCGGAAGCCTCGGCGGCCAGCGCGGCGGAACCGGACGCCGCGGTCGGCTTGACGAACGCACCCGCCCGGTTCTCCAGCAAGGCCACCGGCAGATCCAGTTCGCGCGCGTACGAATATTCGACGTAGCCGAGCGAAGACTCGCTTATCGCGATACGACCGGCGACACGCTCGTTGCCGCGTGCAGTCATAGCCCCACCCGGCCAGTCGATGATCAAACCGGCGCCGCGCCCCGAAATGCGTCACTCGTCGCTCATCTCGGCGAGATCGCTGGAAAACGCAAAGGTGGTGCCGCTCGAATCGCGGCGGGCGACCACCGCAATTGATTGGTGCGGCAGCGTGACGCCGGGATTGTCCGCGGCGATCAGCGGATCGTCCCACTCATGGATTTCGCCGGCGAAGATGCCGCCGAGCACCGTCCTACCGAACCGCAAATCGGCGCTCAGCCCCGGGATATTGTAGGCGATCACCACCATGCCGGCAGCCGCAGGCACGTGCAGCACGCCACCCTCTACCTCGGCAATCTGGGCGTCGTCGAGCGGACGGTCGGTGCCGCCGAAGTCGACGGCGCCGCTCAGCGGCGGAGGCCCTCCGCGCTGCCGACCGGGTCGTATGACACGCTTTCGGAACTCAACTCCGCAAAGGCCTCGATCCAGGCGGCGTAAGATTTGCCGGGAAGGTGGCTCCGGCTCCGTGCGCATCGGCACCCGTGGCGGCGCCGGCGGCGAGCGAAGCGGCCAAGACGATCCCCGACCCGAGGACCCTGAACAGGCATTCCTGCATGATTTCCCCTCCCGGATCAGCTGAACTCGCCGGAGACATACTGCCGCGTCAGTTCCTCGCGCGGATTCTCGAAGATCTGCCGGGTCGGACCGATTTCGGCGAGAAAGCCGGTGCGACCGCCCGAGCTGATGTCGACCGAGAAGAAGGCCGTGGTGTCGGCGACGCGCTTCGCCCGCTGCATCTTGTGGGTGACGAGCGCCACGGTGAAGTCCTTCTTGAGGTCGAGCATCGGCTCCTCGACGATCCGCGTGGCGATCGGGTCGAGCGCCGAGCACGGCTCGTCCATCAGGAGGACGGTCGGCTCGGTGGCGATGGCGCGTGCGATGCAGAGCCGCTGCTGCTGGCCGCCCGACATCGCTAGGTCACATACCCATAACCGGGATTCCCAATATGGTTGCGTGGTGATTCGCTGCCCAAAACGAGGGGCAGGTATGGGACGTTCCGATCTGACGGATTTCGAGTGGTCGGTGATCCAGCCGCTGCTGCCGCAGAAGTCGCGCGGCGTGAAGCGGGTGGACGACCGGCGGGTTCTGAACGGGATCTTCTGGCGCCTGCGGACCGGTGCGCCTTGGGCGGACATTCCCTCACGCTACGGGCCGTACACGACCTGCGTCAACCGGTTCAACCGATGGCGGCGCGCGGGGCACTGGGCCCGCATTCTTCGATCTGTGTCAGAGGCTTACGACGGCGATATCCAGATGATCGACTCCTCGTCGATCCGAGTGCACCAGCACGCCGCCAACGGTCAAAAAAAGACCTCCGATCCCGTTGCATGGGCCGCTCGCGCGGCGGGCTGACGACCAAGATCCACGCGCTCGTCGACGCCGAGGGCCGGCCGATCCGCCTGAAACTCACCGAAGGTCAGGCGCATGACGGCAACAGCGCTCGCGACATGCTCGACGGCATCGGCGCCGGGACGACCCTGCTCGCTTACCGGGCCTATGACGCGAACTGGCTGCGCGAGACCATGGCCGAGCGCGGCGCCTGGGCCAATGTCCGGCCGCTCGCGGCGCGCAAGACGGCGCCTGCGTTCAGCTCATGGGTCTACCGGCAGCGAAATGCCGTCGAACGCTTCTTCAACAGGCTCAAGCACTTTCGAGCGGTCGCAACCCGATACGACAAGCGGGACGACAACTTTCTCGCCTCCCTCCAACTCGCTTCAATCCGCATCTGGTTGACGTCGGACAGGCCCAGAAGCTCGTCAAGATAGGCATAGCCCGTTCCCAGCCGCCGCATCTCGTCCATTGTCGCGCCAGCGCCCCGTCGATCTCCGCAATGTTGAGCCGACGCCACGTCATGGGAGATCCTGCCGAGTCGCTGCAGCTAGCCGCCGCTGGGTGAAGTACCCCACGCCGATCGGCGACGACTATCGCAAGGTCGGGACCACCTAGAGCGGCGTCCCATCATTCCGGATCGTATCCTGCCGCGGCGAGGTAATCGAGCATTCTTCGGGGCTAACGGTGTCGACGATGCGGTCAACGGCGTTCCATAGGCCCGAGACGGTTCGCTCTACGGCCTTGCGTCAGCGCGGCGACGACCGTCGTGCTTCCGGTGGCCGCGCGGCACGCCGACCCGCCGGCGCCACCCCGCGGGGGGCGCGGCCGTGGGTCAGCGCCTTGTTGGACTTCGCCCAGGTCTCGTCGATCAAGACAAGCCGCTCCGGGTCGAGGTGGGGCTCGGCGTCGAACCAGGCCTGCCGCTGCGTCAGGACGTCGGGACGACTGGAAAAGTGCGAAATGGGTGCGCCGGCTGAACTTCATGAAAAGCGACCAACCCGGGTTCTGGGATTCTCTTGGCTACCACGTCTACGGCGAGCCCTGGCACGAGCAGCGCTACGCCGGAAACTGAGCCGCGGCCGGCGGTCCCGCCGAAGCTGGCCTGGCTGGCGGCAGAGATCCTCGATGTGATCGTAGAGGCGCCGCGGGTTGGCAGCCTGGTTCTCGACGTGCCCGGCTGGACGACGTACTGGCCCGGCCAGCAAGTCGACGTCAGGCTGACGGCCGAGGACGGCTACCAGGCCCAGCGTAGCTATTCCCTTGCGCCCCTCATGTCGATGCTTCGTCACCGTGCGGCCGCGGGAAGCACCGTGCCGGCGCTGCTCCTGTACTCGTCCCGCAGCACCGAGGACATCATCTTCCGCGACGAGCGCGATCGGCTGGCAGCCGTGGGCGACGGTTTGCGCGTCGTGCACACGCTCACCCGCCGGCAGCCCGCGGGCTGGACTGCCCCGGCCAGGCGCACCGACCTGGCGATGTTGAGCAAGCTGGGGATACCCCCGTCCGAGCGGCCGTGGATCTATGTCTGCGGACCAACGGCGATGGTCGAGCAGGCAACGAAGGCGCTGATTTCGTTGGGCCATGCGTCGGCCCGGATCAGGGCGGAACGGTTCGAAGCGACGGGAGACGAGGATGGAACGAACTGAGGCGCGGGCGTCCGACCTGAGGCTCGATGGGAACGCCGCCGGTGGCCTGCTGCGCGAGATCTTCGCCTTCGAGGTGACCTCGGCAGAGAGCATCACCTGCGCTGGTTGCGGCGATGTATTAGCGGTCGGTGCGGCGTTTATCTATGGGGGATCGATGGGTGCCGTTCTGCGCTGCTCGGGGTGCGGCGACGCGGTGCTTCGCGTTGCCCGCACGCCGCGGGGGCTGTGGATCGACATGCGGGGCGCGCGGAATCTCGTCGTGTCCGCGGGATCGGATTGAGCTGGCGGCGCAAGGGTTAACGGCGGTTTCTTCGATGCACAACTCATGCACATCGCATGCACATTGCATGCCCCTGCCGTGAGCGCGCGGCCGAAGCGTTAGCGAGCCGCCGGACAAAGCGTCCTGGGTATGATCGAAATTGTTCACAGGCGAGGCTTCGCGCCAAATCCTCTTGGTCACAGCATGCCTTGGTTGTTGACTCCGTCCATAACGGTACGCTCTCTGCCGGCTCAAACCAGTGAGTCGATCAACAATGATCGCAAAGGAAAGGGAGGAAACGATCCTGAGCCTGCTCGACGAGCGGGGGATCGTTTCGTTGCAGGCCATCATGGCGGAATGTGGCGGCGTGTCGGCGGTGACGTTGCGGCGCGACCTCTCGCGCCTGGAACGGCTCGGCAAGCTCAGCGCCCCACCGGCCGCGGCGGGCATCTCGCAGGAATTCGATGCGCTGATCCTGCCGCCGGTGAAGGGACAGTGGGCGCATACCCTGCGCCAGCAGCGCATTCACTTGGACGCTTCGCCGGGGCCGAGCAGGCCGCGACCGCGGCGCGGGCCGAAGTTCTCCTCGTGGCGCTGGAGGGGCTTCCAAATACCCGCGAGCGGGTCGACGGGTTTGCGGCAGGCTTCGCCGAGACCTTCCCCGGCGAGATCGTCCTTCACCGCGTCGACGGCCGTGGCCTGCTGCGCGAAGTGATCCGACAGTCGACCGACGCCTTCGCGGCGCATCCTGCGATCGACGTCGTCTTCGGGGTCAACGACCATACCATCCTCGGCGCCCTCGACGTCGCGGAGCGGGCCGGGCGGAGCGTGACCGGCTATTCGGTCGGGGGCGAGGGCGGGAGGCTCTTCGACGCCCTGGCTTCGCGCGGGGCACTCCGTGCCGTGCTGGCGCTCTTTCCCGAGGTCGTCGGCCGGGTGGCGATCGACACCGTGTGCCACGCCATGGGCGGCGCGGTGGTCGTCACCGAGGCGATAACGCCCGCCGAGGTTCTGACCGCCGACAGCCTGTCCGACTACTACGCCGCCGATGACGACGGGCACTGGCGGCTGCGGCCCGAGGTGCTGGAGCGCATGTGCTGCCCGCACGCCTACGACGGCCCGCCAATCACCGGCCGCTCGATCGGGTTCATGCTGCACTATCCCTCGCACGAGTGGTACCGCAGCCTCGAGGCGGAGATGGGCCGCCGGGCGGCGGAGGTCGGCGCGAGCTTTCTGGCCCGCAACGCCGAGGACGAGGTCGCGGAGGAGCTGCGCGCCATCCGGCGGATGATCGGGCGCAAGGCGGCGGCGCAGATCCGCCCGCGCGAGACGCTCCTCGTCGAGGGTGGCGATTGCTCGCGCTGCTTCGCCGAGGCGATCCGCGATGCCGGCACCGAGGTCAGCCTCTACACCAACGCGCTCGACGTGCTCGACATCCTGGCGGCGGCGCCGCGGGTCAAGGTCTTCCTCGTCGCGGGCGAGTACCAGCACGCGACCCGAACGCTGGTGGGACCGAGCGTCGGCTCGCTTCTGGAGACCATCCGGGTGGATCGCGCCGTCGTTTCCCCTGACGGGATCTCGAAGGCCTTCGGCCTCTCCTACGAGGACGAGCGGGCGGCGCTGGTCTGCCGGCGCTTCTGCGACGCGGCGCGCGAGGTGGTGGTGCTCGCCGACCACGGCGTCGTGGGGCTCGAGTCGCGGGTCCAAGCGGTGCGGCCGGAGCGGCTGCATACCGTGATCACCGATGCCGGGACGCTCTCCGCGCAGCGGCTCGAACTTTCGTCCAACGGCCCGCAGGTCATCGTCGTCGACGAGGATGGCGCGGGCGCCGTTACTGCCGTGAAGAAGACCACCGTCTGACAACAAAGCGTCTGACAACAACCGGGGAGGAAACAAGATGACCAGCCGAACTGCAAGGACCGCCGCCCTTGTGGCCATCGGGCTCATGGCCTCGTCGGCCGCCGCGAGCGCGCAGCAGATCGTGCTCAAGTTCTGGGACAACCAGCAGACCGAAAGCGGCCTGTCGCAGTTCCAGCAGGAGGCGGTGAAGCGCTTCGAGGCCGAGAACCCGGACATCAAGATCGAGGTGACGACGATCCCCTTCCCCGACTACCAGCAGCAGCTCCTGACCGCGGTGCAGGCCGGCAACGGGCCCGGCGATGGCCAAGGCGCGCGACATGCTGAAGCTGGCGTCGATGTCGCTGACCGAGATGAAGCGGCTGGTGCGGCTCGGGGCGGACGCGGCGCTGCCGACCGCGCTGGCCTTCGAGCAGGAGGTGCTGTTCCGCCTCTACTGCTCCGAGGACGGCCAGGAGGGGATCGACGCCTTCCTGGAAAAGCGCCCTCCGCAGTTCAAGGGGAGATGACATGCCGGACCTCGACAATCGCGTCGCCATCGTCACCGGCGCCGGCATGGGCATCGGCCAGTCCTGCGCCCTGGCGCTGGCGCTGACGGGCGCCAGCGTGATCGTCGCGGAGATCGACGAGGCTGCCGGGACCGGCACCGCCGAACGCATCGAGCGCGAAGGCGGCCGGGCGCGGTTCGTTCGCCCCGACGTGCGCGTGCTGGCTGATGCGGAGGCCGCCACGGCCGCGGCGATCGAGGCATGGAGCCGCGTCGACATCCTGGTGAACAACGCCGCCCGCGCCATCGGCGGCGCCGTCGACGCCATCGACGAGGACACCTGGAACGAGGTGATCTCGACCAGCCTCACCTCGGTCTGGCGCTTCATGAAGTGCGCCGTGCCGCACATGCGCCGGCAGGGTGGCGGATCGATCGTCAACATCAGCTCGGTGCAGGCGCTGCGCGGCTTCCACGGCTGGGCGGCCTATGCCGCGGCCAAGGGGGGCATCAACGCGCTGACCCAGCAGGCGGCGGTCGACCTGGCACCGGACGGGATCCGGGTGAACGCGGTGGCGCCGGGCACGATCATGACGCCGCTGAACGAGAAGGTCTTCAGCGAGACCGCCGATCCGCAGGAGCTGATCCACCGCTGGAACGCGGCGCATCCGCTCGGCCGCTTCGGCCAGCCCGAGGAGGTGGCGGAAGCAGTGCTCTTTCTCGCCAGCGACCGTGCCTCGTTCATGACCGGCGACATCATCCGAGTCGACGGCGGCCTGACCATCAAGGGGGACTGACGATGACGCGGCTTTCGGTGGAGGGGATCTCGGTCGGCGTGACGCCGGCCTGCGGCATGCTCGAGGGGCTCGTCATCGAGCGCGGCGGCCGGCGGATCGCATCGCTGCACAGGCTTTCGAGCACATCGGCGAGCTGGTGCATGCGCGGCTCGCGGGTGACGGCGACCGCGCCGGCCTGATCCCTTCCGCCAATTCGACCTATGCGCGCGCCAGCGCCGCCGCTGCGCGCTGAACCACCGGAGCCTGAAGAATGCCCAAAGCCCTGCAAGACGTCACGGTGCTCGACTTCAGCCACCTGTTGCAGGGGCCGTTCGCCACCCAGCTTCTCGGCGACATGGGCGCTAACATCGTCAAGGTCGAGCGGCCCGGCCAGGGCGATCTCTTCCGCACCATGACCTTCAAGGACCGCTGGGTCGGCGGCAGCGAGAGCCCGAACTTCCTCGCCTGGAACCTCAACAAGCGCTCGCTCGCCATCGACCTCAAGGCGCCGGAGGCGCGCGAGGCGCTCTACCGCATCGCCGAAAAGGCCGACGTGGTGATCCACAACTTCCGCCCCGGGGTGATGGAGCGCCTCGGCTACGGCTACGCCGACATGAAGGCGCTGAACCCGCGCATCATCTACTGCTCCGCCTCCGGCTACGGCGACGACGGTCCCTATGTCAGCCGGCCTGGCCAGGACATGCTGCTGCAGGGACTGACGGGCCTCGCCGCCGCCACCGGCCGTCGTGACGGGCCGCCGGTGCCGGTCGGCGCCGGCTTCGCCGACCAGATCGGCGCGCTCAACATCGTCTATGCCATCCTCGCCGCGCTCTACTGGCGCGAGCGCTCCGGCGAGGGCCAGGAGATCAAGGTCGATCTCCTCTCGGCGCTGATGCAGCACCAGAACCAGGAGATGGTCTGGGTGATGAACTTCGAGGAGGACCTGGAGCGGCCCAACTCGTCGATCGGCCATCCCGGCATGGACGCACCCTTCGGCGTCTATCCCACCAGCGACGGCTGGGTGACGATCGCCATGAGCCCCTACGACAAGCTCGTCGGCGTCCTCGGCAAGCCGGAGCTTCTCGCCTACGACGACCGCCGCACGCTCTTCGACAAGCGCGACGAGGTCTGGGAGAAGATCGCCGCCGAGACCCGCCGGTGGACCAGCCGCGATCTTCTCGACGCGATGCTCGCGGTCGACATCTTGTGCGGCGAGATCAAGACCCACCTGCAGGTGATCGACGACCCGCAGGTCCGCCACCGCGGCATCATCACCTCCTACGAGCATCCCCGCGCCGGAACGGTCAAGGTGATCGGCCCTGCCGTCCGTCTCAGCGCCACGCCGCCTGCCATCGACCGCCCGGCCCCGGTCATCGGCCAGCACAGCGAGGAGATCCTGCGCGAATTCGGTATCAGCGATGAGGCCATCACCGCGCTCCGGGAGCGCAAACTCATCGAGCAAGGCGAGGTCTGACGCCGCCGCCATGGCCAAGGTCGTCTGCTGCGGCGCCGCCACGCTCGATGTCCTCTTCCGGGTGGACCGGATCCCGACGGGGCCGGGAAGAATTCTCCCCACCGCCATGCTCGAGGTCGCGCACGGCATGGCGACCAGCGCCGCCGCCGCGGTCGCGCGCCTGGGCGGAACGGCGCACCTCATCGCCCGCGTCGGCGACGACGCCGCCGGGGAGCGCTTCGTCCGCGATCTGACCGAGGCCGGGGTCGACTGCCGGCTCGTCCGCCGCGTCCCCGGCGCGCGCTCGCCGCTCTGCACCGTCCTCGTCGACGACACCGGCGAGCGGCTGGTGGTCCCCTTCTACGATCCGGCCCTCGGCCGCGAGGCGGACTGGCTGCCGCTGGCCGAGATCGCCGCCGCCGACGCGGCGCTGGTGGACGTGCGCTGGCCGGAGGGTGCCGCGGCGGTCCTCGACGCCGCGCGGGGCGCAGGCATCCCGGCCATACTCGACGCGGACGTCGGGCCGGCCGAGGTGGTGCTCTCCCTGGCCCGGCGCGCCAGCCACGCGATCTTCTCCGAGCCCTGCGCCCTGGCGGTCACCGGCGCGGTCTCCGCCCCGGACGCTCTCCTGCGCCTGGCGCAGGATCTCGACGGCTTCCTCGCGGTGACCGTGGGCGCCGAAGGCTGCTACTGGCTGGAGCGCCCGGCCGGGATCGGCCATCTCCGCCCTCCACCGGTGGTCGCCGTCGACACGCTCGCCGCCGGCGACGTCTTCCACGGCGCCTTCGCGCTGGCGCTGGCGGAGGGAGTGCCGCTCCCCCGCTGCATCGCCTTCGCCAATACCGCGGCGGCGCTCAAGTGCCGGACCTTCGGCGGCCGCCTGGGAACACCGGAGCGTGCCGAGGTCGACGCCCTGCTGGACGCCGGGTGAGCTACGCGAGCTCGCTGAGGAACCTGTCGAACTCGGCGGTGGCGAAGTCGAGCACCGCCGCGTCGGCGAAGACGCCGTCGACCGTCTTCTGGTTCGCCATCGGGACCACGATCTCGCGGCCGATGAAGACGCGCGCCAGCATCCCGTTCATGATGTACTTCAGATGCGCCTGCACCCGGACGCCGCCCATCAGCCCGCCTGACGTCGACACGATGAACACCGGCTTTCCCACGAAGACCGAGGCGTAGGATGGACGCGAGCACCAGTCGATCGCGTTCTTGAGCACGCCTGGCACCGAGTAGTTGTACTCCGGCGTCACGATCAAGAGCCCGTCCGCATCGCGGATCGCGCCGGTCAACTCGGCCACGGCCGGATCGTGGGTGATGTCGGCGTCGTAGTGCGGCAGTCGGCTGATGTCGAAGGAGCGGGTGTTGACGCGTCCCTCGATGCGGGCGCGCAGGGCGTTCAGGACCGCGCGGCTCGATGAGGCTGCGCGCAGGCTGCCCGAAAGGCAGAGGATGTTCTTCATGGGGCCTCGCGTGTCAGAGCCGCGCCAGCCAGGTGGCGATCGGCGGAAAGGCGATCAGGATGAGCAGGGTCACCAGCATGGTCGCAACGAACGGCAGCGCGCCGCGGAAGATCTGGCCCACCTTCAGGGTGTCGTCGTCGATGGCCGAGCGGATGGTGTAGACCGAGAGGCCGAACGGCGGCGTCAGCAGGCCCATCTCGACGGCGACGACGGTGAGAACCCCGAACCAGATCATGTCGAAGCCGGCCGCCTGCGCCACCGGCAGCGCGATCGGCAGCATGATCAGCATGATCGAGATCGAATCGATGATGCAGCCGAGCACGATGATGATGCCGAGATAGGCGAAGAGAAAACCGTAGGGACCGAGAGGCCCCGCGAGGAGCGCCCCGGCAAGATGCGCCGGCAGGCCGGACATCGCCAGCATCCGGCTGAAGAAGGTGGCGGCCATGATCAGAAAGAGCACCGAGACGGTGATCTGGCCGGTCTCCACCAGCAGGTTCCAGAAGCTGCGCCCGGTCAGCGAACGGCGCAGCAGGGCGATGACGAGGGCGCCGAGAGCACCGACCGCACCAGCCTCGGTTGGGTTGAGAAACCCGCCATAGAGGCCGCCGAGCACCACGGCGACGAGGGCGAGGATCGGAATCGCCTTGAGGGCGGTCTCGCCCGGACCGATGCGGACATAGGCGCCGGTGTCCCGGGTCTCGAACACCATCGCCGGGCGGAACCGCGCCATCAGCCAGATCGCCGCCGCGAAGGCGAGGGAGAGCAGGATGCCGGGGCCGACGCCGGCCAGGAACATCCGCCCGACCGATTCTTCGGCCAGCACTGCATAGACGATCATCAGCAGCGACGGCGGGATCAGCATGCCCAGTACCGAGGACCCCGCGACGACCCCGGTGGCGAAGCCGCGGGTGTAGCCGTGCCGGGTCATCTCCGGCACCGCGACCCTTGCGAAGACCGATGCGGAGGCGATGGAGATGCCGGTGATCGAGGCGAAGACCGCGTTGGCGAAGACCGTCGCCATGCCGAGCCCGCCGCGAACCCGGTGCAGCAGGCGCTCGAAGACGTCGAAGGTGTCCTTGCCGACACCGGAGATGCTGACGAGCAGCCCCATCAGCACGAAGAGCGGCACCACGGCGTAGAGGTACTCCCGCAGCGAGTCGTTGGCCACCGCCCCGATCATCCGGTATGCCACGGTCTCGTTGCGGATCGAGGCGACCCCGGCGAAGGACACCAGCAGCATCGCGACACCGATCGGCATGCCGATGGTGATGAGCGCAATGAGCCCGGCGGCGGCGGCGGTGCCGATCTCGAGGCCGCTCACCCTTCGCCCCCAACCGCACGGCGGAGCCCCCGGACGGTGCGGACCAGGAACTCGACCGCCGCCACCGCGATGCCGAGCACGATCAGCGCCCGGAACGGCCAGGTCGGCAGGGTCATCACTCCGGTCACGCCGATGTACTCCCGGTTCGCAAGGTCGCCGAGAACGATCTGCAGCGACGAGAGCGCGATCAGCGTCAACAGCGCCAGGCCCGCCAGGTCGAAGACCGCAGCGAGAAGGGCGGCCAGCCGCGGACGCGACGCCTGCAGCGGGCCGAAGATGAAGTCGGCCCGCGCCAGGCGGTCGTGGCGGATGGTGGTGGCGAGCTGCAGGTAGACGATCATCACCAGCGTCAGGGCGCCGAGCTCCGAGACCATCGGCAGCGACGCGCCCATCAGGTTGCGGGCCAGCACATCGGCGCAGATGATCGCCATCAGCACCCCGATCAGCACGGTGCCGAGGGCGGCGAGGCCGTCCACCATCACCGTCCAGCCGCGGGCGAGCCCGCGGGTCGGCCGCTCCGGGTCGGTCATCGCGGGCACGGCCGGCTCAGTTGGTCCCGGCGTCCCAGTCGCGCACCGGTGTCTCGCCCCTGTCGCGCAGCCCTTGTATGTAGGCCTGCAGGAACTCCTGCGCCGGCAGGCCCTTGGCTGTGGCGTCGGCGGCCCATTCCCCGGCGAGATCGGGCAGACCGTCGACCCAGGCCTTGCGGTCGGCCTCGGACATCTCGGTCAGCACCACCGGCGGGGTCTGGCTCGCGCCGATCTCGAGCATCTTGGCGATGGCGCCGGCATGCCGGTCGACCATGTCCTGGCCGTGCGCCTGCGTGTAGAGCTTGCCGGCGGCGACCATCGCGTCCTGCACCTCTTCCGGCAGCGAATCCCAGGTGTCCTGGTTGATCGCGATCGCCCCCGAGAAGGCAACGCCGATGTTCACCTGCAGGATGTTCGGCGCCACCTCGTAGAGCTTGGCCGGCAGCACGCCGAGCGCCAGCGACAGCACGCCGTCGGAAACGCCGGTCTGGATGTCGGTGTAGAAGGTGGTCAGCGACCCGTCGACGGCGTTGGCGCCGGTGCCGCGCAGCCAGGTGCCGAGCACGCCGGGAGCTGACAGCTTCATGCCGTCCAGCTCGGCCAGCGTCGTCACCGGCGTCTTGGTGTAGACGTCGTAGCTGTCGGTGGCGGTCAGGCCGAGCACCTTCAGGTTATGCTGCTCCCACTCGTTGCGGAACGCCTCGTTGGTCTCGAATAGGTCCCACATCACCTCCAGCTCCACCGGCGGGTTGTTGGTGGCAAACGGCGTGTACGTCGCAACCTGGCTGAGCGGCAGCTTGGCGCCCTCGAGGAACGAGAACACCCAGCCGATGTCGGTGACGCCTTCCTCGACCGAGCTCAGCGTGGCGTTGGCCTTGTAGAGCGTGCCGCCGAAGGCCTCCTGCCAGTCGATCGCGAAGTTGCCGGTCTCGGCGAGGATCCGGTCGGTCTCGGCCATGAAGTGGGTCTGGATCATCCCGACCCAGGGGATCACCGTGGGATGGCTCGACGCCACCGTCAGCGTGATCGTCTCGGTGGCGGACGCGGTGGCGGGCACCAGGATCGCCGCAGCCAGGGTCAGGGCGCGGAACTGCTTCATCGTTTTTCCTCCCGTTGGTCAGATCACTTCGAATTTCTGTGTCGAGAAGTCGAGCCGAAGCGATACCCGCCCCTCGTTGATCATCCACGGCCGCACGGTGAAGGCGCGCGCGCCGCTCGCGTGCATCGGGTCGCGCCGGGCGATGGCCTCGGCTTCGCCGCGCGAGCCGGCGCGGACGACGACCATGCCGTCGCCCTCCCAGTTCGCCTCGTCGTCGGTCCACATCGGGCCGGCGGCGAAGAGCACGCCTTCCGCCTCCAGCGACACCTGGAACGCCAGATGCTCCTCGAGGATGGCCAGGACCGGCCCCAGCCCATCCGTGGGCTTGGTCACGATTACGTAGAGCTGCTTCTGCAGCATCGCCTTGCTGGCTTCCAGCACCGCCGGGACCGGCAGGGCACTCGGTGCGTCGTCCATAGTCTTCATCCTGCCTTGCGTCGGAGCAGCTCCGCCCGGATCTCGGCGCCGTGCTGGTCGAGAAGCGGTGGCGCCATCACGTCGAGGTCCAGCGCCCCGTCGAAGCTGTAGGGCGGCCGGATGGTGGTGAACGCGCCCTCGACCGGGTGCGGCGCGCTGACCTTCAGCTTCAGATGCCGCGCCTGCGGGTCATCCAGCGCCTCGTTGCTGTCGTAGGCCGGCGAATGCGGCACCTCGTTGGCGAGCAGGAGGTCGCACCATTCGGCGCGGGACCTGGTCCTGAACACCGGCGTCATGATCTCGATCAGGTCGTCCTGGTGCTCGATCCGCGCCAGCCGCTCGGCAAACCGCGGGTCTGTGGCGAGCTCCGGCTGCTCGGTGGCCTTCAGCAGGCCCTCCCAGAACTTCGTCGGCGAGGACAGATGGATCGCGACCCACTTGCCGTCGCTGCACTCGAAGGTATAGGACTGCGAGACCACCGGCCGCGACAACGGCCCCATGACCTCGCCCTCGCTGAAGTAGTGGGTGAAGCTGTCGAGGTTGAAGTGGGTCATCGCCTCGAGCATCGAGATGTCCACGACCCGGCCCCTGCCGGTGCCGCCGCGCTCGATGATGGCGGCGAGGATCGCCAGCGCGGCGTACTGGCCGGTGAGGGCATCGGCCAGCGCCGGGCCGATCACCCGCGGGTTGGTGGGCGGCGTCATCAGCCTGAGAAATCCGCTCGCCGCCTGCGCCACGGTGTCGTAGGCGGGGCGGTCGCGCGACGGGCCGGAGGTGCCGAAGCCCGAGATCGCGCAATAGACCAGCCGCGGGTTCAGCCGCTGCAGCGTCGCAGCCCCGGCGCCGAGCTTGTCGGCGACGCCGGGGCGGAAGTTCTGGATGAAGACGTCGGCGGTACCGATCAGCTCGTGGAACACGGCCCGGTCGTCCGGATCGGAGGTGTCGAGCGCGATCGAGCGCTTGTTGCGGTTGTAGGTCTGGAAATGCGGCGAATACAGCCCGCCCTTGAACGCCCGGAACGGATCGCCCTGCCCCGGCCGCTCGACCTTGACCACGTCCGCACCGAGATCCGCCAGATGCATCCCCGCCGCCGGCCCGGTGATGTAGGTGCCGAGCTCGACGACGCGCAGGTCCTTGAGGATCTTCACGCCGGCACCTCTGCCCCGCTCCGGCCCGTCATAGGCGATGGCCTCGTCGGCGTGGTTCGACATGATGAACCCGATCGGCCGCTGCAATTCCTCGTAGAGATGCGCCGCCAGCCCCGCGGTCCGCGCCAGGAGCGGCACCGCCTTGAGCGCATCGAGGGGCCAGCCGGCATCGAGAATGACCGCCGGGATTGCGCCGGACACGTTGATCGGCAGCGGGCGGTCCATGATCCCCGGCGCCAGATCGCCGAGAACCCGGAGCGTCCGGACGTAGTCGCCCGTCACGCCCAGCCCGTCGCTGACCTCGAACAGCTTGTCGGCGCGCGGATCGCCGGAGGAATGCTGCGGATGGCCGAGGCCCGGCACCTTCTTCCGCCCCGCCTTCAGCGCCTTCAGGCTGTCCTCGGCCGCCGCCTCGATCGAGACGCCACCGTCGCGGCTGGCGGTCAGCACCTCGTGCAGATAGCGCCCCGCCGTCTCCGACGATCCCGCGACCACCGACCCCATCCCGAGCAGCCCCGCCGCCATCGCCCCCTGCCAGGCGTCCGGCCCGGCTGCGAGCGTCATCCGCGCCGCCTGCACGCTCGGCACCAGCCCGTGCTCGGCGATGGCCACGAGGCAGGCGTTCATCATCGCCATCTGCGTCTTGGACGGCCGCGAGCCCATCACCAGCAGCCAGAAATAGTCGGTGAAGTCGATGCCGCCGATCAGCTCCTCGACCAGATCGTAGCCGCGCACCGTGATGCTCGTCGCATCCGAGGTGGCGATCGCGGTCAGCGCATTGTCCTGCTTGCCGATCCGCATGTCGGCTCCTTTTTCGTATACCGAAAAAATATGCTCTTGTCGAAAAGTATTGCCGGACATACGGTCGCGTCAAGAGCCGACTTCGGCGTTCGCGGCCGACGGGGAGAGCGGAGGAGAAGGACATGCCCGACATCAACCAGTTCAGCGTCACCGACGCGGTGAAGGAAAGCTTCCGCACCGAGGACGGAAGCCGCTTCAAGTTCCTCATGGAGACCTTCATCGAGCATCTGCACGACTATACCCGCGAGGTCGGGCTGACCCACGCGGAATGGATCAGGATCCTAAACTTCCTCTACGACTGCGGCCAGATCTCGACCCCCGAGCGGCACGAATACATCCTGCTGTCGGACGTGCTCGGCTTCTCGGCGCTGGTCGACATGATCAACACCAAGGGCGGCGCCACCGAGGGCTCGAACCTCGGGCCCTTCTACCTCGAAAACGCGCCGAGAAAGAACCTCGGCGACGACCTGTCGGACGGGCGCGAGGGCGTCACCGTCCTCGTCCACGGCACCGTCACCGACATCCTGCACAAGCCGCTGCCCGGCGCGGTGATCGACACCTGGCAGGCGGATGCGACTGGCACCTACCCGATCCAGGAGCAGGCGCAGGGCCAGGACAAGTTCGACCTGCGCGGGATCTTCACCGCGGACGGGCTGGGGCGCTACTGGTACACGACCGTGCTGCCCAAGCCCTACACCGTCCCCTACGACGGCCCGGTCGGAAAGCTCCTGCGTGCCGGCAACCGGCACGCCTGGCGGGCATCGCATCTTCACTACATCATCCGCGCCGCAGGGATGCGGTCGATCACCACCGAGGTCTTCTTCGAGAACACCGAGTACATCGACAACGACGCGGTCTTCGGCGTGCGCAAGTCGCTGATCGCCAAGGTGGAGCCGGCGCGCAAGGCCGCAGAACTCGGGCTGACCACGGTCAAGAAACCCGATGCCGTCTGCCGCTTCGACTTCGTCCTTGCGCCGGAAGGCTGAGGCCCCCGGCGATCCGGAGGACCCGGTGGAGAACCGTCCCGCAGATTTCGTCGAGGCGCTTGCCAAGGGGCTCTCGATCCTCGAGTGCTTCGATGCCGGGCACGGCGAGATGACGCTGAGCGAGATTGCCCGGCGGGTCTCGCTAACCCCGGCCGCCGCCCGGCGCAGCCTGATCACGCTGATGACGCTGGGCTATGTCGGCCAGGCCAACAAGCGCTTCTTCCTGCGGCCGAAGGTGCTCGGCCTCGGCTCGGCTTTCTATTTCTCGGCGCGGATCGGCGAGCTCCTGCAACCCGAGTTGCAACGCTTGGTCGAAGAATTCGGCGACGCCTCCTCGATCGCCACGCTGGACCGCGCCGACGTGATCTACGTCGCGCACTACTCGGTGCAGCGCGCCCGCAGGGCAACCGCCGTCGTCGGCGCGCGCTATCCGGCACACGCCACCTCGCTCGGCCGGGTGCTGCTGGCCGGGCTCGGCGACGCCCAGCTCGACGCCTATCTCGACGAGGCCGAGCTGGTGCCGCTCACCAACAAGACGCTCACCGACAAGTCGGCGCTCCACCGCGAGATCGCCGCGGTGCGCGAGCGGAACTACTCCACGACCGTCGACCAGCTCGACTACGGCATCACCGCCCTCGCCGTGCCGATCCGCGGCCCCAACGGCACCACCATCGCCGCACTGAACTCGTCCGGCTACTCCGGGATGGTGACGCCCCAGGAGCTGGTCCGGGACCGGCTGAGCGAGCTTCAGGCCGCCGCGGCGCGGATCGCGCTGACCTTCGGCCGCTATCCGATCCTCGGCTCGATCATCGCCAGCATCTGACCGGAGAGGGTTTGACGAAATCGCCGCCTCGTGTAGATTCGCAAAGGATTTCGCTATCCGAAAAAACGATCGACCTGCGAAAGCAGGCAGGGAGGACAGCTGATGTGTGAAGTGTGCGAGGCGACCCGAGCGCCGGGGCCGAACGTGGGGTCGCTCCTGACCGCATCGGCGGCAGCGGTACCGACCGCCGCAGCGGCAAACGGCGCCGCAGTGGGGGCGACGCCGACGGGGCGGATCGCGACGGAGACCATGCCGGAAGGCCTCGGCCAGCCCGGCCGCAAGCTGCTGATCCGGGGCGGCGCCGTCATGTCGATGGATGACGCCGTCGGCAACTTCCCGACCGGCGACGTCCTGATCGACGGCGCCAGGATCGTCGCCGTCGCACCGCGGATCGACGCCGCGGATGCCGCGGTGATCGAGGCCGCCGGCATGGTGGTGATGCCGGGCTTCATCGATACCCACCACCACCAGTTCGAGACCGCCCTGCGCGGCGTTCTCGCCGACGCCGTCCTGGTCAACGATGGCCGCCCCGAAACGGCGCTGAACTACTACGAGACGATGCTGCAGACCTTCTCGATGGTCTACCGCCCGCAGGACGTCTACATCAACGAGCTCTTCGGCGGCATCGCCCAGCTCGACGCCGGGGTGACGACGGTGATGGACGTCAGCCAGATCCACCACTCGCCGGAACATTCCGACGCCGCGGTCGAGGGCCTGCGCGACGCCGGCCGGCGGGCGGTCTTCGGCTATTTCGAGGGCTGGGGCGAAGCGGCGAAGTACCCGCAGGACGCCCGCCGGCTGCGCAGCCAGCACTTCAGCTCCGACGACCAGCTGCTCAGCATGGTCATGGGCGGCGAGATCTACATTCCCGGCTGGGAACAGGCCTGGGCGATCGGCCGCGAGCTCGGCCTGCAGGTGGCGCTGCACGTGGTCGGCACCTTCGGCATGCGGCCGACCTTCGACACCCTGGCGCAGTCCGGCCAGTTCGGCGCCGACAACATCTTCATCCACATGACCGGCATGTCCGACGAGGCCTGGGCGGCCGCGGCCGACGCCGGCGCGCACGTCTCGCTGTCGGTGCCGATCGAGATGCACATGCGCCACGGCACACCGCCGGTGCAGAAGGCGCTCGATCTCGGGATGCAGATCTCGCTCTCCTCGGACGTCGAATGCACGATGACCGCCGACCCCTTCACCCAGATGCGCAGCCTCATGACCCTGCAGCGGATGTTCGCCAACGAGAAGGCGCTGGCCGGCGAGGACTATCCGCGGCTGCTGCAGCCGGTCGACGCCCTGCGCGCTGCTACCATCGGCGGTGCCCGCGGGCTCCGGCTCGACGCCAGGACCGGCTCGCTGACGCCGGGCAAGGAGGCCGACGTCGTCCTGCTCGACGCGGCCGCGCTCAACGTCGCCCCCCTGAACCACGTGCCGGGCGCGGTGGTGACGCTGATGGACCGCAGCAACGTCGACACCGTTTTGGTCGCCGGCCAGGTGAAGAAGTGGCGCGGCGGCCTCGTCGGCTTTGATATTCCGCGGCTGCGCGCGGAGCTCGAGGCGAGCCGCGACCACCTCTTCGAGGCGGCGAAGATTCCGCAGGACCTTTTCCGCGCCTGACCCCCCGGGTCGGCCACCGATCACCGAAAGGAAATCCCCATGCTCCTGCCCACCTCGCTCGTCGGAAGCTACGCCCAGCCGGACTGGCTGATCGACCGCGCCAAGCTCGCCGGCCGCTTCCCGCCGCGCACCCGAGCCCTCGAGCTGTGGCGCATCGCCCCGGAATACCTCGCCGAGGCGCAGGACGACGCCACGCGGCTGGCGATCCGGGCGCAGGAGGAGGCCGGGCTCGACATCATCACCGACGGCGAGATCCGCCGCGAGAGCTACTCCAACCGCTTCGCGACGGCGCTGGAAGGCGTCGACATCGACAATCCCGGCACCGCCCTCGATCGCTCGGGCCACCCCAACCCGGTGCCGCGCATCGTCGGCCCGATCCGCCGCAAGCACGCGGTCGAGGTCGCGGACCTGCAGTTCCTCAAGGCCAACACCGACCACATGGTCAAGATCACGCTGCCCGGCCCCTTCACCATGAGCCAGCAGGCGCAGAACGACTTCTACGCCTCGCCGGCGGAAGCGGCGATGGCCTATGCCGCGGCGGTGAAGGAGGAGATCGCCGATCTCTTCGCCGCCGGCGCCGACGTGGTGCAGCTCGACGAGCCCTACATGCAGGCGCGGCCGCAGGCGGCCGAGGAATACGGCCTCGAGGCGCTGAACGCCGCGCTCGACGGCGCGGCCGGCACGACGGCCGTGCACATCTGCTTCGGCTATGCCGCGATCATCCACGAACGACCCGCCGGCTACTCCTTCCTGCCGCAGCTGAAGAACTGCACCTGCAACCAGATCAGCATCGAGACGGCCCAGTCCAAGCTCGACACCTCGGTCCTTGAGGAGCTGCGCGGCAAGACCATCATCCTCGGCGTGCTCGATCTCTCGGACATGAACGTCGAGACCCCCGAGACCATCGCCGGCCGCATCCGCCGGGCGCTGCCGCACGTCGACGCCGACAAGGTCATCGTCGCCCCGGACTGCGGGCTGAAATACCTGCCCCGCGAGGTGGCCTTCGGCAAGATGAAGGCGATGGCGGCCGGGGCGGCGATCGTGCGCGCGGAACTCTGAGGCACCGACCGCCGCGGGCATGCATTGACGCTAACCTGCGGGATCGCGTATTTTCTCGAACATGAAGATGGACGCGCAGGCGATGCTGGGAGCCGCCAACTCGGCCAGCGAGCTCCTGAAGGCGCTGGCCAACCGCCACCGCCTGCTCATCCTCTGCCAGCTGGTGGAGGGGGAGAAGTCGGTGGGCCAGCTCGCCGGCTTCCTCGGCATCCGCGATTCGACGGTCTCGCAGCACCTGGCGCTGTTGCGGCGCAACGGCATCGTCGCCGGACGCCGGGATGCGCAGACCATCTGGTACCGGATCGAGAGTCCGGCGGCCAGCCGCGTGGTGGGCGAGCTCTACAAGGCCTTCTGCGCGCCGGCGGCGGCCGGACCGCGCATGGCCTGATCGAGGGCGCCCGCGAAACCCTCCCGCCAGAGGGCTCCGTACATTCCAAGTTGCGTAGATACGCCCGCCGCACTACACGCTGTTCTGTGGTCGGCTGAGACCGCCGCGAGGAGGCCCGCCATGCGCCTGCCGACGCCCGAGCGCGAGAGCCCGCGCCTGCCCCGCGCGCAGGCCGGCCTGGGGTCGGTGCTCCTGCTCGCGGCGTCGCTGGTCTGGATGGCGCAGGCCGCCCTTCTCGCCTGGGCCGTCGGTGCGATCGCTGCCGGCGGCGGCGTCGCCGCCGCCCTCGTGCCGGCCGCGGGCGTTTTCGCCCTCGCGGCCCTGCGGGCCGGCCTCGAAGCCGGCGGCAGCCGCTTCGCCTTCCGCGCCGCTCGCGCGGTCCTCTCCGAACGGCGCGCGCGGGCGGCGTCCGCACTCGCCGCCTGGTCGCCCCTCGACCGGAACCGGCCGGGCGCCGGGCTGGCGGCGAGCGTGCTCGCCGAGCAGGCGGAGGCGGTCGTTCCCTATCTCGCCCGCTTCCGCCCGGCGCGGCTGCGCGCGACGCTGGTTCCGGCGGCGATCTGGCTGGCGGTCCTGTCGCAGTCCTGGGCGGCGGCACTGGTGCTGCTGATCGCCCTGCCGGTCATCCCGGTCTTCATGGTGCTGATCGGCTGGCGCGCCCGGGCGGCCAGCGAGGCGCAGCTCGTCGAGATCGGCGGCATGAACGCGCAGCTCCTCGACCGCCTGCGCGGGCTCGCCACCATCCGGGCGATGCAGGCGGTGGACGCGACCGCGCTCCGCCTCCGGGCCGAGGCCGACAGCCTGCGGGAACGGACCATGGCGGTGCTGCGCATCGCCTTTCTCTCCTCGGCGGTGCTGGAGCTCTTCTCCGCGCTCGGCGTGGCGATGGTCGCGGTCTACGTCGGCTTCCACCTGCTCGGGTCCCTGCCCTGGGGCGCCTGGGGCGGGACACTCGGCCTCGCGCAGGGGATGTTCGTCCTCCTCCTCGCCCCGGCCTTCTTCGAGCCCCTGCGCGAGCTCTCCGCCGCCTGGCACGACCGCGCCGCCGGCGAGGCCGCGCTCGCCGCGCTCGACCGGCTGGCGGCGCCCGGTGCTACCCTGGTCGGATCGGACGATCCCGCCGCACCGGTGCCGGCGGAAGCACCGGGCGTGCGGGTCGAGGGCCTGCGCTTCCGCCATGCCGGCGCCGACGCGCCGGTCCTCGACGGCATCGACCTCGCGGTATCCGCCGGCGAGAGGGTGGCGCTCCTCGCCCCGAGCGGGGCGGGCAAGTCCACCCTGCTCGCGTTGCTCGCCGGGCTGGCGGCGCCGGACGCCGGGCGCATCCTCGTCGGCGGCGTACCGCTCGATGCCGCAACCGCGGCCGGTGTCCGCCGGCGGATCGCGTGGATCGGGCAGCGCCCGCACGTTTTCGCCGGCACGCTTGCCGGCAACGTCACGCTCGGCCGGCCGCTCGGTCGAGAGGCGGCGGAGGCGGCGCTCGAGGCCGCCGGGCTGGGCGAGGTGGCGCGCACCCGCGGCGGCGCCGAGGTCGGCGAGAACGGGCTCGGGCTTTCCGGCGGCGAGGCGCTGCGCCTGGCGCTGGCGCGGCTGGCGGCGACGCCGGGGGCGGGGCTGATCCTCGCCGACGAGCCGACCGCGCATCTCGACACCGCGACGGCCGATGCGATCACCGCGGCGCTTCTCGGTTTCGCCCGCGGCCGGACGCTGATCGTCGCCACCCACGACCCGCGCCTCGCCGCACGCATGGACCGGGTGCTGCGGCTGGCGCCCGAAGGCATCCGGGAGGCCGCCTGATGCGCCGGGATCTCGCGCCGCTCCTGCCGCTCCTCCGCGCCGCCCGCGCCCGCCTCGCCGTCGGGGCGCTTCTGGCCGCGGCGACGGCGCTGGCGGGGCTGGCGCTCCTCGGGCTCTCCGGCTGGTTCATCACCGCGACGGCGATCGCCGGTCTCTCAACCGCCACCGCCGTCGCTTTCGACGTCTTCGCCCCGGCGGCGGGGATCCGCCTCCTGGCGCTGGTGCGCACCGGCGGGCGCTACGGCGAGCGCGTCACCACCCACGACGCGACGCTGCGCCTCCTCGCCGGCCTCCGCGAGCGGCTGTTCCGCGGCTGGGCCGCACCGGGGGCCGCCGGGGCGCTGGCGCTGCGCCCGGCGCGGCTCCTCTTCCGGCTGACCATCGACATCGACGCCCTGGACGCGCTCTACCTCCGCGTGCTGGTGCCCGTCGCCGCCGCGGCGACGGCGGCCCTCGCCACGGCGCTGGCGCTCGCGATCATCGAGCCGCGCCTCGGCCTCGCCGTCGGCGCAGTCCTCCTCGCCACGGGCCTCGGCCTGCCCCTCGCCGCAGCGCGGGCCTCGCGGCGGCCGGCACTGGCGCGCGCCCGGCTGCTTGAGCGGCTGCGGGCGCAGGCGGTCGACCTCGTCTCCGGGCAGGCGGATCTCCTCCTGGCCGGCCGCCTCGCCCCACGCCGCGCGGAACTCGCGGCGCTCGATGACCGGATTGCCCGCGCCGACGACCGGCTCAACCGCAACGAGGCCTGGCTCACCGCCGGCCTCGGCCTGGCCGGCTCCGTCCTCCTCGCCGGGACGCTCCTCGCCGTCGCCGCACTGGCGGAGCGGGGCGCCATCGGCGCCCCGGTGGCAGCACTCGGCGTCTTCCTGGCGCTGGCGGCGTTCGAGCCGTTCGCCGGCCTGCGCCGCGGGGCGGTCGAGCTCGGCCGCAGCCTGCTCGCCGCCCGCCGCATCGCCCCCCGCCTGGCACCGGCGGCCGAACCCGCCACGCCGCCACCGCCCCCGGCGGGCTGCGCCGCGCGGCTGGCGGCAGTCGAGGCGCGCCGTGCGGGCGCCGCCGGGCCTGTGCTTCGCGGCGTGACGCTCACCGTGCACGCCGGCGAACGGCTTGCGCTGGTGGGGGCCAGCGGCGCGGGCAAATCGACCCTGCTGGCGCTCCTCGCCGGCGAGCTCGCGCCGGCGGCCGGGCGCGCGGAGGTGCTGCCGGCGACGCTTCTCACCCAGCGGACCGAGCTTTTCCGCGACAGCCTGCGTGGGAACCTGCGCCTGGCCGACCCGGCGGCCCCCGACGAAAGCCTCTGGGCGGCGCTGGCGGCGGCCGGCCTCGCCGAGGACACGGCGGCGATGCCCGCGGGAACTCGACACCCGGCTCGGAGACGGCGGCTTCGGCCTCTCGGGCGGGCAGGCGCGGCGGCTGGCGCTGGCGCGGCTCTTCCTGCGCGACACGCCCCTCTGGCTGCTGGACGAGCCCACCGAGGGGCTCGACGGCGCCACGGCGCGCGACGTGCTCCGCCGCCTGCCCGCCCGCGGCCGCGGCAACACGCTCGTGATCGCCACCCACCTCCGCCGCGAGGCCGAGCACGCCGACCGCCTGCTCGTGCTGGACGCCGGCCGGATCACCGCAACCCACGCCCGCGGCGAGACGGGCTACGACGCCGCCCTCGCCGCGCTCAGGCCGGACTGAACGGTTCGACCAGAAGACGAAAGGAGGCCGGTCCCCGGCACGCGACATGACCCTTGATATCGTCGACCTCTCCCGCCTGCAGTTCGCCACCACGGCGCTCTTCCACTTCCTTTTCGTCCCGCTGACGCTGGGCCTGTCGGTGCTGCTGGCGATCATGGAAACGGTCTACGTGATGACCGGGCGCACCATCTGGCGGCAGATGACCAAGTTCTGGGGCGTGCTGTTCGGCATCAACTTCGTCGTCGGCGTCGCCACCGGCCTCGTCATGGAGTTCCAGTTCGGCATGAACTGGAGCTACTTCAGCCACTATGTCGGCGACATCTTCGGCGCACCGCTGGCCATCGAGGGGCTGATGGCCTTCTTCCTCGAGGCCACCTTCGTCGGCCTCTTCTTCTTCGGCTGGGAGCGGATGAGCCGGGTCGGCCACCTCGCCGCCACCTGGGCGGTGGCGCTGGGCTCGAACTTCTCCGCGCTCTGGATCCTGATCGCCAACGGCTGGATGCAGAACCCGGTGGGCTCGGCGTTCAATCCCGAGACCATGCGCATGGAAGTGACCGACTTCTTCGACGTCCTCTTCAACCCGGTCGCCCAGGCGAAGTTCGTCCATACCGTCTCCGCCGGCTACGTCACCGCCTCGATCTTCGTGCTCGGCGTCTCGGCCTGGTACCTCCTGAACCACCGCCACATCGAGCTCGCCAAGCGTTCGATGACCGTCGCGGCCTCCTTCGGCCTCGCCGGCGCCCTCTCGGTCGTCGTGCTCGGCGACGAGAGCGGCTATCTCACCACCGAGCACCAGAAGATGAAGATGGCCGCCATGGAGGCGATGTGGCACACCGAGCCCGCGCCGGCGTCCTTCAACCTCATCGGCATTCCCGACCAGGAGGCGCGCGAGACGCATTTCGCCGTCGAGATCCCCTGGGTGCTCGGCCTGATCGGCACGCGCTCGCTGACCCAGGAGATCCCCGGCATCTTCGATCTCGTGGAGGAGGCCAAGGTGCACATCCGCGACGGGATCGTCGCCTACGACGCGCTGCTGCAGATCCGCGAGGCCCCGACAGGCGATGCCGCTCCGGCGGAGGTGCGCGCCTCGTTCGAGGAGATCGGCCACCGGCTCGGCTATGCGCTCCTGCTCCTGCCCTATGTCGCCGACCCGCGCCAGGCCACCGAGGCGGACATCGAGAAGGCCGCCTGGGACACCGTGCCCAACGTGCCGACAATGTTCTTCGCCTTCCGCATCATGGTCGGCCTCGGCTTCTACTTCATCCTGCTCACGGCAACCTTCTTCTGGCTGTCGGCGCGCCGCCGCCTCGACCGCCACCGCTGGCTTCTCCAGGTCGCGGTCCTCTCCATCCCGCTGCCCTGGCTCGCCGCCGAGCTCGGCTGGGTGGTCGCCGAAGTCGGCCGCCAGCCCTGGAGCATCGAGGGCGTCTTGCCCACCGCGGCGGCCGTCTCGAACCTCGGGGCCACGACGGTGCTCTTCACCCTCTGCGGCTTCATCCTGATCTACACGGTGCTCTTCGTCATCGAGATGGCGCTTATGCTGCGCGCCATCCGCAAGGGACCGGACCCCGACACCGGGCCGGAAGCCGCCCTCACCTCCGAAACCCTCGTCGCCGCGGAGTAGCGCCATGATCCTGCACGACCTCATCTACTACGAGGCGCTGCGCCTCATCTGGTGGCTGCTTCTCGGCGTCCTGCTGATCGGCTTCGCGGTGATGGACGGCTTCGACCTCGGCACCGGCATGCTGCTGCCCTTCGTCGCCCATACCGACCTCGAGCGCCGTGTGGTCATCAACACCGTCGGCCCGGTCTGGGAGGGCAACCAAGTCTGGCTGATCCTCGGCGGGGGCGCGATCTTCGCCGCCTGGCCGCCGCTCTACGCCGTCTCCTTCTCCGGCTTCTACCTGGCCATGTTCGCCATCCTCTTCGCGCTCATCCTGCGGCCGGTGGGGTTCAAGTACCGCTCCAAGCGCGACGATCCGCGATGGCGCACCACCTGGGACTGGGCGCTCTTCGTCGGCGGCTTCGTCCCGGCGCTGATCATCGGCGTGGCGGTGGGCAACGTGCTGCAGGGCGTGCCCTTCCACTTCGATGCGGACCTGCGCATCTTCTACGACGGCACCACCCTCTTCGAGCTGCTCAACCCCTTCGGCCTGCTCTGCGGCCTCCTGTCGGTCGCGATGCTGGTGATGCACGGGGCGGGCTGGATCGTGCTCAAGTCCGGGGGCGAGGTCGCCGGCGCGGGCGCGCCAGGCGGGCATGCTGGCGGCGCTCGCCACCCTGCTCCTCTTCGCGATCGGCGGCCTCTGGCTCTGGGCCGGGATCGACGGCTACCGCATCGTGGGAGAGATCGCCCACGACGGCCCGTCCAACCCGCTCGCGAAGACGGTGGCGCGGGCGCCGGACGCCTGGTTCGCCAACTACGCCGCCCACTCCTGGATGCTGATCGCTCCGGCGCTCGGCTTTCTTGGGGCGCTCGGGTCGCTCGCAGGCCTGGCCGCCCGGCGCGAGGTCGCCGCACTCCTGTCGAGCGGCGCCGCGATCTTCGGGATCATCTCCACCGTCGGGCTCTCGATGTTCCCCTTCATCCTGCCATCCTCGATCGAACCCAGCTCGAGCCTGACGGTCTGGGATGCCTCGTCGAGCCACCTCACGCTCTTCATCATGCTCGTCGCCACGGTGATCTTCCTGCCCATCATCATCGCCTACACCACCTGGGTCTACCGGGTGCTCTGGGGCAAGGTCGACGCCGGCTCCATCGCCAAGGGCGAGGGCCACGCCTACTGAAGGAAAGCCTCGATGTGGTATTTCGCCTGGATCCTCGGCCTGCCCCTCGCGGCGGCCTTCGCAGTCCTCAACGCCATGTGGTACGAACTCATGGAGGACAGCGCCTCGCGCGGCCCCGACAAGGAAACGCGGCCGTCCCGCTGAGACCGGCGGCGGGGCGCAACCGCCGTCTCACCTTTCCTGCCCTGCGGGCGGCCGCTGGCCGCGGCTCGGGAAAAGCCGCCTTGATCCTCCGCGACGGCGCGTGCTTACTGCTCACAAGGCACGGGATCCGTGACCGTAACAAGATGCAGTGGGAGGACATCTGATGCTGAAACGAACCCTAGGCCTCGGGGCCCTTGCGCTTTCGGTGCTCGCCTCGGCGGCGGCGGCGCAGGAGAAGCTCAGCTGGGCGCACGTCTATGAGGTCACCGAGCCTTTCCACACCGAGTCGGTCTGGGCGGCCGAAGAGATCAACAAGCGCACCGATGGGCGTTACGAGATCACCGTCTTCCCGGCCTCGCAGCTGGGCAAGGAGTCGGACATCAACCAGGGCCTGACACTCGGCACGGTCGACATCATCATCTCGGGCTCCAGCTTCGCCGCCCGCGAATATCCGCCCATCGGCGTCACCTACTATCCCTACATCTTCCGCGACGCCGACCACCTGCTCGCCTACACCAAGAGCGATACCTACAAGGAGCTCACCGCGGGCTACGAGGAGGCGTCGGGCCACCATATCGCCGCGACCACTTACTACGGCACCCGCCACACCACCGCCAACAAGGAGATCACCAAGTGCTCCGACCTCGAGGGCGTGAAGATGCGCGTCCCCGACGTCCCGGCCTATCTCGCCATGCCTCAGTCCTGCGGCGCCAACACCGCGCCGATTGCTTTCGCCGAAGTCTACCTTGCTCTGCAGAACGGCACCGTCGAGGCGCAGGAGAACCCGCTGACCACCATTGAGGCGAAGAAGTTCTACGAGGTGCAGACCAACATCGCGCTGACCGGGCACATCGTCGACCACCTCAACACCATCGTCTCGCAGTCGCGCTGGGCCTCGCTGTCCGACGAGGACAAGGTGATCTTCACCGAGGTGATGCAGGAGGCCGCCGAGCGGGCCACCAACAAGATCGTCGCCCGCGAAGCCGAACTCGTGGAGGAGTTCAAGGCCAAGGGCATCAACGTGACCGAGGTCGACAAGGCCAGCTTCGAGAACGCCGTCCTGGAGAACAAGCCGGTGGAGAGCCTCGGCTACCGCCAGGCCGACTGGGACGCGATCAAGGCGATCCAGCCCGGCTCGTGACCCGCGCCTGATCCTCGGGGGCGCCTGCGCGGCGCCCCCTCCTGTCTCCGGAGGCGCGGCATGCAAGAGCACGAACACCACACCCCGGTCACCGCCGAGGAAATCGCGCACGCCTTCGAGGAGGAGGAAGCGCCGGCCGATCTCTCCGACTATGCCGTCGAGGACTGGGTGACGCTCGCGGTCTTCTGGGGCATGGCCGTCTGTGTCTTCCTGCAGTTCTTTACCCGCTACGTCTTGAACAACAGCCTCGCCTGGACCGAGGAGATCGCCACCAACTGCCTCATCGTCACCGTCTTTTTCGGCTCGGTCTGGTGCGTGCGCAAGTCCCGCCACATCCAGGTGGACGTCCTCTACCGCATCCTGCCGCATGGCCTCGCGCGGCTCGCCTCCACCCTCGTGGACCTCATCCGCATCGTCTTCTTCGCCTACGCCTGCTGGCTCCTCTGGCGCTACGTCGGCATCGTCCACAAGGAGCGGATGGTCACCGTCGCCCTGCCCCGCTCCCTCGTCTTCTACGCCGTCTTCGCAGCCTGGGTGCTCATGCTCCTCCGCTCCCTCCAGGTCGCTCTCGCCAACTGGCGACGTGGCTATTCGGTCCTCGAACGGCCCGAAGCCTTCGACGGCCTGACGGGGTGACGCCATGCTTCTCCTGATTGGCGCCTTCCTCCTGCTCATGCTGATCGGCCTGCCGGTCGCGATCGCCATGTTCGTCGCCTCCGGGCTCTATCTTCTCGCCTACGGCATCGCCCCCGACATCATCATGGCGCAGCGGATGATCGCCGGCGTCGAGAGCTTCCCGCTCCTCGCCGTCCCCTTCTTCATCCTCGCCGGCAATCTGATGAACATCGCCGGCGTGACCGGGCGCATCTACGCCTTCGCTGTCAGCCTCGTCGGCTGGATGAAGGGCGGGCTCGCGCAGGTGAACATCCTCGGCTCGGTGATCTTCTCCGGCATGTCCGGCACGGCGCTCGCCGACGCAGCCGGCATCGGCACGATCGAGATCAAGGCGATGCGTGACCACGGCTACCCGATCGAGGCCGCCGTCGGCGTCACCGCCGCCTCCGCCACCCTCGGCCCGATTTTCCCGCCGTCGCTTCCCTTCGTGATCTACGGCATGATGGCCAACGTCTCGATCGGCGCGCTCTTCATGGCCGGCATCCTGCCCGGCGTGGTCATGACGCTGCTGATGATGATCACCGTGGCCATCTTCGCCGCCCGCCGCGGCTGGGGCTCCGACGCCCCTTTCGATATCCGAAAGCTCGCCGAGGCGTCCCTCGAGATCGTCATCGTCTTCTGCTTCCCGGTCCTCGTCTACCTGCTCGTCAGCGCCGGCCTCTCGGTCAACGTCTCCGTCCTCATCGCCCTCGTCGTTCTCGTAGCACTCGACTGGTACTTCGACTGGTCCGCGGTCATGGCGCTGATGACCCCGATCATCCTGATCGGCGGCATGACCATGGGCTGGTTCACCCCCACCGAGGCCGCCGTCGCCGCGGTGATCTGGTCGCTTTTCCTCGGCCTCGTCCGCTACCGCTCCATGACGCTGCGCACGTTGGCCAAGGCCAGCTTCGACACCATCGAGACCACCGCCTCGGTCCTCTTCATCGTCACCGCGGCTTCCGTCTTCGCCTGGCTCCTCACCGTCAGCCAGGCGGCGCAGCTCGTCTCCGACTCCATCCTTTCGCTGACCTCGAACAAGTGGGTGTTCCTGCTGCTGGTGAACCTGCTCCTGCTCGTCATCGGCTGTTTTCTCGACACCATCGCCGCCATCACCATAGTCGTGCCGATCATGCTGCCGATCGCCCAGCACCTGGGCGTCGATCCGGTCCACTTCGGCCTGATCCTCACCCTCAACCTGATGATCGGCCTCTTGACCCCGCCCCTCGGCGTCGTCCTTTTCGTCCTCTCCCGCATCTCCAGGCTCTCGATCGAGCGCACCACCCTCGCTATCCTGCCCTGGATGATCCCGCTTTTCGCAGCACTCGCCATCATCACCTTCGTCCCGGCAGTCACCCTCTGGCTGCCGACCCAGATGGGACTCCTCCGGCCATGACCACCACGCTTGCCGCCACCCTGCACGGGGCCAAGGATCTCCGCCTCGAGGACCACGAGCTCGCCCCGCTCGCCCCCGGCTTTGTCCGCATCCGCTTCGCCGCCGGCGGCATCTGCGGCTCGGACATGCACTATTTCAGCCACGGCAGGATCGGCAACTTTATTGCCACCTCGCCGCTTGTGCTCGGCCACGAGGTCGCTGGCACCGTGGAGGAGGTCGGCGAAGGCGTCACCGGCGTCGCCCCCGGCCTGCGCGTCGCGGTCAACCCCTCGCGCTGGTGCGGCCACTGCCCACGCTGCCTCGAAGGCCGCCGCAACCTCTGCGAGAACATCTACTTCATGGGCTCGGCGTCTAAGACCCCGCACATGCAGGGCGGCTTCGCCACTCTCTTCGACGCCATCCCCGCCCAGTGCCTGCCGATCCCCGACTCCATGCCCTTCGAGGCCGCCGCCCTTTGCGAGCCGCTCGCGGTGTGCCTGCACGCCGTCAACCGCGGCAACGTCGCCGGCAAGCACGTGGCCATCGCCGGCGCCGGCCCCATCGGCCTGCTGACGCTCCTCGCCGCGAAGATGAAAGGCGCCAGCGAGACCACCATGGTCGACATCGCCGCCGCCCCCCTCGCTTTCGCCACCCGCCTCGGCGCCGACCGCGTGGTCGACCTCTCGAAGGACGCCGAAGGCCTGACGAAGGTCCCCGCCCCCGACGTGGTCGTCGAGGCCGCCGGCTCCCCCGCCGCCCTCGAAGGCGCCATCGGCGCGGTCCGCCGCGGCGGCACCGTCGTCCTCCTCGGCTCCCTCCCCGGCGGCACCTTCCCCGCGCCGATGAACCCGATCATGGCCAAGGAGCTCGACGTCGTCGGTTCCTTCCGCTTCGACAACGAATTCGAGGAGGCCGTCCGGCTCATCTCGGAGGGCAAGATCGACGTCGTGGCCATCGTCACCGGCAAGCGCCCCCTCGCCCAGGTCAACGACGCCTTCGCCCTGGCCCTCGACCGCAGCCAGAGCGTCAAGGTCGTCCTCACCGCGTCATGACCGACTGGATCGCCGTCGACTGGGGCAGCTCCAACCTCCGCGCCTGGGCGTTCGCGGGCGACGCCATCACCAACGAAGGCTTTTCGTCGGCCGGCGCCATCACCCTGGACCCCGACGGCTTCGAGACGGCGCTTCTCGACGTCATCGAAGCCTGGCTCGTCGACGGCCAGCGCACCGACGTCATCATCTGCGGCATGGCCGGCGCCCGCGGCGGCTGGGAGGAGGCGCCCTATACCAGCGTACCCTGCCCGCCCGGCCCGTCCTCCTTCGCCCGCCCGCGCACCTACGACCCGCGCCTCTCCATCCGCATCCTCCCCGGCCTCTGCCAGGAGGCGCCCGCCGACGTCATGCGCGGCGAGGAAACCCAGCTCGCCGGCCTCCTCGCCGCGGAGCCCCGCTTCGACGGCGTCGCCTGCCTCCCCGGCACCCACACCAAATGGGTCCACCTCTCCGCCGGCGAGGTCGTCTCCTTCGCCAGCTTCATGACCGGAGAGCTCTTCGCGCTCCTGGCGACCCAGTCCGTCCTGCGCAGGACCGTGGGCCAAACGGGCTGGGACCAGCCCGCCTTCCTCGAAGCGGTCGACGAGACCATTTCCCGCCCCGAGCGCATGGCCGCCCGCCTCTTCCCGCTCCGCGCCGAGGCCCTGCTGCACGACCTTGCGCCGGAGCGCGCCCGCGGTCGCCTCTCCGGCCTCCTCATCGGCGCCGAGCTCGCCGGCGCCCGCCCCTACTGGCTCGGCCGCGAGGTCGTCATCATCGGCGCCGACCGCCTCGCCCACGCCTACCGCGATGCCCTTGCCCAGGCCGGCCTCACCGCGCGCATCCTCGACGCCACCGCCATGACGCAGGCCGGCCTCGCCGCCGCCCACGCCACCCTCGAAACCGAAAGGTCAGGGTCATGACCCGC
Organism: uncultured Alphaproteobacteria bacterium; assembly: GCA_963796805.1. Classification (GTDB taxonomy): domain Bacteria; phylum Pseudomonadota; class Alphaproteobacteria; order Rhodobacterales; family Rhodobacteraceae; genus Amaricoccus. Next base: position 207,182 of record CAWCNG010000010.1, read on the forward strand.
AACCTCATCGCCATCCTGCGCGGCGTCGAGCCGGGAGAGGCGGTCGCCATCGGCGAAACCCTGATCGCCGCCGGGATCACCTGGATCGAGGTCCCGCTCAACTCCCCCGAGCCGCTGAAGAGCATCGCCGCGATGCAGTCGGCCCTGGGTGATCGCGCCCGCATCGGCGCCGGCACCGTGCTGGAGCCCGAGCAGGTCCGCGCCATCGCCGCCACCGGCGCCAGCTTCATCGTCTCGCCCAACTGCGACCCCCGGGTCATCGCCCGCACCAAGACGCTTGGCCTCGGCTCCTACCCCGGCGTCTTCACCGCCTCCGAATGCTTCGCGGCGCTGGCCGCCGGCGCCGACGCCCTGAAGATCTTCCCCGCCGGCATCATGGGCCCCGCCGGCGTCACCGCATTGCGCGCTGTCCTCCCGCAGAAGACGCTGATCTACGCCGTAGGCGGCGCCGGCCCCGCCGATTTCGCGACCTGGATCGCCGCCGGCTGCGACGGCTTCGGCCTCGGCAGCGCCCTCTTCAGGCCCGGCTGGACCCCCGCCCGCGTCAGCGAGGCCGCCCAAATCACCGTCACCGCCTGGGACGCCGCCCACGACACTGCCGCCGCATAGTCGAGAGAGGCGCCGCGTCTTCCACGCTGAATTCGCCGGATTCAGTCACTTGGTGCGATGTGCCAGCGCCGAGACCGGAACGTTGACGGTCAAAAAGACGCTGCCGCCCTCGGTGCGGTTCTGCACGTCGAATTCGTAGTAGCCGCGCAGGTTGGTGTAGATCGGCACGCCGCCGGCGTTGAAATTGTAGCCGACCTGGGGCCCGAGCGCGAATGAGCGTCCCTTGAAATCGCCGAGGATGTCCGGCTGCCCGTCGTCGGGAGTCAGCTGCACGTAGGCGTAGCCGACGGTCCCGAGGAAGAACTGCTCGTTCAGGAACCGCGACATGCCGACATCGAGATGCGAGTCGATACCGCTGGTGTAGTCGGTGTCGGTGTTCTCGAAATTGTAGGTGAGACCGGCAGTGGCGGAAAATTCCCAGCCGGTCTTGGTGTTGAGGTAGGTATAGGCGCCGCCGGCGTCGATCGCCGCGTGACCCAGCCCGAGATTGGCCAGCCGGTCCGGGTCATAGGCGCCCACCGGGATGTCGCCGGTGAGATAGGCCATCCAGTTGTGAACGCCGCCCTCGTTCCAGAACAGCTGCGCCGTGGGGTAGAGATCGCCGAAGCCGGTGACGCTGTCGGTCCGGCTGGCGGAGAGCGCCCCAAGGCCGACGTCGGCCGAGGTCCGGTTCCAGCCGGGAAAGAACGCCAGCGAAAAGCTTGGACGCGCGCCGAAAACTTTGGTGTCTGGCGTCCAGGTCGGCACGATGAACTGGCCGAAGAACTCGGTGTCGACGCCGAAACTCAGGTCGCCGCCGCGGTTCAGCGCCGTGCTCGCCCCGGCGCTGCCCGAATAGTAGTAGCTCTGCATCGGCAGCGAGAAACCCGGTGCCGGTGCGATGGCGGCGAAGCTCGCGTACTGACCCGGCAGCCAGAAGCTCGTGCCGCCCTCGTCGGCGGCTGCAGGAGGCGTGAAGCCCCCGGCCATCATCACGGTCAGCGCTGCGATCGCCGGGAGCGCGCCTGGCGTTGTGGGTTTCTGGCGCATCGCCGCTGCCCCTTGGCTATCTGCTGCTGAAGTTGGTCACATTGGCGGCGGGCGGGTTGGGGTGGTCCTTCAGCGTCGCCTCGTATTCCACAACTGCCTTCAGCGCCGGCTCCATCGCCCAGATGAAATTCCCGCTGACATTCAGATCCTCGTGGGGGTCCATTTCGACGTTGTAGACCGATGGATAGGACACATTGACGAGGCCGGTGTCGGCGCCGCCCAGCTGCAGCTGGCCGTTGCCGGTCAGGACCTCGTCCTTGAAGTAGATCCGCCACTGCTTCCACCGGGCCGCGACAAGGTCCGCGCCGACGAAGCTCAGCATCGTCTCCCGTGCGCCGGTTTCGCTTTCGCCGGTCAGCACCTTCAACTGGTCCACACCGTCGATGGGCCGGTCGTCGGGAAGCTTCGCGCCGAGTATCGCGGCGAAGGTCGGCAGAAAGTCCATTTCCGAGAACATCGCATAGGACTTCGAGTCAGGCTTCACATGCCCCGGCCAGCGGATGAAAGCGAAGGTCCGCACCGAGCCTTCGCTGGCCGCGCCGAGCCTGCCACGGAACGGCCCCGGGCTGCCCATGTCCGGGACGCCGAGCGCGCTCCAGTTGCTGAATTCCGGCCCGGTCGGGCCGTTGTCGGAGGCGAAGACAACGATGGTATTGTCCTCGACACCCGCCGCCGTCAGAGCGTCGAGCACCCGGCCGACATGGTGGTCGCCCTCCATGATCTTGTCGCCGTAATCGCCGACACGCGACTTGCCCGCGAACTCCTTGGAAGGCAGGTTCGGCGAGTGGCCCATCGAGAACGGCAGGTAGAGAAAGAACGGCTTCTTCGCCGCGGCCTGCTCCTTGATGAATGCCACGGAGCGGTCAGTCAGATCGACGTCGATCTCGGCGCGTTCCTCCATCGTGAAGGGCTTGACCTTCTTCAACTCGCCCCCCGCATCCTGCGACATTATCCAGGGGCCTTTTTCGATCAGGTCCTTCTCGGGAATATCGCCGGCGCTGTGGGTCAGAACCACGCCGGGCACGGTCGTTGCATCGCTCCAGGACGAGTTCGGCGGGATACCGTAGAAGGTGTCAAAGCCGTGCGCCGTCGGCAAGCTTTGCGGCTCGATGCCGAGGTGCCACTTGCCGTAGAGCGCGGTCGCGTAGCCCGCATCCTTGAAAAGTTGCCCCATCGTGTAGGCGGAACCAGGCAGCGTGTTAGGCGTGCCGGGGATGATGAACAGCGACAGGCCATTGCGGATGGAATACTGGCCGGTCATCAGCGCGGCGCGCGACGGCGTGCAGGACGGCTCGACCAGGTACTGCGTCAGCATCATGCCGTCGCGGGCCAGCTGGTCGGTGACCGGCGTCGGCATGCCACGCAACTCGCCGCCGCCGTAGGGGCCCATGTCGCCGTAGCCGACGTTGTCGGCAAGGATGAACACGACGTTCGGACGTTCCTGCGCGGCGGCCGCCGAGGCCGTCAGTAGCACAAGTCCAATGGCGCGCAGTGTTTGGAAACCGGTTGTAATGCTCATTTTGCACTCTATCTCAGCGGGCCATCCTTGGCTGGTCGATCTTGGTGTCTTGAATAGCCCGCGGCAAGGCACTTCGGCTCGACGAACTCCACCACGAAACCCGGCAAAACACCCATATGGATTCCATACGGATTCCATATGGATTCCATACGCGGTTTTCGCAGCGTTTTCAGCCCGATACCCGCCTTCCGAGCTGAACCGCCAAAATCCCGCCCATAATGACCGCAACCCCCGCCAGGTCGCGCCCCGTGACATGCTCACCCAGCACCGCAGCCGCGATCGCCACCCCGAAGAAAGGATTGAGAAAATGGAACGTCGCCGCCCGCGTGGCGCCGATGCGCCGCACCAGCACGAACCAGATCATCGTCGCCACCACCCCGGAGATCAGCGCCGAATAGAGGAACGCCGCAAAGAACCGCGGCGCGAACGCCACGTCCCAGGTCTCCAGCACGACGCTGACCGGGAACAGGGTCACCGCTCCCACAAGCATCTGCAATCCAACGACAATCCACAGCTTGCCGCTCGCCGCCGCGTTCCGCAGAGTCAGCGTCGCCACCGCCAGCGCCACAACGCCCACCACGCACTCCGCGACGCCCGCCCAGTCCAGCCCGTGCCCGATCCGCCCCGTCATGATGACCAGCACCCCGGCGAACCCGCCCACCAGGCCCGCGACCGCCACCGCTGTCAGTCGCTGTCCGAGGAAGATCCTTCCCAACCCAGCGACGAACAGCGGCAGCGAACTCGCAATGATCGCCGCCAAGCCCGCCTCCACCGTCAGCATCGCTTGATGAAAAAGTCCAAGATACAAGGCGTTCTGGCAAATTCCGAACAGAACGACCGCCCGCCACTCGGCCGCGGTCAGCCTGATCCGCTGCCCCACCGCGAACCCGATCCCGAGCGCCACCGCGCCCGAAAACAGGAACCGCACCGACAGCACTAGGAACGGCGGCCAGTACTCCACCACGATCCGCGACGACGTGAAGGCCGAGCTCCAGATCAGCGCAAACGCGACCCCCAACCCCAGCCCCGTCCAGTCGATGGCGCGCGACACGCCCAGCCGTTCCATGCCCCGAATCCCTCGACCGCCCTGCCTGGCCACCCCTTGAGCCCACTCGCCCGCTTTGGCAATATCGGCGCCGGACACGGGCGATGGCGTCGCCATTGGGGTTCGCCCCTCCGTCCCGGGCTCCGCCCCGCCCAGTCCTGTACGCCGGGATGCCACGCGGGCATCCCCCCGCGACCCAGGACACCCAGATGACCGACCGACCCGCCTACTTCCCCTTCCCCAACGGCGACCGCGCGCCGCTCCCCTTTGCACCCGCTGAATATGACAACCGCCTGAAAGGCCTTCGCGAAATTCTCGCCCGCGAGCAGCTCGACGCCGCCATCCTCACATCGATGCACGGCATCGCCTACTACACCGGCTTTCTCTACTGCAGCTTCGGCCGCCCGTTCGCCCTCGTCGTCACCCCCGAGCGCAGCGTCACCGTCGCCGCCAACATCGACGGCGGCCAACCCGGCCGGCGGAGCCACGGCGAGGCCCTCACCTACACCGACTGGCAGCGCGACAACTTCTGGCGCGCCCTCCTGTCCCTCACCGGCCGTCACAAGCGCCTCGGGATCGAGGGCGACCATATCACAATGCACGCCATCGCCAAGCTCGAGGACTTCCTCGCCCCGAAGCTCGTCCGTGACATCGCCCCAGCCGCCATGCGCCAGCGCATGGTGAAGTCCCCCGCCGAGATCGCGCTGATCCGCGAAGGCGCCCGCATCGCAGACCTCGGCGGCGAGGCCATCCGCGCCGCCATTCACCCCGGCGTCCGCGAGATCGACGTGGCGCAAGCCGGCCGCGACGCCATGGAAACCGAGATCGCCCGCGCCTTTCCCGACAGCGAACTGCGCGACACCTGGGTCTGGTTCCAGTCCGGCATCAACACCGACGGCGCCCACAACCCCGTCACCGCCCGCATGCTGCAGCCGGGCGATATCCTCTCGCTCAACACCTTCCCGATGATATCGAGCTACTACACCGCGCTCGAGCGCACGCTGTTCCTGGGGGACCCCGACCCTGCCTCCCTTGCGCTCTGGGAAGCCAACGTCGCGGCCCATGAGCTCGGCCTCAGCCTCATCAGACCCGGCGCCCGCTGCTCCGACATCGTGGCCGGGGTCAACGTCCTCCTCGCCGAGCGCGACCTATTGAAGTACCGCAGCTTCGGCTACGGCCACTCCTTCGGTATCCTCTCGCACTACTATGGCCGCGAGGCCGGCCTGGAACTTCGCGAGGACATCGACACCATCCTCGAGCCCGGAATGGTCATTTCCATGGAGCCCATGCTCACCGTCCCCGAAGGCATCCCCGGCGCCGGCGGCTACCGCGAGCATGACATCCTGGTCATCCACGCCGACCGGGCCGAAGATATTACCCGCTTCCCCTACGGCCCCGCTCCCAACGTCCTGCCCACCTGAGGCCTGCGCCGTCACGTAGCGAGGCGGCAGGCGTCCCAATCCGGGTTGCCGAACTTCTCCACCATGATGTCGGTCAGCACCTTGACCTTCATCGGAACCGGCTCGGCCGGTGGCGGACGGACAACATACATGCCGACGGGCGGGATCTCGTAGTCCTCGAGAAGCGTAACGAGTTCACCGCGCTCGACGGCCGGTCCTGCGAGGAAGGCCGGCATCATCGCGATCCCGAGCCCGGCCACGAGGCCCGCGAGCTCGCCTGTCCCGCTGTCGGCAGTGAAGCGCCCCCGCGGCCGATGGCTGTAGCGCCTGCCCTCCCGGACAAAGGTCCAGACATTGTCCCCATGCGGAACCGCTTCGTGCCCGGCCAGATCCGCAGGTGTCCGCGGGATCCCGGCGCGGGCGAGGTAGGCCGGGCTCGCCACCAGGAGCGCATGCACCGGCGCGATCCGCCGGGCGATGAGGCTCGAAGTCAGCGAGGCTGCCCATCCGCACCGCGGCGTCGAACCCCTCGCCCACCAAGTCGGTTTGCCGGTCGCTGTAGGATGTTGTGATCGCGAGCTGCGGGTGCCGCACGGCCAGCTCCGCGATCACCGGCGCGAGGTGGCTTGCACCGAACGACACCGGCACACTCAGCCGAAGCCGCCCGGTCGCCGCCCCCTGCCGATTGAGCGCGTCCCGCGCCGCCTCGAAGTCAGAGACGATCCGCTCGGCATAGGGGCGAAAGTCGCTGCCTGCCTCGGTCAAGGACATGCCGCGGGTGGTGCGGGCAAGGAGCGTCGTCCCAAGTTCGGCCTCGAGCCGGGCCAAGCGCCGGCTGATCATCGACTTCGACAGGCCGAGCCGCGCCCCCGCGCGGGTCAGGCTGCCACTGTCGGCCACCTCGGTGAAGGCGCGGAGATCGTCGAGGTCTGGCACGTTGGTTCGGACCGCGTTCCCAATTCTGCAACAGTCTTCCTTGCACCTTGCGGCTATCGTCCCGGCTTTTGCAACCTCATATTGGTCGGGCCAAGACAAACAACCACACCATTCAGGACAGTAGCCATGAACACCATCCTTGTCATCGACAGCACCGTGAGCGGCGACGCCTCGGTCTCAAAGTCGCTTGTCCGTGAGGCCGTGACTGCGCTTTCCGAAGCCACGCCGTCGCGTGTCATCTACCGCGACCTGGGCGCAGCGCCGGTGCCTCACCTGACCGAGGCGACGCTTGCCGGCGTCCGCGGCACGCCCGCCACGGAATCCGAGCTGGTGACCCGCGCGCTATCGAACGAACTCATTGCCGAGCTTCGCGCCGCCGACACCATCGTGATCGGCGCGCCGATGTATAACTTCAGCGTGCCCACTTCGCTTCGCTCCTGGTTTGACCATGTGCTCCGCGCCGGCGAGACTTTCAGTTACTCGGAGGCCGGTCCCCAGGGCCTGCTCGCGGACAAGCGGGTGATCGTGATCGAGAGCCGAGGCGGTCTCTACAGCGAGGGCCCGGCTCAGGCGATCGACTTCCAGGAGCCCTACCTGCGGCATCTGCTCGCATTCATCGGCTTGACGGACGTCGCCTTCGTGCGCGCCGAGAAAATCGGGTACGGACCCGACGCCCGGGAAGCGGCCATCACCGCCGCCACCGCCGAACTGCGCAACGTCGCGGCGGCGCCCGATCTCGCGAGGGCGGCCTGACCGCAACGAGACAGGCCGGTGCGGAGACCGCGCCGGCCTGATCGTGACGCTTCTTTAGGCCATGGGGGCCTTGTAGCTGCCTGTGGCTTTGCCGGCCATCTCCATCACCGCCATTGCCTCCTTGGCGGTCATCAGCTTCGTCGTATGTGACGCGGATACCGTTCCCGAACTCGCCACGATCAGAGATCCCGCCGCCATCATCTTGTCGTCCGGTCCCTCGATGAGGCAGATCGCGTCATAGGTTCCGAACGCAAAGAACAGATGGTGCAGCTTGCCACCGAGGGCCTCGATGAGCTTCGCAGCCGCCGACTCCCGATCTGTCGGGTTGGCAAGCATCGCCTTTATCGCATCCGGCGTATAACTGAGCTGGTAGAGATAGTATGCCATGGTCGTTTCCCCATTCCTGCTGGTCGACCGGTCCCCCCGAGCGCCCAGGTTCCAGAATGGGCCGACCGCCCGGACGCCGCTTCATTCGCGGCAGTGCTGTCGGAGCGCCGACTGCGCCGCGGGTATAGCACTGAGCCGCGGAAACCCTACCCACACGTTTTCCGAGCAAGTGGCGCGTCTCAATGCGCCATCAGGACCGGCACCGTCGCTTCCTTCATCATGCTCGTGGTCGTGCCACCGAAGAATCCGCTGGCGCAGCCGCGAGTGCCCGAAGCCTCCCATGACGATCAGACCCGCGCCGAGATCGGCGGCGGTCCGGCGCAGCATCGCACCGGTTTCCTTGCCCTCGCGGGGCAGGCGATGGACCGTAGCCTCGATGCCGTGGCGGCCAAGGTAGGTGGCCAGGTCCGCTCCCGGCTCCGGCCCGTGGCCCTCGAAGGACGGAACCGGATCGATGAGCACCGCATGCACCTCGTCAGCTGCCTTCATCAGCCCGATGGCGTCCCGCACCGATTTCGACGCCTCGACGCTGGCGTCCCAGGCGATCATGACCTTGTTCACGACCGGAAAGACCGTGGGTCCCTTCGGCAGCAGCAAGATCGGCCGACCGGATTCAAAGAGGGCGCCGTTCATCACCCAGGACTGCATCGACTCGAACCCCGGCCGCTGCGGCGTGATGAACGTCAGGTCGGCGTAGCGCGCAAAGCGCGCCGCCAGCGTCGCCACCGTGCCTCGGTCGATGTACTGGGACTCGACCGAAAGGGAGAGTTCCGACGACGTCAGCCTCGCCTCCACCTCTTCGGCTCGTGCCTGCGCCTCGGACTGCCCCTCGCGGATCTCGCCCGCCCAGACATCGTTGGAGACGACACCATAGGGCGATGCCGGCGGCGGTGGGGCGATCCCGAGGACGAGCAGCGACAGGTGCGCGCCGAGCCCCTCGCACATGGCTGCCGCGCGCTCGATCTCGTTGTCGTCGTCGGTCGCCCCGACAGCGAGAAACACGGTCTTGAAGGACATCTTCGCGTCTCCTCTTCCAAGCTGACCAGCAACACGCCACTGCGATTGAGCCATACCACATCCGCCGGGTCATGCTATCGTCGGGATGCCGCAGGCGGATTGAGGGAGAGGACGTGATGGCATTCGAGGAGTTTCGGGTTCAACTCGCGATGCTCTTGGACGAGATCGCAAAGAATCCCTCCGATGCCCACGAGATGCAGGAAGGCCTGCGTGAAAAGCTGGCCGAAATGCGGGCGCTGGGGCTTCCCCTGCCAGAGGATCTGGTGGGGCTCGAGGAGTATCTCGAGGAGGACCTCGACCGCCCAGCGCGCGCCCGCCGGCGGGGCGCGGAATCCGACGAGGACGCCTGAGCCGGCGCTCAGTTGGCGCGCCGCGCCACGACGTTGACCACCACCAGAGCAACCACCGCCGCGACGACGATCGAAGGCCCCGCCGGCGTGTCGAACCGCCAGGATCCGGCAAGGCCGGCGACGGCGGCCAGCGACCCCACGGCGGCCGCACCCATGGCCATGACTTCGGGCGTTCGCGCGAAGCCGCGCGCGGCGGCGGCGGGCACGACCAGCATTGCGGTAACGAGGAGGACCCCCACCACCTTAAGTGCCACCGCCACCAGCAGCGCCAGCGCCACGGTCAATAATAGCCGCTCGCGGCGGGGATCGACTCCCGCCGAAGCGGCGAGGTCCTCGTTGAGGGTGGCGAGAAGCAAGTTCCGCCATCGCCAGGCAAGAAGCGCCACCACCGCCGCCGCGCCGCTGAAGATCACCGCGAGATCGCCACGTGTGACGGCGAGGATGTCGCCGAAGAGATAGCCCATCAGATCAACCCGAACACCGGTCATGAAGCTCAGCGCCACCAGGCCCGCAGCCAGCGCCCCGTGCGAGGCGACGCCGAGAAGAGTGTCGGCGGCATAGTTTCGCCCCGCCGCCAGCGAGACGATGAGCGCCATCGCCAGAGCCGCGACCGTGACACCTGCCACCACGGGCAGTTCGGTCGCCAGCGCCAGCGTGACGCCGAGAAGCGCTGCATGCGCCGTGGCGTCGCCGAAGTAGGCCATTCGCCGCCACACCACGAAGCAGCCGAGCGGTCCGGCCGCCAGCGCCACTCCGATCCCCGCCAGCACGGCGCGGGCGAAGAAGTCGTCGAGCAGGCTCATCCGTTTTCTTCCGCGTGCGCATGAGCATGATTCGTCGCGCCACCCGCATGCTCGTGGTCGTGGTCGTGGCGATAGAGCGCAAGCGTTCCCTGCGTACCCGGGCCGAAGAGCGCGCGATACTCCGGCGCCGCCGAGACCACGGTCGGCGTGCCCTCGCAGCAGACGTGGCCGTTGAGGCAGACCACCCGGTCGGAGGCCGCCATCACCACGTGAAGATCGTGGCTGACCATCAGCACGGCGCAGCCCAGCTCGCCGCGGATCTGCTCGATCAGCCGGTAGAAGCGTGCCTCGCCGGGCTGGTCGAGCCCTTGTGTCGCCTCGTCGAGCACCAGGATCCCCGGTTGCCGGAGCAGCGCATGCGCCAGCAGCGCTCGCTGGAACTGCCCGCCCGACAGCGCCGCGAGTTGCCGCCCGCCGAGGCCGGGAATGTCGACCCGCTCGAGCGCCTGCGCGCGGAGGTACGGGTCGCGCTCGGCGAGCCCCAGAAAGCGGTTCACCGTCATCGGCAGCGTCGCGTCGACCGCCAGCTTCTGCGGCACGTACCCGATGCGCAGACCTGGGGCACGAACGATCCGACCTTCGTCGGGCCGCTCCGCCCCGATCAGGAGGCGCAGGAGCGTGCTCTTGCCGGATCCGTTCGGCCCGACCACAGTCACGATCTCGCCGGCGCGGAGTGCGAGATCGACGCCCGCGAGGACCCGGTGGCCGCCGTAGGAAACGCCCACCCCCCGAGCTTCGATCAGCAACGTCACGCGTCCGCCTCCGCGCGGCAGACGGCGCAGAGACCCTCGGCCTCCACGACCGTGCGCTCGATGCCGAACCCGGCCGCGCTGGCCTCCTTGGCCAGTTCCGGTGCCGGCCCCGCCAGCAGCGTTTCGGCGACCCGTCGGCAGACGCGGCAGATCAGGAAGCCGGCATCGTGTGCCGCGGCGGCGTGGCTGCAGGCGGCAAAGGCCGAAAGCCGCTCGATCCGGTGTGCGAAGCCGTTCGCCACCAGGAAGTCGAGCGCCCGGTAAACCACCGGAGGCTGGCTGCCTAGCCCCGCCGCCGCCAGTGCGTCCAGCATTTCGTAAGCCGTCATCGCCCGGTGCGAAGCGAGCAGCGTCTCGAGCACGAAGGCGCGCGTCGGCGTCATCCGTAGCCGCCGCTCGGCGCAGAGCACTTCCGCAGTCGCCAACGCCCGTCCGCGGCAGGCGCGGTGATCGTGCGGTCGGAATGCCGTGGGTTCCGGGGCGCTTGACGCTGGCATGTGTTACTTTATAACACTCCTGACCGAGGTGGCAAGGATGCTAGTCCCACGCCCTTTCGGCCACAAGCGTCCATTCATCTGAAGGAGCGCCTCTGCATGATCCGCGCCGCCTCGATTGCGCTGGCGATTCTAGCCATCCCCGCACCGATCCTCGCCGCGCCAAAGGTGGTGACCGACATTGCGCCGATTCACTCGATCACAGCACGCGTGATGGCCGGGGTGGGCGAGCCCGGACTGGTCCTGCCGCCCGGTGCATCTGCCCATGGCTACGCGCTTCGCCCGTCCGAGGCGCGGCGGGTGCAGGAAGCCGATCTCGTCGTCTGGGTCGGTCCGGATCTGACGCCCTGGCTGGCCGACCCGATCGCTGCGTTGGCCCCAAATGCCGAGGTGCTTCGACTTGAGGACGCCCCCGGCATGGAGTTGCTCGGCGTTCGCGAGGGGGGGCCGTTCGAACCCGACGAGCATGAGCATGGGGCTCCCGAGCAAGGGCACGATGAACGCACCGCAGGACCGCACGACGGCCATCTCTGGCTCGATCCGCGGAACGCCGTGGCAGCGGCGCACGCCATTGCCGCCGCACTGTCGGCGATGGATCCGGCGGCGGCCGCGACCTACACGGCCAACGCCGAGGCGTTCGACGACGAGATGAATGCGCTCACGCAGACGCTCTCGGACGGCCTCGTGCCGGTGCGCGGACGCCCGTTCCTGGTATTTCACGATGCCTACCAGTACTTCGAGCACCGCTTCGGCATCCCCGCCGCGGGAAGCGTTGCTCTCCAGGACGGGCTGGCGCCGGGAACGGCTCGGGTGACGGCCCTGCGCGACCGGGTCCGTAGCGAAGGCATCGTCTGTGCCTTCGCCGAGCCACAGTTCGAGCCCAAGCTGCTCGCAACAATCGTCGAAGGAAGCGGCGTCCGCACCGGCGTGCTCGACCCCCTCGGCGCGGCTCTGCCGCCCGGACCGGAGCTCTATCCCACACTGCTCACAGCCATGGCCGAGAGCCTCGAGGCTTGCCTCGGGGACGGATGAAGGTCGGTCCCTGCAATCTGTCTGCTCCCTGCTCGCTCGCCTTCGTGGCCAGTACAGTCAACTCGGAACTCGTCGCCTGGAGCCACCACATTTCGGTTCCCCACCCGTGGGGATTGCACTAAGCACTTGGGATCGAAGGAACCCAAACGGGACGGGGGAGTTTCTGCCGATGTCGGTCATCATTGATGTCGTGGGCCGCGAGATCCTCGACAGCCGCGGAAATCCGACCGTCGAGGTCGACGTCCTGCTCGAGGACGGGGCCATGGGCCGGGCGGCAGTGCCCTCGGGCGCCTCGACCGGGGCGCACGAGGCGGTGGAGCTTCGCGACAGCGATCCGGGCCGCTACGGCGGCAAAGGGGTGCGTCGCGCAGTCGAAGCGGTGAACGGACCGATCTGCGACGCGCTGACTGGCCTCTCTGCCACCGATCAGGTGCGACTCGACCGCATTCTCATCGACCTCGACGGCACAGCGAACAAGGGACGGCTCGGCGCAAACGCTATTCTGGGCGCCAGCCTCGCCGCCGCGAAGGCCGCGGCGCAAAGCCTCGGCACCCCGCTCTACCGATATCTTGGCGGCGTATCGGCGCGGACGCTGCCGGTGCCGATGATGAACATCATCAACGGCGGGGCGCATGCGGACAATCCAATCGACATCCAGGAATTCATGGTGATGCCGGTGGGGGTCGACAGTCTGGGTGAAGCGGTGCGGGCGGGCGCGGAGATCTTCCACGCGCTCAAGAAGGGGCTGGCAAAGGCGGGACAGAATACCGCCGTCGGCGACGAGGGAGGCTTCGCGCCAAACCTGAGGTCTGCGACGGAAGCGATAGACTTCATTATGAAAAGTGTTGAGACGGCCGGCTACAAGCCCGGCAAGGATGTTTATCTGGCGCTGGACTGCGCGGCGACCGAATACTTCGTAAAGGGCGTCTACGACATGAAGGGCGAGGGGCGCAGGCGCGACGCGGCAGAGAACGCCGACTTTCTCGCCGGGCTCGTAGATGACTATCCGATCATCTCGATCGAGGACGGAATGTCCGAGGACGACTGGGAGGGCTGGAAGCTCCTGACCGACAAGCTCGGCGATCGCTGCCAGCTGGTGGGCGACGACCTCTTCGTCACCAACACCACGCGCCTGGCCGAGGGCATCGAGAAGGGCATCGCCAATTCGATCCTGGTGAAGGTGAACCAGATCGGTTCCCTGACCGAGACACTGGCCGCCGTCGACATGGCGCATCGCGCCGGCTACACGGCGGTGATGTCGCATCGCTCGGGCGAAACCGAGGACGCGACGATCGCCGATCTCGCGGTCGCGACCAACTGCGGCCAGATCAAGACGGGATCCTTGTCGCGCTCGGATCGGCTGGCCAAGTACAACCAGCTCATCCGCATCGAAGAGGACTTGGGCGATACTGCCGTCTACGCCGGGCGCTCTATACTCAGGCGCTGATGGCCGACGCTCCCGCCCTGCCGCGGCTCTATCTGATCACCCCACCGGTCTTCGAGCCCGGCCTTCCCGACCGCGTTGCAGCGCTGCTCGACGCATTTGACATCGCTTGCCTGCGCCTCGCCCTTGCCGCGGGGTCCGAAGACGAGGTAGCGCGCGCGGCAGATGCGCTGCGGGCCGTCGCCCACGCCCGCGACGTGCCGCTGGTGGTCGCTGACCATCATCGGCTGGTCGGGCGGCTCGGGCTTGACGGCGTGCATCTGAGCGACGGGGCGCGGCAGATCCGGGCGGTGCGCACGTCCCTCGGCACCGACGCCATCGTGGGCGCATATGCTCGAGCCTCGCGACACGAGGGGATGACGGCTGGCGAGATCGGGGCGGACTATGTCAGCTTCGGTCCGGTGGGTGTGACGGGACTGGGCGACGGGAGCACGGCGACGCACGAGCTTTTCGAATGGTGGTCGGAGATGATCGAGGTGCCGGCGGTTGCCGAAGGCGGCCTGACCCCCGCACTCGTTGCGAACCTGGCGGGAGTGGCGGATTTCCTAGCCCTCGGTCCGGAGGTCTGGGCAGCTCCGGAGGGGGAGATGGCGGCAGTGACCGCGATGGCGGCGCGCCTAGGCTGAACGGCGCGCGCACCTAGACCGATAGGGCCGAGATGCGCGCGCGCTGTTCCGTGTCGGCCGCCGGCGATGTCTAGAAGCCAGCGCGTACGGCAGTCTCTGCGGCCTGCGCCAAGGCCTTACGGTCGCGGAAATCCGAGGGCGACAGGGGCGAATGGAACGTGACGTCCACGCAGCCCCCAGTCGAACGCGCCATCACGTCACCAAGATGGCTGGCGAAGTCCATCTCGCCCCACCATCCATAAAACGAAACCGGTAGGTCGGGGCGCGGCTGGTAGATGATGGTCACCGGCTGCACGGCGATGCCGCCCCCAAGCTCCGGAGCAAGAAAGACACCGAAAAGCGCCGATTTGAACGGCAGCACCCTCTGCCCGTCGCTGCTCGTCCCTTCGGGAAAGATCGCCATCAGGTCGCCGCGCGCCAACCGTGCGAGCAGCTGTGCCTGCTGGCGTTTTGCCTCCGCCGGCCGCCGGTCGATGAACATGGTGCCGATCACGCGGCCGACGTGCCCGACAAGTGGCCAAGCGCGCACCTCGGCCTTGGAGACCAGAAACGGCGCGGCGGCACGCTGCAGCGCCACGATGTCGATCCAGCTCGAATGGTTTGCCACGAAGACGCCGCCCTGCCGCATCGGTGCGCCATGCTGCACGAACCGCAACCCGAGCGTCCGCAGTGCCAGCGCAGCCCAGAGCCGCACTACTGCCGGCCCCAGCGCGCTGACCGAACGCCCGTAGAAGTATGCGACCAGGACGTCGACGGCGCGGAGGACTAGGAAGACGCCGAAGAGAACGGCCAGAACCGCCACGGCCCAGGCCCCGCGCAGCATCAGCCGTAGCCGGTCGCCGAGGGCGAGGGGCGGCAGTCCGGGTGGCGCGGCCTCGTTCCACCCCGCCCTCACCCGCGCCGCCCCTGCGTCCGCTGGTAGAAGTGCAGGTAGCGCTCGGTCATCCGGCCGGTGTCCATCACCACGCAGACGTCGATGGTATTGAAGTCCCGATCAACATAAGCCCCCTCGCCGACGAAGCCGCCGAGCCGAAGATAGGCCTTGATAAGCGGTGGTATAGCCAGCAGCGCCTGCTGCGCGTCGACCGCCGCGCGTGGCATCAGGTTCATGTCCAGAAAGTGCTCGGGATGTGCGCGCACCCGCAGGTCCGGCGGCGCCAGGTGCTCGTTGTGCAGAAAAGACAGGGCCTCCGCCAGCGGCGTCGGGTCGGTGCCGTGGAAACTCGCCACCCCGAAGAGCAGCTCGATCCGACGCTCCAGCACGTAGTTCGCAAGCCCGTTCCACAGAAGATGCATCGCAGGCCCGCCGCGATGCTCGAGCGCGACGCAGGATCGACCGAGTTCGACGCAGAGACGCCCCAACTCCGCGATCAGCGAGAGATCGTACTCCCGCGCCCCGTAGAAGCCGAGCCCGGCGAGCGCCACCTCGCCGCGCATCAGGCGGTAGACCCCGACCACTCGATCGAGGGGATCGGCGATAGCGGGATCGAGGCTGACGAGGATCAGGTGGTCGAAGTAGGGATCGAAATCGTCCCACTCGCGCCGCGCCGCAGTCTCCTCGGGCGTGGCATGGGCCCCCATCTCCTCCACGAAGACGCGGTAGCGTAGCCGCTGGGCCCCCTGCCGCTCTTCAGCGGTCTCGGCGAGCTTCACCCGGTAGCGGCTGAGGTCGATCTGCATCTCGGTTCCGGCTGGCGAGGGTCAGGCCGCTCGCCGGGCCTTCCTTAGCGGCTTGGTAGAGCGGAGGCAAACCTGCCCTGACGTTTACGTTCCTTTAACACCAGTGCGCGAGAAGTTAACGTTACCCCTCGGGCGCGCCCTCCTCGGGCGTGAGATGAATCCGGGAGCCATCGATGACCACCTTTCCGGCATGCTCGAAGTTCACGGTGATCTTGCCGCGGATCGCCGACTGCACCTGCCCGAGGCCCCAGTCCGGCCGATCGGGATGGCGCACCAGCATGCCGGGTTCCAGGAACTCTTCCATGCTTTTCCCCCGGAGGCCGCGCCCATGACTTCACCGCAACTCAGCGAACTGGTCAGCGCCCGGCTCTGCCATGACCTGATAAGCCCGATGGGCGCCATCGGCAACGGGCTCGAGTTGCTGCAGCTTGCCGACGGACCGCCCGGTGCCGAACTGGCGCTGGTGAACGATAGCTTGGCCACGGCGCTGGCCAAGCTCCGCTTCTACCGCGTGGCCTTCGGACCGGCGGACGCGCAGGCGCGGCAGTCGCTCGAGGAGGCCGCCCAGATCACCGACGCCATGTTCCACGGCCGATTCACCGTCGCCTGGGAGTCGGGTAACCGAGACATGCCCCGGCCGTTGGTGCGGCTGGCCTATCTCGCGATCCTCTGTCTGGAGAAGAGCCTTCCAATGGGGGGAACCGTGCGGGTCGGCCTGACCGACGGCGCCATCACGTTGACGGTCGACGGCCGACGCACGCAGCCGCACGAACTCTGGGCGCATGTCACTGGCAGTGTTCCCCTCGGCGAGGTCAGGCCCGACGCGGTGCAGTTCCCGTTGCTGCGCACGGCGCTCCAGGCGGCGGGCCACCGGATCGAAGCGCGCTTCGGCGAGAGCGCGGCCGAGGTCGCAATCGCCCTCAGTTCGGAATTGGCTGAAGCCCGGCCCTGAAGCGAGCCATGTTCGCGCGGTAGCCGGCCGCCGAGCGGCGAAGGCCGGCGATCTCGGCCGGCGTCAGGTTCCGAACCACCTTGCCCGGCCGCCCGACCACCAGCACGCCGTCGGGGATTTCCTTGCCCTCGGTAATGAGGCAGCCCGCTCCCACCAGCACGCCCTTCCCGATCACTGCGCCGTTCAGCACCGTCGCCCCCATTCCGACGAGGCTCCCCTCGCCGACGCTGCAGCCGTGCAGGATCGCCATGTGCCCGATGGTACAGTCGTTCCCGATGGCCAGCGGATAGCCGAAGTCGGTGTGGCAGACGCAGCCGTCCTGGATGTTCGAACCCTCACCCACGACGATGGGCTCGTTGTCGCCGCGCAAGACTGCGTTGAACCAGACCGAGGCACAATTCTGCAGAATGATCCTGCCCGAGAGCTGCGCGCCCGGCGCCACCCAGAAATCGCCGTCGGGCGGCAGTTCCGGCGCTACTCCGTCGAGCGAATACAAGGTCATGGCAGCCGCTCCTCGAACTCGGCGTTGAGCCGCTCGACCAGCGCCAGCAGGTCAGTCCGGCGTGTGCGGCGCAGCCGTTCGGCCGCGATGATCGACCTCAACTCGGCTTCGCATTGCGGAAGGCTTTCATTTACCAGCACGTAGTCGTACTCGTCCCAGTGACTTATCTCGTCGCGCGACTGCCCCATCCGCCCCGACACCACGTCTTGGGAATCCTGCCCTCGCGCGTGCAGCCGCTTCTCGAGCTCCGCCATCGACGGCGGCAGGATGAAGATTGAGACGGCGGCGTCCCTGAGGTCAAACTCGCGGATCTGCTTGCCTCCCTGCCAGTCCACGTCGAAAAGCACGTCCTGGCCGCGCCCGATTGCCGCTACTACCGGCGCGCGCGGCGTGCCGTACAGGTTGCCGAAGACTTCGGCGTGCTCGAGCATCTCGCCCGCCTCGACCATGGCCAGGAACTCGCGGCGGCTCTTGAAATAGTAGTGATCGCCTTCGCGCTCACCCGGCCGCGGGGGGCGCGTGGTCGCCGAAACCGAGAACCGCACCTCCGGGTCGAACTCCAGGAGCCGCCGCGAGAGCGTCGACTTGCCGGCACCCGATGGCGACGACAGGATGATGAGGATCCCGCGCCGGGTGCTACTCGACATTCTGCACCTGCTCGCGCATCTGGTCGATGACGACCTTCATTTCCAGCCCAATGCCGGTCAGATCGCTTGCCTGTGCCTTGGAACAAAGGGTGTTGGCCTCGCGGTTGAACTCCTGCATCAGGAAATCGAGTTTGCGGCCCACGGGCCCCTCGCCGGTGAGCAGTCCGCGCGCCGCGGCCACATGCGCCTCTAGGCGGTCGAGTTCCTCGGTCACGTCGGCCCGGACCGCCAGCAGCGCCAGTTCCTGCGCCAGCCGCGCCTCGTCAATCGGCACCGCGGCAACCGCAAGCAACGCTTCGACCCGGCTCCGCAGCAGCGTACCCGAGCGTCCGGCCCGCGCCTCAGCACTTGCCCGCGCCGTGCGCGTCAGCGTCGCCACGCGATCGAGCTGGCCGGTCAGGATCGTTGCCAGCGCAGCACCTTCCAGGCTGCGCGCCTCGGCCAGCGCGGCAAAGAGCGGCTCGATCCCCTTTGTCATATGCGCAAGCGCATCGGCGTCGCCGGCTACAGGACCCGCCTCAGCCTCGATCACACCGCGGACGGAGAGGAGATCCGCTGCCGTCATCGGACCGAGATCGAGCCCGCGGCTCGCGGCAGCCTCTGACGCCGCGAGTGCCGCCCCGATTGCCGCCTCAAGTGCCTCGGGGCCGAGTCGCGGCAGCAGGGCCGCACCACCGCGAGACAGGCGCAGGCCCACGGTCACCGATCCGCGGGCGAGCACCTGGCCGGCTGCGGCGCGCAGCGGCACCTCAAGCGCCTCATAACCGTCGGGCAGCCGCAGCCGCACGTCGAGGGCACGGCCGTTGACGCTGCGTGCCTCCCACGTCCAGGAAAGGGCGCCCGCCGACCCAGTACCGTCGGCGAAACCGGTCATGGAGACTAGCGCCATGGCGACGGGCTCGCCTCATAGGCGAACTTCTGCCGGTTGGTTCGCCAAATTTGCTGCAAATTAAGATAATCGGTGCAAAGGGCGCGACTTTGCGCCACGGGTGGTATATCGTATGAAGAAATCATTTACCTAAGGCCGGCTTGCAAGCGCGCCGGTCAAGGTAAGCAGGCAGGGTTCAGGCGGTCAAGTTGCCAGATGAATGATCTCATGCTTTCCTCTCTGAAGACCTACTGGGACAGGCTCCGCGCCGGGCGCGTGGCCCCCTACCGAGCCGAGATCGATCCGCGGCAGTTCGAATCCGCTCTCGAGAACATGTTCATCATCGAAAAGCTGGCGCCCGACAACATGCGGATCCGGCTCGCGGGCATGAAAATCTGCGAAATGATGGGCATGGAGGTGCGGGGCATGCAGCCCGGCTTCCTGATCGACGAGGCCGACCGCCTGCGGTTCGACCGCCTGCTCAACGTCGTGATGGGCGAGCCAGCGGTGGTCGAGCTAAAGCTCGCGGCGCCCAACCGCGCCGGCACCTACCGCGCGACCATGCTGATGATGCCGCTCCGCAGCGACTTCGGCGACATCAATCGCGTAATCGGATGCACCTCCGGCGAGGGCGAACTCTTCGCGCCGCCGCTGTGTTTCGCTATCGAGGACGTAGCGGTCACACCCGTGGAGCCCAGCCAGGGCGCCGAAATCAAGCAACCGATGCCCGGCTTCGCCGAGGCGCAGGCCGCCTTCGCCCCGCCGCCGCCCGCCCCGCCGGCACCAAAGCTCCGCTCGATCGAGGGCAATCCTAACGCCCAGGCGAAGCCACGCGACGGAAGCGGCCCGCCAAAGTTCCGCGTCATCGACGGCAAGTAGCTTAGGCACGCGCTGGTGCCACCCGATGCGACTAACAGCGTCGGCGCCGGGCGCGCGGCAACTTCGTGGAGATCTGTGCATACGCGCCGTGCATACGTTGTGCATGAGTTGTGCATAGGATTTCTCGCTACTCTTCGTAGGCTGACCCGAGATCTCGGTCAGTCCTCTCCAGTGGGGTGAACGGCATCCGCCGCCCCACTGCGACAGCCCTTACGTGACCCACTCGGCCTCGGGAATCCCTTGTAGCGCCAGGAGCGCGGTAAGATCGGAGTGCTCGATCCGCGCATCGGCCACAGACGCAAGTGCCGGCTTTGCGTGATAGGCGACGCCCAATCCCGCAGCCTTCACCATGTCGCTGTCGTTCGCGCCATCCCCCACCGCCAGCGCCGCCTCGGCCCGCACCCCAACCTCCGCGCACAACGCATGCAGCGCCGCAAGCTTTGCCCGCCGCCCTAGTATCGGTCGCGCCACATCTCCCGTCAGTGCCCCGCCAGCGACGAGAAGCGTGTTGGCCTGATGGTGGGCAAACCCCGCAGCCTTCGCCACTCGCTCGGAAAAAAAGGTGAATCCGCCCGACACGAGCGCTGTTTCCGCCCCCAGCGCCGCCATGGTAGTGACAAGGGCGCGCGCCCCAGGATTGAGCCGGACTCGTTCCAAATAGCACTCCTCAAGTACCCGCTCCGGCAACCCCTCGAGCAGCCCCACCCGGGCGATCAGCGCGGCCTCGAAGTCGAGTTCTCCTCGCATCGCAGCCTCGGTAATCGCGGACACCTCGGCCTTGAACCCGGCAAAATCCGCCAGCTCGTCGATGCACTCCACCCCGATTATCGTCGAATCCATGTCCGCGATCAGCAGCCGCTTCCGCCGACCCGCCAAAGCGACGAGGTTGGCGTCGCACCCCGGCACGGAAAGCCCGGACGGAACCGGCCCTGCCGGCGTGATTTCCACCGCCGACGCCGCTAGCCTGGCCCACGTCCCATCGAGCGCCCGCGCCGTCTCACCGGCCGTAGCGTCGGAGACCCCCGCCGCGGCGGTCAGGACGAGGACCCGTCCGGCCAATGTCACACGGCGGCGCGCCGCGCCTGAAGGCGCTGATGCAACATCCCGGCGACCAGGAATGCAAGCTCCAGTGCCTGCGCTGCGTTCAGACGCGGGTCGCAGGCAGTGTGGTAGCGGTCGCTCAGAATTCTCGTCCGTCACCGCCCGCACCCCACCCGTACACTCGGTGACATCCTGACCGGTCATCTCGAAATGCACTCCGCCCGGGATGGTCCCCTCGGCTTCGTGGATGGCGAAGAACTCGCGCACCTCGCGCAGCACGCGCTCGAAGGGCCGCGTCTTGTAGCCGGTCGACGACTTGATCGTGTTGCCGTGCATCGGATCGCAGGACCAGAGCACGTTGCGCCCCTCACGCTCGATCGCTCGGATCAGCCGAGGCAGATGCTCGGCCACCTGCCCGGCGCCGAAGCGGCAGATGAGCGTGAGCCGCCCCGCCTCGTTCTTCGGGTTCAGCCGCTCATTGAGCTTCAGAAGGTCGCTTTCGGTGATCGACGGACCGCACTTCAGTCCGATCGGGTTCTGCACACCGCGGCAGAACTCCACGTGCGCCCCGTCCGGCTGCCGCGTGCGGTCGCCGATCCAGATCATGTGCCCCGACCCCGCCACCGGCACCCCTGTGGTCGAGTCGATGCGGCAGAGCGCCTCCTCGTACTCGAGCAGCAAGGCCTCATGCGACGTGTAGAAGTCCACGCGGTGCAGCGCATCGGCTGTCTCAGGGCTGACCCCGGCGGCGCCGACGAACTCCAGCGCCTCTGAGATGCGGTTGGCGAGCTTGTGGTACTGTTCGTAGCCGGACTGCCCGGCAGTGAAATCGAGCGTCCAGGAATGAATACGGGTGATGTCGGCGTATCCGCCCTGGCTGAAGGCGCGTAGGAGGTTCAACGTCGCCGCCGACTGGGTGTAGGCCTGCAGCATCCGAGCCGGATCGGGCACCCGCGCCTCGTCGCTGAAGTCGAAGCCGTTGATGATGTCACCCCGGTACGATGGCAACGCCACGCCGCCCACGGTCTCGCTGGCCGACGAACGCGGCTTGGCGAACTGGCCGGCGATACGGCCGACCTTTACCACCGGACACTTGGCTCCGAACGTCAGCACCACCGCCATCTGCAGCATGACCTTGAAGGTGTCGCGGATGTTGTCGGCGTTGAAGTCGGCAAAACTCTCGGCGCAGTCGCCGCCCTGCAACAGGAACGCCTTCCCCTCCGAAGCCAGCGCCAGCTGTGACTTGAGCTTGCGCGCCTCGCCGGCGAACACGAGAGGGGGATAGGACGCGAGCCGCGCCTCGACCGCCGAGAGCGCCTGGGCGTCGGGATAGTCGGGCATCTGGATCCGCGGACGCGTCCGCCAGGCGGATTTGTTCCAGTCGGCGCACATGGCCAAGTTTCCTCCGGATCGAGCGTACTTTGGGCCGGTTCTATAGGCGAGGCGCGGCAGCTTGACCAGACCCAGCCGACGCGCGAACAAGGGCCTTGACCCAGCCTCGGGCAGGACGCGTAGTTCCGGCCATGCGCCCGGCCTCCGCCCCCTCCACCAAGCCCGACCCGACGCGTCCCGAACGCTTCGTCTTTCTGCTGCTCGAGAACTTCACGCTTGTCGCCTTCGCTGGCGCGATCGAGCCCTTGCGCATTGCCAACCGCATGGCGGGCAGGACGCACTACGAGTGGCAGGTGCTGAGCGAAACCGGCAGGCCTGTTGCTGCCTCGAACGGGGTGGTGGTGCAGGCAGACGGTGGACTGGGCGAACTCGAGCGCGAGACGGCAATCATCGTGGTGGGCGGCCTGCAGGTTAAGCAGGCGATCAGCCGGCCGATCCTGACTTGGCTCCGGCGCGAGGCGCGCCGGGGAATGGCGATCGGCGCGGTCTGCACCGGGGCACAGGTGATCGCCGAGGCGGGGCTGCTCGACGGAAGGCGCTGCACCATCCACTGGGAGAACCGTGACAGCTTCGAGGAGGACTTCCCCGACATCGAGCTGACGCCGAACGTCTATGTGATCGACCGCGACCGCTACACCGCAGCGGGTGGCGCGGCCTCCACCGACCTGATGCTGAAGCTGATCGCACAGCGGCACGGCGCGGAACTCGCGAACCTCGTGGCAGACCAGATGATCCACACCTCGATCCGATCCGACAAGGACGAACAGCGGCTGTCCATCCCGACCCGCATCGGCGTACGCCATCCGAAGCTCGCCACTGTGATCCACCGCATGGAGGAGCATATCGAGGAGCCGGTCTCGCCGACGATCCTCGCGCGCGACGTGGGCATGTCGACGCGGCAGCTCGAGCGGCTGTTCCGCCGCTATCTGAACCGCAGCCCAAAGCGCTACTACATGGAACTCAGGCTAGGGAAGGCGCGAAATCTCCTGATGCAGACCGACATGAGCGTGATCAACGTTGCGCTGGCCTGCGGCTTCGCCTCGCCCTCACACTTCTCGAAGTGCTACAGGGCACTCTACAAGATCACGCCCTACCGCGAGCGCGGGACATCCGAGGCCCCGGGGTGAGCGCCAACACGCCGTAACGTATCGCGGAGAACGCAGCCATGTCCGATGCCGTCGTGATCGTCTCGGCCGCCCGCACTCCGATGGGCGGCTTTCAGGGCGCGCTGGCGCCTGCGTCCGCCCCCGAGCTTGGCGGCGTCGCCATCGCGGCGGCGCTTGCGCGCGCCGGTCTGCGCGGCGAGGAGGTGGACGAACTGCTGATGGGGTGCGTCCTGCCCGCCGGTCTGGGACAGGCGCCGGCACGACAGGCGGGCTTCGCGGCCGGGTTGCCGAAGGAGGTGCCGGCGACGACCCTCAACAAGATGTGCGGCTCTGGGATGAAGGCGGTGATGATGGCGCACGACACTCTCCGTGCCGGCGGCGGTGCCGTGGTGGTGGCGGGCGGCATGGAGAGCATGACCAACGCGCCGTATCTTCTACCCAAGATGCGCGCCGGTGCCCGGTTGGGGCACGCTCAGGCGCAGGACCACATGTTCCTCGACGGCCTGGAAGACGCCTATGACAAGGGACGGCTGATGGGGACCTTCGCGGAGGATTGCGCCACCGAGTTTCAGTTCACCCGTGCGGCACAGGATGCCTATGCACTCGCCTCGCTGACCCGAGCACGCGCGGCGCAGGCGTCGGGCGCCTGCGTCGGGGAGATTGCGCCATTGATGGTGACCGGAAAGGGCGGCACCGTCGAAGTCGCCGAGGATGAGCAACCCAAGACGGCGCGTCCGGAGAAAATCCCGACGCTGAAACCCGCCTTTCGCAAGGATGGCACCGTGACGGCGGCGAACTCCTCCTCCATCTCGGACGGCGCGGCGGCACTGGTGCTGATGCGCGAAAGCGATGCGCGCGCACGCGGCCTGCCCGTTCGGGCGCGTCTGCTGGGTCACGCGAGCCACGCACAGGAGCCGGCCCGGTTCCCCACTGCCCCGGTCCCGGCGGCGCAAAAGCTGATGGCGCGCCTCGGCTGGAGCGTGAACGACGTCGACCTCTGGGAGGTCAACGAGGCCTTCGCTGTAGTGCCCATGGCCTTCATGGCAGAAACCGGCGCACCACACGAGCGGATGAACGTCCATGGCGGCGCCTGCGCGCTCGGCCATCCCATTGGCGCTTCCGGCGCGCGCATCCTAGTCACGCTTCTGCACGCGCTCGAACGGCACGACCGATCCACGGGTCTGGCCGCCATCTGCATCGGTGGCGGCGAAGGCACTGCCATCGCGATGGAGCGGGTCTGATGCGCCCCGGTCCGGAGACGCCGGTGGTGGTGAGCGGCGGGGCCTCGGGCCTGGGGGCCGCGACGGCACGGGCGATGGCGCGGCGCGGCGCGCGGGTGGCGATCCTCGATCTTGACGCGGAGCGGGGAGCGGCGGTGGCCGGCGAGGTGCATGGCCTGTTCTGCGCCACCGACGTGACCGATCCGCCGGCGGTGGCCGAGGCGCTGGCGCGTGCGGAGGCGGCGCACGGGGTGGCGCGGGTCGCGGTCTGCTGCGCTGGGATCGCGCCGGCGGCGCGCAGCGTCGACCGCGAGGGGCGGCCGCACGACCCGGGCGTCTTCTCGAGGGTGATCGCGGTCAACCTCATCGGAACGTTCAACGTCGCCACGCAAGCGGCTGCCCGGATGGCGGCCGCAGGGGCGCTCAATGCCGACGGCGAGCGCGGCGTGGTGGTGATGACGGCGTCGGTCGCGGCCTTCGAGGGCCAGATCGGCCAGCTCGCCTATGCCGCCTCCAAAGGAGCGGTGGCGTCGATGGCGCTGCCGATGGCGCGGGATCTGGCCAAGTCCGGCGTCCGCGTCGTCGCGATCGCTCCGGGGCTCTTTCTCACGCCGATGCTGGAAGGCCTGCCGCAAGAGGCGCAGGCTAGCCTCGGTGGGCAGGTTCCCTTCCCCACCCGTCTCGGCAATCCGGACGAATACGCCGCCCTGGTGGTTCAGATCACCGAGAATGCCATGCTGAACGGGTCAGTGATCCGCCTCGACGGTGCAATCCGCATGGGACCGCGCTGAGGCGTTCAGGCTATCTGACGGCCCTTGCGTTCCATGCCGATGCGGCGCTCGACGAGGGCCGCCAAGACCACGGGTCCACCCGGCTTGTCGACGCCACGGGCGGCGGCTACGAGTTCGCCGTCGCCCAGCATCTCGCCCACGGAACTCAGGAATTGCGCGCAGTAGGCCACGGTCTCGAGATCGCCCGCCGGGAGCGCCTCGCCAAGCAGGGCGCGCGCCCGCCGCATGTCCTCGCCCAAGGCTGCACCCACCGACGCGCGGCCGGTGAGCGCCAGTTCGCGCTCGTCCGGCGCGCGGCGGGTCTCGGCGTCGGGAAGGACCGAAAGCACGCATTCCTGGAAGGCGCGCAGGCTCGCGATTGGCTTTTCGAGGCATGCGGCGGCGCCCGCCTCGACCGCCTCGGCCTGCCAGGACGCGCGCTCGTGTCCGCTGAGCGCGACGATGGCGCCGAGCGGGGTTGAGGCCGATGCGAGGTGGCGGATGAGGGCCATGCCGTCTCCGTCAGGGAGCCCGAGGTCAACCATGACCACGTTCGGGCGGTAGATGGCGAGATGCCGGCTGGCGGCATGCAGGCTGTCGGCCCGGCGGACGCGGGCGCCGCTTTCGGCGGCGTAGAGTCGGATGGCTTCGGAGGCGCTGCGGCTGTCCTCGACGAGCAGGATGGTGACGGCGAAGAGACACTGGCGGCGCAGGCTGCCCATAGCGCGGAGCTCGGGCTCCGGATTGGTGGGGTTCATGGGACCAGGCACTCCAACAACTGACGAACGCCTGATTGGAGGGTGGTTTGGCTAAGAAGGTCTTAATCCCGGTCCGTTTCGTGCCGGTGACGAGGCCATGCGCCCCTTTCCGGCACAGGCGGGTCAAACTACGGAAATCAGGCAGAAAATCGCACGTACAATCCACGTACAATCCACGTACAACGCATGTACATGATTTTCCGCGTCCGGGCGTATGTTGACGGCGGCGGAGCCACCGCTAGGGTCGGGCGAGGTTCGGGAGGGAGGCGAGCGATGAGCGACTGGTGGCGCGGGGCGGTGATGTACCAGATCTATCCGCGGTCGTTCCAGGATTCGAACGGCGACGGGATCGGCGATCTGAAGGGCATCACCGAGCGGTTGCCCTACGTTGCCGACCTGGGGGTGGACGCGGTGTGGCTGTCGCCGATCTTCACCTCTCCCATGGCCGACATGGGCTATGACGTCAGCGACTATACCGACATCGACCCGCTGTTCGGCTCGCTGGCCGATTTCGACGCGATGGTGGCGCGGGCGCACGAGCTTGGGCTGAAGGTCGTTGTCGACCAGGTCCTGTCGCATTCGTCGGACCAGCATCCCTTCTTCACCGAGAGCCGGTCGAACCGGGACAACCCGAAGGCCGACTGGTACGTCTGGGCGGATCCGAAGCATGACGGAACCCCGCCCAACAACTGGCTGTCGGTCTTCGGCGGACCGGCCTGGACCTGGGATGCCCGGCGGCACCAGTATTATTTCCACAACTTCCTGGCCGAGCAGCCGGACTTCAACTTCCACAACCCCGAGGTCCGCAAGTGGCTGCTCTCGACCATGCGCTTCTGGCTGGAGCGGGGCGTGGACGGGTTCCGGCTGGACACGGTGAACTTCTATTTCCACGACGCGCTGCTGCGCGACGATCCGGCCGACTTCCGCAAGAAGACCCAGCCGGAGGCCAATCCCTACGCGATGCAGTATCACATCTTCTCGAAGAACCAGCCGGAGAACCTGGCGTTCCTCGAGGACATGCGCCGGCTGCTCGACGGATACGAGGCGCGGGCGATGGTGGGCGAGATGGGCGAGAGCCATCACGCGATCCGGATGATGGGCGACTACACCACCGGCAGGCGGCTGCACAAATGCTACTCGTTCGAGATGCTGGGGAACCGCTTCGATCCGGCGCACTTCCGCGGACAGATCGAGGAATTCTATGCCGGGGCGCCCGGGGGGTGGCCGAGCTGGGCCTTCTCGAACCACGACGTGCCGCGGCACGTCACCCGCTGGGCGAAATACGGGATCGGGCCGGAGCCGCTGGCGAAGCTCGCCGGGGCGCTGCTCCTGTCGCTGGAGGGATCGATCTGCATCTACCAGGGGGAGGAGCTGGGGCAGACGGAGACGGAGCTCGAGTTCTTCGAGCTGACCGATCCACAGGGGATCCGCTTCTGGCCGGAGCCGATCGGGCGCGACGGGTGCCGGACGCCGATGGTCTGGGACGGCGGAAATGCATCGAGCGGATTTTCCACCGGTCGGCCGTGGCTGCCGGTGAAGGCGCCGCAGGCGGCGCGGCATGCGGCCGGGCAGACCGGGGACCCGGAGTCGGTGCTCGAGTTCTATCGCTCGATGCTCCACCTGCGCCGTGACACGGAAGAGTTGAGGACGGGACGGACGCGGTTCTTCGACGTGGCGGAACCTGTGCTGGCCTTTACCCGCGGGGAGAAGGTGCTCTGCGTCTTCAACCTGTCGCCGGAGATGCACGAGGTGCAGGTGACCGGAGGCGGAGGGATCGCGCTGTCACAGGGGGTAGAGCACAAGGGCGAGCGGCTGGTGCTGCACCCGAACGGCTTCGCGATCATGGAGACGGTCGGGGAAGCGGCGGTAGTGGACGCCGTCCCGTCGAAGGCTTCGAAGCCGCGCGCAGCCGCCAAAGTCTGACCGGGCGTGGCCCCTGCCCTGCGCCTGACCCGCGATCTCGTCAACCGGCTGCCAGAGCGCGTCGACGAGCGCGGGCCGGTGCGCTGGCCGGATCCGCCGGAGGACTACTATCGGGCGACAACGCTGAAGACCCTCGAACGGCTCGGCGGCGAGGCTCTCTGGGTCTTCGCCATCGGCTCGCTGATCTGGAAGCCCCGCTTCCCCGTCGTAGAGAGACGGCCGGGGCTGGTGCGGGGCTGGCACCGAGCCTTCTGCATTGGCCCGGACACGCGGTACCGCGGCAATCCGGCGGCGCCGGGGTTGATGCTGTCGCTCGACCGCGGGGGGCAGTGCCACGGCATCGCAATGCGCATGGATCCGGCCGACCCGGAGGCCTCGCTCGAGGCCCTGCTGCGGCTGGAGCCGCCGTTGCCGCCACGCTGGGTGCGGCGCGGTGACGAACGAAGGTGTGATACCGGCCATCGCCTTTGCCTCCGACCGGCGGCATTTCAGCTATGCCGGCCGGCTGAGCGAGGCTGAGGTGGCGGATCGCCTGGCGCTGGCGGTGGGGCATGTCGGGTCGATGCCGGACTATCTTCTCAACACGATCACCCATCTGCAGGAGGCCGGGATCACGGACGGGGCGCTCTGGCGGATGCAGGCGCTGGTGGCGGAGCGGCTGGAGAAGATGCCCGCCTCGACGGCCATCGATCAGGAGGAGACGCGGCATGCAGGCACTTGAGTGCATCGAGGACTATGCCGAGGAGCTGGCGGCGATACGGCGGGATCTGCACGCGCACCCGGAGCTCGGTTTCGAGGAGGTTCGAACGTCCGGCATCGTCGCCGACAAGCTGCGTGGCTGGGGGATCGCGGTGACCACGGGGATCGGCCGGACCGGCGTGGTGGGCGTGATCGAGGGGAAGCGGCCGGGGCGGCGCATCGGGCTGCGCGCCGACATGGACGCGCTGCCGATTCACGAGCAGACCAACCTGCCCTGGGCGTCGAAGACGCCAGGGGTAATGCATGCCTGCGGGCACGACGGGCACACGGCGATCCTGCTCGGGGCGGCGCGCTACCTCGCCGAGACGCGGGACTTCGCCGGGACGGCGGTGCTGATCTTCCAGCCGGCCGAGGAGGGGCTGGGGGGCGGCCGGGCGATGATCGCCGACGGCCTGTTCGAGCGGTTTCCCTGCGACGAGATCTATGCGCTGCACAATTCGCCCTACGACGCGCCCGGCACGGTCGGGGTCAAGCCGGGGCCGGCCATGGCCGGGGCGAATTTCTTCGACATCCGGATCACCGGCAAGGGCAGCCACGCCGCCATGCCGGAGGCAGGGACGGACGCACTGGTCATTGCCGCCGGTCTGGTCCAGCAGCTGCAGACCATCGTTTCGCGCAACGTCGCGGCGACGGCGCCCGTGGTGCTGTCGGTCACGCAGTTCCACGCGGGGTCGGCCTACAACGTCATCCCGGAGACGGCGGAGCTGAAGGGCACTATCCGCTATTTCGATCCGGCGGTGTCGGAGAAGGTATCCGAGCGGGTGCGGACGGTCTGCGACGGGTTCGCACGGGCGCATGGCGCCACGATCGACGTGGAGATCCGGAACGTGTTCGACGTGCTGGTGAACGACGCGCGTCTCTCCGAAGGGATTCTCGGCGCGGCGCGGGACGTCGTCGGCGCCGACAATGCCGGAACCAAGGACCGGCTGGTGATGGGGTCGGAGGATTTCGCCGACATGCTGCGGGTGGTGCCGGGAGCCTATTGCACCGTCGGCCATGCCGGCGACGTGCCGCTGCACAACCCGGCCTTCATCCTGGACGACGGGATCCTGCCGATCGGCGCAGCGCTGCTGGCACGCATGGTCGAGACGCGGGGCGGGGCCGCGGGGTAGTCCCGCAGCGGGGTTGCGTCAGCGGATCGGCACGCCCTCGGCGTCGAAGCGGTGGATATTCTCCTCGATCGGGCGGATGCCAATGGTGGCGCCCCAGGGGATCGAGGTCTTGCCCTCCTGGCGCACCAGCACCGCTTCCTCGGCGCCCGGCACCTCGACGAACAGATAGTTGTCCGAGCCTGAGATTCTCGGCGTGAACCACTTCGCCCTTCCAGACCGGGTTGTCGTTGTCGACGACGATATGCTCGGAGCGCACCCCGACGGTGTGGGCGTTGAAGCCCTTGGCGATCTGGCCGTTGATGAAGTTCATCTTCGGCGAGCCGATGAAGCCCGCGACGAAGATCGAGTTGGGCGTCTCGTAGAGCTCGGTGGGGGTGCCGACCTGCATGACGAGGCCGTCGCGCAGGACGCAGATGCGGTCCGCGAGGGTCATCGCCTCGACCTGGTCATGCGTCACGTAGACCATGGTGACGTTGTTCATCTCGTGGTGCAGCTTGGCGATCTCGAGCCTGGTCGCCACGCGCAGCGCGGCGTCGAGGTTGGAGAGCGGCTCGTCGAAGAGGAAGACCTTGGGGTCGCGGACGATGGCGCGGCCGATCGCCACGCGCTGGCGCTGGCCGCCGGAGAGCTGCTTGGGCAGACGGTCGAGCAGGTGGTCGATGTGCAGCATCTTCGCCGCCCGCTCGACCCGCGGGCGGATCTCCTCGGCGCCGGCCTTGGCGAGCTTCATGCCGAAGGCCATGTTCTCGTAGACCGTCATGTGCGGGTAGAGCGCATAGGACTGGAAGACCATGGCGATGCCGCGCCGGGAGGGCGCCAGGTCGTTCACCCGCTGGCCGTCGAAGAGCATGTCGCCGCCGGAGATATCCTCGAGGCCGGCGATCAGCCGGAGCAGCGTGGACTTGCCGCAGCCGGACGGGCCGACGAAGACCATGAACTCGCCGTCGACGATCTCCAGGTCCACACCCTTGATCACGTGCACCGCCCCGAAGGACTTGCGGACGTCCTTGAGCTCAATCTGCGCCATTCTGCATTTCCCCCGGGCTAGCCCTTGACGCCGCCGGCGGTGAGGCCCGCGACGATTTTACGCTGGAAGATCAGGACGAGGACGATCAGCGGCACGGTCACGATCACCGAGGCCGCCATGATGAGGCCCCAGGGCGTCTCGAAGCTGGACGCCCCCGAGAGAAGCGCGATCGCCACCGGCACGGTGCGCGTCGTGTTAGACGAGGTGAAGGTCAGCGCGAACAGGAACTCGTTCCAGGCGCCGATGAAGGCGAGAAGCCCGGTGGTGACGAGCGCCGGCCACATGAGCGGCATGAAGACCTTGGTGATGATGACCCAGGGTGTGGCGCCGTCGACGATCGCCGCCTCCTCGATCTCGATGGGCAGGTCGCGCATGAAGGTGGTCAGCACCCAGACGGTGAAGGGCAGCGTGAAGATGGTGTAGCTCAGGACCAGCGCCCAGGGGGTGTTGAAGATGCCGAGGAAGCGGACCAGCTCGAAGAGGCCGGCGAGCACCGCAATCTGCGGGAACATCGAGACGGCGAGGATGGTGAGCAGGAGCAGGGTCCGGCCGCGGAAGTGCACGCGGGCCAGCGCGTAGGACGCGGTGACGCCGAGCAGCAGCGCGAAGGCCACCGTCAGCGAGGCCACGATCACCGAGTTCAGGATGTTGCGCGGGAACTCGCCCGAGCTGAATACGTCGCGATAGTTGCCCCAGTTGAACTGCTTCGGCCAGTAGCTGACCTCGAAGAGCTCTGTGCCTGTTTTGAAGCTGGTGATGATCGCGTAGTAGAACGGGAACACGGCGACGACGACGATCACCACGACCGCGAAGTAGAAGGCGACGGTCTTGACGAGGCTCATTGCTTCTGCCCTCCGAGGTCCACCTTGCCGATCCAGATGTAGAGCACGACCGACAGGGCAATGATCAGGAACAGCAATGTCGACTGCGCCGAGCCGTAGGCGAACTTGTCGAAGTCGATCAGGTTCTCGCGGCTGATGATCGACATGGTCTTGGTCGCCGAAGAGTTGGGCGTCAGAACGTAGATCAGATCGAAGATGCGCAACGCATCGAGCAGGCGGAAGATCACCGCCACCATCAGCGCCGGCTTCACCAGCGGCAGGGTGACACGGAAGAAGACCTTGACCGGATGGATGCCGTCGATTTTCGCCGCTTCGTACATGTCGCGCGGGATCATCTGCAGGCCGGCGAGGCAGAGCAGCGCCATGAAAGGCGTGGTCTTCCAGATGTCGACGATCAGCACCGCATACATCGCCGTATCGACGTTGGCGGTCCAGGCGATCTTCTGGTCGATGATGCCGAGGCTCATCAGCATGTCGTTGACCATGCCGAACTGGTCGTTGAACAGCCACGCCCAGAGCTTGGCCGAGACGATGGTCGGGATCGCCCAGGGGATCAGGATCGCGGCGCGCACGATGGACCGGCCGACAAACTCGGCGTTCAGCACCAGCGCGACCATGAGACCGAGCACTGTCTCGATCGTGACGGAGATGATGGCGAAGCGGAAGGTGTTCCAGACCGCGTTCCACCAAGCGGGATCGACTAGCGTACCGCGCCAGATGGTGCGGCCAGACTCCAGCGTACGCCAGTTGAGGTAGTTGTCGAACCCTATCCACTTGGCGCCCGCCATGTTGGTAAGCGAGGCGTCGGTGAAGCTGAAGTAGATCGTGCGCAAGAGCGGCCATGCCGCCACCAGCGCAAGCGCAACGACCATCGGCAGAAGGAAGAGCCGGGCCGCCCGGACCCGCTCTGCCTGGAGCTCGGATCGCCGTGCCGGGGGGAGCGCGTCGGCGCCCTGTGAACGCCCGTTAGCGGTCGTGCTTGTCACGGTCGGCTCCCCCAAGGCTTTCTGTCTGTTGGCCGGAGGGCCGCGGCCCTCCGGCGACGCGTCAGGCGGCGCAAGCGCCGCGGCGGGAGCGGCCTACCAGCCGCCGCCCTTCAACTCCTCGAGGTCTAGGGAGAGGATTTCGAGGTTCTCCGAGGCCGTGCCGGTTCCGCCGAGCGAATCGTGCGACGCCGTCCAGAACTTCGAGGAGACCTCGTTGTAGCTGGTCTTGGTCGGCGCCGACGGCCGCGGTACCGCGTTCAGGAAGATCTCCTTCCAGCGCGGGACGATCGACTGCGCCTCGGCGACCTCGGGATCGTCGTAGAGCGAGATGACCGTGGGCAGATGCGAGGCCTTGATCGCGAACTGCTTCTGGTAGTCCGCCGAGGCCATGTAGAGCACGAGCGCGGTCGCTACCTCGGGGTTCGGCGAGTAGCGCGAGACGGCGACGTTCCAACCGCCGAGCGTCGCCGCCGACGTGGTGTCACCGCCACCAGAAGGAAGCGGCGCAACGTCGAACAGTCCCTTGATCGGGCTATCGTCGCCGTTGCCGAGCCCGTAGGCGTAGGGCCAGTTGCGCATGAAGACGGCATTGCCGGTCTGCCAGACGCCGCGCGATTCCTCTTCCATGTAGGAGAGAACGCCCGGAGGCGAAATGGTGCCGACCCAGCCCTTCGCCATCTCGATCGCCTTGACCGCGTTGTCGTTGAAAATCGAGATTTCGCCGTCGACCTCGATGATCTGACCACCGCCGTTCGACTTGACCCATTCGAGCGCATTGCAGGTCAGACCTTCGTAGGCGGCGCCCTGCCAGACGTAGCCCCAGAGGTCGTTCTTGCCCTCGGCCCGTTCGGCGTCCTGGATCTTCTGCGCCGTCGCGGTCAGCTCGTCCCAGGTGGCCGGCACCTTCTCGCCGTACTTGTCGAGCAGATCCTTGCGGTAGTAGAGCGCCGGCGCGTCGGTGAAGAAGGGCATCGCCACCAGCTTTCCGTCGACAGTCTGTGACTCGATGATCGACGGGAAGTGGTCCGGTATGACGTTGGCAGCCGCCTCGCTCAGGTCGAGGAACTGGTCCGACAGCTGCGGTGCCCAGATCACGTCAGTCATGTAGACGTCGACGTCGGCATTCCCGGCCGCAAGCCAGAGCTTGTACTGGGCGAACTGGTCGGTGGTGGACGACGGCATCGGCACGATCGTGACCGAGTTGCCGGTCTCCTCTTCCCACGGCTTGAACAGCTCCTGCATGACCGAGAGGTCGCTGCCGGTCGATCCTGATGCGAAGTTTATGTTAACCGCACCAGCCGCCGACGCCCACAGCGCGGCGAGCGTTGCACCGAGCGCAAGCGCACTGCTGCCCCCAAACAACCGTTTCGTTCGCATGAGTTTTCCCTCCCGAAGTACGATCTTTGCTGTCGATCCTAGCGCGTTTCTTAACGGGATACGACAAGGCAGTCGAGCGGGAAGAAAGTTTCTTGCGCTCAGATCAGCCCCAGGCTGCGAAACGAAGCCTCGGCCCCCTTTCCGATCACGACGTGATCGTGCAGGACCACGCCGATGGCCTGGCAGGCGCGCTGGATTTCCTCGGTCATGGCAAGATCGGCGTCGCTGGGGGTAGGATCGCCCGAAGGGTGGTTGTGCACCAGGATCAGGGCAGAGGCGTTCAGCTCCAGCGCGCGCCGCACCACCTCGCGGGGGTAGACGGGGACGTGGTCGACGGTGCCCTTGGCCTGCGGCTCGTCGGCGATCAGCACGTTCTTGCGGTCGAGAAAGAGGATGCGGAACTGCTCGGTGTCGCGGTACGCCATCACCGTGCGGCAGTAAGACATGAGCTCGTCCCAGGACGAGATCACCGAGCGCTCGATGACGCGGGCCCGCGCCATGCGGTGGGCGAAGGCCTCGACGATTCGGAGCTGTAGCCAGACCTTGGGCGTGGTACCCGGCACCTGCAGCAGCCGGTGCTCGGAAGCGGCGACGACGCCGTTGAGATCGCCGAAAGCCGAGAGCAGTGCCTTGGCCAACGGTTTCACGTCGATGCGGTCAATCGCGTTGAAGAGAAGGATCTCGAGGAGCTCGTACTCCGGCATCGCTGCGTGTCCGCCGGAGAGGAAGCGCTGGCGCAGCCGCTCGCGGTGTCCCCAATAGTGCGGACGGACCTGGGAGACCGGGCCGGGATCGGGCGTCAGCGGAGGAAGCCGCATCTCCAGATCGCGAAGACCTCGGAGCGCCTCCTCGGAAAAGCCCGGTCCTTTCTGGTCCTTGCCGGACATCACCGCCTCCCGCGAATGGGCGCAGGGTCTGCGGTCAGCCTTAACGGAAGGTTATCGCCGGGTCAGAACTCGACCTCGAGCTCGATGATCTCGTCCTCTTCGGCCAGTGCACCCTCGGTCCACTCCTCCATCGGCGGCCAGGAGAAGATCATCTCGCAATACGCCTGAAGCCGGGGGTCCAACGGCACGGCGTAGGTCCGGAAGCGGGTGCAGACCGGCGCGTACATGGCGTCGGCCACGGTCGGCTGACCGAAGAGGAATGGCCCACCATAGGTATCGAGGCATTCGGTCCAGATCGCCCGGATGCGCTCCACGTCCGGGCGGGCGCCGGAGAAGACCTTGAAGTTGGTATGCCGTGCCTTGAGGTTCATCGGGAGTGCGGAGCGCAGATTGTAGAAGCCCGAGTGAATCTCGCCCGAGACCGCCCGGCAGTGCGCGCGTGCCCCCCGGTCAGTCGGGAGAAGCTTTGCCTTGGGAGCGATCTCGTTGAGGTATTCGGCAATCGCCAGGGTATCCCAGACCGCGACGCCGTCGTGCGTCAGGCGCGGAACGAGCACGGAGGGCGAAAGCAGGAGAAGCTCCTGGCGCGCGTTCGGGTCGCCAAGGTCGATCGGCCGCTCCTCGAAATCGAGCCCGGCCATGCGGCAGAGGAGCCAGCCGCGGAGCGACCACGAGGAATAGTTCTTCGACGAGATGGTCAGGGTTGCGCGCGTCATTCCTCGTGCCGCCTCGTATCGTTGCACTGCACATATTCTTCTCGCACTGCAAAAAGATTCGCACTAGTTATTTGACACGCCGGTGACGGTCGCGGCGACAAGCGAGGCTTGGGGATGCTGTACGAGGCCTACCAGTTCCAAGATGACTTCCTCGCACCCCTGCGTCGGGCGTCGCGATGGGCCCTCGCCCTGGCCGGTCCCTTCGCCCTGCCCGGCCGGCAGTCGATGAATGCGGCGCTGGAACTGATCTCGCGTTTCGAGTTGACCCACGCGAGTCCCGGGTTCGGCATCGAGTCGGTGCGGGTCGGGAACCGCGACGTACCTATCACCGAGGAAGTGGCGCTGGGCCTTCCCTTCGGCAACCTGCTTCACTTCGCCAAGGACGTCGATACGCCGCAACCTAAGCTCCTGGTGGCGGCGCCGCTTTCCGGGCACTTCGCCACGCTCCTGCGCGGGACCATCGAGACGCTGCTGCGCGATCACGACGTCTACGTGACCGACTGGATCAATGCCCGCGAGGTGCCGGTGGAGGCGGGCCGCTTCGGCATCGACGAGTATGTCGACTACCTTATCCGCTTTCTTGAGGAGATCGGTCCGGGCGCGCACGTCCTGGCCGTCTGCCAGCCCTGCGTGCAGACCCTGGCCGCGGTGGCGGTCATGTCGGAGGATCAGAATCCGGCTACGCCGCGGTCGATGATCCTCATGGCCGGTCCGATCGACGTGCGGGAAAGCCCGACCGCGGTCAACGAGCTGGCCACCTCGAAGCCGCTGGACTGGTTCGAGAGCACGCTGATCGCCAAGGTGCCCGGCCGCTTTTCCGGCAGCGGCCGGCGGGTCTATCCCGGCTTCCTTCAGCTGATGGCCTTCCTGACCATGAACCTGGGGCGCCATCAGGAGGCGCACCGGAAGCTCTATCGTCATCTCGCGAAGGGCGAGGTCGAGGAAGCGCGCAAGATCAAGGACTTCTACGACGAGTATTTCGCGGTTCTCGACCTGACGGAAGAGTTCTACCTCGAGACCGTGGACCGCATTTTCCAGCGGGCCGAGCTTGCCTCCGGCGAGCTAACCCACCGCGGGCGGCGCGTCGATCCGGGCGCGATCCGCAAGACGGCACTTCTCACCGTCGAGGGCGGGCGCGACGACATCTGCTCCATGGGGCAGACGGCGGCGGCGCACGAGCTGTGCACGTCGCTGCGCCCGCATCTCAAGCGGCATCACCTGCAGGCGAACGTCGGCCACTACGGCGTCTTCAACGGCCGGCGCTGGGAGAACGAGGTGTATCCGGTCGTGCGGAACATGATCCTGGCGATGGAATAGGGCGGCCCGACAATTCGCGGCCCGCTCGCGCCGGCGTCTCTCAGACATTGATGATCTCGACATCGCGAGCAGCGGTGGGGTCCAAGCATATGGCTCGGCGGAATCCCGCCCACGGAATCGAGAGCGTTCGTTCCGGGCTTCGGTTTGTCGCCAAGCCATTGGGAATATTGCGCCAATCCCATCCTTGACCCCCACGCGGGGACACGGTTGTCACGATTGCGCGGGCGCGGAACAAGCCTTGCTCAGCATGCCCGGATGACGGTCCGACGATCGGGGTTGCACCGTGCCGCGCGGCAAATGCTAATGGCATAGTGATCCCCTCGCAAAAGATCACAGGGGCCTGACGACGCACCCCACCCCTCATGCTACAGTCGTCGGGACCATGCTTACAGGCGGGTGTTCGTAGCCGGACACCCGCCGAACCTTCGGGCGGCAGTAGCGCCGGGTGGTTCATGGCAAGACTGCCTCATCTCTCCAAACAAGATCTGGCGATCGGGCCGACGATATCACAATCTCGGCGTTCGGCAGGTCGTTTTCCTCGGCGCGGGCGACCGCCGCCGCGGAGTCCAGCCCGTAGCGAAGCCAACGC
Source organism: uncultured Alphaproteobacteria bacterium (assembly GCA_963796805.1). Classification (GTDB taxonomy): domain Bacteria; phylum Pseudomonadota; class Alphaproteobacteria; order Rhodobacterales; family Rhodobacteraceae; genus Amaricoccus. The sequence goes on from CAWCNG010000010.1 coordinate 244,728, forward strand.
TGGACGAGTCGACGGCGCAACTCGTGACGCTCGACCGAGAGAAAGAGCGTCCGGTCGAAATGCGGCGCCAATCCGCTCCAGGGTGCCTGGTCGAGAAGGAGGTAGTTGCCTTCCACGATCACCACGCGATGCTCGGGGCGAATTGACCGAGCCCCAGCCCGAGCAAGGTCGAGATCCCGGTCGAAGATCGGAACGATGACCTCACGGTCGCCCGTGCGGATCCGCTCCAGATCCTGCGTCAGGCCGTCGACGTCAAAGGTCTGCGGCGCGCCCTTGCGCGCCGACAACCCGCGTTCGGCGAGCAGCGCGTTGTCGAAGTGATAGCCGTCCATCGGCAGAAGTGCCGCCTCTCCCGGCGCGACCATTTGGAGCGCCGCGAGAAGCGCATCTGCGAAGGTTGACTTGCCGGCGCCGGGAGCGCCGGCGATAGCGAAGATGAAGCGCGCGCGCCCCTGGGCACGCGCGCGGATGTCGGACGCCAGGGCGTCGAGGTTCACGCGGCTATCGCCTCCTGCGGCGGTTCCTTGGCGCCGGTCATGAAGGCGACCGCGTCGGACATGGTGTAGTCGCCGGGCTTGACCACGCAGAGGCGCTTGCCAAGGCGGTGGATGTGGATCCGGTCTGCGACCTCGAACACATGCGGCATGTTGTGGCTGATGAGCACCACCGGCATGCCGCGCGAGCGGACCTCCTGGATGAGTTCGAGCACCTTGCGGCTCTCCTTGACGCCGAGCGCAGCGGTGGGCTCGTCGAGGATCACGACCTTGGAGCCGAAGGCGGCGGCGCGGGCCACCGCGACGCCCTGGCGCTGGCCACCCGAGAGGGTCTCCACCGCCTGGTGGATGTTCTGGATGGTCAGAAGGCCCAGCTCGGTGAGCTTGTCGCGGGCGAACTTCTCCATCTTCGGCCGGTCGAGCTTGCGCAGCCAGTCGCCCCAGAAGCCCGGCATCCGGAGCTCGCGCCCCATGAACATGTTGTCGGCGATCGAGAGCGCCGGCGACATTGCAAGGTTCTGGTAGACCGTCTCGATGCCGGCGGCCCGCGCCTGCATCGGCGAGCGTGAAGTGGATCGGCTTGCCCTCGAGCATGATCTCGCCCTCGTCGGGGGTCACCGCCCCCGAGATCGCCTTGATCAGCTCGACTTGCCGGCGCCGTTGTCGCCGATCACCGCCAGGATCTCGCCGGGCATCAGGTCGAAGTCGGAGTGGTCGAGCGCGGTGACGCTTGCCGTAGCGCTTCACCAGTTTGCGGGCCTTAAGAATTGGTTCGGCCATGATATTACCCTGCGCCTTTCTGATCCACTGGTCGATCGCGACCGCGGCGATGATGAGCACGCCGATCAGGAGATAGGTCCATTGCGGGTCGGTGCCCAGCATGCGCAGGCCGAGCTCGAAGACGCCGACGATCAGCGCGCCGAAGAACATGCCGAGGATCGAGCCGCGCCCGCCGAACAGCGAGATGCCGCCGATCACCACCGCGGTGATCGACTCGATGTTGGCGAACTGCCGGCCGAGGCGGAGGGCGACACCGAGCCGAAGCGGCCGATCATCACCCAGCCCGCGATCGCGCAGATGAGCCCGCCGAGATGCATAGACCGAGATCAGCATCTTGTTGACCTCGAACGCCCGAGAGTTCTGCCGCCTCGGCGTCGTCGCCGATCGCGTAGACGTGCCGGCCCCAGGCGGTGTGCTTCAGGATGTAGTGCGAGCACCAGCACGATGAGCGACCATGAGCGAGCACGCCGAGCGCAGACGGTGGTCCGGCGACCTTGAGGTCCAACCCCAAGAGCTGGAGCAGCGGCGCCTGGGCCTCGATGTCCTGGCTGCGGATCGTCTCGTTGCGCGGAGTAGAGGAAGTTCGCGGCGAGTAATGATCTGCCACATGCCGAGCGTAACGATGAACGGCGGCAGCTTGATCGTCGCCACCAGGTAGCCGTTGACGTGCCCCCATCGCCGTGCCCGACCAGCGAAGCCGCAGAGGATCGAGATCGGCGCCGGAATGCCGTAGCGGAAGGTGAACATGGCCCATGATGACGGAGGTGAAGCACCATGATCGCGCCGACCGAGAGGTCGATGCCGGCGGTCAGGATGACGATCGACTGCGCCGCAGCCGAGGATGCCGACGACCGCGATCTGCTGCAGGATCAGGCGACAGCGTGCCGGCGCAGAAGAAGTTGCCCGCTAGCGAGGCCGAAGATCAGCGATCGACAGGAGCAGCACGATCAGCGGCACAGCCGACGGCGATCTGGAATGAAGCCAGTGCTGGATGCTGCTGGAGGAGCGACTGTGTGCTCGTCCTCGAAACTGCGCGACGGCCTGTGGACTTCCCGCTGCAGCGGCCTCGAATCCTGCATGGCTTGCGATGTTTTGCTCCCGGCGGCCATCTGGCGTCCTCCCCCTACGAATGTTTGGCGCCGGCCTCTTACTCCGGTTGACGGGTGCGGCGCTGAAGGCCGCACCCCGCGGGCGCAAACTCTCGCCCGACGGCGCCCCCAAGCCAGCCCCAGCAGTGCTCCAGGCCTTTGGCGCTGTCGATCGACTCGACAGCCCTCGACCGGCTTGTCGGTAACCAGAACCGCGCCGGTATCGAAGAAAGTCCTTGCCCTCCGTGGGACGCGGGCTTCTCGCCGGTCTCGGCGAACTTCTGCGATCGCCTCGATGCCGATCGCAGGCCATCAGCAGCGGATACTGCTGCGAGGTGGCGCCGATGATGCCCTCGGCGACGTTTTGACGCCTGGGCAACCGCCATCGACCGACACGATCAGCGACGTCGCTTCTCCTGCCCGACCGCCTTGAGCGCCTCGTAGGCGCCGGCCGCGGCGGCTCGTTGATGGTGTAGACGACGTTGATGTCGGGTCCTTATGCAGCAGGTTCTCCATCGCCTTGCGGCCGCCCTCTTCATTGCCGCGCGGTCACATCGTGGCCGACGATTGCGCGGGTCGGTCTCGTCGCCCGATCTTCTTCGGATCGCCAAGGTCGATGCCGAAGCCCTGCATGAAGCCCTGGTCGCGGAGCACGTCCACGGTCGGCTGGCTGGGGCGAGGTCGAGATAGGCGATCTTGGCGTCGGCCGCCTTGTCGCCCAGCGTCGCCTTGGCCCATGCGCCGATCAGCTCGCCGCCTGGAAGTTGTCGGTGGCGAAGGTGGCGTCAGCGGCGTCGGGCGGATCGAGCGGCGTGTCGAGCGCGATCACCAGGATGCCCGGCGTCGCGCGCTATCTAGACCGTGTCGACGATCGCCGCGCTGTCGGTCGGCGGTGAGCAGGATGCCCTTGGCCGCCGTTGGCGATGCAGGATTCAATCGCCGCGACCTGGCCTTCGTTGTCGCCGTCGTCCTGGCCGGCGAGGGCGGTGAGCGTGACGCCGAGTTCCTCGGCCTTGGCCTGTCGCGCCTTCCTTCATCTTCACGAAGAATGGGTTGGTGTCGGTCTTGGTGATCAGGCAGGCGGAGACGTCCTGCGCGCAAGGCCGGGGCCGCCGGCGAGAACCACCGCGGCCGCGGCAGCCCAAAGCGCGCCCTTGAGCGTTCCTGAAGTCATTCGGAATTCCCTCCCGGTTCTTTTCTGCCGGCGCCACCCACCGGTCCGGCTACGATTAACAAACCCCAAACCTGGCGCGATGTCAATAATTAAATCACTCTGATTTATTTTTCTGAGCTAGTCTCGGGGTCTGCCAAGCGGAGGAATAGCCAGGCATGCGATCGGAGACCGACAACATTCGGGACGAGAGCCCGGCGCCGCTGCAGCGCGGAACGAATCAGGCCGGCATGCGAGCACAGAACGAGCGGCTGGTGCTGAGCCTGGTCCGGCGGAACGGGCCGCTGGCCAAGTCCGAGATCGCGCGGATGACCGGGCTATCGGCGCAAACCGTCTCGGTGATCATGCGGCACCTCGAGGCGGACCGCCTGCTGCGGCGAGGCGAGCCGCAACGCGGGCGGGTGGGGCAGCCTTCGGTGCCGATGTCGCTGGATCCGGAGGGGGCCTATTTCCTTGGGGCCAAGATCGGACGGAGGAGTCTCGAGTTCGTTCTGGTCGACTTCGCCGGCGGTATCCGGCGCCAGAGCCAGTTGAGTTATCCCTTCCCCCGGCCCCGGGACACTGTGCAGTTGATCCGCCGGGAAGTGGCGCGCTGCGAGGCGCTGCTCGGAGAGCATGCAAAGAGAATCGCCGGGCTCGGGCTCGCGATGCCGTTCGGGCTGTGGAACTGGGCGGCGGAGATCGGGGCGTCGGAGACGGAGCTCGCGGCGTGGAGGAGCGCGGATATCCGGGCGGAACTGGCGGCGGATCTGCCGTGGCCGGTCTACGTCCAGAACGACGCCACGGCGGCCTGCGGGGCGGAGCTGGCGTTCGGGGACAGCGCCGGGCTGCAGGACTACATCTATTTCTACGTGGGCGCCTTCATCGGTGGCGGGCTGGTGCTGAACGGAGGGCTCTTCGCAGGACGGACCGGCAACGCCGCGGCGATCGGATCGATGCCGGTACCGGACGGTGCCGGCGGGTCGGCACAGCTGATCGACGTGGCCTCGCTGGTGCTGCTCGAGCGGCGGCTGCGCGCTGCGGGGCGGCCGCTCGAGGCGATCTACGACCCTGACGCCGACTGGAGCGGCTACGGTGACGTTCTGGACGACTGGATCGGCCTGGCGGCGCGCGGAATTGCTCATGCCGTCGCCGCCGGCTGCGCGATCATTGACTTCGAAGCTGCCGTGATCGATGGCGCCTTTCCCGAGGCGGTGCGCGGCCGCCTCATCCTTGCGGTGCGCGAAGAGCTCGAACGACTAGACCTGTCGGGGATCGATCCGCCATGGCTCCGCCCCGGCAGCATCGGCCGGTTGGCGCGGGCGCTCGGCGGGGCGAGCCTGCCGCTCTTCGATCGCTACCTCGTGGACCAGCACACCCTGTCGGGCGACGGCAGCAGGCGGCCGAGCGAGGGCTAGCGAAACAGCTAGGGCATCAACGCGCTCCTCGGGGGGGACGGAAGCCGGCGGTTCGGGCGGCTTGCTCATTGCAGAACCAGGCCTCGCCTCGGTCCGGATCGATGCGGGTGCTGGCGTAGCCGGGACCTCCCGGCAGGTGGTAGATGCGGTCTCCGCCGGCGGAGATGTTGCCCTTGATCGCGCATCCCGGAGGGCTGCCGGCCGCCGGAGCGAAGCCTTCGCCCGCTCCCACCGGCGGAGCTTTCTCGGCGCGGTAGTCCCACGGGGCATCGGCATCGCCCTGCCAAAGGCCGACGCCGGCAGCCCGAGCTTGGGCTTCGATATCGACGTAGACGTCGCTGAACATAGTGTAGGCGCGCGCCAGGCCCTCGGCAACGAGACGGCCGCCCAGGTCGACGCCGCCGGCAGTGCAGGTGGAGACGAGGCGCCCATAGCGGTCCTGGTCGAGCGGACGGCAGCGCACTGGCCCCGCCGCCACCAGCTCGGTCAGCCGGTCGGCCGCGGCGCGGCCACAGGCCCAGGGCGTGCCGTCAGCGCGGGCGCAGAGCTGCCTTGCCTCGGGCGCGTCGATGCCGAAGAGCCTGATGTCACGCGCCCCCAGCTTCAGCGTGTCGCCGTCCTTGACGCGGGTGTCCTCGGCGACCGCCCCGCCAGCGTGAAGAGACACTGCAAGAAGCAGTCCCGCCCGCATCCACGTCCTGCGCACCATTCCGCCTCCTGGTCGCAGTGGCGCGGCTGGCGGCAAAGAAATGGTTAACGCCGACCCGGATGTCAGGTTTGATCGGGGAAGTGCTGCATCGTCAAGCGGATCGCGTTCGGCGCGGCCTGCCCGAGACCGCAGATGCTCGCGTCGGACATTGCCTGCGCAAGCTCATTCAGAAGCCCCTGGTTCCATCTGGGCGCTTCCATCAGCTGTACCGCCTTGGCGCACCCGACCCGGCAGGGCGTGCATTGGCCGCAGCTCTCGGCGGCAAAAAACCGGAGCATGCCCACAGCGGCGTCGCGGATGCTGTCCTTGTCGGACAGCACTACCACGGCAGCCGATCCGATGAACGTGCCGTGAGGCTGCAGCGTGTCGAAGTCGAGCGGCACCGTGTCTAGATCAGCCGGCAAGATCCCGGACGATGGACCACCCGGCTGATAGGCACTGAAGGTGTGGCCGGGCGCCATGCCGCCGGCTACGGCAATGAGATCGCGAATGGTCGATCCGGCAGGCAGCACATAGACGCCGGGAAGGGCGACCCGCCCCGACACCGAGTAGCTGCGCAGGCCGGTGCGGCCGTTCCAGACGTGAGCGGTCATCACCGCAGCCCCTTCCCGGCAGATGCGTGAGACCCAGAAAAGCGTCTCGACGTTCTGTACCAGGGTCGGCCGGCCGAATACGCCCACCTCGGCCACGTAGGGCGGGCGGTGGCGCGGCAGGCCGCGCTTGCCCTCGATGGACTCGATCATTGCCGACTCCTCGCCGCAGATGTAGGCGCCCGCGCCGCGGCGGAGTTCGACGTATCCGGGCGAAACCAGACCCGCGCCCTCGAGCACCGCGATCTCCCGGCGAAGGATCTCGAGCGCCGCGGGGTATTCGTCACGGAGGTAGAAATAGATCTGCGTCGCCTCCACGGCCCAGGCGGCGATCAGCGTGCCTTCCAGCACCGCGTGCGGAACCTGCTCCAGATAGTAACGGTCCTTGAAGGTGCCCGGCTCGCCCTCGTCACCGTTGACCGCAAGATATCGCGGACCTGGCTGGTCACGGACTGCGCTCCACTTGCGCCCGGTCGGAAAGCCCGCGCCGCCAAGCCCGCGCAGCCCGGCTTCGACGAGCGTCGCTCCAACCTCCTCCGGCGTGCGCTCACCGTCGCGAAGCGACCGCAGCGTGGCATATCCGCCGCGCCGGACGTAGGTGGCGTAGTGCTCGTAGTCAGGCATGATGGGGTGAATCCGCCCCTCCGCTATCGCCGCCTGCACGGAGCCCGGCGTCGCCCTATCCACGTGGTAGTGCCCGATCTCCGCAACCGGGGCGGCGTCGCAGCGTCCCATGCAGGGTGCCGAGAGCACACGAACGCGAGCGGGGTCGACACCCGCGGCCAGCGCCGCCCGCAGCGCCTCGGCACCGGCCAGCGCGCAGCTGAGCGAGTCGCAAACCCGTACGGTGATTGCGGGAGGTGGCGTCTCACCCTCCTTTACCACATCGAAATGAGCATAGAAGGTGGCGACCTCCCAGACCTCGGCCTGCGCAAGGCGCATCTCCTCGGCGAGCGCCCGCAGGTGGGCAGCCGAAAGAAAGCCATGGGCGTCCTGGATCAGGTGGAGGAATTCGATCAGGAGATCGCGGCGGCGCGGTCGTTCGCCGAGGAGCCCACGGACTTCGGCAAGCGCGGCGTCGTCGAGCTGACGTCCCTTGGGACGGTCGCGCCCGCGGCCCTCGCCCGACTTCCAGATACCCTTGCGCTTGTCCAAGGCGGCGTCCCCACGTACTGCGACGCGACCATAGCGCCGGCATCGGCCTGCCGCGACCCCGGTTTGCGCGAAACCGCCGGGCCGGTTGAGCGTCGTCGGCGCGCTGGCACGTCGGTTCGCCGCCGGCTATGGTGCGGGGTCCGAAGGTCAGGGAGGCTCCCATGCGACCGATCCACGCCGTTCTTGCGGCCGCAACACTTCTGCTGCTGCCGGCGGCCTCCCAGTCGCCGGCAGAGCGCGTTTCGCGCGCGGTCAACATCCCCGTCGAGGAATGGACGGCGATGGCGATGGGCCACACGCTGACCTATCGGATCAACGGCACCTTCTGGGCGCTCGAGCACTATTATCCCGACACCGACCGAGTGACCCTCCAACTCTACGACGGAAGCTGCATGGAGGGGAGGTGGGACTACAGCGAGCCCCTCTTTTGCTTCTACTGGGAGGGACAGGATCCGTCCTGCTTCCGCCACGCGCGGCTCGACGGAGAGATCCTGATCATCGAAAGCCAGAACGGCGCGGACACGATGATGACCCAGAGCATGAGCGACGTCACCGACGTTCCTCTGGCCTGCGGCCCGGCGGTAACGAGCTGAAGGCCGCGTAGGGGAGCGGCCGGCGGTTCCCCTGCCACCGTCAGTCGTCGCGGTGAACCCGCTCCTTGCGTTCGTGGCGCTCCTGGGCCTCGAGCGAGAGGGTCGCGATGGGGCGGGCGTCCAGGCGCTTGAGCGAGATCGGCTCGCCGGTCTCCTCGCAGTAGCCGTAGGTGCCTTCCTCGATGCGGCGCAGCGCCGCGTCGATTTTTGAAACCACCTTGCGCTGGCGGTCACGCGTGCGCAGTTCCAGCGCGCGGTCGGTTTCCTCGGAGGCGCGGTCGGCGATGTCCGGGATGTTCCGGGTGCCTTCCTGCATGTGCTCGATCGTGCCCTTGTTCTCCGCCAGGATCGACGCCTTCCAGGCCAGGAGCTTCCGGCGGAAGTAGTCGAGTTGTCGCGGGTTCATGAAGGGTTCGTCTTCGGTCGGCTGGTACTCGACGTCGAACTTGGTTTCGGCCTTCATAGACGCTCACACCTCAAATGGTTAACCGGGCCTGAGACTTCGCCGCCGTTGGTCCTGCGCCGAGCTGTGGTGGCCCGATCGTTTTCGCTGGGGCACCCGATATAGCGTTTCGCCCGGCTTGTCACGAGGAACATGAGGGAACTTGCTTAACGCCCGCGCCCTGTTAGGCTGGCGCAAAGCGATTGGGGCAACGGGCGGAAAAGGCGATGAAATTCGAAGGGACGGCGGATTGCGTCGTCACGCCCGGCCCGACCGCGGCGGCAGGCGACGCGCTCTCGGCGCGGTCGCTGCCGGTTAGGGGCGCGCACGGCACCGGCCCGACCGGGGTTGCGCGGCGCAGGCGGTGTCTCGCCGTAGACCCGGCGCCCGAGGGACTGCGGCGGGACGCCGCAGGGGCGCCGGCACGATCGCTCGGGGCAACGCTCGAGAACGAGGCTTTTGAGCGGCTTGCGGCCACGACGCGCGGCCGGCTGACGTGAGGATGGGGGCGGCATTGGGCCGTGACAGGCTGCGGGCGGCATGCTATTGTGCACTGCAGCATGACAGGAAAAACGTCGATGTTTACCCCACTCCACCAGTTAAGTACGGCAAATGCCTGGCTAAGGTACGCCATCTCCTTCCAGGAGATGACCGTGGCGGCCGGCGAGGTCGTTATGCGGCGCAGCATGAGAATGTCGCAGGGAAAGATGTCCGGGCCGGAGGCGATCGGGATGGTGCTGGAGAAGGCGACCGCCTTCGCCGCGGCCACCGAACGGGCTGCCGTCGCGGCGGTCACCGGCTCCGATCCGGCCGGGATCGCCGCTGCGGCGCTGCGGCCCATCCGCGCCCAGACGCGATCGAACGTCCGCAAGTACCGCCGCTGAGCCGGCTGTCCCCGGCGGGGTGGCCGACGTGATCGAGATACGGGAGATCCGGCCGGAGGACGAGGCGGCGTGGCGGCGGCTCTGGCGGGGATACCTCGACTTCTACGAGACCGAGCTGGCAGAAGCGGTCTATGCCACGTCGTTCGCGCGGCTGGTCGATCCGGACGTGGGCGACTATCGGGGGTTGCTCGCGCTCGACGCCGGCGCGCCCGTCGGGCTCGCCCACTGCATCTTCCACCGCCACGGCTGGCAGCTCGAGGACGTCTGTTACCTGCAGGATCTCTACGTGACGCCGGAGGCGCGCGGCACCGGAGCCGGCCGCGCGCTGATCGAGGCCGTCTATGCCACCGCCGACGCCGCAGGCTCGCCAAACGTCTACTGGCTGACCCAGAGCTTCAACAGCGTCGCGCGGAAGCTCTACGACCGGGTCGGCACCGCCACCCCGTTCATCAAGTACCGCCGCTGAGACGACCTATGCGCGGCCCCCTCCTCGCCAGCCTTGCCTTTGCCGGACTCGCGGCCTGCGCGGCGATGCCGCCGCAGGAGATCACGTCGGTGCGCTTCGCCGCGGCCGCCGTGCCCAGGGGCGTGGCACGCTCGAACCTCGACCTGTCGCAGGATTTCCTGGATCTCACCTTCGCTCTCGAGAGCGGGGAGAAGCTGGATCACCTCTTGCGTTACGAGGAGCCGGTGAAGGTCTACCTTGCCTCGCCGGGTCTCGCGTCCTACCGGCCCGATCTCGCCGAACTCATTCATCGGCTTCGGACGGAGGCGGGTATCGAGATTTCGGAGACCGACGATCCCGAGCAGGCTCAAATCCGCATCGAGATGGTCCCGGCCGAACAGATCGCCAGGGTATTTCCCACCGCCGCCTGCTTCATCGTTCCCGGCGAGACCGACTGGCAGGGTTTTCTGCGCCGGCGGGCCGATGCGCGCGTGCGTTGGCCGGAGCAGGAGACACTGGGCCGTGCTGCGATCTTCCTGCCGATCGACACTACCCCGCAGGACGTGCGCGACTGCCTCGCCGAGGAGATCACCCAGGCCCTCGGGCCGGCCAATGACCTCTACCGGCTGCCGGATTCTATCTGGAACGACGATAACTTCCACGGCATGGCGACGCCCTTCGACATGCTGATCCTTCGCGTCCTCTACCGACCGGAGCTGAAGAGCGGGATGACCCGCGATGAGGTTGCGGCGGCGCTTCCCGGTATCTTCGCGCGGGAGAACCCGAAGGGACGCGGCCTGCCGCGCCAGCCACGGCAACCGGAGTTGAAGGCCTGGGCCACAGCCATCGAGGCGGCGCTGTCGCGCGACGCCCCGCGCTCGAAGCGGATCGCAGCGGCGACCCTCGCCGCCCAGATCGCCGCCGAAATGCGCCCGGTCGATCACCGGCTGGGCGTGTCACTCCTGACCCTTGGGCGGCTCAGCCTGCGACGCGACCCCGCCGCCGCAACCAGCGACTTCACCGAGGCATACCAGCTCTTCATGCGCGAGCTCGGGCCTGATGACGTGCGCACCGCCCAGGCCGGCGTGCATCTTGCCGCGCTGGCGCTCGGCACCGGGCAGTACCAGCTGGCGATCAAGCTCGCCGACCGGCACGCCCAGGCGGCGCAGGCGGGAGAAAACGCCATACTTCTCGCCGGCCTCCTCTCGATCAAGGCCGAGGCGCAGGCCGGGCTCGGGGAGACCGAAGCGGCGCAGGGTACCCGGGTCGACAGCCTGCGCTGGGCGCGCTATGGCTTCGGCGACACCGACGGGGCGCTCGCCCGAGAGCAGGCGCAGCTCGCCGCGCTCCTCCGCCTCGAAAAGCAGTGAGAGGCCCATGCTCTTCGCCGTCGCCTTCGCCCTCGGTGCCCTGTTCGGCTGGCAGCGCGCTGCCCGGCGTGGTGGCGACCGGCTCGACCGGCTGCAGTACGCGGCGGTGTTCGGCATAATCTTCGTGCTGGTGTCGGTGATCCTGATTGTCGTGGCGGGGCGGACCGGGGTGACCTGACCCCAAGATCGCGGGCTTCCATGCCGCACTGCGTGCCGTCGGCATCCCGATCTCCGTGGGCGAGTAGCTCGCCTTTCTCGAAGCGCTCGACGCGGGCCTCACGCTCCGCGATGCGTCGGGCTTCCACTACCTCGCACGCAGCAGAGCGATTTCATGGCCGCGGGATTGCCCGGCCTCTTGTGGGCCTATGCCGGCGCCCCAAACGGCGAGGCGGTGAGACTTTCGGCCGACGAGCTTTCGCCCGCGGTGGGAAAGCGCGACTGGGTCTGGATCAACGTGGATCGGATCGATCAGCGGGCGCGCGGCTGGATCACCAGCATCTGCGAGCCGCCGACGGACGTGACGACCGTGCTTGCCGGCCAGGACGTCGGCCTTGCCTTCGAGCAGGTTGGCGACGAGATCCACGGGGTCTGTGCGGACTACAACATCGACTACATGCGGCTGTCGGACAGCATTGGGCAGTTCGGGTTCGTGGTGCGCGAGCGGCTGCTCGTCACCGGCTGGCGGCGATCATCACCGCCTTCAGCCGGGCTGCCGGCGTCCGGCTGCGCGAGGTCGGGGCCGATCTCGACCGGGTCGAGGACCGGCTCCTTGGCCTCACGCGCCCTCGACGAGCGTACGGCGCTCAAGGAGGTGAGGCGCCTCGCGCTTGCCCTGCACCGGCCGGTGGCGGCGATGCTGATGCTGCTGCGCGGCGCATCTTCGGGATGAATACCGGGGCCTGCCGTTCGAGAGCTCGCACTGGGGGACTTTCGCGGCGTTGGTCTCGGGCGTGTTGGCGACCCTCATATTCTACCGTGCCCTGGTCCGGATGGGGGCCTCGATGAAGTTCCGAGCAGGATGCCCGCGGGTGGCCACGCCCGGCTGACGGCACTATCTTCCGGGAGCGGGAGGAGAGAGCGATGGGCGAAATACCGGAGACCGACTGGCGGACGCAGGGGGTGCGGATCGTCAAGGCGGGCGCGCTCGACCTGAACACCCCGCAGAGCCCGGGGATGACGCGGGCGGCGGCGATCGACCATGCGAGGGCCGGGGCGAACAAGCTCTGGGCCGGGACGGTCAGCATCTCGCCGAACGCCAAGACCGGGGCGCACCACCACGGGCATCTGGAGAGCATCATCTACGTGGTGCGCGGGCGGGCGCGGATGCGCTGGGGGGAGCGGCTGGAGTTTGCGGCCGAGGCGGATGCGGGGGATTTCATCTTTGTGCCGCCGTATGTGCCGCATCAGGAAATCAATGCGTTGCCGGGCGATCGTCTGGAATGCGTGGTGGTGCGGAGCGACCAGGAGGCGGTGGTGGTGAACCTCGATATCACGCCGGCGGAGGCGGTGGAGGAGGTGCGCTGGGTCGACCCCAACCATCCGGAGGGATCGGCGTGACAAGGCTGGAGGTCATCTCGGACGTGGTCTGCCCCTGGTGCTACCTCGGGGCGGCGAACCTGCTGAAGGCGGTGGCGGCGCGGGAGGGGCATCCCTTCGCCATCCGCTGGCGGCCGTTTCAGCTCGACCCGACGGTGCCGGCGGAGGGGATGGACCGCGCCGCCTATCTGACCGCGAAGTTTGGCGACCTTGCGCGGGTGGAGGGGGCGCACGCGCGGCTGGCGGAGATGGGGCGCGAGGCGGGGATTAGCTATGATTTCAACCGCATCCGGCGCTCGCCCAACACGCTGGACGCGCACCGGGTGATCCGCTGGGCGGAGCCGGAAGGGCTGCAGACGCGGACGGCGATGGCGCTGTTCCGGCGGTATTTCGAGCTCGGTGAGGACGTCTCCGATCCGGCGGTGCTGCGGTTGGCGGCGGAGGAGGCGGGGATGGACGGGGCGGCAGTGGCGGTGCTGCTGACCGGGGACGCAGACCGGGCGGAGGTTCGGGCGGAGGTCGAGACGGCGCAGGAGATGGGGGTGACGGGGGTGCCGACCTTCGTCCTCGCCGGGCAGTACGTGCTGACCGGGGCGCAGCCGGTGGAGGTGTGGGAGGACGTGATCGGGCAGCTGGAGGCGGCGACGGCGGGGGCGTGAGGTGGCCGGCGAAGAGTGCCGGTGTAGCAAAGGTTTACGGCGATTCTCTCGACCCAGAAAGCGTATGGAATCCGTATGGAATCCATATGGCACCTAAAAGAGTGCAGGATTGAAGCGTTAACGGAGGAGGACGCCCTGGCCGGAGTTGACGCGGCCACCACTCCGGAGGCGGACGTTCGGGACTCGCGGCGCTTGATCCACCCGGTTCCAAGGGAGGCTGAACGGCAGCTTTGCGCCCGGGAGCCGCCCTTCGATCGAAGCGGGCCTTCGCCCGCGGGTCCCGGCCCGACAAGCCGAAGCACTGCTTCGGCCGGGCCGTTCGCCGGAGCGCGTGAGCGCGGAGGCGAAGGGGGGGTGCGCCCTGGACCGGACGGCTGCAATCCGGGCGTGGCCGCCCCGGTGGGCGCGGAACGCGCCCGCCCTTGGGGGGGCGGGCGCGGCCGGATTTGTCGACGGCCAAATCCGGCGGGACGAACCGCCTGCGCGAAGCACGAGAGGGCGGGCAAGGCGGACCGATGCGCGCACGGGGTACGGGCTTTCGGAGATTTATTGGGGCCGAGAGCCGCCGTCCTGGTCGCGGGTCTCGCGCCATGACCACGCGAACCCGTTCCGGCAAAGCCGGAATATCGCCTGACGTACACCGCGGGACACTGCGGTTCACTCGACACCCCCGCCGTCGTCCCGCGGGACTTGGCCGTCGATAATCGCGCCGCGGGCGCCCGGCGGGATCAGGCGGAGGTTGTGCGGGCGGGTTCGGGTTTGGCCAGGGCGGCGAGGTCGCGGGCGATGGTGAAGGCGCCGGTGAGGCGGCCTTTTTCGCTGGGCCAGTCGCGGCGGACGACGATCTTGTTGTCCCTGACCTTGGCGTCGCCCTTCTGGTCGTGGATGAACTGCACGAGGCCGGCCGGGTTGGCGTACTTGTCGTGGTGGAACTGCACGGTGGCGCCCTTGGGGCCGCCGTCGAGCCGGGCGATGCCGGCGCGCTTGCAGAGGGCCTTGATGCGGACGACGAGGAGGAGCGTCTCCACCTCGGGCGGCAGGGCGCCGAAGCGGTCGATGAGCTCGGCGGCGAAGCCTTCGAGCTCGACCTTGCGCTCGAGCGACGAGAGGCGGCGGTAGAGGCCGAGGCGGACGTCGAGGTCGGGGACGTAGGGCTCGGGGATCAGCACGGGGACGCCGAGGTTGATCTGCGGCGACCATTCGCCGTCGTCGGGCATCTCGACCTCGCCGGACTGCAGCTTGGCAATCTGCTCGTGCAGCATGTCCTGGTAGAGTTCGAAGCCGACCTCGCGGACCTGGCCGGACTGCTCCTCGCCGAGGAGGTTGCCGGCGCCGCGGATGTCGAGGTCCTGGGACGCCAGCGTGAAGCCGGCGCCGAGGTTGTCCAGCGCCCCGAGGACGCGCAGGCGCTTCTCGGCCTGGGGGGTGAGCTTCTTGCGCGGCTCGGTCATGAAGAAGGCGTAGGCGCGGAGCTTGGAGCGCCCTACCCGCCCCCGGATCTGGTAGAGCTGGGCGAGGCCGAACATGTCGGCGCGTTCCACGATCAGGGTGTTGGCGGCGGGGATGTCGAGGCCGCTCTCGACGATGGTGGTGGAGAGCAGCACGTCGTAGCGCCCGTCGTAGAAGGCGTTCATCTTGTCGTCGAGCTCGGTCGCCGGCATCTGGCCGTGGGCGACGGTGAAGCTCACCTCGGGGACATGGTCGCGCAGGTACGCGGCGACGGCATCCAGGTCGGAGATGCGCGGGACGACGTAGAAGGCCTGGCCACCGCGGTAGTGCTCGCGCAGCAGCGCCTCGCGGATGGTGACCGGGTCGAGCTCGGAGACGTAGGTGCGGATGGAGAGGCGGTCGACCGGGGGGGTGGCGATCAGCGACAGCTCGCGGACGCCGGAGAGGGCGAGTTGCAGCGTGCGCGGGATGGGGGTGGCGGTGAGGGTGAGGACGTGGACGTCGGAGCGCAGCGCCTTCAGGCGTTCCTTGTGGGCGACGCCGAAATGCTGCTCCTCGTCGATGACGAGAAGGCAGAGGTTCTTGAAGGTCACGCCCTTGGCGAGGAGCGCGTGGGTGCCGATGACGAGCTCGATGGAGCCGTCGGCGAGGCCGGCGCGGGTCTCGGAGGCGTCCCTGGCGGAGACGAAGCGGGAGAGCTGGCGGACGCGGAGGGGCAAGCCACGGAAGCGTTCCGCGAAGTTCTTGAAGTGCTGGCGGGCGAGGAGCGTGGTCGGGGCGATCACCGCCACCTGCATGCCGGACATGGCGGCGACGAAGGCGGCGCGCAGCGCCACCTCGGTCTTGCCGAAGCCGACGTCGCCGCAGACGAGGCGGTCCATGGGTTTGCCGGATTCCAGATCCTCCAGCACGTCGTTGATGGCGGCGAGCTGGTCGTCGGTCTCGGCGTAGGGGAAGCGGGCGCAGAACTCCTCCCAGCTGTGGTGGTCGGGGGGCGTGAGGATGGCGCCCTTCCTGAGCGCGCGCTCGGCGGCGATGCGGATGAGGCGTTCCGCCATGTCGCGTATGCGGGACTTGAGGCGCGCCTTCTTCGCCTGCCAGGCGCCGCCGCCGAGGCGGTCGAGCAGGCCCTCCTCGTGGCCATAGCGGGAGAGGAGCTCGATGTTCTCGACCGGCAGGTAGAGCTTGTCGCCGCCGGCGTACTCGAGGCTGAGGCACTCGTGCGGCGCGCCCATGGCGGTGATGGTCTCGAGGCCCCTGTAGCGGCCGATGCCGTGGTCGACGTGGACGACGAGATCGCCGGGAGTGAGTCCGGCGGCCTCGGTGAGGAAGTTCTCGGCACGCTTGCGGCGGCGGGGGGCGCGGATCAGGCGGTCGCCGAGCACGTCCTGCTCGGCGACGACGGTGAGGCCGGGGGCCTCGAAGCCGTGCTCCAGCGGCCAGACGGCGAGGCCGAGGTCCCCCGGTTTGCTGGCGTCGCCGGTGAGCTCGGCGGAGCGGGCGATGGCGCGGGCGCCGGTGACGCCGGCGTCGGCGAGGAGGCCGGCGAGGCGCTCGCGGGCGCCGGCGGAGTAGCTGGCGACGACCACGTCGCCCCTGGCCCGGCGCGCGGCCACGTGGGCGGCCAGCGCGCCGAAGAGGTTGAGGCCCTCCTGCTGGCGTTCCGGGGCGAAGTCTCGGCCGATGCGCCCGCCGGCGTCGATCACGCCGGGGCCAAGGGGCTGCGGCAGGGCGGAGATTTGGTGCAGCGGGCGCCCCGAGATCGCTGCCTCCCAGGCGCGGTCGTCGAGGTAGAGCTCGCCCGGCGGGACCGGCTTGTAGACGGTGCCGAGCTTGGATTTGGCGGCGAGTGCCGAGGCGCGGGCGTCGTACTGTTCCAGGAGCGCCGACCAGCGGGCGTCGCGGGCGGCGGCGGTCTGGTCGTCCAGCAGCACGGGGGCGTTGGGGAGATAGTCGAAGATGGTGTCCAGCCGCTCGTGGAAGTAGGGCAGCCAGTGCTCGTAGCCCTGGTGCTTGCGGCCGGCGCTGACCGCGGCATAGAGCGGGTCGTCGTGGCCGGCGGCGCCGAACATCGCGCGGTAGCGGGTGCGGAAGCGCTCGATGGAGGCCTCGTCGAGGATCACTTCGCTGACCGGCGCGAGTTCCACCCGCCTGACGGTCTCGCTGGTACGCTGGGTCTCGGGGTCGAAGCGGCGGGCCGATTCCAGTACGTCGCCGAAGAGGTCGAGCCGGACCGGGCTGCGCGCGCCCGGTGGGAAGAGGTCGATGAGGCCGCCGCGGATGGCGAATTCGCCGGGCTCGGTGACAGTGGGCGCCTGCTGGAAACCCATGCGCGCGAGATAGCCGCGCAGCTCGGCCACGTCGATCCGCTGACCCACGGCGGCGGTGTAGCTGGCGGCCCGCAGCACCTCGCCGCCGGGGACACGCTGGGTCGCGGCATTGATGGTGGTGAGGATGGCGGCGGGACGGGCGAAGCCGCCGGCGAGTGCGGCCAGCGTCGCCATGCGCCGGGCGGCGATCTCGGGGCCGGGGGAGACGCGGTCGTAGGGCAGGCAGTCCCAGGCGGGGAAGGTCAGCGCCGGCAGTTCGGGGGCGAAGAAGCGCAGGGCCGCGCGCAGCGCCGCGAGGCGGGCGTCGTCGCGCACCACGTGGATCACCGGCCCGTTGGCGCGGGCGATGGTCTCGGCGAGGTGGCGGGCGTCGTATCCCTCGGGACAGCCGCCGACCAGCAGGCGTCCGGGGGTCAGCGGCCGCAGATGCGTCATGCGGCGCGGCCTAGCGCAAGGCCGGGGCGCTGACAAGAAGAAGCCCACCCGCGGGGGGTGGGCTTCAGTCGGGTTGAGGATGCACCGTCCCGGGGGCGTGCGTCACCGGGGGTCGTTACCGCGGACAACAACGCCGTAGATGGAGTTGCGCGTCAGGCCCATGTCTCTGAGCAGGTGGTCGCTCTGGCCCGACAGGGTGCGGTAGTCGCGCTTGGCGGCAGCGCGCTGGTTGGCGCGGGAGATCGCCGACTTGATCGAGGAAAACATCGCTTTGTCTCCGTGGTGTTGGGTTTCGATGGCGGTAATCTGCTCCCGCCGCGTTTCACCCGTGTGCCGCATGCGCGGCGCGATGTTTCGATTGTTCCAGTGCTGGTTCAGAGCGGTGGTAGCCGCGATACGTGGCGCGCCATCGCGAGGCTGATGGCCACGAGCATTCCGAGGATGGCGAAGAACTGGTGCCAGACCCGCCGGCGCGACAGCTCCAGCACCAGCCTGGGACCGGCGATGCGGTACCGCCGCACCGCCAGGGCGAGACGGAGCTTGGAGTAGCTGATCAGGCCGAACGGCAGCAGCAGTACGAAGGCGGCCTGCGCCATCTCCATACCGAGGCCGAAGCCGATCACGAGCAGCATGGCGAGCCCGAAACCGCACAGCGCGGCGATGGGCACGCCGAGAAGATCGTAGACGCCGCTGATCCGCGCCGAGGAAAGGTGCGCGAGGTCGTCCACGCGCTTTGCGATCTCAGGCGTGCGGCGGGCGCGCAAGAGCATGTCGAGCGGAACGCCGAGGGTGCGGTAGCAGGCCAGCGTCCAGACGACCACGTGCAGCACCCAGTACCAGATGCTCTGAAAGCTCGCGGCAGCGAAGGTTTCGATCAAAGGGGATGCCCCGGACGCGGACGTGGCGTCCCTTCCACCGCAGCCGCCTGCCGCCGTCAAGCCGGCCCGCGCCGCTATCGTGAACGGCGGCTTTGCGCTTGAGGGACCGAGCAGCGCGTGTCAAACCCGCACGATGGCGCTCGCCCCCTTCCCGCTCTCCCGCCCGCGGCGTCTGCGCCGGGCCCCCTGGATCCGCGACCTGGTGGCCGAGGCGCGGCTGTCGCCTGCGGATCTCGATCTGGCCGATCTTCGTACGCGAGGGGGTCGACGTCGCCGAGCCGGTGGCCTCGCTGCCGGGGGTGGAGCGGCTCAGCATCGACCGGGCGGTGCGGGCGGCCGAGAAGGCGGTGGAGCTGGGGATCCGCTGCCTGGCGCTTTTTCCCTATACGGATGAGCGAGTTAAGGACCCGGAGGCGAGCGAGGCCTGGAACCCGGAGAACCTGGTCTGCCGGGCGACGCGGGCGATCAAGGCGGCGGTGCCGGAGGTGGGGGTGCTGCTGGACGTGGCGCTCGATCCCTACAACTCGGACGGGCATGACGGGCTGGTGCGCGACGGGGTGGTGCTGAACGACGAGACGCTGCTGGCGCTGGAGAAGATGGCGCTGGTGCAGGCCGAGGCTGGCTGCGACATCCTCGGGCCGTCGGACATGATGGACGGGCGGATCGGGGTTATCCGGCGGGCGCTGGAGAGCCACGACTTTCCCGACACGATGATCATGAGCTACGCGGCCAAGTATGCCTCGGGCTTCTACGGGCCGTTCCGCGACGCGGTGGGCTCCGGCACGGCGCTGAAGGGCGACAAGAAGACCTACCAGATGGACCCCGCCAACGGCGACGAGGCACTAAGGGAAGTGGCCGCGGACCTGGCTGAGGGGGCGGACATGGTGATGGTGAAGCCCGGCCTGCCCTATCTCGACATCTGCGCGCGGGTGAAGGCGGAGTTCCGGGTGCCCACCTTCGCCTACCAGGTTTCCGGGGAGTACGCGATGATCCAGGCCGCCGCCGAGCGGGGCTGGATCGACGGCGACCGGGCGGTGCTGGAGACGCTGCTGGCGTTCCGGCGGGCGGGGTGCGACGGGGTCCTGACCTATTTCGCGCCGCGAGCGGCGCGGCTGCTGCGGGGGTAGGCGCCGGCGGGATTCGGCTTGGCGCCGCAAGGGTTAACGGCGGATTCCTCGACGTACATCGCACGTACAATGCATGCACATCTTAGGTACCTGGGAACGGACCCGGGTTCAAACGTTAACGTCGGCGACCTCGGGCTCGAAGGAGGGCTTTCCGTCCGGTCCGCCTCTCGATTGCGCCGCCGACGGCGGAACCTAACGACCGATTACACGAGGTCGTCCGCACTTCGCGGAGCACCGTCCCTTTCAACTCGGAGGTCGATGGACGGAGGCCCTTACGGTGCGCGGGCTTCCGGTGCGGCTTGCGGCGCTTGGGTGCTGGCCCAGAAGGCTTTCTTGTCGTTGGTGCGGGGGAAGTCCGTGTCCGGTACCGGAACGTCCAGGTACGCGCAGAGCGGCTCCCAGCCCTCCCTCACGTCGAAGACCAGGAGGCGGCTGGCGGGGATGGTCGCCTTCACGGCGGCGACATGGCGCTCGTAGGCGCGGACGATGTCTTCGCGCGCGGAGGGGATCTCGAAGCCGGTCTTGCGCAGGACGGCCCTGACCATCTCCAGGAAGGGCCGCCGCTCCGGGTCACCCCGATCGGCGCCATCGACCAGCGGGTAGATCGTCTCGGAGAAGCTCCGGTACCAATCCTCGGACGGGCGCACGGTCAGGAGGAACCGGGCGTCCGGGAAGGCGTCGGCGAGTTCGCGCCAGAAGGCTGCCGTCGGCCAGTCCACGGCCGCGGCGTAGCCCGCGTAGTTCACACTCCAGTCGGCGGTTCCGGACGCGGCTCGCAGCCAGAGCCCGATCTCGTCGGGCGACTTTTCGTCGACCTCCTCCATGTGATGGCATGGCCCGAAGCCCAGCTGCTCGAGGGCCAGCTTCATCGAGAAGGTCCCGGTGCGGCCTACGCCCGCACCTATGACGCGAAGAGTCATTTTCAGCCCCCAAGCTCGGTTCCCCGTTCGAGCACCACCAATCTACACCCGCGGGGCGCAGGAAGCACGATCCGGAATTCCGGAGGACCGGCGGTGAGGGCTTAGGCCGCTTCCACCCACTTTTTCGGCAGCATGGCGGCGCGGGCGTACTGTGGGGGCGGGACGAACTCGTGGCCGAGGGCGGCGGCGGCGCGCCAAGACCCAGCGGGGGTCGGCGAGGAAGGCGCGGGCAAGCGCCACCATGTCTGCGCGGCCGGCGCGGACGATCTCGTCGGCCTGCCGCGGCGTGTCGATCAGGCCGACGGCGCTGACATGGTGATGGTAAAGCCGGGGTCGCCCTTTCTCGACGCCTGCGCGCGGGTGAAGGCGGCGTTCCTGGTGCCCACCTTCGCCTACCAGGTTTCCGGGGAGTACGCGATGATCGCGGCCGCCGAAGAACGGGGCTGGATCGACGGCAACCGGGCGTCCGGGTTGGCTGAATTACGTGAGCGGCGGAAACAAGGTGAAGAATTCGATTCGGTGCTTCCGGCCGACCCCAACCAACCTCGGGGCTGATCTTGCCCGTGCCGCTTCAGCGGTATCGCACCCCGGTCCTCGCCGTCACCGCAGCGATCCGATCCTTGCTGGCCTGTGGCCAGGTCGTATCGAAGTCGTAGAAAGGATCGACCGCCGGCTGCTGCTCGGGGATGACATACCAGGGAACCTTCGACCCGGTGAAGATATGCACGTCCGGCGGCATCAGTTCGGGCGTGTCGAGCGTGCCGACACGAATGAACCGCACAAGCTCGCCTTGACCGTTGATCAGATAGTTGCTCCAGAGCGCGGTTCTGCACGAGGGACAGCGTGAGATTCGCTGACCCTTCCCGCTTGGGGTCGGCAGGGTGTGTTCGGCGACCTCGCCCTTGAGCAACACGACCCTCTCCGCCTCGATCAGCGCGTTCACCACGTTGGTCGTACCGGTCTGTACCTGACACAATCGGCAGTGGCACGCGTGGACGATCATCGGAGGAGAAGTCACTCGGTACCGCACTTCCCCGCAGGCACATCCGCCCTCGCAAAACGATTGTTCCTCGGCCATAAAAACCCCGCTGGATCCTGCTTTCCGCACGCCTCTTCTGTCGAGCGCCGATGGGCAGCTCGGCCCTCTAGATAGCAGACCGGGCGCAGACGGGCACCCCGGGGCGTTGATCAAGGCGCTGCGGATGCCGAAGTCCACGTGCCGGCCGGAGCGCTGAAGGGCGACAAGAAGACCTACAACATGGACCCCGCGAACGGCGACGAGGCGGTGAGAGAAGTGGCCGCAGACCTGCGCCGAGGGCGCGGATACGGTGATGGTCAACCCGGTCTGCCCTACCTCGACAACTGCGCCCGGTTGAAGGCGGAGTTCCGGGTGCCCACCGTTGCCTACCAGGTCTCGGAAGAGTACGCGATGATCGTGGCCGCCGAGGAGCGAGGCTGGATCGACGGCTTCCGGGCGGTGCTGGAGACGCTGCTGGCATTCCGGCGGGCGGGCTGCGACGGGGTCCCGACCAATTTTGCGCCGCGGGCGGCGCGGCTGCTGCGGGGTAGGAGCCGGGCGGGTTTCGGAGTGGCGCCGATCGCGGGTACCCCAAATGTGTCCCCGGCAAAACCCTTTTCAGGACGCATTGCCTCGTCCTCATACGTCTAGCATCCGCTCTCTGAGCGTCCTAGTCGTGGTCGGCTAAAAAGGAGGGATGCGTTGCCGCGAAGTCGACGGCTGGATGTTGCCAAGGGCATTGGGATCGTTCTTGTTGTGTTGGGCCACAACTGGCTGACACTGAATGCCTATCCTGAATTATATCGCTTGATATTTTCGTTTCACATGCCGCTGTTTTTTGTTATTTCTGGAGTCACGCTAAGCAAGGATCGAAGCATCTGGCAGCATATCGCCAAGCGATCCGATTCATTACTCAAGCCATATTTCGCGGTCATGGCGGCATATGCTCTCATCACCATAGGAAGTGCAGCGCTGGGGACCGGGCAGAGTCCGGGGATCGCTCGGACCCTCTACATGGTCGCCAGTGGCATAGGTATCGGCACGAGCGTCGTTCCGCTATGGTTTCTACCGCATTTGGCGCTTTGCTCCGTCTTGGTGGTCGTTGCTTTGAAGTGCATCGGGAACTCCGACCGGAGGTTGCCGCCAGCGCTGATGATCGTGTCGTTTCTCGCAGGTGTGTTCGCGATCAGGACCATGCCCAACTCTTTCGCAGGTTGGCCGTGGAGTGCGGACCTGCTGCCGTTGACCGGGGCATTCGTGCTGGCGGGCTACCTGGCGAAGCGCCAGATCCATGAATTTCAGCCTGATTGGCGCCTGGTTGCCGCCGCCCTTGCCACGTTTCTGCTGCTACATCTGCTACTGGATGAGACGATGGATCTCTACGACCGGACGTACGGTGAAATCTGGGTGACCACAGCACAAGCGCTAGCCGGGATCTATCTCGCCTTGTGCCTGGCGGCCTATGCTGATCGATCATCGGCTGCAGCGGGAATTCTGGGATACATCGGTGCGCGGGCGATGTTCGTGTTGATCTTTCATATTGCTATTGAATTGAAGCTGTTCGCGCTGCTGGAGCCGCGCGGAGTCCCCGACGCGATTGCCGGTGGCGTCACTCTCGCGGCCGGGATCTGCATACCGTTGGTGCTCTACGAGATCGCCGTTCGCCTGCGTTGGGCGAGGTGCATCCTGTTGCCGCTCCCATCCGGCGCGGCCGCACCGGCCAAAGGACCGCGCCGAGGTGCGCCGCCAGGACGAGCGGCAGCCGAAGCCGCCGAAGGATTCCGGGCGCCGGGCCAAAAGTGGTTTGGGCAATAGCCGCGGCGGCAAGACGTGGTCGTGCTGGGAGGCGCTCGGCCGGGATGCGAAAACGCGGGACCTCCGCCGGAGGGGCGGCCGCGTCTCAGGCCGCTTCCACCCACTTCTTCGGCAGCATGGCGGCGCGGGCGTACTGCGGCGGCGGGGTGAACTCGTGGCCGAGGGCGGCGGCGGCGCGCCAGACCCAGCGGGGGTCGGCGAGGAAGGCGCGGGCCAGCGCCACCATGTCGGCGCGGCCGGAGCGGACGATCTCGTCGGCCTGGTGCGGCGCGTCGATCAGGCCGACGGCGCGGGTGGTGATGCCGGCGCCGCGGCGGACGGCCTCGGCGAGGTGGACCTGGTAGCCGGGGCCGGTGGGGATCTTCTGGTGCGGCGAGTTGCCGCCGGAGGAGGCGCAGATGTAGGCCGCGCCGGCCTCGCGGAAGGCGCCGGCGATGGCGACGCCCTCGTCGACGGTCAGGCCGCCCTCGACCCAGTCGGTGACCGAGAGCCGGGCGCCCACCATCATCGCCGGCACGGCTTCCCGCACCGCGGCGAGGATCCGCGAGCGGCAGCCGCAGCCGGTTCTCGAGCGGGCCGCCCCAGGCGTCGGTGCGTTGGTTGGACAAAGGCGAGAGGAACTGGTGCAGCAGGTAGCCGTGCGCGCCGTGCAATTCGATGAAGTCGAAGCCGGCGCGCTTCGGCCCGGTGGGCGGCGGCTATGAAATGCCCGACCAGCGCCTCGATCCCGGCTTCATCGAGCGCCGCCGGCGTGTGCCAGCCGTCGGCGAAGGGAATGGCGGAGGCCGAGACCGTCTGCCAGGGGTCGTCGTCCGGGCCGAGCGGCCCGCCGCCTTCCCAGGGGCGGCTGCAGGAGGCCTTGCGGCCGGCATGCGCCAGTTGCACGCCGAACTTCGTGCCGGGTGCGGCAACCCGGCGGGCGGCGTCGAGGGTACGCCGGGCGGCGGCCTCGGATGCATCGGAATAGAGGCCGTGGCAACCGTGGGTGATGCGGCCCCGCCGCTCCACGTCGGTCATCTCGACCGTGACCATGCCGGCGCCGCTCATCGCCAGCATCATCCAGTGCTGCAGGTGCCAGTCGGAAGCCACGCCGTCATCGGCGGAATACTGGCACATGGGCGACACGGCGATGCGGTTGGGGAAGTCGAGGGCGCCGATGGTGATCGGCGAGAAGAGGGTGGCGGTCATGGCGGCTCCGGTTGGCTGCTGCCAGCGTTATCTATGCGGAACTTCGGCCGCGGCCAGCGAATTCGCCTCCGGGGGCCAGTGCCGCGATCAGCGCGTCATGCACGAATGCGGCCGGGCGCGACAGCCGCTGGTCGCGCATGCGGACCAGGCAGTAGGGCCTGACCTCGACGGCGAAATCGATGGGCAGCACGGTTACGCCGCGGCCGAGGCCCCCCTCCCCGGCCAGGAGCTGCGCCACCTCCACCGACTCCGGCGCGATGGCATCGGAATTGGTGACCAGCGCCAGCGTCACCAAGAGCGACGCCGTACTCAGCCGGCAGTTGGGCAGCGGCACGCCGCGGGCGATCATCGCCTCCTCGATGGTGGTGCGCAGCAGCGAGCCCGGCGGCTGCATCACCCACTCGTAGGGGGTGAGGTCGGCGGCGGAGACCGATGCCGCCCCCGCCAGCGGGTGACCGGCACGCACGATCAGCGCCACCTGCTCGGGCGCGAGGCTGTGCAGCTCGAACGGGCGCGCGTCGATCCCGGTGGGAACCCGGCCGATAAAGAAATCGTGCCGGCCGCGCATCAGGTCGGCCAGCAGCACGTCGCTGGTCGCCACGTCGACCTGGGCCTGCAGACCGGGATACTGGCGCTGCAGCCGCTGCAGTACCGGCACGACCAGTTCCACCGCCGGCGCCGTCACGGATCCGAGCCGCACCGAGCCCATCCGCCCTTCGGCCACGTCGCCGATCTCGCGCCCCGCCTCGGCGATCTCGGCGAGGACGGTGCGCGCCCGCCGCGCCAGGGCCGCGCCGGGGGCGGTCATGACGACGCCCTTGGACTGGCGCTCGCAGAGCCGGTGGCCGGCAATCGCCTCGGCCTCGGAGAGAAGCCGCGAGGCGGCCGGCTGGGTCAGGTTCAGCTCCCGCCCGGCGGCGGTGAGCTGGCCGGCCTCGGCAAGCGCGGCGATCAGGCGGATGTGGGTCAGCTTCAGCCCGCGTCCGATCAGCCGCTCGGCGCCGCGGAGCGCGTCCTGATCGAGCGGTACGCTGCGTCTCATATCAAAAAAAGTATGCCCATAGAGCGGAATAGCATTTGAACGGTATGGCAACTCGGGCCTATGGTGCAAGCCGGTCGAGGCGGAGCCAGGCGGGATCAGCCCGTGCCTGCGCGGCTGGAGGAAATGTCGGGGCGCGGGCTTGGCCGATGTGGCCGGCCGGACTCCGCAACAGGGAGTCGGTAATGAAGCTTATATCTGGGATTCTGGCGGGGGCGGCGCTGGCGCTGACCCTGTCGATGCCTGCGCTGGCGCAGGACAAGACGGTGGGCATCTCCATGCCGACCAAGACCTCGGCGCGCTGGATCGCCGACGGCGACAACATGGTCAAGCAGTTCACCGAAGCGGGCTACGGCACCGACCTGCAGTACGCCGGCGACGACATCCCCAACCAGCTGGCGCAGATCGAGAACATGATCGTCCAGGGCGTCGACGCGCTGGTGATCGCGGCCATCGACGGCACCACGCTGTCGAACGCGCTGGAGAACGCGCATGCGGCGGGCATCCCGGTGGTCGCCTATGACCGGCTGATCCGCGACAGCGGCGACGTCGACTACTACGCCACCTTCGACAACTTCCAGGTCGGCGTGCTGCAGGCGAACTCGCTGGTGAAGGGCCTGAAGGAGCGTTTCCCGGACACCAAGCCGTGGAACGTCGAGCTGTTCGGCGGCTCGCCCGACGACAACAACGCCTTCTTCTTCTACGACGGCGCCATGAGCGTGCTGCAGCCGCTGATCGACGACGGCTCGATCAAGATCGGCTCCGGCCAGATGGGCATGGACGTGGTCGGTACGCTGCGCTGGCTGCCGGCGACCGCGCAGGCGCGCATGGATAACCTGCTGTCGGCCAACTACACCGACGCGCGGGTCGACGGGGTGCTGTCGCCGTACGACGGTCTCTCCATCGGCATCCTGTCGTCGCTGAAGGGCGTGGGCTACGGGTCGGCCGACCTGCCGATGCCGATCGTCACCGGCCAGGACGCCGAGATTCCCTCGGTGAAGTCGATCCTGGCGGACGAGCAGTACTCCACCGTGTTCAAGGACACCCGCGAGCTCGCCAAGGTGACCGTGGGCATGGTCAACGCGCTCCTCGAAGGCGGCACGCCGGAGATCAACGACACCGAGACCTACGACAACGGCGTCAAGGTCGTGCCGTCCTACCTGCTGGTGCCCATGGAGGTCGACAAGACCAACTGGGAAGCGGCGGTGATCGAATCCGGCTACTACACCAAGGACCAGATCCAATAAGACTGGCCAGAGGGGCGGGCCTTCGGGCCCGTCCCGTCCGCGGGGAGTGACTGAATGCAGCCGATTCTGGAGATGCGTGGCATCACCAAGACGTTCCCGGGCGTTCGCGCGCTCGACAACGTCAACCTCGTGGTGATGCCGGGCGAGATCCACGCCCTGGTGGGCGAGAACGGCGCGGGAAAGTCCACGCTGATGAAGGTGCTGTCGGGGGTCTATCCGCACGGCACCTACGAAGGGGACATCCTCTACGAGGGCAAGGTGCGGACCTTCCGCGATCTCGCCGACAGCGAGCACCTCGGCATCGTCATCATCCACCAGGAGCTGGCGCTGGTGCCGCTGCTGTCCATCGCCGAGAACATCTTCCTCGGCAACGAGGTGGCGGCGCGGGGCGTCATCGACTGGGAGGAGACCTACTCCCGCACGGCGCAGCTCCTGAAGAAGGTCGGTCTCCGCGAACGGCCGACCACGCTCGTCACCGACATCGGCGTCGGCAAGCAACAGCTGGTAGAGATCGCCAAGGCGCTGTCGAAAGAGGTGAAGCTGCTCATCCTCGACGAGCCGACCGCCAGCCTGCAGGAGACCGACAGCCAGGCGCTGCTCGACCTCCTGCTCGAGTTCAAGACCCAGGGCATAACCTCGATTCTGATCAGCCACAAGCTGAACGAAATCAGCCGCGTCGCCGACCGGATTACGGTGCTGCGCGACGGTGCCACGGTCAGCACGCTCGATACCCAGACCGAGGACGTCAGCGAGGACCATATCATCCGCGACATGGTCGGCCGCTCGATGTCCGACCGGTATCCGCACCGGGTGCCGAAGATCGGCGAGGTGCTGTTCGAGGTCGAGAACTGGAACGTCTTCAACCAGGTGCATTCCGACCGGCAGCAGATCTTCGACGTCGGCTTCAACGTGCGCGCCGGCGAGATCGTCGGCATCGCCGGGCTGATGGGCTCGGGGCGGACCGAGCTCGCCATGAGCATCTTCGGGCGCTCCTACGGCCACCACATCACCGGTACCGCCAAGCTGCACGGCAAGCCGATCGACGTCGGCACCGTCGGCCACGCGGTGAAATCCGGCCTCGCCTACGTCACCGAGGACCGCAAGAGCCTCGGCCTGATCCTCGAGGACCACATCACCAACAACATCACGCTGGCGAACCTGCCCGGCGTGTCGAAGTACGGCGTCGTCGACAGCCACCAGGAGCGCCAGGTGGCGCTCGACTACCGCAAGCGGATGAACATCCGCTGCTCGTCGGTCTATCAGAAGGTGCTGAACCTCTCCGGCGGCAACCAGCAGAAGGTGGTGCTGTCGAAGTGGCTGTTCTCCGGCCCCGAGGTGCTGATCCTCGACGAGCCGACGCGCGGCATCGACGTGGGCGCCAAGTACGAAATCTACACGCTGATCAACGCGCTGGCGGACCAGGGCAAGGGCGTGCTGATGATCTCGTCGGAGATGCCGGAACTGCTCGGCATGTGCGACCGGATCTATGTTATGAACGAAGGCGCGTTGGTGGGGGAACTGGCTGCGGCGGAGGCGAGCCAGGAACGCATCATGCGCATGATCCTGAACGGATAGGGCCATGGCAAGCATCTCGGACACCCAGACGACCACTTCCGCCGGCGGTCACCTGAAGTCGAACTTCCGGGAATACGGCATGCTGATGGCGCTGGTCGTCATCATGGCGTTCTTCCAGTACATGACCAACGGGGTCCTGCTCAAGCCGCTGAACCTGACCAACCTGTTCCTGCAGAACAGCTACATCATCATCATGGCGCTCGGCATGCTGCTGGTGATCGTCTCCGGCCACATCGACCTGTCGGTCGGGTCGGTCGCCGGCTTCGTGGGCGGGCTGGCGGGAGTGCTGATCGTCCGGAACCACTTTCCGGTCCTGCCCTCGGCCCTGATCTGCCTGGTGGTCGGCGCCGCGATCGGCGCGGCGCAGGGCTACTGGATCGCCTTCTGGCGCATTCCTTCCTTCATCGTGACGCTGGCCGGCATGCTGGTGTTCCGCGGCCTGAACCTCGCCATGCTGCACGGCGAGTCGGTCGGGCCGTTCCCCAAGTCGTTCCAGCTGCTGAGCTCCGGCTTCGTGCCCGACGTGCTGGGCGGCGCCGACGGGCTGAACCTGACGGCGCTGGTGCTCGGCTGCGGCGCGGCGGCGGCCCTGGTCTGGGGGGCCGTGCAGGCCCGCGCCAAGGCGGTGCGCTACGCCTCGGTCGAGGAGCCGTTCAGCTTCTTCCTGCTGAAGAACGGCGTCATCGCCTTCGCCATCGTCTACATCACCTACCTTCTGTCCACGGCGCGCGGGCTGCCCAACGTGCTGATCACCATGGCCGTGCTGATCGCGGCCTACACCTTCGTCACCAACAAGACGACGATCGGCCGGCGGATCTATGCCCTCGGCGGCAACGAGAAGGCCGCCAAGCTGTCGGGGATCAAGACCAGCCGGCTGGTGTTTCTCGTCTTCACCAACATGGGGATGCTCGCGGCGCTGGCCGGCCTCATCATCGCCGCGCGGCTCAACTCGGCGACCCCAAGCGCCGGCGTATCGTTCGAGCTCGACGTGATCGCCGCCTGCTTCATCGGCGGCGCCTCCGCCTCGGGCGGGGTCGGGCGGATCGTCGGCGCGGTGATCGGCGCCTTCATCATGGGCGTGATGAACAACGGCATGTCGATCATGGGCGTCGGCATCGACTTCCAGCAGGTGATCAAGGGGCTGGTGCTGCTCGTCGCCGTGATCTTCGACGTCTACAACAAGAACAAGGCCTGAGAACGTCCCTCCCGGTTTCGTCGAAGTCGCCAGGGTGCGTGTGTGCGCCTGCGCGCGCGGGGAAATGTCGTGTGAAGTATATTTCGAAATATATTTCCGAATAAGGTGAAAATAAGGTGAAACGGTGCTGCGCGACATTTCGTCGCGCAACTCGCGGCGGGTGCCGAGGGCTTCTGTCTTACTTCGCCCGAACCGCAGGCTTCCTGCTGAGCGCGGCGCAAGGCGCCGTGCTCAGCAGCCGGTCCGGTGGGCTCACTCCATCGCTGCCGCGGCCGGGCCGGCGGGGGCCGCTGCGCGCGGCTTGCGCATGAAGGCGAGGAGCGGGACCACCGCCAGGGTGACGAACATCATCAGTTTGAAGTCGTCGATGTAGGCGATGAAGGCGGCCTGCGCCTGCACCTGCGCGTTCAGCATGGCCAGCGTCGTCGCCGGTTCGCTGACGGCGCCGGCGAGCTGGTCGAGGTTGGGGCTGTAGGGCGTCAGCTTGCTCACCAGCTCGGCGCGGTTGATGACGATGTTGTGGGCGAGCTGCGTCGCCACGATCGAGATGCCGACCGAGGAGCCGATGTTGCGGACCAGGCTGAAGAGCGAGGCCGCGTCCGCCCGGAAGCGCGGTTCCAGCGTGGCGAAGGCGATGGTGGAGAGCGGGACGAAGACGAGCCCCAGCCCCAGCCCCTGCACCACGCCCGAGACGACGATCGGCCGGCTGTCCATCTGGATGGAGAAGCCGGTCATCTGCCAGAGCGACAGCGCGGTCAGCCCGAGCCCGGTCAGGATCAGCAGGCGCGCGTCGACCTTGCCGACGAGGCGCCCAACCACCAGCATCGAGATCATCGTGCCGACACCGCGCGGGGCGAGTACCATGCCGGTCGTCACCACCGGGTAGCCCATCACCCCCTGAAGCATCGGCGGCAGCAGCGCCAGCCCGGCGAGCAGGATCAGCCCGACCATGAAGATCATCACCAGCGCCATCACGAAATTGGCGTCGCGGAAGATGTGCGGGTCGATGAAGGCCTGCTCGCGTCCGGTGATGTGGATCACGAAGGCCCAGAGCCCGGAGATGGTCAGCCCGAGGTAGAGCCGAATCTCCGGCGCGTCGAACCAGCCGGCCTGCTCGCCGCGGTCGAGCATCAGCTGCAACGCGCCGATGGCGAGCGACAGCATGGCGAAGCCGAAGAAGTCGAAGCTGCGTTGCCGCCGGGGCGAGCGCGGCAGGAAGATGATCAGGCCGGTCAGCGCGAGGATGCCGACCGGCAGGTTCACGTAGAAGACGAAGCGCCAGTTGAAGGTATCGGTCAGCCAGCCGCCGAGCGTCGGGCCGATGATCGGGCCGACCATGATTCCGGCGCCCCAGATCGCCATCGCCTTGCCGTGTTCCTCGCGGGTGTTGATGTTGAGCAGCACCGTCTGGCTGAGCGGCACCAGCGCCGCGCCGAAGATGCCCTGCAGCGTGCGGAAGACCACCATCTCGGTCAGGCTGGTGGCCATGCCGCAGAGCATCGAGGTGACGACGAAACCCGCTACCGACGCGATGAAGAGCTCGCGCAGGCCCATGCGGTCGGAGAGCCAGCCGGTCACCGGCGTCATGATCGCCGAGGCGACGATGTAGGAGGTCAGCACCCAGGTGATCTGGTCCTGCGCCGCCCCGAGCGAGCCCTGCATCGAGGGCAGGGCCACGTTGGCGATCGTGGTGTCGAGCACCTGCATGATCGTCGCGAGCATGATCGAGACGGTGATCAGCCCCTTGTTCGCGACCACGGGCGGCGCACCCGCGGCCGTTCCGGCCGCGGCACTCATTCTGCCGGCGCCGCCACCGCCGTCTGCCCGCCGACGCCGAGGGCGCCGAGCGTATTGGCGACCACCTTGGGCAGGCCGCGGGCGTGGCCGGTGTCGACCTCGACGCTGGCGCTCATGCCGGTGCGGAGCGGCGGCAGGTCCTGGCCGGCGTCGAGATGCACGCGCAGCGGCACCCGCTGCACCACCTTGACCCAGTTGCCGGAGGCGTTCTGCGCCGGCAGCAGCGCGAACTCCGAGCCGGTGCCGGCGCCGATCGAGCCGATCTCGCCCTTGAGGGCATGGTCGGGGAAGGTGTCGAGGGTCACCTCGACCGGCTGGCCCTCGGTCATGTGGGTGAGGTCGGTCTCCTTGAAGTTCGCCTCGATCCAGGTCTTCTCGGTGGCGACCACCGTCAGCACCGGCACCGCGGGGGTGACGTACTGGCCGTGCTGCAGTCGGGAAGTCTGACTGATCACGCCATCGGCCGGTGCGCGCACCGTGGTGTTGGCGAGGTCGAGCTCGGCGCCCTGCAGGGTCGCCAGCGCCTCCATCACCTGCGGGTGCCGGTCAGTGGGAATCTCCGGATTGCCGGCGAGCGCGGCCCTGGCGGAAAGCACCCGGCTCTCGGCCTGGGCGAGGGCGCCCTTGGCCTGCTGCAGCTTCAGCGCGCTGTCGTCGGCGGCGGCCTGGGGCACGACGCCGGTCTTGAGCAGCGCGCGCTGGCGGTCGTCCTGGGTCTGCGCCGTGGCAAGGGCATCGCGCGCCGTTGCGGCCTCGGAGACGGACTGGCCGTAGGCGGCCTTGAGCTTCTCCACCTCGAGGCGAGCGGACTCGAGCTTGGCGCGGTCCTCGTCGACCACGCTGCGGTAGACCGCCGGGTCGATGGTGAAGAGGGTATCGCCGGCCTCAACCGCTTCGTTCTCGCCGACCATGACCGTGTCGATCTGGCCGCTGACCTGCGGCACCACCGATACGCGGTCCTGCTTGACGTAGGCGTCCTCGGTGGAGACGTAGCGCCCGCCAGTCGCCCAGACGTAGCCGCCGACGAGTGCCAGCGCGAGCGGCAGGGCGGCGATGAGCAGGCGGCGCCGGCCGCGCTTCGGCTTGGCGGGCACCACGGGCTGCGGCGCGGCCGCTGCCGTGGGTTCCGCCAACGCATGGGCGGACGCGACTTCCTCGAGGGACTTGCGGGTGGGCTGGGCGGTCATGCGGTCTTCCTTTCCGCCGGGCGGCGGTCGAGCGGGGCGGTGTCGTCGGCGGCCTGCTCGGCCGCGCAGAGGTTGGCGATGATGGTCTTGAGACCCTCGTGCAGCGCCTGGCGCTCGGCCTCGCCGAGGCCTTCGAGCACCTGGTCGTAGACGACCGCGGCGCGGGCGCGCATCGGCTGGAGGAGCTCGCGCGCCTTCTCGGTGGTGAAGAGCTGACGTGCCCTCCGGTCGTGCGGATCGGGCCGCCGCTCCACCAGTCCGGCCGCTTCCATGCGGTCGACGTGGCGGCTGAGCGTCATCGGCTCGAGGTCGAGCAGCCCGGCGAGCGCGGCCTGGCCGATCCCCTCGTTGTGGGCGAGGCGGGCCACGATCTTGAGTTGCGCCACCGTCATCGGAAGGTCGCGGCTTTCCTGCTCGAAGCGCCGGCGCAGAAGGCGCGACGCGTCCGCGAGGAGAAAGCCGAGGGTGGGTTGTCCGTTGCTTTGCATGCCGTGATTATAATAACCCTGCTTATGATATGCAAGGGGACCACTACGCGGAAAGCGGCGGCGGCGACGACTGTTGACGGCCGACACTCAAACTGGGAAGCGGCGTCGAGGCCAGCGCAACAGCACCTCACCCGAGATCATCGCGGCAGTACGTCAGCTCGTTCTCATCGCCTCCGACGATCTGATTGCCGGCATCCTCAATCGAAACGGTCTGCTGACCGGCAATGGAAACCGATGGACCCGGGAGCGCGTCACCGCGCTCAGGTCGCATCACAAGATCCCGGTGTTCCGTCCGGCTTCGGAAGGCATCGAACCCTGGCTCAACCTGACCAACGCCGCGCGCCTGCTCGGCGTCGCGACGAAGACCCTCAGATTCGCCGCCGAAGCCGGCGACATCCAGGGTATTCATCCGCTACCGGACAGCCCGTGGATCTTCGGTCGCGCGGAACTCGGACATCCGGCAGCCCAGCGGCTCGCTCACCGCGCTCGGCAGAACCCCAAATACCCCACGGGATCGCACCCCGATCAGCAAAATCTATTCCCTTCAACAGCATAGACAGATGGGTGCAACGAAGCAGGATTGTAGTGCTGTCGCCAGCTTTCGATGACGATCTTCGCCTCGGCGAGGCTGTAGAACAGCTCCCCGTTCAGCAGCTCGTCGCGGAGCTTTGAGTTGAAGCTCTCGCAGTAGCCGTTCTCCCAGGGGCTGCCAGGTTCGATGAACGCGGTCCTGGCTCCCACCGCTGCAATCCATTCTCGTACGGCCCGGGCGATGAACTCGGGACCGTAGCACGTTGGGAATTGATCGCGGCCGAGAGGTTATGGCCGCCTGCGGAGCCTCCGAGGTAGCGCAGCAGGCGGCCATAACCGGCTTCAGGTCTCCATTGTGGTTTTTGCGAACCACACCACAGAGGAGACCGGCTATGACCGAGATCGAGGATGCCCCCGGCGCACGCGTTTTGGTAGGCATCGACATTTCCAAGCACCGACACGAGGTGCTGATCGCCGTCCCCGGCAAGCAGCGCCGCCGCAGGATGACGCTGACGAACGCCAAGGCGGACTTCGACCGCCTGGTGATGGTTCTCCGCGAATACGGCCTGCCGGTCCGGATCGGGTTCGAGGCGACCGGCAACTATCATCGCGCGCTGGCGCACCATCTTTCCTGTGCGGGGTTCGAGCTCAAGCTCGTCTCGTCGGTCGGACTGGCCCGGACGCGGGAGGCGCTGCACAACAGCTGGGACAAGAACGATCCGAAGGACGCGCAGGTGATCCTACACATGCTTCAGATCGGCGCCGTCCAGTTCTTTCATGATCCGCTGCTCGCCAGCGTGAACGACATCCAGGAGCTCTCGAAGACCCACGAGATCGTATCGCGCGCCAAGACCGAGCTCTGGCACCGGATCCTCACCCACTACCTGCCGCTCTACTTTCCGGAGGCGGACAGGTTCCACCGCAGCTCGCGGTCGGATTGGTTCTTGGCTTTCCTCGAGGCCTTTCCCTCGCCGCACTTCATCGCCGCCATGGACAAGGAGGCGTTCATCGCCGCGGCATGGACAGTGGTCGGGCGGCGCGTCTCCAAAACCGAACTGCTGTCAGACATTTACGAGACCGCGAAGAGCTCCGTCGGACTGCCCGTCGATCCCGACTCCGACGCCATCGCCATGTTCCGGATGGTCCTTGCAGAGGGCCGCAGCCTGACCCGCCAGCGCAACGCGATCGAGGCGCGGTCGGTCGAGCTGCTCTCCGGACTGACCGACTACCGGCTGCTGACCTCGATCCCCGGCATCGGGTCGATCAACGCGATGACCATCCTCGCCGAGGCCGGCGACGTGCGCCGGTTCGCCCATCACCGCCAGTTCCTGAAGTTCTGCGGCATGGACCTCGCCACGGTCCAGTCCGGCATGTTCCGCGGCCAGAGCAAGATCTCGAAGTACGGCAACGCCCGCCTGCGCCGGACGCTCTGGATGGCGGGGCAGACGGCCGTGCTGAAGCCGACCAACAGCTTCCGCGACAAGTTCGAGCGCTACATCGCGCGGGACCGGCACAACCCGCACCTGCGGCGCAAGGCCTACACCGCCATCGCCGCCAAGATGGCGCGCACCGTACACGCCGTGATCAAGCACGGCGAACCCTATCGCCCCTTCTTCGAGGGGGCGAGCCCAGGCGGAAGGACCCCTCTCGATCGAGCCGTGGAGGCGTGAACCGACCTCGCAGATAATGTTCGGGCTTTCCGCTTGGGATTTCGGATCTCGTCTTAAGGACGGTGAGGGCCGCATCGGCGCGTACCCTGTGTTCGCTATGGGAGAGACCATTTCTTGACGGCGGAGCCCGCCTGGGCGACCCTTTCACCAGGTGTCCGAGCCCTCGGACGCCCAATGACCTGATGCCTCAAGCCGCGTTCAGTTCCCAACATAGGACGTTGTCGGAACGAACATGACCGGGCACGCCCCGCAGGATGAAGAGGTCGGACAGGATGTCGATGACATCCGTCGACGTCAGCTTCCGGTCGACCCGGATCGCCAGGCACTCACGGGTGAACTCGTCGATGACGTTGAGCATGCGGAACTTCCTGCCGTTGTGGGTGCGGTCCTCGACAAAGTCGTAGGACCAGACATGGTTGGGGCGCTCGGGTCGAAGCCGCACGCAAGAGCCGTCATTCAGCCAGAGCCGCCCTTTCTTTGGCTGCTTGTTCAGCACCATGAGCCCCTCCAGACGCCAGATGCGCTCGACCCGCTTGACGTTCACCGCCCAGCCGGCCGCCCGCAGCAGTGCCGTGATCCGGCGGTAGCCATAGCGGCCATATTCGGTCGCCAGCGCGACGATGTCGGCGGTGAGCGCCGCATCATCCGCGCGTCCTTTCGGCGCCTTTCTTTGGGTCGAGCGATGCTGCCCCAGCACGCGGCACGCCAGCCTCTCGGACACGTCGAACTTCCTCATGACGTGATCGATGCAGCGGCGGCGGCGGCCGGGGCTCAGAAGTTTCCCGAGGCGGCCTCGCGGAGGATAAATCATTAGGGCTGAACGTGAACGACCCCCAAATGGGGCCGCCCGTCGTACACTCGCAGCGCAGCTACCGCTTAGCCCGCTTGGTCCCGTAGATCATCTCCTGCTCGGCGGCAGTGAGCCGTTCCAGGCCCAGCTTGACCGTCAGCTTGTCGATCGCGCCAGTGAAGCGGAAGGTCACCTGGTAGTCGGGGACGACCAGCGTGCCGGTGTCGTCCGGCCGTCGAGCGGGAATACACTGTACTTCTTGGCCTGCATGGTGAGGAGCTGCTGGAGGTCCCGCAGCTTGTCCGGCATCTGCGCGGCGAGGTCCTTCGCCTGGCTCCAGTCCTCGGCGATACTGCAGAGCTGCCACCTGAAGCCGCTCATCACGTCGGTCGGGGGCGGTGCCAGCGAGAGCGCCCAGGGATCGACGACCGGCGGCGCCACGGCGACCCACTCGTCGTGGTAGATCGCCCGCGAGCCGAACATCTCGAAGTACTTGGTGACCCGCTGGTCCGGGGCGTCGGCGGTGTCCCAAGTATAGGCCATGCTCACGCCCTCGATCGGCCGCCGGGCCATGCCGTTGACGCTGACCGGCTGCGGCAACCCGGCGGCCGCTAGGATCGTCGGCACCGCGTCGATGGCCTGGACGACCCGGCCGATCTCATGGTCGGTGTAGGCAAGATAGGCAGTATAGACGTTGGCTTGGCGGACGTAGAGCTTCTTCGCCTCGTCGGAGAGCGTGTCCCACTGTGGCAGGCTGTCCGGCCACGGGTCAGCTCGCCGGTCCCCGGGATGACCCAGAGCTTCTTTCTGGTTGGCAAGATGGTTTAGCGGAGCTTGTTCCAGCCGTCGTCGAAGAGGTGCATCGCCTTTATCCTGTCGACCACGACGCGATCAACGAGGCCGTGGTGAGGATGGGATAAACTACCCCATGATTCGAAGTCTGATCTTTTGCGGGGTTTCCGCAACTGTGATAGCGCTCATATCGCTGTCTTCGCCAGGGCAGCAGTTCGAACGCCAAATTGGGCTCGCGCTGCTCTACGCGGCGCGCGGAGATCTGAAACCTCCGGATGGTGCTCTTATAGTCGGTCTTGACCGAGCCTCTATCGGCTGGCTGCAACGAAACATCGACCATTTGGGAAGCGTCTCGAGAGGGCTCGAAGGGTGCCTATCGTCTTACTCGCGAGAGAATCTGAGCCGGGCCCGCAACATCAACCAGGTTGTGTCCCATGACGTGGTGTAGCTGACGAATGCCACCACGAGCACCGGCGAAGTCCGGGCCGATCAGTCCGCCATGGCTGGCAGGCCGATGGCGGGATCATCGGCGATCGGGGCGATGGTCTCAAGGGTCATGTAAAAAGCCCGGCATGACAGAAACGCAGGAGGACGTCCCTCATCCGGAAGGGATGAAGGACGCAGGCGTCAAGGACGACCGCGAACCGGTCGGCGATGTGATAGGGCAATCCGGGGTTCCTTTTTCATGCGTCGTCAAACTCCTGTCCCAGCCGAGCCATTTCATCGAGCGCACCCCCACGCCCTGCGTCTCGCTCGGCCTTGAACTCCATCAGCGCCGCAAAAGGAACGCGGCGGTGCGAGCCGACCCGGACGTGCTTGATCCGGCCTTCCTTGAGCAGCTTGCTCAAGTGGGGGCGGCTGACGTTGAGCATGTCTGCCGCCTGCTGGGTGGTAAGCTCCGCCCCGATTGGCACGATGGTCACCATGTTGTTGCGGGCGAGAACGCCCAGCACGTCGATCATCAGCGCGGCAACCGCCGGTTCCAGATGCACACTTCCGTTCCCCACCGGAATGGTCAGCGCCCCCTCTTCATCCAGCGCGCGCGCAAGCGCAGTCGCGGCATCCGCCGCGCTCAGGCTTTCATCGGGCGTGGGCAGTCTGTTGGTCAAATCGAATGCTTCCGCAGCCTGTTTCATTGTTCGTGCTCTCCCGAAGATTGCCTACGCGGCGAGCCTTCGTTCGCCCTTGACCGCGCAGTCCCCTAACAATCCCATGGACGGAATGTAGGCGTATCTCTGCCGGCACGCAACCGTAATATCCGTAACAACC
This sequence comes from uncultured Alphaproteobacteria bacterium, assembly GCA_963796805.1. Lineage (GTDB taxonomy): Bacteria > Pseudomonadota > Alphaproteobacteria > Rhodobacterales > Rhodobacteraceae > Amaricoccus. The sequence goes on from CAWCNG010000010.1 coordinate 282,781, forward strand.
GAAATAAGTGTAAACGTGCATGCCCGTTGGTCTCGGCCCCCTGCCCCTGACGTTGCCCTTGCTCCGCCTGGGCAAGGCGCAGGCAGCAGAGCAAGCTAGACTTCTCACACTGGTGCTAGAACACTGGTGTTTGAGGAACACCCCGCCTCTTCGGCCTCGGGAGGAAGGTGAGGCGGATCGGTCGCGGGGGCGTCCAACCCTCCCCGCGGAAAGGAGAAAAAGCCCGCCGGCAGGATGCGCCTACGCCCGCGACAGCCCGTTGACTACGCCGACACCCGACGAACCCGGCGCACCGTGCGGACCTTGGCGATCTTCGGGGCCTTGGCAATATTCGCCGCCTTGGGCTTCGGGACTGGCTTCAGCGCATTGGGGGTCTCGACCATCGGGCCGGCTTCATGGGCGCGACGATCTCGGCGGCAGAGCGCAGCAGGCGCTTCGCGGCCGACATCTCGACCATGGCGGCAACCTTCTTCGCGGCGCGCTGCTGGCGCGCCCGCAGGCCGGCGATGCTGACTTTCTTCATTGGATGGCCTCCGTCATCATGGGGTTAGCGGTTTGGGATTTAAGGAGACGAGGGGTCTTCGGGGAGGGTCAGGGCCAGGCGCCGCCTTCGATCAAGGTTTGGTTGGTTACGTTTACTGATGATGGCGTCCCAATTTGATCCGATGCTCTCACGGCCGAAGCCCGCACCCAGCGGTCAGTGGCAGCGAAAGTGCTGGGAGATGTTACGGATGAGCACCGAGGCCAGCTGTCTTGGTACCCCTCCCACTCTTCCAGAAGGGAGCTCAGGCGAGCTAATACGAGGCGGACTCTATGCAGCAAATGCAATTTCTTGGATTTCAGATTCCTTCGCTACCCAAAGAATTTGTCGGAATCCGATCTGATGGCCTTGGAAAACTGCAATTAAATCAATGCAGTGTGGCACCCCACCAAAACACCCGAAGTCAACAGGTCCAAAGAATATCGGCCCGGAGAGAACGGATTTCGGCTGTATCGGCATAGGCGCAGTGGGGAGCCTCGCCGCTACAACCCTCGAAAACAACGAGAAATTCCGACCCAGCGAACGAGCGGAGAACGGGTTGTGTCGGGAGGTTGGCGGTGCAAAGGGAACTGGGATCGAACACTCGCTGCGCGCCGGGAGGCCGGTGGATGGATGCGAATGAAAGAGTCCTGCGTTGAAGGGGTAGCCGCCCACAACGGCCCCGGCCCCGGGAGAGCACGGCCTCTCCAATCAGCGCGCCTGCAGCAACTCCTTGAAGAACCCTTCCTTCCGCCGATATTCCCTTCTCGCCGATACGGTCTGACAAACCCTTTCGCGAACGCGTATCCGCTGCGCGGCTTCGGACGGCAGCGACACGAGGTCGGCCAACGCATCCGAGATCGTCCGCGGGTCCGCAAGGTCGACCATCGCGACCGAGTCCGCGTCCGCAAACTCGCGCACCGGAGCCGTGTTCGAGAGAGCGAGCGCGCAGCCCGTGCTCATCGCCTCCAGCATCGACCACGATAGCACGAACGGCACCGTAAGATAGACGTGCGCGGAGGAGCGCTGCAGCAGCCGGAGATAGTCCTCGGTCCCCAGGTGCCCGACGAAATGCACCCGCGTTGGATCGATGTCGTTCTCCGCCAGCGCCCGTGCCTTCCAGTCCACGTGCCGGAGCCCGTCCCCCCCGTACACCACCCGGTTCTCCCCTGCGATCACGGCCACCGCCTTCGGATCGGTGCGGAGGACGGCTGGCAGCGCTGCCATGAATTGCGGGAAGCCGCGGTGCGGCTCCATCCCCCGGGTGGCGTAGGTGACCACGCGCGCGTCCTCGGCCACGAGCCCCCCGAGCGTCGACCGCCACGCCGCCGCCGAGGGCCGGTAGAACCCGGTGTCGATCCCGTCGTGCATCACCGAAAGGTGCCGCCGGAACACGCCCGGGAACTGCGACGCCTGGAACTGGGTCGGGCAGATCGCAGCGTCCGAGGCGGCGAGGTCCATGGCGATCGGGGCGTTGCGCGCCCGCTCGTGCATCGGCGCCTCGAGCACCGGTTCCAGCGCACGCCGCTCCAGCTCCGCCAGGTAGGCCACGTCCGCGGCCGGGTACCGGTACCACCACTCGCAGTAGGCGACGAACGCCGCCTCCGGGAACACGTCCTTCGCGAACATCCCGGCCCCCCAGCCGGAATGCGCCACGATGACGTCCGGCCGGTAGCCGCGGCGCCGAGCCGCCAGCGCCGAGCGTACGAAGCCCTGCGCCTTGATCGCCGCCCGGTCCATCGCCTGGGCGTAGGGATGGGTCGCGGGCGAGGGCTCGCGGTGCGGCGCGTAGCGGAGGATGCGCATCGGTCCCGGGTCGGCCACCCGCGCCGCCGTCGCGAAGCTCACCTCCCAGCCCCGCCCGGCGAGCCATCGGCCCAGCCCGCCGAACTGCGCCGGAAAGCTGTCGTGGATGAAGAGGATGCGCGGCGCGCGGGCCATCCCGGCTCTCAGGACCACAGCATCGAGACGATCCCGAGGACGAGCGACCCCGCGCCGATGGCCAGCGCCGCGAGCGCGAGCGCCCAGAGCCCGCGCGGCGGCGGGGCCGCCGGCGCCTCGAGGCCGGCGAGCGCCGCCTCGATGCGCACCTGCGCCAGTTCCACGCGCTGCAGCGCCTCGCCCGGGTCGGCATCGGCCGGCGGCTGCTGGCCGATCCGCGCCACCTCCTCGAAGATCCGCTCGAGGATCCGCCGCTCCGGCGTCGCCGGCGGGCCTCCGCCGGCGCGCCTGAGCTCGGCGGAGCCCTCCCCGGCCCGGGCGACGGCCACTATGGTGAACTCGAACCCCGGCTCCAGCGGCGGGTCAAGCGCGAGCGCGAAACCGTGGTTCGCCTCCTCGTCCCCCCGCGCCAGGTCCTTGCGCGGCCGGTCCGCGCGCAGCGTGGCGATGCGGTGGCCCTCGCGGAAGATGTCCACCTCCACCGCCGCGCCGGGGTTCGCCCGGTCGACCGCCCAGCCGCCGATGCGGTCCGCTCGCACCATGTCGAGCGCGCCGTGAAGCCGCACCGCCAGCGGCGTCGACTTATCCAAGGGCGTGAGTTGGGCGGGCATCGGCGGTCTCCGGCTTGCGGGCTTATCCTTTTGGTAGGGCAGGCCCCTTAACGAGATGCCAATGTCCCGGACGCCCGCCGCCTTCCTCGCCCTGCTTCTCCGGGCCGCGCCCCTGGCAGCCGACGGCCCGGCGGTGACCGGCGCGCCGGAAACCGTCTACGACTGGGCGGCCGGGCGCTGCGCCACCTGGGACATCCCCGACACCCCCGCCCGCGCCTGGCGGGCGCCCGACGGAAGTGTTCGGCTCGTCGCCGGCGCCGAGAAAAGCCGCGCCGCGGCCGGCCCCGACCTCGCGCACCTCACCCGCGACTGCCGCGTCCTCTACCGCGGCGGCCGTTCCCCGGACCCGGGCGCCTACGACGACCGCGTCTGGATCCATTCGACCTGGACCGAGGACGGCGTCCAGGTGGTCGCGCTCGCGCACGTCGAGTACCACGGCGAGGCCCATCCCGGCGGCTGCCACGCGCGCGAGCCCGCCCGTTGCTGGCGCAATGCCCTCGTCGAGCTCCGTTCCGACGACGGCGGCCAGACCTTCGCCCGCGCCGGGCTCGCCGCCGCGCTCCCCTGGATCTACTCCTCGGCCGACGGCCGCCGCGCCGGCTACTTCAATCCCAGCAACATCGTCCGGGTCGGCGACCAACTCTACACCTTCTTCTGGGCGGAGGGCTTCAAGGACCAGCGCCGCGGAGCCTGCCTGATGCGCCGGCCGGTAGACGGCGGCCCTTCTGATTGGCGCGCGTGGGACGGGCACGCGTTCGCCGTCCGCTTCTCAGACCCCTACCGCGAGGACGTGGCGGACCCCGCAGCCCACACCTGTGCCCCGCTCCCGAACGTCGCCAGCACCATTTCGGGCATCGTCCGCGGCCCCTCCGGCACCTGGCTCGCCGTCACCCCCGCGACGCGCGACGGGGTGAGCGGCCTCTGGTGGATGACCTCCCCCGATCTCCTGTCTTGGAGCGAGCCCGCGCTCCTCTGGCAGGCGCCGCTCCTTTGGCGCCGCGACTGTGCCGCGCCCGCGGCTTACGCCTACCCCTCGCTCCTCGACCCGGCGAGCCGCGCACGCAACTTTGACACCGTAGGCGGGGCCTTCTGGCTTTACCTCGTCGAGATGCCCATTGGCCCGGGTTGCACCGTCGGCCCCGAGCGCGACCTGATCCGGCTCCCGGTCAGCTGGCCTTCGCCATGACCGCCGGGGTAAGCGCCTCCACGAGCCCCGCCGGGTCGGCCAGCTGGGCCGCCCCGATCACCGGCGCCTCATAGGGCCGGACCGCACCGGACGCCACCAGGTCCTCGATCCTGTCGAGCGCCGCCCCGATATCGTCGAACGGCGCCTCGAAGAGGTCATAGATCGAATAGCGCCACCACGCCACGCGCAGCAGCCGCTCGACCACCGCGTCCGGGAAGCGCAGCCGCACCACCCGTGCCGGGGTACCGACTACGATCGCATAGGGCGGTACGTCGCCCAGCACTGTCGCCCGTGCGCCGACGATGGCGCCGGCGCCGATGCTCACGCCCGCCTTGACGAAGGCCCCCTGGCCCACCCAGACGTCCGGCCCGAAGCTCGTCGTCGGACAGCTCGTCTGGTAGGGGCGCACCCGGGCGTAAACGCCCGCGGCCGCCTCGCCCAGCATGGCGCGATCCCAGCCATGCACTTCCGGGTAGTAGGCGGTGCGCGAGGTGGTCAGCCAATCGGTCGGATGCTCGTGCGCGCCGACGGTGACCCCGCTCGCCACCGAGCAGTAGCGGCCGAAACGGGCGTTGTTGAGACTTGCCCCCCCGAGGCTGCAGAAGGCGCCGACGTCGAGGAAAGCGTCGGGCGGCACGGGGGAGGCGATCGAAGTCGGGAACTCGAAGCGCGAGGGGGTTGCCAACGCGCCGGTGTAGCGCAGCCCACCGAGGCGAAGGCCGACGGCCTCCAGCGCCGCGACGTCGCCGCCGGTTAGGGCGAAGTGGGAGATGGCCATGCGGTCCCTCCGTTCGGTTGCGCTTGGCCAGCCCCCCGCGCCTCGGCATCGGCCTTGCGGATCAGCACCTGCTCCAGCTCGTGGCGCGACGCCGTGTGGCCCGGGTTCAGCTCCAGCGCACGCGCCTGCGCCGACGCCGCCGCGCCGAAGTGGCCGGCGCGCCGCAGCAGGATGCCGAGGAAATGCTGATACTCGTAGGTCTCGGGGCTCAGCTCGGCGGCGCGCGCAGCGGTGGCAATCGCGTCACCCAGGCGGTCGCGCTTCAGTAGGTACTCGGCCAGGGTGCGGTGCGCCCCTGCGTGGTCGGGGCACCAACGCAGCGCCCGGCGCAGCGCCCGCTCCGCCGCCTCCGGCTCGTTTCTCGCCCAGTGCAGCCGCCCCTCGCGAATTGCGATCTCCGCCTCCAGCCGGCGCGCCTCGATCACGGCAGCAAGATGCAGCCGCGCAGCGATCGCCGCGAAGTCGGCAACACCCGCCTCACGGCTGTCCTCCGTCTCGGGATAGGCCGAGAAGTCCTCGTCGAAGAGGCGCTCGCGCTCCGGAAAGAAGCGTTGCCGCAGCCTTTCGTTCGAGGCGCGGAACTGGTCGTAGAACCCCTCCACCTCCGCGCGAGCCGGGCGGGCGCCGCGTCCGGGGAAGAGCAGTGCCAGGCGCGCGGCGAGCGGACCGCGCACCTCCTCGATGGGCAGTCCGGGGATCGGTTCCAGCAGCGGGTTCAGGGCCCGCAGGAATTCCTGCGCCGCGGGGCAAATCGACTCGTTCTGGTCTGCGACCGGCGCGAAGCCCTCCATAGGGCCAAGCTGCCAGGCCGCGACGAAGTCGTCGACCACGCTACCGCCAACCAAGGTCTCTCGGTCGAAGAGGCGCACTTGCATGGCGTCCGCCCCGAAAGCCTCCTCCCAGAGCGCCAGCGAACGGTCGTAGTTGAAGAAGTGATCTTCCCCGTTGGTGCGCGGAAGGATCTCCGCGCTCCCCGCCACCGCTCTTCAGCCGCGTGGAATAGAGGCTGAGCGCCACCTGGTCCTGACGGCGCAGGTAGACCGCGATCCGCACCTCGTCGAAGAACTCTCCGAGAAACGCCTTGAGCGCCGCCACCTCCCCGGCGGTCTTCAGCCGGCTGTGGCAGTGCTCGCTGCAGAAAATCCCAGTCGCCGCACCGGCGAGCTCCGCCGCCGCCGCCGCGCGCATCCGCGCCCGCATCGGCGCCACGTCCGCCTGGGCGAAGGCGCCGAACGGCTCGCGGATCGAGATCGTGACGCGCGCCGTCCATGGCGTATGCCGCCAACCCGGTATGGTTCGGCGCGCCGCAGAACGTTGGATAGACGAAGCCGCGCTGCGACAGCACCGCGCGGTTCGCCGCGAGAAAGTGCTGCAGCGTGGTGGTCCCGGTTTTCTCGGTCCCGATCAGAAGGATCGCGCTTCGGCTCATGGTCTGACTGCCTCCCGGTCCGCGACGCTAGGCCCGTATGCCTTGCCGGAAGGTGAACGCCACCGCGTTAACGATCCGTCGACCTGCATGAATATGCGCCGTGCATGCGTTGTGCATGCGTCGAATTGCTTCACTCCTCCCGCATCGCCCTCCCGAAGCGCCTGACTATCGGCTCCACAAAGTAGTCCCCCGCCCTCCGCTCCCCAGTCTGGATCGCTACCTCCACCGGCATCCCCGAGCTCAGCGTCACGTCCGGCCGCCCCTTCAGCCCCGCTCGGTCGAGGCTCACCCGCGCGTCGAAATACGCCGACCCGTCCCGCGCATCCGTCAGAAGATCCGCAGAAACATAGGTCACCTCCCCGTCCAGCACCGGCGCATCGGACCTCCGGTAGGCCGTCAGCCGTACCTGCGCCTTCCGGCCCACATGCACGCTGTCGATCGCCTCCGGCGGCAGCCGCATCTCTACCACCAGCCGGTCCCCGTCCGGCACGATGTCCATCACCGGCTGCCCCGACGGCACCACCGCCCCGGGCGTCACGATGTAAACATGCACCACCACCCCCGCCTGCGGCGCCCGAAGCTCGCTCCGCGCCACGACGTCCCGCGCCGCCACGATCTGGCTTGACAGCGCCTCCACCTGCCGCCGCGCCTCGGCGAGGCCCTGTCCGATCTCCACGAGCCGCTGCTGCTCCAGCGTCTCGATATCCATTTCCGCCCGGGCGATATCCTCGATCGCCCCCTGCGCCACCCCACGCTGCGCGTCGCGCTGCCCCTCGAGCGAAGCGAGGGTCCGGTCGAACTCCAGCAGCTTCTGCCGTGGCGTCGCTCCCTTCTCCACCAGCTTCTCGTTCAGCGCCCGCTCCTCCGTCCAGCTCGCCAGCTGCCGCTCCGCCGCCTGCGTCTGCGCCTCGCTCGCCACGATCTGCGCCCGAAGCTGGTCGATCTCGCGCCGGAGCGAAGCGACCTGCGCCGCGTGCGCCCGCTGCCGCGCCGCGAAGAGCGCCCCCTGCGCCGCCGCCCGCGCCGCATCCGCCTCCGGCGCCGCCGCCGGATCGAGCCCCGCAGCGCCAGCCTCCTCCGCCTCCAGCCGCCAGACGTCGAAGGAAAGCGCCCGCCGCTGCCCCTCAAGCTGCGTCAGCTGCGCCCGCACCAGCGTGGCGTCGAGGAGCGCCACCACCTGCCCCTCCTCCACACGGTCGCCTGCCTTCACCAGCAGCCTCCCGAGAATTCCTCCTTCCAGATGCTCCACGGTCTTCCGCTGGCTCTCCGCCAGCAACACCCCCGAAGTCACTACCGCGCTGTCGAGCCGGGCGTACATCGCCCAACCGCCGGCCGCGCCGAAGAAGCCGGCGATCGTCACGACCGCCACCAGGAAGACGCCGCGGTAGCTGGCCAGCGGCTCCTCGTCCGTCACCTCCCGGCCTCCCTTAGCGGCAGCGCCTCCACCCGCCCGCCGTTGCGGGCCGGAGCCAGCGCTGCCAGTACGTCGGCCCGGTCGCCGATCTGTGCCACCGCACCGTCGCGCAACACCAGGAGGCGGGTGGCCCGGTTCAGGACCGACATCCGCTGCGCCACGACGACGACGGCGGCACCCCGCGCGCGCGCGACCTGCATGGCCTCGATCAGCGCCGCCTCCCCTTCGCCATCGAGGTTGGAGTTGGGCTCGTCCATCACGACGAGCTTCGGGTCGCCGAAGAGCGCCCGAGCCAGCGCCAACCGCTGCCGCTGCCCGCCCGACAGCCGCGCGCCGGCGTCAGCCAGCCGGGTCTCGTACCCCTGCGGCAAGCGCCCGATCAACTCGTGCACTCCGGCGAGCCGGGCCGCCGCCACCACGTCGGCCATATCGGCGTCTCGGAACCGGGCGATGTTCTCGCGAATCTTGCCGTCGAGCAGCAGCGGGTCCTGTGGCAGGTAGCCCACCGCGTCGCCGAAGCTACCGCGCTCGTGCGCGAAGGTGCTTTGCCCGTCGAGGAAGATGCCGCCCGAGGTCGGCGCCCAGAGGCCGACGATCAGCCGCGCCAACGTCGACTTTCCGGCGCCCGACGGCCCGACGATGCCGAGAAGCTCGCCGCCCTCGACGCGGAAGGAGACGTTGCGCAGGAGCGGCACGCTCTGCCCCGCCGGCACGTAACTGACCCGGTCGGCCACCAGCACCCCCAGCTCCACCGTCACCGGCGTGGCAGAGCGGGTGGTCGAGCCCCGCAACAGCACGTCACGCAGCCGCTCCAGCGCCGCGAGGGCGTCGAACCACTGCCGCCAGCCGTCGATCAGCTGCTCATACGGCAGGAGCAGCCGCGAGCTTATGACCGCGGCGGCAACGATGGTACCGGCGGACGCCTGGTGGTTGATGACGAGCACGGCTCCGGCGCAGACGTTGGCGATCTGCAATCCGGTCCGGAGCCCCCTTGCAACCGCGGTCAGCGCCTTCGCCACCGCCCGCCCGCGCTCCACGCTGTCCAGCGCCTGCGCCTGGGTCCGCCGCCAGCGGCGCGCTACCGCCGGCAGCATCCCCATGGCGACGATCACCTCGGCATTGCGGATCGCCGCGGCCGTCTCGGCGTGGATGTTCCCGTTCGCCAGCGTCGCGCGCGCCGTCGGCCGGCGCACCACAACCTCGGTGGCGATGCCGGTTAGAAGCAGCAGCACCGCGCCGGCGAGCCCGATCAACCCGTAGAGCGGATGCAGTAGGAAGAGGACGACAAGGAAGAGCGGCGTCACCAGTATGTCCATCGGCAGCGCGATCGCCCCGCCGGCGATGAAGGCGCGCACGTCGCCGAGGTCGCGGATCGCCCCGCTCGCCGGCCCTGCCCCGTGCCGCAACGTCGTCTCCACCGCCGCCTCGAACACCGGCCGTCCAAGCCGTGCAGCCACCCGACTGCCGAGGATCACGAAGATGCGCTGGCGCAGATAGTCGAGGACCGCCTGGAACGCCAGCACGAGTGCGACGATCAGCGTCAGCGCCATCAGCGTGTCCATGCTGCCGCTCGAGATCACCCGATCGTAGATCTGGTTGGTATAGATCGGCAGCGCCAGATGCATCAGGTTGACGAAAAGCCCGACGAAGGCCGCTGCCCCGGCCCCCTTCGCCAGGTCGCGCATCGCCTCCCGGAGCTCCGGAGTGGTGGCCGGCGCCGGCATCGCCTCAGGCCTGCCCAGCGCGCCGCACCGGCTCGCGCTGGCGCCGCGCCAGCAGCCGCTCGAATAGATCCGCGTGTTGCCGCGCGGACCCCGCCGCCGTCGTGGGCGGCTCGATCCCGGCGTGCAGCCGGTCCCAGAGCGCACGCTCGCGGATCGCCCCCGCCATCGCCTCGGCCAGGCTCTCGGCGTTGCCGGCGCGGAAGTGCAGCCCGTCGATGCCGTGGCGCACCTTCTCCGCCATGCCACCGATGTCGCTGGTGATGATCGGCCGCCCGTGGAAGAAGCTCTCCTGGATCACTACCGGCGCATTCTCCCACCAGGTCGAGGGTACGATGGTCCAGTCCACCTCGCGCATCAGCGCGGGGAGGTCGGCGCTCTTGTACGACCCCATGAAGCGCAGCCGCCGCCCGGCGACGCGGAAGAGCTCCTTGACCGCCGCCTGGAATTCCTCCGGCTGGTGCTCAAGGTTGCCGCCATAGATGTAGAGGATCGAGTCGCCCCAGACCTCGTTGGGAATGCGCGTCACCGCATCCACCAGCACGCGGATCCCCTTGAACGGGTTGAGCTGCCCGAAGAATGCGAAACGGTTGCGCTTTCCCCCCGGCGCGATCGGTCGCGGCGGCGCCGCCTCGCCACCGTCGAGCCCGTTCTCGATCGTGACCAGCTTTGCCCGCGGTAGCCCCCACTCGGCGAAGCGCCCGAGCAGGAAGCGCGAGGGCGACACGAAGGCGTCCACCTCGGCCAGAAAGCTTTTGATGAACAGCTCCCGTCGCATCAGATTCGCCGGCCCGACCTCCGGGAAGCAGACCCCGCACTCCGAGGGCGAGGCCTTCGAGCAGAGTTCGCCAGTCCGCGCCTTGATCATCTGGCCGTGGTTGGCACAGATCAACAGGTACTCGTGCAGCGTGAAAACGACCGGCACGTCGCCGAGCGCCCGGCGCACTGCGCGCAGCGCCTGAACTCCGAACCCCATGGCGTGGTGGAAGTTCACTACGTCCGGCCGGCAGTCGGCGAGGAAGCGCTCGAAATGCTGGGTCAGTTCCGCGATGTCCTTGGATCCGAGGTAGAACCAGTCGAAGTCGTCTGACCAGAACAGCGTCTCGTCCGGACCCTGACCCAGCGACATCAGCGGGGTGGCGCGGTGACGCGCCACCGGCGGGCCGACTCCGGCGAGATAGTGGGCGTCCCAACCCTGACCCTTCAGCCCCTGGAAGAGATTGTAGGAAGCGACCTGCGCCCCGCCGATCGAAAAGGTCGGGTGGGCATGGCTGACCACGAGCGCCTTCATTCCGCGTGCTCCTCCACCGCAGGCCTCGCTCTTCGGGCGAGGAGCGCCGCATCGACCTGACCCAGCATCCGCTCGAGCCACCCCAGCTCCTCCGCCGGGTCGTCCAACATCCAAAACTCCACCGTTCCGGAGCACCAGGAGCCGAGCCCCTGGCGGCGCAGGCGCTCCGCCAGGTCGTTGTGGGCATGGGCGTCACCGAAGAGGTGGCCGGAGAAGCCGCCCGACCGCTTCAGGGCCTCGCGCTCGACGAGCGCGATCTCCGCCGCCCCGGCGGTCACCGGACGGGCCGCGCCGCGCAAGAGCCAGTCGGCGGGCTGGCCGGTCGCCCCGCCGAAGTAGATCGAGCCGTCCTCGTAGGTCAGCGCCGGCGACAGGAGGCCGGAGACCGGCAGCCGCGCCGCCTCCTCGCGGAGTAGCGTCAGCCAACCCGAGGCCTTCGGCAGCGCGGAGGGCGACCAGGCCAGCAAATGGGTGCCGGACGTTGCCTCGACCCCGAGATCCAGCTGCGCGACATGGCTCTCGGCGCCGCTCGCCAGCACCAGGCCTCCGGTAAGGCCGTAGAAGGCGAAGGCCTCGTCGAGCTTCTCCAGCGTCGCCGCCACCTTGTCGCGGGCGGTCACGAGAACGAGGTCGATCGCCTCCGCCTCGGGCGTTCCGGCCAGAAGCGCGAGCACCGGCTGCAACTCCCCGAGACTGCGGAAGGGCATGACCGCCGTCACCCCTGTCTCACGCGGGCCCCCACCTAGCGGCAGCGCGCGGGTCGCGGCGCCCCGTTGGCGGAAGCAAGAGGCCGGCCGCACGCTGGCGAGGAAGGGGGCGAGATGGCTCTCGATGATCCGCCCGAGCTCAGGTTCCGCCGGCGAGAGGGTTCTCAGGACCTGCGGCAGTCGCTCGCCTGTGGCGAAGGGCGTCACCGTGAGCGGACGGAAGAGGCAGCTCCCGTCGTCGAGCACCAACTCCAGATAGACCTCGGCGGCGTCGGTCTCGCCGCGGGACGCCGGCACATGGACGATGTAGCCGTGCATTGCGTCGCGCTCGTCCATGAGACCGGCGAAGCGCGGGTCCTGTGCGAAGCCCCCGACCAGGTCGGGCCGCGGCAGGGCGCACCAGGCGGTGTCGATCTGGGCATAGAGGTTGCCGCTGCTCTTGATCAGCACCCGCTCGACGCGCTGCAGCGGGTCGAGCAACCAGCCGGTTACCAGCAGCGTTCCGTCCGGCGCTTTCAACACCACATCGCAGGCGGCGGCGATCGGGGCAGGGCACGGCGAGAGAGTGTCCACGCCCGCGAAGCGCGGACGACACACCCGTCGGAACGCCTGGATCGTTGCGTCCGGCGCCTGCAGGTGCGGAAGGATGCGCCCCAAATGCTCGCGCGCGCCGTCGGCCGCGAGGTGGAGAAGGCCGCTGCGCACCACGTCAAGCCGGAGAAGCTGCCTGTCTCGCTCGAAGAAGACCGGCGCGGGAACGCCGCCCGTCTCGTTCCAGGACTTGCCGAAGAGGCAGAATCCCTGGCCCGGCGGCAGAATGTCGTCGCGCTCGAAGAGCGCCACCTCGACCTCGCGCAGCGTGAGGTCCTCCGAGGCGTCGGCCAAGACCGCGCTTCCCGCCCGAAGTGACATCGACCAACCCTGGGCGAAATAGCCGCCGGTATCGGGCGACCCGACGATCTCGATGAAGCCGTCGTGGCTTGCCGCCGCGGCGATGAAGGCACGGGCGAAGGCGCGGTGCGAATGCGCTTCCGTGCCGAGTCTGGTCGCGCACTCGGCCAGGAGATGCCTCACGAGGAAGCCGAAGGCCTCCCGCGCGCTCGCCCCGGCCTTGCGCACGTGCTCGGCCAGCGGCGCTGGCGCCACGTCGAGGTGCGGCGCCGCGGCGAGGCGCCATCGGCTCGCCGAGGTGCCCGATGCGTACCTCCGCGCCGGCCGTCGGAAGGGCCTGTGAGCACCGCCACACCATACCATTGGTCAGCGCCGGGCGGCTGCCAGCATTCCGCCACCCAGCGCGACACGCCGTCTTCCTGTACCAGATGACCGGCCGCGGGCGGGCGCTCGCCGCAGACGAAGGTCAGGAGCACCCGCCCCCCCTGCAGCAGGATGGCGCAGCCGTCGCGCCAGCACCCGGCGCTCCGGTCTGCTCGCGGCCGAAATCGCCGCCGTCCGCAGGCGTCATGCGGCCATCCGGTCGCAAAGAGGACTGGTACAGACCGAGGTGCGCGTCGACGAACGCTTCGTGGCTCGCCGGTGCCAGCGCCTGGGCCATGCGGTCCCAGCGCTCGTCGGCGGCCGCGAGCCGCATGGTCTCCGCCAGCGCGGCCACGTCGCCCGGGCGGGACGTGCAGCCCGCTAACGCCGTCCTCTACCATCTCGGCCATGCCGCCGATGCCGGAGCAGATCACCGGCCGCCCGGCGGCCCGCGCCTCGTGGATGACCAGCGGCGCGTTCTCCCACCACGTCGAGGGGACCACAACCCAGTCCACCGCCTGCATCAGCCCGATCACCTCGCGCGCGGTCGTAGGGGCCGAGATGCTGTGCCAGCGGCTCGGCGGCGGCGAGCCTCACCTGGAAGGCGGCGCGGAAGTCAGCCTCCGCGCAACCCAGTCCACCGTGCAGCGAGACCCGCAGATCCGCGGCCGCGTCCCTGAGGAGCGCCGCCGCGTCGAGCAGGACCAGCGCGCCCTTGTGCCGCGCCACGTTGCCGAAGAAACCGAAGCGGTTTCGCCTCGACCGCCGGCCACCGTCACCCGAGACCGACGCCAGCGCCACCGCGTTCGGGACCAGCCGGATACGGCGCGGCGCAATCCCCCACTCGACGAATCTTTCGCGCAGGAAGGCGCTCGGCGCAACGAAGACGTCCACCGCCTCGAGCAACGCCAGAAGATGCGCCTTGCGCAGCGCGTGGCGCGCGGCGCCCTGCTCCGGAAAGCAGCGCCGGCAGCGGTCCGGCCGCGCGCCCCGGCAGCGGGAGCCCTCGGCGGGGGTGACGAGAAGACCCTCGTTCGGGCAGATCAGCTGATAGTCATGCAGCGTCAGCACGATCCGCGCACGCGGCGCAAGACGGCGGATCACTGCCAGCGCCTCTGTCCCGATACGGTCAAGCCCGTGCAGGTGGACGATGTCGGGCCTGAGCCGCTCCAGCACGCCGCCAAGCGCCGCGATCCACTCCATCCCATCCAGCCGCGTCATCGAGAAGCGGTCGTAGGCCCCGGTCTGCAGCACCAGGTCCTCCCCATGTGCGCGGAGGGACCCCGGCGCGGCGTCCGGCTCCTGCAGCGAAGTCGAGGCAGCCAGGAAGCGCGCGCTAACACCGGCGCGGGCGTCGAGCGCCCGGGCGAGGTCGTGGGCGAGGATTTCCGTGCCGCCGTGGGTCCAGTCGGGGTGGTCGTGGGCGACTTGAAGGATTTCGCATGCTCATGGCCGTCCTTCATCCGCGCTAGGTCTGAACAAAGGCTTGAGAACCAACGCCAGCGCTGCCCTGTCCACCGCCTCCGCCAGCCGGCTCCGCCCGGCCCCGCCGCCGTAGCGCACGAAGCGGCACTGGGGCAGCACCCGCGCCTCCCGCTCCAGGCGCGACCGCCGCCGCCAGCATCACGTCCGGCTCGGGGTAGTGCGGCGCCTCCGCCAGCCGGTCCGCCGCATCGCGCGCGTCAGCCTGACACAGGCCGCGGTCACCGCGCCGCCCCCCGCAGCGCCACGCGGCAGGTCTCGCGCCGGCCACCCCACGCACGGGAGCCCGCCGACGTGCAACGCCGCGCCGCCGATGTCGAAGAGCGCCCCGCCTAGCACCGGCCGCTCCGCATCGAGCCGACCCAGCCAGACCTGCAGCCACCCGGCGCCCGCAGGCAGCACCTCCGCCCCGAGGCAGAGCAGACGCGACGCCGCCGCCGCCGCTATCGCCGCGCGGAGCCCGTCCGTCTCCGTCGCCGCCGCCGGAAGCGTTACCAGCCGGTGCGCGATCCCGTAGACCGCCTCCGCCTGCGCGATCGCCCCCCGCGCCGCCTCGGCAAGCGCCCCGGCCCGGACGTGATAGACGAGCTCCACCGCGCGCCCCTTGCGGCTCGCCGAAGACCGCCGCCGCCCGCGCCCGGATCAGGTCGAGGTTCGCCGCCACCGGCGCGACCACCGACAGCGCCGGCTCGGCGGCCGCCCCGAAATCTCTCCACCTTCCCGCCGCCACCCGCGGCAGCTCCAGCCGCGCCCGCGCCACCGCATCCGGCTCCGCCGCCAACGCCTCCGGCGCCTCGCCCGAGAACGCCTCCGGCACGCTCGTGCGAACCGCCAAGACCCGCCCGGACCAGAGCACCAGAGACAGCCGACAGACGGCGCCATCGCCCGGAAGCGCTGCGAAGCCCGCGAGTCCGCGCCGCGGCCGTGCGCCTCCTCCGCCTCCCCGCCGCGCTCGATGCGCAGTGCCCGCACCAACCCGTCGCTGTCCGCGAGGTCGACGGCGAAAAGCACCCCGCCCCGCGTCGCCGACAGGTGCCGCACCACCGCCCGCGGCGCCGCCTCCGCCGCCTGCCTCAGCTCGCGCGCCAGCGCCGCCGCCACCGGGTCGGCCTCTGCCGAGCTTCGCCACCAGCCCGGCGACCCAGGCCGCCACCTCGGGCCCCCGCCGCGCGAGCCAGGGCGCCAGCGGCTGCGGCAGAAGCTCCGCGTCCGGCGCCCGCAGATGCAACTGCGCGGCACCAAGCCCGACCAGCCCGGCCCCGGCCGCCGGTCGCGCTCGGCAGGTAGAGATGCAGGATGCGCCGCGCCCCGGCGGCCTCGACCAGCATCTCCCAGCCGTCGAGCCGCGCCAGGCGGCTCGGTACCCACCGCGATCAGCTCCTCGATCTCCGCCTCGACCACCCCGGTCGGCAGCCGGTAGCTGACCACCCGCCCCGTAACGCCCAGCGGGCACCAGGAGACCGGCACTAGCGCCGCCGCCGCCACCATCTCGGCCAGCCGCCGCGCCGCTTGGGCAAACTCAGCCGAGCCCCGCCCGAAAAGCGAGGCGCCCGTCGTCATGAAGAGCTTCAGCAGCCGCCGCCGCCCCGCCTCGGCCAGGCCGCGCACCAGCGCCGCGCCGTCGGCGATCGGCGGCTGCAGCCAGTCGCCGTCGAGGATCGCGGCGAGCTGCGCTCCGAGCGCCAGCGTCACTGCCATGCCGGTCAGCGACTCCGCACCCCGGCCCACCACCAGCACGTGCCGCCGCCCGCCCGAGCGCAGCTCCAGGCTGGTGGAGATCGACGGCCCGCGCAGCGGCTGCCCGGCGAAGAGCGCCGTCAGCCGCGGCCGCGGCCTGCCGCCATCCGGCGGCGAATCGAACATGATGGCTGCGACATCCGGGGCGATCGGCACGATCGCCGCCTCGGCGAGCCGCCGCCTGGCCAGCGGCAACCGAATAACCTTGGCCGTTGTCGCGGCCGGTGCTGCACGAACGTTCATGTCCTGCCTGCCATTCTGGAAAACACTGGAAGAAATGCGGAAGCCGACGCAGCCGCGCCGGCTTCCTCAGGTTCAGGCGAGCGAGATGAACCGCGTCGGGTCCGCGACGATGTCGTCGTAGGAGACCCCGTTCAGCAGCACGCTGTCGCCCTGGCCGAAATCGATGAGCGTCCCCGCCTCGCCGAGATCGACGGCAAAGCCCGCCACGTCCTCCGCCGAGCCGAGAATCCAACCCCTCGAGGCTGCGCGAAATCTGCAGCATGTCGCCGTCGCCGAAGTCCATGACCACGTCGCCGCCGCCGGAGAAGACGAAGAGGTCGCTCCCCGCCCCGCCGTAGAGCACGTCGTCGCCGACTCCGCCGTCCAGCACGTCGTCTCCGGCCCCGCCTTCGAGCAGGTCGTCTCCGGCGCCTCCCGTGAGCGCGTCGTTGCCGTTGCCGCCGATCAGCCGGTCGTCCCCGGCACCGCCCTCCAGTGCGTCATTTCCGTTGTCGCCCTGCAGGACGTCGTCCCCGGCGCCGCCGAACATGACGTCGTCGCCGGTGCCGCCGACCAGGAGGTCGTCGCCCTCGCCGCCGTTCATCCGGTCGTTGCCATCGCCGCCGAGCAGCGTGTCCGCTCCGGCCCCGCCGTCCAGCAGGTCGTTCCCGCTGCCGCCGATCAGCATGTCGCTGCCGAGGCCGCCGGTGATGTTGTCGTCCCCGCTACCCCCGTTCAGGGTGTCGTTTCCGGCCCCGCCGTCGATCCGGTCGTTGCCGCTGCCGCCGATGACGTTGTCGTCCCCGCCTCCTGCCATGATGAAGTCCGCGGCGGACGTCCCGAAGATGAAATCGTTGAATGCGCCCCCAGGTATGGTGGCCATGGATATACCCCTCCTCCGATGCGATCTCTCGCCGGGCACTGCATGCCGGGTGCCGCGTAAACGAGGTCTTAATTCTCTCTCTGGTTGTATTTCGCATTTGCAGCAAGCGCGTTTAGAATTCCGTATTCTTTCCTATCGCCGACATTTCGATCTTTTACGGTTCATTGACCGCCGGGGCGTCCAAGGAGGAAGCCGACGGCGCGCGGGGTGGGTCCGCGGGGCGCCCGGCGGACGAACGGAGGGAGTTCGGATACATGGGAACATCGGCAATTGGGGTGACCCTGACCGGCGGCGCGGGGGCGGAGCTGCTGCTGGGACGGGCCGGAAACGATCTGATCAAGGCCGGCGCGGGAGCCGACCTCGTCTACGGCGGCAAGGGCGCCGACACGCTGTGGGGCGAAGACGGCGACGATCTCATCGACGGAGGCGACGGCGACGACATCGTCTACGGGGGCGCGGGCAACGACCTCGTCAGCGGCGGCGCCGGCAACGACACGTTGCGAGGCGGCGACGGCGACGACCTTATGCACGGTGGCGCCGGCGACGACATGATGCATGGCGGCGGCGGATCCAACATACTTTACGGCGGCGCAGGCGACGACGTTCTCGACGTCCGCTGGCTCACCCACCGGGACGAGTCGACTCCCTCGAATGATTCCTTCACGGACTGGCGCGACGCCAAACGACTCTCCATCGACGAGCTCCATGGCGGCGCCGGCAACGACACCCTGGAAGGCTCCTTCGGCGCCGACCGCTTCTGGGGCGATTCAGGCGACGACCGCCTGCGCGGCCAGGACGGCGACGACGTGCTTCGCGGCGGAGCGGGCAACGACACGCTCATCGGCGACAACGGCAACGACCGGCTCTACGGCGGCACCGGCAACGATACGCTCACCGGCGGCCTGGGCGACGACCTGCTGCGCGGTGGGCGGGGCGACGACCAGCTCGACGGCGGCAATGGCAACGACACCATCCGCGGCGGCCTCGGCAACGACACGATCAGCGGCGGCTATGGCGACGACCTGATCCGGGGCGGCGCCGGCGACGACCGGGTCGAGGGCGGCGGCGGCGACGACCTCATCCGCCTCGGCGCCGGCAACGACGTGCTCCTAGCAAACGAGGACTTCGGGCGTGGAGATGATTCGGTCTGGGGCGAGGGCGGCAATGACAAGCTGCTCGGCGGCCGCGGCGACGACTATCTCGATGGCGGGGACGGCAACGATCGACTGGTCGGCGGCGCCGGCGACGACGTGCTGGTCGGCGGTGCCGGGTCCGACGTCTTTGAAATCCGCGGCGCCTTCGGCGTCGAGACGGTCGTCGACTTCAGCGCCGAGGACCGACTGGAGATTGGCAAGGGCATTAACGGCCTCGGAACGCTCACCGTCGACGATCTGCAGGACCGGGTCACCGATCTCGGCGGTGATGCCTGGCTCGACCTCGGCGGCGGCAACGGCGTGCTCTTCCTCGGAGTCGGCGGCGACGAGCTCGCCGGTCTTCTCGAAACCAGCGCCAGCTTCATCTGAGGGGACAGGGCAGATGCGGATACTCCTTACCGGCGGGGCCGGCTACGTGGGAAGCGGCTGCTTCCGCGCCTTCCGGCGCAATGGCCTCGAGGCTTTCGTGCTCGACGACCTGAGCGAGGGCCACCGCGCCGCGGTGGACCCCGCCCGCCTCGATGTCGCCGACCTGCGCGACACCGAGGCGGTGGCCCGCGTCCTCCGCGACCGCGACATCACCCATGTCGTCCACTTCGCCGCGAAGACCTCGGTCCCCGAATCACTTCAGGACCCGAGCGGATACTGGTCCACCAACGTCGACGGCTCGCGCAGCCTGCTCGAGGCGATGCGCGCCGTCGGCGTCGGCCGCATCGTCTTCTCCAGCACGGCGGCAGTCTACGCCCACGGCCTCGACCGACCGATCCGCGAGACCGACCCCATCGTGCCGGCCACGCCCTACGGCACGTCCAAACTCGCCGTGGAGCACCTACTCGAAGGCTACGCCGGCGCTTACGGCCTCGGCGCCACCGCCTTGCGCTACTTTAACGCCGCCGGCGCCGACCCCGACGGCGCGCACGGCGAGGCGCACCGCAACGAGACCCATGTCATCCCGCTGCTGATCCAGGCTGCCCTCGGCCAGCGGCCGGGGTTCAAGGTCTTCGGCGACGCCTGGCCCACCCCGGACGGAAGCTGCGTCCGCGACTTCGTCGCCATCGAGGATCTCGCCGAGGCGCACCTACTCGCCCTCTGCCATCTCGCGCCGGGGAAGATGGAGCGCTACAATCTCGGGTCAGGCGCGAACACCAGCGTGCGGGAGCTACTCGCCGCCGTCGGGCGCGTGGTAGGCGCTCCGGTCCCGCATTCGATCGAAGCGCCCCGAGCGGGCGACCCGGCGATCCTGGTGGCCGATAACGCCAAGGCCCGGAGTGGGCTGGGCTGGACCCCGCGCCATTCCGGTATCGAGGAGATCCTCGCCACGGCCTTCCGGTGGCATTCCCGGGGCGGTTTCAAGCTCTACGAGCAGACGAGCCACGAACATCCGCGGCGGGTCGCATAGCCGAAGCCTGGACCGCGCAGCAACCCGGACGGTCACGCGCGTTGGCCGTCCGAGGGGCGTCTGGGAGAGCGTCCAGACGGCGCCCGCCAAGACATTGCTTTCGCGAACAACTGGTAAGCGCAGCTCCCATAATGTACTCCTTGTTCATGGTGTAGAAGATATCGCCGGTCCCGCCCTCGGCCACGGTCTTCGCGGTCCAGAGCGCCGCGTTGAGCTTCGCGGCGAACGGATTACCGGCGTCAGCCGTGGTGCCGATGCCCAGCAGCGACAGGTTCTGCAGCACTGCCGGGAGCGGCGCGGTCCAGACCGAGCCGTCGAAGACCAGCAGCACGCCCTCATCCTCGACCCAGGCCCGCCAACCGGGCCGCGGCACGAGCCGCATCCAGGCGCCGTCGACCCAGTAGGCGACGCTGGCGTCCCAGCCGTCCCACTCGCCGGTCGCGCCGGAGGCGACGATGTAGCGATCGCCGTCCGCGGGACTTCCCAGCGGTGCTGTGAGGTCGCGGTCGAGCACGGCGAGCTGCACGAGGCCATCAAGCAGCCGCAGCGCCTCGTTGTGGGTGGCGTGCTTCTGCGCCTGGCTCGCGAGCAGGTACGGCAGCAGGAGATGGGTGCTGGTGTCGGGCATGGGGTGCCTTCAGAACTGCAGAGTGACGGGTTTCGGGGCGCCGCGGCCGACCACCGCGGAGAGCTGGTAAATGCGGATGTCCAGCGTGTCGCCGGGGGCGAGCAGCGCGCCCCAGTCCGCGGTCTGCTCGGTCGCGGTGTAGGTGACGCTGGTCGTGGCGGTGCTCAGTGTGCGCAGGACGCTTGCGCCGTCGAAAATCTCCACCTCGTATGCCTCAGCCTCCTCGGCGAAGGGCACCTCCGGGGCTGTCCAACTGTCGGCGGCCAGCGTGCGCGAGCGCCGCGTCCAGCGGATGGTCAGATCGCCGGGGCTGCGCGCCTTGCGCCATGGCTGCTCGACATGGCCGCCCGAGCGGCCGTAGTCCGACGCCCTCGGGCGCGAAGCCCGACGCCCGGTACGACTGGTCGCTGACCAGCCTCTTCCGCTAGCGCTGACACCTCACCTACGACCTGCAAGCGTTTGCCGCCCTGTTCCCAGGACGCGATCCGGAGCAGGGCGGCGGGTGAGCGAGGAACAGGCCTGGGCGGGCTCGGCGGCCTTGGCCGGCCAGTCGAAGAGCATCAGGTCGGCGCGGCACCAGAAGGCGTAGCAGCCGAGGAAGACCAGCGGCATCAGCCATGCGCTCGACGGGGTGCCGGCGGTCCGGGTGGCGAGGACGTCGATGAGGCCGAGGATCGTCGCGAGGATCGCCGGGACCCGGCTCACGAGGACGAGCGTGCGGTAGAAGTTCGGCCAATCGCTCGGCCAGCCGGGCATCGGCCGACAGTGGCGGGCGCTGCCGAACTTGCCGAGGGCGTGCAGCAGGCCGGCGGTCGCCGCGAGTAACGGCTGGCCGAGGCCGAGGAGCGCGAGGCCGAGGATCAGCGCACCGATGCCTGACAGGAAGTCGCCGCGGCGGTTCAGGGCCTCTATCGGCGGGAAACCGTTCGCCCAGGCGCGATGATAGCACTCGCCGCTCCAGAAGAAGATCGCCGTCGCGCCGGTTAGTGCCAGCGCGGTCGGGTCGCCCCCGAGGTAGGCGAGCGTCGCGCCGAGGACGCCGCCGACGCCCATGCCGCCTTCAGGGAGCGCGCCAATCGCGGCCGCGATCCCAGCCGCGAGGCCGAGCGCGTTGCCGGCGTTGTAGTAGCCGCCGGGGCCGACCAGTCGTGCGCCGGCCTGGCGCAGGATGCCGCGCATGGAGGCGCCGGCCGCGGCCATATCGTGCCGGGCGACTAGGGTGGGTTCGATCGACATCCGCTCCATCTCGCTTCATCCCGTCCGCGCCCGAGCCGCCTCGTGGCGCCTTGCTCCTCGGATTAGCATCTCGGCGCCCGGGCCTGGTGTGACGCGGGTCACAGCGGAGTGGGTCACAGCGGAGTCGGGGCGCGGAGGGGCATCGGGAGCATGGCGGAGACCCGGAAGGAAGACGAGGAGGCGCTCAGGGACGTCGTTCCTTTTCCCGCTGCTCGGCCGGCACGAGCGGGACCGCTTCATCGCCGCCGCGGTCCCGGAGCGCCGGCACGTTAATCGTCGCCATGGACGAGCCGCCGACGCTGGTGCGGACCACGTGCAGCAGAAGCCCCACAGCGGCCCGGAGCGGGCCACACAGGCTCGCCGGGTCCAGCCGAGTCCCCTGGCGCGGCCGGGGAGCAAGGCCCCCCAGCGAGTCACACGAGGCCGCTGCCGCTTAAGGCGCGGCAGGGGACCAAGCAGGCCGCGCTGACCGCGATCCTTGAGCGGCCTGAAGGCGCCACCTTCTCCGAGATTTTCGGGGCGACCGGCCTCAGAGAGATCGAGGGACGCGGCAGGGTCTACGCCCTGGCCGGAGCCTTCCTCGCGGCCGGCCCTCAGGATCAGCCGTTCTCAACCGCCGCGGTTTCTCACCGAGCCATGCCGCATCCTACCAGCGCCAGAGCTCGCACCCCCCGGCGCTGATCATCGCCTCCCCGATCGTTCTTGGCTCGGGGAAGAACTGGGCGCAGCCTTTCATCCGGCTGCGCCCCCGTGTACCTCTTTACCTCTTCACCGCTCTGCCGTTGCTGGAGCTCGGTCGCAGCCGCATCATGCCTTGGGGGGATGGGCGATGCTGAAGCTCTGGCGGCTCTACCGCTCGGCGGTGGTGACCGCCGAGGCGCTGGCGTGGCGCCACGGCAGGCGCGGCGTCGCCATGGCCCGGAGCGCCGCTGAGGGGCCGCACACGAGCCTTCTGGAGGCCCTGCAGGCGCGCCTGGTCGCCAACCTCACCGAAGATCGGCGCAACTGCCTGCGGGCCAACGACACGTCGGGCCGATACGACCTTGCCGAGGCCTGGGCGCGGCGGCAGGGGCAGATGATCCGCTAGGGCAAATCATGGGCAACCTGGACGACCTGGATCTCGGCGAAGAGACATCGTGGTCAGAGTGGTGGAACTTGCTGGACTGGGGATTTGGTCCGGGCGAGGCGATGATCGGTGCCTGCTGGCTGCTGTGCTGCAGCGCGTCCTAGCGCGTCCGTTTGGATCTCGGAACGACGATCCTGAGAATGTCGCTCCGGTGGGGACCGGGGGATTGGGAGGGACAACGCATGTTCTTGACGATCAGAGTGCGCCGCCGGCCCGCAGCTTAGGGCCGTAGATCAATAAGCAGAGCACCAGCGTCGCCCGTCATTTGAACTCGCTACTGGCCTCGTCGCTCTCTGGCTCGGCGGCTATTCCCGGAGCCAGACCTGCATCGGGTTGCTGCCTCGGTTGCACCAGAGGTAATAGGGAATCGCCGTCATTCGCGCCGGCACTTCCGGGGCGCGCGCTGTCTTGTACAGGTCCTTCCCCCAGGAGCCCGCGTCGAGCGCGAGAGCGTCGCCTTCGATCACCGCAAGTCCGCCGAGCATTGTCCCGTCGAACCTGTCCGACAGTGTTGCGGTGTCCGGGAGCCGCATGCGGGCCACGCCAGACGGATTGTCGTGCTGCTCGCAGCAATAGACGAGAGGCCCACGCCGGATCGCGACACGTCCGACGTCCCCCCGGACGTCCGGATGCGCGTAGAGGCGCTCGGGGGGCATCGGGAGGTCGAGCTCGTACGACGTCGCCTGTTGCCCAGTGGCGGTTGATCTTGAGATAGCCGCGTTCGGGCTCGACCGCGATCTCGTTCCCATTGACCCTGGCCGCGGCGCCGTTGCACCATGACGGCACGCGCAGCGACAAGGTGAAGGCGTCGGCGCCTTCGGGCTCGACCGCGATGCGGATCGCGCCGTCCCACGGATAGTTCGAGGTCTCGGTCAGCGTGGCCCGGCCTCCGGCGACGGGAAGGGTGGTGGTCGCGCCGCCGTAGAGATGGACCGCGATCTCCCGCTCCGCAAGGCCGTAGAAATAGCCCGCGACGGAGGCGACGAGGCGCGAGACGTTCATCGTGCAGCAGGGGCAGCGGTGCCAGGCCCAGCGATGATGCGTCCCGTCGCTTTCGAGCTTGTTGTCGTAAAAGTAGTGCTCGCCGTCGAGGCTGAGGCCGGCGAGCGAATTGTTGTAGAGCGCCAGCTCCAGCACGTCGGCATACTGCCCGTCGAGATCGAGGTTCAGCATCCGGGCGGCCCAGAAGACCATCGCAACACTGGCGCAGGTCTCGGCATAGGCCGTGTCGTTCGGCAGGTCGTAGTCCTCGGTGAAGCCCTCGTTCTCTTCGGACGGGCCAAAGCCGCCGGTGACATACATCCGCCGCTCGGTGACGTCGCGCCACAGCGCCTCACAGGCGTGCTTCAGCGCGTCGTCGCCATGCTCGGCGGCGAGGTCGGCCATGGCGGCGTACATGTACATCGCCCGGACGGCGTGACCGACGACCTTCGTCTGTTCGCGGACGGGGATATGGGACTGGCTGTATTCGTAGCCGTCGAACCAATAATCCTCCGGCCGCTCGCCGCGCGCCTTCGCCTCGGTGTCGAAGTAGTGCTCGCCGCCGTTCCGGCGTTCCGCGCTCGTCGATGAAGTAGGTCGCGAGGTCGAGGAACTTGCGCTTTCCCGTCGCGTGCCATGCCCGGATCAGCGCAAGCTCGAGTTCCTGATGGCCGGGATAGCCGCGACGTTTGCCTTCCTCGGCGCCGAAGGTTGCGGCGATGTGGTCCGTGAATCGCTCCATGACGTTCAGGAACCGGTCGCGTCCCGTGGCTTGGAAGTAGGCCACGGCGCCCTCCAGCAGGTGTCCCGCGTTGTACATCTCGTGGTTGTCACGCAGGTTGGTCCAGCGCTTCTCGGGCTCGCGCTGCAGATACCAGCAGTTCAGGTAGCCGTCTTCCGCCTGCGACAACTCGAGGTCATCGATCATCGACTTCGATCTCGCGCTCGACCTCCTCGTCCCGGCGATGGCTGAGAGCGTAGGATGCAGCTTCGATCCACTTGCCGATGTCGCTGTCCCAGAAGACCTGGACCGTGAAGCCGTTCGGGCCGCGAGGCTGGGTCAGTGGCGGCACCGGCTTGGGCAGCTTGATCGACTCCCGGATGTCCCATTTCTCGAGCATCTTCAGTTGGCTCGGGATCGTGCGGGTGAGAACGGTCTCGAGCCGCTCGTGCCAGAATGGTCCGGTGATCTTCACGTCGGAAAACGGCACGGAAGAATAGGTGCGCATCGAAGGCCTCATCTCGGATTCAGGATATCGCGTCAGATCGACAGACCGGTGTCCCTGTCGAAGAGGTGGATGTCGCCGGGGGCGATGGAGAGGCCGGCCGTCTCGCCGGCCCGCAGCCGGCCGCGGCCCTGCTCGACGAGCATCAATTCCGGATCGGTCTCGGTCGTGTAGTAGGAGAGCGAACCCGTCGATTCGACGACACGGATCGTAACGTCGAACTGGGCGGAGGATGGATTGACCTGGAGATGTTCGGGGCGCAGGCCTACCGTGACCGGCCGGCCAGGCTCGAGCGCACGGCAGAAGGGCAGCTCCGGGGCGCCGGGCAGGTCGAGCGCCACCGAGTGGCCTCCCGGCGCGACGGTGCCGCTGACGAAGTTCATCGCCGGCGAGCCGATGAAACCGGCGACGAAACGGTTGGCCGGCTTGTCGTAAAGTTCCAGTGGCGCGCCCTGCTGCTCGATCACGCCGTCGCGCATGACGACCACGTGGTCGGCCATCGTCATCGCCTCGACCTGGTCGTGCGTGACGTAGACCGAGGTGGCCTTCAGCCGGTCGTGCAGCGCCCGGATCTCCATTCGCATGTGAACGCGAAGGGCGGCGTCGAGATTCGAGAGCGGCTCGTCGAAGAGAAACGCCTTGGGCTCGCGGATGATCGCGCGTCCCATCGCGACGCGCTGGCGCTGGCCGCCCGACAGCTCCCGCGGGTAGCGCTTCAGCAGATTCGACAGACCGATGATCTTTGCGACCTCGTCGGCCTTGCGTTCCGCATCCGCCTTGCGGAACCCCTTGAAGCGCAGCGAATAGGTCAGGTTTCCCAGCACGTTCATATGCGGGTACAGCGCGTACGACTGGAAGACCATGGCGACGTCCCGCTTGCGCGGCGGCACCTGGTCCATGCGCTCTCCGGCGATGTCGAGCCGACCGGAACTGATCGATTCCAGTCCCGCAATGGAGCGCAGCAAGGTCGATTTGCCGCAGCCCGACGGGCCGACCAGCGCCACGAATGCTCCCTTCGGGATCGTCAGGTTGATGTCCTTCAGGGCATGGAACGACCCGTAGTGCTTGTCGACGTTCGAGATCTCGGATCTGCGGCGTCATTTCAGGGCCCCCGCGGTAAGGCCCGCGACGATGCGGCGTTGCAGGATGACGAAGAAGGCGACGATCGGCGTCACGTAGATCGCGGCATAAGCCATGATGCCGCTCCAGTCGGTGGAGTTCGGACCGAGGAAGCCGCTGAGCCCGACGCTCGCCGGCTGGTACTGTGGCTCCTGGATGATCGACTTCGAGTAGATGTACTCGCCGAACGAAGTCATGAAGGTCAGGATGGCGAGCACGAGAATCCCGTTCCGTGCGAGGGGCAGGACGATGAAGAAAAAGGCGCCCCAGCGGGAGTTGCCATCGACCAGAGCCGCGTCCTCGAGTTCCCGTGGGACGTTCATGAACGTCGCGCGCACCAGCACGATATAGAAGGGCATCGCCTTGGCCGCCGTGGCGAGGATCACAGCCGTCCGCGGGTATTCGAGCAGCCCGAACTGGTTGAAGCCGACATAGAGCGGCGTGATCATCACCGACGCCGGCAGCACCTGAAGCATCAGGATCACGAAGAGGCCGACGTCGATCCATGCCGTGCGGTAGCGCGCGAGGACATAGGCGCAGCCGGTCCCGAGAAGGACCGCGAGCGCGGTCACGCCCGAGGCGATGAGGGTCGAGTTCCACAGGAAAGTGGACATGGTCCGCCGCACCCAGACGTCTGGGTAGACGCCGAACTGGGGGTCGTGCGGCCAGAAGGTCGGCGGGTTGGCGAAGATCTCCGAACTCGACTTCAGGCTGGTGACATACATCCAGTAGAGCGGGAAGAGATAGACTGCGGCCAGGCCGATCGCGAGTGCCAGCCACAGCCAGGGGGCGCGAAGACGGGTCATCCGCGCACCTCGTGGCGGGTCGACCGGACGTAGATGATGGAGGCGAAGAGGACGAACACCAGCATCATCACCGAGACCGTCGCACCCTTGGCGAAGTCGAAGAGCTTGAACGACCACTGCCACGCCCAGTACTGGGCCACGGTGGATGAGTTCGCCGGTCCGCCTTCGGTGATCGCCGGGAAGAGGTCGAACTGCTGCAGGGTGTAGATGAGGCCAAGCGCCAGCACGGCGCCGATGGTCGCGCGCATCATCGGCAGGGTGATCGTGCGGAACCTGTGAAAGCCGTTGGCGCCGTCGAGCTCGGCCGCCTCGTAGAGGTCGCCGGGGATCGCGGCCAGGCCGACCGAGAGCAGGAGCATGTTGAAGGCGAGGCCGAGCCAGATGTTGGCGATGGTCACGGACCAGATCGACAGCTTCGGGTCCGACTTCCAGAACATGGTGTGATCGATGATCCCCAGGGCCGAGAGGATCGCGTTCAGCACGCCGAAATCGCCCGCGAGGATCCAGGCCCAGAGCGCACCGACGACGAGGCCCGGCATCACCCAGGAGACGAGAAACAGTCCGCGGATCGTTGCCGCGAAGGGAAAGCGCATCATGAAGAACATCGCCAGCAAGAAGCCGATCACGAACTGCCCGGCCATCGAGCCGAAGACAAAGATGCCGGTGTTTTTCATCACCAGCCAGAATTCGGGCTGCGCGACGACTTCGCGATAGTTCTCGAAGCCGACGAACGGCCGCGAGAAAGTGTTGAGGTTGAACATGTCGACCTGCTGAAAGCTCATCATCACGTTGTAGATGAGCGGCAGGCCGGCCATCACCGCGAGGAAGAGCATGGCAACGCCGACGAGGAGGATGTCGAACCCCCGCCCGTCCGCAATGCTCGAGAACAGTCGCTTCATGAGCCTGAACCCTGAACGCGCGGGGCCAGGGCGCGCACGCCCGAGCCCCGCTGGACGATCAGTTGACGATGCCGTCGATGACGGTCTGCGCCTGACTCAGCGCCTCGTCCGGCGTCATCTGGCCGGTCAGCGCCGCCTGCTCGGCGTCATAGATCGCCTTCGAGATCTTCTGCCACTCGGGGTGCGGGCCTCGCGGCTGGGCGTACTTCAGCTGCTCCTGGAACACCTTGAGCGCCGCATCCTTCTCGGGAATGCCGGTTTCGGGCAGTTCGATGTCGGTCCGCGCCGGGAGGTAGCCGAACTCGGGGAACATCCGGCCGTCCTGCTCGGCAAAGTACTCGAGCGCGCGGAACGCCTCCTCGGGGTGCTCGGTCGAAGACATGATGCCGAGGTCGAAGCCGCCGAGAGCGGAGGATCGCTCGCCGCCCTCCTCGAAGGTCGGGAGCAGGGTGACGCCCCATTCGAACTCGGCGTCGTCCACCATCCGGTTGATTTCCCACGGGCCGGAGATCGCCATCGCGGCATTGCCCGAGTTGAAGGTGCCGGTCGAATCCCACTGGCCAAGTGTCAGCACGTCCTGACTGGCCCAGCCGTTGTCGATCATGCGCTTCATCCGCGACAGCGCCTCGCGGGCGCCCTCGGTGTTCACGTCGGTGTAGTCGCCGCCCGACATCTGGATCAGCGGCAGGAACTGGAAGGTCCCCTCCTCGTTGCCGCGCGCCGAGAAGGTCACGCCGTAGACGCCGGCAGCGGGGTCGGTCAGCTTTTCAGCGTATTCCTCAAGCTGGGCCCAGGTCTGCGGCGGCTCGGTGATGCCGGCCTTCTCGAACAGGTCCTTGTTGTAGAAGACGCCGATCGTGTCCGTGTACTTCGGAATGCCGTAGATCTTGCCGTCCCAAGACACGGAATTCATCGGCCCCTCGAAATAGTTCTCGGGCTTGATGGCGTCCGACCCGGCCACCATGTCGGTGATGTCGAGCATCGCGCCGCGCGACGAGAACAGCGCGAAGTCGGGGTTGTCGAAGCTGACGATGTCGGGCGCATTGCCGGTGGCATAGGCGCGCAGCGTCTCGGTGACGAGCGCATCGAACTGCAAGGCCCGGTACTCGACGACGATGTCGTCGTTCTTCTCGTCGAATTCCTTCGAGAAGGTGTCGGTAGGCCCGGGACGGCCCTGGTTGCCGTCAATGGACCAGATGATGAGCTTCACCGGATCCTGCGCCGAAGCTGCTGTGGCCAGACTGATTGCGGATGCCGCAACGCCGGCCAGAAGTTTAATGCTGGTGAGTTTCATTCAATCCTCCCTAGTGCGGCCATGCCGCGTGCTTTTTTCCGGACGGGGGCACTCCTGCATTGACGGATCGAGCGCGCCCCCGGGCGCCCGACGGTATCAGATGGGCGGCACGCCTCCACATGATTGTCGGACCACCAGCCTGCAGGGCAGGCGCCGGATCCCCGGTTCCACCTCCTGTCCATGGGAAAGGGCGAGGATCAGTCTTCCGGCCTCACGTCCCAGTTCCTTGAGGTTCATGTCGACGGTCGTAAGCGGCGGGCGGGTGGCCGCCGCCACGATCTCCCAGTTGTCGAAGCCGACCACGGAAACATCTTCCGGCACGCGCCTGCCGCGCTCGCGCAACGCATCGACCACGCCGCGTGCGATCTGGTCGTTGCCGCAGAAAACGCCATCGAATTTCGCAGCGCCCGCCTCTGAGAGGCAGGCCACGGCCTCGTGCCCCCAGGCCTCGGTCCAGGTACCATGGAGCACGGGCGCATCCGAGCCGGCTACATCGCGGAACGCGCCGGCGCGTTCACGCGCCGAGGCGTGACTTTCCGGGCCCGTCACATGGACGAGGTCGCGACGCCCGAGCCTTGCCATCCAGCGCAAGGCGTCCCGTGCGCCCTGAGCATCGTCGGAAACGAGGGTAACCGCGCCCTCGGGCGCGTCGGAGAACACGTAGACGACCGGGATCGGAAGGTTCGTCAGGTCGACGGAAAGCCGGCGATCGATGCGCTTTCCACTCGAGATGATTCCGTCGACCTGCTTGTCCAGCATCGCGTCGAGATGAATGCGGCCAAGCTCAGTATCGTCCTCGATACCGCACATGAAAACGGACACGCCCTCGTCGACCAGAGCTTCACCCACGCCCGTCATCACCGGCATGCTGAACCGCCCGTAAGTGTCGTTCGTGAGCAGTCCGACCGTGAGACTTCGCCGGTGGATCAGCGCGCGCGCCATGGCATTGGGCCGAAAGCCCAGTTCTGCCGCCGTCTGCTGGACGCGCTCTCGCGTCTCGGCGGTCATACGGCCGGTGCCGTTCAGCGCCTTGGACGCGGTCGCAACGCTGACGCTGGCGACGCGCGCCACGTCCGACAGTCGTATGCGTTCGATCGCTATGGTCAATCCGCCCCATGAGAAAACGCTTTTTCATCATGAAAAACCGATTTCTCAATCCCTGTCAAGCTGCCTCTCCAGTTGGCCTCTCGGCTGTGCTGCGCGACCGTCGTGCGTCGCTCGGAGCTACTCCGTCAATGACGGGTCGCCGCCGCCATACTTCCCCGCCACGTCGACAAAATCGCCGCCGCGGCACCGCTTGAGATGGTTGAGCGCATGGACCTGACCGGTCATTTCCAGCGCGTCGCGGTAGACGGGATCGTGCCAGCCCTCGATGTCGATCGCGCCCTCATAGCCGGCGAGGCGCAGTTCCGAGATGATGTCGGTCCAGTTGCTGTCGCCAAATCCGGGCGTGCGCATGAAGACGAAGTCGTGCTTGCCGAAGATGCCCAACTCGCGGATCACGTCCCACCGGACGGTCGCGTCCTTGCCGTGGACGTGGAAGATTTTCGGCGCCCATTTGCGGATCTGCGGCAGCGGATCGATCAGATAGACGAGCTGGTGGCACGGCTCCCACTCGAGGCCGATGTTTTCGTCTGGCGTTTCGTTGAAGATCAGCTCCCAGGCGTCCGGATTGTGGGCGATGTTCCAGTCTCCCGTCGCCCAGTTGCCGTCCATCGCGCAGTTCTCGAAGGCGATCCGCACGCCCTGGTCCGCGGCGCGCTTCGCGAGCTCCGACCAGATCTCGCGGTAACGGGGCAGGCTGTCGGTCAGCGGCGCGCCGCGGACCCGGCCCGTGAAGCCGGCGACGCAGGTCGCGCCGAAATGCTGGGCGTTGTCGATGCAGTCCTTCCAGCCCTGCAGCGTCTCGAGGTCGAGCGCCTGTTCCTCCAGCGGATTGCCGAACATGCCCAAGGTGGAGATCGTGATGTCCCGATCGCCGATCGCGTCCCGGCAGCGCTTGCCAAGCTCGGCCAGGTCCTGGCCGTTCGTCGTCTGCCAGAAGAAAGGCTCGAAGCTCTCGAAACCCAAGATCGCCGATCTCGGCGATCCGGTCGGCCGCTTCGCCACCGGAGGCACTGACCATTGTTCCGATGCGGATCGATTTCGCGGGATCGCTCATGCGGCGCCTGCTCCTTTGCTGTCCGTTCCGAAAGAGACCCGCCGTCCCGTCTCCGCGCTCTCGATCGCGGCAAAAACCATGGCGAGGCTCCGGATGTTGTCCGAATTGACCGAGAGCGGCGTTGCGCCGGTCTCGATCGCGGTCACGAAATCGAGGATGACGCCGGCGTGGCCTTCGGCTGGCAGAATTGAGCCCGGCGGCATGGCGACCGGCCGCGTCGGCCGAAGCATGCCTTCGCCGACCGCGATGGGGACGTTGCCCTCGAACCCGTCATTGCCATCCCAGAGGACACTGCCTCCGGTGCCGACGATCCGCCAGCTGCTCTCCCAGTTCGTGTCGGCGCCCTCGGCGCACCATGACCCGCGGTAGGTAAAGATCGACCCGTCACTGCAATCGAACAGCGCATTCGCGCTTGCGCCATGGGCATACCATGAGCCCTTAGGATTGGTCTCCTGACAATAGACGGCCACGGGCTCTTCCGGCAGCAGAAAGCGCGCGGCGTCGAAGGTGTGTATGGCCATGTCGAGCAGCAGCACATGCTGCATCTCGTCCCTGAAGCCGCCGAAATGAGGGCCGATGAAGAAATCCGCGTGCAGCGCCGTGAGCTCGCCGATCGCACCGCTCTCGATCAGCGCCTTGGCCCGGCGGATGCCGGCCAGATGTCGCCGGTTCTGGACGATGGCGTGAACGCGCTTCCTCTTCGTCGCGAGTTTCAGCAGGGCTTTTGCCTCGGCGATCGAGTTTGCCATCGGCTTTTCCGAGAGGACATGGCAGCCGCGTGAGAGGGCGGTCTCGACGACCTCTCGCCGCGCCGGCGGTACGACCAGATCGAAGACCAGGTCGGGCTTCGTCTCGTCAAGCATCGCCGAAAGATCGCCGCCGGTCGCGGCATCGGTGAAACCGTGCTCCCGCGCCCGCGCGGCTGCGACGTCCGGGTCCAGATCGACGAATCCGACGAGTTCTATCCGTTCGGAAATCCCGGCGTTCTGGCGAATGGCTTTCAGCCATCCGTTTGACATCGCTCCGCAGCCGACCATGACCGCCCGCAGCATCCGTTCCTCCCCTGAGCGCCGGATGAGACTCCCGGCTCGCCGTTGACTTCCCATCGGGCTACGTCCCGGTTCCCCTGCCTGTCAATCGTATTCCGGCTGCTCCTGGATCGGGACGGTCCAACCTCTTGACCGGTCGCCCTCGATTTCCGTGATTCACTGTCTAATGGACCGATATGCCCTGCACTCGCGCGTCTACCGACTGCCCTGACGCCACGGAGACGGCCGCCGCCGCGCAAGGGGCGGCGGCAATTTGGGTCACGCAGCCGCGGATTTGTCGCGGCGCAGCGGATGCCGCCGCGGAACCTGCGCGAGCAGGTTCAGGCGGAGCCACGACGGGAAGGCGGCACAGAGCCGGTCCGGGCCGTCGAGTAGGATCAGTCCTTCGTCGAGCGCGGTCTTCAGCGGAATGTCTCCGTACCAGACCCATGTGATCGTCCGGCTGTCGGTGGTCACGTAGAGGTCCGCCTCGAAGCCCGGGTCGGTGATGCAATATTCGGCGCCCTCCCGACTGCAGAGGATCCAGCGGTCGCGCTTCGCCTTCGCCTGGTCGGTGAAGATGAAGTGGATGGCGGTGCGCCCCTGCGGGAGGCGTTCCAGCTCCATCCGCCGGTGCAGGTCCCACATGATCAG
Source organism: uncultured Alphaproteobacteria bacterium (assembly GCA_963796805.1). Classification (GTDB taxonomy): domain Bacteria; phylum Pseudomonadota; class Alphaproteobacteria; order Rhodobacterales; family Rhodobacteraceae; genus Amaricoccus. Next base: position 315,668 of record CAWCNG010000010.1, read on the forward strand.
GTCGGGGTCGGCCTCATCCTCGCTGAGCGTCGCCGGGAGCCAGGTCTTGCCCCATACGGCAAGGGTCTCGATCATCGGCCAGAGTTCGGCCCCGGCCTCGGTCACCCCGTATCCGCCAGCGTCGCGCCGCTCCACGATGCCGGCCACCTCCAGCGCCCGCAGCCGTTGCGTGAGCAGGGTCGGAGAGATGCGCGGCACGCCGCGGTGAATGTGGACAGAACTGACCGTATCCCTTCATGCCGCCATTCTAGCCGCGCTTACCGGCGAGGGTGTTGATTTCCGCTGAGAACTGACCCGGGCTTTCCATCGAGAAGTGACCCGCCTGAAGGTTATGGTCGCCGGTTCAGGTCTGGGTCAATGGCGGTCCTGCCTCCTTCTTTCTGCGCGCCGCCTCGGCGCTGGCCCTGAAGCGGAAGCTGTCGTTTCCGGTCTCGAGGATGTGGCAGCGATGGGTCAGTCGATCGAGGAGCGCGGTGGTCATCTTGGCGTCACCGAAGACCGTGGCCCATTCGCTGAAGCTGAGATTGGTGGTGATGGCGACGCTGGTACGCTCGTAGAGCTTGCTCAGAAGGTGGAAGAGCAAAGCCCCGCCCGTGGCGCTGAACGGCAGGTAGCCCAGCTCGTCCAGGATCACGAGGTCGGCGCGCGTGAGGCTCTCGGCGATCTGCCCGGCTTTGCCCTTCGCCTTCTCCTGCTCGAGCGTGTTGACGAGCTCGATCGTGGAGAAGAAGCGGACCTTCTTTCGATGGTGCTCGACGGCCTGGACCCCGAGCGCGGTCGCGACATGCGTCTTTCCCGTGCCCGGTCCGCCGATCAGGACAACGTTGTGGGCGCCGTCGATGAACTCGCACCGGTGCAGCTGGCGGACCAGGGGCTCGTTGATCTCGCTGGCGGCGAAGTCGAACCCGGCCAGGTCCTTGTAGGCCGGGAAGCGCGCGGCCTTGAGGTGATAGGCGATGGACCGGACTTCGCGTTCCGCGACTTCGGCCTTCAGCAGTTGCGACAGGATCGGCACGGCCGCCTCGAAGGCGGGCGAGCCCTGTTCGACAAGGTCCTCGACGGCCTGGGCCATCCCGTATGTCTTCAGGCTGCGCATCATGATGACGATGGCGGCGCTGGCGGGGTCATGACGCATGGCGCACCCCCCGGGCCTGGCCGCGCAGTCCGTCATAGCGCTCGACATTCGCCCTGGGCTCCTCGATCAGCGCCAGACCCGTCGGCGGGGCGACCTCGGGCGTGCCTGAGGGGCTTTCGTCGATCAGCCGGTGCAGCAGATTGAGCACATGGGTCTTGGTCGGCACCCCGGCCTCGAGGGCCAGTTCCACCGCACAGAGCACCGCCTCTTCGTCGTGCTGCAGCACCAGGGCGAGGATCTCCACCATCTCCCTGTCGCCGCCCAGGTGCTTGAGCAGATGCTGCTGGAGCGCGCGGAAAGCTTCGGGCAGTTCGGCAAAGGGCGCGCCATTCCTGAGCGCCCCTGGCTTTCGCTGGATGACGGCCAGGTAGTGGCGCCAGTCGTAGATCGTCCGGGGCGGCAGCTTGTGCGCGCGCTGGATCACCCGCGCATGTTCGCAGACGATCCGCCCCTCGGCCGCGACCACGAGCCGGTCGGGGTAGATCCGCAGGCTGACCGGCCGATTGGCGAACGAGGCTGGCACGCTGTAGCGGTTCCGCTCGAAGTTGATCAGGCAGGTCGGCGACACCCGCTTGCTCTGCTCGACGAAGCCATCGAAGGCCGGCGGCGTCGGCATCAGGGCGGCCTTCTCCAGGGCCCATACCTCCGCGATCGTCCCCGGCAGCGCGCCGTGCGGCGTGCGCTCCCACTGTTCGATGCAGCGCCGCTCGAGCCAGGCATTCAAGGCTCCCAGGTCGGGGAAGTCCGGCATCAGCTGCAGGACCAGGTGGCGGGCATCCTGAACGTTCTTCTCGACCTGGCCTTTCTCCCAGCCGGCCGCCGGGTTGCAGAAGTCGGGCTCGAAGAGGTAGTGGCTGGTCATCGCCAGGAACCGGGCGTTGACCTGACGCGCCTTCCCTGTGCCCACTCGGTCCACCGCGGTCTTCATATTGTCGTAGATGCCCCGCCGCGGCACGCCGCCAAAGACCCGGAATGCGTGCCGGTGGGCATCGAACAGCATCTCGTGGGTCTGCAACAGGTAGGCCCGGAGCAGGAACGCCCGGCTGTGCGAGAGCTTGATGTGGGCGACCTGGAGCTTCGTGTTCTCCCCGGCAAGCGCCGCCCAGTCCTCGCTCCAGTCGAACTGGAAGGCCTCCCCGGGTTGGAACACGAGCGGCACGAAAACGCCGCGTCCGGCGGTTTGCTGTTCGCGCTGGCGGTCGGCCTTCCACGTCCGCGCGAAGGCTGCGACCCGGTTGTAGGAGCCCTCGTAGCCGAGGGCGACCAGATCGGCATGGATCTGCTTCAGGGTCCGTCGCCCCTTGCGGGACTTGCCCGCCTCCGTCTTCAGCCAGGCCGACAGCTGGTCGGCGTAGGGGTCCAGCTTGCTCGGCCGCTCTGGAACCCTGAACGTCGGTCCCACCGTCCCCGACCGCAGGTACTTGCGGATCGTATTCCGCGACAGCCCCGTCCGCCGTGCAATCTCCCGGATGGAAAGCTGATCCCGCAATGCCCACCGTCGGATCACGCTCAATAACGCCATGTCGATCACTCCGTTGCCCCCGCTTCTCCAGCCAGGGGACGTTCGAACATGGGTCACTTCTCAGTGGAAATCTCCCGGCCGCCCGGGTCAGTTCTCAGCGGCAATCAACAGCATACATGTCAATTCCCATAGCCGTTTCCTTTGTTTGGCCGTGGATGAGCCATTCTCCTCCCTCGCAGGGGAATTGGGTTCGGGCGAACGGGCGGCGGAAACGCCTTGCCCTTGGTTCGGCACTTTTTTGTTGGTGAGGGCGCACGGCCAAAGCCCCCGCCCTGGCTGATCGCCACCCCGAAGACGTCGCGCAGCAGCGCTTCGAGCCGGGCGAGGCCGACGACCCCGCGCGCGTTCTGGCCTGCGTCAGCAAATCGATGGCGGCCGGGAGGGACCGCCACGACAGGCAACGCGTGCCTTTGGGAGCCAATTGCGGTGGGTGCGACAGATTGAGCAACATTGCCAAGCATCTGTTTCCGATCGCTGCCGAAGGGCCAAACTTATCCGCAGTCACTTGGAAGCTGTACTTCGACGAGCGCTGGTGGACAGGCGTCCGAAACTGAGCATGGTTTGAAAGCGCAGCTACAGAAACAGGAGCCTTGCCAGCCCGTGCACCCGCCACTTCCCCTCCGTTCCGCACCGGTTCACCGGGAGACGCTGCCGTCCTTCCTCTCCCGCCTCGCGGCGATCAATGGCTTGGGGGCCGCGGACTTCGCCGTCGATCTGGGGTTTTCGATCAAGCGGTTCCTGAATCTGGAGGGGGATGCGGTGCGGGCGCTGGCCGGCGCGGGCGGGCTGGACGACGCCGCGGTGGCCGACCTCCTGTCCTGGACCGGGACCGGTGTGGGCGACGTGCGGATCGCGTTCCGGGGCGAGATCTTCGTCTCGCGCGCCCTGCGCAACCCGCGGATGCGAGGCTGCCCGGTCTGCCTGCACGAGGACGCCCGGGGGCAGGAGCCGACGCCGGCCCGGGTGATGGCGCTGCGCGGCGACTGGCAGCTGCGCGAGGTCGGCCTCTGCGTCGTGCATGGCCACCCGCTGGTCACGCTGTGGGAGGTGGGGAGGCCCGACCACCGCTACGAGATCGCCGCAAGACTGGACGAGGTTGCGGAGCGGGTGCTGGCGGGCGGGTTCAACGCGGAGTCGGTGACGCCGTCGCCCTACGACCTGTGGCTCGACGCGCGGCTCGAGGACGGGCGGGACGCGACCTGGCTGGCGGGGCAGTCGCTCGCCGCTGCGACGACCTTCTGCCGCCTGCTCGGGGAGGAACTGCTGCGGCTGGAGGAGCTACCGGACGACGATCCGGCGGCGCGGCAGCGGGCGGCCCAGGCGGCGGGATTCGCCGTGGCCCGGCACGGCCCGGAGCCCATCGAGGCCGCGCTGGGCCGCCTCGCGGCACATGCCGACCGCGCCGGCGACGGTCCGAACAAGGCGTTCGGGCGGCTCTTCCAGAAGCTCTCGCAAGACTATCGAGAGGAGCCCGCCTTCGCCCCTTTCCGGAAACTCCTGCGCGACCGGATCCTCGAATTCTGGCCGATCGCGCCGGGCGTGCAGCTGCTGGGCAAGGTGGTGGCGGAACGGCGCCTGCACTCGGTGCTGACGGCGGCGCAGGAGGCGGGGATCGGCACCGCCCCGATGGAGCAGTTGCTGATCGAGGCCGGCGCCATCGCCGCCGACGATCCGCGCCCGGCGGCGCGCAGGACCTTCGCCGCGGCACCCCATGCCGGGCTGCTCGCCGAGATCCCAACGCTGATCGGCTCCACGACGCTGCGCCTTGCGATGGGGGCGTACCAGAACTCGTTCGACGCCCTGGTCTCCGACGGCGTTCTGGCGCCGCGCGCCCCGGGCGTGCAGGCGGCCTGGCGGCTGCGGGACGGCCTCGATCTGGTGGCCGAGGTGCAGGCGCGCGCGACCCGCCTCGCGGCGGGCGCGACGGGGTGGGAGAGCCTGCAGCGGGCCCGCGCTCGCTCGGGCCTGGGACTGGACGAGATCCTCGGCGCCATCCCGCGACGGGCGCCTGCAGGTCGGCCAGCAGGCCGGGTCCGACGGCTGGCGCAGCTTCCGAGTGCTGAGGGTCGAGATCGACCGGATGGCGCGGCCGCGCGGCGCCCCGACTGAACGCGGGATGATCCCCGCCGGGGTGGTGGCGCGCGAGGTCGGGCTCCGGGACGGCGGACACTTCCTCGCCCTGCTGGCGGCCGGCCACAGCCCGGCGCAGCGGATGACGCACCCGCGGACCGGGGTGGAGCGCCCCTACATGAGCCCCGGGGACATCGCCGCGTTCCACCGGCAATTCCTGACGCTGCGGACCATGGCCACGGAGTTCGAGACCGTCCGCCGCGGCGCAATGCTCGCGCAACTCGACGCGGCGGGCGTGCGGCGCTTCAGCCCGGGCGGCGTGGACCATGGCCCCATCTGGCTGCGCGCAGAAGTCGAAGCCGCGCTCCGCTGAGCCTCCGGAGGGGTGGCAAGGCTGCCCGGTCGACCTTAGCGCCGACACGCCGCCCGCCTCATGGCTGCGCCACGCTTCATTTCTTCGACGGATTACCCTTTAAAAATAGTATCTTGCGATTTCCGGCTCCTGCCCCTGGCGAGCCGGACCTCCGCGTCCTGTCCCTGCGCCCTCTCAAGAAACTGACCTTTGTCGATAATTCCCAGTTTGAGTGTCGGCCGTCAGATGCTCGTTCGGAACGCCGCCGAGGCTCCAGAGGGCGTTCTGGAGGTTCTCGGCCAGCGCCGGGTAACTCTCGCCGCCCAGCACCACGGCCGCATGTTCCCAGCCGCTGTAGGCCAGCACGAAATGGTAGAGGCGCTGCTCCAGCGCCTCCCCGGCGATCGTCACGCCGAGTTCGTTCGCATCGGTGAAATCCGACAGCGCCATGCGGCCCGGCTCCGGCGTCTGCCGGAAGATCACGTCGCATTCCGGGCCGTGCAGGGCGCGCCAGTCGCGCACGCGGCGTTCAAGCGTTCGCCGCACCTGATCGTCGGGGAAGGCGTCCGGGTCGGTCATCTGCAGGTGGCGCAAAAGCGTGACCGCCTGAACGGCTGGGTCGTTCTGCAGGATCGGCAGGAGCACCGGTTCCCAGACCGCCTCCAGCGGATCGGGCACGGTGCGGCCCCGCGTGGGTTTGCGCTGCGACGGAAGGATCGGGTCCGCCTCGATGCGGCGGGCGGTGCGGGTGCTGAACCCGGCCCGGGCGGCGGCGATACGCTGGCTGTGATGAAGACGGTCGGTCATGTAGAGTCTCATTTGCTGGTCGGTGACGGGTTTGCCCGGCACGGTCGGATCTCCGTTTGGCTGCAGAGAATCCGACCCTACCGGCCCGCAGCGGCCAGCACCCACGCCATAAGGGCGACGGCGCTGCGCGCAGCCTACGGTCGGGCTACGCCCTCCCTCCGGCTGCGCGCAGCGGCCAACTTGGTTGTCGGCGCCGGACAGGATGGTTGTCGCTCATCAGGACCGCCATGTCGGCCGACGAGGAACTGGGGCTGGTCTTTCTTCCGATCTCCTCGCCGTCACCGAACTTCTGGGGCGGCAACCGCACCGAGGAGGCACCCTATGCCACCTCAACGACCGCACTTGACGTCGAAACCGGCAAACCTGTGTGGTCGCGCCAATGGGTGCATCACGATCTCTGGGATTATGACATCAATTCGGCCCCGACGCTGACGGACATCACCGTGGACGGCAAAGAGATTCCCGCGTTGATCCAGGCGACGAAGATGGGATTTGTACCGCCCGTGGATCGTGAGACACCCGATTGCGATTATGCTGCCAGGGGCATTGTGTCCACCTGGTCGCGTCGGAACTGGGCTGGCGAGCGATGGCCATGCCGCTCGATCAGCCAGCATTCGTTGTAGCTCCGCCTGAACTCGATCAGGGCGAGGCGGAGGTCCTCGACGGTCCGGAAGGTGCTGACCCAGAGCAGGTTCTCCTTGAGCGTCCGGATGAACCGCTCAGCGCAGCCGTTGCCTTCGGGGGCGCGGACGAAGGCCGGGGATGACGCGGCGCCGAGCCAGGCGATCTCTTTCTGGAAGTCGCGGGACATGTATTGGCTGCCGTGGTCGTGGCGGATGCCGAGGCCCGCGGCGGCGTCCTTCTCGACGCTGCCGAAGCGCTCGGCCACGCCCTGCCGGATCGGCTCCAGCGCCTCGTGGCGCGTGCCGTGCAGGGCGGCATGGATGCCGACGCATTCCGCCGAGCAGTGGTCGACGGCGACGAACACGGCAACCTGGCCGTGCTCGACGGTGAAGGCTGCGGTCATGTCGGTTCCCCACATCGTGTCGATGGCCTCCGGGATGATCGTGCCGTCGTGGTTGCGCGGGCCGCGGGGGCGGCCGATGCGGGTCGCGGCCTGCAGGCCGTTCTCGCGCATCAGGCGGCGCACCCGCTCCTTGGAGGTGCGCAGGCCCGCATGGCGCAGCCGCGCCCAGACCTTGCGGTAGCCCTCGCCGTGAAAGGGGCTGTCGGTGAGCACCCGCCGGATCGCCTCGGCCAGGGCGGCGTCGGACATCGGCCCCTGCGGCCCCGGCCTGCGTCGCGTCTGGGGCGCTTCCGCTGCGCTGCGGCGGCGATAGACCCCTGCCCGGGAAGCGCCCCAGACGCGACAGACCCGGGCGACACCGTAGCGGCGGCGCGTGGAGATCGAGATGACGGTGCTCATCGCTTCGATCTCCGCGCCGCAAAAGGGGCGCCGCCGCCTGCCTCCAGCCGCTCGATCTTCGCCTGGAGCAACTCGGTATCCATCGTCAGCTCGCCCACCTTGGTCCGCAGACGGTCGATCGTCGCGTCCCGATCGTCCCGCGCCCGCGACTTCAGGCGCGCCGCCCCACCGTCCAGGAAGCCATCACGCCAGCCGCTCAGGTCCGCAGCCGTCACCGCCAGCTCGCGCGCCACGATCTCCAGCGGCTCGCCCCGCAGCAACCGCAGAACCGCGTCCCGCTTGCGACCCGCCGTCATGCGCCGCTCCCGGCCCGGAGCCGCGACCGCTCCGATATCTGAGGTCTCCGCGCCCGCGGCTCCTCCACGCTCAACGTCATCCATCAAGGCACCTCCATCGGCTCAGTAAGCCGTCTGGGATGTCTCAGGAAACCCTGGGGCGGGGGAGATTTCTCTTCGTGGTGAATCGCAAGACCGGGGAGGATGTCTGGCCGATCGAGGAACGTCCCGTTCCCGGCGGTGACGGCACAGTGGATGGTGAAGTCTATTCCAAGACCCAGCCGTTCCCGACCAAACCCGCGCCACTCCTGGATCAGGCACAAAAGCCCGAGGTCTGGGGCCCTGCCGATGCCGTCAGTTTCGGGGCCTGTTCGCGGCTTTGGGACGACCTGAGCTACCAGGGAATGTATACTCCGCCCACCACAAAGGGCGCGGGTGTGCTGGCCTATCCGGACAGCGCCGGTGGTGTGCAATGGGGCGGCGTCGCCTTCGACCCGGTTTCCCAGACCGCCGTGGTCAATACTTCGCACATCACACAGTCGATCGAACTTTACGCGCGCGACGCATACGACAAGGTGGCACAGGAGGGCGGCAACGAAGGCGGAGGCTTTTCACCGCAGAAGGGCGCGCCTTACGGCATGCAGCTGAAAAACGCACTCAACTGGTTGGGCATGCCCTGCTGGGAACCGCCCTTTGGCGAGTTGGTGGCGCTGGACATGCATACCGGTGACGTGAAGTGGCGCAGGCCGATCGGCGCGTCGCAGAAATACGGGTTCTTCATGCCTGAGAGCTGGGGCTCGCCCACCATCGGTGGCCCGGCGGTGACCGCTGGCGGGGTAATCTTCATTGGTGCGTCGATGGATGCGAAGCTGCGGGCCTATTCGCTCGAAACGGGCGAGGAGCTTTGGGAGGATCAGGCGATGGCCCCTGCCGTCGCCAATCCCGCAGTCTACGAGTACCAAGGCCGAGAATACGTCGCTTTCGCCGTCGGCGGCAACTCGATCCTGAAGGATCAGGTCGGCGATCAGGTCGCCGTCTACGCTTTGCCGGAGTGACCATCTTACCGGGTTCAGGGTCGGTCCTCAAATCGGCTGCTGTTTTGGTGCGACGGTATCGCGCCACTATGGGCCGTCTTCGACGCGATCGTCCAGCACGTCCTCGACATAAAGCATCCGCACCAGGATGATCACAACGAGCATCAGGGGCGCGGCAAGAAGCGCCCCGAGAATGCCGAAGACGCCGCCCAACCCAATCACCGCAAGGATCGTCAGGACCGGGGGGAGCGATGTCGTCCGCTTCTGGATCGTCGGCATCAATATGTTGCCCTCGATCTGCTGAACCAGAAGGAACAGACCGGCGGTATAAAGCGCATCGGTCGGACTCTGAGAAAACGCGATCAGCGTCGCGGGGATGCCGCTCAGAAATGGTCCGACATAGGGGATGAAGTTCGTCAGCCCGGCAATCAGGCCGAGCGCGATCGGCGCCGGCACACCAATCAGCCACAACCCGACGCCGGTCAACAGCGCGACGGCCATCATATCGATCGACTGACCAAGCAGCCACCGCCAGAGCCCGCTCGCCAGCGTGTCCAGCACCTGCCGCGCACGCGGACGGCTGTCCTTTGGTATGAGGTGAAGGAAGCCCCGGCGATAAAGGCCGGGATCGATCGACAGGAATATCGCCACCGTAAGCACGACCACCAAATTCACGAGGAAACTTACCGCCGTCGAGGCCGTACCCCCCAGCATGCCGACAATAGTCCATCCCGCGCCCTGATCGTTCCTGGAGAGGGCCTGCATGAGATACCCGCCCCACCTGGAGTCGGCGACGTAGGAGCGAAGATCGGTGATCGCTCGCGGCAGACCATCCACGACCTGCATCAATTCGAACTCGACCCGGGGGCCCACCAGGACACCGAAGGTCGCCGCCACCAGGACGAACGCGATGAGGACGGCAGCGAGACACGCGCCGGCCGGAAGCGGCACGTGGCGGGCCAACATCTGCGCGAGGTGCCGCAACAGCACCGCCAGCAAAAGACCGGCAAAGGCCAGAAGCAGAACGGTGACGAACTGCCACGCTGCAAGTACCAGCCCAAGGATAGCTAGTACGGCGAGCAGCCAGTGGCGCATATAGGCACCCTGAAATCGCATCTGGTAAGCTACCTCGCCCACGTGAGCTGGATGTGGCCTGCGATTTTCTTACCAGAAACTGCGACGGTCACAGTGGCCCTTCCAACGTCACAAGCCATCCGAAGAATGGCGTTGCGGATTTCCCGCCGGGGTTCTCCCTTTCGCCCGATCCGGAATATCTGGAGACAAGCGCAGGCGCCAGACAGATGCTCGAAAGATCGACCAGCCGCCAGCCGATACTTGAAGGGTCGCTTCTTTCTCCGTTGCCTGAAGGTGCGTTGTCATTCCGTTACTCGCCGGGGCTTGAATGCGGCTCTGCACCGACCTCGGCCGAAGCCAAACTTTCGTGCCCTTCACGCGCTTGGACTTCGAGAAAAACCTTCTTCACGAAGTGGAACTTTCTTCTGATCCGTCGTTCCGCGTCGGTCACAATCGCCTCGAATTCGCTGCGAAGACACATCGTCCGCGAAGTCTATGCTTAGGGTCAGAAGAACATCGTGAGGGCCAAAATGCAGGCTGCGAACGTCATTGATAAATCGAATTTCCGGAAGACTTTGGATATCTGCGCGCACCCAGTCCACAACGTCCGGGTCCGTGCTCTCCCCAATCAAAAGCCCCTTGACTTCAATCGCCAGCAAAAACGCGGTGAGCCCCAACAGGCAACCAATCGCAATGGAGGCGACCGCATCCCAGATCGGATTGCCGGTCCACCAGGACGCCCCCAAACCGATCGCCGCGATTAACACGCCGATGCAGGCGGCGCTATCCTCGGCGATAACCACGAATATGGAAGGGTCTTTCAGGTCTCGCAGATCGCGCAGAAGCCCCCTTCCTCTTCGGACTTTGCCAAACTCCCCCGCGGCGACCGAAAGCGAGTAACCCTCGAAACAGAACGCAGCGGCCAGCACACCGAACGGAATCCACGGCACACCGTCCGCCTCGTGTCCACCATGCAGCAGTGCACGCACGCCTTCGTAGATTGACAAACCGGACCCAAGTGCGAAGATCAGGATTGCGACGATGAAAGCCCAGAAGTAGATTTCGGGACCGTAGCCGAAGGGGTGCTCCGCATCGGCGGGCCGCTTCGCGCGTGCCATACCAAGCAACAGAAATCCCTGGTTCGCGGTATCGACGGTCGAGTGGATGCCTTCCGCCAGCATCGCCGATGAGCCTGACAGCGCGGCAGCCGAGAATTTTGTTATCGCGATGCCGCAGTTTGCGGCCAAGGCCGCATAGACTGTCCTCTTCCCGCTGTGTCGCGGATCATTTTTCGGTGTCGCACTACCCATGGTTAATCAGTATAGTCCAAGCCGCGTTGATTAAAGCCACCAGAAACTTCTGCATGAGGTTGATCGCTGTCGCGCCCTGTTTGAAACTTTGACCGGCTTACCGGTGAACAGACCCCATTCTGCCGATCCCTGGGGCGCACCTTTCACACCGTCGCCGATAGTTGCCATGATCGAGACTGGCCGCCAACTCATCGATCGCCGTCACTTTGTCCTTGGGCAAGAGGTTCGCGAGAACTTCGTCGACGCCGACTTCTGCCGCCAGGGTGTGCGTCTTAAGCTCACTGTTGCCAATCAGCATCACCATCCTCTAATCCCCGTGCACATGCAGACGGAGCCTCAATCACCTTCGCACCCCGGTAGATGCAGTCGCGGAGTTCGATCAGGCCCAATGGGCGATCCCCCAGACCCTACGGCAGCAAGCGAGCGAGCGGATGCGAGGAAGGGGCCTCCAGTGCAGCTGCAGCCACAAGCAAATCATGACGAGAGAAGAGTCGCAACTATTGAGTTGCGGCACGACAAGAAGCTTCCGGCGGTTCGGCGAGTAAGGACGATGCTTTAGCCGTCTCTATCGGCTTCGCTCTTGCTTTCGAACTCTCCGCCAATAAGGTAGTTAAAAGCACAAGTGCAGACTGCTCAGATCCCTGAAGGCAGCAAAGGACTACAGATGCAATTTATCAGAAAGAGGATATTTGCCTGTCTTCTCGGCACAGCCGTGTTGGCCGGGTGTGACGATTTTCCCAGGGACATCGCCGGAACGATGGACGGCGTTCAGGCCAGTGGAACAATGCGGGCCGGGATCGTTGCCGGCGGCTCCGATGCCGAGGAGCGGGCCTTGGCGAACCGGATTGCATCCTCCCTGAGCGTGCAACCAGAGTTCATCACCGGCTCGACGGAAGAGCTTGTGCGGCGCCTGAACGATGGTGAGATCGACATTGTCGTCGGCGAGTTCGCGAAGGCCACACCATGGGTCGGACGCGCCGCGATGACGGCTCCTGCCCGCGCGATCAATCCGCCGAAGGATCATCCGGTCCTGCGGGCTCTCGTCCGGTCAGGTGAGAACCGATGGCTGATTTTCGTCAGTCGAACGCTGAAAGAGAAGCAACCGTGAACAACTTTCCCTCCGACATCAAGTCGGACATGCGTCGTGCAATTCGTCTGGAATGGTGGACCATCGCCTGGCAGGTCTCCATCGTGGCGGTGATGTTCCTGGTCATGGGATCGAGTCAGGCGATGAAGTCGGCGTGGTTGGAGGACATGTCCGGTATGCTTCCCGCCGCCGTGTTCCTTGTCGCAGTGCATTTCGAGCGCAAGAAACCCAACGAGCGCTTTCCCTTTGGGTACAGGCGGGTGAACAGCTTGGCGTTCCTCGCCGCTGCTTGCGTCTTGGCGGCGCTCGGCCTCTACCTGATCTACGAGTCGGGCATCGCGCTTCTCTCCGCCGAGCACCCCACGATCGGGCCGGTCGATCTGTTCGGCCGCACGATCTGGATTGGCTGGCTGATGATCGCCGCGCTCGCCTATTCGATCGTGCCGCCAGTGATCCTGGGCCGCATGAAGCAACCTGTCGCCCGGCGCATCCAGGACAAGGTCGTACACACTGACGCGCTGATGCAAAAGGCGGACTGGATGACGGGCGTTGCCGCCATCGTCGGCATTCTTGGCGTCGGTTTCGGCTTCTGGTGGGCGGATTCAGCGGCCGCGCTCGTAATCGCGTTGGACATTGTGCATGACGGCTTCAGGGCGGCACGGACTGCCGTCGCCGAACTGGCCGACGGTATGCCACGGGAGTTGGGGAGCAGTAAACCCGCGGACGAGGCGAAGATGCTGCGCGCCCATCTGCAGAACGTTTCCCCGAAAGTGACGTGCGGCTTCGCGAAACTGGGCGCTACATCTCGGCGGAACTGAGCGGCGTAAAAAATCAACCCGAGGAAACGGACGCACGCAACTACTGGCCCGGCGCGAGGGAACGGGCGTGGCGATTTGCCGACATCAGCTTTTCGCGTTGACGTGCGACACTTCGAGAGTCGTGGCCTATGAGCAACCTCTCCCTGCCCTTGGGAACGATAATCGTCGCGACGACGCTTCTGGATTTCCTGACCACGACGATTAGCGTTCGGCGAGAAGGACCGCTGACGCGCCTGTCGTCCCGAATGACCGAAAGAATCGTTCAGCTATTTGGACCTGACAGCGTGGCGGGGCGCTTCCAGGGGCCGATCGTTCTGGTGGTTCTCGCGGTATGCTGGATCACCGGCCTCTGGACCGGATGGACGCTTGTTGTCCTCGCGGGGGCGGATTGTTTGTGGGTCCGGACGGGTCGGCGATGGATCTGCCGCAGGCCGTGGGATACGTCGGCTCGTTGCTATCGACCGTGGGGCTTGGCGTCGTCACGCCGGACGGCGGTCAGGGCTTCTACATCGCCTCCGTGCTGGCTGCGATGAGCGGCATGGTAATGCTGACCCTCACCGTCAGCTACATCCTCAACGTGACCGCCGTCGTCAACGCGTCCCGGGCGCTGGCGCACCGCCTCGATCTGCTGCGCGAGCGGATGGACCGCCAGGATGGCGAGAGCGCCCTCCGTCTCGTTATGCATTCCTGCGAGCACCTGCTCGATCAAGCCACCATGCTGGCCGAGCGTCGCCAATCGTTCCCGCTCGCCGTACTTTACGACCGTGAAGGCTCCGAGCGCGACGTTCGTCGCGCCGCCGCTGCGTTCGAACATGAAATGCACGCCTGTTCCGGGCAGCGATCGTGTCACGACCACCCGCATCGAGATGTTGCATGCTGTGATCCGATTCATTGCAGGACAACAGCGGGACGGAGCATGATACTTGATCCTGCCCCCTGACCCGAAGGGTGCGGGGAGCGCATCAATCACGAGGGCGGCCGATCGACAGCAAGAACAGCACGATGGGAGCAATGGCGCAGCACCGCAGCACGGCTCGTTAGAATGGACGGATGGAGTCCCGTCAAACAGTACTGCACAGCCCTCGTTGCCTCCGCTCAGCGTCACCGAGCCGCCCGGGGAAGGCGACAGCGATACACGCCGCCGCCATGACAATGGGCACCCAAGGATGTGCCGAGGCAAAGTACGAGCGACAAGACGACGGATCGGGCGGATCGAATATCAGCAAATGCGTTCTGCGCTACCTCAGCATATTCTCGGAAGCAGCGCAACTTTTGGTCGGCGCGAAGAGTCGCGATCGAGCAGATCGTGAAAGCGCCCGGGGCGCTCGCGACAGGCAAGCCAAGTCTGGAGCTGAGTTGGAACTCGGCGCACATCACAATCTCCGAGGTGTGTTCTCTGCAATTTTTCCAGGAACCGGCAGGTTGATCGACCGGTTGATCCGTATTGCAACAATGAAAGGAACCAACCATGACCGTCGACGATAAGTCTCCCATCGATCCAGCGACGAAGGTGACGAGGCGGGGCTCGAACTAGGTCGCGCCCAGGGCGAGGCGCTGACCCGCACCCTTAAGCACATGACAGACAATATCGCCCGTGACGGAGGTGAGAGACAGGTCGGCGAGTATCTGGTCGCCTATGCCGTGGAAGAGGCTGAGGGAATGTATGTGCCCAAGAACGACAAGCTGGAATGGCAGCCGCCCACCGATGAGAACGCGCATGTCGAGATCGCTGTGCGCGATGCCGCGGACGGGCGGCTAATCCCGGGTCTGACGGTTCAGGTCACGTTGACCGCCCCGGACGGCAGCGACGTCGGCACGCATGATCTGCCGCTGCTGTGGCATCCCTATCTTTACCACTATGGCCGCAACTGGACCGTGCCCGAAAGCGGCAAGTATAAAATGCGAGTGCGTTTTGACCCTCCGAAATTCCCGCGCCACGACAAGAAAGAACGGCCATCGTTTTCTCGAAGCCGGCGACGTGACGTTCGAAAGCGTCTCGATTGAAACCGGACGGAATTGATCCAAGGGAGATCATCGGAGGAGCCCGTCGAGTGGAGTTCGCACGACATTGTCAAAGTCGAGATCGCAGGGTAAGAACGTTGCCCTTTCTGCATGTCATGCGCTCACTGACGTGACCCCAAACGTTCATCCAGGGGTCACTGGAATCGTGGGTTGAGAATTGCGCGTGAGCGCGACGGTAGCAACGGGCGTCGGTGCGGAGCTTTTGAGGTGGCGCAGCGCCGGCGCCCGTTGCGGCTTCAGGGTCGCGGCGTAGGCGGCGGGCGTCATGTAGCCGATCGCCGAGTGTGGCCGCGCGGTGTTGTAGTCCTCGACCCAGCCGGCAACGATGGCGCGGGCGTGGTTCATCGAGAAGAACAGATGCTCGTTGAGGCATTCGTCTCGCATCCTTCCCTGGAAGCTCTCGGCGAAGGCGTTCTGGGTCGGCTTGCCCGGCGCGATGTAGCGCCAGTCGAGCTGCGCCACCTGGGTGAAGGTGAGAACCGCCGTGGAGGTGAACTCGGTGCCGTTGTCGCTGACGATGGCGCCGGGCTTGCCGCGCCGGGCGATCAACGCGCTCATCTCGCGCACGACGCGCTTTCCGGACAGGGATGTCTCCGGAACGGCTGCGAGGCACTCCTTGGTCACGTCGTCGATGATCGTCAGCACCCGGAACCGGCGGCCGTCGGCCAGCTGGTCGTGAACGAAGTCCGTCGACCAGCGGCTGTTCGGTCCCTCCGGCCTCGGGATCGGCGTGCGCGCCACCGCAATCCTGCGCCGCGACCGGCGCCGACGCACCGCCAGGCCCTCCTCGCCGTAGAGCCGCTGGGTCTTCTTGCGGTTCACGGACCAGCCCTCGCCGCGCAAGAGGACATGCAGGCGGCGGTAGCCGAAGCGTCGGCGCTGATCGGCCAGTTCCCGCAGCCGCACGCGCAAGGCGCCGTCGTCTGGACGTCTGGCTCGGTAGCGGACCGTGCTGCGGTCCACCGAGAGAAGGGTGCACGCCCGCCGCTCGCTCACCTCGAGGCTCGTCCTCAGGTGCGCGACGGCTTCCCGCCGGGCGGCGGGCGTCACCATTTTTTTGCCAGCAGATCCTTCAGCCCGGCGTTGTCGAGCATCGCGTCGGCATAGAGCCGCTTCAGCTTCGCGTTCTCCTCCTCGAGCGCCCTCAGCCGCCTCGCCTCGGAAACCTCCATCCCGCCGTACTTCGCCTTCCAGGCGTAGAACGTCGCCGATGACATCCCGTACTTGCGACCGAGCTCAGCGACCGATGCGCCGGCCTCCTGCTCCCGCAGCATCCCAATGATCTGCTCTTCGGTGAACCTGCTTCGCTTCATCTCCGGTCCCTCTCCTGTGGTCCGGATTCCAGCTGCCCGTGGATGAGAAACAAGGGGTCACGTCACAACTTCGACGGAAATCCGGGCGGTTTCCACCTGGGTCGCGCGACGCCGTTCAACCTGATCACGCGAGACGCTGCCTTCAGCATCCGGGGTCGGATTTCATCGCGACTTTCTTCGTGGCTTCAATGTTCGGCGCTCGGCGAGCGGTGCCGTGCCGTGCGCTCGTTAGCGCGCCACGCAATGCGCGATCACCGCCGCCCCCGTTCCCAGTCATCGAGCCGGGCGTAGATCGTGACCGCAATCCCGCCGAGCGCCACCGCGATGAACACCCAGCGCAGGGTGTCGAGATACGGCACAAGCGGCAGGACGGCGGACTGCGTCTCCGCTAGCACCTGCTGGGCCACCTCCACCCCAGCCGCGCCGAGCGTCGCGACACCCGCCGCACCGCCGCCCTTCATGGTGCGGCTCTGCGCCCAGAAGGTGGAATTCCAGCGCGAAGCGCAACGCATTAAGCGAACCTGGTTCCGACGTCCCTGCCAAGCTCGGACAGGAAGGCCTCGACGGGTGATCTGTATGCGAGGCATTTGCGCGGTGTGAGGTTGATGGTCATGGCGATCTCCTGGATGTCCTGCTCGCTGATCTCGTCGAGATCGGTGCCGCGTGGGAGCCATCGCCTGATCCGCCCGTTTGCGTTCTCAACCCCGCCCTTCTGCCAACTCGCGTAGGCGTCGCAGAAGTAGGTCGTGGCGCTCAGCATGCCGCGGAGCAGCATGTGGCGGGCGAAACACGTGTCGTTATCGAAGGTGACCGAGCCGCGCATCTTCGGGTCGAGCCGCCGGAAGGTGGCCATGTAGCGCGGCGACCGTCTCTGCCGCGGTCTTTCCGGCCAGGCGCGACACCAGCGTGAGCCGGGTCTTGCGCTCGTGCAGCACCAGGACCGGGCGGGAGCGTTTGCGGTTCCCAGGTCGGCCTCCCAGTGCCCCACTGTCTCGCGGGCGTCAGCGTCGCCAGATCGCTGAGAAATATGAGCCTTCTCGGCAACCGTGTCGCGAGACGTCCGGCCGTGGCGCTGCCTGCGCCGGGCATGCCGGCGGGTCAGGAAGCGCCACAGCCGCTCC